>NZ_JBBIXN010000017.1:0-522 GCF_037646455.1 Maribellus mangrovi | reverse complement strand
GAGAGCGGGAAGCTCCGAAGATATGAGGAGATCACCCGTCCGAACTTAGGCTTTGTGAAGATGAAGTACGAAGAGCAAAAGCAGCCTTGACTTTTTTTCGTTAGTTTTTTGTGTTAAGACAAAAAAGTAACTGGAGTTTGAGGCAAAGCCTCAATAAAAATACCTTACAAAATGGAAAACCATATCTACACAACATTCGATCGTATCAAGGGCTGAAACGCCAAAGAAATCCACGCTTACCCCTCAATCCCCCAAGGGGGGCCAGCACCAAGCAAAAAGAACTACGATTAACTCATTAAGAATAAGCAAAACTTTTGGCCTTTTTTGATCAAGTGCTGAATCAAAACAAAGCCCTGGAGAGAGCGGGAAGCTCCGAAGATATGAGGAGATCACCCGTCCGAACTTAGGCTTTGTGAAGATGAAGTACGAAGAGCAAAAGCAGCCTTGACTTTTTTTCGTTAGTTTTTTGTGTTAAGACAAAAAAGTAACTGGAGTTTGAGGCAAAGCCTCAATAAAAAATAC
>NZ_JBBIXN010000016.1:0-569 GCF_037646455.1 Maribellus mangrovi | reverse complement strand
ACGAGACCGTTAACGCCTGTGACATTTACGATGCCGACGATAACCAGGCCTCAGCTCAGGCCGCGCTTAACACTGCGTTTGACACCTGGCTGACAGCGCAGACCACAGCCGTAGGAGAAGGTGGTGGCTGTAGCCCGACACTTGAAAATGACTTTGACGGAACATATATCGACTTCTGTGCCGGCGGCTCGATCCTTGTAACCTGGACTGTTTCGGATATCTGTGATACGATCACCACGCAGGCGACCTACACGGTAAATCCGGTTCCGTCGCTTAGCTTGACAGCACCGTCAGACGAGACCGTTAACGCCTGTGACATTTACGATGCCGACGATAACCAGGCCTCAGCTCAGGCCGCGCTTAACACTGCGTTTGACACCTGGCTGACAGCGCAGACCACAGCCGTAGGAGAAGGTGGTGGCTGTAGCCCGACACTTGAAAATGACTTTGACGGAACATATATCGACTTCTGTGCCGGCGGCTCGATCCTTGTAACCTGGACTGTTTCGGATATCTGTGATACGATCACCACGCAGGCGACCTACACGGTAAATCCGGTTCCGTCGCTT
>NZ_JBBIXN010000015.1:0-580 GCF_037646455.1 Maribellus mangrovi | reverse complement strand
CACAGTTATCTTCTGCTGTAGCTGTACCTGCATCGCCAAGTTCACATTCGAAACTGGCCTCTACAGGAACGATCAGTGTAGGTGCAGTATCGTCGTAGATAGTGATTACCTGGTCTCCTGTTGTCGTATTTCCGGCACAGTCTTCGGCTTTCCATGTACGGATGATCAGGCCAAGACCACACTCGTCAAGATCAGGACTGTCGGTAAAGGTTACTACCGGTGCATCATCACAGTTATCTTCTGCTGTAGCTGTACCTGCATCGCCAAGTTCACATTCGAAACTGGCCTCCACAGGAACGATCAGTGTAGGTGCAGTATCGTCGTAGATAGTGATTACCTGGTCTCCTGTAGTAGTATTTCCGGCACAGTCTTCGGCTTTCCATGTACGGATGATCAGGCCAAGACCACACTCATCCAGATCAGGACTGTCCGTAAAGGTTACCACAGGTGCATCATCACAGTTATCTTCTGCTGTAGCTGTACCTGCATCGCCAAGTTCACATTCGAAACTGGCCTCCACAGGAACGATCAGTGTAGGTGCAGTATCGTCGTAGATAGTGATTACCTGGTCTCCTGTAGT
>NZ_JBBIXN010000014.1:0-1034 GCF_037646455.1 Maribellus mangrovi | reverse complement strand
AACGTCAGTTCGACATAAGAAACACAATAATTTATTAGAAAAGAAACAAGGTTTTGTTTATATTTAAGTATCTCACATTTAAATATTTAACAAACAAAACCTTGTTCTAATATGGACTCTAAAATTACCGAAATTTTCTATCTGGTTGACGAATTTTGTAAAGAATTTGAAAGAAATAAGGAGGGACACATCCTCACAGAAGAAACCTCAGTAAAACGGAGGAAGCGTAAATTTACCTTATCTGACAGCGAGGTTATTACCATCGTAATCATGTTTCACTTAAGAAATTACCGGTGTTTAAAGCATTTTTACATCATGCATGTACAGAAGCATATGCAATCTGATTTTCCGAAAACAGTAGCATACAACCGTTTTGTAGAACTACAACAAAAAGCCTTAATGCCAATGGCTGTGTTTCTTCAATTATGCTGTCTTGGCAAATGTACAGGTGTTTCATTTATTGATTCTACACCGATCCGGGTTTGCCATATAAGACGTGAGTTCCAACACAAAACCTTTAAAGGTCTGGCTGCAAAGGGCCAATGCTCGATGGGATGGTTTTTCGGGTTCAAGCTGCACATTGTAATCAACGACAAAGGAGAAATCCTTGATTTTCTTTTTACCCAGGGCAATGTTGATGACAGAGAACCTCTGAAAAACAAAAACTTTCATGATAAGATTTTCGGGAAACTGGTTGGCGATAAAGGCTATATATCCAAAACATTATTTGATGAACTTTTTATTGATGGCATCCACTTAATCACCAAGATTCGAAAGAATATGAAAAACTCATTGATGCAACTACAGGATAAAATCCTGCTTCGTAAAAGAGCATTAATTGAAACAGTAAACGATGAATTGAAAAACATCTGTCAAATTGAACATACCAGGCACCGTAGCTTTGAAAACTTCCTTACAAACTTGCTTTCGGGATTGATCGCATATTCCTTTCTGGATAAAAAGCCAAAACTCAACCTGGAAGAAATTGTCGAAGAAAGACGTGTTTGCTCTTTCTCTTAGATCGAACTCACGTT
>NZ_JBBIXN010000013.1:0-5545 GCF_037646455.1 Maribellus mangrovi | reverse complement strand
GTGAGATACTTAAATATAAACAAAACCTTGTTTCTTTTCTAATAAATTATTGTGTTTCTTATGTCGAACTGACGTTGATTAATATTCTGCGAGGATTTCATAGTATCACAAAACCTCAATAAATCAGGCAGCTAATGAATTAGTCTACGTAATTTTTGTGAAATAATTACTTTTTTAAAAATTCATTATATATTTATCCAAATAACAAAAAAATCAATAAGATGTTACGTCGAATTAGTTTCCTGGGCATAGTTGTGCTGCTGTTTTCATGCTCTAATGTTGAGCCTCCCGCACCTGTAATGCCACTGCCTTCTGAGCGACAGCTGGCCTGGCATGAGCTTGAATATTATGCTTTTGTGCATTTTAATATGAATACATTCACCAATATGGAATGGGGATTTGGTGACGAAGATCCTAAGCTGTTCAATCCAACTGAGTTGAACTGCCGGCAATGGGCACGTGTAGCAAAGGAAGCCGGGATGAAAGGGATTATTCTTACCGCGAAACATCACGACGGATTTTGTTTGTGGCCAACAGCAACTACCGATCATTCGGTAATAAACTCGCCCTGGAAAAGCGGAAAAGGAGATGTGGTGAAAGAACTGGCCGATGCTTGTCAGGAATACGGTTTAAAACTGGGGATCTATTTGTCTCCGTGGGACAGGAATAATCCGGAGTATGGCAATGAAAAATACATCGAAATTTTTAGAGCTCAGTTGCGCGAACTGCTATCCAACTACGGCGATGTTTTTGAAGTGTGGTTCGATGGAGCAAACGGTGGAACCGGCTATTACGGGGGAGCCAACGAAGAGCGACGGATCGATCGTAAAACGTATTACGACTGGGAGAACACACGCAAAATAGTTCGGGAACTACAACCAATGGCTTGTATGTTCAGCGATGCCGGCCCGGATGTTCGCTGGGTTGGCAACGAAGAAGGTTGGGCGATGAAGACTAACTGGGCACCAATTCGGCGAGATGAATTTTATCCAGGATCGCCTAATTATGCTGATTTGAGAACTGGTCACGAAGATGGCACGTACTGGGTGCCTGCCGAAGTTGATGTATCCATTCGTCCGGGGTGGTATTACCATCCGTCGGAAGACCATAAAGTGAAAACGCTGCCTCAGCTGCTCGATATATATTATAATAGTATTGGACGAAATGCATCGTTGCTCATTAATTTTCCGGTCGATACGCGGGGGCTTATTCATGAAAACGATGTTGCGCAGATCCTGAAACTGGCAGAAGCTGTTAAGGCTGATTTTGCAAATAACTTTGCAAAGGATAAACCTGCACAGGCAACTAATACTCGGGGGAATTCAAAAAAATACAAAGCTGAGAATGTGACCGATGGAAACCCGGATTCTTACTGGGCAACTGATGATGGAGTGATTCAGGCTTCAGTTACTATCGATCTGGGTGAACCTACCGAATTTAATCGCTTTCTGGCTCAGGAAGATATACGGCTTGGTCAACGAATCAAAAAGTTTACAGTCGAAGTTCTGCAGGGAGATGAATGGATAGAAATAGCTTCGGAAACAACCATCGGTAGGAAACGAATCTTAAGGATTGATGACGTGACGGCATCAAAAGTGAGGTTGAACATTCTGGATTCCGAGGCATGTCCGGTAATTTCAAACATTGAATTGTACAACGCACCTAAAGTTTTGGTTGAACCTGTGGTTCAAAGAAGTAAGGAGGGACTGGTCACTATTACAGCCTTCGATTCGGGGCTTGATATTTACTATACAGTTGATGGCACTGAACCGGATAACACTTCAGAAAAATATGATAAACCGTTTGTGTTGGATAAGAAGGGAAGCGTTCAGGCGGTTGCTTTCGATCCGGAGGCTCAAAAATACAGTTCGGTTTCGGTGGCAGAATTTGATATTGTGAAAACGAAATGGAAAATAAAAGGAAAGCTTCAAGGGGATGAAAATACATCAAAGATTCTGGATGGAGATGAAAATACCGCCTGGAGTGTTTCCGGAGACCGACCGATAGATGTTATGATCGACTTGGGAGAAAAGGCAACTATTTCAGGATTTAGATATTTGCCCGATCAGGAACGTTGGAGTCCGGGTATCATTTTTACTTACGAATTCTATGTAAGTGAAAATGGCAGAAACTGGGGAAAAGCACAATCTTCGGGTGAGTTTTCGAACATTAGGAACAGTCCGGTTTGGCAAACTAGAACTTTTGAGCCGGTTGAAGGACGTTATATAAACTTCAGAGCCATGACACCTGTTGAAGAAAATGGACGAATGGGCATTGCCGAGTTCGATATTATTACTAAATAAATTCAACCAACTAACTAAATTAAATAGACATGAAACAATTGTTACTGGTCGTTTTAACGGCCCTGGTTTTTAGTCAAACCGCCAGTGCCCAGAAAAAAATATGGGACGAAACCGAAGCTCAAAAACAGGAACGCATGCAGTGGTGGACCGATGCGCGTTTTGGAATGTTTATCCACTGGGGACTGTATGCACAGGCTGCACGTCACGAGTGGGTGAAAAAAAATGAACGCATTTCTGATGAAGATTATCAAAAATACTTCGAAATATTTAATCCTGATCTGTTCGATCCGGCAGATTGGGCGTGCAAAGCAAAAGCAGCCGGGATGAAATATGCGGTGATCACCACCAAACATCACGAAGGTTTTAATATGTTCGATTCGGAATTTACCGATTACAAAGTTACAAATACACCTTATGGAAAAGACATTATTAAAGAATGGGTGGATGCTTTTCGGGCCGAAGGTTTGGGGATCGGATTTTATTATTCGCTGATCGACTGGCATCATCCTGAATATACCATCGACAGGGTGCACCCAATGAGTGCAAAAACTCAGGAAGAATATGATGAGCTGAATAAAGATCGCGACATGAGTATTTATCGCGACTACCTGAAAAACCAGGTCCGGGAAATACTGACCAATTATGGTAAGATCGACATTCTGTGGCTCGACTATTCATTTCCGGGAAAATTTGGTAAAGGACGCGAAGATTGGGGTTCGGTTGATTTGATGAAAATGGTACGCGAACTTCAACCCGGAATATTGGTTAACGATCGTGCCGACTTGAAAGATTATGCAGGCGGTTGGGATTTTACGACTCCCGAGCAGTTCAAAGTACAGAAATGGCCTGAAGAAGATGGCGTTAAAATTCCGTGGGAAACTTGCCAGACTTTTTCCGGCTCGTGGGGCTATTTCCGCGACGAGTACACCTGGAAAGACAACAAACAGTTATTGGTATTGCTGATTGAATCGGTAAGCAAAGGAGGTAATCTCTTATTAAATGTGGGGCCGACTGCCCGCGGAACTTTCGATTATCGGGCAGATAAAGCGCTTGCAGAAATGGGAGAGTGGATGAAATACAACAGCCGTTCGATTTATGGTTGCACCCAGGCTCCTGAAAATTTCGAAGTTCCGGCCAATACATTATTGACTTACAATCCGGAAACCAATCGGCTGTATGTGCACCTGCTCGATTATCCGCTAAAAAACTTTTTGATGCGCGACTATGGCGATAAGATCAAATATGCTCAGTTTTTGCACGATGCATCTGAAATAAAAATCGGAAAACCATATGGACATTGGGTGCAACAGGAAACAGGTGAAAACGACGTAAATCTCTTGTTGCCGGTGAATAAACCAAATGTTGAAATTCCGGTTATCGAGATTTTTTTAAAATAGCGGTTTAATTTATATCTCGTTTATTACGATATTAGTTTGTTATAGGGAGAAATATTGATTGCATTCATAAGATGGGGTATTTGTGTTTCAGCAATTTTTATTATTAGTTTGTGATCAACTTACACATATATAAATATAATAGCATAAAAAATGCAGGGGTAGAAGGGCATGGAAATAAAAAACGATGCGGTAATTTTTGGGATTTTAATGCTGATACTGGCGGCTATTTTTGTAACATCTTCCAGTAATAATAAACGTTGGAAGAAGTTTTACACTTATGTTCCGCCCTTACTGCTTTGTTATTTTGTACCCGGATTTTTGAACTGGCCGCTTGGAATGGTCAATCCCGAAGAGTCTCAATTGTATTTTGTAGCTTCTCGCTACCTTCTTCCGGCCAGTTTGGTATTGTTCTGTTTGAGTATCGATTTAAAAGGAGTCTTCAACCTCGGGCCCAAAGCTTTGATCATGTTTATTACCGCAACTATCGGTATTGTAATTGGAGCCCCGATTGCATTATGGATCTCAGCTGCCATATTTCCCGATATCAAGGAGGCTTTACCCGGTGATGAAATCTGGCGCGGACTTTCAACCATTGCAGGAAGTTGGATCGGCGGGGGAGCGAATCAAACCGCAATGAAGGAAATTTATGCCTGCAAAGACGACCTTTTCTCCTCTATGATCATTATTGATGTGTTTGTGGCCAATATTTGGATGGGGGTGTTGCTATTCGGTGCCGGCCGTTATCTTCAAATCGACAAACGACTCAAAGCCGATAATTCGTCGATCGAAGACCTGAAGCATCGTGTCGAAAGCTACCGTGCATCAATCGCCAAAATTCCTACGGCAAACGATGTCTTTGTAATTCTTGCCATTGGATTTGGTGCAACAGCCATAGCGCATTTAGGTTCCGATTATATTGCTCCGTACATGGACAATCATCGTGCATTTCTAGACAAATACAATTTAAGTTCGCTGGCCTCCGGTTTTTTCTGGCTCATTGTAATAGCCACAACTATTGGGTTGGCGCTTTCGTTTACAAAACTTAAAAAGTATGAAGGAGCAGGAGCCTCGCGTTTTGGAAGTGTATTTATATATATACTCGTAGCCACCATTGGAATGAAAATGAATTTCCTCGAAGCATTCAATAACATGCACTATTTTGTAATTGGTTTAATCTGGATGCTGGTTCACGTCACTATATTATTAGTGGTAGCAAAGATCATTCGGGCTCCATTCTTTTTTGTGGCTGTTGGCAGTCAGGCGAATATTGGGGGAGCAGCTTCGGCGCCAATTGTTGCTTCGGCGTTCAGTACAGCATTGGCACCGGTAGGTGTACTTTTAGCCGTTTTGGGTTACGCACTGGGTACTTATGCAGCCATTATTGCCACCCAGCTTATGCAGTGGACCTATTAATTATTCAATTCACTAAATTTTTTAAAAATATTTGGGTGAATATTGGATGACAGTACAGTAATTTATAATCCTGTTTTGTGGCAATCATTGAAACCAATTTAAATGTGAATCGTAAATGTTAATCCGTTCTAATATTTTATGGATATTGATTCTCAGCTGCTTAAAAAATAAGCGGTATTTTTTTTGAAAAAAACGACCTTAAAAGTTTGGAGCTTATAAAAACCTGATTACATTTGCACCCGCTTTTGAGGCGAACGTTCACTGAAGGGATGACAAAAATTGAGACGCAATAAACAATGTGAAATTTTGTTTGTTGTATACATGCTCAAAGGGAAATAAAATTCTTTAAAATTTTCCGATTAAATTTTTGGTAGGAATAAAAAGTTATTTACCTTTGTCGCCCCGAATTAAGGGAATGAGTTCCGGTGGTTT
>NZ_JBBIXN010000012.1:2500-5619 GCF_037646455.1 Maribellus mangrovi | reverse complement strand
CCGATTAAATTTTTGGTAGGAATAAAAAGTTATTTACCTTTGTCGCCCCGAATTAAGGGAATGAGTTCCGGTGGTTTTGGAGAGAGATTGAGAGGAGAGAGAAAGATTCCACTGGTAAAATATAGAAAAAGCGTAGGATTGCCGGCATTAAGGTTTATTGAATTGAGGTGCTGGTTTTTTTCTGCGAGAAAGTTCTTTAAAATTTTGAAGCACAAAAAAGCAAGGTTATAAAACAACTTTGTTAATTTCTGAGAGACAAGTAAACCTGGAGCGAAGGATATTTAAACTTTTTAATTTACAACGGAGAGTTTGATCCTGGCTCAGGATGAACGCTAGCGGGAGGCTTAACACATGCAAGTCGAGGGGCAGCACGATCTTCGGATTGGTGGCGACCGGCGCACGGGTGCGTAACGCGTATGCAACCTTCCTTGTACAGGAGGATAGCCCATGGAAACGTGGATTAATACTCCATAGTATTGTTGAATCGCATGGTTTAACAATTAAAATTTCGGTGGTACAAGATGGGCATGCGTATGATTAGCTAGTTGGTGAGGTAACGGCTCACCAAGGCGACGATCATTAGGGGTTCTGAGAGGATTATCCCCCACACTGGTACTGAGACACGGACCAGACTCCTACGGGAGGCAGCAGTGAGGAATATTGGTCAATGGACGCAAGTCTGAACCAGCCATCCCGCGTGCAGGATGACGGCCCTATGGGTTGTAAACTGCTTTTCTACACCAAGAAAGGACGCTACGTGTAGCGTATTGACGGTAGTGTAGGAATAAGCATCGGCTAACTCCGTGCCAGCAGCCGCGGTAATACGGAGGATGCAAGCGTTATCCGGATTCATTGGGTTTAAAGGGTGCGCAGGTGGGCTTGTAAGTCAGTGGTGAAATACTGCCGCTTAACGGTAGAACTGCCATTGATACTGCAGGTCTTGAATATGGTTGAGGTAGGCGGAATGTGTTGTGTAGCGGTGAAATGCATAGATATGACACAGAACGCCGATTGCGAAGGCAGCTTACTAAGCCATGATTGACGCTGAGGCACGAAAGCGTGGGGAGCGAACAGGATTAGATACCCTGGTAGTCCACGCCGTAAACTATGATCACTCGCTGTTTGCGATACACAGTAAGCGGCTGAGCGAAAGCATTAAGTGATCCACCTGGGGAGTACGATCGCAAGGTTGAAACTCAAAGGAATTGACGGGGGCCCGCACAAGCGGAGGAACATGTGGTTTAATTCGATGATACGCGAGGAACCTTACCTGGGCTTAAATGTAGAGTGCATGAGGTGGAAACACTTCTTCCCTTCGGGGCTCTTTACAAGGTGCTGCATGGTTGTCGTCAGCTCGTGCCGTGAGGTGTCGGGTTAAGTCCCATAACGAGCGCAACCCTTATCGTTAGTTGCCATCAGGTCATGCTGGGGACTCTAGCGAGACTGCCACCGTAAGGTGAGAGGAAGGTGGGGATGACGTCAAATCAGCACGGCCCTTATGTCCAGGGCTACACACGTGTTACAATGGTCGGTACAAAGGGCAGCTACACAGCGATGTGATGCTAATCCCTAAAGCCGATCCCAGTTCGGATTGGAGTCTGCAACCCGACTCCATGAAGTTGGATTCGCTAGTAATCGGATATCAGCAATGATCCGGTGAATACGTTCCCGGGCCTTGTACACACCGCCCGTCAAACCATGGAAGCTGGGAGTGCCTGAAGTCTGTGACCGCAAGGAGCGGCCTAGGGTAAAACCGGTAACTGGGGTTAAGTCGTAACAAGGTAGCCGTACCGGAAGGTGTGGCTGGAACACCTCCTTTCTGGAGCACAGGTTTAGAAGATCTCTGTGACGAGATTGACAAAAGTTGTCCTTGCTTTTTTTACAATATTAATGAATACGAGTTACAAGCGGGAGCTGTTAGCTAGAAGCTCAAGGCTCAAAGCTTGAAGCTTCAAAGACAGTCCCGTAGCTCAGCTGGTTAGAGTACTACACTGATAATGTAGGGGTCCCCAGTTCAAGTCTGGGCGGGACTACACCGTAGTTCAAAGTCTAAAGTTCAGAGTTTAAAGTTGAAAAACACTTTGAACATTGAACACGAAACTTTAAACTGATTTGGGGGATTAGCTCAGTTGGCTAGAGCGCTAGATTTGCATTCTAGAGGTCAAGGGTTCGACTCCCTTATTCTCCACAGCGTGCTCCGCAGCCTTGGCAAAGGAGTACCGAGAGACTGAAAAGGTCGCAAAAGTCCATTGTTAAAACAGTGGCAAACGTTCAAAAAAACAAATGAAATACTGAAAGCAGGAAAAGTTTATATAAAAGTACACTTTACAAAAGTGTACAACTTTAAACTGCACGAGATAAGGCTGGTGCCTGATGTTGGGGTTCGATTCCCCGGTTATCTACTTACTTGAAGCTAAAAGCTAATTGCTTGAAGCTAAAAAGTTAAAGTTCTTTGGCATGTTGGGAAAAAGATAATTCTAGAAATTATCAAGAGTCAAATCACAATAAGAGAGATACGACAATTTTATAAGAGATACAAAAGTGAATCAATACGAGGATTCTATCTAAAAGAAAGTTACTAAGGGCGTACGGAGGATGCCTTGGCTCTCAGAGGCGATGAAGGACGTGACAAGCTGCGATAAGCTGCGGGGATTGGCAAATACGAATCGATCCGCAGATTTCCGAATGGGACAACCCATCCATTAATGGATATCCCGGGTAACCGGGAGGCAAACCCGCTGAACTGAAACATCTAAGTAAGCGGAGGAAAAGAAAATAATAATGATTCCCCTAGTAGTGGCGAGCGAAGAGGGAATAGCCTAAACTGGTATTGTTTCGGCAATACCAGGGTTGTAGGGCTGCAATACGGAGAAATATTTTGAACTGGAACAGTTTTGGAAAAGCTGACCACAGACGGTGACAGTCCGGTACAGGTAAGAAATATAATCCCAGCAGTACCCTGAGTAGGGCGGAACACGAGAAATTCTGTCTGAATCTGCCAGGACCATCTGGTAAGGCTAAATACTACTGAGAGACCGATAGTGAACAAGTACCGTGAGGGAAAGGTGAAAAGCACCCCGAACAGGGGAGTGAAATAGTACCTGAAACCGTGCGCTTAC
>NZ_JBBIXN010000011.1:0-30812 GCF_037646455.1 Maribellus mangrovi | reverse complement strand
AAAGCCAAAACTCAACCTGGAAGAAATTGTCGAAGAAAGACGTGTTTGCTCTTTCTCTTAGATCGAACTCACGTTAACCACCATTTCAGGCATAAAAAAAGGTCTCTTAAACAGAGACCTTTTCATTACATATGCGAATATCTTAGAATCTTTTTTCCTTGATACGGGCTTTTTTACCTGTAAGCGAACGCTGGTAGAAAATTCTTTTACGACGAACACTGCCACGTTTGTTTATTTCGATAGTGTCGATAAAAGGTGATTGAATCGGGAAGATTCTTTCAACACCAATGTTTCCAGACATTTTACGAATAGTAAAAGTTTTGCTGGCACCTTTTCCGCGAAGCTGAATTACTACACCACGGAAATTCTGGATCCTTTCTTTGTTACCTTCTTTAATCTTGTAACTTACGGTAATGGTATCTCCCGCACTGAATTTTGGGTAGTCCTTTGCTACTTCAAATTCCTTTTGTACTTCATTAATTAAGTCCATTTTCTTTTCTTTTTATAAATTGGCAATGTAATTCGCCACCGTGACGAATAAGAGATTGCATAAAATCGGCTGCAAAAATAGTAATTTTTTTAAACCTCCAAACTTATTTTTATGTTGATTTGAAGTTTTATTTTATTGAATGTCAGAAGTTACAGTAAAAAAGCAGAATTTCAAAACGAAATCCTGCTCTTTTAATTATCGTGCCTACTTCAATTTAAATCCTTCCGGACGTTTCCATCGTTTTGGTGCCGGTGGTTCCGGCTTCATTTTAAATTCTTCAGTTTTGAGTTTTTCAAGTGCTACCTCCACGGCTTTTTCCAGCTGCGGATCGTGGCCCTCGAGTACCAGTTTTGGCTCCTGAATAACCTCAACGTTTGGTGAAACACCTACGCCTTCAACGGCCCAGTTACCATCCACATCGAAGAATCCACCCCGTGGCGCTACAATTCTGCCACCATCAATCAGCGGCGGTGTATCCCAGGTTCCAACCAAACCTCCCCAAGTTCGCGTACCGACCAAGGGTCCAAGATTTTTTTCCTTAAACATGTAAGGGAGCAAATCGCCACCGGATCCTGCCCGCTCGTTAATGATCATGACTTTGGGGCCCCAAATTCCTGCCATTGGTGTTGTCCAGGGCCGATTATCTTTTGCTTTGCTGTTAAAATAGCCCAACAAAGTTCGCGACATCACATCGATCATATAATCCGCTGCCGAGCCTCCACCGTTATTACGTTCATCAAGTACCACTCCTTTTTTGTCCTGCTGTGCAAAATAATAACGATTAAAAGAAGCGAACCCCGAGCCGGAAGTGTTTGGCAGGTATACATATGCCAACTTCCCACCGGATAATTCATTTACTTTTCTTCGGTTGTTCTCAATCCAGTCAAAACTGCGTAAGGAGCGTTCACTAGACACCGGTTCAACAGTTACTTTTTTGGCCTCCTCAATATTTGGATCTGAGTTAACTTTGATGAAAGTTTGCCTTCCTGAAGTTTGCTCAAACAAACTATAAGGATTTGTTGGAGCTTTCAACTCTTTTCCGTTAACAGCGAGCAAATAATCACCTTCTTTGATTTCAAGTCCGGGTGCAGAGAGTGGTGCTTTGGTTTGCGGATTCCAACTTTCGCCGGTATAAATTTTAGCAATTCGGTAATAGCCATCTACTTCTTCCAGATCGCACCCGAGTAATCCGATCGGCACACGATCGATGTTGGGCATATCGCCACCTGCCACGAACGAGTGCCCGATAGAAACTTCTCCACTGATGATATCAATAATGTAATTCATATCGGTTCGGTGACGAGCCGATTTCACCCACGGGGAGTACCATTCATATATATTATCCCAGGGTGCGCCGTGCACATTATCCACATACAGGAAGTCGCGCATGAAACGCCACGAATCGTCAAACATTTGTTGATATTCTTCGGTAGGATTTATTTGTATCTTCAGGTTCGTGTCCAGCTTGCCATCACCATTTTTTGGTTTTGCTTTTGTATCAACAATAGCCCAGCTACTGCCCTGCCGATATAACATGTTTTTCGCATCTACAGAAGTCGTAACGCTACTTATACCGCTGACAAAATCAGTGGCTTTATTTTCTTTGGTTTCGTATTTATGCAACACTACTCCTCTTTCGTTTGGAACAGACTCGGCAACAAAAACCGTTTTTTCAGGTCCCTGAATCAGCGCTACATAATTCCGGTCGGGCATATTTAGCGCCACAATGCGTTCGGCCAGTCCATGAGTATCAATGCTTACAGAAATTTCATCCTCCTTTTTCTCATCATCTTTTTCATCTTCCTTGCTCTCGCTGTCGCCACTTTCCTCTTTTTCTGTCTTTACTTCTTCATCATCACTGGTAGGTAAAATGGGCGACTCGCCATCTTTTGACAGAACGATACAATAGAGACTTCTTGTAACATCAGGATCGTAAGAACTCATATCGAGCCAGCCGGTATTAAGTCCGTAGTTGGTGCTTGCCAGAATGTACATATACTTCCCGCTGATATCCCAGGCCGGCGTTAATACATCAGCCATTCCATCTGTTAACTGAATAGTTTCTTCGGAATAAATATCGTAGGCAAACACCGCTTTAAAGCTGCTATTCAGTTGCTTGGCGTATGCGATCCACTTACTGTCGGGCGACCACTTGGGCTGCATTTCCCGATTTGGATGGGCAAAAGCATCGGTGGCTACTTTGGTTATGTCACCTGTTTCCAGTTCGATGTACCAAATGTTGTAATCGGTGTCGGTGTAGGCAATTTTCTTTCCATCGGGCGACCATTCGGGGCGAAAAAAGAAAGTTGGATTCTTTAATTCGAAGGACTTTGGATTTTGTCCGAACTGATCAGCGACAATCAGTTTATATTCACCACTTTCGTCGTTGAACCAGGCAATTTTATCACCTAAAGGCGACCATACCGGGTAACGATCGGCCACACCCGAAGTATTGGTAATGTTGCGCCAGGTTCCTTTTTCTTTTGGAACGGTAAATATTTCGCCACGGTATTCAAAAACAGCTCGTTTTCCGTTGGGTGAAATATTAGCGTTGGTCAGGTTGCCTGCAGTTACATTCTCCCAGCGTTCGCGGGCAAAATTCATATCACCTTTCACGTTTATTACCAATTGTTTTGAGTCCCCCGTTTCCGGATTCAAAAAATGCAAATATCCACCACATTCATAAACGATGGCATCTTTACAGGCATCCAGACTTTTAATATCAAACTGAGCTTCATGCGTTATTTGTTTCTCATCACCCGTTTTTGGATCGAACATCCAAATATTGCTGGTATAATCTCTTTCCGACAGGTAATACACTCTATTGTCGTACCAAACCGGATCGAGATGACGCTCATTTGTAGGCTGCGGAGTACGTTTCAGTTCTTTGGTCTTTAGGTCTACAATCCAAATTGGCATGGCTTGCCCGCCGCGGTAATTTCTCCACTCCGGATCCCAAAAGGTGATGGGAACGTAAGCTATTTGCTTTCCATCCGGAGAAATCTCGCCAAAGGCAGCACGTGGAATGTCAATCGCTTTGGGTAAGCCTCCTTTTATACCAATTTTATAAAACTTACTGGTTTGTGTTGGCCGGCTTTCCCGTGCCGAACGAAACATGACTTCACCTTCGGGTGTCCATCCCTGTACTACATCAGCACCTGGGTGCCAGGTTAATCTTTTGGGAGATCCGCCTTCTGCCGGCAGCACGTAAACATCAGTATTTCCACCATACTGCGCTGAAAATGCGATCCATTTTTCATCAGGAGAAAAATGCGGATTTGATTCCTGACCTTCGTTAGTTGTCAATCGAATAGCATCTCCGCCGTTTCGTTCAACTTTCCACAGATCGTTGGCATAAACAAAAACTATACTTTCATTCGAAATTGTTGGTTCGCGAAGTAACTGCGTACCTTGAGCATTAGAAATATTCACAGCTATTCCGAACAGGAAAAGAAGCGATAACAAAAATTTCATGATTGTTTGTCTTTTTAGAATTTTAAATAATAAAGGTAACAATTTATGGGTGTACAAGTTGTGTATTCCGTTACAGATTCCATAAAAAAAGGTCCCTTTTTTAAGAGACCTTTTCAGTAGAAAATACGACGTTGCAATTTAATGACTTTCTCCGATGACTTTAAAATGATCGCCGGTTGCATTTACAATGGCACGGTACCACCATTCGGGGTAACCGGCAAAAATGGGTGATTTTGGCATCCCGGTTTCTGTACGTTCGAATTTTCCGTCTTTTTCGCGCTTGATATTGCCGTCTGTATATTTTATAAGCAAATAATTGCGCAGTTCTTTCCAGCGGGCCGTCATATTATTGGCTTCATTTTTCGAGAATTCAGAGATGAACTTCCGGGCTTCAGTTTCACCGGATTTATTTAGAAGTTCTTCTGCTGCTTTATCAATGACAGGAACATAAGTCACGAATTTATCTTCCAATTCTGATTGAACCACCTGAACATCCTTGATCATATCGTCGTAACGCAAATAGGCATAGTTGGCAACCTGGCTGAATGTCCAGAAAGCTGAAGTCTCGCTAAATGTTAACATGTCGCCATTACCTACAGCAAAACATTCCGGGATTTCGGTTATTCCGCAATACATGGGTGCGTAACAGGTGCTGTAAGCGTCGTCAACACCAAACCACAGAATTCCACCAATCGGATCAGGCAACCAGCTTCGGCATTGCGCTACAAACGAAAATCCGGTTTGCTGCGTAGAAATCGCTCGTTCGTTACAATATTCAACAGAATCAACTTCCCAGGTGAGGCCACGCCAGCGATATGGAAGTTTATACGGACCGGCACCAATATCCTGTGTCATGTCCAGTTCGGTTCCTTCAAAATGGTCGCGCATCATGCCCATCACATCCTGAACAGTTAGTTTTTTATCCGGTTTTACCCACAGCGGCAGGCGATTAACCGGGAAATTATTATCGCCATCGTGTTCAATCAAACCTTTTGCATATTCCGAATATTCATCCATCCCTTCGATTACTTTGTTAAAACCTGCCCAAACGCGAGCATCGCAAAAACGTGCGCCGCCAAAGTCAACAGGGGCATAAACATCCGAGAAGCTAAAATCTTTATCAGCACCATTGTACCAGCCTTTTTCGCGGGCAAATGAAATTACATCGTCAGCATAAACACAGTTTTCACTATCCTCAAGCGGAAAAGTTGTGATACGTGCCTGGTTGGCATGGCCACTCACATAACCGTCGGGAACGCGAACTGCAACCCAAACCGCTCCTTTTTCGCCTTCGCCTTTTCCTATCAGTTCCAGGATCCAGGCTTCATCGGGATCGGCAATCGAAAATGATTCGCCTGAACTGTAATAGCCGTATTCCGCCACCAAGTCCGTCATTATCTGAATGGCTTCACGGGCCGTTTTTGCACGTTGCAAAGTCACGTAAATCAGGCTGCCATAGTCCATAATTGCACCGCTCTGACTTCCCAGTTCAGAACGACCTCCAAAAGTTGTTTCACCAATGGCCAACTGAAATTCGTTCATATTGCCAATTACACTATAGGTGTGCGCCGGCTGCGGAATATCGCCCAGGTATTTCCCGGTATCCCACTCGTAAATTTTGCGCATTGTTCCTGCCGGATGATCGGAAGCAGGCTGATGATACAATTCGCCGTAAAGTGTGTGCGAATCGGCGGCATAAGTAATCATCACCGAACCATCAACTGAAGCGCCTTTGGTAATCAAAAAGTTGGTACACCCGTTTGAAACCTGTTGATTTATAATCAGGAATGCAAAAATCAGCATTCCTGCTATTGACATTTTCTTCATGGTATTTCGTTTAAAATTTTCGAGAAAACGACAAATATAATGAAATGGAAATTAGGGAATATGATTTTTGTCGTACGGAACAGGGAACCGTTCTTTATATGTAGAACGGTTCCTTATTTTATATACAACTTTTAATTCGTTCAAAAATCTCCTCAATATTATTATTCAGTCCCACAGAAAGCCGAACCAATCCATCGGATAAACCCATTTCCTTTTGAACCTCTATAGGAACTTCGGAAGAAGTACTGTGTCCGGAACAGCTAAACAAGGTTCTGAAATAACCAAGTGACACTGCGAGATAGCCAACATTTGCCTGTTGCATTTTAAACATGATTTGGTTGGCATTTTTTTCGGTGCCAAAATCAATAGCCAACATTCCACCGTATCCAAATTCGTTGTTCATTAATTGGGTATGCAATTCGTGTTGCGG
Organism: Maribellus mangrovi; assembly: GCF_037646455.1. Classification (NCBI taxonomy): domain Bacteria; kingdom Pseudomonadati; phylum Bacteroidota; class Bacteroidia; order Marinilabiliales; family Prolixibacteraceae; genus Maribellus; species Maribellus mangrovi. The sequence continues at coordinate 24,591 of NZ_JBBIXN010000011.1, read as the reverse complement.
GTGTGATTTTAATCCGGGATATTTAATTGGAAGTCCCATCTCTTCAAACTTTTGAGCCAAAAACAAAGCGTTGGAACTGTGCTGTTTCATGCGCAAATGAAGCGTGTGCAGATTCTTCAAAATACTTGACGAACGCAAAGGATCGAGCACCGGGCCAAGCAACATCGCCGTCCCGTCGTTTACATTCGAAAGCTGGTTTATAAACTCTTTTGTTCCGCAAATTGCACCTGCCACACAATCGTTTTTACCGTTGATAAATTTGGTCATGCTGTAAACCACCAAATCTGCACCCAATTCTGAAGGAGAAAAAATCATCGGTGTAAAAGTATTATCGACCATGAGTTTGGCTCCGAATTCGTGCGCGATCTTAGCCAACTCCGGAATATCGGAAACCTGTAATAATGGGTTGGTAACCGTTTCTGTGTAGATTACTTTGGTGTTCGGTTGCATGGCCGCCTTCACCTGTTCCAGGTCGGTGATGTTCACAAAACTCACTTCAATGTTGTATTTGGGCAACCAGTTTTTCAGAAAAGCATAGGTACCACCATAAGTTGTTACACTGGTAATAATGTGATCGCCCGAATGGCATAATTGAAGCAGCGAGCAAGTAATGGCTGCCATTCCTGAGGAAGTAATCCATGCCGATTCGGTTTTCTCCATGGCGGCTAAAGCATCAGCCAGGTATTTATTACTCGGATTCCAGTGGCGCGAATACAAAAAGCAGCCTTCCATGTGCCCCAGAAAGGTTTCTTCCATGGTCTCGCCCTCGAGAAAAGTATAAGTTGAAGAATCGGTGATCGACGGATTTACACCACCAAACTCGCCAAATTGCTGAATGTCGAAAATTCGTTTTGCAGGATCTGATTTCATAGGTAAAGCTAATTAGTTTCCTGCAATTTATAAGGAATGCAGAGTTTAAGGAATGATGAAAATCTGCTTTTTGTGAATATTTCAAACTATTTCCAGAAAGAAGCTTCGTAAACTGAAACGTTATCCCGATAATCGGTTACCACCAGTTTAAAAGCATGACGTTTCCCCAACTCAAAACGCTCACTGTCGAAATAATGTGTAATCCGCCCGCTTTTGGCATCGTATTCGAACAAAGCCCATTTATCATCGAGGTAGCCATCGATTGATTTTATCCCGGCCAAATCATCGTCAAGCTTAAAACGAATTCTGTTTGATTCTGTTAAAGCCCCGTTTTGAATACTTAAGGTAGTAATTTGTGGTGCCAGCGTATCGGCCATTAAGGCATACATTCCAAGTGCACGGATGTTGGCTTCCACCCAACCATTCTTAAAAGTTCCTCCCACCGATGAAGGTTTTCCACTGTCGGAATCAACATTTACCATCAGCAATTTCGATTGCAGTCCGGGAGTTACACTACGAGGTTTGATGCGTAAAATTGCGGGTTTATGAAGCGGAATCGTTTTATCTTTTACCAACTGAAAATCGGAATAATAAGCGTCGGTGGTTGGACGTGTAGAATAAGTAAAATCAAGATCTTTGTATAGCGCTCCTGTTGGTATTTCCAGCTCACAATCATCCGACTCGAAATTGTTATCACGATTGTAAGGCATCTCAATGCGCCCGTTCTTCTTATCTGTCAAAATCTGAGAAACTACCTGTTCTATTTTAAATTCCAGCACGGCACTGTTTCCATAGCTGTCCTCTATTTCAATTTCAACCTGATGCACACCTGGAGCCACATTTACCCGCCCCTGCGATAAGTTATATGCATAAATAGGCAACAGGTTTCCGGGATCGCCCCAGGTTTTTATATAACGTCGTTTCGTCGTTTTATAAACCGCGTAATCAATGTGGCTGTTGATGTACCTCGAATTATCGAACGAAAAACGATTTAACTGAAATGCAAACTGCGTTTCACCATCCACCTGCATGCTCAATTGGTTTATGCCGCATTTGTTGTACGTTCCGTCGAAATAATCGTTGGCCTGAATGGCAAATCCAATTTCACCATAAGCCGGAATAACCGGGTTGTTTTTCAAATGATATTTCCCATCGTAAAAAACCACGGGATAGCTTTTTTCTGTCCCCAGGAGACTGACCGACGAGGTATCGGAAAGTAGAACCACCAAAAGCGAAAAAATCTTTGGAGGCGTATTGTCAACCACTGAAAATCCATATTCCAGCGGATTCAGCGGCTCTTCTGATTTGGTATCCCTGATCTCGAAATGCAGGTGTGGCCCGCCTGAACTTCCGCTATTACCGCTTTTCGCAATTTCTTCGTCTTTTTTCACCTTGAACAAGTATGAAGGAATCTGAAGATCAACTTTAAACGATTTTTGCTCGTATTGTTTGTTTTTTACATAGTTCTGAATTTCGGGAGAAAAACGCGACAGGTGTCCGTAAACAGAGGTCGTTCCGTTGGGGTGATCGATGTAAAGTGCATTTCCGTAACCGGTTGGTGACACAACAATACGCGAAACAGCACCGTCTGCTGCTGCATAAACGGGCAGTCCGGTAACTCCCTGCGTTTTTATATCTATCCCCGAATGAAAATGATCACTCCGCAGTTCGGCAAAACTTCCACTTATTAACAATGGAATTTTCAAGGGATCGGTATAATAGGCTTCCTGCGCGTGCAGGAGAGAAGAAAACAACAACAGGAAAAACAAAAATCGCGTACGCATAGAAAAATGTGATTAAGCCAACAAAATTAAATTTTTCGTGGCGATAAACAGTATCTAATTTAAATATTACCACAGCACGATGAAAAACATTAAAAGTGCATCGAATGTCAACATCTGATTGTTAGGAGAATTTAGCTTCAAAGCAGTTCTTTTACTTTTAAAGTATCGAAAAAAAGTTAACTTTGTTCGCGAAATGCAGCTATAATGACCGAAGAAGATCGTTTGCTTCTAATTGATTTAAAAGAAAATACGCAGCATTTATTTGGGTTGTACCATCAGCTCGAAAATGAAAATAGAATGTTGCAGAAGGACCTGGAAGCCCTTCAAAATAAGATAGAATCATTGGAGCAGGAACGATTGGAACTCGGTAAAAAGAATGAGCAACTGAAAGTAGCCAACCAGCTTTTATCCGGAACGGATGAAAACCAGGACGCTAAACAGAAAATAAACAGTCTGATACGGGAAATTGATAAATGTATCGCATTACTAAACAAGTAATGTAAAGTGAGAGAAGACAACTTTAGAATAAATATTAAGATCGACGGCAGGAATTATCCGTTAACCATCGATCGAAAAGATGAAGAGCGATACCGAAAAGCTGCAAAAATTGTGAACGAAACTATAAATGAATTCAGAAAAAGGTTTCAGAACAATGACCAACAAGACATAATGGCGATGACAGCTTTTCAGTCAGCACTGAATTACAGCAAGCTGGAAAATCGTCAGGATTACGCTCAATTCATCGATGATATTAAAGATTTAAACGACGATATTTCTGATTTTTTAAAAGAAAAGAACCGGAAATAGAGCCACATAATTTATCGAAGACCTGTATAAGACCTTTCTTGAAAAAGAGAGGTTTATTACAGGTTTTTTTAGTACTAATTAATAATGTTAAAAATGGATATAACTTTGATAATAGGTATTGCTGCCGGGTTTGTTGCCGGAGGTGGGTTGGCCTACCTGATCTGGGACAAAGCTCTGAAAGCAAAAAAACGAAAGATCATTGGTGAAGGGAAAGCTGAAGCCGAAGTGATCAAGAAAGATAAAATTTTACAGGCCAAAGAAAAGTTCCTGCAATTAAAATCGGAACACGAAAAATACATTAACGATAAGAATTCTTCACTGGCTAATCTCGAGAACAAACACAAACAACGGGAGAACAACCTCAACCAGCGTCGCGATGAAATCAATCGTAAAGTAAAAGAATTTGAAACTGAAAGACGCGAAGTTGAAGCTATCCGCGAAAATTTGAACGGACAGTTGCAACGTGTTGAGCACAAGAGCGAAGAGCTGGAAAAATCGCACCGTCAAATCCTTGAAAAGCTGGAGCAGATCTCTGGCTTATCAGTTGAGGAAGCCAAATCGCAATTGGTTGAGCAATTGAAAGAAGAAGCCAATTCGGAAGCTGTTTCATACATCAACGAAATTATGGAGGAAGCCAAACAAACCGCCAATAAAGAGGCGAAAAAAGTGGTGGTAAAATCCATTCAGCGTGTGGCTACTGAGACGGCTATTGAAAATGCGGTTACTATTTTCCACATTGAAAGCGACGAGATCAAAGGCCGAATAATTGGGCGCGAAGGACGTAACATTCGTGCACTGGAAGCTGCTACAGGCGTTGAAATCGTTGTTGACGACACTCCTGAAGCCATTGTACTTTCGGCTTTCGATCCGGTACGTCGTGAAATTGCCCGTTTAGCCCTGCACCAACTGGTAACCGACGGACGTATTCACCCGGCCCGTATCGAGGAAGTGGTTCAGAAAGTGAAAAAGCAGATTGAAGAAGAAGTGATCGAAACCGGTAAACGTACTGCAATCGATCTTGGAATTCACGGTCTGCATCCGGAACTGATTCGACTGATCGGTAAAATGAAATACCGTTCGTCGTACGGACAGAACCTCTTACAACACTCACGCGAGGTGGCTAACCTGAGTGCCATAATGGCATCGGAACTGGGACTGAATCCGAAAAAAGCCAAACGTGCAGGTTTATTACACGATATTGGTAAAGTACCTGATGACGAGCCCGAATTGCCACACGCAGTTTTAGGTATGAAACTGGCCGAGAAATTTAAAGAAAAGCCGGATATTGCCAACGCCATCGGGGCGCACCACGACGAAGTGGAAATGCAGACCCTGCTCGCTCCTATCGTTCAGGTGTGCGATGCCATTTCAGGTGCCCGTCCGGGAGCACGCCGCGAAGTGGTTGAATCGTACATCAAGCGTTTGAAAGACCTGGAAGACCTGGCACTTTCATACCCAGGTGTTATGAAAACCTACGCCATCCAGGCCGGTCGCGAATTGCGCGTTATTGTTGGTGCCGACAAAATGAACGATCAGGATACAGAACAATTGTCGTACGACATTTCGAAACGTATTCAGGATGAAATGACTTACCCGGGCCAGATCAAAATTACTGTGATCCGCGAAACCCGTGCCGTAAGCTACGCGAAATAAGAGCTACTTTATTTCAAATATACGGAAAGCCTTTCATCGTTTGATGAAAGGCTTTTTTATTGTTGTCTGTTCAATATCAATTCCAATACCTAAGCTGCACTTTTACGAAAAACCTGTATCATATCTGAGCCAAAAGCTTTTATTTCAAATCGCGGGCTAGTTTTTCGCTCCAATTTATTCCTGTGGTAGGAGAAAAAGTAGTTTCCGGCATCTAAATACATTTCAAGGATTGTATCTGCTACATTGATGTATGGAAGATTAAAACAGAATACCAGGTTTATGATCATTTGGGCTTTCACCCTAATTTGAAGGATCCATGGGCACTTGCTTCGTACACTTAGTGCACAGGACATTATAAGTTTCATCTTAAGCACAAAAAAACCGCTTTCTATCAGGTGACGGAAAGCGGTTTTAAATATCTTAAAATGAATTCTTACTGACCCAATTTTTCAAGAACAGCATTGTACTTGTCCATATCTTTCATACGGTAGTACAGGTTTTTCAACGATTCCAGTGTCATTGGATCGTTAGGTTGCAGTTCTTCGCATTTTTCCATGTATGGCAATGCTTTTTCGAACCACTGATCGGCTTTCGCCAATTCGGCCTCGTATTTTTCGTTTTCGTTGGCCGGTACCTCGCGGGCTACATCAATTTGTTTTACACCCTTATTGTAATAAAGTGCTCCCAAATTGTAGTATGCATTGAAGAAAGTTGGATCTACCTTAATCGCATTTTCGTAACTTTTAATGGCATTTTCTTCGTCGCCAAAAGATTCGTACAAAGTACCCTGGGCAAAATGGTAGGTTACGTTATTCGGGTCCTGCTGAATCGCCATATCCAGGTATTTCATCGCTTCTTCTTTCCTGTCTGTTTTCAGGTAAAGATCGATCATGCTGGTCAGAATATTATTGTCATCCGGATATTTCTCAAAACCTTCCTTAATCGTTTCCAGCGCTTTTGTAGTGTCCTTCATATTCATGTACGATTCATACATCATACGGTAAGCGCTCTCGCCATTGTAGCCGTGTTCTGCAGCTTCGCCATAATATTTAATGGCTTTTTCGTACTGCCCTGAATTGTAGGCGGCTAAACCAGTATTAAAAATAATTACTGTATCAATGGCATCCGGGTTGTCTGCTTTAACGATATCGATATTCTGGATCTCCAAAATTTGCTCAAACGATCTCAGTGCCGTTTCATAGTCATTTTGATTAAACGCTTCCACCGCCTGATTAGTCAGGTCGTTGGTCAACAAGGTCAATTTGATTTTTACACTGTTCTCGTTTCTTCCTTTGTCGTCAAGTTCCAACGCTTTTTTATACGATTCCAATGCAACTGTTAACGGATCTTCTGCTAAACTTTTAAAATTTGGATCCTCACTTTCAAATATTGCCTGGTAAATTTCACCTCTAACTTCCCATGTTTTAGGCCATGGAATCGTTTTTTCTGACTTAGAATTAGCCGGATCAATCGTTTCTTTGATCGTTTCCAATGCCTTGTCGAGTTTACCGGTGTCTTTAAAATTCTGAGCACTTGACACTTTACCTTTTTGAGCAAATGCTCCACCAAAGGCAAAGATTAAGGCCAGAAGAATAATTGATTTTTTCATCTCTCTAAAATTTTAATTTTTTTATGATTTCGGGTTACTGAGCTTTGTTTACTCAATCCCCCGAAACTCATGTCATTACTCGATAATTTTATTATTAATCTTTTTACAAAAATAAATGTTTTAAAATGTTATACCAATCTCACGAAGCTTAATCACTTATTTATTCCTGTTCTAAGTTATTATCTTCAGTGTCAGGTGTTTCTTCATCCGAATTTTCAATTTCATCCCCATTGGTATCTTCAATGCTTACCCGGGCAACTGATGCAATACTGTCGTCTTCGCGCAAATTAATCACCCGTACTCCCTGGGTTGCACGGCCAAGAACAGAGATCGAACTCACTGCCAGACGAATGGTCAAACCTCTTTCGGTTATAATCATCAGGTCGTTTTCATCAGATACGCTCTTAATGGCAATCAACTCACCCGTTTTTTCGGTTACGTTAATGGTTTTTACACCTTTTCCACCGCGGTTGGTTACCCTGTAATCATCAATTTTAGAACGTTTTCCGTAGCCATTTTCTGAAACTACCAAAATATCTTCGTTCTCATTCTGAACACAAATCATACCAATCACTTCGTCGTTCGCACTGCCCAGCTTAATTCCGCGAACTCCTGATGCTGTACGACCGATAGGACGAACGATGCTCTCGTTAAAGCGAATAGCTTTGCCCGAGCGCACAGCAAGCATCACTTCGCTGGTGCCGTTAGTAAGTCGGGCTTCAAGCAATTGGTCGCCTTCCTTAATGGTAATGGCATTTACTCCATTTTGGCGCGGACGTGAATAAGCTTCCAGTGTGGTTTTCTTGATGATACCTTTTTTGGTAGCCAGAATGATGTAATTGTTATTGATGAACTCTTCATCAGAGAGTGTTTTCACTTTTATGAACGTCAACACCTTATCATCCGGCTCGATGTTTAGTACATTTTGGATAGCACGACCTTTTGAAGAGCGTGTACCTTCCGGAATCTCGTATACTTTCAACCAGAAGCAACGTCCTTTTTCGGTAAACAATAAAAGGGTGTTGTGCATCGAGGCAATAAAAATATGCTCGAGGAAGTCTTCATCCCGGGTTGTACTGCCCTTCGATCCAACGCCTCCCCTTCCCTGTGTACGGAATTCGGCAAGTGGTGTGCGTTTAATGTAGCCCAAATGCGAAATGGTGATTACCATATCTTCATCAGCATAAAAATCTTCCGGATTGAATTCTTCGGCATTAGGCACCAGTTCGGTGCGTCTTTCATCGCCGTATTTATTTTTGACCTCTATCAGCTCGTCTTTAATAATCTGCATACGAAGATTTACATCAGCCAGGATCTTTTTCAGTTCCTCTATCTGCACCATGATCTCTTCATATTCCTTGCGGAGTTTATCCTGCTCCAGTCCGGTTAACTGACGCAAACGCATCTCAACAATTGCCCGGGCCTGCACATCTGACAGTTCAAAACGTTCGATCAGGTTATTTCGCGCTTCTTCAGGTGTAGAAGATCCACGGATAATGGCAATCACTTCGTCGATATTATCGCTGGCAATGATTAATCCCTGAAGGATGTGTGCCCGCTTTTCGGCCTGATCCAGTTCGTATTGTGTGCGACGTGTCACTACTTCGTGACGATGCTCCACAAAATGAAGAATCAGGTCTTTTAAGTTCAGCATTTTTGGCCGGCCATGTACCAGCGCAATATTATTAACGCTAAACGAAGTTTGAAGTGCCGTATATTTATAGAGCTTGTTCAGTACCACGTTACTCATGGCATCGCGTTTCAGATCGTATACCACTCGCATGCCCTCGCGGTCCGATTCATCGTTGATGTTTGAAATACCCTCGATCTTTTTCTCGTTTACCAGGTCGGCTGTTTTCTGAATCATTTCAGCGCGGTTAACCTGGTACGGAATTTCGGTTACAACAATTTTCTCTCGGCCTCCTTCATTCTCAATGTGCGCTTTTCCGCGAATAACAATACGCCCCCGTCCTGTTTCGTAGGCATCTTTAACCCCCTGATAACCATAAATAATTCCTCCTGTCGGGAAATCAGGTGCTTTTATTATTTCAACCAGCTCTTCAAGTTCAATCTCATTATTGTCGATGTATGCAATTATTGCATCTACTGTATCGCTTAAATTATGAGGCGGCATATTAGTAGCCATACCCACCGCAATACCCGAAGCACCGTTTACCAGCAGTTGAGGAATTTTGGTTGGCAGTACCGAAGGCTCGTTTAACGATTCGTCGAAATTCGGATTAAAATCAACCGTATTCTTGTCCAGATCGGCCAAAGTTTCTTCCGAAATCTTCGACATTCTGGCCTCGGTGTAACGCATAGCCGCCGGGCTGTCACCATCTACCGAACCAAAGTTTCCCTGGCCATCGACCATCGGGTAACGCAACGACCAATGCTGCGCCATACGTACCATGGTAAAATAAACTGAAGAATCGCCGTGCGGGTGATACTTACCAAGTACTTCACCCACAATCCTTGCCGACTTTTTATAAGGTCTGTTTGAAAGAATTCCCAGTTCGTGCATTCCAAATAAAACCCTGCGATGAACCGGCTTAAAACCATCACGCACATCGGGTAGTGCACGCGACACAATAACAGACATTGAATAATCAATGTAAGCAGATTTCATCTGCTCTTCAATATTTATTCGAATAATCTTTTCACCTTCTGACATTATATCTCCTTTTACTAAATATTATTCATTTTTAAAAGACCCACAAAAATAGTAAAATCATTGATTTATAAGTGGCTTAACCGGGGCTTTTACATTTACAATTTAGATAAGATATTAACAATTCAACTGCCATAAATGCAGCTTTCTTTTTAATGTTTTGATAACTTATGACAATACGATTATTAAGGGTATAAGAATTTAAGTAATTTAGTCGTTCAACCTTTTAGGAATAGTATTTGTTGAAAACGATGTAAACAATTTTTATTTATGGATTCACAATTTTCGCCAAGAATAAAAGATATTATAGGATACAGCCGGGAGGAAGCGATACGCTTGGGGAACGACTACATCGGACAGGAGCACCTTTTCCTGGGGATTTTACGTGATGGCGAGGGCATAGCCACCGACATTCTCGAAAACCTCGGAATTGATCTTGCAGAAGTTAAACAACTTGTTGAAAAAAAGATAAAGACAGATAAATCAATCCAGTCAAAGTCGGATTTGGTGATGTTAAAATCGACCGAAAAAACGCTGAAGTTGATCTATCTCGAAGCCCGTTCGTTTAAAAGTGTTACTGCCAACAGTGCGCATCTACTGCTCGCTATCCTTAAAGACAGCAATTGTATAGTAACTCAGTTGCTGATTGAAATGGGAGTAAATTACTACATGGTTAAATCGCAGCTTCAGGATTATAAGTTGCCCGAATCGAAATCGGATTTTCCGGAAAGTGAAGATGATGGTCCGAGTGAAGGATTTTCAAAAAATCCATCGGGACCTCAATCGGGTAAAAAAGGAGCCGGTGCCAAATCGGACACTCCGGTGCTCGACAATTTTGGTATCGACATCACAAAGCTGGCCGAAGAAAACAGCCTCGACCCTATTGTAGGTCGTGAGAAAGAAATTGAGCGTTTAGCGCAAATCCTTAGTCGCCGGAAAAAGAACAATCCTATTCTGATTGGAGAACCCGGTGTTGGTAAATCGGCCATTGCAGAAGGATTGGCTATCCGTATCGTAAGCAAAAAAGTTTCGAGAATTTTATTTGATAAACGCGTAGTCAGTCTCGACATTGCTTCAATTGTTGCAGGTACAAAATACCGCGGCCAGTTTGAAGAGCGGATGAAAGCCATTCTGAATGAATTATCGAAAGTAAATAACGTAATTCTGTTTATAGACGAGATACATACCATTGTTGGTGCAGGCGGAGCAACCGGTTCGCTGGATGCTGCAAACATGCTGAAACCAGCTTTGGCGCGTGGCGACATTCAATGCATTGGTGCTACCACGCTTGATGAATACCGTCAGCAAATTGAAAAAGACGGTGCATTGGAAAGACGTTTTCAGAAAGTAATGGTCGATCCTACTTCGGTAGACGAAACCATTGAAATTCTGAATAACATAAAAGAGCGTTACGAAGAGCACCACAATGTAATTTACACGCCTGAAGCCATTGAGGGCTGTGTGAAATTAACGGCTCGCTACATTACCGACAGATACCTGCCCGACAAAGCCATTGATGCATTGGATGAAGCAGGATCACGTGTACACATCTCAAACATTAATGTTCCGGAGCGGATCGTTAAACTGGAAGAGAAGATCGAAAAGACTAAAGAAGAAAAGATAAGTGCCGTCAAGAGTCAAAATTTTGAACTTGCAGCTAATTTCAGAGATAAAGAAAAAAATCTGCTAAACCAGCTGGAAGATGAAAAAGAAAGGTGGGAAAAAGAATTGATTAACCACCGCGAAACAGTTGACGAACACAAAGTCGCCGAAGTAGTTGCTATGATGTCAGGTGTTCCGGTACAGCGAATTGCGCAAGCCGAAGGCAAACGTCTGATGAATATGGGCAAGGACATTAAAGGCAAAGTTATTGGGCAGGACGAAGCCATAGGCAAAATCGTTAAAGCCATTCAGCGGAACCGTGCCGGTTTAAAAGATCCGAACCGTCCGATTGGTTCGTTTGTCTTCTTGGGCCCAACCGGAGTTGGAAAAACACAACTGGCAAAAGTACTTACAACATACCTGTTTGATAATCTCGATTCGCTGATTCGAATTGACATGAGCGAATACATGGAAAAATTCGCCGTATCGCGACTAGTTGGAGCACCTCCGGGATATGTAGGTTACGAAGAAGGTGGACAGTTGACCGAAAAAGTCCGTAGAAAACCTTACTCGGTCGTATTGCTCGACGAGATCGAAAAAGCACATCCCGATGTATTCCACTTGTTGTTACAGTTACTCGACGAAGGTCGTTTGACCGACAGCCTGGGAAGAAACGTGGATTTCAAGAACACGATCGTGATCATGACTTCTAACATCGGTTCACGGCAGTTAAAGGAGTTTGGACGAGGAGTTGGTTTTTCAACGGGTAATACCCCGGAACAGGAAAACGAACATGCCAAGTACATTATTCAAAAGGCACTGAAAAAAGCATTTGCTCCCGAATTCCTGAACAGGATTGATGATGTGATCATGTTTAACCAATTGGAGAAAAAACACATTCACCAAATCATCGACATTGAAATTGAAGGCTTATACAAACGTGTGGAAGCACTGAATTATAAATTGAAAATTTCACCTGCAGCCAAAGATTTTATTGCCGAGAAAGGTTACGATCCGCAATTCGGAGCCCGACCGCTAAAAAGAGCGATCCAGAAATACCTGGAAGATGAAATGGCCGAGATTATTATAAAAGCTTCCATTGTGGAAGGCGACACCATTTCGGTTGGTTTCGACAAGAAAAATGAGAAATTGCAAATGCGGATTCTATCCAAGAACAAAGCATTAAAAGAATAAAAATTAAGGCCGGGTGTTTCCCGGTCTTTTTTTATCCCAAATATTGAATGACCAGAATACTGATATCGTCGCTTTGATCCTTGTTGCCAATAAACAGTTTCAAACTCCTTTCAAGCCGGCGAACCATTTCTTTAGGTTTCTGCCGCACCAAACTTTTTAGATTTTCTTTGAGTCGGTAATCCCCATACTGAAGATTATTCTCATCGTGAAGTTCTGTAACACCGTCAGTATAAATAATGATCGAATCTCCTTTCTCTAACTGGTATTTACTTTGGTTATATCCCTTGTCGCGGTAAATTCCAAGCGGTAATCCATGACTATCTGCCAATTCGTCCAGGCGCCCGTCGGCTTTTAACACATAAGAAATTGTATGGGCCGCATTGCAATAGGTAAGTTTGCCGGTTTTTATATCAATAATTCCCAGAAACAGCGTTAAGAAAAACTGGTGTACATTGCTCGAATAAAGTTGATCGTTGATCTCTTCAACAATGTTGTAACTTTTCTTAAAATCGAGATTACTCGCCACTGACTTAATAATGGTTTGCGCCATACTCATAAAGAAAGCTGCTGGTACTCCTTTCCCGGAAACATCTCCCATGGTAAAAACCAGATGGTTTTCATCGCGGAAAAAATAATCGAAAAGATCGCCACTTACAATCCTGGCCGGTTTATAGGTTGCATGCAAATCTATTTCGTCGATATTCGGACAGGCAGGATATTCGGACTTTATGAGACTTTGCTGAATTTCGGCTGCTTCAAAAATATCGTCGTTCTTTAATTGAAACAACTTCTTATCCTGAGCGGCATTAATTTTATACTTTCTGTACCACGATTTTATTTGATTCAGACTATCCGAGACTTGCTGTATCTCATTCATTGAATCCCGGCCGGCATATGTTTCACCAGAGATGTCGCTAAATCGTTTTAATTGAGAAGTTATGCTACTTAGTGGCTGGATCTGACGATTTGAAATGTATGTGATCAAGATGTATACGACAAGAATTCCTAAAACAGAGAAAAACAACATCTTTAAAATAGGCAGGTAAAGCGGTTCCAAAAGTTCGGAGTATGGTACAACTACCACTACTAACCAACCTGTTTCGGGCATTGTTGAGAATCTTACCCAGCTTTTTTGGTAATCCAGAACTTCGGGATAGGCTACTGTAACAGAATTAGAAGTCCCCATGAGAATCTGATTGATCTCATTATCGTCCACGTCGAGTACGTTTTTAGGAATATCGTATACCGTGCGTGTTAAAATAAAATCTTCTCTTGGGTGTGCAAGGTAAGTTCCCTTACGTGAAATTAAAATGGAATATCCGCTTTTCCCAACTTTTATCTTGTTGATTTCCTCGTTGATCTGTTCCATTGATAATTCGCAAATCACCTCGCCTACCTCCTTTTCTTTACCTTCTGAATTCCTTATTTTTACTGGCGAGTAATAGGAACAAACAATTTGATTGTTTCGCTCACAAACTATTGGCTCTGACCAAACCACTTCGGGATTTTCAATCAATTCAACAAAGTTCTTGTTTTTGTCGACACAAGTTACAATTGGTTCATTATCCTGGTAAAAGTAAGCGGAATCATTCTGAAAGTAAGCGTAAAAATTATGATGGGAAAGGTCAACCACTGTATCGATATTAATATGAATTGCATTGATAAAAGGATAATTTTCGAGTAATTGACTTATAAACGGACGAACTCCATCCTTGCTTTCGTAAAAAATTACCTGTTCCGAAATATTCTTACTAATTTCCTGTGTTGTAATAACGTACTTCTTAATTTCTGTATTTACCTCAATGCTTGAATTATCGGCTTTGTATTCAATATTTTCTTTAATAATATCGTAATTGAACAAAAAATTAATAATAATAAATGCTATAAATACACTTATTACTGCAAGCGATATGTAGATACTTAGCCGATAAGCTATTGATTTATTTAGCATGTTCCCTGGATTTCAAGTTCCAATTACAATTTAAGCATTTTTAATCAGACATTCACAACAATATCTTGGTTAAGCCATGCTCGTGTACCTTTAAATTTACAGGAAAAGGTGGCAACCTGCGAAGCAGCATTTAATGCCTTCTCAAAATCTCTCATTTTCAAGGTATAGTAACAAAAAGCACCGTGAAAAAAATCGCCGGCACCAAGCGTGTCGATTACTTTTGTTTTTTCTACTGCAAGCTCTCCTTCCCTTTTCTCTTGTTCAAACAGAATATCCTCCTCACCTTGTGTAATAACGCGGTTCTTTACTCCTGTTTTGCGCAGAAACCGAAATACTTCACGACTATTTTTACAGGAAGGTGGTTGGAAATCTGCAGAGCAAATAGCAGTATCAGTGTATTTCAGGAGCTCGTTGTATTGTGGTTTCCAGCTTCCGCAATCTAAAACAATGGGTATTTTACGTTGGAAAGCTTTTTTGGCTAATGGAATAGCACGTTCCGAATAAAAACCATCCATCAGAATTATTTCGGGTTGAATTTGGTCCAAAATTTTAACAGGCACAAAACTACCTGAAAGTATTTCGGGATAATGCGTAAAAATATTCCGATCGCCGTTCGACGAAGTAACAACAGAAGCGATCACAGGTTTTGTATCGGCATTACCCAGGTCAGTAAATTGAAGTTTGTTATTCGCGAAATCATCCCTGATAAATGAAGAAAAAGCACTCTCTCCTATTGCCGAAACCAGGTGAGCTCCGTTATTAAGGTAAGAAAAAGCTACCGCTGCATTAGCTGCCGGTCCTCCCACCAAAACATCGGGGGCATCGGTTTTCAACTTCTTGTTAGTTTCAGGAAATCGATCGACAAAATATTGAATATCTATGGTTGTTAGTCCGAAAAATAGTCCCTTATAATGCATAAAAAAAGCTGCCAGTATTCCGACAGCTAATTTATCAATAATATTTTAAATTCATTTTAGAGATCATTCCCTCACAATTTCCTCAATGAATTATCAAAAATCAGATCAGGTATTCATTGCACCACAAACAGTAATCACCTGTCCGCTCACGTACGACGAAAGATCGGATGCCAGGAAAGTAGCAACACCAGCAACTTCTTCCGGCGTTCCACCGCGTTTCATCGGGATCGATTCTTCCCAAGCTTTACGAGCTTCTTCCGGAATTTTTCCGGTCATTTCGGTAATAATAAAACCGGGCGCGATGGCATTCGAACGAATTCCACGTGAACCCAATTCGCGCGCAACAGACTTGGTAAATCCGATAATTCCGGCTTTCGATGCTGAGTAATTCGCCTGACCGGCATTTCCGCTAACACCAACTACCGAACTAAGGTTAATTATCGATCCACTGCGTTGTTTCAACATGGTGCGTTGAGCAGCCTTTGTAAAATTGAAAACCGATTTCAGGTTCACATTTATTACTGCGTCCCACTGTTCTTCGGTCATTCGCATTAACAAAGTATCTTTAGTAATTCCGGCATTGTTTACAAGCGCATCAATACGTCCAAAATCTTTAACAATTTCGGCCACTACTTTATCAGTATCTTCAAAATTACTGGCATCGGAAGCGTATCCTTTGGCTTCAACGCCCAAATTTTTTAATTCAGCTTCGGTTGCTTTCATGTTTTCGTCGTCGAATAAATCAGTAAAAGCCACATTGCAGCCTTCCTGGGCAAATTTAATCGCAATAGCTTTTCCTATTCCACGCGATGCTCCTGTAATGACCGCTGTTTTTCCTTCGAGTAGTTTCATTATATTTTTATTTTTTGAAGTGTTACTTTCAAGTCAGTGCGCAAATATAAGCGATATTATGGTGGATTTAAATTTGATGTTTTCTTTTTGATAAAAACACCGGCACAAACATAATTTACGATTTAACGTTCAAACTTTTGGTTGAAAAATTCAAATCAACGCCTCAGAAATTTTCGGCAGTACTTCTGATGCCTTTCCTTTTAAATGAATATCAGTAATTTGATGCGTAAAGATTGTTTCCTCCGGATTAATTTCAATAATGGTAGCACCACGCTGTTTGGCTGCACGCGGCACAAAAGAAGCCGGAGTAACTTCGCCAGTTGAACCAATGATCAGGCAAACCTCAGCTTTTTCGGCTGCTTCAAACGAATTGGCATAGGCATCTTGCGGAATTCCTTCACCAAAGAAAATAAAATCAGGTTTTAAAATCTCGCCATCGTCAACACAAAGCGGAGGAATGACTTCGAAATTAATTTCTGCTGCCTCGTATACGTGATCACATTTCGGACATTTAAGCTTTTTTGAATTGCCATGAAATTCATGAACTACCCTACTACCAGCCTCAAAATGAAGGTTATCGATATTTTGTGTGATAACTGCCTGCAGCAAGCCGTTCTGTTCCATTTCAGCCAGTACCTCGTGTGCTTTGTTAGGTCGTGCATCGGCAAAGAATTCGTAGAATATCTCTCGAATGTATTTCCAGCATTCCGCCCCGTTGTTGTAAAAATACCGCAAGTCTAAAACCTGCGGATCGTACTTATTCCACAATCCATGAGCGCCACGAAACGGCGGCACACCGCTTTCTACAGAAATACCGGCTCCGGTAAATGCTATGGTAAATTTCGATTGCTTAATTAGTTTTCCCGATTCTTTTATAAGGAGTTCCATATATTCTCTGAAATCAAAAAATTAAATTTATGAATTATCTTTGCGAAAACAAATAACGAATGCTCGATCAGTCAACAATTTGCGCCATTTCTAGTTCGCCGGGTGCGGGTGCCATTGCCGTAATCCGTTTATCAGGCGATCAGGCCATTTCAATAACCGATATTATTTTCCGAAGTCCGAAAGCGGGGAAAAAACTTTCTGAACAAAAAGCGAACACCCTGCATTTTGGTCAACTCGTTGATGATAATAAGATTATTGATGAAGTGGTGGTGGCCATTTTCAGAGCTCCCAATTCTTATACAGGTGAGGACATTGTGGAGATTTCATGTCACGGATCCACTTTTATACAGCAAAAAGTACTGGAAGTTCTGATCAAAAACGGAGCCAGGATGGCACTTCCCGGAGAATTCACACAACGTGCTTTCTTAAATGGGAAAATGGACCTGTCGCAAGCTGAAGCTGTTGCTGATGTTATCGCGTCGTCGAATGCTGCTGCCCATAAATTAGCCATCAATCAAATGCGCGGTGGTTTTTCAAAAGAGATTGGGTCATTACGCGATCAACTCCTTCATTTCACCGCCATGGTTGAGTTGGAACTTGACTTCAGTGAAGAGGATGTAGAGTTTGCCGACAGAACTGCATTACGGAATCTAACCGAAGAAATAGAAACTTTACTTCGAAAACTCAAAGATTCATTCCAACTCGGAAATGCCATAAAAAACGGAATTCCTGTAGCAATAGTTGGAGAAACCAATGTTGGTAAATCGACTCTGCTTAATGCGCTGCTGAACGAAGACCGAGCGATAGTTTCTGACATTCACGGAACCACGCGCGATGTGATAGAAGATGTAGTGAATATTCATGGAACAGCATTTCGTTTTTTCGATACTGCCGGAATCCGTGAAACCGAGGACCAGATCGAAAACCTTGGAATTGAGCGAAGCTATAGTAAACTGGAACAAGCTACAGTAGTTTTGCTGGTGGTCGACACAAACAATCCGTTTGAACTGGTAAAAAGCCGGATCGATAAAATCCGTGAACGCATTTCCGAAAATCAGATGTTGATCATTGTAGCGAACAAAATCGATTCAGGTCTTACGGAAACCATTCAGGAACTTGAGGTTCTCGATTTAACCGACAACGAAAAAATGGTTTTTATTGCGGCTCGCGAGAAAAAGAACCTTGACGATCTTATTGATTACATGCAGCACGCCATTAACCTGAATGCGGCCGAACAACAGGATGTTATTGTGACCAACGCGCGTCATTACGAAATTCTGAAAAATGCCCACGAAGCCATTCTACGTGTGCTCAAAGGTCTCGACTCGGTAATCCCGGGTGATTTACTGGCGCAGGACATCCGCGAATGCCTGCATTATTTATCCGAAATTACCGGAGAAATATCCACCCACGAAGTATTGGGTCACATATTTAAGAATTTCTGTATCGGAAAATAATAACGCATATAAAAACTAACACAGGGTACAGTATAAATAACCTATAGTTACCAATGAACATAATTCAGTTCAACACTTATTCTTCCGATCTTTTAATGGTATACTCATCTTCAGGCATCTCATCAATATTATTTGCATAGTTTTCTGCAATAAGCTGAACAATTTTACAAGTTGACTCAATAGGCATATTGGTTTCAAAGTGATACTTGTGAACTCTAACCGCCGCTTCCTTTAATAATCCCAATAGTTTCGTTTCAGTATCCATAATACACATTTAAAAATAAAATAAGGTAGAACTAACCTTATTGAAAAGAATTTTCTCAGAATGCCATATGCTTTCCTATATGCTATACATCAAAACATATAAAATGTTTTTAAAACCATGTTAACAAAAGGATTGAACATGGTGAATCACTTACTATATTAAATTTGATTTACCTGCTGTTTGGAGACTGGCTATTTGTAGTATGAATACTCAAATTCAATATAGAAATTCAGTATCTATTTCACTGTAGCATCTGATTTTGATACTTTTTTGAGTTCAGGTTCCTCTTTTTCCACCTCATTTTCTTCGACGTTCTCTTCTTCAACTTCTTCTATTTTAAGACTATACTCATCTACAGGTATTTTATCAATATTATTTGCATAATTGTCAGCCATAATCTGAATGATTGCACACACATCTTTAGTTGGCATGTTTGTTTCGTAGTAAAACCTGTGAACAATAACAGCAGCATCTTTTAATAACCCTATTAATTTCTTTTCAGTATCCATAATAAAATTTAATTAAATGAAAAAATTAGTTTAATTAATTAATAACAAGAAAATTAGCACAATTAATGCAGATTTGCAATGGAAAATTTAAAATTTAAACTAATAACAAATAAATTGGAAGTAGAAAGAGGTTATTTCTAATTATGGAAATTGACTATCACAACAAATAAACTCAACATTACCAGCTAATAATAACAACAATATTTGTTAATTTGTAGTAGAAAGCAGAGTTTTAAAATTTTTTTCTTCCCGGTAATTTATGTGTTTATTCACAATTTTATTTGTTGAAATATTTTAAAGAGCAGAGATTTAAAGTGGTAGAGATTTTTATTCGTTGAACTTAAATTTTAACTGTTTTTCAAGTAAAGTTTGAGCAGACTTTACATCGTCTTTTGATTTGAAGACCCAAACTTTAACATCCCTACTTAGTTCATTCGGTGTTTCAATAAATTCTTTTTTATTGCAAACAGTGATATTATATTTTTTGAAAATATGTCGTGAAAATTTTTCTGTCTTCTTTCGTGCACTACCTCGTACAGCATAATACTGTAATCCACCACCAGAAAATGATCTGTACTTTGAAGATTCCGAATGAGTTTCAAATTTTGAATCATTTATTGGCTTTTCAATCAGCTTAAGAAGTTGTTTTAATTCTTTGAGTGAATGTATTCTATAAATCGTATCCTTTGTTTCAATATATCCACTAACACTATTATCTTCTGATTCGGTTGAAAATATCCTCCAAAGATCAACTTCCAAAGCATTAGCTATTATCTCGAGAGTTTCTACTTTAGGACTGTTTTTTCCATTTAATATATTTCCAATTGAATTTCTGCTTAATGTATGGCCATTAAGTTCAATTTTTGTTTTTAACTGTTCAATATTAACTCCTTTGTCTTTCATAATGGTCTTAAGTCTGTTAATCCATTCCATATTGCGTTAGATTTGTTGAACATTTAAATTACGAAATAGTATCAAAGAAACAATCATTCTTGCTTTTGTAATTAATAAAAGTCGCTCACTTATTTATTACAATTATTCATTGCTATTAATATTTACAGTAACTGTAAGGCTCCCTTGTTTTCCACATCGTAAACAAGAGACACTTGCTGTTGTCTGCACGAAAAAAACAGAGAAAAAAACAAAAGACAGGAAATTAGTTTAGTTATGCTGTTTAATTTTATATTAGTTTATCAGTTTAGAATTAAATACGCTAATTTAAACATTTCATCAAGCATTTTAACCTATTTCTTCAACACATGGTCTGTCAATTGCTTTCTAGCCTGACTTTGGATGTTAATGAGGAAAGTAACAATCCGAAATTGAAAGAAAAGAAGTTCAACAGAGACAGTTTTCAAAATCAGTTTCATTTAAATCAAAAAGATATATTCGGTGGATCGTGAATTGAATTTTAGTTTTCAATCCAACTAACAATTCTTTCATCGTCGGGTTTTACCTTCGATTTCACCATATCAACCAAATTCCCATTTTCATCAATCAGGTATTTTTGGAAGTTCCATCCCACCTTTGAATCCATTACTCCGTTTTTACTTTTCTCGGTGAGCCAGTGATAAAGCGGATGCATATCGTCGCCTTTCACCGAAATTTTCGCCATCATGGGAAAAGTCACTCCATAATTCTTCTGGCAAAAGTCTTTTATTTCTTCATTGCTACCCGGTTCCTGCTTTAAGAAATTATTAGCTGGAAAGCCGATAATCGTGAAATGGTCTCCACCATATTTTTCATACAACTGCTGTAACTGCTCATATTGTGGGGTAAAACCGCATTTTGAAGCCGTATTTACAACCAGCACTTTCTTCCCTTTTAAAGTCGATAGATCAAAGTTGTTTCCATCGATGTCTTTAACGGTGAATTGGTAGAATTGGGATTGTGTGAATGATAATGATATGATAAATAATAGTGTTAAAAATACTATTGTGCTTTTCATGTTCAGATATTTTTAATGTTTAATATAGCAGACCTTTAGTGCTTAAATGTAAAGACAATTTAATCCCTGTTCTATGTTGATTAGTAACAATTAATTCTGTAATTAGTTTTTTAAACTATTAAAAAAACGTTCACTTATCTTTACACCCAAAGTCCGTGCTTTAATGGCATCTGCGTAAGCCCTTTCATTTTCATCCAATCGGCTTAAAGCGATGGATCTGTTGTAATAATATGGTCCTTTGCTGTCGTCAAGTCGAATGGCAACATCGTAATTTGAAATAGCCTTATTATATTCGTTCAAATTATAATATGACAATCCCAGCGAATTCCAAATAGCATCATCATTTGGATTTATCTTAAGGTAATTCTCATAATCGACAACCGCTTTATTATAATCTCGGGTAAACATAAATAATAACCCTCTATTTGACAGAGCGTTTAAGTCTCTGGGATTAATCTCAAGCGCCTTATTCAAATCTATCAGTGCTTTATCGAAATCCTCCATAGCACCATATGCCGCTCCTCGATTTGCAAGTGCGGTCACATAGTCTGGTTTTAGGGAAAGACACTTATCAAAGTCTTGTATGGCTTGTTCAAACTGTCCTTGATCAAACATAATCTTACCTCGATTCGAATACAATTTATAGTAACCGGGAGCCCTTGCAATACCCCTTGTATAAACATTTGCTGCTTCAACAATATTCTTCTGGTCATAATAAAATTTGCCAAGATTCAGATGTCCAAATCCCGAGTTTGGGTGCACTTTAAGTACTTGTTTAAAAAGACTGCCGGAATTTTCCCAATATTGCACAGCCTTAACAGATTGTACAAAGAAAAATAAAATCAAAAAACCAGTGATCATTTTTTTCCACTGACTAAATTGCCCATTGTATAAAAAGGCTACAATAGCAAAAAATATTCCAATCGAAGGGATATAAGTATATCGATCGGAAAGAAATATTCCCTGACCAGAAGTAGTTACAAGTAAAGCGGGTGACAATGTAATGGCAAAAAACAACATACCCGCCAAAACAGCTTTATTTCGATGACGATATCGCCAAAAAAGAAAAAATAATCCCAGTACCAGGAACGGAAACAAATAGATGGATTTACCAAGTGAGTTAGAAATGACATTATGGGGATAATGAACAGATATTTTTATAGGAATTATGGAATGACCAATCCATAACATAAAGCGAGCGGAAGTAGTAAAAAACCATTGAAGTTCAGGAGATAAGTTTTCCAGGTGTTCTGCACTTGTAATAATTTCCATTGAATTTTCCACTTCTTCTGTTTCACTTACCAGTGCGGCAACATTAGAACTCCCAAACTCCATTGTTCCATATAGATTTAGTAAAACAAACAAAACCAGGGCAAATGGAATTTTCTCGAAAAATAATTTGAAAGAGAGCCTTCTGTTATACCAAAAATCGGTGAGAAACAGAACGGCAAACAAAGTTACACCCATCGATTTTGACAACCCGGATAAAAGGTAAAACACGGCTCCGAGTAACAGAAAAATATACTTCTTCTTCTCAATAAATTTTAAATAGTATAAGTACCCGAGCAGAAAGAAAAATCCGAACATTACATCTTTACGTTCAGTTGCCCAGGCAACAGATTCTACACGTAATGGATTGATTGTAAACAATAAAGCAACCAAAAAAGAGGCGATCAGTATTTTGTTTTTATCACTATACAGTTTTTGAAAAACAATTTTTAGAACCTGAAACAAAATGAGCGTATTTAATAAATGAAAAATCCAGTTGATAATATGAAAATGTGATGGAGACTCGCCCAGAAGATTATACTCAAGCTTCCAAGATAAAAAAACAAGAGGCTTATAATGAACCCCTCCTTTCATTCTCTGAAAGCATTCCTGGAATGAAATGCTCTTATCAATGACCGTCGGATTTTCATAAATTAATGAGTTGTCATCAATATTTACAAAATCAAAACTACCGGTTGGAATATAAATTACCAGTACACTAATTCCTAAAATAAATGGTAAAATAAAATTTAGATTATGCAAGAAATAATTCTTACTTGTATTTTGTTTATTGGTCCTTCTCTTTTTCATTCTTAAACTTCAATGGTTTTACCTTATACACGCTTCAATTTACTAAAAGAATTTCAGTTAGGCATGCTATTAATGGTTGCAGCTGTATGATTTTCACCAAAATAGCTATAAAAGAAAAGAGGCCGCTCCACTGAGTCGGCCTCCAATCTTACTTTTTTAAAGTAGAACCTCCCGAAATCAACTACTATAAAATAAGAGTCTTTTGCAATAATTGAATCTGAATCAATTTCGGGTATTTCGTTGTTTATTCTCGTCGGTAAATCATTTTACCAATTTGAATTTGTCCATCTATTTCAAGTTTGTAGAGATAGAATCCTGAAACTTCAGATTCCGGACGGAATTGTACCTTATTCTCTACACCTGCTTCAATAAATTGATCCAGGAGTGTTGCCACTCTTTGACCAACCATATTGTGTACCTCGAGTACTGCATGACCACTTACCCCTGAAACAAATTCGATGTTTACTACTTCATTAAATGGATTCGGGTAAACTTTCAAATTGTCGAGATTAACAATAGAAACATCAGTAGTTACTTTTTGCTTACCACTGTTTCCTTTGCTTATTTCTGCTGCAGGTTCAGTACAGTCAATGGTTTCAGTATAATCATATACGGTACCATCATCCGGTCCCGGACGTTCGCTACATCTGCAAACCTCTTCACAGCTAACTCCATGAACAATTACATACACTGATTCACCAACCACATCTGTGAAATTCACGGTAATGCCAGTCGAATGATCAAGATCTCCTGTGTTAAAGGTAAATTGTCCCGGAGCAACGGTAGGCTTGCCATTCTTCATCGGATATGGTTCACAGCCAACATATACGTGGGCTTCGCTCAATACGTATCCTTCCATCATCTGGTATTCTACGCTTACCTGGCCATCCATAAAGGTGACATGTACGTTTCCAACCAAAAGACCTTTGTCTACATCACATTGTGCGGCACCTGCATAGTATGGAAGATCATATTCTCCTTCCGTTACGAGATTGGTCCATCCCCAACGATTAAAATTATAATCGCCGATGAAACAGTGTGCATCCTCATTATCCAACTTGGCAAAAGCTGTCTCGCAGTTTTCGTATTCATCCTTTCCTTTTCTGATAAATACGGTATCCATTGCTTCGTTATCGCAATTATCCATAGCATAGAATGGATATGCAAATATACTATCGCAATAAGATACGCTGTAGAGTTCGGCTTCTGCATAGAGGTCTCCTCCATCTGCACAGTTATCGGTCCACGACGCCATAAGCATCATCGGAACTGTATCTCCTTCACAGATTACTGAATCTTCCGGTGCATCAATTACTGGTGGTGTATCATCGTAAATCGTAATTATTTGAACATCAGTAGTGGTATTACCTGCACAGTCTGTTGCTTTCCACGTACGGGTAATGGTACCACAATGTTCTAATTCGACGTCATCCCAATAAACTATAGAAACATCTCCGCCACAGTTATCTTCTGCTGTAGCTGTACCTGCATCGCCAAGTTCACATTCGAAACTGGCCTCCACAGGAACGATCAGT
>NZ_JBBIXN010000010.1:0-81001 GCF_037646455.1 Maribellus mangrovi | reverse complement strand
AGATACTTAAATATAAACAAAACCTTGTTTCTTTTCTAATAAATTATTGTGTTTCTTATGTCGAACTGACGTTAAAAACTACAAATACAGACTGCCGGTTCGATTGAGCCGGCAGTTTTGTTACAGGCATTTACAAAATAAGGATTCTATCTTTTTTGAAAACGATAGAATCCTTATTCTCCGGTCAGACAGGAGTTGCCCGATTGGTTGGCCGGTTATGATTTTGAATATACTTATTCTACAGCCTGAATTTTAACGGCATTAAGTCCGCGGGTTCCTTTTTCAAGGTCAAATGTTACTTTATTGCCTTCGGTAATGTTTGGAAAGGCTTCACTGATATGGAAAAAATATTTTTCTCCATTCGACAGGTCTTTTATAAAACCGTAACCTTTATCGGCATTAAAATGCTCTACCCGGCCCTGTAATATTTCCTCTTCCTCTTCTCCTTTTTTAGGTGTTGAAACGAGAATTTCGCTCGCATCAATTTCCTCTTTTTTATCCGGATCGGGAGCTTCACTGGTGATTACTCCGTTTTCATCGACGTAAGCAATCATGTCGTCTAACGAATTACCGCCGCTATTGGCTTTGCGCTCTTCTTTGCGCTTTTGTTTTTCTTTTTTCTTTTGTGCTCGTTTTTTTTCTAATTCTTTTTTGTTAAAAGATGCTGATGATCTACCCATTCAATATTATTTTTTAATTCTATCTGATGTCATGAGCCCAATAATGGTCTCTTTTTTACCCGAACAAGAAAGTTAATTTTGAGGTCGGTTTACACGCTGAGAAGATTCGCGAGGCGATAGCGAAACAAAGCAATGTTAAAAGACGATCCAATAAAAACCGGTTGCCCGGACTACAAAGTTAATAATTGTATGCGATAATATAAATTCAATGGCTACAAACCTGATTCAGGGATTGAAATATAGCTGTAAAATTACTTTTTCGCCTGCTCGATGCTTTTTAAAACCTGCCTGGCAAATTCCGAATTTTTGTTTTCGCTGTCCAGTTGATTGTATCTCGAACGAACAGTGGCAGAATCTAAAAGATCGAGTTCGCGACTTAAGGCGTATGAATCAAAGACTTCATAAATCTGGTGCATTTTGTGTCCGTTCTTTGTCATCGACCCCTCGGGGGTTAAAGCCTTCACATATTTATCAAAAACTTCCTTTTCAATCACTCCCGAAGTTACCGCTTCATGCAATACCAGGAAACTGTTCAGTTCAGGATTCTGTATCGATTTCAAAAATTCAATCTTCTCGTTCTCCAATTCCTGCATTTTCTCTTTGTATATCAGCATCTTCGTATTTATCTGATCTTCTGTAAGGGAACTGTCTGAAAGAACCTGCCTGAATTCCTTAAGATTATCCAGCTCATTTTTTCTGAAGTCGAGGAATTTATTGTAGGTTTTCGAAATTGGTGTTCCCGAAAAGTTGATATCATACTCGTCTTTTACAGCTACCTGAAGTTGTTCTCCGTTGGCAATCAAAACATCAATGGCAACATGTTGCTTGCCTTTGCTCAGTATCTTATAGGGTTGAAGACGCTCATCCGGATTAGTACCGCTAAACGAAAACTTACCTTTTTCGACACGTGTAGAGTCGATTACTGTATCTCCGTCAATGAGATCGACCTGGCAAAGGTAAACCTGTTCGTTCTCAATACCTTTTCCCTTTATTTCCCAGCTGTTGTTTTTGTGCTTGCAGCTGTAAATCAGCAGCAAACTGAGAATGATCGCAACAAGTTTTATATGATTAAATTGTTTCATCCGAAATTATTTTGTGCAACCCAAGTGGTCGTATTCAACTTTTGAGTAATGAAAGTTAAAACTAATTTCCTTTATCTGTGAAGAATCGGTTTCATTTTCCGGTGCTGCGTACTTTTTTTCATATTGAATTAATTTGAATCGCACTGGCATGGCACACCGGCTTTTTGAAATTCTACTTAACTGATCTTTTTGGGCTCTTCAGTTTCCTTAAAAGCCAGGTTTTCTGATACCAGCACCCAACCCACCGACTCTATCAACGCACGTATGATTTGAATGGATTCGGCAGCCTGATTCCCGGCAAGAATATACAGGTCGCTGTCGGCTACTTTTTCGCGAATAAAATCTTTCGATTTCTTGTTCATGCTGGTCAGATCGGTTCCTGAGAATTTGTTGATTATTCCCTTCTGAACGTCATAATATTCCAGGTCGTTGTCGATGCTTAATATTTCGGGTGCAGGAAACCGGCTTAGCAAAATTTGTTTCTTTTGCGTGTTAACTTCAATTTTAATTTTGGTGAAGTCGAAGCCAATCATCACTTTAGCTTTTACGATCAGCAGGGCTTTCTTTTCAAACTGAATGAGTTTGAAGAACATGTTCTTTTCATCGCGGTGCGTAAATATTTCCGAAAATTCGCCTTCAACGGTGATGAGTTTGCAAACTTGTTTAATTTTCTCGAGAAGCAGTGCTGACTGCTGGTTGAGTTCCCGATCTTGTTTACTTTTGAAGTAGAAGCTACTGCCAACAATTCCAAGTGCCAGCCCTAAAATAATGCCCAATAAAACCAGAATCTCCATATAACAATTGTTTCCATACTAAATTAGTATTTTTTATGAAAACCTTCAGTTGTAACGGTTAGGAATCAGGCGGTTGTTTAAAAGCGAGTCTATTTTAACTTCGATTTATTGCTTTCTTCTTTCCCCTCGGTTCCCAGAAAAACGTTAGCCACCATAAATGCGGGTGTATCGTGAACCGATGAAGATAAGTTGCAGGCAAAGCCGATAACCAGCTTGTGTTCAGGATAAATAAGTATTGAAGCAGCACCACCGGGCACAGTTCCTTCCTGGCCATAAACGGTGTTGCCAAAATTGTCTTTGAAAACCATCCAGCCGTTTACCATCTGCGACATGTTATCGTTGTAAAGTTTTACAGGTTTAAACAGATTCTGGCGGGTTTCTTCGGTAAAATAGTCGCCTGCTAAAAGTGCATTTCCCAGTTTTACAAGGTCGTCTGCATTTGATAATAACCCCATGGAAGGTGCATTCATACGCAGATCGTAAAAGCTTGAATTTACGACCTGGGCGATGATGTTGGGCTCGTAAAAATCGGTTCGTCCCTTTATGGTCATAAAAGGATTATCTATAACGGTGTTTTCGAAATCAAGCGTGTCGGTAACGTATTCTTTCAGCAGTTTGTTAAATCTTTTTCCGCTTGCTTTTTCCATGGCTGCTCCAAGTAGGTTGTAGTTATAGCAGCTGGGATTTTGAAACTGACCGGGAGGCATTTCCAGCGGATCGTCTTTAAATAATTTCAGGCCCGCCTGAATGGAAGTATTCATCTGTTCCAGTTCCTCATCGCCGCGCGGCGGTCGTATTCCGGATGTTTCATTGGCCAGCTGGCTCATAATCACTTTTCCGCGTTTTTCAGGAAAATCGGGGTAATAATACCGCACCGATGAATCGGGATTGACGACACCTTCTTCAACGAGTTTTTGATAAAGTACATTGGTAAATAACGACGATAACTGCCCGATTCGGAACTTGGTGTCGCGGGTAACCGTAACTTCCAGGTCCTTAGAAGCCAGGCCCATCCCTTCGGAATATACCAGCTCGCCATCGATAGAAACGGCAATACTGGCACCCGGAATGGAATTTTGTACCATGTGGTAGCCCACCTTTTTACGTGCCAATTTAATTTCTTCGATGTACTTTTTGCTGTAAAAAATGTCGGTCGTGGCCTTTTTACAATTTGAAAGACCAAACAAAATGAATAGTAAAAGAATAAATTGAATGTTTCGTAGCATCTTAATTCGGTTTTGTAAAAACAGCACCAAAAATAAAAATTTTGCAGGATGTCGCGGGTTAAATTTTATCAAAAAATGGAGTGAATGTCCTTTATTTGCTGTCGATCCCGACAAGCTATATAAAGTTCTTCTTGTTTAAAAGGTTGAAAAAGGCCACTTTATAGGTGTTGCTAACCGGAATAAGTTTGTCTTTTATGCGAATGGCGTTGTTTTCAATGTAGTCAATCTTGTCGATAGAGATAACATACGATTTATGCACACGAATAAAACGCTGCGGATCGAGCAATTCCTGCATCTTTTTAAAATTTAGCAGGGTCATGATCTTACTGTCTTCGGTGTGGATCTGAAGGTAATCGCGCTGCCCTTCAATGTACATGATCTTATCGAAATAAACTTTAACGGTTTTATTCCCCGATTTAATGAAAGTAAATTCTGGCTGATCGCTTTTCTTCTCCACCGAATTACCCATTGCAATGTGTTTATGCTGATGCTGATCCTTCATAAAACGTGCATAAACCTTTTCCACAGCTTTTACGAATCGCTCAAATGGAATGGGTTTTAGCAGGTAATCCACAACATCCAGTTCGTAAGCTTTCAAGGCATATTCGTCGTAGGCGGTTGTAAGAATAACATATGGCGGATCTTTCAGCGTTTCAAGCAATTGTATGCCCGTAAATTCATCCATTTGAATGTCAAGAAAGATCAGGTCTATTTTATTCTCGCGAAGGAACGAAAATGTGGCCAGTGCGTTGTCGAAAGTGCCCATGAGGTTCAGGTAATCGATTTTTTCGGCAAAACGTTGGATCTTTTTCAGCGCCAGAAGTTCGTCATCGACGGCTATGCAGTTCATCTTCATTTTAACTGGTTTTCAGTGGAACTTTCAGGTACACTTCAAATTTATCCATATTCCTGTTGATATCAAAAGAATAATTATCGCCGTGAACCAATTGCAGGCGTTTCTCCACATTCTTCAGTCCCGTTCCCGATCCGCTGTCGGGCAGTTTAAAATCGTTTCGTTTTATGAAATTTTTGGTATGCAGTTCGATGTATTCATCGTTTACGTAAAAATCGATTTCTATTCCCGGCGGATCGACTTGTTTGTTGCAGTGCTTCACTGCATTTTCAATCAGCGGGATAAACAAGAGCGGGGGGACTTCTTTAAAATTAGTCGAGCCTTTTAGGTTGAAACGAAGAAAATTGGGCGAGTTAAAACTGAGCTTGGCCAGTTCAAGATAATCTTTTATGTACTCCACTTCCTTGTCAAGCGTCACTTTCTCATGATTTGATTCCTGTAACATGTAGCGCATAATTTTCGACAATAGAAAAATCGCAGTCGACGCTTTTTCTTTGTCTTCAAAAATAAGCGCATCGATGTTGTTCAGAACATTAAAGAGAAAGTGCGGGTTTACCTGCGAACGCAAAATGCCAAGTTCCGACTGTACCGTTTTTCGTTGCAGTTCGGAATGGGCGAGTTGTATTTTGTAGAAATAACTAAACAATTTCAGGGCTGATGCTGTACCAATGATCATCAGGTTATTTACAATAAGTTTCATGACATCGCTCAATACCGAATTGCTTTTGTACGTCCAGAATCCTAATTGGGGCTGAATGTTGTACATAATGTACTGCGAAACCAAAATATTCAGCGTAAAAGTTACGATGGCCCCGATGGAAAACAAAAGAAAATGTCGATTCTTCAGGATAAAGCGTGGAATCAAGAACTCTATAAAAATGTACGTTGCGATGATATCGAACGGAATATAAAGTAAGTTTACAAAAGCTTCGAGTGTAAATCCTACCGCTACAATTCGTGGAAATGTAAAGAATGCGAATATGACTATCCAGAATAGCACATGATTCAATACCCTGTACTTGAATATCTTCATTGCAGTTTTTATTAAATATAGATTCTTCCCCTTATGGTGCCTTAATCCCAATTTAAGGAAGCTGTTCTTATCCCTTGACTTCTAAATACAATTGTACGAGAAATTTGTTGAATAAAGAGCTGATTTTCTTCAATATAACCAAATATTTCGTCGAAATGCGTTTTGTCGGATATAGGTGTTGTTTCGTCGATAGTGACTCTACTGTTGCAGATTGAACCGCTTATTTTGCATAAGCAACGTTTGTTTCCTCATTTTCGGACCGTGCAACGGTAACGGCGCCACAGCTGTCGCTCCATACATTAACCGATGTGCGCAACATGTCCAAAATGCGATCGACAGCCAGGATAAGCCCGATTCCTTCCAGCGGCAGTCCGATAGCGGTAAGCACTACTGTAATCATTACCAGTCCGGCCATTGGTATTCCTGCGGCGCCGATAGAAGCAAGTAGCGCAGTAACAACAACAAGTGCCTGCTGAGCAAAAGTGAGTTCTACGCCATAAACCTGTGCAATAAACATAGCAGCCACGCATTCGTACAGGGCAGTTCCGTCCATGTTTATGGTGGCTCCAAGAGGCAGCGTAAAACTTGTTATTTTATTGGAAACACCGCTTTTGTGTTCCAGCGCGTCCATGGTAAGTGGCAAAGTGGCACTCGACGATGAGGTGGAAAATGCAGTTAGAAGCGGAGTTAGCATGTTCGAAAAATGCTTGAACGGTTTTGCTTTGGCAATAAATCGCACAATTAACGGAAGCGATATAAAGGCATGGATAAGCAGACCGCCTACCACACACAAACTGTAAATGGCCAGGCTTCCGGCAATGTTAGCCAGCTGATCGGAATTACGGGCCACTTCACGAGCAACAATTCCAAAAATGCCAAGCGGCGTAAAACGAATAATAAACAGGGTAATTTTCATCATCACCTCAAATACCCCGTCAAAAAAGTTTTTTAAGGGATTTTTGTAGCGGTCTTCAACCTGGGTGATAAAATAGCCGAAAATGATGGCAAAAAATATCACCGAAAGTATGGTGCCCTGTGCCATTGCATCCACAATGTTATCGGGTACAAGCCGGTACAAAATGTCCCTTACCGAACCTGTACTTTCCGAAAGTCCTTCAACTGATTGTGTAAATCCCAGTTCAACTCCAACGCCGGGTTTTACAAGGTTTACAATAACCAGTCCGGTAACAATGGCCAGCGTGCTTGTTGAAAGGTAGTACAACAAGGTTTTTACACTTAAACGTCCCAGGTCCTTACCTTTTCCCATGCTGGTTACCCCACTTATGATGGAACTCAGAATAAGCGGTATGATCACCATTTTTAGTCCGCGAAGAAAAATGTCGCCCATCCAGCCAACATAAGGAATACCACTGGGAATAAAATAACCAAAAAGTACGGCTAAAATTAGTGCTATAAGGATTTGCCAGTGGAGCTGGATCTTCGTGATTTTCATACGATTAAAAATGTTTATTTTTTATGGCATCAAATGGAGCTTGCATAAATCCAGAATTAATCAAGCTCATTTCATGTTCCGTTTTTATGTTGATTTTTTTGGACGCACTAAAGTATTCTTTTTTAACAGATTTGACAAAGTTGTAACGAAAAGAATAAGGCTTCAAAAAAAACAGGTGAACATCAACTGATATTCACCTGCTCTTTCCTTAACGATTCAAATCCTTATAACGGAATATTTCCGTGTTTTTTAGGTGGATTTGATTTTCGTTTGTTGTGCGTCATTTCCAACGCGTCAACAATTTTCTTACGTGTATTTTTCGGGTGGATGATCTCATCGATATAACCCAGTGACGCTGCTTTGTAAGGATTCGCAAATTTCTCGCGATAATCTGCTACAGCTTTTATTTTTTCTTCGTCATTCAACTTATTGCGGTGAATGATGTTGATGGCTCCTTCGGGGCCCATTACTGCAATTTCAGCTGTGGGGTAGGCCAGGTTAACATCCGCACCGATGTGTTTACTAGACATTACATCATATGCACCGCCGTAAGCTTTTCGCGTAATCAAAGTAATTTTAGGAACGGTTGCTTCTGAGAAAGCATACAGCAATTTAGCACCGTGTTTAATAATTCCTCCAAATTCCTGGTTGGTACCCGGCAGGAAGCCAGGGACATCAACAAAAGTTACTAGTGGCAGGTTGAAAGCATCGCAAAAACGTACAAAACGTGCTGCCTTTACCGAAGAATTGATGTCAAGAACGCCGGCAAGGTGTCCCGGTTGGTTGGCTACAACTCCGACCGGCCGTCCGCCAAATCGGGCAAACCCAACAATCATGTTTTGCGCGTACTGTGGTTGTACTTCCAAAAAGTGTTTGTTATCGATCACACTTTGTATGATCTCATGCATGTCGTATGGCTTGTTCGGATCGGCAGGAACAATCTCCTGCAGGTTTTCGTCTACGCGGTCTATCGGATCGACATTCGGTTTTATCGGCGGATCTTCAAGGTTGTTCGATGGCAGGAAGCTTAACAACTCCCGGATCATCATTATGGTTTGCTCTTCGTCGTTTCCGCTAAAATGTGCCACGCCACTTTTTGTGCTGTGCGTGTGTGCACCTCCCAGTTCTTCTTTCGATACATCTTCGTGTGTTACCGTTTTGATCACTTCAGGTCCGGTTACGAACATGTGGCTTTTTTCATTTACCATGAAAATGAAATCGGTAAGGGCAGGCGAGTAAACAGCTCCACCTGCACACGGACCAAGTATAGCCGATATTTGCGGAATCACTCCGGAAGAGATGACATTGTTGTAAAAAATATCCGCATAACCGGCGAGGCTTTCCACTCCTTCCTGAATACGTGCGCCACCCGAGTCATTTAATCCGATAACGGGAGCACCCATTTTCAGCGCTAGTTCCTGTATTTTTACAATTTTATCGGCATTGGCGCGGCTTAGCGAGCCACCAAACACCGTAAAATCCTGGGCAAATACATACACCAGTCGGCCATTTACTTTTCCGTAACCTGAAACCAGACCATCACCCAAAACTTTTTGAGCCTCCATTCCGAAATCATAATTCCGGTGGGTCATCAATTTGTCGATTTCTGAAAAGGTTCCCGGATCGAGAAACTGCAATATTCGTTCGCGTGCCGTTTTTTTACCCGCGGCGTGTTGTTTCTCAATTCTTTGTTGACCACCTCCTTCTTCGGCTTGTTGGTTGAAGGTGTCCAGTTGTTCGTATTTTGCTTTTAAATCCATGCGTAATTAACTTTTACTCGATTTCAATTAGTACCTGGTTTCCGTCTACGGTGTCTTCGTTTTTCACGTGCACTTTTTTAACAACCCCATCGTGAGGTGCTTTGTACTCGCTTTCCATTTTCATGGCCGAAATGATGATCACAGTGTCTCCTTCTTTCACTTCATCGCCTTCAGCAACCATGACATTTACCACTTTCCCGGGCATCGGCGATGATATTTTGCTCTCAGCAGCACCGGCACCGCCTGCGTTTCGGTTTTGCAGGTACCGTGCCTCGGCATCGATCACATCCACGTCGTATGTTTCATACAAGGTGTAGGCTGTGTATCGTTTTGGTGCATTCGGAACAAGTTCAATGTCGTAGGAATGACCACTTTCGAGAATGGAAAAAGTACCATCGGCGGTGTGCATCAAATCCACTTCGTAGCGTTTTCCGTCAACCTCCACTTCAAGCAGATTTCCGTCTTGTTTAATCAGGTCGGCCCAGGCAATCCTGTCGCCTATTTTAATTTCAACTGCCATAATCTTAAATTAAAAATGGTTTACATGCGAAATTTTCTTCCAGCGGCTTTGAGCCGGAACAAACGCTTTTTCATTGGAAGTAACTGATGAGATTTTATCCAGGTAGTCGATAAACGCAGCAATAATTACTATATCTTCAGGCGCATCGGCTTGTGGCCGGCTCATAAGTTGTTCCTGGTTTTTCTCAATAAAATGCGTATCGTAATTTCCGGAAATGAAGTTTTCATTGTTCATTACCCGTTCCAGTATTTTTATCGATGTTTTTACTCCGGTAATTTTGTATTCATATAACGCCCTTCTCATTCTTGCAATCGCTTCATTTCGTGTTTTTCCCCAAACGATCAGTTTCGAGATCATTGGGTCGTAGTAGATTGGGATCTCGTAACCTTCGTAAACATAACCGTCGGTTCGAACACCTAATCCCAGCGGATCGGATATTTTATAAACTTTTCCGGCACTCGGCATAAAGTTATTATCGGGATCTTCAGCATAAACACGACACTCAATCGCGTGTCCTTTTTGTTTCAGATCTTTTTGCCTAAATTCCAGCCCTTTTCCTTCAGCTACAAATATTTGCTGTTTTACCAGGTCGATCCCCGTTACACGTTCAGTAATTGGGTGCTCAACCTGCAAACGGGTATTCATTTCGAGGAAGTAATAATTCAGGTCGTTATCCACCAAAAATTCGATGGTACCGGCACCCACGTAGTTTACCGCTTTTGCAGCTTCAACGGCGGATTTACCCATTTCATTACGTAACTCCTCCGTCATTAATGGCGAAGGTGTTTCTTCGATCATTTTTTGGTGACGACGCTGCACTGAACATTCGCGTTCGAAAAGGTGCACCGTATTGCCGTGCTGATCGCCCAGAATTTGAAACTCGATATGGTGGGGCGAGGTAATGTATTTTTCTATGTATACAGCGTCGTCGCCAAAAGCAGCTTTGGCTTCCGAACGTGCTGCACGAACTGATGAAACAATTTCCGACTCATTTTTAACCAGCCGCATTCCTTTACCACCACCACCGGCCGAGGCTTTTATCATTACCGGAAGCCCTATTTCTTTGATGATTTCAAGCGCTTCTTCTTCGGATTTAATTTCGCCTTCGGTTCCCGGAACTACCGGTATTCCTGCAGCCGTCATCGCTTCGCGGGCCTGAATTTTATCGCCCATTTGAACGATAACCTCGGGCGACGGACCTATAAAGATTATGCCTTCTTCACCGCAGCGGCGTGCAAACTCTGCATTTTCCGATAAAAAACCGTAGCCCGGATGAATGGCATCGGCCTTACTTTTTTTCGCAATTTCTAATATTTTATTAATGTTCAGGTAGCTTTCCGAGGATGGCGCCTTACCTACATAGTAGGCTTCATGGGCGTAGCGGACGTGTAATGATGTTCTGTCGGCTTCTGAGTAAATGGCCACAGTTTCAATGTCCATCTCCCGACAAGTACGCATTACTCTGATAGCAATCTCCCCCCTGTTTGCCACCAGAATCTTTTTGATTTTATTCATGTGATTTAAATTGTTTGTTTTTTGCGGAATCACATGGAACTCGCAGGAAGAATTTTATCATTCCCTTTTGTGCGTAATTTATCCATGCTCCTTTCATACAATTTGATTTATCATTTTAATGTATCAACTGTTAAGCTCATAACCAACAGTAAACGTGCACGTTTCCAGATACATAGTTAAACAATTGCTTTTTTGTCGTTGTTTCATAGAACGTTATTCGAATGTTAAGCTGTCTTAAATTCTGCTTTAATAACTCTGATTTGCACAAATTGTTTAGTTCGATTTATTTTTGGCCGGTGCAAAATATCCCTTGGCACAGTATTCACAAATTCATTTGTGTTAATAAATGTAAATTTATGTAATTATCGGTTTTTGCTCCATTAATAATTTGAATAAATGCCAGATTTAGTCAAAAATTGAATTTTTTAAATTAGCATTTTGTTAATCACAAAACAAAATTAATTTTGTATTTGATTATTGACCAACCATGATCCGTAATTCGCTGTTTATTCTTTTACTGGGTTTGCTATTCTTAAGTTCAAATGGTCAGGATTTGAATTACACGCTGTCTGATGATTCGCTGGTAAATCATTATGCCAGCATCAAAAGGGTGTATTATGCCACACGAACCGATGTTGCTCCCAAGATTGACGGGCATTTGGATGATGAATGCTGGCAAACGGTTGGTACCTGGGACGGCGATTTTGTCCAGCAACAACCGCACCAGGCAAAACCGCCTTCACAGCAAACCGAAATAAAAATTCTTTACGACAACAAATATCTGTATTTTGCCATCATTGCATACGACAATGAGCCCGAAAAAATGAGTCCGATTCTTGGGCCACGCGATGATGCCTATAGTGGAGATATTGCCGGAATTGCGTTGGATACCTATCACGATAAGCAAACCGCCTTCGAATTTAATTTGACCTCGGCAGGGCAGAAGGTGGATTTAATGCATTTGGGCGAATACGGCTGGGACTTTAACTGGAATGCAGTTTGGGATGGTAAAACGTCGATTGGCGATTCGGCCTGGTATGCTGAAATGCGCGTTCCGTTTACCCAAATCCGTTTTGCCAACAAGGAGGAACACGTTTGGGGAATGCACATCTGGCGGTACATATACCGGCTGGCCGAAGAAAGCCAGTGGAAACTTATACCGATTGATGCACCTGCCATGGTTTATATTTTTGGCGAGCTGCGGGGAATAAAGGATATTCCATACAAACGAAATTTTGAGGTGATGCCCTATGGCAAAGCCAAATATATTCCCGACTCATACGACAAAAGCAACTTTGGTTTTGGGGTCGATGGTAAAATTGGTGTAAGTTCAGACTTTACACTTGATTACACGTTTAATCCCGATTTTGGGCAGGTTGAAGCTGATCCTTCAGAATTGAACCTAACTTCGTACGAAGTTTTTTACGACGAAAAGCGTCCGTTCTTTCTTGAAGGGAAAAGTATTCTGGAATACAATTCGGGATCAGATATGGTATATTATTCGCGCCGTATCGGGCATGCTCCCAGCTATGTACCCGGAGTAGATGAAGAGGCCGGCGAAAGTTTGTCGGTGCCTGATAATACGTCAATTATAAATGCCTTAAAGCTCACCGGTAAAAACAAAAAAGGCTTGTCGCTGGGTTTTGTTAACAGCATGACTGCAAAAGAGGACGCGATAATCACCAGCGACGATGTTGAGGAAACGCTGGCAGCCGAACCTTTTACTAACTACTCGCTCGGGAGAATAAAGCAGGATTTTAATGAAGGTAGCACAACAATTGGCGGAATATTTACTTCGACAATCCGAAATATTAAAGACGATAACCTGAATTTCTTAAGCGATAATGCATTGGTCGGTGGTTTCGATGTTGAACACAACTGGCTGAACCGGAAGTACTATGTATCGGGCAAAAGTTTCTTTTCGCAGGTAAACGGGAGTGAAACAGCCATTTCTGCTTTGCAAATCAATTCGCGTCACTATTACCAGCGTGAAGATGCAGAACACCTGGAGTTCGATCCGGATAAAACCCGATTAAGTGGCTGGGGTGGTGAAATCAGCGGAGGGAAAAGAAGTGGAAAATTCCGGGTTCAGGGTGAGTTGGAATGGCGTTCTCCGGGTGTTGAATTAAACGATCTGGGATATCTGCGTCAGGCCGATTATATTGACCAGCAAATGGACGTTGAATACTGGATGAACAAGCCGCGTGGAATTCTGCTAAACTACAGACTGCGGTTACGACAGGGGCATGTGTGGAGTTATGGTGGGGAAAATCTTCAGGATGATCTTTATTTCTACTCAACTTTTCGCTTTAAGAATTACTGGAAGTTTGATCTGGCGGCCAAACGCATTTTTAAAAATATTGACACGCGGGAGTTGAGAGGTGGTCCATCGTTGCTAAAAGATCCGGAAAACAAATTCGATGTGGGAATAAGTACAAACACTCAAAGTGATTTTATCGTGGGAATAACCGGTTCTTT
The DNA here is from genome assembly GCF_037646455.1 of Maribellus mangrovi. Lineage (NCBI taxonomy): Bacteria > Pseudomonadati > Bacteroidota > Bacteroidia > Marinilabiliales > Prolixibacteraceae > Maribellus > Maribellus mangrovi. The sequence continues at coordinate 67,607 of NZ_JBBIXN010000010.1, read as the reverse complement.
TGCTAACAGCGATGATGACATCAGCAAAAACAACAGCTATTCATTTATGGTTAACTGGAGGGTAAGTAACCGTTTTATGTTGACTTCGGAGTCGGTTTATTCGCTGGCAAAAGATAACAGCCAGTTTTTAAAAGCAACTACCGTAAACGGTCGTAGTGAATACCTCGTTGGTTTGCTCGATCGTCAAACATTTTACACCACCCTGCGTGCTGAGTTTTTTATTACGCCGGAATTGTCGCTGCAGTATTACGGAAGCCCGTACGTTTCCACCGGACAATATCTCGATTACCGGAGAGTAGACGATTCGAAAGCCATAAACCTTGATGATCGTTTTGAAACTTTATTTCGCGAAAATAGTTATTTGGTTGATGAATCCGGCAATGTATATCACGACTTTAATAACTACGATTTCGACTTCAACTTTCAGGAATTCAGATCGAATTTTGTGGCTCGCTGGGAATACAAGACAGGTTCGACCCTTTATTTTGTATGGACCCACAACCGAAACAACTACGAATACCAATACGAATCCTCACTTTTCGATAGTCTGAAAGGGATCCGTAAATTAAGTGCTCAGAATGCCTTCATGATTAAACTGAGTTACTGGTTCTCCTTGTAGCGTAAAACCTTATCTTTGCGCCCTGAACAAACAGCACATTTTAGCTGATATTTAATTGTAATTCAGTGAAATTCAGAGATTATATACCGTATTACAAACGCAACGTGCACTTGGCTTTCCCGATCGTTTTGTCGCAAATCGGCCAGGTTATGGTGTCGTTGATCGACAACGCCATGGTGGGCCACGTGGGAACAACAGAACTTGCAGCGGCTTCATTTGCCAACAGCGTTTTTATGATCGGTATGGTTTTCGGAATGGGGATTACCTTTGGAATGACGCCACTTGTTGGCACCGCTTTTGGGAATAAAGACAACAGGTCGACTGTTATTTGGCTTAAAAATGGCGCATTGACACACATGGCCGCCGGATTTATACTAACATTATTAATGTTTGGCGTATACTTATTACTGCCTTTCATGGGGCAGGAGGCTGATGTACTGGAACTGGCAAAACCTTACTATATTTTACTCACCTGCTCTTACCTGCCGTTCATTCTGTTCTTTACCATTAAGCAATTTTTTGAAGGCATTGGAAATACCAAAATGGCAATGACCATTACCTTAACGGCCAACGTAGTTAATATTGTTGTTAATTATGTACTTATTTTCGGAAAATTCGGTTTCCCGGCGTTGGGACTGAACGGTGCCGGTATCGGAACACTTATTTCTAGAATAGTAATGCCAATTATGTTTGTGGTGTTCATCAGCCGAAAAGTTCAGTTTCTGGAGTACTTCAAACTGGCCCGCATAGAGGAGATTGATTTTGACCGGATCATTCGCTTATTAAAAATAGGAATTCCTATTGCGTTTCAGTTGATTGTTGAAGTAACTGCCTTTGGAATTGGCGCCGTAATGATGGGCTGGTTAGGTGAAACTCCACTTGCGGCTCACCAGGTGGCACTTGGTTTGGCTTCGTTTACCTACATGATCTCACTTGGAGTTTCGCAGGCCAATACAATCAGAGTAAGTCATCAGATTGGCCTTAAGGATTATCATGCAATGCGAACAGCGGCGGTGGCTTCCACACACCTTGTACTGTCTTTTATGTCCGTAATGGCACTAATGTTCATTGGCGGGAAAAACCTGCTGCCTTATTTGTTTACGACCGATATTGATGTTGTTCGAATTGCGGCCGGATTACTTATTGTTGCAGCTGTTTTTCAGTTGTTCGACGGCTTGCAGGTGGTTATGCTGAGTACACTTCGCGGAATGTCAGATGTTACTGCCCCCATGTTTATTGCTTTTGTGGCTTATCTTCTAATTGGTATTCCGACAAGTTATGTGTTTGCATTTGTATTAAATATCGGGGCAAAAGGCATTTGGTTTGGTTACCTCGTAGGATTGGGAACGGCCGGCATTCTCTTTTACTTTCGTTTTAAAAAGAATTTGAAGAAATTTAATTTCGATTAAAAAAAAACGGGTTATCCCTTGTTACTGATAACCCGATTGTTCATAGTCTAGTTTAGTTAGATCAGAAAACTTATTGGTCTAATAGAGAAAAGGTAGTTTTAATAAGTCTTGTAATCTTGTTCATTAAGGCAGGGCTAAGATAGTATAAAATTGATTGAAACCTGAATCATTTTTAAAAATTAATTAATATTTGTTAAAAAACTTAATCGATAAAAATGTAAGATATTGAAATACAGGAGATATAAAAATAACAATATGTTTTAGAAAACGTTTGCGGTTTTTCGAATTTTGTACCGGAAGATTTAAAAACCTTTATTTAAGGCCAAAGTGATAAAAGTCATGTAAATGGTATAATAATTTGCATCTGAATAACTCACCACGAAAATTATTTTAAAGTTGTGTGCATAATTTAAAAATATCAAAATGAAACAAGTTGTTTTGCAAGGAATAAAAAAGATGAAATTAATCGATGTCGATGAGCCACAATTAATGTCTGCCGATGAGGTGAAGATCAGGTTGAGTGTGGTAGGAGTATGTGGCTCTGATATTCATTATTACTCCGAAGGAAAAATAGGTAGCCAGGTGGTTGAATTTCCCTTTCCGGTTGGTCACGAATGTTCGGGTACGATTGTAGAAAAGGGCGCCAATGTAAAGCATGTTAACTTAGGTGATCTTGTTGTTGTCGACCCTTCTGTTCACTGTGGCGAATGCGATCAGTGCCGCTCGGGAAGACCACATACCTGCAGAAACAACAGATTCCTTGGGTGCCCCGGCCAACTTGATGGTTGCCTTGGGGATTATATCGTGATGCCGGCTTTCACCTGCTTCCCGGTTACCGGAAGTTTAAATCCTGTGCAGGCTGCACTTATTGAACCACTAAGTATTGGTGTGTACGCAGTAAAGCTGGCAAGCTTGGTCGATAACAAGCAATCCGTTGCAATATTTGGCGCAGGACCGATCGGATTAAGTATTCTTTTTAAACTATTAGCCGATGATGTTCGTGAGATAACAATGATTGAACCCCTGGATTACCGTTTAAATCAAGCCAAAGAAATAGGAGCTTCACATGCTGTTCAAGCCGATAAAGAAAATGTGGTGAACAGGATTTCAGAAATACATGAATCTTTGTTGGACGTTGTATTTGAAGCCAGTGGCGAGCAGGAAGCGGTGGACATCGCTTTAAAAGTTTTGAAGCCCGGAGGCAAACTCGTATTGGTTGGGATTCCCCCGGATGCAAAGTATACTTTCGATATGGATTTGATGCGCCGCAAGGAATTAAGCGTGATCAATGTGCGGCGGCAAAACCATTGCGTTGAAGAAGCCATCGAACTGGTGAGATCGGGTAGGGTAGACGCAGAAAAAATGGTCACCCACAATTTTAAACTTGAAGAAACAGGTAAAGCATTTGAGATTGTTGAGGCTTATAAAGATGGCGCCATTAAGGCCATGATCCATTTTGAATAATCCTCTGAAAAATAAATCGCCATTCTTCACTGCACCGGGCAGATGGAATGACGATTCGATATCTCTATGCGAAAGATATGTCCATTTACTTTTTCCAGAGCATCTCCATTTCTTCCAGAGTTTTATTCTTCGTTTCCGGAACCATTTTCCACACAAAAATAAAGGAAAGCACACTCATGATTCCATAAAACCAGTAAGTTCCGCCGCTACTAAATTCCATCATCGCGGGATACGTCGATGAGATAAAATAGTTGGCTGCCCATTGTGCTGCAACAGCAACAGCTACTGCTTTTCCGCGAATCTTGTTCGGGAACAGTTCAGAAATCAGCACCCAGCAAATTGGCCCCCACGACATCATAAATGAAGCGGTGTATACAATTATAAATACAAGAGTTGCTATGCCAATTACTTTCATAAAAGCCAGGGCTCCAATTGCAAACATACCAATGGCCATTCCAACTGATCCAACCATCAGCAGAGGCTTCCGTCCCCATTTGTCGACCGTTAAAATGGCAACAACAGTAAAAATCACATTTACCAGTCCCATAACAACCGTTTGCATCATCGATGCATCTTTCTCTGCTCCCATGCTTTCAAAAATGCGCGGCGCATAATAAAGTGCCACGTTAATTCCAACAAATTGCTGAAATACAGAAAGCAGAATGCCAATAACAATAACGATTTTACCGTATGAGAAAAGTTTTGCGGTAGAATGCTCTACACTGTTTTTTATCTCTGCAAAAATCGTTTTGGCATGTTCCGTTCCGTTAATTTTGGCTAAGATCTGCATCGCTTTTTCATCCTGTTTTTTTATCGCGAGGTAACGAGGTGTTTCCGGAACAAAGAACAGCAGTAAGCCAAACACGCCGGCAGGAATGGCTTCCGACGTGAACATGCGTCTCCAACCCACCATGTTAATCCATTCCAGTGACTGTCCGTTAGCGATCCCCCAGTTGACAAAATACACGACCAACATTCCAAAAATAATGGCAAACTGGTTGAGTGAAACCAGCCGTCCGCGAATGTCGGCAGGAGCAATCTCTCCAATATACATCGGGCTTACGGCAGAGGCCAGACCAACTCCGATTCCACCAATAATGCGGTAGAAATTGAACATGTAAAGCAAACCCATTGTAGGTTCGCCTTTTTCAAAAAACAGGAATTCGGGATTCCCGGAACCCAGTGCCGAAATAAAAAATAATATGGCTGCCAGAAACAGCGTGTTTCTTCGACCCAGTTTTGATGCCAGAATCCCACTTATACTTCCACCGATGATACACCCGATAAGGGCGCTTGAAATGGTGGCGCCATGTGCCAGTGAGCCCAGACCCAGATTATCAATTAGAAATGCCTGTATCGATTTGTCGGCTCCGGAAATAACTGCAGTGTCGTAACCAAAAAGGAGGCCACCCAAAGTGGCCACCAGTGTGATAACTACAATATAAAATGTATTGCGTTGATTCATTAGATATACCAGTTGATTAATTGCTCAAGCAGTTCTTGTTTTCCGCTTGTTTGATCGGGTTCACCAACTTCGGCTGCAATTGTGCGTAGGTCTTCAAGTCCCAGTTTCCCGGCTTCATATTCGGCTCCTTTTCCGCTGTCGAATGAAGCGTAACGAGCATTGCGTCGTGCAAGGTAATCCGAATCAGTCAGAATTTTATCTGCAATAACCAGTGCGCGGGCAAATACATCCATTCCACCAATATGAGCAATAAAAATATCCTCCAGGTCGGTAGAATTACGACGTGTTTTAGCATCGAAGTTAATACCACCTTGCGTGAATCCACCTGCTTGTAGTATCTCAATCATAGCTTCGGTCACTTCATATACGCTGGTTGGGAATTCATCGGTATCCCAGCCGTTTTGATAATCACCTTTGTTGGCATCAATCGATCCGAGTAATCCAGCATCAGCAGCCATTCTTAGGTCGTGGGTAAAACTGTGACCAGCTAAAGTGGCGTGGTTAACTTCAATATTTAATTTAAAATCTTTATCCAGGTTATGTTCCCTCAGGAATGCAATAACAGTTTGTGCATCGTAATCGTATTGATGTTTTGTTGGTTCCATTGGTTTTGGTTCGATAAGGAAAGTTCCATCAAAACCGGCTTTACGGCCATAATCGCGTGCTACGGTCAGGAATTTCCCCAGGTGCGCCAGTTCGCGTTTGGTATCGGTGTTGTGCAGGCTCATGTAGCCTTCGCGACCTCCCCAGAACACATAAGCAGTTCCTCCTAGTTCGATGGTAGCGTCGATGGCATTTTTAACCTGAACAGCCGCATTGGCCAGTACATTGAAATCGGGATTGGTTGAAGCTCCGTTCATATAACGCGGATCGGAGAAAACGTTGGCAGTTCCCCAGAGTAATTTTACGCCCGAGGCAGCTTGTTTTACTTTGGCTTCTTCCACCATTTTTGCTAGGCGCTTTTCAATTTCAAAAACAGAACCGTCTCCTACAACGTCCGTATCGTGGAAACAATAATACGGGATGTTCATTTTGGTGATGAATTCAAAAGCGGCGTCCATTCTTTCTTTTGCTGCATCCATTACATCGGTTGCACCAGCCCATGGAAAAATTTGTGTTCCCGGTCCAAAAGGGTCACCTCCTGTTCCGCAGAATGTATGCCAGTAGGCTACTGCAAAACGCAGGTGCTCTTTCATGGTTTTTCCTGCAACTACTTTGTTTTCGTCATACCATTTAAATGCCAATGGATTCTTGGATTCAGGGCCTTCGTATTTGATCTGATCAATGCCCTTGAAATACTCTTTGTTTCCTTTTAATACTTCCATGTTTGTTTATTTTAATGAATTAATTTTATTTTTTGCACCGTGCTTCAGCGAGGTGTTATTTAATTGCTTTTTCCAATTGAAGCTTCCAGTTTTGGTAGGCTTCTTCGTAATGTGCTTTTTTCGAAGATTCGGGCTCTACAACTTCCAGTTTATTAAGGTTCGAGAACGCTTCATCAAACGATTTGTAATAGCCCGATCCTACACCGGCACCGCGAGCTGCGCCTACCGATCCGTCGGTATTGTACAATTCGATTGTAGCTTCCGAAATTCCGGCCAGTGTATTTCGGAAAATAGGACTGAGGAACATGTTTGCTTTTCCGGCGCGAATCACCGAAGCATTGATCCCGATATTTTCCATGATCTCCATGCCGTATTTGAACGAGAATACAATGCCTTCCTGTGCTGCTCTTAGTAAATGTCCTTTTTGGTGAATGTTGAAATTTACACCGGAAATGATCGATCCTATATTTCTATTGTTGAGCACGCGTTCAGCTCCGTTTCCAAAGGGCAGGACTGAAATTCCATCTGAACCGATGGGGGCAGCAGCTGCAAGTTCATTCATTTCTTCGTATGAAACCGACTCACCAATCATACGTTTTAGCCAGGCATTTAATATGCCGGTTCCGTTGATGCACAGTAAAACGCCAAGCCGCGGATCGGTAGCCGAATGGTTAACGTGTGCAAATGTATTTACTCTCGACTGGGGATCGTATTTTACTTCGTCGCTAACGCCGTAAACTACGCCCGATGTTCCCGCAGTTGTTGCAATTTCGCCGGGTTTTAGTACGTTAAGAGAAAGCGCGTTGTTGGGTTGGTCGCCGGCGCGGTAACTTACTTTTGTTTTTGTTGAAAGTCCCAGTTCACTGGCAGCTGAATCGGATAATCGACCAGAGTTTGCAAAAGTGGGAACTATCTCAGGAATAATGTCCGAAGAAAAACCATAATTGTCGAACAGCAGGTCGGCCAGTTGGTTTTCTTTGAAATTCCACATGATTCCTTCCGATAAGCCACTCACTGTTGTTTGGGCTTCACCGGTCAGTTTCATGGCAATGTAATCGCCCGGAAGCATAATCTTGTGAACTCGGTCAAACATTTGCGGTTCGTTATCTTTTACCCACTTTAATTTCGATGCGGTGAAATTACCTGGAGAATTCAGTAGATTGGTCAGGCAGCGTTGTCCACCGATCTCATCAAACGCCTTATCGCCAATGGTTGTTGCCCGGCTGTCGCACCAAATAATTGAAGGGCGGATCACTTCCTGATCTTTATCTACCATTACCAGGCCATGCATTTGGTAAGATATTCCGATCGCTTCAATACTCTCAGGTGCTACTTTCGATGTTGCCAGAACATCATGGAGTGCCAATTTCAGGTTTTTCCACCACTGCTCAGGAGCTTGCTCGGCCCAGCCCGCTTGATGTGCGGTTATTTTCATTTCTTCTTTTGGGTAGAATGAAGAGGCTACAAGTGCTCCGTTGTCTCCTTTAATGAGCGAAACTTTTACGGAAGAACTTCCAATATCGAATCCAAGTAAATGCATGATCTATTTAGGTTTTAATTTATTTATGATTTCAATCTGTTCTGTTCTGGTATGTTTGTAAAAATAATAGCATTTCACTTGCTATCAAATTCGGAAAAAGTGTTATAAAACACATTATACCGAATTCCTGATTTTTAACTGGGTAGGGACTTCGAATTTTAGGTTATCACCGGTGGTTACAAATTCGGCGGCTTTTTTCCCCATCAGGTTAAAATCAGTTGAAATAACAGTAATTCCGTTTTTTACGTATTTTTTCATCGGTGTTTCGTTGTACGAAATGACGCCAACCTCGTTACCGGGTTCAAATCCTTTTTCTTCGCACTGATCGAGAAAACGTGCCAGTGTCCGGTCGCTGACCAGCATGTAAAGGGCATTTTTTCTCATCACAAATTCTTTGTCGGAGTAGATAACCGAGTGTTTTATTTTTTTATCGGTACAAAAACGTTTGAAATATTCTACGGCCGTTTTGGGGTGATAAGTGAAATTTGGATAATAGAAAATAAACTCCTTGTATTTTTTCAGTGCATTCAGGTTCTCATCAAGACAACGGTATACAGCTTGTCCGAAATCCTGGTAGATTACAGCGGCATTTTCAGGGGCTTTTATGTTCCAGTCGATTATAAGTAACTGATCCTGCGGAATTTTTGAAATGATTTTCGCAACCTGATCATTGTCGAAATTCATGATAATGTATTTGCTGTATTTTCCCAAACTCTCGTTGATGATCTTCTCAAAAAGATCGATGTTGTAATGGTGAAAATGAAGATCTACACTGATTCCATCGGGCAACTGATTAATGAACGAATGGTACAGCACCTCTTTGTAGGCCTTAAACGTATCGAGAAAGAGAAATACTTTTGTTATTTTTTGAGTGACGAAATACCCACGGTTAGGAACCGATTCCACCACACCGCGGCGCTTTAATTCAGCGTAGGCTTTAAACACAGTGTCGCGCGATAATTGTGTTTCCTTCATGATCTGGTTGACCGAAGGCAACATTTCTCCTTCTTTTAGCTGATTTTGGCTGATGGCGTCGATAATGGTTTCAACCAGTTGCTGAAATTTTAGCACACTGGAATTATCGTCGATGTTTAGTTTTAGTTCGTTCATTATTTCTTTGCAGAGTTGTTCTGTTCTGTTCTACAAAGCTAATTCTAATCTTTTAATGTTGTTTTGTTTTTCTTCAATTTAATGTTCGGTTTTAACATTTATTAATTCTCGGTATGTACCATGTCCGTTCGATATACGTTTTCGAAGTAAAAGGATAGGGTGATGTAATTTCTTCTTGTGGTTAAGTTTGGTCAGCAATTCTTTTGTACTTCACTTTTATCCTTTTTCTTTTTTATTTCCTTTAAATTTGATGTTCAAAAACTACACATGATACGCGATCTTATTATGCAGAATCGAAGTTATCGTCGGTTCGATTCCGCCATAAAATTAAATGGAGAACAAATAAAGCAGTGGATTGAACTGGCCCGGTTTTCGGCCAGTGGGCGAAATGCTCAGCCACTTAAATATGCAGTGGTCACACAAGCTGAACTCTGTAACAAGATATTCCCAAACCTTGGATGGGCCGGTTATTTGTCGAACTGGAAAGGACCCGCACAAGACGAACGCCCGGTTGCTTATGTTGCTGTTTTAAAAGACCGTACCATTTCGGAGAATCATTACTGCGACGATGGAATTGCCATTCAAAGCATTTTAATGGGAGCTGTGGAGTCGGGATTTGGTGGTTGTATTATTGGCTCGGTAAATAAGAGCAGGGTAAGTAAATTGCTGGGATTAAACGAAAACCTCGAGATTTTGTGGTTGATTGCTTTGGGAAAACCTGCCGAAAAGGTGGTGTTGGAAACAGCTTCGGACGACATTAAATACTGGCGTGATGAACAAGATGTACACCATGTTCCTAAACGACCGCTGGATGAATTGATTATAAAACTGAACGGTTAGGATATTTAAAAAAGGACGACATAAATGCCGTCCCCTTCTTTCAGTTTAACTCCCAAAATTAACCTCGTATAAATAACGCCTTAATTATATGCTGTGCCATTTTCGGATTTTCTTTCAGCCGTCGTGTTGAATATCCAAACCATTGTTTCCCGTAAGGAACATAAACACGCATCCGGTGGCCTTCGTCAACAATCGACTGACGCAATTCAGGTGTAACCCCGTAAAGCATCTGAAATTCGTACATGCTTTTCGGAATATTCATTTCCTGAATCATCTTTTTCGATTCGTCAACCAAATATTTATCGTGTGTAGCAATACCTGCGTACATTTTATTCTCGAACATGTATTTCAAGTCGGCCAGAAAATTTTCCTGCACTTCGTGGAAATCTTTAAATGCAATGTTTTCGGGTTCAACATAAATTCCTTTGCAAAGCCGGAAGCTTATTGGAGCATTTTCGGAATTCAGGTCGTTGAGTCCTTCAAGATCGCTTTTCGTGCGTCGCATATAGGCCTGAAGGACCAGACCAACGTGCTTTGGAAACTCCTGGCGCAGCTTCCTGAACATATCTATTTCCATATCGACACACTGCGAATCTTCCATGTCGATTCGAAGAAATGAATTTTTACTGGCGACCAGTTCAACAACCTCACGAAGGTAGTTGTAACAAACTTCCTGGTCAATCAGCAATCCAAAACTGGTTGGTTTTAACGAGAAATTTCCCTTAACGTTCTCGTCTGTAAAACGCTCGATCACTTCCAGGTATTCATTCTTGTTCTTTTCTGCCTCGTCGATTGAATGAATAAATTCACCAAGTATATCAATAGTAACTTCAATTCCTTTTTCGTTAAGCAGTTTCGATGCCAGCAAACCGTCCTCAATGGTTTCGCCCGCAATATATCTTTTCGAAAATACCCAGATCAGCTTTTTGGGCATGTAAGGAAGTATATTGGCTATTAATTTATTCAACATGGTAGATTTTACGTTATACAAAAAATTGTCATTGTCAAAAATACATTATAAGCCAAGTTCAATTCAATGATGTTTATCAGTGGAAGAATATGATTTACCGCATGTTTTTTATAGAAGTGATTGTAAATTAGTGAGATAAAAAAAGTTCCTGATTGAGTTATTGCATTTCAATGAAACAATTATCTTTGTCCGAACTTAAAAAAACAGTCGAACCGATACGTTGAATAAAAAAAGAAGTTAATAATGAAAGGAACATCATTAGTTGTAAGTGTACTATTATTTGTGGCAGTGGCTGTATTGTATGTGCTGCATTTTACCGGAAACAGCAAAAGTACTCAAGATAGACCGGTTATGAACGACGGAGGAACATCGGTCAATGGATTAAAAATTGCATATGTTAAAGCCGATTCAGTAATTCTGAACTACGATTTGTCGCAAGACCTTCATGACGAGTTCGCTAAAAAACAGGAAGCATATACAACCGAATACGGAACAAAACGTCAGAATTTCGAAAAAGAAGCTGCTGCTTTTCAGGAAAAATTACAACGGGGTGGATTTCTTACCGAGCAACGTGCTGTTCAGGAACGCGATCGCCTGATGGGAAAAGAGCAGGAAATTATGAAGCTCGATCAGGAATTGTCGAACAAACTGGCTGAAATTCAGCAGGCCAACAACAAACAAATTTTGGACAAGTTGATGGCTTACCTCAAAGAATACAACGAAATGGCACATTACGATTATATCTTTAATGGTGCAGATGTGTTGATCGGAGATGAAGCACATAACATCACTGCAAAAGTGTTGAAAGCTCTTAACGAAGAATACAACGCCAACAAGTCGGAATAGAAAATTTCTATATACAAATCAGAAATCCGGGTATTGCCCGGATTTTTTTTGCCTTTTATTTTAGCTTTGTAAGCCATGTTTGCCGATAAGTATTTACTTAAAAATCAGAATGTAGCATTCATTAAGGATGAGCCGGACAGAAACACCGGGATGATCGTTGTGATCCCGTGCTTATACGAACCGGATATTTTAACTACACTCGAAAGTCTGGCAAGTTGTGATGTTCCTGATTCGGTAACTGAGATCATCGTATTGATCAATCATTCTGAAACGGCAACCGGGGATGTGGCAAAGCAGAACAAAAAAACAAAATTACAGCTTGATAGTTGGATGCAACAGCATTCCTCCCATAAATTAAAGTTTTATGCGGTTGGTCCTTTTGAGTTGCGAAAGAAATGGGCCGGGGCCGGTTTGGCCCGCAAAAAGGGAATGGATGAAGCAGTTCGACGTTTTAACCACATTGCAAAACCGGACGGCATAATCGTATCGCTCGATGCCGACACCCTGGTCGAGAAAAATTACCTCGTTGAGATTGAGCGTCATTTTACAAGTAATCCAAAGCAAGTTGGTGCAACCATCGCATTTGAACATCCAAAAGAACAGCTCGATCCCAAACACCGCGAAGGAATTGAACTGTATGAACAATACCTGCTTTATTACAAACAGGCACTTCATTTTACGGGCTACCCGTATGCCATGTTTACCATTGGATCGGCATTTGCAGTTACTGCAGGGGCTTATGTGAAGCGGGGTGGAATGAACCGGCGACAGGCGGGAGAGGATTTCTACTTTTTGCAAAACCTGGTTCAAATGGGTGAAGTGGGTGAATTAACGCGCACAAAGGTCTACCCGTCAGCGCGTCTATCCAGTCGTGTGCCTTTTGGTACAGGCCCCATTCTTTCCAAATGGATGGACGGTGAAGAGGATCTGCTTAGAACCTACAACTTTAAGGCTTTTATTGATTTGAAAACGTTTTTCGATCAAAAACACATTTTGTATAAAATCAGTCGGGAGGAATACGAATCACTTTTAAATCTTAATCTGCCGGAGAGCATTTCTTCCTTTCTTTATGAAACGGAATTCTGGAAAGATGTGGAAGAATTAAACAGAAATTGCTCGAAAAAGGATACATTTATTAACCGTTTCTTTCAGAAGTTCAATGCGTTCAAAGTTCTGAAATACCTCAATTTCGTTCAGGAAAAATATTATCCGGCAGACGATTTAAGTACCCAAATGCAATTGTTGAGAACTTCAGTCCGGTAACATCCCTGTTTTGTTTCCTGATTACGGGCTTCAACGTTAATAATTTAAATCATTCTTAATAAGACAAGTTTGATTTAAGTTGCAGTATATCAGCGGTTAATACAAATGTGTGTTAATGCCGGATAATAATTTAAATTCTGAACTTTGTATTTTTGCCAAACTTTGTACTTTTGTCCCAAACGTTAATGTTAAACTAAAAATTCATTGTTATGGCATATGTAATTTCAGATGAATGTATTGCATGCGGAACTTGTTTAGATGAGTGCCCGGTTGACGCGATTGCAGAAGGAGATATCTATACTATCGATCCGGAGCTTTGCACCGACTGTGGATCATGCGCAGAGGTTTGCCCGGTAGAATGTATTTCGATCGACGAATAATCCGGACAACATAAAATTCAATAAAGCTCGCTTTTAGCGGGCTTTTTTTGTGTGTACCTATCACCTATAATCCCTGAAATCAATTTAGATGAACCTCAACCTCAACATTGTCTGATCCATATACATTTTTCCTTTAAGAAGCTATTAATCCGGAATATTTTCTTTCTGAAGATTACTAATTATCCCATCCTTCAGGAATTCTGACTAATTCATAAGAATTTTCTGCGCTGAGGCTGTTGATTTATTACTTCAATTTTGTACCTTTTTTTTATCAAACAGAACAGCATGAAATTACTTTTAGAAAATATAAGGGAACTGGTTCAGGTTGAAACTGAAAACCTTGAGTTTCGGGCGGGCAAGGAAATGGCCAAAGTGGATACAATAAAAAATGCATTTTTAATTATTCGCGACGAGATTATTGAGGATTTTGGTCCCATGAGCGAATTGAAAGATAAATACCACGATGACGATTTACTCATTGAAATTGATTGCTCCGACCGTCTGGTTTACCCCAGTTTTTGCGACTCACATACTCATTTGGTGTATCCGGCAGCCCGCGAAAGAGAATTTGTGGACCGCATAAAAGGTCTTTCCTACGAAGAAATTGCACGACGCGGTGGCGGTATTTTGAACTCTTCGAAGCTTTTACACGAAACTTCAGAAGAAGAGCTTTACAACAGCGCGATGGAACGTATTGTTGAGATCATTAAAATGGGTACCGGTGCTGTTGAAATTAAAAGTGGTTACGGGCTGAATCCGGAGGATGAACTAAAAATGCTGCGTGTTATTCGCTGGATCAGGGAAACTTCGCCAATTTGCGTACGATCAACTTTTCTTGGTGCGCATGCCATACCACTCGAGTACAAAAGCAATCCATCGAAATATGTCGATGTGGTGATCAACGAAATGATCCCTCAGGTAGCGGCCGAAGAACTGGCAGATTACATCGATGTGTTTTGCGACCAGGGATTTTTCTCGGTTGAAGATACTGAACGGATTTTAATGGCCGGTATGAAATATGGTCTCCGACCCAAGATTCACGCCAACGAACTGGGGCTTACCGGTGGTGTTCAGGTGAGTGTTAAATACAATGCTCTTTCCGTCGATCATCTCGAATTTATTGAGGAAGATGAGATTGCAGCGTTACACGGAACTGAAACCATGCCAACTGTTTTGCCGGGAGCCGCTTTTTTCCTGGGCATGAAATTGTCGCCCGTTCGCGAAATGATCGATGCCGGATTGCCCATTGCGCTGGCATCCGACTACAATCCAGGATCGTCGCCAAGTGGTAATATGAGCCTGATTTCGGCAATGGGATGTATTAAGTATAAAATGCTTCCTGAAGAAGTGATCAATGCAACCACTTTGAACTCGGCTTATGCGATGGGGCTGAACGAATCGTATGGCAGCATTGCAAAAGGTAAGATTGCGAATTTATTTATCACGTCCGAAATGCCCGGAATCGAGTACCTCCCTTATTCATACGGATCAAATCTTGTTGAAACTGTTATTTTAAACGGAGAAGTGCAATCTTTCTGAACGCTGTAAAAAATCATTCTCTTTCTGTGCTTTGATGGCTAATTTCGCCATGAACCATTAACTGATGTTTGGTTTTCAAAGTCTTTAAATATTGTATGTAATTATGAAAAAAATAATCGAATGCGTGCCTAATTTTTCTGAAGGCCGCAATGAAAGTATAATCAAAGAAATAACCGACGCGATTGAAAGTGTTGCGGAAATCAGCTTGTTGGATGTAGATCCGGGAAAAGCAACAAATCGTACAGTAGTCACTTTTGTTGGCGATCCCGACGATGTGATCGAAGCCGCGTTTCGGGGTATAAAAAGAGCCGCTGAACTGATCGATATGAGCAAACATCATGGCGAGCATCCACGATTTGGAGCTACCGATGTTTGTCCGCTGGTACCGGTGGCCAATGTAAGCATGGAGGAAGCCGTAGAATATGCTCGTAAATTAGGGAAAAGGGTAGGAGAAGAATTGGGAATTCCGGTGTTCGCCTACGAGTTTGCGGCGTTTAAAGACGAGCGTAAAAGTTTGGCCACTTGCCGGTTAGGGGAATATGAAGCCTTAAAAGAACGCATCACCACCAACGAATGGAAACCTGATTTTGGACCTGGCGGATGGAATAAAAATGTGTCCGGAAGCGGAGCAACAGCTATAGGCGCCCGTAATTTTCTGATCGCTTATAATATAAATTTGAATACCACTTCAACCCGTCGTGCCAATGCCATCGCTTTTGATGTGCGTGAGGCAGGCCGGGTAAAACGCGAAGGAAATCCGATCACCGGGAAAATTGTAAACGACGAGAACGGTGAGCCGGTTCGTATTCCGGGAACTTTGAAAAAAACACGCGCTATTGGTTGGTACATTGAAGAGTATGGCGTTGCACAAATTTCGATGAATCTTACAGATATTACTGTAACTCCGGTTCATGTTGCCTTTGATGAGGTTGCAGAAAAAGCACGCAAACGCGGAATTCGGGTCACGGGTTCCGAACTGGTAGGGCTGATCCCATTGCAGGCCATGTTGGATGCGGGTAAATATTTCCTGAAAAAGCAACAACGTTCAACCGGTATTGCGGATGAGGAGATCATAAAAATAGCCGTAAAATCGCTTGGACTGGATGAGTTGTATCCTTTTGATCCGAAGAAGAAAATTATCGAATATGTCATTGAATGCAAATCGGCAAAAAAGCTTATCGATATGACATTGACTCAATTTAAAGATGAAACGGCGTCAGAATCTCCCGCACCGGGTGGTGGTTCTATTTCAGCGTATGTGGGCGCGCTGGGTGCTGCGTTGGCTTCTATGGTGGCCAATTTATCATCGCATAAACGCGGCTGGGACAACCGCTGGGAAGAGTTTTCGGAATGGGCAGAAAAAGGTAAGCACTTCCACACTGCTTTGTTGAAATGCGTGGATGAAGATACGGATGCTTTCAACAAGATTATGGCCGCTTTTGGACTGTCCAAATCAAGTGAACAGGAGATTGCCGAACGCAAACAAGCCATTCACGATGCCACGAAAAATGCCATTGAAGTACCGTTGAAAGTAATGCAACTGGCACACGATTCCATGGAAGTAATGGCTGCAATGGCCGATTTCGGGAATCCAAATTCGGTGTCGGATGCAGGTGTTGGAGCACTTTGTGCACGCACAGCCGTTGAAGGAGCTTACCTGAATGTGAAGATCAACGCTGCAGGATTTAGTGACAAAGTTTTCGTGGAAGAAAAACTGGGGCTCGCCGAAGATCTGTTGAAGTCGGCCAAAGAAAAAGAACGGAATGTTCTTGAAGTGGTCAGCAAAAAAATTGAGGGATAACAGGTTAAAGTTATCCTTTTAAAGCAGTGATAAACTGGATTTTTCACTGCTTTAATTTTGCAATCTTGTCAGCTATCGATCCCCGCTCACTTACTCTGATGATCCAAAACAGGAACAAAATCCATTTTCCCGGTTGAATAATTATTTTGGTTTTTGCCGCTACTTTCTGGTCTCTGGCAGCAATTTCTTCCAACCAATTTGTGGAATTTGCTATCGCCATTTTTTGCGCATATTTCCAGGCACCTTTGCGTGCAATTTTCATGCTCCAGTCGATAATGTAATTATCTACCTTATTTAAAAGTCGGAGAATTTTTCGCAAAAACGGCCAGATCGAGGAAATTCCATGTTGTACTTCATCTACCATCGAAGCAAGAATTTCGTTGATGCGAATAAAATCTGCTTCCAGATCTTTGATGTTATCGGCGCCAGAGATTTCTGCTGCTGCAATTCCAAGATCCAGATTAATGTGCGCATTCATACCCAGCAAAAGATGTTGAACGACCAGAAGGTTTGAATTTCCGGCTTCATTAAAAGCAATCTCCCACGATTGTGTAGCCGGCTTTTGATTTTTGTAGTCGTAATAGGCATCGATATATCGTTTGGCAAATAATACATCCAGTTTTTCCATTCTTGGCCCGTCATCAAAAAATCCGGCGGTAATTTTTTCTTTAACTTTGATGGTTACTTTTTGGTAGAGCACAGCAAAATAGCCCATTGTGCTATTTTTGGCTGAAGATTCCAGAATTATTTCATCCAAAACTGAAATTACATCGTCGATATGGGTAAGCGGCTTCATTTGTTGGGCAAAGTTTATGTATTCATCAACAACAAAATACCGCCAGTGTTTAAACACAAAAGAATCCACCCCGATGGATTCTGTATTGTCAAACTACATTACACTGGTCTAATTGTTTGTTTTTTCCCAGTATTCTGAACAGCGATATTCCTCAGCTACTTTCAAAATTGAAAATCCCAGTTCAATTGCCCGAGAAAAATCATCGCAAGCTTTTTCTTTCTGGCCGAGTTCATATAAAGCAAGACCGCGAAGGAAAAAGGCATTTTTATTTTCCGGTTCCAAAGCAATTGCTTTGTTGCAATCTTTCACAACACCTTTCATGTCACCTGGAAATCGTGTTCCGGCCCGGTTGATCAGCGCGCGGGCATCATCCTGATTTTTCTCAAGATAAACATCAAGGTCTTTTCTTGCTTCTGCTGATTTTCCGAGCGCCAGGTAAATTCTGGCTCTTGACAGGTTCAATGTTGTATTTTGTGTTTCTGAAATCTTTTGGGAAAGCTCATCAAGAAGTTCCTCGAAATTGGGTTTTGCCCAAAATCCCATGGTCATTTTTGTGCGGCCATTACACATGTCTTCGATATAATCAAAAGAAAGGTAATAATCAGTTATTTCAAATTTGTATACTCCCGGATCCAGGCACATGGCACCTTCTTTATCACTAAACTCGACGGTGTTTTTATCGATTTTATAGTTGCTTACCACATCAACGCTTTGGTCATTGTTAAAATCAACTTCAACAATTCCGTCCTTTTTAAATTCCAGCGCAACTGGTCCGTTCTGGCTCATTCGAAGCCATTTCCCGATCAAGTCAGATTTGGTATTTTTCTGGGCAGTTAAGGTTACTGTTGTGATGCAAAATGTAATTAGTGCGACAAGTTTTAGTTTCATTTTAGGTATTGGATTTCGTTCATTTTTTCCGTGCGACTAGAATTACGATGAGAATGCGTGCAATTATAAAAGCAAACAGTCCTACAAGCGGTCCAACAAGAGCCATTTTTAAATGACTGGCAAACATGCTGGGGCTGATATCTCCCGCGGCCTGGATTTTGTCGAAAGCTTGAATCAAACCAATAGTGCGCCCCAAATAACCCCAGGCAATACAAAACCACGAAATGGAAACGATGAGCGATTTTGTTTTATCAAAATCGGTCTTTCCCAACATTGCACGAACAAAAAGCACAACCATTACAAGAAGTAAGATCAGAATTGGATAAGTGATATAAACACCTCCGTCGTTTAGAATCTCAATAAGATGCGACATAGCTTAATTTTTTTATGAATACTGAATCGAATTTACAGAAGATTCATTATCCATTTTTTTTATTGCGACCGGGTAAACAATTAAAATGCTTTTCGACGGATTTAAAGGTATAAAATGAAATTCAACCAAAAAACTGCAAAAGGCCGTGTAAAATGGTTCATTGGTCTATAAAGAACCGACGATTCAAAGAAAATGCGTAACATTGTTTGAATGAATTTGTTGCGTTTTATAAAGACAAGGCTGATTTGGGTGCACCTGTTGTTATGGATAGCGGTGTGGTTTTTCTTTGTATACTTTTTTAGCTACAACAACAACAATACACGATACATTTTATGGTTCTCCAGTCTGCTGCTGCCACTCACCATGGGCATTACCTATTTTATGGTTTACTTTTTAATTCCGCGGTATTTACTCACAAAAAAGTACTGGAAATTTGGGCTTTACACATTTTACCTGGTGGTATTTACCTCGTACGAAATTGTGTTGTTACTATACGGTTGTCTATATTTTCTGCTGAATTTCGATATAACCAATATGCCACCGATGAGCAAGAATTTTACGTTTGTAATTGTGCTTGTCGTATTAGTAGTTGGCTTTGTAAGTTTCGCAAGTTTGTTGAACCACAATTTCAAAACCCTGTCGAAAAACAAAGAGCTTCAGAATAAAATTCTGGAAACGCAACTTCAGCTAAAAGAACAGGAGTTGCATTATTTGAAGCGACAAATTCATCCACATTTTCTGTTTAATACACTTAATACGATATACGGATTTGCGCTAAAGCTATCGATTCATACACCGGAAATTATCTTGAAATTGTCGAACCTGCTCGACTATATTCTTTACCAGGTGGATAAACCGCGGGTAAGTTTAAAGGAAGAGGTTCTGCATATAAAAGAATACATCGACCTAGAGAAGATTCGTTTTAAGGATACTTTGAAAGTGATTTTTCTTGCTGATGAAATTGATGAAACGATTCAGATTGCACCCATGCTTTTAATTCCTTTTGTTGAAAATGCTTTCAAACATGGTAATTTGGTTGATGGCTTTTTGCAAATAAAAGTAGTGGTGAAACTTATTGGCAACCGTCTTGAGTTTTCAATCGATAATACGTATCTACAGGATGAGGAAGAAGAGAAAAACGGCGGAATTGGTTTGATAAATATTCATAAGCGTTTGGAGCTGAATTACAAAGATAATTACCGCTTAACCGGCAAGGTAGAAAGGCAGTGGTATTCGGCTAAACTTGTAATCGACGATATTAGAAAAGTAAAGAAGGATGAGTAATATAAAATGCATTATTGTGGATGATGAGCCCGTGGCGCGTGAGATTCTTGAAAGTCACCTTGCAAAAATCGAAAACGTTGAAATCTTAGGGAGCTGCAAAAATGCCATGGAAGCTTTTCAAATAATTAGCTCGCAGGAAGTTGATTTGATATTCTTGGATATCAATATGCCTGAAATATCCGGATTATCACTGGCCCGATCGATCAACAAGAACATTAAAATAATATTTACAACTGCATACCGCGAATATGCCGTGGATGGTTTCGACCTGCAGGCTGTAGATTATTTGCTGAAGCCCATTTCTTTTGAACGTTTGTTGCAGGGCGTCAATAAATATTTGAATGAAACGGTTCATGTGCCGCAGGAACCGCTACAAAAGATAAGTTCGGAAAGTGCAGAAACATTCTTTGTCCGGTCGGATCGAAAAATGGTAAAAATTGATTGCGATGAAATTCTTTACATCGAAAGCATGGCCGACTATATTCGTATTTTTCTGAAAACAAAAAATGTGGTAACCCGCGAAACCATTTCAAATATCGAGGCAAAATTGCCAAAGAATGAGTTTTTGCGTGTTCACCGCTCGTATATTGTGGCTCAAAATGCTATCGATTCATTTACCGCCGAGTACGTCGAAATTGGTAAAAAGCAAATCCCCATTAGCCGCAGCTACAAGAATGAAGTGCTTAAATGGCTGGAAGATTGATGCTTGCTGCTTATATAGATGACTTAACTGTTTTGAAGCGTTAAGGCTTCAACTTCTTCCATCAATCGTTTGTGTTTTGTAGAAGTCAATCCCAGTTTGTCCAACTCGTGCCTGTTGGCAAGAATTTGCCTGCAAAGAACAACGCCGGCTTCCATGAGTGCCTGTTTCTGTTTATGGGTTAATTGAGTAAGCGACGTTATTGGAAATAGGTGATGCTTTTCAATCCGATCTTTTAGCCCTGAATTTTTCGGGAAATCCCAACTCAGCATTTTCAGTCCGCTGCACATTCCGTAAGTTGTGGCATCTTCCGAGAATCGGGTATTGGTAACTACCCAGCCTTCGAATTCCAGATCTTCGTATTCCGGATCGTTTTTACGTCGCTCAATTATGTCGTTCATGCGCGAACGAATATAAAGCGGAACCTGTACATTTGATATTTTATCGGCACTGTTGTGGTATTTACATTCCATCAAACACTGGGTATTCGAGTTTGTGGCCACCACATCCACCTCGTGTTGCACGCAAATTCCTTGTATCAGCTGGCCGGTTTTCACTTTGTAGCCTTCAGCTTTCATTAGTTCGCCAACAAAATGTTCAAAAGGATAACCGGTTGGGCCGAGTTCCATAATTGCCTTTTTAAGTTTGTACCGGGCGGCTAAACTGCCGCGTTTTTGCCGCAACAATTTAAAAGCACGTGTATAAATCTTTTGAGTTGTCACGCCTTCATAAAGCCAGTTGACAATGTCGTTTACAATGAATGATATATTTGCTTCAGAAGCGCCGGCTTTACGTAGCGAATTTTCAAGTTTTTCTTGAGAGAACGGTTCCGTTTCTCCCGAAGCTTTTCTTACGAAATGTTTGTTCTGCATTGCTTCAGTTTGAATACCCTAAATTACCAATTTTCTGACTTAAACCATTAGGAGTTCATTATTACGAATGCGTTTGCTGGAATGCCACACCTCACAAGGTTTTTCTTGCCTGGTTTGAAGATGTGTTAAGTGTTTTATCCGAGCATGGAATTGGAGGGGGGCTTTGGGAATTTAAAGGGACTTTCGGGATACTGAATTCGGGACGTAAAGATGCGGATTACCAGGATTGGTACGGTTATAAACTGGATGAGGACTTATTAACGCTGCTTCAGAAATACTAGCCGAATATCATTTGTTGACTTGCTGAGAGAGGGACATAAAAAAGGACGGGTCAACACCCATCCTTTTCATCTAACTAAACCAATAAAACTAATCAAACCTAAACTTATGAACTAAAACTATGCTACAAATGTAAGTCAAAAAGCACATTGTTGGGTTAACAGAATGTTAAAAAATGTGTTTTATAACATCTTTTAAATCTATGCGCATTCGAGTCTGTCTATCGTAGATTTTGGAATTATATGCTAATGGATTTTGACAAGGTGTTTTGAGGATTTTGTGAAGGGAGCATAGTTTTGAGAGAGGACATAAAAAAAGGACGGGCCAACACCCATCCTTTTCATCTAACTAAACCAATAAAACTAATCAAACCTAAACTTATGAACTAAAACTATGTCTCAAATATAAATCAAAAATTCCATACAACAACTAACAAGGTGCTAAAAAAATGACACTTTTTGTATTCAATTTGTCTATGAAGTATAAGCTGGATCTATTAATATCTGAAAAAATCAGCAAATAGTATCAATATGATATTGCGCGTAAATGTTTTGCTGGACTGATGGTTTTTGGGCATAAAAAAAGGACGGGTCAATACCCATCCTTTTCACTAACTAAACCAATAAAACTAATCAAACCTAAACCTATGAACTAAAACTATGCGTCAAAGATACGGTGAAAAACATGAAACGAGCGTATTAAAATTAAAAAAGTGTATTTTTTACACCTTTTTTTAAGTGAATGTTAACTTGCAAACAAACGTTAATAAAAAAAGCCTACTGTTAAGCAACAGTAGGCTTTATGTATTTGAAACAATTATAGCTTATTTATCCTTACTATCTTTTGGGTCATCACCGGCAATGGAATCGCGCATTGAAGTGTCGGCCATAATGTTTTTGTATTTCATATAATCCATTACACCGAGATTGCCTGAACGGAATGCTTCAGAAATGGCGAGTGGAACCTGAACCTCTGCTTCAATTACTTTAGCGCGTGCTTCCTGTGCCTTGGCTTTCATTTCCTGCTCAAGCGCAATGGCCATAGCTCTGCGTTCCTCTGCTTTAGCCTGTGCAATATTCTTATCCGCTTCTGCCTGATCGATTTGCAGCACCGCACCAATGTTCTTACCAATATCTATATCAGCAATATCAATCGATAGAATTTCGAATGCAGTACCTGCATCCAATCCTTTCTCGAGCACTACACGCGAAATGAAATCCGGGTTCTCAAGTACTGCCTTGTGCGAGTGCGACGATCCGATAGAGGATACAATTCCTTCACCTACACGAGCCAGTACGGTTTCTTCGCCGGCACCACCCACCAATTGTTTAATGCTCGCACGAACAGTAACCCGGGCTTTTGCGATTAACTGAATACCATCTTTTGCTACCGCGGTAACCGGAGGAGTATTAATAACTTTTGGATTAACCGACATTTGAACCGCCTCGAAAACATCGCGGCCGGCAAGGTCGATTGCCGTGGCCATATTAAAGGGTAATTCAATGTTTGCTTTTGAAGCCGATACCAGCGCATGAACCACATTTGCAACGTGTCCGCCCGCCAAGTAGTGGGCTTCCAGAGCATCGCGGCTTAAAGGTACATCCGCCTTTGTTCCTTCAATAAGTGCACGAACGATAATTCCGGGTGGAACTTTTCGGAATCGCATCAGGAATAACTGGATCAGCGAAATTCGAACTCCCGAAACAAGGGCCGAAAACCACAAGCCGATCGGTATAAAATACAGGATGATGAAGAGGAGTACAATTACTCCGATTATCAATCCCCAGGTGCCAAGTGTCTCAATCATTTTATTTTTTATTTACAGGTTCAACAATAATTCTATTGGATATAATTTTTAATACTCTAATTTCGGTGTTGTGGTCGACAAAGGCTCCGGTTGATTGGGCTTCCACAACTTCGCCATTCACCCGCGCTTTCCCGGTTGGTGCTAGTCTTCCAATGCTTTTTCCGGTGTCGCCAACAGCAATCTTCTGGCTGTTAACGAATTCAACTTTACCGTCGATGTTTTTTTCGAGGATCATCTTTTTGCCTGTCCTCGATTTAAAGAAATAGTAAATCATGGCCGGTGCTACAATCAGTACCACCAGCAAAGTAATAAATCCGGCCGTGTTTCCCAGTTCGCTGAAAGCAATATAAACGCTGGCTCCCAGGAGCAAAAAACCTCCGATTCCCGCAATTGTAACACCCGGGATGACCGCAAACTCAATGAGTAATAGCACCAGTCCCAGCAGGATGAGTAGAATGATAGCAAATATCGACATAGTTTAGTCTATTGTGGCATTAAGTTCGCGTTCAATCAGTGCATCTTTCATGGGTTTAAGCTCTTCCTGGCTCCCTTTTCTAACGTCACATTTTCCCTTGTAATGAACCAGGAAAGTACACTGTGTGGCTTGCTCAAAATCGTGATCGCATACTTCGATCAATGCATCGATCACATAATCAAATGTATGCACATCGTCGTTGTGCAAAATCAGGAATTTCTCCTCTAACACCTTTTCGTTGGAATCCTGTATCGGGATATTTTTAGGCTCTCTTATCGTCATTTTTCCTGTTCGAGTTTTTTTGCCTCACTCAAAGTTATTCTTTTTCCGTTAAAATATGGCACAACAAATGCATCTTCTATGCCTTCCTGCCGCACCTGATTTTGCATTTTTACGGCATCATCGTAATTAGTCAGGTTGCCGGTAGTGTAAACTACAACACCACGGTCATCGGTATAATTCTCTATTTTACGGATATAGGATAATTTTTCGTAAAGCTTTTTTACATACGAGGGAAGACCACGACTGTAAGCTCCAATCTGAATTTTATAAACCAGTTCATCGGTATCGCCCGGTGATTGACTCGTTGCTGTGGCAGGAATACTTTGAGGAATTTCCTGTGGTATAATTATGGTTGTATCGAGCGGAGGATCAACGGTTTGGTCAGGAACTAAATAAGATCGGTCCAATGCTTTCAGGTGTTTGGTAAATTTCAGGCGATCTGTTTCGGATTGTGATTTCCAGAAATCGTCTTCAGCTTTAATGGCAAGTGTGTTGTATTCTTTTGTCTTTTTTTGAAGGGTAAATAATTCATTTTCGCCCGCAATGATCTTATTCCCCAACTGATCTCGTTGTGAAGTCGTTGTTGCCTGGGCATACGATTCGCGCCAGTTATTCATTAACGATTTTAATGAATCGAGCTGTGAAGCCGATTTTTGCCACATCAGAAAATTATGGAGTCCTTCACGGGTTTGAAAATTGGAGGTATCGATGTAGGTCATTTCACCGTTAATGGTAAAATCGATGCGTTCCGCTTTTGGTTGTTCAGGTACCGGTTCTTTAGCAACAGCGATTTGGAGGAGTGTATCGGTTGCCGCCGAGTCGATAGCCACCAATGCAGTGTCGGCCATTAAAGTATCGTTTCCCATTCCCGGATATACAGCTCCGCCAGCTACTGAAGCACTTTCTTCTATCCTGGCCTGCTCTTCTTCAGGGCGTGGAATAGGAGCTATAACGGCCTGTTCTTCTTCGTAAGGTGTGTAAGGATTGATGTGCTCTTCGCACTGTCTGATTTTTTCGGTTATGTTTAACTCGGCTTGTTCTTCGTTGCCAACCTGATTTTGATAAGTCTTATAATGCCTGATTGCATCTTCCCACCGGCTTTGTGCCTGGTATTGAATTCCCAGGTAATAATCGGTTTTCAGGGGCGCCTCCCCGGTACTCCCTTTTAATAAATATGCAATCTCCTTATTTTCGTAGTGCTGATTTTCAGTTCGGCAGGCACCATAAAAATAATTTACCATCAGGTGATCGGGATTCTTATCCAGTAATCCTTTTAACAATAATTCCGCCTCTTCATATTCCTGTTGATCGAACAGTTTTATGGCCTTCACCAAAGTGTTATCCTGTTCGCTTGCCAAATTTGAAAATGAAGCAAACAATAAAAAGAAGCTTGTTGTTACTAGTACGCAGGTTCTTCTAAAATCCATCAAAAAAACAAATTCAGTTTCTGATATGTAAATTTAACAAAAAACTGTGTTTTGAGAATTTAAATTAGTCTGAATTAAACCGTAGGAACTAATTTGGAGACCGCATAAATAACATTTAATAACTTATATTTGTAAAACGTAACAACTCAAAAAAATGACAAGCTTAAAAGTTGGAGACAAAGCTCCTGAATTTGAGGGAGTAAATCAGAATGGAGAAAAAATAAGCCTGAAAGATTACGCCGGAAAAAAATTGATCCTTTATTTTTACCCCAAGGACAATACACCCGGATGTACGGCCGAATCGTGTAACCTGAATGATAATTACGATGCGTGGCTGGAAAAAGGTTTTGAGGTTGTTGGAGTTAGTCCCGACAGTCAGAAGTCACATCAGAATTTTATTAGTAAATTTGGTTTTCGTTTCAATCTGATCTCAGACACTGAAAAAGAAATTCTGGAGGCTTACGGAGCCTGGGGATTAAAGAAAATGTACGGGAAAGAGTACATGGGAGTTTTGCGTAAAACTTTTGTGATCGACGAAAACGGAGTAATTCAGGAAATTTTTGACAAGGTAAAAACGAAAGATCATACCAACCAGATAATAGAAGCATTAAATTTATAAGCTAATCTTAAATGACCAAAGAAGAAAAAACCGAAATGAATAAGGAAAAGCTGAAAGCGCTTCAGCTTACAATGGATAAGATTGAAAAGAGCTATGGAAAAGGCTCGATAATGCGCATGGGCGACCACGGCGATGAAAACGTGCCGGCCATTTCTTCCGGATCCATTGCACTTGATGTGGCATTGGGAGTTGGAGGATATCCGAAAGGAAGAGTAGTTGAAATATATGGACCGGAGTCGTCGGGTAAAACCACTCTGGCCATTCACGCGATTGCCGAGGCTCAAAAAGCAGGAGGAATTGCCGCCATTATTGATGCCGAGCATGCTTTCGATCCTTATTACGCCAGGAAACTGGGAGTGAACATCGATGAGCTATTGATCTCGCAGCCCGACAACGGAGAGCAGGCACTGGAGATCGCCGATAACCTGATCCGTTCAGGAGCTTTGGACATTGTAGTGATCGACTCGGTGGCTGCATTAACGCCTAAAGCCGAACTGGAAGGTGAAATGGGTGATTCGAAAATGGGCTTACAGGCACGTCTGATGTCGCAGGCACTGCGTAAACTTACAGCCAACATCAACCGCACAAAAACATGCTGTGTTTTTATTAACCAGTTGCGTGAGAAAATCGGTGTAATGTTTGGTAATCCGGAAACCACAACTGGTGGTAATGCTTTAAAATTTTATTCTTCGGTTCGATTGGATATTCGTCGAATTGGTCAAATAAAAGATGGCGATGAAGTCAACGGAAATCATGTGCGGGTGAAAGTGGTGAAAAACAAAGTGGCACCGCCATTCCGCAAAGCCGAATTTGACATTATGTATGGCGAAGGAATCTCAAAATCAGGTGAGATCATCGATTTGGGAGTACAGTTCAATATCATTAAAAAGAGTGGATCGTGGTTTAGTTACGGCGAAACCAAACTCGGGCAGGGACGCGAAACCGTTCGCACGCTGATTGTTGATAATCCTGAGCTGGCTCACGAGCTGGAAACCAAAATTATTGAAGCCATTACAGAACCTCAAACGACCGTTTAAGCGAAAAATAATGACAGAATATACCGGATGAATTGGTTCTGTCGATTCATCCGGTTTTTTTATAAGCAATTTTGAATGGAGAATAAATCTCCGTAAAGCATTGGAAAAAAGAGAATAAAACTTAACTAAAGAAGTATTAAACGAATCCCTAATGTTCGGACAAGTTTAATAAGATACCATTTAAATAAACAATTTAATTGTATGAAAGTCTTGAAATTTGGTGGAACATCCGTAGGTTCTGCCGCAAACATTAAACGAGTGAAGCAGATCGTTCTTGCAGAAAAGGACGATGTGATTGTAGTAGTGTCCGCGCTGGGCGGAATAACCGATAAAATTCTAAATGCAGCAACCAATGCTGCAACGGGAACAGGCGACTTTCATACAGAACTTACGGAAATTAAAACAAAGCACGAGGAAACTCTTCAGGAGCTTTTTAACGGCTCAGGAAAAGTACAGGAACTGGTAAATAATTTGCTCGATGAGCTGGAGCAGATTCTTACAGGAATTACTCTGGTTGGGGAATTAACGGCTAAAACGCTTGACCGTATCGCCGGGATTGGCGAACGCGTTTCATCGCACATTGTAGCCCATTATCTTGGGGCCGATCGTAAAGATTCATCGGAATTTATCCGCACCAACAGTAATTTTGGCAGAGCTTCAGTTGACTTTAACGTTACCAATCAGAAAATTCGTGATGCATTTTCCGGCTTTAGAGGAAAAGCAGTTGTTCCGGGATTTATTTCAAAAAACAATAAGGGTGAATTTACTACACTTGGCCGTGGAGGATCTGACTTTACTGCCGCAATTATTGCTGCTGCCCTCGATGCCGAGATCCTGGAAATCTGGACCGATGTAAATGGGTTTATGACCGCTGATCCACGTGTGATCCGAAAAGCGTATACCATTCCTGAACTAACTTATTCTGAAGCAATGGAGCTTTCGCATTTCGGTGCAAAAGTAATTTATCCCCCTACCATTCTGCCGGTTTATCAAAAGGGAATTCCAATTCAGATTAAAAATACATTCGAGCCTGAAAACGCCGGAACAAAGATCATTAAAGGCGTTAAAAACGGACTCGACCGACCAATCAAAGGTATTTCATCCATTTCGGGCATCACCTTGTTAACGATTCAGGGAATTGGTATGGTAGGAGTAACCGGTATCTCGATGCGATTGTTTACGGCGCTGGCCAGTGTTAACGTCAATGTTATTCTTATCTCGCAGGCATCTTCCGAAAATTCAATAAGTATTGCAATCGAGGAGAAAGCGATTGAAGTGGCAGAAGCGGCGATCAGGGAAGAGTTTGAAAAGGAAATTAACAGCGGACAGGTCAATAAAATTGAGCTGGAAAGCGGAGTCTCAGTGGTTGCAATTGTTGGTGAGAACATGAAGCACACTACGGGTATTGCCGGAAAACTTTTTTCTACCATTGGTAAAAGCGGTGTAAATATAATCGCCATTGCGCAGGGTGCTTCGGAGTTGAATATTTCGTGGGTGGTGAAAAACGAGGAGCTGCGTAAAACACTGAATGTAGTTCACGAATCCTTCTTCCTGTCGGAGTTTTTGGAGATCAATGTTTTTCTGATGGGAATTGGAACGGTCGGTGGCAATTTATTGCAGCAATTGCAGCAGCAGCAGAATCGTTTGCTGAAAGAAAAACACCTGAGAGTAAAACTTACCGGCGTGGCCAATTCGAAGAAAATGGTTTTTCACCGCGATGGAATTGAAATTGAAAAATTTAGGGAGTTGCTTGAAAATTCAGACCATGTTTCGGGTTTACACGCTTTTGTTGACGAAATGGAAGCGATGAATATTTATAACTCCGTTTTTGTTGATTGTACGGCCTCGGAAGACGTTGCAGCACTTTACAAAAGGATTCTTGGTTCCAATATTTCAGTGGTGACAGCCAATAAAGTAGCGGCATCGTCGGAGTATTCAAACTACGCCGAACTGAAGAAAATTGCCAAGCAGAAAGGTGTGAAATTCTTATTCGAAACCAACGTTGGCGCCGGATTACCTATCATTAATACGCTTAACGATTTAGTGAATTCAGGCGATAAAATCTTAAAGATTGAGGCGGTTCTTTCGGGTACTTTAAATTATATATTCAATACCATTTCAGAAGATGTGCCATTCAGTAAGACCATTAAAATGGCAAAGGAAGAAGGGTATTCAGAACCCGATCCAAGAATTGATTTAAGTGGTGTTGATGTGGCCCGAAAAATACTGATCCTGGCGCGCGAGTCAGGTTACGTGCTTGAAATGGATGAGATTTTAATCGAGCGTTTTGTGCCCGATTCATTGTTCGATGGCACACTCGATGAATTCTGGTCGGGGATCAAATCGCTTGATACGGAATTTGAACAACGACGAAAAGTACTGGATGCTGAAAATAAAAAATGGCGTTTTGTAGCGCGTTTCGAAAACGGTAAAGCTTCGGCTGGTCTGGAAGAAGTGGATGCAACGCACCCGTTCTATGACCTGGAAGGAAGCAACAATTTGGTGATGTACACCACCGAACGTTACGACGAATTCCCGATGTTGATAAAAGGTTATGGCGCTGGTGCCTCGGTTACTGCGGCAGGTGTTTTTGCCGATCTAATCAAAGTGTCCAATATCTAATTACCAGAGTCTTTTAGGGCGATTAAAACAGCAACAACGATGAAGTATATAATAATATTAGGTGATGGTATGTCGGATGAGCCACTGGCAAAATACGGCAATAAAACACCACTGCAAATGGCCATTAAGCCACACATCGACTGGCTTGCAAAGCACGGGCAGTCGGGAATGCTAAAGACGGTTCCGGAGTCGATGCATCCGGGAAGTGAAATTGCAAACATGGCCGTTTTGGGCTACGACGTGGAACAAGTATTTGAAGGTAGGGGAGTAATCGAAGCTGCCAGTATGGGAGTTACGCTCGAACCGGGCGATCTTGGAATGCGCTGTAACTTGCTCACCATTGAAAACGAGAAATTAAAAAATCATTCCGGTGGTCATATTTCTTCAGAGGAAGCCGGAGAACTTATACGCTACCTCGATGAAAAACTGGGCAGCGATACCATAAAATTCTACCCCGGAGTTTCGTACCGGCACTTGCTGGTTATAAAAGGTGGAATAAAATATTTCGATTGTACGCCTCCACACGATGTCCCCGGTACTCCTTTCCGCGACGTTTTACCGAAAACGCGCACTGAAGAAGCAAAAGCCACTTGCAATTTGATTACCGATTTAATTATGAAATCGCAGGAATTATTGGCTGCACACCCAATTAATCTGAAACGAAAAGAGGAAGGAAAGGAACCGGCAAACAGCATTTGGCCTTGGTCGCCGGGTTATAAGCCGGCCATGCCAACATTAAAAGAAATGTTTGGCATTGAAAAATCAGCAGTTATCTCAGCTGTCGATCTGATTCAGGGAATAGGTGTTTTTGCCGGAATGGATGTGATAAAGGTGGATGGTGCTACCGGATTGTACGATACCAATTACGAAGGGAAAGCAAAAGCCGCAATCGAGGCTTTAAAAGATCACGATTTTGTTTACCTGCATATCGAAGCCAGTGATGAGGCCGGACATGAAGGCGATGTGGAGTTGAAGACAAGTACCATTGAAT
The DNA here is from genome assembly GCF_037646455.1 of Maribellus mangrovi. NCBI lineage: Bacteria > Pseudomonadati > Bacteroidota > Bacteroidia > Marinilabiliales > Prolixibacteraceae > Maribellus > Maribellus mangrovi. The sequence goes on along the minus strand of NZ_JBBIXN010000010.1, from coordinate 36,584 downwards.
ACCTCGACCGGCGGGTGGTGAAATACATTTTGGAAGAAACATCCAAAATGGAGGAGGATATCGCTCTGGCTATTTTACCCGATCATCCGACGCCCTGTGCATTAAAGACACATACCCGCGAGCCTGTTCCTTTTTCGATTTACAAGCCCGGAAATGAGGCCGACGGTGTGCAGGTTTACGACGAATTTGACCCGCGAAAAGGAGTACTTGGTTTGCTGAAAGGCGACGAGTTTATCCGTGAATTTTTGGGTAAAAGATAAAACCGGAACCTCACCCGATAGATTAAATTTATGATATATGTCATGTGTTTTAGACGGAGAAATCTCACCTTTTCTGTTTAATGGATACTTTTGAAAACGAATATGAAGTATTACAGTACTAATAAAAATACACCTGAAGTAACCTTGCAGGAAGCTGTCGTAAAAGGATTGGCTGCCGACAATGGTTTGTTCATGCCTGAACGGATTGAAAAGTTTGATCCCGAATTTTTTGAGAAGATCGATCAGCTTTCATTTCAGGAAATTGCTTACGAAGTGGCACTGCGTTTTTTTGGCGAAGATGTCGACCACGAACATCTAAAAGAGATAGTTTACGACACCCTTCAATTCGATTGCCCGGTGGTAAAGGTTACGGATTCTATTTATTCACTTGAACTGTTTCATGGGCCAACGCTGGCATTTAAAGATGTTGGTGCACGTTTTATGGCTAGGCTGCTCAATTATTTTCTGGAAGAAAAAGATCAGCAGGTCAATGTTCTGGTAGCCACATCGGGTGATACCGGAAGTGCAGTTGCAAATGGATTTTTGGGCGTTGAAGGGATTCATGTACATGTGCTTTACCCTAAAGGGAAGGTGAGTAAAATTCAGGAGGTACAGTTTACTACGCTCGGACAAAACATAACTGCTCTCGAGATTGAAGGTACTTTCGACGATTGTCAGCATCTGGTAAAAATGGCATTTCTCGATAAGGAACTTAACGAAAAAGTAATACTTACTTCAGCCAACTCAATCAATGTTGCACGCTTTTTACCCCAGGCATTCTATTATTTTAATGCTTACGCAAGGCTAAAAGAAGCCGGTGTTATCAACGGTAAAGAGCTCGTGGTTTCGGTGCCCAGCGGAAACTTTGGGAATCTGACCGCCGGATTGATCGCTGCTGAAATGGGACTTCCGATAAAACAGTTTATTGCCGCCAATAATGCCAACGATGTGGTTTTTGAATACCTCCAAACCGGAAAATACAATCCTAGACCATCGGTTGAAACCATTGCCAATGCCATGGATGTTGGGGCACCCAGTAATTTTGCCCGGATTTTGGATTTGTATGACCACTCGCACCAGCTAATTTCAGAAAAAATTAAAGGCTTCAGATATTTCGACGAAGAGATTCGAAAAGTCATTTATGAGGTTTATCAGCAAACAAATTACCTGTGTGATCCTCATGGCGCCTGTGGTTTTCAGTCTTTAACTGAGTTTCTTAAAGATGGGCAGATCGGAGTTTTTCTCGAAACGGCTCATCCGGCCAAATTCACTGAAACAGTGGAAGATGTAATTGGAAAAGGAAGAGTAAGGCTACCCAAAAAGCTGGCAGCTTTTATGACCGGAGAAAAACAATCGATTGAAATGGATTCTGCTTACGAGTCGTTTAGAAAATATTTGTTGAAATAACATGTATTTTTTTGAAAATGAACAAATAAGCACCCCTATGGTTTTTAAATTAGGATTAACAAAGGTACAATCTGTATCAAAATTGAAATAGTATATTACTTTTGTATAATCAGAGTTTATCAAAGATGAGCTCAAACTAAATGTTAACAAGATCAAAATATGAGACAACTAAAAATTACCAAGCAGGTAACTAACCGCGATACCCTCTCGCTGGATAAGTACCTGCATGAGATCGGGAAGGTAGAGTTGTTGTCGGCTGAGAAGGAAGTAGAACTGGCCAAACGCATTAAGAAAGGAGACCGCGAAGCACTTGAAACGCTGATCAAAGCGAATTTAAGATTTGTAGTTTCGGTTTCCAAACAATACCAAAATCAAGGTCTGAGTCTACCTGACCTGATCAACGAAGGCAACCTGGGGCTGATAAAAGCTGCTGAACGCTTTGATGAAACACGCGGCTTTAAATTTATATCCTATGCAGTATGGTGGATCCGCCAGTCGATTTTACAGGCGCTGGCCGAGCAGGCAAGAATTGTACGACTGCCTTTAAACAAGATCGGATCAATCAACAAAATCAACAAGGCATTTAATAAGCTCGAGCAGGAATTTCAGCGCGAACCAACTGTCGAAGAAATTGCCGAGATCATGGAATTGCGGCCTGACCTGGTAGAAGATTCCATGAATTCATCCAATGTACACGTTTCGATGGATGCTCCCCTTCGTGAAGAGGAGGCCAATAATATGTACGATGTGATGATGAACGAAGATTCTCTGAAACCCGATGAGGAGCTGATGGATAACTCTTTACGTCAGGAAATTGAGCGATCGTTAGCTACACTTGGCGACCGCGAAGCTGAAATCCTACGTTATTATTTTGGCTTGAAAGGTTATCAACAGCATACCCTGGAAGAAATTGGCGATGAGTTTGGCCTCACCAGGGAACGGGTGCGTCAGATCAAAGAAAAAGCAATTAAGAAATTGAAAAACCAATACCGTAACCGATTACTAAAATCGTACCTCGGAAAATAAATAAAAGCGAATGAAGCGATTGGTGGCACCCTCCATTCTATCGGCTGATTTTAACAACCTTGGCAACGACATTGAACTGATTAACCGAAGTGAAGCAGATTATATTCATTTCGATGTAATGGATGGTGTCTTCGTTCCAAATATTTCATTTGGTATTCCTGTACTTCAGCAGGTAAATAAAATAGCACTAAAACCGCTCGATGTTCATCTTATGATCGTTGATCCAGATCACCTTATTGAGCCCTTTGTAAAAGCCGGAGCCTCGATAATTACCGTGCATTATGAAGCCTGCAAACATCTGCACCGGACAATTCAGCACATTAAATCGTTTGGCACAAGGGCGAGTGTTTGTCTGAATCCGCATACTCCTGTTGAATTATTGCAGGATATTATTCATGAACTCGACATGGTTTTGCTGATGTCGGTAAATCCAGGATTTGGCGGGCAGGAATTCATTCATAACACCTATAAAAAAGTACGGCAACTACGAAAAATGATCGACGATATTGGTTCCGATTGTCTGATTGAAGTGGATGGCGGTGTTAATTACGAAACCGGGAAAAAACTTTTTGAAGCCGGAGCAAATGTGCTGGTAGCAGGAAGTTTTGTTTTTAAATCCAAGGATCCTGAAGCGATTATTTCAGGATTGAAGCAACTTTGATTTCTTTTCGATCTGAATACACTCCTCACTGTTTTGTTCGATAACAACACGCGGTAAATCACGGAGTTGGCATTCGGCAGAACATTCGCCGCAGTTATGAACATGATTGATCTTTTGTTCTCCCGATTCGGATTTTTTGGCTATTTTCTTTCGTCCAAATCGTTTCGCAAATTTCATTAATGTAACGGCTACTGCCGCACCAATGATCATGTATGTGATTATTTCCTGCAACATTATATAAAAAGATTTCCTACGTTATGAACAACAAAGGCTGCTAACCATGCTAAGCCTGTAGTGTAAAGTACGGAAAAAACTGCCCATTTCCACGAACCGGACTCATTTTTTATGGTGGCAACCACGCCAATACAGGGGAAATAAATCAGTATAAAAACAAGGAAAGCTAGGGCTGTTGGTGTCGTAAATATTTTTTCTCCTATTTTTTCACCCGACACAAATACCTCGTCTTTGAGTTTTTTCTGCAAACTAACCGTATTTTCATCGTTGTTGGTTTGGTAGAGTACACCCATGGTACTCACAACAATTTCTTTTGCAGGTAAGCCGGCAAGCAGCGCAATACTCATTTTCCAGTCAAATCCCAAGGGGCGCATCACCGGTTCAATAATACGTCCTGTTCTTCCCAGGTAGGAGTTGATCAGGCGGTCGGATTCACGGGCATGTTCTATTTCCGAAACTTGTTCGGTTTTTGCCTTCTCACTCAGTTGTTCGTTGTTTTCAACGCTTGCAATTTGTTCGCTGAAATGCTTCGATTGTTTTGTTTCCCGCGGAAAATATTCAAGTGCCCAGATAATGATCACACCCAAAAGAATGATCGTCCCGATTTTTTTCAGGTAATGCTGCGTTTTATCCCACATGTGATAGAGCACATTTCGCAATGTGGGTAAGCGGTAAGTGGGCAGTTCCATCACAAAAGGTGTCTCTTTGTTTTTAAACACGGTTTTATTCAGTATTTGCGCAGTGAGGAACGCGAAGATAATCCCAACGGCATAGATTCCAATCAGTATTAGCGCCTGGTATTTCATAAAGAAAGCAGAAATGATAAGTATGTACACAGGCAAGCGTGCACTGCACGACATAAAGGGAATAATGAGCATCGTCAATATCCGGTCACCCCGGTTGCGCATCGATCGTGTAGCTAATATGGCCGGGACATTACAACCAAATCCCATGATCATGGGAATAAACGATCGGCCATGAAGTCCGAAACGGTGCATGATCGTGTCCATAATAAAAGCTGCACGTGCCATGTATCCCGATCCTTCGAGGAGTGAAATAAAGAAAAAGAGAATGAGAATGTTGGGCAAAAATACCAGGACACTTCCTGTACCGCTGATAATTCCGTCGACCAGCAAATCGTTTAACATGCCGTCGGGAATTATCCTGTGCACCAGATCACCAAGGGCGGCTACCCCGGCATCTATCCAGTCCATGGGGTAAGCACCCACTTTAAAAGTGGTCCAAAACATCAGAAACAGCAGGGCTGTGAATATTGGAAAACCAAAGTATTTATGCGTCAGCACGCTGTCAATCTTCTCCGACCGTGTCTTTTTCCCTTCCTCCGGATTCGCGTAAGTTTCCTTTAACGCTCCTGAAATAAAACTGTATTTCGCATCGGTAACAACCGTTTCACTATCTTCATTCTGAAGCAACTCAATTTTCTTGATTTCCTTGTCTGTGATCTTCCGTATCTCATCGAAATTGGCATAATTCGATAGCAACTCAAAAATCTGCTTATCTTTCTCCAGTAGTTTTATCGCAATAAAGCGCGAGGAGATTTTATCCGTAATCGGCTTGAACTCCTTAACTTTCTGCCTAATAATTTTAATCGATTCTTCCAGATCTTTGCCATAGTTAATGTGAATATGCCTGGCAAATATGTCTTTTCCCTCAAAAACTTCAATGGCTTTATCTATTACAGCATCAATGCCTTTGCCTTTTGAACTGACGGTTGGTACCACCGGAATCCCAACAAGTTTGGCCAGCTCTCCCTGGTCGAGTTCCAGCTTTTTCTTTTGCATTTCGTCGAACATGTTCAGTGCGATTATGGTGCGCACATCCATGTCGATTAGCTGGGTGGTAAGAAATAAACTGCGTTCGAGATTTGTCGAATCAAGTACATTAATTATAATGTCCGGCGTTTGTTCGTATATGAATTTCCGGACATAAATTTCTTCGGTAGAATAAGCCGTAAGACTGTATGTTCCCGGTAAATCGTAGAAATTGAATTTATATCCTTTTGCCTTAAATGTGGCTTTGTGAATGTCAACTGTAACTCCGCTGTAGTTTCCCACTCGTTCTTTCGCGCCTGAAATGGCATTAAATATGGTGGTCTTTCCACAGTTCGGATTTCCGACAAGAGCGATATTTATGGTGCGGGTACGCTCCGAATGATCGGTTAGATCAATGTTTCGGTCGATGGTGCCTTCGAAATTATTAGAATAAATTTTGTACTCGTTTAACTGCACCACCTCAATCATTTCACATTCCGACTTGCGCAGTGAAACGTTGTAATTTAATATTTTAAATTCGGTGGGACCATTAAAAGGAGACTTCTTGATTACTCTGACTTCTTTCCCACGGATGAATCCCATTTCTGAAATTCTTTTGCGGAATGATCCGTGTCCTAATATTTTGGTAATTATAACAGGCTCGTTATGTGTGACCTCGCTTAATTTCACTTCTTCCCTTCGTCTCTTTCTTTTTGATTTAATTTAAATAAAAATAAGCCCACAAATATATTCAATTTTCAGTCATTAAAAATAAAATTGAAATCTTCTTTACATAGTAAGGACAAGTGGTTATTTTTGTTCAAAGATAGATGGAGTATGGAGGAAGATAAATATTACCAGAACATACAAAAAGCACTGGAAGATTTACCTGACAACTTCAGCATTTTGGAAGAGCGGATTGACATTGAGGTTCAGATGAAATATTTTGAATACACGAAAGAAGCCGCGCGACAGGAAAATGCCGAAGACAGTTTCGAAAAAAGGGAAGAGCTTTTTGATGATTCGGTGGATGAGGAGAGAAAGAAAGAGATTTTAACGGCTATTGCGGTTTACGACGATGTGAAGGCATATCGTATGCTGGAGAAGTTTGTAAAAGAATCGGAAGGTTTGTTAAAGCAGTGGGGAATACTGGCGCTTCAGGAAAGCAGGATGCTGATGCAGAGTTCGTTACTCGATGAACAGCAGGTGTTTATTTCGACCGGCTTAGGTGGAAAAGGGAAAAAACTGAGGTATTTTGTAGTATTTCTTAGCGAAGACCAGGAAGAGCTACTAAGCGATACGCAGCAGAAGTTATTAAAAGATGAGCTTATTTTTGAGTTAAAAAAGCACGAAGGCATTTTTGAATCGATGGATTTTATGGAAGGCTTTTCTTCGACCTTGATTATGTTGCCGTTGAATGTTGAGGTAAAATCGGTTTTTCAGAATGTAATAAACGAGTGTAACCAATATGGTGGATTTTTGCAGGAAGATTTGATCATCACCAACGTGAAAGTGTTGTCGCGGGGCGAGATCATTCAATTGATCCACCAGAAAAAAAGTGAAAAGAATGACGAACTGGACGACGAATAAGATAAATGTAGCTATTCAGGTTTTACCGGAAGGCGAAGGAAAAATTAAATATACTTTGGTTGATGAGGCGATACTTGCCATCGAAAAGTCGGGATTCAGATACAAAGTCTGTCCGTTTGAAACGGTGGTGGAATGCACCTACGAAGAGCTGCCGGGATTGCTGAAAAACATCCATGAAGCCTGTGAAAATGCAGGAACCGAGCGAATGCTGACCAACATGAAAATACAAGTGAATTTTTCGGGCGATGTTACCATCGGGGACAAAATGGAAAAGTATTCCTAAATTGAAGTAAATTTTATCGGTTTTTTACAAATAAGTTTTATATTTGCACCGCTTTTAAAGCAAACACGATCCGGACCTGTAGCTTAATTGGATAGAGCACCTGACTACGGATCAGGAGGTTAGGGGTTCGAGTCCCTTCAGGTTCACTTAAAAATCAGAGAGTTGTAAGATTTAATTCTTGCGACTCTTTTTTTGTTTGCACAAAATTTGCACAAATATCATTGTTTCCTTACGACTTTGAATTTTCATGGACCATCGTAATATTGCCAATTTATTTAATAAATATTTGAGGAGATATAATTAGTTGTTTTTCCTTTACTTTAGTACCCCAGCTTAGTGTGTATGGTAGAAGTATCAAAAAAAGTTTTAAGGATATTTTTTATCCTTCTGATTATCTCATCGTCACAGAAATGTTTAGGACAAAACCGGAAAATAAGCGGAAAAGTTCTTGATTCTAAGAGTTTTGAGGAGATTCCTTATGTTAATATCTCAGTTGTCGGCACTCTGCTTGGAACAATGTCGGACATTACAGGGGAATTTACATTGTCTGTTCCGGTAAATTCAAAATATACAGTTGGATTTTCCTGTCTGGGGTACCAATCCCAGGAAGTTGCCATTTATTCCGACACTACTTTTACTGTTTTGCTTAAACCTACTTCGGTTGAGGTCAAAGAGATTACAATAACACCCGACGAAACGGCTTATTCAATTATAAAAAAAGTAGTCAGGAACAAACCTATTTATGCCCTTGAAAATTGTACCAGTCAGGAATATGAGCTTTATACAAAGGGTTTGGTTATTTTCAGAAAGTTCAATTATAAAAAAGATTCATCGCTAAATACACGCCTCTTCAAAAAGGAATTTGAACAATTTGCAGTGGTTTCGGAAGATGATAATGTTCCAGGAATTCCGGGATATATGATTGAAAGTCTCTCAAAAGTATATACTTTGAAGTTCCCAGAAAGGGAACGGCGCGATATGCTATCGTTAAATATCGAGGGAACAATTTTTAACCAGACAGAAATGCTGGATGAGTTGATTAATAATCAACTACAAATAAATCTTTATAACAATCAGGTTCAATTATTTAATAGAACATTCATTAGTCCGCTGGCAAATTCAGGCAAAATGTTTTATAAATATGCCTTATCCGACACTGTTCTTGTTGCAGGTGAACGGTGTCTAGAAATTCATTTTTTCCCAAAACAAAAAGAGAACCTGTGTTTTTCAGGCACACTCTGGATAAGCGAATCTACTTTTATTCCCAAAAGAATTAGTGCGCATACTTCCATTAAAACCGATATAAATTTTATTGAAAACATTCATATATATCAGGATTTTGAACAAATCAATAACATAAGTGTACCAACTGAATTGAGAATCGGGATTACGGCACTTAACCTTTTAGTTAATGTGTTGAGTGTAAAAGATAAATATATCCTATCGGAACCCAAACCAACCTCCTTCTATACCGAAAAATTAACCTCTGATCGGCTCAAAACAAATAAATTTAGTTTGGAGGAAAAAAGACAAAAATACTTTTCCGATTTCGATAACCTGGCTTTAACCAACCTTAACGACCTTTCGAACAATACGAAGATAAAGGCCTTTTCTAAATTAATAGAAATGTCGATTACCGGTTATTATAAAACCAGTAATTTTGATATTGGCCCATGGATACTGGGATACTCGCACAATCCTATTGAAGGAAACCGGTTTCGGTTGGGGGGAAATACCACTGCAAATCTAAGCCCCAGGTTTAACATCGACGGCTATATGGCTTATGGAATTAAAGATGACAAGCTAAAAGGCTCTATTAATACTCAGTTCTTTTTTGATAAAAACCGATGGGGACTTGTTGGCTTCAGGTATGGAAGCGACCTGGTGAATATCGGCACACAAAATCCGTTTGAGCAGTTGGATGCTTTTTTTGCTCTTACTTCTGCCATAAAAGGCGGTTTGTATGTTAATCATGTTAACTTGAAATCAGTTTATGAGCAAATAGATGTTTTTCAAAGATTTACAATAAAGGCATCTTTTACAGTATCTGATTATAAACCTGCAGGCGATGATTTTGTGTTTGCCTTTTATGCAGATGATGCGAAAACGGAAATTGCTACAGATTATCGTTCGACGGAAATTAAGGGGAGTTTGCTGTTTCATCCCGGGAACAATTATGTTGTCGATGGAAACCGACGTTTTTTAACCAGCAATAATTCATTTCCTTTAGTAGAATTATCATTCACAAAAGGGATAAAAAATTTGTTCGGTGGAAACTTCGGCTACCATAAGATTAATCTGTCTTTAAAACAGAAGATTTTAACCTCCGGATTTGGTTATTTCAACTACCTAACCAGTTACGAGCAAACATTTGGACAAGCAGTTTATCCGTTATTGAATGTACTTGAGGGGAATGAATCTACCTGGCGCTCTTCTTCTGCATTCAATCTTGTTGACAACGGTACTATCGTTGCTGACCAACTTCTTTTAGCCCGTGCCGAGTGGCATTTCGATGGCAGTATCGCTCGTAAGATTCCTTTAATTAAATTTTTAAATATTCGCCTGCTGACTGGGGTAAACATAGCTGTGGGAAGATTTAATGAAAGTAGAAATGGTCATTACGATGCAGACAACAATCCCGGTGGAATCTTATCTTTTACCAATCCTTCGGGCCTTCCAACAAGTGCATTTCAGCCTCTGCGAAAAGGTCAGCCCTATTCTGAGATGTATTGGGGAATAGAAAATATTTTCAAAATATTTAGGCTGGATTTCATTTATCGTGCGAATTCTTATTATAAAGATTATTCATCAGAGTTTGGATTGAAAATTAGTGGAAGGTTTGGATTTTAAATTATCTGAAACAGATTTTACAACTACATACCGGAAGTAAGTGATACAACAAAACAAATTGTCTAATTATTTTATTTTCACTATTTTGAATATAAAAAATTAACTTTATAACAACTAAATTAAAACCAAAAGACAACGAAAGCCTGTATTTAATAATTTGAATGGTACATGCTTCGGTAACATTTTATTTATGAAATGCTTCAATCGTAGGTTTTACTTCATATTTCTTGTTTTTATTTCTCTTGTCCCGATAAATGTCATGGCCTTAAGAAATATGCCTACTTTGCAACATTTCGATAAAGTGAATATTCATGATAAAGATACTGTTGAAGATAATTCAGTAAAAAAAGTATCAAAATTTGACGAAATAAATAAAAAGGCTGAAGAGCTTTTTAAAATTATTCCGGTACCAATAATTTCCTATTCCCAGGAAGCCGGGAATGTGTTCGGTCTGACAAAATTCAATGCCTTTCGGATAGATAAAAACGATACCTTATCTGATTACTCAAAAATATCAGAAGTTTTTACCTTCTCAACTAAAGGCCATATCAACGCCTCGATATCGACTAATCTTAATTTTTCGGAGAATAAGTGGATGGTAATGGGCTATGTTAATTACAAAAAGAGGCCCGAATACATATTAGGTATTGGTAATGATGTTAAGAAGGAAGATGCTGAGTTAATTACTATCGATCGGGTTAAGTTTTTCAACATTGTACTTCGAAACATTACCTCCCATTTTTATCTGGGCACAGGAGTAGATCTTAATAACACTTTCAAGGTTGAAAAAGATTCCACCAGTTTTCTTATTAAAAACAATATCACAGGGAAAGATGGTGGATTTACACTTGGATTGGGACTCACTGCTGCTTGGGATAGCAGAGATAATAAATACAATGCTCACACCGGAACATATGCACTACTTGGCTATCTATATTATCCGAAAGTGACTGATGTAACCACTGAATTTCATACCTTTCAATTCGATCTTAGGCATTTCTTTGTTCCATGGAAGAAACATGTTATTGCAATGCAACTGGCCACAAACTATTCTTCCGGCGATGTGCCGTTTTATGAGTTGTCGAAGTTGGGTGGAGAGGAGCGTATGCGTGGTTATTATGAAGGAGCTTTGCGCGATAAGGTTTTGTTGGACGGACAGATTGAATATCGGATGCCTGTTTGGAAAATATTCGGAATAGTAGGATGGGTAGGTTGTGGAAGAGTTGCCGATAAATACAGCAACCTTTCATTAGATGGCTTTCGCCCAAGTTATGGATTGGGGCTTCGCATTAAAGTGGATAGTGCCAGTGATATCAATATGAGATTGGATTTTGGAAAAGGAATAAAAGGTGTTAGTGGATTCTATATTAATTTTGCTGAAGCTTTTTAAAAATAGATTGCTGAATTTTAGTGGGATTCGTGTCCGATCAGTAAAATATGTTTGTTATTGATTTATAAATACTTTCATTTCACTGGAAGCAATTAGGCGGCCATTTTTATTAAATACTTCACATTTCACTATTTCAACGTTCATCACTGTATTCGTTCTTGTTACAACAGTGGTTATTGTAGTTAAAAGTAAAGGCAATTCATTGATCGCTACCTTTTGAATAGCACCTATGTAGCCTATTTTTATATCCTTTGCAGCCTGCCTGTATTCATATCCTACTCCTGCAGCAGCTGTTTGGGCCATGTTTTCAATTAAACCTTCAGCAGCAAAAACCTTATCCCGGGCAAAATAGTGGTCGGGCGATAAATAAAATTTTGATTTAAAACACTGCTTATCAAATTCGATAAGTTTATCGACTAAAATAAATGGTGCCCGTTGAGGAATAAGTTCTTCTATTTTATATGCTTTCAATTTATTTTTTCTTTATTTCAAATAAGGTGTGGCTAACTCCGATATTATCGTACTCGTTAACCACTTTTAAATTTGCCTTTTCAATTAATTTTGTCATATCCGAAGAATGGTACATTTGACTGTTCCCATTTGCCATATTGGTAAAATACAATGAAATAGCATGCAAACTGTAAGTTGATGCTTTATATTTTTGACGATCCCAGTAAGTTTCCAGAATATACAATGACCCCGTTTCATCCAGGGCATCGTGTGCACGTTGTAGCAGAGATAAAATCTCATCTTTTGAAAAACAATCCAGAAACTGGCTCATCCAAATAATGTTGTACGCTTTTGGGAAGGATACAGAAAGATTAAGCAAATCTGCTTTTAGGGTTTTTATCCTGTCAGAAAGCCCGGCCTTGGCTATATTCTTTTCGGCCACGGCGATTTGTCCGGGTAAATCCATAATTGTTATCTGGTTGTTCGAATTATAATTTGCGCATTTTATTGCAAACTTACCGGTATTCCCACCAATATCAAGAATTTTATTTGTATCATTTCTGAATAGTATTTCCATCACTTCTGTAAAAGCTACATCAGAATAGTAATGATCAAAATCGAACCAGCTTTTTTTTACATCCTCAGGCAATTCAGACAGTCCTTCGTAAATACTCTGCCAGTTTCCAAAAACCTCTAATCCTGCTGGCCTTCCCTCTTTTATTGAATCGGAGAGGTAGAAAGATCCACGATAGTTCACATCATGTGTAAAATCCATATTGACTCGTGTCAGCTCATCGCTTTCAATAAAATAACCGGTTTTTGTTAATTTGTAAATATCATTTTCAACATAAACTAATTCCATGCTTAAACCGGCCTCTAAAAGAACTTTGGCTCCGTAAACAGAAATGCCAATTGCATTTGCAACAGTTTGCAAGTCAGCACCCTTTTTATTTTTCAGGAGATAATTTAATATGCCAAGATCTCTCAAGGTTTTTGCAGCCTGAAACATCATAGGCGCAAACGCAATCTTTTGTGCATCGAGTTTAGCTTTTACAGCCTTTTTATTGTCGTTCCCGTAATTTAACATAGCTTATTATTCCCAGAATTTATAAAAATTATACCACTGTTCTGGATATTTTAATACAATTCGTTCAAGATTTTTTATATATTCTTCAATCAGAAAATCAATTCGCTCATTTATATTATTTGCAGGTACCCGGGAGGTATTATATATGGGTTCCGATGCATAAAAATGATAATGTTTCCTCGATTCTTTAGTTGCAAAAGTAAAAATAACTGGTTTTTTAAACTTTACAGATAGATAAAAGGGGCCAATCGGAAATTTAGCTTTCCGTCCCAAAAAATTATATTCCGAAGTTTTTGAACCATCGATAAACCTGTCGCCAAGTAAAATAACAAATTCATTCTTGTCGAGGGCACTTTTTATTTCAAATAAATAGTTGAAATCATCGCCAACATCAATGATGTTCATTTTTCTCAGCACTTCCGACTTTTCGAGGACATCTTTAATCTCAGCTCTTTCATTCCTTTTCATTATGATGTTGGTCCTGACATTGATACGGTCCATTAATTGTCCCGCAATTTCCCAGTTCCCAACATGAGCACCAACAATTATCGCTCCCTGTCCCTCTTGAGCAAGTTTTTGAAGGTATTTTTCACCTTCAAAGTCAAAAGAAAGTGAGGAACTGGCCCCAGATAGAAATGCCGTTTTATCCAATAACGAAATCCCAAAAGAGTTGAAATTTCGATAAGCGTACAATTGTGATTTCCAGTAATTAAACTGGTGTATTTCCTGAAAGTAATGAAGAATGTGTGCTTTTTCTTTCTTCGAAAAAAGAAAGAAATAGAATGCGACAAAATGTAATAAAAAATATGAAATTCCCAATCCTGTTTTTTGGATCAGGAGGATGAATATTTTGTATCCCAAAGGAGTACCTTTAGATTTACCTTTCCACTCCGTCATTTGGCACCTTTCCCATTTGTGCTTCAATGTACGCGTATAAATCAGAGAGCAATTGAATGTTTAGTAAATCCTCATTATTTACTTTAATACCAAATTCCTTTTCAACAACAATAACAATATCCACGAAATCTAAACTTTCAATGGCCAAGTCATCTTTTAAGTGTGCATCGGACACCAGTTTATCAGCATCAATTTCGAACTCTTCCGATAAAAACTCATTAACCTTTTCGATAATTTTTTCTCTATTCATTTAGTGAATTTTGCGGTAAATATAAGTGATAAAAATAGTATTTCAAACCCTTGATAGAACTTATGGGATTAGTATATTTGCACTTATCTGACGCTTATCAAAAAGCGAACTACAGGTACGCTCAAATCAGAAAAATGAATAGTGAAAATATTGTACACGAAAATAATTTTGTAGAAATAGACAGGAAACTAACTGTTGATGATGTAGATAAAATACTAAAGTTAAAGAAGCAAGTAAAAGTAGGAGAATTTAGCCGGGAAAAAGTTCTTTCTTCATTCGAAATACTTAAGGAATTTGTAAAGACTAATGTAATTTACGGTGTAAATACAGGTTTGGGACCAATGGCTCAATATCATTTATCTGCTGATGACAGAGTCAATTTGCAGTACAATCTTATCAGAAGTCATGCTTCAGGCGCTGGTGAAATGTTATCGCCGGAATGCGTTAAAGCAATAATGATAACGCGTTTGAAGAACCTTAGTCTTGGTTATTCTGGGATACATCCTGATTTATTAGATATTTTAGAAAGCCTTATAAGTGAAGATATTACGCCGTACATGACAGAACATGGAGGCGTAGGTGCAAGTGGAGATTTGGTTCAGTTAGCACACCTTGCACTTGTTTTAATTGGTGAGGGGGAGGTCTATTATAAGGGGCAATTAAGACCTACATCCGAAGTCTTTACGCTTAAAAATATTAATCCAATAAAAATGCACATTCGTGAAGGATTGGCTTTAATGAATGGCACTTCAGTGATGACGGGAGTAGGGATAATAAATTTGCTGGAATCTAAAAGATTATTTAACTGGTCCTTGTTAGCCTCGGCAATGCTAAATGAGTTGGTACAATCGTTT
The DNA here is from genome assembly GCF_037646455.1 of Maribellus mangrovi. Classification (NCBI taxonomy): domain Bacteria; kingdom Pseudomonadati; phylum Bacteroidota; class Bacteroidia; order Marinilabiliales; family Prolixibacteraceae; genus Maribellus; species Maribellus mangrovi. The sequence continues at coordinate 21,573 of NZ_JBBIXN010000010.1, read as the reverse complement.
GACGACCATTTTTCGCCAGAACTAAACCGCGTAAAAAAGCACGAAGGCCAACAATTGGTCGCTTCGGTATTGAGGGAGATTACTAAAACGAGTTGTCTTATTCAACAGCGTGAATTTTATGATGTAAATGCTCCCAAATCTGAAAAATTCAGCAAAAAATTTCAGGAATACTATTCTTTACGGTGCCTGCCTCAAATTTTAGGACCAATTTGGGATACGATTAAAAATGCGGAGACTGTAGTTGAGAATGAACTTAATTCAGTAAGCGACAATCCAATTGTTGATTTTGAATCACGTCAAATATTTCATGGAGGAAATTTCCACGGCGATTACATTTCGCTTGAAATGGATAAGCTAAAAATAACAATAACCAAGTTATCGATGCTGCTGGAAAGGCAACTGAATTTTTTATTGAACGATAAATTAAACGGAATTTTACCGCCGTTTGTTAATTTTGGAATACTGGGATTAAACTTAGGAATGCAGGGTGCGCAATTTACTGCAACCTCTACTGTTGCCGAAAATCAAACGCTATCGAATCCGATGTATATTCACAGCATCCCTAACAACAACGATAATCAAGACATTGTAAGCATGGGAGCCAATTCGGCGTTTTTAGCAAAAAAAGTTATCGGGAATACAACACAAGTGTTGGCCATCCATCTGTTAACTTTGGTACAGGCAATCGATTACCTGAAGTATGAAGATAAATTATCAGAAATGGGCAGGAAAACATTTCATCAGATCAGGGAATTGGTACCCGTTATTATTGAAGACCGAATTATTTATAAAGAGATCAATGCAGTTAAAGATTTTATTGAAAACAATTCACCTGATTTACTTAACTAATACAGAATGATTAATGCACTTATAACCGGAGCTTCGAGAGGAATTGGAAAGGCCGTGGCGCTAAAATTAGCGGCCATGGGATTTCATGTAATTGTGAATTATAACAGCAATAAAGACAAAGCACAGGAAGTAGTTGAAAGTATTTTAAATTCAGGAGGTTCTGCCGAAGCATTAAGATTTAATGTGGCAAATGCTGATGAAGTAAACAAAGTGCTCGATGCCTGGAAAAAAGCCAATGCAGAAAAAACAATACAGATTTTAGTGAACAATGCTGGTATAACCAATGATAGCCTGATGGTATTTATGGATAATGAAAATTGGGAAAATGTTATAAATACAAATCTTAATGGGTTCTTTCACGTTACTTCCCAACTTCTGAAAGAAATGGTGCTTTCAAAATATGGCCGGATTATAAATATTGTTTCTTTATCGGGATTAAAAGGCACACCCGGGCAAACCAATTATTCGGCATCAAAAGGAGGAATAATTGCAGCAACAAAAGCATTGGCACAGGAACTGGCGAAAAAGAAAATAACTGTAAATGCCGTAGCTCCCGGTTTTATCAAAAGTGATATGACTGTTGGACTGCCGGAATCGGAACTGAAGAAAATGATTCCTGCCAATCGTTTTGGCACCCCTGAGGAAGTGGCAGAGTTAGTCGGTTTTTTAGCTTCAGAAAATTCATCATATATTACAGGAGAGGTGATTAACATCAACGGAGGGTTATACAGTTAATAAAGTATTGTTTTTACTATGAATAGAAGAGTTGTAATCACAGGAATGGGGATTTATTCAGTTTTAGGTAAAAACCTGGAACAAGTAAATGAATCGCTGAAACAGGGAAAATCAGGAATTGGTATCGATAAAGACCGTATTGATTTAGGATTTATTTCTCCGCTGACAGGAATTCTTGAACGACCGGATTTAAAAGGCATATTGTCGCGCCGCCAAAGGGTTGGATTACCGGAACAAGGTGAATATGCGTACATGTCAACAATAGAAGCCTTGAAAAATGCCCAAATGGATGAGCAGTTTTTAGATAATAACGAGGTTGGAATTCTTTTCGGTAACGACAGTTCTGCAGTTCCGGTGATAGAAGCTGTAGATAAGATAAGAGAAAAAAGGGATACGATGTTGGTTGGTTCCGGGTCTATTTTTCAATCGATGAACTCAACGGTAACAATGAATTTATCGGTGATTCTTAAACTTCGGGGGATAAATTTTACAATTAGTGGTGCCTGTGCAAGCGGGTCTCATGCTATTGGCATGGGGTATTTACTTATAAAACAGGGACTCCAGAACGCGGTAATTTGTGGTGGGGCCCAGGAAGTAAACGCCTATTCCATGGGAAGTTTTGATGGAATCAGAGCTTTCTCAACACGGATTGATGAGCCAGCCAAAGCGTGCCGCCCATTTGATAAAGACCGGGATGGGATTGTCCCTTCAGGTGGGGCTGCAAGCGTAATTCTTGAAGACTATGAAAATGCTGTTAAAAGAGGAGCTCCGATTTTAGGAGAACTTATCGGTTATGGTTTTTCTTCGAATGGTGACCATATTTCTGTACCAAATGTTGATGGGCCAAAACGTTCAATAGAAAGAGCATTAATGGATGCAGGGCTTCAATCAAAAGAAATAGATTATGTAAATGCCCATGCTACTGCAACACCGGTTGGCGATTTGAACGAAGCCCAGGCTTTGGCACACTTCTTCGAAGCAACAAACACGCCCGTTAGTTCAACCAAATCGATGACAGGCCATGAAATGTGGATGGGCGGAGCCAGTGAAATTATTTACTCGATGTTAATGGCTCAAAATTCATTTATTGCACCTAATATTAACTTTGAAAACCCGGATGAATATTCGGCAAAACTGAATATTATCAACAAAACACAGGAAAAGGAGATAAATACTGTTTTAAGCAACTCTTTCGGATTTGGAGGGACCAATTCTACTTTGATATTCAAAAAATTACAGAAAGTATAATAATGACACAACAAACGGGATCAAATGAATATCTTGTTTCCTTCCAATCGTAACGCTTTAAAATTATAGCAGCCTTTTATCCTTATGAAATAAAGATGTCGAAAGTATATGTACACGGAAATAATATAACGAGCTCCTTAGGATTGAATTCGCAGGAGAATTTTTCAATGCTCGTTTCAAATACCAGTGGTATCCGGTATCATAATACTGGAGATATTTATGGTGAAATCCCGCTTTCCAAAATCGACAAAGACAAATTTGAGAATCGTACCAGGCATGAAAAAATCCCGGATGATTTTTCATTTTTTGAAAAAACAATGCTGTGGTCCGCCAAAGATTCCATCTCGCAAAGCAATATTGACGTTTCTTCCGACAAAACGATTTTCATCATTTCAAGCACAAAAGGGAATATAGAGTTTCTTGGAGCAGAGCATCAAAACCAGGATTTCAGATTGTGGCATTCGGCTCGTAAAATTTCCAGTTATTTTAATAATCCCAACACACCCGTAGTTGTTTCCAATGCCTGTATATCGGGGGTTCTAACGATTAATACTGCAGCACTTCTACTCAGAGAGGGAGTTTATAAAAATGCAGTTGTTATTGGTGCCGATGTAATAAGCGAATTTATTATTGCAGGTTTTATGTCTTTTCATTCGCTCAGCTCTAATCCATGCCGGCCATTTGATAAAAACAGAGATGGTCTGACCCTGGGAGAAGCTGCGGGAAGTATCGTTTTAAGTTCGTTGCATAAGTCGGAGTTTGAGATTTTGGGAGGTGCCAGCTCAAACGATGCCAATCATATTTCGGGACCTTCACGAACCGGAGAAGGACTATATCTTGCAATAGAGTCAGCCATTAAAAATTCCGGGATTACACCTAAACATATCAATTTTGTATCAGCTCACGGAACCGCCACGCTTTACAACGACGAAATGGAGGCTTTGGCACTCCATCGAAATAAGCTTGAAGAAGTATCTACAAATAGTTTTAAAGGGTACTGGGGACATACTTTAGGAGCTGCCGGGGTTATTGAAACCATCGCCACACTAAAATCGATGGAGAACAATTATATGATAAGATCCCTGGGATTCGACGAAAACGGAGTAAGCAGAAACCTTAATATTCTGGATGAAAACCAGAAACAGGAAATAAATTTTGCATTGAAAACCGCTGCGGGATTCGGGGGAGCAAATGCTGCTATCATCCTTAAAAATGCTGCCCTATGAGTCTGAATATTGTAGTACAAATATCATTATCAAATTCAGGAATCCGGGTACAGGGGAAAGAAGTACTCACCGATTCCGGGAGTGACCAATTTTTAAATTCGGCCTACAAAAGCTTACGGATAAAATATCCCAAGTTCTTCAAAATGGATGATTTGAGTAAGCTCGGATTTATAGCAAGTGAATTGTTATTAGGAACAGAAGAGGCAAAAAATTTAATTGACAAAACTGAGAAAAATAAAATTGGCATTGTTCTCCAAAATTCCGATTCATCAGTTGATGTCGACCGCAAACACCTAAAATCGATAGCGGATAAAGAAAATTATTATCCAAGTCCGGCGCTGTTTGTTTATACTCTTCCGAATATTGTAATGGGAGAAATTTCAATACGCAATAACTTCAAAGGCGAAAATGCATTATTTATATTTGAAAAATATAACGCAGAATTTAACGAGTTGTACATTAACTCCTTATTTCGTCAGAATAAGCTGGAAGCATGCATTGGCGGATGGTTTAACGCGAATAACGGGATTTATCAGGCAGAGTTTTATCTTGCGGCAAAAGAATAGTATTGAGTTTTATTGAACGATGAGTAATTTACAATAAGAAGCTTATTATGGAAAACTTAAAAGAAAAATTAAAAAAACAAATAATTGAGGCACTGAATCTTGAGGAAGTTGAAGAGAACGAAATAAGCACATCTGACCCTCTTTTCGGCGATGGATTAGGACTTGATTCAATTGATGCTTTGGAGTTGATTGTTTTGCTTGAGCGCGAATATGGTATAAAAATAGATGATGCCACCAAAGGCAAAGAAATTTTTTACAGCATTGATTCCATAGCAGCGTTTATAGAATCGGAAAAAGATAAATAATGAAGGATGAATGAAGTTGTAATTACCGGGATAGGTGCAATTTCTGCTATCGGGAATACTGTTGACCAGATATACGACTCCCTAAAAAACAGCAGACATGGCATTACAGCTATGTCTGTTCTGAAAAGTAACCTGGCAAACATTTATCCGGTTGGTGAAATAAAATTAACGAACGACGAATTACAACGAATGAGCCCGGTAAAAGGGAAACATTCCCGAACAACATTACTTTCCTCTCTTGCAGTATCAGAAGCCGTAAAATGTGCAAAGTTAGACGAGAAATTAATAGAGAGTACAAGCTTCGTTTCTTCAACTACCGTGGGAGGAATGGATACAACCGAAAATTGTTATTTCGACTTTAAGAATGCCCAAAATCTGGAAATCGCACAAATTCATCCTTGCGGTAATCATTCATCAGAAGTTGCGGCAGTTTTTGGATTGAACAACAATGTACTAACGCTGAGTACTGCTTGTTCTTCTTCTTCGAATGCAATAATTGTTGGAGCAAGATTAATAAAAGCCGGTTTAGTCGACAGGGTAATTGCCGGAGGTTCAGATGCTTTATCAAAATTTACGTTAAACGGGTTCAAAAGCCTTATGATTTTGGACGAAGCGCATTGCAAACCCTTTGATGCCGAACGAAAAGGGCTCAATCTGGGTGAAGCAGCTGCCTATATAGTGTTGGAGAATAGCAAAGTAGCACAAAAACGAAATATTAAGGTCCTTGCGAAATTAGCAGGATATTCCAACGTAAACGAGGCCTATCATCAAACAGCCTCATCGCCAAATGGCGAAGGAGCGTTTCAAGCCATGACAAAGGCATTGCAAATGGCAAAAATCACTACCGCACACATTGATTACATTAACGCTCACGGAACCGGAACCGAAAACAATGATGCCTCTGAATCAACTGCTATAAACCGTTTATTTGATAATACAGATATATTTTTTAGCTCAACTAAAGCATTTACAGGCCACACTTTAGCTGCCTCCGGGGCACTTGAGGCCGTTATCTCTGTTGTAGCTATTCAAAAAGAAATGATCCCTTCCAATCTTAATTTCAAAACAAAAATAGAAGGCATGAGACTTACTCCGCTTACCCATTTTAAAGAATACACAACACGAAATGTAATTTCCAATTCTTTTGGTTTTGGCGGAAATAATACAACACTCGTTTTTAGCCGGATGAATTAGACCATTCAACTGTTATTGATAATATGGAAACAAGGCTATACATAAATGGTACAGGAAATATCTCGAAACTGAAAGATTTTGAAGAATCGTGCGCAGAGGTGTTCGAACCTGATTATCGTGAACTGATAGCCGCACCGAAGCTGCGAAGAATGAGTCGTATAATGAAGATGAACAGTTATGCTGCTCTTTCTGCTATTAAAAACACCAATACAGAAGCTCCGGAAGCAATTAATTCAGCCACAGGTTATGGCTGCCTTTCTGACACCGAAAAATTCTTACAAACATTTTTGGAGAATAAAGAACAATTTTCCAATCCCTCGGCTTTCATAAATTCTACCCACAATTCGTTGGCCGGTAATTTGGCGCTCCTGCTTGGAATTAAAGGCCAAAATTTCACATTTGTCCATGAACAGAACAGTTTCGAAAATGCATTGATTGATGCTGCCCTTGGATTTGAAGAAGGGAGCTTTCAGAATATTATGGTGGGAGGTGCCGACGAAAAAACAAGTCTTGTAGATACTATTTCAGAAGGATTATCGTGTAAGCCGAAAGGAGAAGGAGCCGCCTATCTTTATATTTCGAAAGTTAAAACAGACAGTAGTTTTGCTGTAATACGCTCAATAAATCTTGATTTTAAGAATACAAATCTTAACGATTTCGTCTTTAGTATTCTGGAAGAAAACAAATTAATACATAACGATTTCGATTTCTTAATTAATGGAACAAGCCTGAAATTGCCTGATTTTTCGAATCAAATAATGGCTTCCGGATTCACAGGAGATTATCCTACTGTTGCAGCCTTGCTTGTCGTATGGGCCTGTGAAATTCTTAAAAGTCAATCCATAAAATTTCCGGTAGTTGAAAACGGAACTTACCAGCGTATTTTGGTAATCAATAAATATCCCAGAGGCGCCAAATCAGCAATAATCGTAGAGAAAGCATGAAAGCACTCAGCACACATAAAAAAGTTCTGCTGTTGTATTTGTGTGTACTAATTGTTCTTATGGTTTTGGTATATGTAAACCATATACCTTTTTATCCCCTCGTATTATCATTTATTGCATATTTAATTCTGTTAATTGCCGGTTCTTCTTATTTGCGACTTCAATATTACATGCCGGTTAAGAACCAGCTTAACGATAAAACAAAAGTTGCTTTAACCTTTGATGACGGACCAGATTCCGAAGTTACCCCTCAATTATTAGCGGTGTTGGAAAGACACAATGTTAAGGCCAGTTTTTTTTGTATCGGGGAGAAAATAGAAAAGAACAAAGAACTTGCACAGCGTATTGTTGCCGAGGGGCATATACTGGGCAACCACTCGTATCACCATTCAAATTATTTCCCTATATATTCAGTCACGAATATTTGTAATGAGCTCGACAAAACAAATATCCTTATTGAGGAAATAGCAAAACAGAAGAACGTTTATTTTCGGCCGCCATTTGGGGTAACAAATCCGTCAATTGCCAAAGCTGTGAAGAAAATGAATCTGAAAGCTATAGGCTGGAATGTACGCACATTTGATACCGTAAGAAGAAATGAAAAACTACTGAAGAAACTAAATAAAAAGATAACTGGCGGGGAGATTATACTTTTTCACGACACCCATATTGCATTAGTTGAAATAGTTGATAGTTTTATAGAATCGTGCAAAAAGAAAGGATTAGAATTTATTACAATACAAAATATATGATTCAGCGAATTTCCATTGTTATAGTATTAATATTTTATGTTATTGCAACATACGGACAGGAAACTAAGTTTGAGCAGGTTGTCCAGGATTACGAAGCGGTAATTCAGAAGCTTGATTCTGTTGCAAAAATCACGCGCACAATCCGGAGTGATTTTGTTCAAACTAAACATCTTACCGTTTTGGAAGAAGATATCGTAAGCAAGGGCAAATTTATCTTTTCGAAACCTTCAAATATAAAATGGTCGTATTTAGAACCTTACATTTACCAAATCTCGTTTATAGATTCAAAATTAACCATAAATAACGATGGGAAAGTTACCGAACACGATGCCAACTCAAATGAAATTTTCAGCGAGATAAACAATATTATTTCGGGGATGATTAACGGGTCTATTATGTCAAGCCCAATGTTCAACGTAACCATGTTACAGAATAACAAACAATACCTGGTAGAATTGGAACCGAAAAACAACGAGTTCAAACGTTTTATAAACCGAATAAAATTATACCTCGGCAAGGATGATTTTATGGTTTCACAAATCGTCATGGAAGAAAGTGCTGATGATTATACTGAAATCACTTTCCAAAACAGAAAAATAAATACTCCCGTTTCTGATTCAGACATAATAATAAATTGATTAAAATTGAAATGGACATTAAAAATAGCAGTAATAGCATCTCTTGTACTTGTATTTCAGTCGTGTTCAAATTTACATCTGAGGTATAAAAAAACTGACGATCTCGCAAACGAGGCAACAGGCCTGTCGTGGAAATTAAATAAAGCTTTATACAAAGCCAGAATCACATTCTTTAACAAGGAATACTCCGGGCTCATGTTTTTTAAAGAATATCCCGAAACAAAAGATGTCAGAATGATTTTCATGTCGGAGTTTGGCTTAAAATTTTTCGACTTGAAATTAGACAAAAACGGAACTGTGACCACTGAATACATTATAGATGAACTTAACCGGAAATCAATCATCAATACTTTGAGCACCGATTTCAGGTTGTTGTTTTTGCATTTCAAAGAAACGGATTGTAAGAAATATTTTTCGGGAAAGAACAAAACATATATGCAAAAATGCAAAAAAGGGAAATTCCGGTACTCCTATTTTTTCAACAACAATAATAAAATAGAAACAATTAAATATGCTTCTTTCTTTAGGAAGAAAGTAACGATTGAGTTAAAGGAATACGAAAATAATATTCCCGGAAATGTAACCATAAAACATTTTGGTATTCCTTTAAAGCTAAATTTGAATTACATAAAATAAATACAGTTTGGATAGAGCTTTTGAAATAACACATATTGAAGAAAATCAAAACAAGATAACAGCTTCAGTTAAATTAAAAAGGGAGCACGCGGTTTTTTCCGGGCACTTTCCCGACAAATCGATATTGCCCGGAGTTGTAGAAATAGAGTTGGTTCGTGAAATAATAAACCGGCACTTTAAGAAAACATTCGAATTGAAAACGGCTAAAAGTATAAAATTCGTTGGAATGGTCATTCTCGATGAAGTGGACGAAGTGTTTGTTGAATTATCGGTTTTACAAAACGAGGATTCACCGGATCTGAAAGTAAACGCAATTATTAAGAATAACGACCAGCTTTTCGCTAAATTAACCGGAATCGACTTTGTCCAGTAATGGAAGAAAAATATTCAGCAATATTATCCGAGACTCTTGTTGTTATTCCAACTTACAACAACAATAGAACTGTTGCCACGATTATTAACGAAGTTCTGCCGATTGCGGAAAATCTACTGGTTGTAAATGACGGTTCTACTGATAATACTTCCGAGATTCTTAAAACATTTGGAGATAAAATTGTGGTCATTGTAAACCCAGTTAATAAAGGGAAAGGATACAGTATCAGACGTGCATTTAAGTATGCGCTGCAAAATGGTTATAAGTATGTGATTACGCTCGATTCGGATGGACAACATTTTGCGAATGATATTCCTGAATTTATTAAGGATGTGATACATAATGGCCCCTCTTTAATTGTTGGCGCGCGAAATATGAATGCCACAAATGTTCCGGGGAAAAGTTCATTTGGTAATCGTTTTTCAAATTTCTGGTACTGGGTGGAAACAGGCGATAAACTCGAAGATACGCAGTCCGGTTTCAGACTGTATCCGATAGAACTGATGAAAGATATCCATTTTAAGACCAATAGATTTGAATTTGAAGTCGAAGTCCTTGTCCGAACCCAATGGAATTACATCAAAGTGAAAAACATACCTATTAAGATTCACTATGAAACGCCTGAATTACGTGTTTCCCATTTTAAACCGGTAACCGATTTTGTGCGCATTAGTATATTAAATACCGTTTTATTTCTGATAGCCTTTTTATACATCCATCCGCGTAATCTTTTCAAATATTTTTCAGAAAATAACATCGTTTCTATTATAAAGGATGTACTCAAAAAGCACAACGAAACTCCGTTTAAAATAGCTTCAGCAATGGGATTTGGAGTATTTATGGGAATAGTTCCGTTCTGGGGATTTCAGATGATGCTCGCTGCGCTTTTTGCACACCGATTGAAATTAAACAAAGCGTTGGTTTTACTGGCTTCAAACATTAGTATTCCACCAATGATCCCGATACTTATTTACATGAGTTATCAAACAGGTTATTTGGTTTACAACGGGACTTTCGACAGAATTTCCAATATTTTTCACATTGCAGATTTCATAATAAATGAAGGTGTATATAACGCACTAACTGCGCTGGGCAACAGTATTCTGTATTATTTGGTAGGGAGTTTCATTTTTGGAATATTATCCGGATTATTGACATGGGGTCTTACCATGGTATTTATTAAAATCAAGCAACGCGTGTTATAATGGGAAATGTTCTTTTACACATACATAATTTTGTATTAAAGCACAAGATCTTTTCAATTACCACAATTGCCATTGTAGTTTTTGCTTCTGTTTTTTCCATAACCCGGCTCCGGTTTAATGAAGATGTATCCCGATTCTTTCCTGACTCGGGCAATAGTGCACAATTACGCTATATTATGAACGAATCGACTTTAATGAATAAAATCATCTTCACTATTCATAAAGATTACGATTCGACATCGGTGGAGCAATTGGTTGATTTTTCAAACGATTTGATTTCAATTCTTGAGGCGGATTCGATTCGTACTTTACTAAGTAATCAGCGGTACGGGATTAGTGAGTCGGATTTAATGAGCGTAATGGATATTGTAAGAAATAATTTACCCCTCTTTCTCGACTCGTCCGATTATGAAGAAATTGACCGAAAACTTCAACCTGACTCGATAAAAAATACAGTTGATGCGGGTTATAAAAGCCTGCTGTCGCCTATCGGATTTGTTTCTTCGCAATTCTTTTTAGAGGACCCGTTTAACCTTTCCGGAATGGGATTGAAAAAGGTTGACGCCTTTAATTTCAGCAAAGACTTTACTACCTACAAAGGGCATATTTTCAATACCGAAAAGTCCGATATGTTCTTATTTGCAAACTTGAAAAAGGGAAACAGCCCCGAGGCAAACCGGTATTTTTTTGATGTAATCAGCAAACATTTAAAGGAATTAAAGCAGGAAAAAATATACGCCGGTATCGAGCCTTATGTTTTAAGTGGCACTTTGGTCGCCCTGCAAAATGAAGACCGGATTAAAAAAGATGTTACCATTACCGTATCCTTAACAATCTTACTGCTACTACTCCTTGTTTGGTATTTTTTCAGAAAACGAAGGGCTTTGTTTATCATTTTTTTACCAACTCTATTGGGAAGTGTTGTTGCCCTAGGCACCTTATCTCTTTTTTCGAAAGAGATTTCCTTAATGTCCCTTGGGATTGGGGCAATTCTTATGGGTATGACCGTCGATTACTCCTTGCACATTTATTCTCACTACCGGCAGTATGGCTCAATAAAAAAAATGCTAATGCAGGTGAGCTCACCGATAATACTGAGTACGATAACAACAATGTCGGCCTTTTATGTGTTAAACCTAGTAAGGTCTCAGGTTTTAAGCGATTTGGGAATCTTCTCGGCATTAAGCATATTTTTCGCTGCCATATTTGCTTTAACATTATTACCTGTTTTAATAAAAACAGATAAGAACCCGGAGCCGGGAAATACTTTCTTCGATTCGTTAAGCAACAGCAAAATTTATGATAATAAAAGATTAAGGCTACTACTATTTATTCTCACCGGGATTTTCTTAGTTGTTGGTGGCAATGTCCCTTTCGATTCGGACATGATGAAAAGCAACTACATTTCAAAAGAAACAGCAATTGCCGAAAACCACACAAGTAAGTTCGTAGAGCAAACATCAGATAACCTGTATATTATAACCCACGGCAAAAATTTGGACAGTGTTTTAAAAAGTAACAGCGAGGTCAATTTTTTACTCGATAGTCTAAAAGAAAAAGGAGTCATCAATAATTATTTATCCGTTAATAATCTAATAAAACCCAATGCGGAACAGGAAAAAAAGATTGCGGACTGGAAGGATTATTGGTCAGAAAAATTCGGAAAAACAAGAACAGAACTGGAATCGGAAGCAGCTATTGTTGGATTAAAAAACAATGCTTTCAAAAAGTTTTATCATCTGGTGGAGAAGGACTACCACAACTTATCAGAAACAGATCGTGAAAAACTCTTGGATTTATTATTCAGCGATTTTATTGTTAGAAATGACTCCATGATTGCTGCAATTTCAGTAGTAAAAGTCGATGAAATTGAAGCAGCAAAATCAATAATCGATGCCGGATTACATTCAAATTCCTGGTCGTACAATAGTCGTGCGTTTGTAAACAATTTAATTTTAGGGATTAAGAACAGTTTTTCAAACATCGTCTATATTTCACTTATCGTGGTTTTCATGATTTTGCTTCTTTATTTTGGAAGAATAGAATTGACTTTAATTACCATGGTTCCAATTTTATTTGGATTTATATGGATCGAGGGGATAATGAGTTTATTAAACATGAATTATAACATTTTTAATATTATCGTTTTATCATTCATCTTTGGTCTTGGGATTGATTATGGCATTTTTATCACAAAAGGAGTACTTCAAAAATACGCATACAATCAGGCTGTTGTTGTTGAATACAGGGTATCCATCCTGCTGTCGTACCTGACGACTACAATCGGGATGGGATCGCTGATTCTTGCTAAACACCCCGCCTTACATTCTATTGCAATTATGGCGATTATTGGTATTTCTTCCACATTACTGATTGCTTATACCATTCAGCCGGCACTGCTAAAATTTCTGCTGTATAATAAAGGGGAAAAAAGAAAAAGTCCAGTTACGCTGACTGATTTTATTTTTTCGCTGTTGGGTTTAACCGAATTTGTTTTGGGCGCCGTCTTCCTAAGTTTAACTGCTGTAATATTCCGGATAATCCCGGTCGCCATTAAAACAAAAAAAATATGGTTTCACATTTTACTTCAGAAATTTGCAAAGGGTATTCTATACTTGCATCCTGTTAGTTCCAAGAAAATTATAAACGAACACGGAGAAGATTTCCGAAAGCCTGCTGTAATAATTGCTAACCACCAGTCGCATATCGATATTATGATGATTTTACTTCTTCATCCCAAAATATTGATATTAACCAACGACAGGAACTGGAATAACAAACTTTTTGGTTTTATCATAAAATATGCCGACTTTTTGCCGGTCTCAATTCATCACGAGGAATTGATTAATAAATTACGACCAAAGGTTAGCGAAGGCTACTCGATAATGATATTCCCGGAAGGAACACGGTCGGCTGACGGCGTGCTTAAACCCTTCCACAGAGGCGCCTTTTTACTGGCACGTGAACTGAACCTGGAAATCTTACCTGTTATTTTGCATGGCATTGGAACAATGTTGAGCAAAGAAGAATTCTTCGTTCACAAAGGGCATATTTTAATTAAAGTGTTACCTCGCCTTACTATTAATTCGGGAGATTATGGGAAAAGTTTACTAAAACAATCCCGGAATGTCTTCAGGTATTTTTCCAGTGAATACAATAAGCTCAGGAAGGAAATAGAAACCCCTGGATATTATCGAAACACGGTATTAAGCAGCTATCTTTTCAGGTCGCCTCAGATTGAATGGTATATGAAAATTAAGATCAGGATGGAAGATAATTACACGTATTACCACAACCTGATTCCAATGGAAGCCACAATTTCTGATTTAGGCTGTGGATATGGTTTCCTGATTCATACCTTGGCACAGTGCTCCGAACAAAGAAAATTTGTAGGAGTTGATTTTGATTGTGATAAAATAGCTGTTGCCAAAAACAATGCGCTCACGAACAATAAAACAAGATTTTACTGTTGCGATCTCACCGATTATGAACCAGAAGAATCGGATGTGTTTATTTTAAACGATGTACTTCATTACTTGTCAGCAAAAGACCGATCCGATTTATTGAGAAAAGTATACTCAAAAATGAACAATAACGGTTCTATTGTTATTAGAGACGGCGATAAAGATTTAAAACACAAGCATAAAATCACCGAGCTGTCGGAGGTAATTTCAACATCCATAAAATTTAATAAAGCAAACTTCCGTGACCTGGATTTTCTTAGCCGCCAGGAAATTATTTCGCTTACAAAAGAACTGGGAGCACATTTAGAAATTGCAGACAACACCCGGTATACTTCCAACATCACATACATAATAAGAAAGGAACCAGATGAATAAGTACGATATAATCATAATCGGGAGCGGTTTGGGAGGACTTCAAACAGGATATATCTTAAGTAAAGAAGGTTATAGGGTATGCATTTTGGAGCAAGGTTCACAAATCGGAGGTTCAATTCAGAATTTTGTACGCGATGGTGTTATTTTCGATACCGGGGCACATTACATCGGGTGTTACGATAAAGGACAGACATTATATCGTTATTTCGATTACTTTAATCTGAACGATAAGTTGGTAGTTCATAGAATGGATCAAGACCGCTTTGACGAGATTAGCTTCAGAGACAATGGAAAGGCATATCCTCATGCCCTGGGATTCGAAAATTTTGCTGAAAAATTAATTCAAAGTTTTCCTGCCGAAAGCAAGGCAATAAATACTTATGTTGCCGATATTAAGAATATTGGAAACGATTTCCCCTTGTTTAGTTTAAATGGAAGTACAACTTATTCCAGTATTGACCAAAATTTCCATACACCAATTTCAGACTATCTTTCTTCGTTAACCAATAATCAAAGGTTAAAGGCCGTGCTGGCAGGTTCTAACTTTTTGTATGCAGGCCAGAGCGGAAAAACTCCTTATTATGTCCATGCTCTTATTTCAAATAGTTATATTCAAAGTTCATATCGTTTAGTAGGCGGAAGCGGGCAAATAGCCAGACTGCTTTTTAAAGGGATCTTGGAACTCGGAGGTACTGTATTAAAAAACAAGAAGGTGGTAGAGATGAAGATGATTGGTAAAAATATCGAACGATTAATTACGTCAAGCGGAGAAGAGTTTTTTGCCAAAAACGTCATATCAAATGCTCACCCAGTACCCACTTTTAAAATGTTGCCTGAAGAGATTACTAAAAAGATATATTTTAAAAGGCTATCAAATCTGGAAAACACAATGTCGGTCTTTAGTCTTTATATTATTTTCAAAAAAGATTCTTTCAGGCATTTCAATTTTAATATACATCACCACGAAAATCACAATGTTTGGCTGAATGTAAATTATAATGAAAAAAAATGGCCTTACAATTATATGTTTTTCACACTACCCGGGAGAAGCAACTCTAAATATGCTGAAGGTGCCATTATCATTTCACCAATGCGCTATTCTGAATTTGCCCGTTGGGAAGGAACCCAAACAAAAAATCGGCCTGCGGAGTACTATAGTTTAAAGGACGAAAAAAAGGAAATGTTGCTTTCTTTTGTTGAAGAACGCTTTCCTGAAATCAGAAACAGTATCGAATCCGTTTATTCTTCTACACCGTTAACGTACCGCGATTATACAGCTACACACGAGGGCTCGATGTATGGTATTGCACGTGATGCCACGAATTTAGGCAGTATTTTGGTGATGCCAAAAACAAAAATTCCGAACCTGTTTATTACAGGACAAAATGTAATTATGCATGGAGTACTCGGGATTACTGTTGGCTCGATTCAAACGGCAGCAAATTTTGTCGGTCGGGAAAAATTATTGGAACAAATTAGGTAAAACTTTATGCGAAAGGACATATTAATAATTGGAGGGGGGTTGGGAGGTTTGATTTGCGGTATCCTATTGCAAAAGAATAATTTTAATGTTTCTATCGCTGAAAAAAATAAAAGAGTTGGCGGCTTATTGCAAAACTTTAAACGAAAAGGATGCACTTTCGATGTCGGGATGCATTACATAGGCTCTGCCGAAAAAGGACAAATCGTTTATAAAATTTTAAAATACCTGAATATTTACGATAAAATCAGCCTGCACGAAATGGATACAAGTGGATATGAGGTATTTAAAATTCAGGATAAAACTTATACATTTCCTAAAGGTTGGGAGGCATTTAAAAACCGGCTGTCAGAATACTTCCCCAACGAAAAAGTGGCCATCGTCAAATATGCTGAAACCGTACAGGAGGCATCCAACTCTTTCGACATCATAAATTTACGCTATCCTGTGAGTTTGAACTTCGGAAAGAACAAATTTGCCGAAACCGGAATTTACGATTTCATCGACGAGCTTACAGGTAACGATGAATTAAAAAGGGTACTCTCGCTCATGAATTCGATGTACGCCGGGCAAAAGGATAAAGCTTCGTTATATACCCATGCCGTAATCCATAATCATTACAGCCAAAGTTCGATGAAAATTGAAGGAGGCGGAGAAGAAATAGCAAACGCACTGGAAAATGAATTTGTTTCTCATGGCGGAAAGATTTTTGTGAATGAGTTTATCCATAAATTCGAAACTAAAGACGGATTAATAGAAAGCGCATTGAGCAAATCGGGTCATAAATTTAAAGCTGATTATTTTATCTCAGGGTTCCATCCATCGTTAACAATCGATATGATTGAAGGGAATTATTTGCGTAAACCCTATCGCAAAAGAATGCAACAGCTGGAGAATACCATTTCAACATTTAGCATACACCTCGTCCTTAAAAAACCAACATTTCAAAATTTCAATTTCAACTTTCACCGCTATCTTCAGGATGAAGTGTGGGGAGCAGATTCATACCATCCGGACACCTGGCCGCAAAGCTATTTAATTTATACGCCCTACAACAGGGAAAGCACGACCAAATGCCTGAGTGTTTTCACATTTATGAGCTATTCCGAAGTAAAAAAATGGGAAAATGCAACAAACGAAAGCCATACCGAAAGTTACAAACAATGGAAAGAACAAAGAGCCCAAAAGTTGCTTAAAGTTGTTGAAAAGGATTTTCCCGAAATAATCGGAAACATTGACGACATGGAAGTTCTGACACCGTTGAGCTACAAAGATTACCTAAATAACAAACAGGGGGAATGTTACGGGATTGTACACGACTACAAAGAAGTTTTAAAGTCGCTGGTACTCACAAAAACACAAATTTCCAACCTGTACTTTACGGGACAAAATGTAAATATGCATGGTTTTTTAGGTGTTTCCATCGGAAGCCTGTTAACTGCCGGAAATTTTATCGACATTAACAATTTAGTGAAATCAATATCAGAACAAGAATAAATGAAGAAAAAGATACTACTCCTGCTCGCTGCGCTTATTATTGTTTTCGTTGTGTTATTTATTCGCGATATTAGGGTTGAGCCACCAAAAGTAGAATATCAGAAATATGCCGAAACACCGAGAGTTGAACTGGCAAAAGATTCTTACAGGATTGACAGAAACTGGCTGCGTAAAAACGATAAGGGGCTTTGGGAGATGTATGTTGAAGGAAGCCCCGTGGAGATGGGCGTTTACGAGGGGAAACTGGGCAAAGAATTAATTTATAAACAGGAAGAGTCTTTTGTCAGCCAGATAAAAAAAATGATTCCATCGGAGTCTTATTTAAAAATGCTCAGGATTTTTGTAGCCTGGTTCAACCGCGATATCGACGAATACATTATCGATGAATATAAGGAGGAAATATTTGGAGTTTCCTTATCCACTTCGGATAAATTCAGTTTTATTGCCGATGGATACCAACGCATGCTGAGCTACCATGGTGCGCATGACATAGGACATGCTTTAGCAGATTTGGCTTTAGTAGGTTGCACTTCTTTTGCGGCGAACCAGAATAGTACAGATTCATCGTTGCTCGTTGGCCGGAATTTCGATTTTTATATAAACGATAGTTTTGCTAAGAATAAAATTATTGCTTTTGTCAATCCGGAATCCGGGTATAAATTTGCCTATGTTACATGGGCCAGCATGATTGGCGTTGTGTCCGGCATGAATATAAAGGGCCTTACTGTAACCATAAATGCTGCAAAATCAGACATTCCCACAAAAGCACGTACGCCTATTTCGTTGCTCACTCGCGAAATTTTGCAATACGCTTCCAATATTGACGAAGCTATTGAAATAGCCAATAAAAGAAAAATCTTTGTGTCCGAATCAATCCTTGTTTCATCACCGTCTGATAACAAGGCTGTTATCATTGAAAAATCACCGACAAAATCGGATATTTTCTCCAGCAAATCATCAAAAATAGTATGTGCGAACCATTTTCAGGGGGCGCTGTTCAAAGACGACCCAATCAACAAAAAAAATATTTCGGAATCGGCATCGCTATACAGGCAGCAACGATGCACCCAATTACTCGAAGAAAAATCCGATACATTCAGTGTGTACGATGCTGCTGAAATTTTAAGGGATGCCAAAGGGCTAGACGGGAAAGACATTGGTTTGGGAAATGAAGAAGCAATGAATCAATTAATTTCTCACCATAGTATAATATTTAAACCAAAACATTTACAGTTGTGGGTTTCAACCAGTCCATATCAACTGGGTGAATACCTTTGTTACGACCTCAATAAAATCTTTTCTTCAGACTCCGTCCCCGGTAACCAGGAAACGATATACCAGGAAACAAAAAATATCAAAGCAGACACCTTACTTTATTCTGAAAAATTTGCCAATTATAAACAGTTTAAAAGATTAAGATCAGAGCTTTTAGAAGCAATAGATAATAAGGCTGTTATTGAGAATGATACGCTGCTCGGATTTGAGAAATCAAATAAAAATTATTTCCAGGTTTATGAAATATTAGGCGATTATTATTCTTTACACAACCAACATAAAAACGCAGTGAAGGCTTATCAAAATGCTTTAGACTGCGAAATACCAAATACCTGGGAAACGAATAAAATAGAGAAAGCCCTAAAAAAACAAATAGAAAAGAATGGATACTAAAGCAATTAATCAGGGATTAATCAAAACTGTTCTTTACCTGGCTAAGAAGTCTCCTTATTACAAACGACTTTTTTCGGATACAGGCATCGATCCCTATACAATACAATCTATAGATGACCTGAAAAATATTCCTACTACCTCAAAAACAGAACTACAAAATAATAACAGCGATTTTTTTTGTATAGAACCTTCTGACTATGCCGATATAGTTTCAACATCAGGAACTTTAGGTGAACCTGTAGTAGTGCCTTTAACAAAAAACGATATCAGGCGATTGGCTGTAAACGAGGCTGGTTCATTTACAACAGCCGGGGTAAACAACAACGACCTTGTTCAATTAATGGTTACCCTTGATATGCGTTTTATGGCCGGCTTAGCTTATTTTGAAGGAATCCAGAAAATAGGGGCTGCAACACTTAGGATCGGCCCCGGTTCGCCGGCAGTTCAATTGGAGAATATCAGAAAATTTAGCCCGACTGTATTAGTGGGAGTTCCGGGATTCATCTCAAAAATTATAGATTATACCGAGAAAAATAATATAAATATCAATCACACGTCCGTTAAGAAAATTATTTGTATCGGCGACGCCATTCGCGATGAAAAATTCGAGCTTAATTCAATCGGAAAACGAATAAAGGAAAGATGGCATATTGATTTATATTCTACCTATGCTTCAACAGAAATGGCTACTTCTTTTACCGAATGCAATGCAGGGAAAGGAGGGCATTTGCAGGAAGATCTTCTGGTTGTAGAGATACTTGATGATGAAGGGAATGTTCTACCTTATGGCGAGTTGGGAGAGGTAACTATCACAACTTTAGGCATTGAAGGTATGCCGTTGCTAAGGTTTAGAACCGGGGATATGGCATTTTTGGTTGACCGTGTATGCGAATGTGGAAGAAACGCGGTTCGAATTAGTCCGATTATCGGAAGAAAAGAACAAATGATAAAATACAAAGGAACAACACTATACCCGGCAGCAATAATTGATGTTTTAAATAAATATACCAGTGTTGTTAATTATTACATTGAAGTTAATACTGATGATAACGGAATTGATCAGATTCAAATAGCAATTGCCATCGAAAATGAAACAGAAGCAGATGAATGTCTTTCAAATCTGAAGGACAGTTTTAAAGTAAGTCTCAGGGTTGTTCCAAACATATTTATTAAATCATCGAAGGAAATAATGGAACAAATTAGTAAAAACCAGGGGCGTAAACCGAAATTATTTTTTGATTATCGTCAAAATATTTAATGAATCATCTACAATTATGAAAAAGCTATTATTAATGCTGTTATGCGGAAGTCACTTTCTGCTGAATGTTCAGGATTTAGAATCTTACAAAAAAGATAACACTATTACAATGTTTGGTGTTGACTATACCCAAACATATTTTGTTGGAGAAGATGGATTCAATGATCCCATCGCAATAGCCAATCAATTTCCCCAGAAATGGAATGTTCTTTTTTATGCTGAATCTGATAAATATAGCATAGAAAAGTACATGTTAAAGGCATCGGTAACTTATTCTTTAAGTAAAATTGAAGAAGTCAATAAGACAATTACAAGCGAAGATGTAAAATCAAGAATTGTGAATGAAATTCCGGAAGGCAAGCTATTAACTAAAGAAGGCGCTGAAAAACTTGCCTTATCTAAGCATTTGAAAGGAGAAACGAAATATGGTGTTATATTCTTCGCATCTGAATACAATAAAATTACAGGAGTTGGCTATTACTATGCAGTTGTTCTGGACATTGGAAATAATAGTGTTATTTTTTCCAAAAAATTACAAGGAAAAACAGGAGGATTCGGATTCAGGAATTATTGGGCATCTACGTTCCATGATTCGTTAAAGCAATTTAGGAGTGAACTGAAAAAGGGGATCTACTGATTGATGATTATTACTGAGATTACTTTTGAATCCACAGTTTCGTGGAAATCGTAATTTCACTTTCAGATTAAAAACAAATCCATCAATATTAAATTGGATATATGATTCCAATTTTCATCATTCTTTAGCTATTGCGGCTACGGATCAGGAGGTTAGGGGTTCGAGTCCCTTCAGGTTCACCAGAAAAGAGTTGGAGTTTATACTTCAACTCTTTTTTTTTTGCACAATACTTCACAAAAGCACCATAGTTCTCAGATTTCCCAAAAATGGAGTCATGAACTGCTGAATTGTAACCCGAATCATTTTTAAACCCATTGTCATTCTAATCCCAGAAATTGGGTGTTCACTTTCATAATTAACAGGTAATCAGAATTCAGCAGGGCGTTTATTCGAGGCTTCTTTTTATGCATTTGATTCTTGTGGGAAATAATTTCTGGTTCCTAATCTAACGTCAGTTCGACATAAGAAACACAATAATTTATTAGAAAAGAAACAAGGTTTTGTTTATATTTAAGTATCTCAC
>NZ_JBBIXN010000009.1:0-84656 GCF_037646455.1 Maribellus mangrovi | reverse complement strand
AAAGCCAAAACTCAACCTGGAAGAAATTGTCGAAGAAAGACGTGTTTGCTCTTTCTCTTAGATCGAACTCACGTTAAGTTAGTAGAAAGTATGCCCACAAGTTTATAAAAAAACTAATCGTAAAAAAATGTCTAAAACTTGTTGAATATATTGTCATTTCAACAATTATTTTGGATTTACTGGTGTTCCAAACGTTTTTAATAAGCAAAAGTTGCTAATTAATTTTTCCTGAATAAAATTCTTTTTAAAAAATTTTAAGAAATACTTGACATTCTCTTAAAAGTTTACGTAAATTGCATCACGAAAACTAACGTAACTGTACTTGCTATGATTCTCATTCAGGATATTGAGCATGTAGAATTAACCGGTAACATCTTAAAAAATTACCGTAGAAAAAAACGAATTCTCAATTTGCTCTATCATAATGATACACTTTCGGCAACCGAGATCGGTAAAAAGATCGGGGTTAGTGTTCCAACTTCAATTTCCTTATTAAAAGAACTCAGTGATGAAGCGCTTGTTGAAACGCGTGGTATAGGTCCTTCAAAAGGAGGAAGGCGACCAACTGTTTTTGGCTTGAAGGGAGATTCCATTTTTGTGGTGTCGTGCGAGTTGGGCCGATATACCGGGAAAGTAGGCGTATATGATGGTTACAACCAATTGGCAGCTCCTGTGGTAAAGTTCCGAACCGATATTGATGACGAGGAACTTATTGAGAAGATTTATAATGAAGTAGCTGCAATTGTGCGTGAAAAACGCATTAATCCCAAGAGTATATATGGTGTAGGAATTGCCATGCCGGGATTGGTCGACGAGACCGAAGGTATCAATCACACGATAAAGGCCGAAAAGCTACAGAATGTTGCCCGGCGGATGCGTACAAAATTTAAGAAGTTGGTGTACGTCAACAACGACGCCAGGATGCAGGCTTACGGCGAGTTTATTTTTGGTGCGGCCAAAGGCCACCAGAATGCCATTGTGGTAAACTGGAACTGGGGACTCGGTCTCGGGATGATCCTCGACGGAAAGTTGTACAGTGGAGCCACCGGTTTTGCAGGTGAGTTTTCGCATGTAAAGTTCGAAGATGACGGTGATTTATGTATTTGCGGAAAAAGAGGCTGCCTGGAAACGGTTTCATCCGTATATGTTTTGATCCGTCGTGCACAGGAAGCCATAAAAAAAGGAACGGTATCGCAGTTAACCGTCAATTTTAAAGGACGTGAAGACGAAATTACCGTCGAAGATATTATTCAGGCTGCGCGCATGGGCGATGAGTTTTCGATTAATCTGTTCGGATCAGTCGGATCAGCAGTGGGAAAAGCGTTGGCCAATGCCATTCAACTATTAAATCCTGACATTATTATTTTGGGAGGAATAGTGTCGGGAGCTAAACAATATGTTCTAAACCCAATTCAACAATCCATTGATACCCATTGTCTGGAAAAGATTTCAGGCGATGTTCAACTGGTTATATCCGAGAATTGGGAACAATCGGGTCTTATGGGTACAACAGCCATGTTGTTTCAGAAACTCTTTAGTAATATGTATAATTAATCTAGTTCAAATCGTTTAAATTAAAATCTATGCGAAAGATTTTTTTGATTTTGGGAATGTGCTTTGTACTACTAGGTAGTGCATACGCACAGAAAACAGTATCGGGGACGGTGACAGGTGATGATGGCCTGGGAATTCCCGGTGTATCAATCTTGGAACAAGGTACCGCCAATGGTACCGTGACCGACATTGATGGAAAATATACCATTTCGGTACAAGACGATGCTGTTCTTATCTTTTCGTTTGTTGGTATGGAAAAAGTAGAAGAGGTTGTAGGAGACCGCTCGACTGTTGACGTACAAATGACAACAAGCACAGTAGGACTTAACGAAGTTGTTGTAACGGCGTTAGGTATTCAAAAGGAAGCAAAAGCATTGGGTTACTCTGTTTCGAAAGTAGACAATGAGAGGATCCTTGCCAGTGGTACTCCTGTAAACGCTCTGCAGTCGCTATATGGTAGTGCAGCAGGGGTTTCGGTAGCATCAACAGCTACAGGTCCTTCCGGAGGTATGAAAATTAACATCCGTAACGCGGTATCTTTTGATGCCAACTCAACCACTCGTCCATTAATCGTGGTTGATGGTGTTCCTATTCATGATGAAAACACGGGAATGAATTACAATACCCGTACAGGTAGGGATAATGGTACCGGTATTAACGACATTAACCCGGACGACATCGCCTCTTTTGAAATTCTTAAAGGTGCAAAAGCTTCTGTACTTTATGGGAGTGAAGGTGCAAACGGTGTTATCCTTATTACCACAAAAAGTGGTTCAAGAAGCGGTGGTTTAGGAATCTCGGCTTCATTTACCACATCGTGGGATAACATTGCTTTTATGCCGGAGCTTCAAGACC
Source organism: Maribellus mangrovi (assembly GCF_037646455.1). Lineage (NCBI taxonomy): Bacteria > Pseudomonadati > Bacteroidota > Bacteroidia > Marinilabiliales > Prolixibacteraceae > Maribellus > Maribellus mangrovi. Next base: position 82,247 of record NZ_JBBIXN010000009.1, on the reverse strand, counting down.
AGTATGGTACAGGTAGAAGTCCAAGTACTTCTCAAACTGATGCTCAGGGATTCTACCTTGATGAAAATGGTCAGCGTACACTTGATTACAGCGGTAGTGCATTTGGTCCTAAATTCGACCCCAGTGTTCAATTGAACTGGTGGGATGGATCAACCCGTCCTTGGGTGGCACAGAGTGAATCAATTTACGATCAGTTATTCGAGCAGGGACGTCAGAATACAACCAACATTGCACTAAGCTCCGGTAACGACAAAGGATCGATTCGATTCTCATATACCAACATGCAGTTGGATCCGGTTTACCCAGGTTCTGAATACGATAAAAATACATTCAGTATCAGTACCATGTATAAACTGAATGATTACATTACCGTGAAATATACCGGTAACTACTATGTAACTAAAAACCTGAACTCGGCTTACGCAGGTTCGTTTGATGCACAGGGTGCACGTGCAAGCCTTGGAGCCTATTCAGCTGATATCGATGTTGATTTATTAAATCAATACATGGTAACGGAAGACGGCTATAACTATTTTGCCAATCCGAATCTTACCAACTTTGTATCGACAGGTCGTCAATCAATTGTTGGTACACTTTGGGACTGGACGCAAAACGAATCGAATTTCGATCGTATTCACAACATTCAGTCGCTTACAGTCGATCTGAAACTGAACAACATTTTCAGTGCAACTATTATGGGTGGACTGGATAACACGAACGAAAGAAATGTATATAAAGGAAAACTGCAGGATCCGAGTTTGATCGGACCTAACAGTGGTGCCGTTTTTACCGACCAGGCAAGGATTATTCGTAAAACGTACGGTCAGGGAATGATCAATTTCGATACCGACATCAACGATATTAATCTTTCTGGTTTTGTTGGAGGTGTGATTCGTCAGAATTACCTCGAAATGAAAGGAGCCACACAAATTGGTGGTATGGTTATTCCTAACTTCTTCTCCTTCTCGAACCTGCCTTCTGGCGTTCAGCCGGTTTATATGTACGACAATGGTGAAGATATTCTTTACAGTGTACTCGGATCTGTTCAATTGGCCTGGAGAGACCAGGTATACATTGAAGCGCAGGCCCGTAACGACTGGTCTTCGATCCTTCCACCTGAAAACAACAGCTACTTCTATCCCGGTGTTAGTGCATCGTGGATTGCATCAAGCACGCTTGACCTGCCGGAAGTTGTTGAATTCCTGAAACTGCGAGCTTCGTGGGCCGATGTAGGTCGTCCCGGACCACGCTACTTTAGTAACGTAAACCTTGGAGTATCTGCTTCGGGTGGTGGTTACATTGTGTCTCCTCCAAGCGATCTTCCTCCAATGGATGATGATTTTATCCCGAACCTGAAACCTGAAAGAAAGCGGGAATATGAATTTGGTTTGGAAGGCTACCTGTTCACAAATCAACGACTTGGAGTTGATTTCTCGATCTACCATTCAAATACCTACGACCAGATTATGTCAGTTACAGCGCCTCCGGGACTTGGTGTAAACAACATCAGAATGAATGCCGGTGACGTAGCCAATACAGGTTGGGAACTTGCCCTGAAAACAAAACCTGTTCATGGCAGAGATTTTAAATGGAACCTGGATATGACTTTCGCCGGAAGTAAAACCAAGGTGAAAGAACTTGACGGTAACCTGTCAGCATTGACACTATGGAGCACCAACGGTTTGAATGCCGTTGCCGAAGTTGGTGGCGAATATGGTTTGATTTATCAGCAACAAGGCTGGCAACATTACATCAATCCATCGGATGAAAACGATCCAAACAATGGAAAACGCATTGTTCAGGATAACGGTACGCGCTACAAATATTCATCAACCAGTAGCAAAATGGTTGGAAAATTGTTACCTGATGTAACAGGTGGTTTATTCACTTCATTCCAGTATAAAAACTTCAACCTGAAGGTAAATATGGACTACTCGTTTGGTGCATTCTTTATCTCTGAAGGAGAAACTTATATGATGGCTGCCGGTGTTCTTAAGGAGTCATTGGATTTCAGGGATGCAGAATCAGGAGGTATCGCTTATTATTTAAATGAGTCCGGTCAAAAGGTAGCAGGTAATCATCCTTCGGGAGGCGATACTTATCACGATGGTGTATTGCTCGACGGTGTATTTGCCAATGGAAATCCAAATGATCAGGTAGTGTCGGCCGAAGATTACTATTATCAATCTTACTTCTCGAATGGTTTTTATCCGGAAGACAGATTGTTTAAAAGCGATTATATTGCACTTCGTAACGTAGCTCTTGATTATACCGTACCATATACCATATCGAAGAAAGTTGGATTGAACAATTTGACCCTTTCGGTTTTTGCTAATAACATAGCGTATTTGTACAAAGATGCACCGAATACTTATCCGGAATCATCAAATGGTACCAGTTGGAATAACAGTAACTACGGAACTACTGCATTACCATCGCAGCGTTCAATGGGGTTAGCAATTAAAGTTAAACTATAAAAAAGGAATACACGATGAAAAATATAATTTCTAAATCAATTCTCGCACTTCTGGTTTTACTGGGGTCGTTTGGCTGTCAGGACAAGTTGGAAGAGTTGTACCAGGATCCGGATGGGTTCTCGAAGGCACAGGCCGACAAAGCCGGTGTTAGTGTTATTGCGGGTTATTTTACTTCGCAATGTACACGAGGATTTTTGTTAAGAGGCGAATATGGTGCTTCGTATCACCAAATGCGAAGCGGATCCAGAATCATGGGAACCGGTGTTCAAATCTACTATACAACAAATGCGTATGGATTTTCATACAGCTTAGTAGATGTTGAAAGCGACTGGGGATCGAATGGATTTAACCGTACCGTTTTCAATAAGATCAACAGCGACTGGATTAAACAGGTACTTTGGGCACAGAAAGAGTTCAATAAAACTCCGGAGGAAGAACGTACTACAATGGATGTTTTATTCATGCGTTTACTTCACGTGCTAAAAGCAGTTGGATACCAACGTGCTATCGACCTTTACGATGAAGTTCCTTATTTCGAAACCGGTTCAGCCGGAGCACTGGAAGGCGATAAAGCCAACTACATTGGTCAGGAAGAGATTTATCCGAAGATCATTGAAGAAATGAAGGAAATTGATGATTACCTCGCCGGTCTCGAGCTTACTGATTCTGAACAGGCCATTTTCACACAACAGGATGTGATTTTCCAGGGTGATATCATGCAGTGGAGAAAATATGTTAACTCGTTGCGTGTTCGTTGGGCACTTACGGTTAGTGAAATGGAACCTGGCATGACTCAAACTGTACTCTCTGAAACAAGCGGAAAACCGTTGTTCGACATGTACGACGATGTTGCAGGTTTGGCCGATATTGCAATCGTAGAGCCATATCGTTTGCAAGTTGAATTGGGTATCACCCGTGCATTCCGCGAACGTGCTGACGAATGTCGTGCTCCTAAACTTTTCTTGCATGATGTGATGCATTGTGTTCCTGAAGAAAAGAGCGTTGAAGTAAATGGTGAAATGCTGTATTATTTCGATGGTGATAATTCAGAAGAAGGTTTAATGAACGGTACCGTTGATCCAAGAGTGGCTTACCTGTTCTCGAAAGATGTAATGGGAAGATATGTTGGTGCAGAAACCGGATGGGACGATAACACCGATCCTAACAGTTACTTTAACAAGGCGATGAGAGGATATTATATCAACGATCCGATCATGACCGACATTAACGTAACTTCAATTACATTTGGTGCGCAGGGTAACGAACAAACCATTAACCTGAATGATGAAGCATCAGCAGACCTTTCAAAAAGGGAGGAATTCCTGCTTAATGCATTCCGTACACGTTGTGGACAATACTTAGACAATAACTGGGTTATTGGAACTGATCGTAACATGATTTCTGAATATAACGTACGTCCGCAGTACAACTTCGATATACGGTATCCCACTTTGCATTCTGTTGAAACTGAATTGAATTTGGCAGAGGCAGCTGTAAGAGGATTTGGTACCGTTAATGGAACAGCACGCGAACACTACAAGCGTGCAATCGAAATGTCGTGCGAATACTGGTACCATATCAATGTGGATAACAAGTATTCAAAGCAAACTACACCTTCTTTCCCAAGTAATATGGATGATTCAAGGATTGACAGAGACAGACCGACCATGATGTACGATGCAAGTACTTATGCTGAATTTGAAGCTCAACGTTTTGACGGATTGTCTGATCAGGAAAAAGTGGAAGCTATTTTCTACCAGTTGCAGTTGCACTACAATTTCTTCAACTTTGAAACGCCGTACACTGCTGCCCGTCGTTTGATCAAATATCTTGGCGACAATCCCGGATCACCGTTTGAATTATTCAAGTGGAAAGAAAGAATGACTTACAACCCAAGTATCCAGGCATCCGATCCTGAAAACTGGGCAAAAATCAGTCAGCACAACGATCCGGACCTTCCAATTTGGTTCACAGGACGTACAGAAAAATGGAAAAACGTTTTAGAGTAAAATCTTAACCTTTAATAATTTGAAAAACATGAAAAAGATATTATTCATAACCTTGGTTGTTTTTGCTGCATTTGCCTGCAGTAAAGATGAAGGGACTATCATTGGAATGGCGAGTGCCGACGGTGGTAATGTTTTATCGGGAATTACGGTAAAACTATATGATGAGGATGCCAGTATGCTTACGCAAACAACTACCGATAACGCCGGTAATTTCACTTTCTCCGGCTTAGAATCGGGTAATTATTACGTTGGAGCAACTATTACGGTTAACGGAGAAGTTTGGGATACAGGCAATACTCCGCAAATGGTTTTCGTTAGTGATGACATTGAAAAAGAGGTAACACTTACACTCAATAAGAAGTAGTTATTAGTTTGGTTAGATTAAACCGCTGTTCGCTCGTCAACTGACGGGCGGGTGGCGGTTTTTTTATGGTATAACATTGTTCTTCAGCACAAAGTTGTAAAATTCAGTGCCTTGTACTTGGTAGATGTGAATTTGTAACGTATCTTTTTTTCAAAAACCATGTCAACCATTCTCAAGTACTTTGGACTGATTCTGAAATGGATTTTCATTATTGTGCTGCTGTTATTTGCTATCGCAACATTGTTGGGAAAATCCTATCTGCAAACGCTTTTACTTTTACTTATTGTGTTTGCATTTTTCTGGTGGCCGGCCGCAATTGCAAAAAAATGGAACAAAACAAAAGCTCTGGTTATTCGAATTGCATTTATAATCATTTTGTTGCTGATCAATTTTATTGCCTTTAAACCTGATCCCAAAACCAGTATTTATACCTCGGAAAGCGGAAAAGGTGAACTTTACCGGATTTATGATGAATTGCAAACAAAATGGCCCGACGATACCGAGGATATTTACATCAACATCGAATACGGAAAGGTTCATGTTCTGGCCTGCGGTGAGAAAACAAATCCGCCAATAGTGCTTCTTCATGCTGCGTCGATGGGTGCTCACTCATGGGCCGAAAACCTTCCGCCACTTTTACCTCATTTTCGGATTTATTCCATCGATAATGTCGGCGAAGGAAATAAAAGTGAATTGGCGGATGCCACACGTTATCCCGAAAACGAAAAAGAGATCGCCGATCTTTATGTCCACATTTTAGATGAACTCGGTGTAGAAAGTGCTGCCGTACTCGGAGCTTCAAACGGCGGATTTATTGCGCAGTGTCTGACATATTTCTATCCTCAAAAAGTAGAAAAACTGGCTTTATTTGGTCCGATGGGAATTACTCAATTAAGCGGAGCCAGTTATTTTATGTTGTCGCTAGCCACCATGTATCCTTTCGGATTTATTCGGGACTGGGTTGAAAACTGGGCCTTTGGAGCTGATCAAAACGTTCATCAAAAGTATGGCGAATGGTTCAGTTGCATTCTCACATCAACCATTCCATCGGTTGCCCAGCCAGTGCCAATGACCAATGTGCAAAAACAAAACATGGATTTGCCGGTATTACTTTTTCTGGGTACGAACGATCCCATTGTGGGCAATGCCGACCGGGCTAAAGAACTGGCCGGCGACTATCCAAATATTCAAATTGAAATTCTGGAATCGGGACATCTGATTGCAGTGGAACATGCCAACACCATCAATAATGTACTTGCCGATTTTCTGCTTGGTTTCGAAAATTAGTATTTCATCGAATTTTTAACAGGCTTAAAATCAGACTCATAATTAGCTTCTGAAATTTTATTGTTAAAAAAACAGTCAGGCACGCAACCTACCCATAAAACTTTCCATCTAAAGGACAGTGGAAGAATTAAGCTTCCATGCATTACTACTACAAACTAAAATTCAAACAAATGAAACGATTGTGTCTGTTGTTACTTGGGCTGGTTTTTCTGTTGCCGGCCATTGCTCAATCCGAAAAAGGGTACATTCATTTAAAGAACGGTTCGGTGATTAAAGGAAAATACCTGTATTCTGCCGATGGTGAAAAGCTCAGTGTTGAGTCCGGCGGAAGTCTTTGGATCTTCGATGCCGGCGAAGTGGACAGTATTACCCGGCATCGGAGTGGAAAAGAAACTCAGCTTTCAGAGAATGAAACCTCAAAACTGTTTTACCGTTCCGAGCTGGGTGTTTTGGCCGGAAATTCCGACAACAGCCAATCGGCTCCTTTCAGCATTACCGGTTCGGTTAATTACCAGATAAATGCGCAGTTTTCTGCCGGGCTTGGTCTGGGTGTCGAATTCTTAAAAGAATCGTATATGCCTGTGTTTGCCAACCTGGAATACAAGTTCCGAAAAGCACCGTCGGTACCCTATGTTTTTCTGAAAGCCGGTTACCAGGTGCCGCTCGAAGAATCGAATGCCGTGTATTACGACGTAGTTCCTTTGTGGATGAGTTACTGGCCGTGGCCTGATGTAAGCGGTGATGAACCGCTGGATGTAAAAGGTGGATTTCTGATCAATCCGGGAGTCGGCTATCAGCAGATGTTCTCTTCAAATTTTGGAATGACTTTCGCCGTTGGGTACCAATATCACCGGCTGAATTATGCCGGTCAGGACGACTATGAACTTGACATTGATTACAACAGGGTAACCGTAAAAGTGGGTATCATCTTTAAATAATCTAGAACTATGAAAACAATACAAAAAATACTTATCCTTCTCGTTATTGCACTTGCAGGCTTTTCATGCATGGACGAATATACCGAGGAATTTACAGCCAATAAACCCGTTTATCTTTCTTATGAAGATTTACGAACTTCCGTAAAATACTCCGATGCCCGCGAACTTGTTAATCCGGGGAAGATCTATTTTAAGGATGATTTTATTTTCATTAACGAGGAATTCGAAGGCGTGCACATCATCAACAACGCAAATCCGGAAGATCCGCAAAACGTCGGGTTTATTGATATTCCGGGAAACGTGGATATTGCAATAAAAAACAACACACTTTATGCCGATAGTTATGTCGATTTGGTGGCTATTGATATCAGCGATATCAATAATCCGGTGGAGTTGAATCGTGCCGAAGATGTATTTGCTTATACCTTGCCTCCTTATGACGAAAATCACCGGGTGGCCGATATCGATGAGGAAAAGGGTGTAGTTACCGGCTGGGAGATCACTCGGGTACGGCAGGAAATGGAGTACCATTATTATCCAGTTTACCGATGGGGATATTACGAAGATTTGGCCATGTCGGATGCAGCGATGAGCAATGGCGGATCGGCCCAGGGATCGACCTATGGGACTGGCGGTTCAATGGCACGCTTTGGTTTGTACGACGATTACTTGTATGCAGTAGATCAGGTCAATCTAAACATATTCGAGATAAAAACAGATACACAACTCGATAATATCGGGAAACAAAATGTGGGATGGAACGTGGAGACCATGTTCATCTACGACGATCATATGTTTTTAGGAACGCAAAGCGGTATGCGGGTGTTTAGCCTCGAGGTGGCTACTGTCCCTTCGTATGTCAGCGATTTCTGGCACGTTACCAGTTGCGATCCTGTTGTAGTAGCCGATGGTTATGCCTATGTAACCCTGCGCGGCGGAACCTCGTGCGGCAGCACGGTTAATCGCCTCGATGTACTCCAACTCTCTGACAATTATGTGGACAATACACTGGTTGCTTCATATCCGCTAAATGGTCCTTACGGCCTTGGGATCGATGATGATATTCTGTTTATCTGCGATGGCGATGCCGGGCTCAAAGTTTACGACGTGACCGACAAAACACAGATCGATAATCATATGATAGCAGTTTTTCCGGGAATCAATACCTACGATGTGATTCCTGTAAATGGTTTCCTGTTTATGATTGGCGACGACGGTTTTTACCTCTACGATTATTCCGATCTGCAAAACATCCGTAAGATTGGAGAAATACCGGTGTTCAGAGAAGATTAAACAATGTTCAATAGTAGTCATACTCTTACTTTTGGTAAGAGTGTGACTTTCTTATTTCTACTTACAAATTCCTGCAGATTTAATCAATATTAAAATAAATGCAGGCTCGGCAAACAGTCGGGCCTTTTTCATTGTTAACCTACTGTAAAAATGTATTTTTGCTGATTATTTCAGAATAAGCATTTTTTAAAATTGAAATTAAATCGTACGAAGATGAAAGGCAGAAAGGGTTGGAGAGTATTAATGACGATACTTGCAGTATTTAATGTGGGTGCACTAATTCTGATTTTGGGCGCAGCGAGTCCTGATGGACCAAAGAAAGATAAGGTGGAAGTGCCGCGTTACAAAAGTGTGGAACTGCCCGCGAAAGTCAGTTTCGCAGGCGAGTCGATGCCGCTCGACCGCTTTTATGTGAAGGAAGCTCTCGATCGTGAACTGCTTTCCAATGCTTATTTTCATTCGCAAACCATTCGTTACATCAAAATGGCACCCCGGTATTTTGCCATCATCGAACCTATTTTGAAAGAGCACGGGATTCCTGATGATTTTAAGTACCTGGCTGTTGCCGAAAGTGGATTAAATCCGCGCGCCATTTCACCGGCCAGAGCTGTTGGTTTCTGGCAACTAATGGAAGGTACGGCCAAAGATTACGGTCTGGAGATCAACAGCGAAGTGGACGAGCGCTACCACATTGAAAAGGCTACGCATGTGGCTTGCGAATACATTAAAGATGCTCATGTAAAGTTTGGAAACTGGACCATGGTGGCAGCAGCTTATAATCGTGGAATGAATGGCGTTCAACGTCAAATGAACCGGCAGGAAGAGGAAGATTATTACGACCTGCTCATTACCACCGAAACCGCCCGCTACGTCTACCGTATCGTGGCATTGAAACTGATCCTGGAAAATCCCGAGAAATACAACTTTTACATTTCTGAGGATGAAAAGTATCCGACCATTCCAACCAGGGAAGTTGAGATTACCGGATCAGTGGATAATTTTGCTGATTACGCCGATGAACTGGGATTGAGCTATAAGCTTTTTAAAGATTTTAATCCGTGGTTGCGCGAAAATAAATTGACCTATTCGGGCCGAAAAAGATACTGGGTGCAAGTCCCGGAATTATAGATTGTTATATGAACCGTCATGCTGAACATGTTTCAGCATCTAATGTAGATTCCGAAACAAGTTCGGAATGACGCAGCTGATATTAATGGCAAAAAAAGCAAATACAAATATCGACGAACAACTGGAACTGGAGTCGGAAGAAAAGATTGTGGTTCACGGTGCGCGTGTTCATAATCTGAAGAACATCGATGTTGAGATTCCGCGAAACAAACTCACTGTTATTACAGGTTTGAGTGGCAGCGGAAAATCTTCATTGGCTTTTGATACTATTTATGCTGAAGGGCAACGGCGCTACATCGAAACTTTTTCGGCGTATGCGCGCTCATTCCTTGGCAACATGGAACGCCCCGACGTAGATAAAATCACCGGGTTGAGTCCTGTTATCTCCATTGAGCAAAAAGTAACGACACGAAATCCTCGATCCACTGTTGGTACCGTGACTGAAATATACGACTTCCTGCGTTTGTTGTATGCACGCGCCGGCGAAGCGTATTCGTACAACACCGGCGAAAAAATGGTGAAATACACCGAAGAAAAGATCATTCAGCTCATCAAATCCGATTTTGCAGGGAAGCGAATCAATATTCTGGCGCCCGTTGTTAAAGGGCGAAAAGGACATTACCGCGAGTTGTTTGAATCGATTTTAAGGAAGGGCTTTCTCACTGCCCGGGTTGATGGTGAGCTCACCGAGTTGCGGCATAATTTTAAAGTCGATCGTTACAAGAATCACTTTATTGAAATACTGATCGATAAACTTGTGGTGGATGAGGCTGATGACAAACGCCTGAAAGAAAGCATTCAAACAGCCATGAAGCACGGCCACGGAATTCTGATGATCCTCGATCACGATACACAGCAAGCCAAATATTACAGCCGGCTGTTGATGTGCCCGACTACCGGAATTTCGTATAACGAACCGGCACCGCATAATTTTTCATTCAATTCGCCACAGGGAGCCTGCCCAAAATGCAATGGGCTGGGCCGTATCACCGAGATCGATATGGATAAGGTGATCCCTGACAGAAACCTGAGTATTGGCAAAGGTGCAATCGCACCATTGGGGCCGTATAAGAATTCGCTTATTTTCTGGCAGATTGAGGCACTGGGCGAGAAATACGATTTCGACCTGAAAACGCCTGTTAAGGACATTTCTGACGAAGGAATCGATGCGGTACTTTTTGGAAGTAACGAACGCATTCAGCTTAAAAATACACCGCTGGGTAACAGCATGAATTACATGATGAGCTACGACGGTGTGATCAAATACATCGATAACCAGCGCGAAGAAAGTACTTCGAAAAAGGCACAAAAATGGGCGAATCAGTTTGTCAAGAAAATTGAATGCCCCGAGTGCCATGGTCAGCGACTGAAAAAGGAATCCTTGCATTTTAAGGTCGACGGGAAAAACATTTCCGAACTCTCAAAAATGGACCTGGATGAACTGGGTGAATGGCTTGAAGGTCTCGAAGAAAGAATCAGTGAACGACAGCGAAAAATTGGTACGGAGGTGATCAAAGAGATACGCGACCGGCTCGGATTTATGCTGGGCGTTGGACTGAATTACCTGGCTCTCGACCGTACGGCACAAAGTCTTTCAGGAGGAGAATCGCAGCGTATCCGGCTGGCCACGCAAATTGGTTCGCAACTGGTAAATGTACTTTACATTCTCGACGAGCCTAGCATCGGCCTTCATCACCGAGATAATCTAAAGCTGATTCAGGCCCTTGAGCAGCTTCGCGATTCAGGAAATTCAGTGATTGTTGTGGAGCATGATAAAGATACCATGCTGCATGCCGATCACCTGATCGACATGGGACCGCACGCCGGACGCCACGGGGGAGAAGTGGTATACGAAGGAGCACCAAAGGAAGTGCTTAAAGCCAAAACCCTGACATCGGACTACCTGAACGAAAATCGGGCAATTGAGGTGCCTAAAGTGCGCAGGAACGGAAATTCCGATTTGTTAAAAATAAAGGGTTGTGCCGGTAATAATTTGCAGGATGTGGATGTTGAAATCCCGCTTGGAAAATTCATTTGTGTTACCGGCGTTTCAGGCAGTGGAAAATCGACATTGATCAATGAAACTTTGCAGCCGATTCTAAGTCAGCATTTCTATAAAAGTGTGAAAGATCCGCTGCCGTATAAAAAGGTGGAAGGACTGAAACACATCGATAAAGTGATCCGAGTGGATCAGTCGCCGATTGGTCGCACACCGCGCTCGAACCCGGTGACATATACCAATGTGTTTGGCGATATCCGCAACCTGTTTGCGCAGTTGCCCGAAGCAAAAGTAAGGGGCTACAAACCGGGGCGCTTTTCGTTCAATGTTAAAGGAGGTCGCTGCGAAGAATGCCAGGGTGGGGGACTTAAGCTCATCGAAATGAACTTTCTGCCCGATGTGTATGTGCATTGCGATAAATGCGATGGCAAACGATATAATCGCGAAACGCTGGAAGTGCGTTATAAAGGAAAATCCATCAGCGATGTGCTGGACATGACCATTAACCAGGGTGTTGAGTTTTTTGAAAATATCCCGTCGATTGCGGTCAAACTGCAAACGCTTAAAGAAGTGGGACTGGGTTACATTACGCTTGGGCAGTCATCCACAACTTTGTCGGGCGGCGAATCGCAGCGTGTGAAACTGGCTTCGGAACTGGCCAAACGCGACACCGGGAAAACCTTGTATATTCTGGATGAACCAACCACCGGCCTGCATTTCGAAGACATTCGTGTGCTGCTCGAGGTGCTGAATAAACTGGTGGAGAAGGGAAATACTGTCATCGTGATCGAGCACAACCTCGATGTGATAAAAGTAGCCGACCACATTATCGATTTGGGGCCCGAAGGAGGAAAACACGGCGGTAAAATTCTTTGCACCGGAACACCCGAGGAAGTGGCGCTCAATAAGAAATCTTATACTGCTACGTTCCTGAAGGAGGAGTTGGGGATTTAGTTTTGGATTGTTTTAAGCTAACCGGTACTGCTTGTAGTCTCCTACTTTATTAGGCTTTGTAAAGACATATTGCCACAAATCAATCATGTTCGCATGAAAAGCACCTTTACAACTTAGAAGGTAGTAATCCATCATGCGCTTAAACATTTCCGGATCGTCGAATAGATTCTTAATCGTATGCCAATTTCTGTTCAGATTCTTACTCCAGTGCATTAATGTGGTTTCATAATAACTTCCAAAAGCTTCGAAATCCCTGATTTCAAAAAGACTTTTTACCGATTTCTCAATTTGTTTTTTCGAAGGGAGTACACCGTGTGGAAAGATGTATTTATCCAACCATGGATCTCCCTTATTAACAGAATATTTTCCACCTATGGTATGCGTTAAGAAAATTCCATTATCATGGAGCAGATCATTAACTTGTCTCATAAAACTTCTAAAGTTTTTGGGGCCAACTGCTTCAAGGAAGCCTACATTGTAGATTTTATCGAATTTTCCCTTTACATCCCTGTAATCAGCACGAATGAATTTGACTTTTTTACCGGCGTTATTTTCATTCGCATATTTAATCATCTCCGTAGAATCTGAGACTCCAGTAACTTCCACATTAAACATTTCAGAAAGAATTCTGGCAGTACCACCCCATCCGCAACCGATATCAAGCACCTTTTCTCCCGGATGTAAATCGAGTTTGTGACCAACAATTTTTATTTTATTGAGTTGAGCTTGTTTTAAATCGTTAGTATGCTTGAAGTAAGCACACGAATAAATCATATTCGGATCAAGAAATGATTTAAACAATTGGTTGCCGGCGTTATAATGTGTTTCTGAAAGCAGAGGTGCGTTTTTTCGGTCCTGCAAATTGAAAACCACAGATTTTGCCCACAATATGGCCTTTGTAAAGGCTCCGAATAAATTGTTTTTATGTGTTTCTGCTTTAATCAGCTTTGCAATAAGAACATCGAGATGAGGTGAATCCCATTTCTTTTTCATATAAGATTCACCCAGTCCCAGGGAACCTTTGGTGATCATGTTTTTATAGGTTGAACTATCATGTATAACGATATCACTGCCAATGGCTATATCACTTCTTTCACAAAGCCTTTTGATAATTTGTTTCCACATAATTGCAACTTTTAAAAGCTGGATTCCAGAGTTCTATTAAAGTTACGTTTTTTCTGTGAATTGGCCGGACTATGGTTATGCGGTTATCAGCCTGACCATGAATTGATTGTTTTTTGTAATCAGCCGATTATAGTCATTTCTTACTCATTCCAATAACCAAAATGCTTTTTCATTTCAGTTTCCAACTGAATTTTAATCTGAAGCGCTTCGGCATCGAGTGAATTGATGTTTATTGGATGCTTTTCAAGTTTATCCGTTGTGAGATGATAGAAGTTACTGTCGCGGTATAATTTATAATCCAGCGACCGTACAAATTGATTCCGGTATTGATTCACATTTTTACCCCACTGAGGATCGTAATGCACAAAGGCAGTTTCGCGCGGTTCATATTTGTCACCAACCAGTAAGGGATAAAAACTTTTTCCATCGTTTTCTTTGGCTTCGGTTCCTGCTAGTTCCGTGAGGGTGGGGAAGAAGTCGCTGAACTCGATTAGTTCTTCAAAAACACGGCTCTTTTTTATTTGCTCCGGCCAGTGTACGATTAGAGGTACATGTGTGCCGGCATCGATTGTATTGCCTTTGCCACCTTGAATGGAAAAACCTTCAACCATCCGCGAATGAATGGTTTTGTGGGTGCCGTTATCACCTGTGAAAATTACCACCGTGTTTTCATCCAGGTTCAGCTCTTTCAGCTTACCTGTGATTTTCCCGACAATTTTATCGGTGTAAGCCACCATGTCTTTAAAATAAGCGGTGTCGTTTTTATACCTTTTTTCCCGGTTGGCCCAGTCTTTTGAATCAGGCGTTGGCACAAAAGGATCGTGTACCATTACCATCGGGTAATACACAAAGAAAGGTTGATCTTTTTTCCGTTCGATAAAATTAAGTACAAAGTCGGCAAATATATCCGGGCCATATTGGTCCGCGTTTCTATCCAGTACTTTTCCGTTTTGTTCGATCAAAGGATCGGCATAACGTTCGCCTTCATTTCTACCTTTTGTAAGTTGCCAAAGGCAATATTCTTCAAACCCGAATTTATTGGGCCGGGTGTTGTCGTTCCAGTCTTCCATCTTGTCTTTATAAGCCAGCCCGTTCAGTTGCCATTTCCCGGCGATACAGGTGGCGTAGCCTGCATCTTGCATCACATTCCCGAAGGTATATTCAGAAAGGTTCAGATGCCCGAAATAATCATAGTTTCTATAGTTGTATTTTCCGGTCATGATTTTCACACGTGAAGGTGTACACAACGGCTGCGAAACACAGTTTTGGAACCGGATGCCCTGCGAAGCCAGTTGGTCGATCTGAGGTGTTGAATAGGAGGCTGAACCATAAGCCCCGATACATTCGTAACCCATATCATCGGCCATGATCAATATCACATTGGGCTGTTTTTTGTCCGTGTTCGATGTGCAGGAAAACAGAGTAGGAACAAATGCCAGAAGAAATATTTTAAAAATGATTTTCATGAAATTCATTCTTTATTTTCTGCTTACCCAACTTTAATTTCGTGTTTATCGAATTAAGATGAAAGCTGAGATAATCATGTTCAACAGACATTAAATCCAGAGGACTTCTTCTTAAAGTTAGTAAAGAATCCCCTGACTAAGAAATGCATTACTGAACTAAAATTACTTTGCCCGCAGTTTTTGTATTCTCGCTTAAAACTGAAATAATGTAAGTTCCCGGGGGTAAATTACCTCTGTCAATTGTCAAACGATCTCCACTCACATTTTCAATTGTTTTTTGAACCTGTCCATTTAAATTCATCACGGTAACAGTATGTAATTTGCTGCCATCTCTAAATCTGATATTGATATTATCCGCTGTTGGGTTTGGAGCAACTTCGATCAATTTCTTTTTATCCTTAATGTCTTCGTCTATCAAAATATCTGATGCCGACAATGCTATATCATCAGCACTAAAACGCATCAAACTAAAGGAATAAGCAGGCATTTGATACACAAAATTATCGGAAACTGTTATTGTACTTTTTACCGGTGCAATTACATTTGGATTCTCCATTGAATTTCGGGCTCCCGAAGCACCAGTCAGCACTGTTAAATCAGCAGTGGCGGTAAAAGGGAATGTATTATCAAAATTAATGGTGGCATCAAGCGCTGTATTCGACGAGTTAACTACCTTCAAAATGTACTCATTTGTTTCGTTGTCGCGCACAAGCGAAGCTGTTGCCGGTCCATCCGGAGGCGCGAGTTCAAATATTAATTCGTCATCAATATAAAATTCGCTAAGCGATTCAGTAATCTTTATTTTTATAGTATACCACTGATTATTATTAATACTACCCGGTTTTGTCATTATCTGGCTTTTAGAGCCTCCTCTGGCCACTTCGATGGCATGTTGGGTATTGTTCCACCCACCAATGTTAAACCAGTAGTAGTTGCCGCTACTCTTATAAGCAAAAGGAATTAAAAAACCTTCAGAGCCTCCGGTTTTCATAACTTTAAGCTGTATGGTATACACCGTTGTATCAATTGTTGTAGAAGCGATACTCAGGGCAGGTCGGTTTGAGCTGGATTGTACGTATGTTCCGTTTGATGACGAAAATGTTCCATCTATCACACTCCAGTCATCCGAACCGGAGCTGAAGTCTTCATCCAGCCACACCTTATCTCCGCTGGTGACTGTGATATCATCAAAAACGGCCCGTGTATCCCAGGTTCCCACACCAATTTTTCCATCGTAGCTTGCCACTCCTTCAAACGACGGGCTATAACTTACGTAGCTGTTAAAATATTCGTCGCCTGTATTCTGGCCATACATTTGCTGAACATAGTAGTTCGTGGTTTTCGCAACCGAAGTATTATCGAACAGGATCATATCGGGATGCCAGTGATAAATAATATCCTCCTGGTAATTTAACAGGGGGGCATAGCAGGTAAACTCAATAACATCGGCATTGCGTTCTACCCCTGTCAAATAGGCTGCTTCACTAATGGCATTGTACAATCTGTCGTCTTGCGATGCATATTCGCCAATAAAAACTTTTGGGCCATTTCTGTCAAAATTATCGTAGCGATGGTTGTTTTCTAAAAACCACTGTGGAGAATTGTAATAATGCTCATCAACAGCGAATACTTCCTGTTCTCTGCTAAATTGCCAAAGGCTGTTGTAACCCGATCCTCCGGAACCTGGTCCTGAAGTTCCGATGATCTTTATTTCGGGACAATATTTTGATAAGGTATCCTGAAACATTTTAAATCGCGTACGGAATTCAGGGATATCATCTTCTTCGTTTCCTAAACAAATGTATTCAAGATTAAAAGGTTCCGGGTGTCCCATTTCAGCTCTTACGCTGCCCCATTCTGTCGATACATCGCCGTTTGCAAATTCAACCAGGTCAACAGCATCCTGAATCCACGGGCCCATTTTTTCAATCGGTTCTACTTCCCTGTCTCTAAACTGGCATGAGATACCAACCGGCAATACCGGCAGTGGTTTGGCTCCAATATCTTCGCAGTATAAAAAATACTCGTAAAAACCTAAACCATAAGTTTGATGGTAGTTCCACAGGTTCCAGTTCGGATTTCGTTCTGCCACATCTCCAACCGTCTCTTTCCAGCGGTATGCATTCTCAAGACCACTTCCGTGAGAAACACAACCTCCGGGAAATCGTAAGAAACTTGGATTTAAATCAGCAATTGTCTGTGCCAGGTCTTTTCGTAATCCGTTATCACGGTTTTTAAAAGTTTCCTCCGGAAAAAGTGAAATCATATCGGCATGAACAATACCGGGTTGATCGAACAACAAACTAAGGTAAGCTTGCTTTGATGTAACACCGGGAGTTAGTTCGAGCTCAAACTTTTGCCAATCGGTAGTAATACTTTCTATGGTATCGGCGGCTAACAAAGTGCCGTTCGCATCACGCAGGCTAACTTTAACAATTCCTGCATATCCGGCTTCGCATTTTAGATAAGTTGAAAATTTATAATTTTTACCGTTTTCAACTGCCATGTCAAAATATCCGGTATTCACAACACCGGCATATCCCTGTTCGGCAGGAAAAACCTCATCCTCATCCCGGGGAGTGTCGATTTCAAACAATAACTCATCATCCATATAAAACCGGCACACAGTTTTGGTTACCTCTAATTTAAAAGTATACCAAACATCGTTGCTAATCGATCCGTATTTGCTGGCAACCGAACTTTTTGTGCCGGAAGTACATTTTTCTATGGCATGTTGCGAATTTCCCCAGCCACCAATATTGACCCAATAATAATTGTCATCATCCAGGTAAGCAAAAGGGAATAAAAATCCTTCATCACCACCTGTTTTCATTGCTTTTACCGTGTAGGTATAAACCGATGTATCAATTTCTGTTAAAGCAACACTCCATGCAGGTGTACTTCTACTCGATTGAATGTAAGTTTCATTCGAAACTGTGAAATTACCTCCACGGACATCCCAGTTCGATGCATCGCTAAAACTTTCATCAATCCAGACACGATTGCCACTTACAACCTTTACATCATCAAAAACCACTTGTGTGGCCCACGAACCAACACCGATTTTCCCTTTAAAAGGATAACTTACAGTGTTGTCAGAAGAATTAAGGGTATCGGAAATAACTAGTTTCAGGTAGTTGGTATTATTGGCATTCAGAGGATTATCGTTAATAACGCTGTAAGAAGAAAACCTATTTTCGCTGTGGGCAAGCGACCAGTGAGCCAGTGGCCCTTCCGAAGTATATCCAGGAACAGCAAAATATTCAAAAGATCGGTTTTGCACCATTTCGGCATATAATCCACCATCGGCGCCGTAATTGATATCTTCAAAAAAAGCACCGAATAAGTTTTGACTCATTTCTGTACTTTTATCTAGTTTATTTTTTATTGTAACCTGGCTATGTGCACTAATGCCTGTAAAAAACACAATAAGCAGGATAAGATTCTTTTTCATAATAATTTAGGTTAATTTGCAAACGCAATAAATATATCACAAAAATTATTTTTTAGTAATTTAACTCCAAAATTTCCTGATAATAATTGATATTGATAATATTCAGGTGATTACACATGGATTTCTGCCAAGAGCATTCACTGTTTAATTTATCCAGGAGCTAAACAAATAAAATTTTAACTCCCGGTTATTACCATGAAATGGGGTTGAAAGCGGTAACTCTCCGGTTAGTTTTCATGCAAGGTCTTCAACAGGCTTTTAATTTCTGCATTTTCGGGATCAAGTTTGAGTGCCTTTTTATAATGCTGAATCGCTTCATCGTTTCTTCCTGCTAACATACAGGCTTGTGCCAGGTATTCGAAAGCACGCGAAGATTGCGGATACAGGGTGGTGTTGTGGCTAAAAAATTCAATCGACTTATCGTAATCATTCAAATCGAAAAGAAAGTATTTACCAAACATTTCGATTAAGCGCTCGCTCGGCTTAAATGCAATACCGTATTTTTTCGACTGTTTTTCGTAAAAGGAGTCAATAAGCGAGAGATCAAGATTGAAATCAGGATCATCAAGAATATAAAAACCATCGAACGCAAAAGTCAGTCCCTTGTAAAAACTTGGATAGGGAACCGTTAAATGGTTGTTGATTTCGAAGTATTCGTGCTTCACATTTGGTATTTGTTTTTGTTTAAGCACCTTAAAAAACGCATACTGCGAAAGGCGAAAAGGGCTTTTGTCCGGTTTGTTGTATGGTGCATTATGTGCCGATGAAACGTACAGTCGGTGGTTTAGGTCGGCGGCGGTATAATTGGAATTTTTAAGCAGGTGCTCGCACAAATTGCTGTCCCAGGTTAAAGCCGGATCCATGGCGAAAAAAGTGTTGAACAATTCGTTCCGCGTTAAATAGGCATAAACACTTAGTAGCCCGCCCAGCGAATGACCCGAAAAAATCCGGTAAGGGCCGGTTCGGTAATTGCCTTCAATTTCAGGAATAAGTTCTTTTTCGATAAAGTCGAGCAGTTTTTCACCGCCTCCGCTTACTTTTGCTGCATTGCTTTCAAAACCATTAAGGTCGAGCGTACTGTGAGTGGGAGTTAGATCGTGGTTACGATCTTTATGAAAAATGGATACTACAATGAGTTCGGGGATCAGGTACTGAGAACTCATAAAGTCGGTGGTACCTGAAGCGAGCGCAAAATGTTCATTGCCATCGGTAATGTACAAAACAGGGTAACGCTGATTGCTGTTATTGTAATTTACAGGCAGATGGACCCAATATTCTTTGTCAGCCCCAATAATCTCAGAATGGATGATGTGTTTTTCGTCACTTGTAATTTTGTGGGGTGCCTGGGCAGCCACATTTCGGGTTAAGAACATTGCTATTAAAATAGGCAGAAAGAGCGGTAAGTTTTTCATTTTAGGTTCGATTGCAGTTTTTGTTCACTAAAATTAGCGAAGTTTTACTAAATACCCTGTAAGGCCGGGCCAGTTATTATTGTGATTTACAAAGGCACTGAAGTGCCACCAATATTTCAAATTTAAACTGTTATTCAACGATCGCCCGATACAGTTCTTCTTAAAAGTCTTCGTTAGTCATTTGCCTTGCCAACTCTTCAGAACGCTGTTTGTAGTCCAGATTTTGGATTATTTTGGTAATCACGAAGATAAAAATAATAATATCGACCATGGTAGTCTACGATAGAAACGTCGACAAGCTGCTTAGAAACAGGATATTAGCATTCTATTCCGATGGATTAGATGAATTTACCAAGATTGCAGACTGACTCAGAAGGTCATACATTCATTCACTCGATTCAATTTGCAATTTTAAGGCATTGATTGCCACCATTGTACATTTTTGCATGAGCATTGCCCTATTAAATGCATTTGGATTTGTTTCGAATAGGTGAGCATTTGTAAACAGATTATGATGTGAGTTGAGTAAAAATGAATAGACATTTTCACCTTCATTATTCAAAATGAAAATGTTCATTCCATATACTTTCAAAGTATCAGGTTGTTGGGATGCAAAAAGAACTTCCATTACAACGTTGTAGTTTGCATCACTTTCCAGATCGCTGATTCCGGCTGCCAGGTTTTTCATATCACCATTAAAAAAATCAAACTGATTATTACCTGTTAATTCCCCGGGATCAAGTTCAACTTCACTAGGTCTTACATTCAATTCAAGGTCATTTCTTAGAGGTTCATAAAAAATTGTTTTATACGGAGCTGACCAAATTTTGGTATCAATAATTCGAACAATGGTTGGGTAGACCATAAATTTCGCCTTTTTATAATTCTTGATAAAGTTCTCTGCCAGTTCACTTTCGGGTCGAAATCCGGGATTCTGATCTGGAAGTTTTGCAAGAACCTCAAAGTATGTTTTCTTAGTTCTTTTGGGATCTTGGTGGTAGTTATTTGCTGAACTGGAGATGGTGGCAGAATCCAGAATTCCTTCGTAAATATTAAACTCATCGATGGCTCCATTCCAGGTTGGATCTGCCGTAAATCCCGACTTACATAAATAGGCCAGTTCATTGCTCAGACTGAGAATAACGTTAAATGGACGGCTGTAATTTGGTCGTACACCTCTTAATACACCATCGATGTATAACTTAAGCAAGTGGTTGTCAAAGGTAGTCACCAAATGATGAAAGTGATCGTCAACTAAGGCCCAGTCACCAATAGCTGTATGCGAAATAAAGGGAGTGCTGATATTCGTACATGAAATGGAAGTAAGGCTTTGCCCATTATTATCGACCGACTGGAACAAATAATCGGCCCCAAATGCGCCTGTGTTTCTGCCAAAGTAAGAGATCATAGTAAAAGGAGGATTTCCTCTTGGAGCAATAATAAAAGCTTCCAGTGAAATTGAAGAGTATTGATTGATTAAAATCTCGTACGACGGAAGTTCAATATACTGTCCTTGTTTGTAAGTTAAAAATAGTCCATCGATAATTTGACCACCTCCTTTTATAACACCGTCTGCCTCTCCAACTACATCGGCGGCCGTACCATCATCAAAAGTATACGAATGTTTTAGTACAGGTTTCTGTGCCTCGACTTGAAAAGAGGTAAAAAGAAGTATTCCGAAAATGAAAAAGAGCCAAACACAGGTTGAATTGAATTTAGTGCATGTAAAAACGAAAATTCCTGATCGCGTAAATGGATTTTTGGTTTTCATAGTTGTGGAATTTAGATTGAACCTAGATTTCCGGAATATTATGTGATACTTATGGAATTCTGCTTCATCTGAAAGAGTAGTTTAGGGTGATGTACGATTTTTCCCGGTAAAGGTTAATATAAATCAGTTGAAATGTGCCTGGTCGATTAGAAAGGTAAGTTCAAAAATCTGTTAAACAGAAATATACAAGCTAAGTTGTCCGGAATGATAGGCCACGGGTAAAGAGGATTAAAAGCTAAAAAATCTATTTATTCCTTCTCGACAATGAGTTTATAATTGAAAAACTTTTTGTCGGATTTAATACTGAGCAGATACATGTTGGCAGGTAATCCTGAGAGATCAAGCGCTTTCTGGCCCGGCAAAACCGTCTCTACCTGTTCTCTGTAAAAAGTTTTTCCTGCCAGATCGAAAACTGTCAACTCAACATTTTTTAGTTCCTGTTGAAATTTCAGTTGGACATTACCTCCCGAAGGATTAGGAAATACACCTATTCCGTTCTTGTCTTCGAGCGAAGTAACCAGTGTTGCAGTTGGTTGCCAATTGACACTGACAGATGAATAATTGGAGTTTCCGGCGGGATTCGACTGTTGGACACTTTCCCCTTTTGTAAAGGAGAATCCGGTCGTTTTATGTTGTGCGGTCTTATCCCGGCCCCAACCCATTTCTATATAGACGGTATAGTCTCCGTCGGGTACCACCTCGTGAGAAACATTGGTTCCGTCCCATTCTATGGATAAAGTGTCATAGGTCGATAAGGTTGCTCCGGTAACTGCGTCTACAAGGTTTTTGCCTGATATCGCTGTCCAGGACGTGAGGTGATCGTCATCATGTCCATATTTGGCATTGGTTTTCACAAATACTGAAGGATTTGCATTGTTCTGAATCCAAATTGCAGCTACGTGTTTATTTCCCCAAGTGCCTGAAGGGGCATTGGTGAGGCACGAAAAACGAAGTGTTCCGGTGGTTTGCGCGCTAGCCGGGAAGATCCATCCCACAAGTAGCAGACTAAATATGCATGTTTTTAAAGTTTTCATGACTTGGATTTTGTAGTGAACATTAAATTCCATACTAGAATTATAAGCACAATTAGAACAGCCGAAAGCATATTTAGTTCAGGATTCTTCACCTCCTAATCTGCCTTAGTTTATTGTTCTTCATCCACCTCAGTCTCTACCCTTTATAAATATCAAAAGGGGTTCTAGCCCTTAAACTGGTTCTCACCGAATCTTTTTTAAGAGGTAAGGCCGCAAGATGAAAATGGCGGCGGTAACCACCAGCAATCCCGCAATAACAAATGGTATTTGATGCATTTGCTCGATAATATCTGCCGCAATGGCTAGTCCGCAGCCAATTGCTCCCACCAGGCTAATCCATTTGAAACTTACTTTTTGCTGAAAAGCAATCAGGTTGACAGTTCCAAAAGCAAACAGGAAAATAATGCTTGCTGCATCGACCAGACTGCCCAGGCTTCCAAGAATGGCGAGCAATGAAGCTAGTCCTGCGATAGACAGCAAAGCATAATACGGGATATCGGCTTTGTTTTCTTTGACGAAGAGGTGGGGCAGGTCTTTTTTCTCGGCCACGCTTTCCATTAACCTGGCAGTGGAGAACAGGGTCGCGTTGATAGCTGAACCCGTAGAGAAAGCCGCTGCAATTGTGACTACGATCAGTCCGAAAGTGCCCAGTGCTTTTTTGCCTGCAATGGAAAGGGCCACTTCTTTTTGTTCGATCAGGGTTTCGGCGCCTACCAGCATAGTGGTTCCAAAAGTAACCAGCAGGTATATGACGATAACCGCAATCACAGCCCATAAGGTAGCACCCGGCAGTGTTTTGTTGGGCTTTTTCAGGTCGTCGTAGTCGTAGGAGAGCAGCTGAAATCCTTCGTAGGCCATAAAAATGGTGGCGGCACCAATAATGGCCGCGTGCCAGGGTTTCGGACTGATTCCGCTGGTCATTTGCTCCGGCGCCCAGCTAATTATGCCAATAAGGGCAAGTCCCAAAAGGACGAGCAGCTTTCCGTAAACCGTTATAATCTCTACACGAGCTGCATTACCTACGCCCTTTAAATTAACCAACGTGAGGATGGCAATAACAGCAAAAGCCAGGACGCGCGGAAGCCAGCTTCCCAGGTCGAAGACATGCGCCACATAATGTCCGAAGGTGAAGGCATACACGGAAAGCGTTAGGATGTAACCCAGGATGAGCACCCATGACAGGCTCCCTGCCATTCCTTCGTGACTGATCTTTCGCAGGTAGGTGAATACACCGCCACCCTCATTGTATTTAAGCGCCAGCTGACTGTAACTGTGGGCCGAAATCAAAGCGATAGCGCCAGCAATTACAAAGCTCAGCCAGGCCCATTGTCCGGCCGATTCGATGATGACGCCGAGCACAGAAAAAATTCCACCACCGACCATGCCACCCACGGCCATCGACCAGGTAGCATTAAAATTCATTTTTTTGTTAGGCATTTCTTGCGGTTTTGTCTCAGTTAGTTTTTTATGTTGGATCGATTGTAATTCTTCGGGAACACTCAGAAAATGAGAAACGTTATTGTTGGTTTAATGCAAAAATAGTTATTCTTCAGCCTATTCCTGAGAATCAATGACATCAAGAATAATGCGTGAGGGATTATTTGGGCCGTGATGTATTCTGTTGGTGGCCAACTCCCATTCTGTTTCATCATAATTATTTCCACCGGTGTTCAAATTTCTTTCAAATCGGGGGAAGTTGCTACTCGAGATTTCAAGCCTGATTCTGTGTCCTTTTTTAAAAGCATTACTGGTAATTAATGGGCCAATCTCAACCTTATAGACTTGTCCTTCTTTCATAAATGTTGGTTCAGTGTATCCTTGTCGCCAACGAACCCGTTGGATACTTTCTGCAACGTTGAATGCTTTCCCGTTCGGATGTACATCTACCAATTTAGCTGTTAGATCGGTGTCTTCAACATCACTCGACAAATAGATGATGACCTTGGCAAAACCTGTTACCTGGATGTCCTTTTCCAATACAGGGGTTGAGAAAACCAAAACATCTTCCCGCAATTCTATTCCTGACTGATCGAACGATCCGGATCTCATTTCGGGTATCATTCCCCAGTCATTGTCGCCAAGAGAAGGAACCGGATTTTCAGGATCATAAATAAATTCATCAAAAGTATTTTTTTCTGGTGATTTTTTTTGAAGGACCCCATCACCGTATTTGGTATTGGCCCGGGATTTTGAATTCAAATAGAAGGTCAGTTCTTTGGCTTTTTCAGGAGGCCATTCGTTATAATTTTCCCACTTATTCTTTCCCATCGTGAAAACAGTAACTTTAGGCCGGTCAACAACATCGTTCTGAACATCTTTAAGCCAGTAATCAAACCACTTAACATAAAGGTTGTAGTAATCGAACCAGGCATCACCCAAAAACCTGTCGCCATAAAAATAATGCTCATTTTCGGCAGTTTGCTGACAATGGTTAGTGGCTGAAATGATCAGAAATTGATTATCTGCAGTTTCTTTGTCGTAAGCGTTCGATTGCATATAATGATATAGTTCTATCGAACTTGGGCCAAATGAAATATCATAAAAAGCATCAATGTGCAAAGCCGGAACACCGAAGGAATCACGTTCAGTTGCAAATTCAGTTTTTTTCCATCGGGGATCATTCGGAAGTTGCTGAATAAATTGTTTGTAATCGCTTTTTAAACCACCCAGTTCATCAACCTGATCAACAAGTGGGAGGTGCCTCAAGGCTTTTGCCCAGTTAACATCAGGTTTCTCTGCCCACAAGGGATAAAATTTACTCAAACGCAAACGATCCTCGCGCGAAAGATCACCTTTAAAAACGGGGAATTCGTTAAATCCATACTGATAATACCATCGTACCCAGGGCATTTGAACAACACCACCTCGGTACAACATACCTTGTGGAGAATATTCTCCAAACTCGCCGATACCGGCTCCAGCACATATAGGAATCATAGCAGCATGACCTGGATGATCCATGGTGGATAAGCCCAACTGGTGCTCTGCGGAGGAAGAACATCCCCAAGTTCCAACTTTACCGTTACTCCATGGCTGGTTAACTATCCATTCAATTACATCGTATCCATCTTTTTTGGCTCCTGCTAAAAAAGTGTAGTCTCCTTCAGACCAATAACGGCCTCTTTCGTTGTTGAGCATAACGACATAGCCGTTCCTCAGAAATATGGCTATTTCATTGGCAAACCATCTGAACTCACTGTTGGGAATAAAATAGGGTGAACGGATTAAAACTGTAGGAAGATTTTCACGTGGGATATCCTTTGGGAAATATATTCGCCCATTTAAATCCACTCCATCTCTCATCGGAATCTCAACCATCTCAATTTTGTCGACAATTTGGTTATAGGCGAGGGCTTCGTTGTATGTTAGTTCGCAGCCTTTACATTGAGCATAACCATTATGTGTAGCTATATTCAGAAGCAGTATTAGCAGATAAAAATAAAGTTGTTTGGTATGATTCATTAATTTTAACGGATACATAAATATTCTTCTTTTTTACATTTTAATATAACAAGAAAATGGCGTAAGCACAATTTATCACAGATAAATCCGGAAGTTGCGGATTTAAAAAACTTAGAATATCTTTTCATTATGGGGCTTGAACCCTTAATTCTCTCCGTCTAACTTATTGAGAAACTCTTTTGCATTTTGCAGGTGTGTAATTCGCTTTTCTTCGGACATTCGATTATAGGTATGGTACATCATCGACAGGCGCGGATTGCTCTTGAAAAAATCCCGGTGTTGATCTATAAAACGCCAGAACAGCCCGTCCCAGACTGCTTCCCAGTCGCCTCCGCTGTAATCGCTCATTTTTCGGATATAATTCGAGCCGCCGATATAAGGTTTGGTAGCAAACAGACCGCCGTCGGCAAACTGACTCATGCCATACACGTTGGGCACCATCACCCAGTCGTAGGCATCGATAAACAGCTCCATAAACCAACGGTACACCTCGTCGGGATCGAATTCGCAAAGCAGCATAAAATTACCGAGGATCATCAGCCGTTCGATGTGATGGCAATAGCCGGTTTTCAAAACCTCACGAATGGTTTGATCGACGGGATCGATACCTGTAGTGGCGCTGTAAAAACTTTGCGGTATTTTTCGGTCGAAACCCCAGAAATTAAGTGTGCGCGAACGACTTCCTCTGCTTTCGTACATACCTCGGATAAATTCGCGCCAGCCCATGATCTGCCTCACAAATCCTTCTGTCGAATTAATTGGGATGTTTTCTTTTTCGGCAAAGGCAAGGCTCTGCTCCAATAACTTTCCGGGTAAAAGCAACCCCACATTTAACAGTGGTGAGAGCACACTGTGGTGCAGAAAGGGTTCATTGCGTACAATGGCATCTTCGTAGGCTCCGAAATCGTAGAAACGGTATTCAAGAAATTGTTGGAACCACGTTTGTGCCGATTTAAAATCCATGGGGTATAACGGATTTTTACTCAACTCTCCAGGGTTGTTGTTAAAATTTTTTTCTACGTATTGAACGGCTTCTTCCCACAGGGGCGAGGATAAGGGAAAATGAATGGCCGGCGGCGTTTTTTCCCTGGGATATTTTTTTCGGTTTTCGGTGTCAGAGGTCCATTTACCACCTGCAGGATTACCGCTTTCATCGAGCAAAACCTTGCGTTTTTTTCGTTGCTACTTATAAAAAGTGGTTTGAAAATACGATGTTTTCTCCGGCCTGAAAAATGCAGCATTGTCTTTACGCGTGTTAAGGAACAGCGGACTTTCATAAACATTTAACGCCATTTCTTTTTTTCGGATCCGTCGTTCAAGCCAGTCGTCTATCGGATCGATTACATGGAATCCATTTACGCCTCCTTTTTTCAGTTTTTTGACCAAAATCCGCACATCAGATAAATCTCTGGTTGAATCAATATAATTCACTTTGATCCCTTTCCCTTCAAGATAATTCTTGTAAAAACGCATGGTCGCACGGTGAAATGCGAGTTTCTGCTTGTGAAAGGCATATTGCCGGAAGAACAGGTATTCTTCAACCATGTATATCTCGTGGCCATTTTCCAAAAGTGGACTTTCGAAAAAAAGCTGGTGCGGAAAAACCAGGTTAACCGTGTTTTCAGTGCCTTTATTTTTAAATGAGCTCTTTGAAGTCATCGTTGCTTTTTGAAACAATTCTATCTCAATTTTGCTCAACGAATGTTTATTTTGTGCTGCGCCTGCTCCCTTTTATCCCTAACTTGATAACTTCTTGTCAACTTGCAACTTTTACTTACATTTAATCCTGAAAACAGACAAAACATGAAGGAAGTAGAAATATTTTGCAAGAATACAGGTTCTTACCACAGTTTCCCAATGGGCACTTCGTTGCTCGAAATCAGTAGTAGTCTGAATATTAAAGACGATCATTCTGTATGTGGAGCTATCGTAAATAATCAGGTAAAGGAACTCACATTCTGCGTGGTAAAACCAAAGCAAATCGAGTTTATCGATGTGTCAAATACCGATGGGATCCGCCTTTATATCCGAAGTTTGATTTTTTTGTTATATGCCGCCATAAAAGAAGTTTTTCCGCATGTCGACTTCAGGGTTCAGAATGGAATCTCGAATGGTTATTTTTGCGAGTTGAATGGATTAGAGCGTGAGATCAGCGAATCGGATGTCTTCTCGATTAAACAGGAAATGCAGTCGATGATCGATGCTGACCTGCCATTTGTGAAAAAAGATCTGCTGACCCCCGAGGCAGTTGATTTGTTAATGAAACAGGGGCTGGTGGAAAAAGCACAGTTGATCGAGCAGCAGGGACAGCTTTATACACACCTTTATTTTTTGAACGACCTTGCCGATTACCTCTTTGGGCATTTGCTACCATCTACCGGATACATTCGCAATTTTGGTTTGATCCCTTATTACGATGGATTGTTGTTGATCGTTCCGCGAAGAAAGAACTTTTTAAAACTCCGAAAAGTAAGTTATCACGATAAGCTGTTCGAGATTTTTCAGGAACAGAAAGATTGGGCCGGAATCATCGATGTTTCCACGGTGGGGAGTTTAAACGATCGCACACTCAATGGCAGAGGAGGGGAAGTGATCAAAATATCGGAGGCCTTGCATGAGAAAAAGATCGCCGAAATTGCCAATATGATTTCCTCGCGTAATGGCGATGTTAAGGTGGTTCTTATTGCAGGGCCATCGGCATCGGGTAAGACAACTTTTAGCAAACGACTGGGCGTGCAACTGGCCGTAAACGGTTTGCGCCCACACCATGTTTCGCTCGACGATTATTTTGTGGATCGTGAACATACACCGCGCGACGAACATGGCGAGTACGATTTTGAAGCCCTCGAGGCCATAGATATTGCGTTTTTTAACCGGCAAATGATTGATGTTTTCGAAGGGAAAAGGGTGAGCTTGCCCCGTTTTGATTTTCGCCAGGGGAAAAGAACGAACAACGGCGATACGCTGCAACTTACTCCCGGCGATATTCTTATCGTTGAAGGCATCCATGGCATGAATCCCGATTTACTGACCCGGATTGAAGAACGAAACACCTTTAAAATATTTATCTCGGCACTTACACAAATTTCGATGGATGAACACACCCACATTTCTACCGCCGATAACCGTTTGTTGCGCCGTACCATCCGCGATGCCAAATACCGTGGTTATCACGCGGCTGATACCATAAAACGATGGCCATCGGTGCGAAAAGGCGAAGAACGCAATATTTTTCCCTACCAGGAAAATGCAGATGTGATGTTTAATTCGGCCACACTTTATGAGTTGGGTGTACTAAAAAAATATGCCGAGCCACTCTTAAAAATGGTACTCGAAAATCAGAAGGAATATTCTGAAGCTACACGTTTGCTTGAATTTCTATCGTATTTCAAACAAATTAACGACGACGAAATTCCTCCTACATCATTACTGCGCGAGTTCCTGGGCGGTAGTAGCTTTGTGTATTAGTAAGCTTGGATCTTAGGAATACTTTTTAGTTACTTTTTCACAATTCCAGTTCTGTCCCAATAAGTTTGAAGTAAACTGTATTTGCACAGGTTTAAATTGGATAATAAAACTTAGTAGTTCTTATTTGCTGTTTTTCAGCGTGTTGTGTTTGGTGTATTTTATTCGTAACTTTCATTGTTTCAAAACCGAATATAAAACTTTACAGTACCTAAAATCGTATTATGTTTTGATCCTGATATCAGGGAAGCACCAATCAATTAGAAAATTTTTGAAAACAGTAGTGAGTGATCCTCATTATTGAGTTTCTTTGGTAACCATTATTTCCTAAAATAGTCGTTCTAAAATTGAAAAACTTCAACATGAAGAAATTAAGCATCAGTATTATTGATCTTATTCATAATAGTAACTCACATTCGCTGTATCGGAAAATAATGTTTCCCAATTACATCAGCATCATGCCACAGATAATTGGTGTCTGGTGTCGTCAACTCGGTCATGTTGTACACTATTCATTTTATACAGGAACACAGCCAATCAAACAACTTTGGGATGAAAAGAGCGATATTGTTTTTATAAGTTCGTTTACTTTTACCGCACAGTATGCCTACGCGCTAAGTAATTTTTTCAGAAGCAAAGGAAAGGTAACTGTACTTGGAGGTCCTCATGCACGTTGTTATCCGGAGGATGCATGTAAATATTTCGATTATGTTTTAGGCTTAGTGGACCGAGAACTGCTAAAAGACTTGTTGCATGGCTACGAACCCCAAAAAGAAATGGGCGTTCACCTTTCTGCAAAAACACAGCCCAAATCTATTCCCGGAGCCAGAGACAGGTGGGAGTTTATTGAAACAGCCCACAAAAAACAACGCCTAATCAAATTTGTGCAAATGATTGCCAGCCTGGGATGTCCTTATAGTTGCGATTTTTGCATCGATTCAAAAATTCCATATCAGTTGCTCGATTTAGATGTTTTAAAGGACGATCTTCGTTTTTTGACTACAAGAATTAAACGTCCGAAAGTAAGTTGGTACGATCCAAATTTTGGGGTACGTTTTGATACCATTATGGAAAGCATAGAACAGGCCGTTAAACCGGGTAGTATCGATTTCGTGGCTGAATGTAATTTATCAACTTTATCGGAACAAAATGTGCGCAGATTGCACGAAAATAGTTTTCAAATGGTGATGCCCGGAATTGAATCCTGGTTCGAATATGGTAACAAATCGAAAACAGGCAACAGCACAGGATTAGAAAAAGTGCAACAAGTTGCACATCATGTAAATGCGATTCAGAAATATATTCCCCACGTACAAACCAATTTTTTACTCGGACTTGATTCCGAAATTGGCGATGAGCCATTTCAATTAACGCGGAAGTTTGTCGATTTGGCCCCTGTAGCTTATCCGTCATTTGCACTGCTTTCGGTTTACGGTAAAGCTGCCGCTGAAAATGTTAAGTATGAAAATGAGAACAGGATTATTCCTTTCCCATTTCATTTTATGATGTCGGTCCATACCCTCAATATTGTGCCTAAGAATTATTCGTGGGAAGAGTTTTATCGACAATACATCGACTTGCTGAAACATTGTTTTTCTCCATCCACCATTCAAAACAGGTTTAAAAGTAACACAGAACCCAATTCGAAATGGTTGATCCTTTTACTGTCGCTCTCTATTGGTGGGCGGGGAAAGATCAAACTCCTTGAATCGTTATTTGACCGTTTGAAAAAGGATAATGAGTTTCAGGCTTTTGTAAGGAAAGATTCAAATAAGATTCCCCGCTTTATGACCGAGAAAATTAAAAATGACCTCGGAGAATTATGGGATTGGCTGCCCGATAAAACTTTTCAGTACGAAACCAACGTGCATAAAAACCAATCATTGGAAGTATTAGAGTAACCGTATTTAAAGTACTTATGACTCAGTACTAAGCATACTCGTATTGTTCCCATTAAAAACCTTAGGTGAATTTAGAAACGAGACGTATTCAATTCGCTATACTGTTTGTTAATTGTGATAGTCAGAACATCAGAATAATAATGATTTAGCGGGAATTTGGGTTTTCGATTCATTTACGCGCCATAAAAGCAATATCAACTCTACACTTTTTTCAAACTTTTCGGAAAATTCCATATGTGTTCTGAAAATGTTTTCACTTCACGTTCGAAATCTGTCACTTCGCGCAATTTTATTCATACGGTAAATAAGACCCTTCTACTTTTGGTTGCAATTTGAAAAATTGGAAACAATCAAAAAATTATACAATGAGATTTAGAAACATTATTCTCGTATTTACCGTTGCGGCTTTAGCCCTTTCGGGCTGCAAAAACTCAACGGGCGAAGCGGCTCAGGCCAAAACAATTAAAAACGTAAAAGTAGAAACAGCCAGCAATGCTGCGGTTCAGAATTCGATGACCCTGAATGGAAAGATCAAGGAGAAAAGCCTTACTTCCATTTCTTTCCGCGTTGGAGGGCCACTGAAAAAACTGAATGTAAAACCCGGAGATTATGTGCGAGCCGGACAATTGATCGCTGAGATGGACAAACGCGATTACGAACTGCAGGTTGAAACCACCAAAGCACAGTTCGAACAAGTAGAAGGTGAATACAAACGCTATAAGCAACTGATCGATCAAAACAAAATTCCCGAAAACACTTTCGAGAAGATCAAGTCGGGCTATCTGATGGCTAAAACCGCTTACGAGAATGCACAAAATCAATTGCGAGATACGGAGTTAAAAGCTCCTTTTTCGGGTTATATCTACGAGAAATTTGTAGAGAATTTTCAAACTGTTGGTGCCGGAACTCCGATAGTATCGATCATCGATAATTCGCACCTCGAGGTTGTTGTCTCTGTTTCGGAGAGCCAGCTTAACCGCGTAAAAAGCGACAAGAAAAGTTACCTGAATGTTGCCAACGCCGGAATCAGTAAAATGCCGGTAAAACTGTTGAGTGTAAGCGGAAAAGCTATGAACGATGGTTTGTACGAGGTAAAATTCTCGTTCGAAAATAAAGACAATTCGAAAGTAGCTCCGGGCATGACAGCCGAAGTGACCATTTACAGCCAAGCCGAAAAAAATCGATTATCGGTACCACAAACAGCAATTTTCCACGAAAAAACCAGTACTTACGTATGGGTGTACAATCCCTCGACAAGCAAGGTTGAAAAACGCGAAGTTAGAATTTCGCTCGACGGAACAAAAGGTCGCGTGAACCTCGTGTCGGGCATCCAAAACGGAGAGAAGATTGTCACGGCCGGCGTGCATTACCTTGTCGACGGGCAAAAGGTAAAACCACTTCCTGAACCTTCGGTAACTAATGTTGGAGGGCTGCTGTAATGCTTGAAAAGCTTCTGAATCAAAAAGCCATGATCTCAACCATACTTTTTGCAGTATTGGTTGGTGGTATCATTGCCTACAATAACATCGGGAAGCTCGAAGATGCCGAGATCCCGATCAAGGCAGCAACGGTTGTAACGGTTTACCCGGGAGCAACAGCTCACGAGGTGGAACTGGAAGTAACCGACATGCTCGAGAAAGCAATTCAAAAACTGGAGAACGTAGATAAGATTCAATCCGTTTCAAGTCCGGGTTTATCACTGATCACGGTTTATATACAGCCGACCGTTAAAACACCGCAACTTCCTCAGTTGTGGGATCACCTGCGCAGAAAGGTGAACGATGCAAAAGGTGCTTTGCCCTCCGGAGCGAGGGAGCCAATTGTTAATGACGATTTTGCTGATGTTTACGGGATTCTCTATGCCGTTACAGCCGAAGGCTTTTCGCATGAAGAACTGGTAAAATATACCGAATACATCGAGCGCGAATTACTGGCAGTGAACGGTGTGCGTCGTTCGCAGATCTTTGGAGAACACACACAAACCATAGATGTGGTTTTCTCGCCCGAAAAACTTGCCGGATTGAGTGTAAATCCCATGTACATTGCTGCGGCCATTCAAAACGAAACGGCCATTATTAATCCGGGATCGGTAGTTGCCGGCAAAGAATCGATACGTGTTGGAGTGGGACAGAAAATCACCACCATCAAAGAAATTGAAAACCTGTTGATCCAGGTTCCCGGAGGCGGAAGTTTCCGCTTGGGTGATATTGCCACGATTGAACGTTCGTATCTCGAGCCGCAGCATGAAGCGCTTTATTACGACAACAAAGAAGGACTGACCCTTGGCTTGTCGAACGAAAGTGGCATCAACGTAGTGAAACTGGGGGCACGACTGGATGCCAAACTGGCCGATCTTCAAAAAGAAATTCCGGCCGGTATCGAAATCAACCAGGTGTACTATCAACCCGATCGGGTGGATGATGCTGTAAAAGATTTTATGCTCAACCTGTTGATGTCGGTAGGTATCGTAATCGTTGTTCTGATGTTTGCCATGGGCCTGCGTTCAGGTTTGCTCATCTCCAGCGGGTTGGTGTTCACCATCATGGGCACATTGATCGTCATGCTCGCAATCGGACTGCCATTGCATCGGGTAACTTTGGCTGCTATTATTCTTGCCATGGGTATGTTGGTGGACAATGCCATTGTGGTGGCCGATGGTATTTTGGTCGATCTGAAATCGGGCATGGATCGCAGTAAGGCTTTTGTGAATACCGCTAAAAAGACAGCACTTCCGTTGTTGGGAGCAACAGCCGTTGCTATTTTGGCCTTTTTGCCCTTGCGGATGTCACCCAATGAGGCCGGTGAATTCCTGTCGTCGTTGTTTACTGTGCTTATCATTTCCTTATCGCTCAGTTGGGTATTTGCCATGATCCAGACGCCATTCAACGCGAAATATTTTTACCGTAAAACCCGTCCTAAAGGAGAACATGCGCAAACATACGATACTGGATTCTATAAAATATTTGGCGGATTTCTGAAATGGGCATTACGCAATAAATATGCCTTTGCAATTGCTTCCTTTGCTGTTCTATTTTTCGCTTTCTGGTCGTTCCGTTTTGTGAAGGTCGACTTTATGTCGAAGATTGAATACGATCAGTTTTTCATCGAGTATTACATGCCGCAGGGAGCCGATATTAAAGCGGTGGAAAACGATGTTCAGGAAATTCAAAATCATATTTTGGAATTGGACGGAGTTCATTCGATAACCGCTTCGGTTGGCCGACCTCCTGCCCGTTACCTCCTTATGCGTCACATGGCTACCGGAGGATCAAATTACGGCGATCTGATTATTGAAACCAACAGCACGGACCAGGTACCGCAACTCATTCCTGAAATTGAAGAGTATCTGAATCAGAATTATCCTGATGCATTTTTCAGAGTGATGGAATATGGAGCTGCTTTTGCCGATGCTGATATAGAAGCCCAGTTTACTGGTCCTGATCCGGCGGTGCTGAAAGACCTGGCCAATCAGGCTAAAAAGATTTTCCTGGAAGAGCCGGCAGCCATTAATGTTACCGACAACTGGAAAAATCAAACTAAAAAGATTGTTCCTGAATATTCGGTTGAAAGGGCACAACCGCTCGGTTTAACCCGCTCGGATATGGGGAATTCGATTTTGGTGGCCACCAACGGAATGCCAATCGGTGCCATTTACAAAGGTGACCGCATGCTCCCGATCGTGTTACGCACCGATAATAATGTTGGAGATAATTTAGAGCAGTTAATGAATATTCCGGTTTGGGGACAGCGCAGCCAGGCCAGTGTGCCGCTGTCGCAAATAGCTGATACATTGAAAGTGACCTGGGATTACGAACTGATCCATCGACTGGACAACGAACGAACGATAAAGGCACAATGTGACGCTGCAGATGGATACACAGCCGCAGAGGTGCAGGCCAAATTCCAGGATAAAGTGGAAGCCATAAAACTCCCCGACGGTTATAAAATGAAGTGGGAAGGCGCTACGGCCCGTTCAGGTGAGGCCAACAGTGCGCTGTTCATGTTCCTACCGCTGGCTATCGGTTTAATGGCCATCATTATTATCGGTTTGTTCAATAACCTGAAACAACCCATCATCATCTTCCTGATCGTACCTTTTGCATTCATCGGTATTGTTTTGGGATTGGTGAGTACAGGTACCTTCCTCACTTTCGCAGGTATTATCGGAGCTCTTGGTTTGATCGGTATGATGATCAAAAATGCGGTGGTACTGCTTGATGAGATCAACAGAAACATTCGCGAAGGAAAAGATCGTTTGCAAGCTACTTTCGATGCAGCGCTTTCGCGTTTACGCCCAGTAATGATGGCGTCGCTGACAACCATCCTGGGTATGGCGCCGCTGATCACCGATTCGATGTTCAATTCTACAGCGATAGTAATCATGTTTGGTTTGGCAGTTGGATCGATCATTACGCTGGTTGTAGTTCCGGTATTGTACACTGTACTGTATCGTGTTGATGGAAGCCGGCTAAAAGCAGCAAAAGAATAAGCGGCTCGCAGAATGAAGATGACAATATTAAGATGATGAAAATGAAAAAGACAATTAATAATATAAAAAAGTTGGTGTTGCTTTTTGTGTTGGTAGCAGCAGGGAGTACTGTCTTTGCCCAAAAAGTGATGACACTTGAAGAATGCCGTCAGCAGGCGGTCGAGTTCAATAAAGAATTGAAAAATGCGACTTTGCAAAATAAAGAGGCACAGGTGAATCAACAGGTGGCCCGCACGGCTTATTTGCCTTCAGTGGGATTTAGTTCCTCGCTGATGCACCGTCCGAATATGGATCCGATCAATATGCCCGGTTATTTCTTGCCTACCGCCGATAGCGAAGAAGATGCCATGAATGGAAATTTTTCGGGTACCAGCGATGTATGGAATCCCGGAATAAATATCGATTTGAAAAGTCTGACCTTGTTAACCACTGGCTTTGAAGTGAATCAACCCATTTATGTGGGCGGAAAGATCAGGTATTCGAATCAGCAGGCCGATGCCGGTGTTGAAATTGCCGATCTGGCCCTAAACGTGAAATATTCTGATGTAATTGAACAGACTGACAAAGCTTTCTGGCAGGTAGCTACGGTTGAAGAAAACATTAAAATTGCAGAAGATTACATTAAAATGCTCGCCGAACTCGAAGACCAGATGAACGCCATGTACGAGGTAGGTTTGCAACCTGCAAGTGAGAAATTGCGTGTAACTGTTCAGAAAAACGAGGCAGAGTTGAATTTGATGACCGCCAGGAACGGACTGAAAGTGGCCAAAATGTATTTGAATCAAATTTTGGGGCAGCCGCTCGAAATCGATATTCAGATCGATCACAAGGCAAATACTAATGTGCAGATGTTCAACCTCGATGATGGATTGTACCAAGCCGGCAACAGACGTAACGAGCTCAAAATTATGGAAAAACAAAAAGAACTTTCGGAACTCGATGCTAAAATAACACGTGCCGATTACCTGCCAAGTGTTGGTGTCAGTGCGCAATACAACAGTTATTTGGTAAGAGATCTGTATGAAAAAGTTGATTTTCAACCCATGTTAGCTGCTCAGGTTTCCATCCCGATTTTTCATTGGGGACAAGGGAAAAAGAAGATGCAGGCAGCACAGCTTAAAGTTCAGCAGGCCGAAACAGATTTGCAACATACAAATGATTTGATTAATCTTGAGGTGATGCAGGTTAAGGTTCAGGTGGAAGAAGCTTATGAAAGAGTGACGTTAGCACAGAAAAGTGTAACAGAAGCTGAGGAAAGCCTCGAGGAAACCAAGGCGAGTTTTGAAGTGGGACTTAATACGACCACTGACATGTTGAATTCGCAGGCCAAATGGCAGGAAGCGAAGGCAAAATTAATACAGGCAGTTGCCAATTTCGAAGTACTTAAAACCCGTTGGAAAAGCGTAACCGGAAATTTGTACATGCCTGAAATTCAAGAATAGCATGTTGGTTTAAATGATTTGTTTGCAATTACATAGCAAGAAAAAGCAGACCTGGGCGCTTCGTTTGCCGAGTTACGAGCCTGTAAGTGTAATCGGCCGTATCGTGATCATAAGTTTGATCGCTGTCTTGATTCTCCGTCTTATTGCCCACGTAGCGGTGGTGCCGCCGGAGATCGGTAAAGCCATTCCTTTTGCCATTTACGTAGTGGTGATACTCGCTTTTAATGCTGCTATGGAATTGCAGATCGTGCTGGATAATGTGCTCGAAAAATTTCTGCCCGTTCCCACAAAAATGGGATTACGACTGGCTCTTCAGATCGGTGTTGGTATTCTGTTTCTCCTGTTGGCTCATCGGGTGATCATGTATTTTGTCGCCCCGAAATTAACTCTGGAAGAGTCAAGGCCGGGAGTAATTCTGGGCATGGCTGCAGGGCTCATTTTTGTTCAAATGGCGGCTAATTCATTAACACTGGCACGGTTTACGCAAAAGTGGTTGAATTCACAGGAAGTGATCGCGGAGATGAAACGCGAGAAGCTCGAGATGGATTATAACTCACTGCAGGATCAGCTTAATCCACATTTCCTGTTCAACAATCTGAGCGTGTTGAAATCGCTGATCATTTACGATCCGGATGTAGCTGTCGAATTCACCGAGAATTTTACCGATGTTTATCGCTATGTGTTGCAGAGCCGAAACAAACGATTAGTGAAACTATCCGAGGAATTCGAATTTATGAAAGCCTACTATGCTTTGCATAAGGAACGATTGGGCGATGGACTTGTGGTTGAGGTGAATATTGACGAGGAGGTATTGGATAAAGAAATAGCGCCGCTTACCGGGCAGTTGCTTATCGAAAATGCAGTGAAACACAACATAACAAGCAGGGAAACGCCGTTAAAGATAACCGTGGAAATAGAAAACGACTACCTGGTCGTATCAAATAATATGAACCTTAGAAAGACTTCATATTCAACAAAAACGGGATTACGAAACCTGGTGAAACGTTACGAAATGCTCACCGAAAAAGAGATTGTAGTTCAATACGATGATGAACATTTTGAGGTAAAAATACCTTTGTTATAGGTCAGGAATGGCAATTAGTTTAATAACCGACAGTATGAAAGTTATTATTGTTGAAGACGAATTACACAACTACCGCCTGCTGAGAGGAATGGTGGAAAAGCTTCGACCTCAATGGGAGATTCCGGAAGGATTGGAAAGCGTAAAAAGCACAGTGGAGTGGTTTCGGAACAATCCCTCACCCGATCTGATCTTCATGGATATCCAGTTGACCGACGGGATCAGTTTTTCGATTTTTGATGAAGTGCAGGTCGACAGCATGGTAATATTTACTACAGCCTACGATGAATATGCCTTGCGTGCTTTCCAGGTAAACAGCATCGATTATTTGTTAAAACCCATAAAACAGGATAAACTGGAACAGGCCATCGAAAAATTTGAGAACCTGTTGAAACCACAAACAAATCAAAAAGAAAGTCAACCCGATTATAAAGAACTCCTTCAGGCCATAACGCAGGGCGAACGGAAATACCGGAAACGGTTTCTCATATCGGGGGCTACAGCATATTTTAAGCTCGATATTGACGACATTGCCTGGTTTTATACTGAAAACCGGGTAACTACGGCAGTTACTTTTAAAGGGAATGAACACATCATTGATCTGACCATTGAAAAACTGGAAGAACAACTGGATCCTGAAATTTTTTTTCGAACCAACAGAAGTACCATTGTACACATTAATGCGATTCGTAAGTTTGAAAATTATTTTGGCGGGAAACTGATATTACGGCTTATTCATCCCTTTGATGAACCAATAACGATCAGTCGTTTAAAAGCTGCTGAATTTAAAGATTGGGTAGGGAATTAATAAAACAGAATTTACAAAAATACCGAAACGGACATTTATAATGAAGCAAAGAAAAGAACTATTCGAAGAAGCAAAATCACTGATCCTTGAATCTAATCCACATAAAGAAAGCATACTTTACCACAATATTTACTCGCTGAAAGTCAGCGGATTTTATCCATTCTCATCGAAGCAGGATGTTATGGGGCTGGTAAATTTTTTAAATACTATTGACTGAAATTTTACTTCCGAACCGTAGAATGTAAAAAGTTCATTTTCCATTCACCGTCGATTTTTTTGAAAGTTGCACTTTCTATCCAGTCATAGCTAAATTTAGTGGTATCATTCATGGTCCCATCCATATGGTTGAAATAAAACATGTTACCGTTTTCTATGTCAATATTTATATTGAAGTTGTCAAATTTGTAGGTTGCCGTGAAAGGAGGCATTGTTTTTAGAAAATTATAAATGCTATCGTTGTTCCAAACCTTCCCATCTTCAAAAAGCACAAAATCGCTTGTGGTAACCGCGTTCATTTCATCTAAATCGATGTTTTTTATCCCGTCGAAATAACTCATGAGAACTTGTTGTAGCTGATCCGGGTTATCCAGTTTCTTTTCTTGCTTGCAGCTAACTAAAAATCCGGCGATAACTAGTACTAATAAAATTTTTGTTTTCATAATTGTAAATTTTATGAGTGATTATTTTGTAATTGTTTTCGCTTGAAAAGTCAGTGTACGTTTTGGTGCTATAATTTGGCTGTTATTTATTTGCTATTCAGCCCGAACATATTTTTCCTGCCGGTAGTTATTTTTGTCAAATGACCAATCGTCTTTTATAGGAAAAGTTTGATACAATGTGTCTCCTTTTATTTCAAGTAACACCTTAACCGCTTGCCCTTCGTTTGCTCCGCCAACCATGTGAATAAAATTCTCGGTGTAGTGCGTTCCATCTATTGTATATGTGGCGCTGCCGTAGTTATACCTGTCTTCTCCGTTCACGTGAAATTTTCCAACAAAAAGAACATGATTTTTTGTCCAGGTTTTGAACTGTTCTCCATTGAGGTAATTTGATTCACCATTATTTACAACCTGGTAGGAAACCATTCTCCAGGTCCCCTGAAATTTTTTTGCCGGTGGCTGAAATGCCATTAGACATAATACAACTAAGATTGAAGCTAATTTTTTCATGATGTGTGGTTTTTTTGAGTTAGTAATAAATTTATTTGGATAAATACTTTGCTTTATACCCTTTTCATGGCTGAGGGTTACAGTAATCATTCATTATTTTATTTCGGAAGATTTCAGTTATGATAATGCGCTATCTTCCAATCACCGTTTCGTTTTACCAGCAGAATGGTGAGTGCATAGGGCTTTTCAATTTCGGCGCCGTTCTTTAGTGTAACTTTTGTGGCTTTTGAAGTGGTAATAACCGCATGCTCTTTATCAATCACAAAGATATTTTCTCCGGTAGTTTTAATGCTTTGCTTTTCCATCATCGACATGTGCGCATGAATGGTATCGCGCACGGCATCGAAAGAGTTAAGCATTTTACCTTGCGATGCAACTGCCAATTCGTCGGTGTGGAGAAACATGCGGGTATAAGCTTCTTCGTTTGCTGCTGAAACTGCAGCATCCATGTTTTTCATAAATTGTCGGATTTCATTTTTTACCAGATCTTTTTCTTTGTCTGATAATTCAACGGTTTTAGCTGAGGAAACTGAAAAAAGCATTGCTGTTAAAAGGAATAAACTGAAACGTTTCATGGTGGACATTTTTCCAAATATGATTCAGAAATTTATTTAACATTCAGAAAAAAAAATTGTAAAAATGCGACAGGGTAACTATGAAAGCTTCAGGAAATTGCGATTATCGCAATGTTCCTGGGGCTGAACGTCTCTTTTAAGGGCGCCGGGAGGGAAACCACATATTTTTTCGATGTCCTTGATAAAATGAGATTGATCGTAGTAACCTGACAAATAGCTGATTCGCGTTAATGAGAAATTCTGTTGGTTTTGGATTAATTCAAGAGCGTGGTTCAAACGTGTGATCTGCAGAAACTCTTTTGGCGACAAACCAATGTAGTTCCTGAATTTACGCTCCAACGAACGGGTTGAAATATTAAATTGCCTGCTGATTTCAGCGGTACTAAGAATCCCATTCTCTTTTTTGATAAGTTCCAGGATGTAATTAAGCAGTGTGTTGGGACTTCTCCCGCATTTTACATACGAAAGCAGGAAAGATTCAACTTTTGCTTTTTTCAGATGAATGTCATCGCTTTCTTTTAGCGAGAGCCATATTTCTTCAGCAAAACTTCTGAAAATAGTCTTACCGTCGATGGCGTACCCGAACAACTCTGAGTTGCTCAAACCAAAAAGATTCTGAATCCCGTTGGGGCGGAAAACGATTACGAAACCACCAGAAACATCATTTCCAAGTCTGGCAAAAGCTTCCTGCTCGTAAGGATGTAATCCTGCAAAATAAACCTTTGGATCGTCCAGCACGTAATGATTGTTTGAATACAGCTTACATTTTTTGAAATTGAAATAGAGTTCCTCGCTCGTATTGGGAACACATTTAAATGTTCCCTCGGCATCAGTGATCACATTTTTGTAGTATTCTATATAAGGATCATAAATGGGAGAAGGAGTTAATATTTCAACTTTATAGCTCAATTTTTTATTTGATGTATAATGAGGATTATAAATTTAGTGAAGAATCACTAAAATCGGAAACGAAAGAAAACTAATTTATAAGACATACGTATCTTTATTTCAGTGCTTTATTAATAATTTCTTCAGTTTAGGTTGATTTAAAGTTTCAAGGTACACCGAACCATTCAACTTTACTATTTTTGCAGCGTTTTTTAAAAAGTCAACGGTTCAGTAAAAAAGAAAATCAGATGATTAAGAAAGGTATTTATGTTACAAACACCGAGAAACGCTCAGGCCGCTCGGCGGTGGCTTTGGGCATTATGAAGATGTTGCTGGCGCGTTCGGAAAAAGTTGGTTATTTCCGGCCGATAATCAGCGACAGCCCGCACGGTGTACACAATAACCACATTGCAACAATGTTGTCGCATTTCGAGCTTGACATCGAGTACAAGGAAACTTATGGTTTTACCATGTCGCAGGTAGTAAAATACAAAAACATGGGGCACGAAAGTCGCCTGATCGATAAGATCATTGAAAAATACAAGCAGCTCGAAAGTAAATACGACGTGGTGCTGGTCGAAGGTTCAGACTTCACGGGAAAGGGAATTTCTTTTGATGTGGACCTGAATACGGAGATTGCCAAAAACCTCGCCATTCCAACGGTGATCGTTTGTTCGGCAGACAGTAAGGATTTGATGGAAGCGGTTGACAACCTTGACCTGGTGGTACGAGCTTTTGCCGAAAAAGATGTTCCGGTACAGGCTGCCATATTGAACCGTGTTCCTGAAGAAAAGCGTGAAGAGGCACGTAGCATTCTCGAAGGGGTAATTCTTCCGGGAACTAATATTGAGGTCATTCCTGAAATTTCAAAACTGAGTAGTCCGACCGTACATGACATCTACGAGGGGATCGGCGGTAAAATTCTGCTGGGTGAAAACCTGATGGGAAAACAGGTGGACCGTTTTGCGGTTGGAGCGATGCAGTTGCGCAACTTCCTTGAGCGTATGACCGAAAATGCACTGGTGATCACTCCCGGCGATCGTTCCGATATATTAATGGGTACAATGCAGGCCAATGCTTCGGCCAATTATCCTACAGTTTCGGGCATTGTTCTTACCGGTGGTCTTGAGCCTGAACCTCCGATTATGAAACTGATCGATGGTTTGCCGGTTGCGGTACCGATGATTTTGGTAGACGATGTGACTTTTGTGGCAGCCAGTAAAATAGCGGCCATTAAACCAAGTATCCGACCGCACGATATTCGCAAGATCGAACTGGCCATTGCCACTTTTGAAGAATACGTGAATACCGATTCGTTACTTGATAAATTCAGCAGTTTCCAGAGCAATCTGATGACACCACGCATGTTCCAGTACAACCTGGTATCGAAGGCAAAATCAGATAAAAAACATATTGTTTTGCCCGAAGGAATCGACCCGCGTATCCTTACTGCAGCCGTGCATTTGGTGGAGCAGAACGTGGTTAATGTTACACTTCTGGGTAACCGTGAGGAAGTATTGGCTCATGCCGAAAAAATCGGACTGACCATCAACGAGGACGAGATCAATATCATTGATCCGGTAACTTCTGAACATTACGAAGATTACTGGCGCACTTATTACGAATTACGAAAACACAAAAATATTCCTGAAGAAATGG
The DNA here is from genome assembly GCF_037646455.1 of Maribellus mangrovi. Classification (NCBI taxonomy): domain Bacteria; kingdom Pseudomonadati; phylum Bacteroidota; class Bacteroidia; order Marinilabiliales; family Prolixibacteraceae; genus Maribellus; species Maribellus mangrovi. The sequence continues at coordinate 38,597 of NZ_JBBIXN010000009.1, read as the reverse complement.
CACAGGATGCCATGGCCGATGTATCGTATTTTGGAACCATGATGGTTTATAAAGGACATGCCGATGGTATGGTTTCAGGTGCTGCCCACACAACAGCGCACACCATTATCCCGGCATTACAGTTTGTAAAAACACGTCCGGGAGTATCAACGGTTTCATCGTGCTTCTTTATGTGCCTCGACGATCATGTATCGGTAATGGGAGACTGTGCAGTTAACGTAAATCCGAACGAAGAGCAGTTGGCAGAAATTGCCATTTCTTCGGCCGATTCGGCAAAGGCTTTCGGAATAGAACCTAAAGTGGCCATGTTGTCTTACTCTTCGGGTACATCGGGTAGCGGCGCAGAGGTTGACAAAGTGCGTGGTGCCACCGAAAAAGCCAAGACACTGCGTCCCGATCTGAAAATTGAGGGACCGATCCAGTACGATGCTGCTGTCGATCCAAGTGTGGGAAAAAGTAAGATGCCCGATTCGGAAGTGGCAGGGCAGGCATCTGTTCTTATTTTCCCCGATTTGAATACGGGTAATAACACGTACAAAGCCATTCAGCGAGAAACCGGCGCCCTGGCTATCGGACCGATGTTGCAGGGCCTGAATAAACCGGTTAACGACCTTAGTCGTGGTTGTACGGTCGAGGACATTTTCAACACCGTAGTTATTACCGCCATTCAGGCACAGGAAGGATTTTAGAGTTCAGTGTTCAAAGGATAGGGGGTCAGAGTTTGAATTCAAAGTTAAAAGAAGAAAACATAAATGAATATTTTAGTAATTAATGCCGGTAGTTCATCCATCAAGTACCAATTGATTGATATGAACACCGAGAAACCACTGGCGAGTGGTATTGTTGAACGCATCGGGTTGGAAGAAGGTTTGGTAAAATATAAAACCTTTGTAAATGGCGACAAAAAGGAGTTAAAAGAATCGTTTCCTATCCCGGATCATGCAGTTGGACTGAAACGCGTTGCCGAACTGCTTACTGATGAGAAAGTAGGCGTAGTAAGCGATCCCTCAGAAATTCAGGCAGTAGGCCACCGTTTGGTTCACGGTGGAGAAACCTTTACGAAAACCGTGGAAGTGACCGAAGAAGTGAAGGCAAAAGTTAAAGAGTTATTTCCACTGGCACCGCTTCACAATCCCGCAAATCTGATCGGGGTAGAAGTGGCCGAGAAAGTTTTTCCAAATGCCAAGCAGGTAGGTGTATTCGATACGGCTTTTCATCAGAGTATTCCGGAGCAGGCTTACCGCTATGCCATTCCCGAAAAATACTATAAAGAAATGGGCATCCGCAAATATGGATTCCATGGAACATCGCATAAATTTATTTCGGAGAAAGCGATTGAATACCTCGGTAACAAGGAAGCAAAAATTGTGACCATTCACCTTGGTAACGGCGCATCGATGGCAGCTGTTAAAGGTGGAAAATGTCTGGATACGTCCATGGGGCTTGGTCCTTTGTGCGGACTGATCATGGGAACCCGCTCCGGAGATATCGATCCGGCGATTATTTTTTACCTGGCCGAACAAAAGGGATATTCAGTAGAAAAAATCTCGGAAATCCTGAATAAAGAAAGCGGGATGAAAGGTTTGACCGGTTTGACCGACATGCGCGATGTGGAAAAGCTGGTGGAGGAAGGTGACCAACACACCAAACTGGCACTTGAAATGTACGCTTACCGCATTAAACAATATGTTGGCAACTATGCCGCGGTGATGAATGGCGTGGATGCCCTTGTATTTACAGCCGGTATTGGAGAAAATAAAACATCAATTCGTCGATTGGTTTGCGAAAATATGGACTATCTGGGAATTACCTGGGATGCCGAAAAGGATGCGAACCGCTCGGGCGATGTTCATGAAATTAATGCCGAAGGCGCAAAAGTAAAAGTACTTATCATTCCAACCAATGAAGAGCTTGAGATTGCCAGGCAAACATTGGAACTGATAAAATAAAAAATACAACTTTTTCAATTAAAGCGACCGGTTTTCCGTGTCGCTTTTTTTAGGCTTCGGCTAAAATGATGATATTTGTCGTTCAATAAAAAAGAGAATATGACAACTAAGAATATTTCCACTGTTTTGGGCGTAGGAAATGCGCTCATAGATGTAATATCTGTTTTGGAAAGTGATATCCTGCTCGAAAATTTTGGTTTGCCACGGGGCAGTATGACCCTCGTGGATGCCGGTCGTTCGAAGCAGATATATGAGGCCACTTATTCCGATAAAAGTGAACTGACAACAGGCGGTTCAGTAGCAAATACGATGCGCTCGATGGCCAGCCTGGGCTGCCGTGGTGGTTATATGGGAAAAGTTGGAAAGGATGAACTGGGCGAATTGTTCAGAAATGATTTCGAAAAGCGTGGGCTTACTGCTCATTTGCACTATAGCGATACCGTTGACACAGGTCGTGTAATGGGGCTGGTCAGTCAGGATTCGGAACGTACAATGGCTACTTATCTTGGTGCTGCTGCCGAAATGATACCGGAAGAATTTCAATCTGAAGTGCTGGCCAACTATAATTATTTGTATGTAGAAGGATATCTGGTTTTTAATCACGAACTTATAACAGCCGGGGTTGAACTGGCAAAAAAGAACGGATTAAAAGTGGCCCTCGATCTGTCGAGTTTTAATGTGGTGGAAGCGAATCTCGAATTCCTGAAGGACATTGTGAAGAATCACGTGGATATTGTTTTTGCCAACGAGGAGGAAGCCAAATCGTTTACTGGTCTCGAACCGAAGGAAGCTTTGCATGAAATTGCAAAGGATTGTGAGCTAGCCGTTGTAAAACTCGGGAAAGAAGGTTCGCTGATAAAATACAATGGTGAAGTTACACGCGTTGGATCCATTTCTGCCAAAGCACTTGATACAACCGGTGCCGGAGATGCCTATGCCGCCGGATTTTTCTATGGCCTGACAAACGGTTACAATATGGAAACCTGCGGAAAAATAGCAGCATTAATTTCGGGAAAAGTAGTTGAAGTGATGGGTCCGAATCTTCCTGATGCTATTTGGGATGAGGTAAAAGCTGAGATCGAAAAAATTGTCGGTGAATAGAGTTCACAGCTCCGCATTCAGAGTAGAAAAAAAGGCGATATTAAATCGCCTAAAATTTCAATATCCTTATAATAATTTTACTGATCTTTTATTCGCCAAAAATGACAGTGACTGTTGACCAGTGACTAAAACAATCCGTGAATTTGAGCATCGATTTTGTCGATCACGTAACTCAGGTCTTCGGGACTGTCGGTGAAATCGAGATCATCGACATTAATCACCAGTAGTTTTCCCATTTTGTAGCTGTTGACCCAGCCCTCATAACGCTCGTTCAACTGTTTCAGGTAATCTAAACGGATGGAATTTTCATACTCCCGGCCGCGTTTCTGGATCTGGTTTACCAGGTTTGGAATGCTGCTGCGCAGGTAAATCAGTAAATCCGGTGGTTCAATCAGACTCACCATCAGATCGAACAGCGTTTTGTAGTTTTTAAAATCACGCGTACTCATCAATCCCATGCTGTGCAGGTTGGGTGCAAAAATCTCTGCATCCTCGTAAATTGTACGGTCTTGTATAATGGTCTTACCCGATTTGCGTATATCAATAATTTGCTGAAAACGAGAGTTCAGGAAATAAATCTGCAAGTTGAATGACCAGCGTTGCATGTCGTTGTAGAAATCATTCAGGTATGGATTCTCATCTACGTCTTCGTAGTGAGGTGTCCATTTGTAGTGTTTTGAAAGTAATTCTGTAAGCGTAGTTTTTCCCGCCCCTATATTTCCGGCTATTGCTATGTGCATCGTGAATTTTTATTTGAGAATCTAAAGTATAAAAAAATTAGCTTTTATCGGGCAACATGTTCATAAGTTCGTCGAGATACTGGCGGTTATTTGCCAGTCGTGGAATTTTATTCTGACCGCCGATCTTACCCCGTTGTTTCATCCATTTGTAGAAGGTACCTTTAGGCGCCACCACTACATGCGGCATTTCAAGCGTTAGGTTTTTATGGCGTTTGGCTTCGTAATCCGAATTCAGTGTTTTTAAAGTATTATCTAAAGTGCTGATAAAATGATTCAGATCCTCGGGAGGCTGATCAAATTCGATGATCCACTGGTGAGCACCGCGCTGCTTTTCACCCATAAACACAGGGCCGGCAGTATATTCGTTAACTATTGCCCCGGTGTGTTGACATGCCACATTCATCGCATTTTCGGCAATGTCGATGATCACTTCTTCGCCAAAGGCATTGATAAAGTGCTTGGTTCGCCCGGTCACCTTAATTTTGAAAGGATATTTACAGGTAAATTTAATGGTGTCGCCAATTATGTATCGCCACAATCCTGCACTGGTCGAGATGACAAGCGCATAATTTTCATCCAGTTCAACCTCTTCCAGACCAAGTACTGTAGGATTTTCCTTGCCGAAATCCGACATAGGAATAAACTCGTAAAATATACCATAATCCAGCATCAGTAACATATCGTTGCTGTGTTCATTATCCTGAATACCAAAAAAGCCTTCAGAGGCATTGTAGGTTTCCAGGTAATGCATTTGCGCCGACGGGATGAGTTTCCTGTATTGTTCGCGGTAAGGCTCGAAATTTACGCCGCCGTGTGCAAATACCTCAAGGTTGGGCCAAACTTCCAGTAAGTTTTTCTTTCCGGTTTTTTCGAGCACTTTGTTAAACAATACCAGGTACCACGACGGAACTCCGGCAAAACCGGTCACATTTTCTTCGAGTGCAGTCGCTATTATTTGTTCTATCTTTTCCTCAAATTCTTCAATAAGGGCTATTTCTGTAGTCGGCGTACGAAACAGATCGCTCCAAAAGGGAACGTTCTCCAGCATAATCGCCGACAGATCGCCGTAATACGAATCTTTGTTAAAATTGTTGATCTGATGGCTGCCGCCAAGGGTGAGTACTTTCCCTTTCAACATTTTCGTTTCAGGGTGGGTGATAATGTACTGCATAAAAATATCTTTCGGCCCTCGCAGGTGACATTCCTCCAGTGCCTCGCGGGTAACCGGAATAAATTTGCTTTTATCGCTGGTGGTTCCCGACGATTTGGCAAACCATTTGGTTTCGCCCGGCCACAATACATCGCGCTCGCCTTTGCGCAGGCGATCGACATAAGGTTTTATGTCGTTATAATCCTGCAGCGGAATATGCTGCTGAAATTCGAGCAAGGAGGTAATCGATGCAAAGTCGTGTGCTTTGCCCCAAACCGTATCTTTTGCACTTTGAATCAGGTAAAACAGGGTTTCGTTTTGAATTTCGATGGGGTATTTCCGATAATATTGAATTTCATCGCTGCGCCGGGTGGTTACCCATCGAACTACTGAATTAATAAGCGGCATTCGTTTTACAATTTGGTTCGAAGCCAAAATTATGAATTTTGTTGAAATAGATGCAAAAAATAAATAGGGGTATTTCGGCGTTTGACGATTAAAAACATCGGCTCGCCGATTGTGCGGTTTTGATCCTGTCGACTATTTTATATTTTTATATGCGTTATTGTAAACTAACCATAACTGGAAGGTTGTCCTTACTAAAACCTATTACAATCAGATTATGAATTACATCGATATCATTTTGCTTATTCTGATCATTCTTGCAGCAATAAGTGGTTTTAAAAAAGGACTCGTTGCCGAAGTTGCTTCTCTGGCCGCCTTGATTCTCGGTATTTGGGGAGCCATCGAGTTCTCTTACATCACCTCCGATTTTTTAGTTGAAAATTTCAATCTTCAGACCGAATACCTCAACATTATTTCTTTTGTGGTCACTTTTGTGGTTATTGTTATTCTCGTGCATATTGTTGGAAATGTTGTAAATAAAATGCTTGAAACCGTAATGCTGGGCTTTGTGAATAAACTGGCGGGACTGGTTTTTGGAGTCTTGAAAGCGGTATTGATTCTAAGTATTATACTTGTGGTTTTTGATAAAATCGATGAAGATGTGCATATTCTTCAGGAAAAGACCAAAGCAAACTCGAGGATGTACGAACCGATACGTTCGTTTGCTCCATCGATTTTCCCGTTTATCGAGAACTGGACCTTAAATGGCGACAACAACAAAAGAGATACGCATGTGGTCTAAACTCAAAAAACGCATCAACCTGAAGAAACAGAATCGGCCGGCTGAAGATGTTAACTGTAAAAACTGCGGTACCAACTTTACCGGACATTATTGCCCCAATTGCGGGCAGGCCGTAAAAGATTACGACAAACCGATAAGTTTTATTTTTTACAATTTCCTGGGCGATTTTTTTGCGTTCGACACACGTTTCTTTCGCACCTTGTGGGCACTGGTTTCACGACCGGGTTTTCTTTCGAAAGAATATTTTGAGGGACGAAGAGTACGCTATGCTCCTCCCTTCAGAATATACATTTTCGTGAGTTTTATTCTCTTCTTACTGCTTCAAAATTTCACGAACCGCGGCTTAACAACCGTGCTCGATTCAGAACTCGACGGTGACAAAATTGGCCTCGATTCAACGTCAGTCGCAATGTCAGATTCCCTAATTCATCAAATGGGGAAAGAGATCGATCCGGATCAAAAAGCGGTGATCGATTCGCTGGTGGCGCCTTACGTGGTGCAGGATTCAACAGGTGATGAGAACCTGAATTTGAAAATTGATATGGAAACATTTCGTGATTCAAGGGACTTACGTCATCTTTTAAATAAATATGCCGTTACGCTGGAAGAGAAACTGGAGGTAGAGACCGATCCGGAGAGAAGAACTGAACTGCGTGAATACATCCGTTACTGCCGTTCGCCCGAAACCGCGATGGCGCAAATTCTGGAATACATTTCGTGGGCCTTTTTTCTTCTGTTACCGCTCTTTGCCGTTTTGTTGAAACTGATTTACATTCGTCGCCGGCAAAATTACATGCGCCATCTTGTTTTTTCCATCCATATCCATTCGTTCGTATTTCTGGTAATGATGACGATTGTGGCTTTGTACATGAGTTTTAGCGCGAATCTGAATTGGATTACCGCCATTCTGTTCTTCTCGATACCGGTGTACTTTATTATTGCGATGAAGAAATTTTACGGGCAAAATATTGGCAAGGTCATTCTAAAATTCCTCGCCGTTTCCTTTATGTACAATATTGTGTTCTGGATTGTTGTGATCGCGGCCTCGCTAAACGCTATTAATCTTATTTAGAAGAATTAATCAAATTTGTATTGGTCGATGTGCTGAAAACCACGAAGAAAATCGTTGGCCTTCATGCGTTTTTTTCCGGCAATCTGCAGATCGGTGATCTGAAGCCAACCGTTACCACAAGCCACTTTTATGTTATTTTTACCATCCGATTCAATGGTTCCCGGTGCTTTTTGTTTCCCATCGGCATGAACGGCAAAAAATACTTTTGTTGAAATCTGTTTGCCTGTTTCCTTATTTATAAGTGTGCTCCATGCGGCGGGGTAGGGCGACAGACCGCGAATCAGATTGCGCACGGTTTCCAAATCTTCCGACCAGTCGATTTTACAATCTTCTTTATAGATTTTCGGTGCATGTTTAATTCCCGATTCATCAAGCATTTCTTCTTGCGGAACGGGCCTGTAATTTCCGCTTGCCAGGGCATCTACGGTTTCAATAACCAGATCGGCACCTATTTCCATAAGGCTGTCGTGGATACTGCCAACGGTGTCATTTTCCCAGATGTCGATTTCTTTTTTGAACAGAATTTTTCCGGTATCGATTTTATGATCGAGTAAAAATGTAGTCACACCGGTTTTTGTTTCGCCATTGATTATCGCCCAGTTCAGGGGGGCAGCTCCACGATATTGCGGGAGCAACGAACCATGCAGATTAAAAGTACCCAAACGTGGCATGGCCCAGACGACTTCGGGCAACATTCGGAAGGCAACAACAACCTGCAGATCGGCTTTCAGTCCCTTTAGCTCGGCCAAAAACTCCTGGTTTTTCAATTTTTCAGGTTGAAGGACTTTTAGCTTATTGGCAAGGGCATATTTTTTTACCGCCGATTCAGCCAGCTTTTTACCACGTCCGGCCGGACGATCAGGAGCCGTTATTACACCAACCACATTGTATTTGTTCTCAACCAGCTTTTGCAAGCTGGCCACCGCAAAATCGGGCGTGCCCATAAATACTATCCGTAAGTCTTTTCCTTGTGTCATCTGTTCTTTCTTAAGTTGGTATTTCCTTTTTGTGCCTTTGGCCAATACGGGCAGTGCCGGCATCCGTTGGCGCAGCAATAGCCACGCTTGGTCAGGTATTTTTCGGTCATCACGCGGTAGCCGTTCTCCATGTAAAAATCCTCACCCTCTATCAATTCATCTTCGAACTTGTCGCTAAAGAGATCGTCGAAATACCCCATTTATCAATTTTTGTGCAAAGCTAAGGATTATTGTGTAATGCATTGTTGCTTTACAACGAGAATGCTTTAATCGATAATGTTGGAGGCTGTATTTTACTTGCTCTAATATTAAGAACTAAGCAAAAAAATTACAATGAATTACTAAATTTAGTGATTCAACTTCAGCAAAATCAAAATGAGCATAGAACGTGACTATTTGATGCGGCAATTGATGCAACTGTTCCAGGTGCTGCGGAAGATATTTGGACTTCGGGAAGAAGGTGATATAGAGGAAGCCCGGGCACAGGTAAGGTACTTTTACCGCATTTTAAAGATTAATGAAGATATTCAAAGACTGAGCATCGAAGAATTGCTGACATTGTTGCTGGAAGAGAAGAAATTCACCAACGAGCAGATTGAAGTTTTTGCTTTTGTTTTGAAAGAACAGGGTGAGATGGCGGACGAGGAAGCACTCCGACTGGATTATTTCCGGAAAGCGTGGTTCTTATTGGATAAAGTAGACAAAGAGAGCATTTCATTTTCGATGGAACGGCAAATGAAACTTCAGGAATTAAAATCGTGGCTGAACTGATGGCGAAAACCGTTGAATGTTTTTATCTTTAGAAACAGACTGACCAATACTGACTTATGAAAACTTCAAAAATATTTTTCTTTTCTATTGTTGTTGCGCTCGCCGGATTTTTGTTCGGATTCGATACCGTTGTTATTTCCGGCGCCGATCAGCAATTACAGGCTTTCTGGCAAAGCTCCGATCTTTTCCACGGATTAGTGGTCATGTCAACAGCACTTTGGGGAACGGTTGTAGGAGCCATCTTTGGTTCGATACCTACCAACCGACTGGGACGAAAAAAGACACTGGTGAGTATCGGTGCCTTGTTTTTTATTTCGGCGCTTGGCTCAGCTGTAGCTACCGATCCCTATATTTTTGCAGCTTTACGTTTTGTTGGCGGTCTTGGCATTGGCGTTTCAACGGTTGTTGCCCCGTCGTATGTGTCCGAAATTGCACCGCCAAATCAGCGCGGAAAACTGGTAGCCTTGTACCAGTTCAATATTGTTTTTGGAATCCTGATCGCCTATGTGTCCAATTTTTTGTTAAAAGATGTAGGTGAAAATGCCTGGCGCTGGATGCTTGGTGTTGAAGCCATACCGGCTTTTATTTATTCGTTGCTGGTATTAAAAGTTCCTGAAAGTCCGCGCTGGTTGCTGGAATACAAAAACGACAAAGTAGCTGCCACAAATATTCTGAAAAGTATATTCAACGACGAAGAAGTTGAAAATGAAATTGCAGCCATTGAAAGGGAGAAATCAAAAGAGGTGGTGAATGAGAATATTTACATGAAGAAATTCAGGATCCCGCTGATGCTGGCGTTTTTTATTGCCTTTTTTAATCAGCTTTCGGGAATAAATGCTTTCCTGTATTATGCCCCCCGGATTTTTGAGCTGGCCGGGCTCGAGAAGTCAGCTTCGTTTTTAAGTTCCATCGGTATCGGATTGATCAATCTTGTGTTTACGCTCATCGGCATTTCGATGATCGACAGATTTGGACGAAAAACACTGATGTATATTTGTTCGTTTGGCTACATCCTTTCGTTGTCGCTGGTTACTGCAGCTTTTGCTTTAAAATGGCAAGGACTGCTCGTGCCTCTGTTCTTCTTTATTTTTATTGCGGCACATGCAGTGGGGCAGGGTGCTGTTATCTGGGTATTTATTTCCGAAATTTTCCCCACCAAATTGCGGGCAGCTGGACAGGCATTTGGAGCGTCGGTTCACTGGATACTGGCAGCTGCTATTCCGGCACTGATCCCGTTTTTGTTTGGGCAGATCGGTCCGTCGCTGGTTTATGCCTTTTTCGGAATAATGATGGTGGGACAATTGCTTTGGGTAATTTTTAAAATGCCTGAAACCAAAGGCCAGACTCTGGAAAGCCTGGCGGAACAACTTTCAAAATAAAAGGAAATTTAATCGTCTAAATCGTGGCCCCAGCGTTTCAGCAGGTCTTTTTTGCAAGAAGCGGCGATAAACGGATCATTGATGGCGCGTGCCACATCAGGATCAAATTCTTCGGCATAAATCCAACGGTAAACCTCCTGAATGGAAGGCGAATCATTTCGGCCGTTCAGTTCCATTTTTTGTCCGACCCGTACTTTACCACTTTTTAAGACCCGAACATAAACACCTGAAAAACCTGAGTCAACAAATTTGCGAACGATGGCTTTATCGTGAAACCTGAATTCCAGTTTGTAACACGGTTGCCGGGGTTGTGTTGCCTGAACAACCGCATCACCGATCTTAAACATATCACCGATATTTATTTGCGCTTCCTGTAAACCCTCAACCGTCAGGTTTTCGCCAAACATTCCAAAGGGCATTTCCAGGTCGGGATAGAGATTTTGCCAGTATTGATAATGATCGGCTGAATACAGATAGCACGCTTTGTCAGTTCCGCCATGATAGCGACGGTCGATGACATGATCGTTAACTACATTTTCCTGCCCCAGGAAAATGCCTTCTTCCACCGGAAACTTAAAAATACCCGTTTTCACGTCTTTTCCGCGATGCCGCAATATTCTTGGTTCTCCTATGTTGGTGGAAATTATTTTCATCTGATGCTATTCTTTAATTCAGTCCTCCGTCCTTCAATCCTTCAATCGTTGTTTTAAGCCACGTCCCGTTCTTTCTTGATGTTTTCGTAAGCCCGGTTTACCTTTTGGAACTTTTCTTTTGCAGCATTCTGAACGTCCTCGCCCAGCGTACTTACTTTATCCGGATGGTATTTCATGGCCATTCGTCGATATGCTTTTTTCACTTCCTCATCAGAAGCTGAACGATCGATCTCCAAAATCTTGTAATCGCCGTCGGTATTCGGAATAAACATGGCCTGGATCGATTCGAAATCCTTTGGGCTAATTCCCATCTGACTGCAAATCTGCGAGATCAACTGGTGTTCTTCAGTGGCTACTTTTCCATCGGCCTGCGCAATGCCAAACAGAAAATGAACCAGTTGCAAACGGGCCGAGTAATTCATATTGGCCTGAATCTGCCGACACACTTCATTCACCGGAATAGTTTGTTTTAAAAGGTCTCGCAGCATTTTTATGGCTTCCTGCGCCGAATCTTCCCCGAAATTATGAACCAGGAATTTCTTTACATATTCCAGTTCTGACTTTAGTACTTTTCCATCGGCCTTCATTACGGCTGCGGCCAAAACCAATAAGCTCATTACATAGCCACCGGTTGTTGTGCGCGATGAATAACCGCTTGTTCCGCGTTTAACGGCTTCCTGTCCGCCATCGAACATCGAGCCAACCATAAAACCTACTATTGCTCCTATGGGGCCTCCAAAAGCCCAACCCAGGCCGCCACCTATCCATTTACCAAATTTTGCCATTTTCTCTTAATTGTTTATCAATCTTTATTATGCCCGGAAGAATAAGATCCGAGTCTGCATTTTTTATTTCTACTGTCGCCAATTTTCGTTTTTCCGAATCGGGCCACTGTTTATTCATTCGTTCGCGAACCTCTTGTTCTGTCGACCGGTCGCGCTTTCGTACGCGTGCAATGCGTTCCTCTTCGGGGGCCGAAACCAGGATGGTAAAATCCATCATCTTATAAAAACCACTTTCGAAAAGAATAGCGGCCTCGTGAATTACATACGGTGCTGTTTGTTCTTTTGTCCAATTTAAAAAATCGTCCCGAACCACCGGATGGATCAGTGCATTTACCTTTTGCAACTGAATGTCGTTGTTAAAAATGTAAGCGGCAAGTTTTTTTCGGTCAAGTGTTGCATCGCGGCTATAGATGTCGGAACCAAACAGATCAATGAGCCCTTCCCGGATTTTTATATCCGTATTTATCAGTTCTTTGGCTACCAGGTCGGCCTCGAAAACCGGAATGCCCAACCACCTGAAAACCTTGCAAACGGTTGATTTGCCACTTCCAATTCCTCCGGTGATACCAACGGTAATAGCCATTCTTTAGTTCTTTTCAATCAGGTATTCAACTGCTTCGGGCGACTTCCGAGCCACCTGTATATACGATGATTTTTTTTCGATGATTACCTCAAGCCGATTTGCATTTTCGATGATGCTAGAATAGTCGACAAAGGCATTCAGTTTGTTTGATCTGAGGTCATCGAATTCGCTTAAACCTACCAAACAGGTAACATTTACTTCCGATGGAAAAAGTTTCACACTTACGCTATCCGGTTTATTTCTGATTAAAATGGGAATGCGCAGTAACTTCTCGGTATACTTTTCCACCTCTATTTGAAAATGTACTTTATTCGGATCAACATTTGTTTTTTTGGGATGAACAATATCCAGATTCCCTTCAATGGTTTCATCGAGGTTATTGTAACTTTTAGCTACTGTATTCAGGCTGAAAATGGTGTCGATAATTGCCGACGGCCCGGTTATTTTTACTTTTGCCGGACTTACCGAAACCGGACTTTTCAGATTAAACTGGGTTTTAAAATTTAAGTTGATGTTGGCCTTTACGGCCACCGTTTTTGTTCTCAGGCTGTCAAGCACAATCGGTATGAATTCGGGTTGTACGTCGAGGATCGAAATTTCATTGCTGACCTGGCTTCTTATTCTTCGCATCAGTGCAGAAGAAGGAACCCGGTAAGTTCCGTTTTGGTTTTCGATATTTCGGGTGATGTTGTTTAAAGGTAAAACGATCGGTGAAAATGAAAGCCCCAGCTTATGACGCAGCAAGGTAAAGCCGTGAGCATTTACTTTTAGCTCGAATTTCGACGGCGGCTCATTGGCCAGAAACTGCCGGTTGGGGGGATTCACATATTTTACGGGATAAGAAATTGTAGTGGAGTAATTTTTACTCAGTGCATTCAGAAACCAGAGTCCAGTGGCTATCATTAAACAAATCAAAAACACAACCACTCGCTTGTCGTTTTTAAGACGCTCGATTTTGAAGAACTCCGGTATTTTGTTTATGGTTTTGTTCATTCCACTGCGAAAAGCACAAATTTAACCAAATATGCCAATAAGTAAACCGACAAAAGCCGGGAAGTTTTTATTCCCGGCTTCTTGTATGTTTTGATTTAATATTCTGTGAATGCGAAAGCTAATTATAAGCGTGTTTAAGCGGTGCAAAATTATCGTCGCCAATGATCACTTCGTTACCGGGTGATACATCGCGTGCCGAGAAAATGCCAAGTACGCGCTTACCGTCACTCGAAGTGAGATTACTTGGAACATTTGCAGGTGGCACACTGAACGGGCTTCCGGCAAACGCCTGGTTCACCATCCCGATGTAAAAATCGTAAACAGGTTCTGTAATCGAAAGTTGTTCCACATAAATAGTGTCGCCCATACGTAAGATCTGGTCTTCGTCGTCTTCGTAAAAATCGGTGAAGATCTCAAAATCATATATGTAGTTTCCATCGACCAGCTCGTCACTGGCAAATGTCAGATTCTCACTTTCATACAACAAATGATTGTTAATGTAAATGTCCCATTTGTAGTAGTCGCCTTCGCCGGGTGTTTCCTGCGAACTGATAAAAACGGCAAGGAATTCGAAATCGCCCCGTGCCGAGAGATTCACTTTTACCGAGTCGAGTGTTTCCACTTTTTTCATGTAATCGCTGGCTGTGATCTGCACGTCGTCTGAAGTAGTGATCCGGAGGTAATAACTATTTCCGGGTTCCGCGTTATACACTTCGTTCTCAGGAAGAATATATACTCCACTGTTGTTCATCTCACTCAAAACAACACTGTTAGAGTAATCCTCATTTTGCGAAATCTCAACAACCGCATCATTTACCGGTGGATTTTCACGGCTGTCATCCACCTGAAGTGTCTTTTGTAATTTCACATAAACATTATTGGTCGGTCGGTTTTCGAGGTATGCCTCTACCGAAATCAGATCGATATTATCTTCGTTGATGTCGATCTCAACTACATCTTCGCATGAATAAAGAATCCCTGAAAGTAATGCAGCAAGAATCAGTATTTTAATTGTATATAATCGTTTCATCGCCTTAAAATTTAAAGTTGTAGGTAATTGATGGAATTGGCGCCCCGATGATGGATATCCTGACAAATTCAGTTTGATTCAGGTTGTCTTCATTGGCCCGCGGTGTTATCGAGTAAGCATTCCGGCGTCCGTAAACATTGTATATCGAGAAGTTTATCGACTGTTTAAAACGTCGTTGTTCGTTCTTTTTAAAATCGTAGGTTACTGAGAGATCAAGGCGATGATAATCAGGAATCCGGTAACTGTTACGTGCAGAATATTCGTAGATCTGGTTGCCCTGAACATAGTATTTCGATACCGGGTAGGAGGTAGGTGTTCCGGTGGCCAGGATAAAATTAGCGGCAAAATTCCAGCGCTTGTTCAATTCGTAATTGGCCACTACCGACAGGTCGTGGGTACGGTCGTACGACGATGGATAGGGATCTCCGTTGTTGATTCCTTCTACCGTTCGTGTAGTTTTCGACCAGGTATAACCCACCCAGCCGGTAAGTTGTCCCTGTGCCTTTTTAGCCAGCAGCTCTACACCTTTCGATTCGCCGCTGCCATGCAACAGTTCAGTTTCAATAGCATTGTTCAGGAACAGCTCCGCACCTTCTTTATAATCCAGTACGTTTTTCATGTCTTTGTAATACAATTCAACCGAAGTTTCCCACATATCGCGAGCAAAATTCCGGAAGTAACCAACTGCAACCTGGTCAACAATTAAAGGCTCAATGTAACTGCTGGTCGGCAGCCAGATGTCGAGTGGCGACGGCGATTGCGTATTGGTGATCAGGTGCAGGTTTTGTACCATTCTGTTGTACGAAGCCTTGGCCGAGCTGTTATCATCGAGCGTAAATTTCAATCCCAAACGTGGTTCAAGATGAATGATGGCATCACCAACTTTATCTCCCTTTCCGTATTCAACGGTTTCCGTGATCTCATCTTTTTGAGGTTGATCAGGATTCTCATAGAAATTTACTTCACCCGGACCAATTTGCTGAAAATGGCTCAGCCTTAATCCGTATTGCATCGAGAAACGATCGGAAATAATCTGTTCGTTACTCAGGTAAACAGCATTTTCAAGGGCATTGTATTCAGCCAGTTGCATATCCGAGAACATCGAATTATCGCCTTTGGTCACTACCTTTCCCGGACAGAAATTATGATGGATCACATTCACTCCGTATTTAATCGTATTATTGGGATTAAAGAAGAACGTGAAATCGACTTTGGCATTATAATCACGAATGCGCGACGACCAGTCGAAGTTATCGGCATTTTCACCCGGAACTCCAAGGTTATAATCGTAGTTGGAATAAATGGCCGAAACGTTCATGAACAGCTTGTCGCCGAAAATGTGGTTCCAGCGTGCTGTTGCTGTGGTATTTCCCCAGCGCATGTAAAGCGATTCGCCCAGTTCAAAGGCATCGTCGCCCATGTAGCCCGAAAGAAAGATCCGGTTTTTATCATTGATCACCAGGTTCGATTTTCCGTTCAAGTCGTAAAAATACAGCTTGTTATCGGCCAGTTCGTCGATACCGACTGCTTTTCCCAGTACATCGTAGTAAGTTCGTCGTCCGGCCAAAATAAAACTCCATTTATCTTTTATGATAGGGCCTTCCAGTGTCAGGCGGCTCGACAGGTTTCCGATTCCGCCGTCAAAACCAAAACGCTTGGAATTACCGTCTTTCTGGCGGATGTCGATCACCGACGAGGCTTTCCCTCCAAACTGTGCCGGGATACCGCTTTTGTACACCTGTATATCGTTGATGGCATTGGAGTTAAACACCGAGAAAAATCCCATCAGGTGCGAGGCATTGTAGACCGGTGCTTCATCCAGGATCATCAGGTTTTCGTCGGGGCCGCCGCCGCGAACATATAAGCCCGAGCTGGCTTCTCCGCCGCTTTGAATGCCAGGCAGCAACTGGATGGTTTTAATAATGTCGACCTCACCCATAAACGCCGGCAGTTTCTGAATGGTTTTCACCGGCAGCTTGGTCATGCCCATCTGGATGCGTTCCACATTGGCATCAGCAGCTTCGGCTTTTACAATCACTTCTTCGATCTGTTGCGAATTGTCGGTAAGTGAAAAACTTTGTGTAAGGTTCTCGTTTGCTTTCACAATTTCCTGCAAGGTAAGATAACCGATATAGGAAATGTGCATTTCGTAGTTTCCTTCGGGAATGGTCAACGAATAAAATCCGTAGGCATTACTCGCTGTTCCCTGTTTCAACTCCGGGATGTAGATAGTGGCACCAATCAGGGCCTCACCGTTGGAGGCATCCGTTATGTAACCACTGAGTGTTACGTCCTGCGCCCTCGCCAGAGTTGAGAGAAAAAGGAGGAGCAGGACAATGTTCTGTTTTAACATTTTAGGCTTTTGTTTTCTGTTAATAATTGTTTATTGTTTCTTGGCTGCACGAATTTATAACGTTCTATTCTCAATCATTGTTTGTTTCCGACAAAAGCACTTATTTCATCGGTAAACAAACTTATACCGTTCAAAATGAATTCGTTTTACACTTTTACAGACAGGTAAAAAGTTTAAGTGTTGCTTTTTAGGTATTAACTTTTTGTTACAAGCAGCAGAATGCCCAAATTTTTAGGGGAAAAATCACCGGTTGCATATTAAAACTGTAACCAAACATCATCGACTATGTAATAAAAATATTTGTCAAACTGATTTACGTTGAGTTTAAACAAAAAAGAGTCAATTCATGTTTTACAGAGAAATGATTAGTTGCTGAAATGATGTACGCAACTATACATAAAATTCAAATTACACAATAACTAATATGCAATTATGAAACACAGAAACATTAGAAGCCTTCTGCTATTGGCTTTAATCTTTACATTTTCTTTTGGGACTTTTGCCCAGGACAAACCCAACATTCTTGTCATTATGGTTGATGACGTAGCTCCCAATTCATTAAGTTGTTACAGTTTGGGATTACAATATCCAACACCGAACATCGACCGGATAGCAAAAGAAGGAGTGCTTTTTACTGATCACTATTCGCAACCCAGTTGTACAGCTGGACGTGCAGCATTTATAACCGGACAAAAACCGGTACGTACAGGATTGACTACCGTTGGTCAGCCCGGAAATCCACTTGGTATTAAAAAGGAAGATCCAACACTGGCCGAGTTATTAAAACCGCTTGGCTATATGACTGCTCAGTATGGTAAAAACCACCTGGGCGACCGTAACGAACATTTGCCAACCGTGCATGGTTTCGACGAATTTTTTGGAAACCTTTATCACCTGAATGTTTCGGAAGAAGAAGAGCAGGCTGACTACCCGAAAAGCAAAGAATTCTATGAAAAATATGGTCCGCGTGGTATAATCGAATCGTATGCATCCGATACTTATGACGATACTGTAGATCCTCGTTTTGGTGTTATTGGTAAGCAAAAAGTTACCGATATTGGTAAACTCACCAGCAAACGCATGGAAACCTTCGACGAAGAACTGGTTGCCAAAACAAAAGACTTTATGAAGCGTGCGCAGGATGACGACAAGCCCTTCTTTATCTGGCATGCCACAAGCCGCATGCACGTGTATACACACCTGAAAGAAGAATCGCGTAACCTGGCTACACCGATCAGTACCGATATGGACTTGTTTGGTTCGGGATTGATGGAACACGACGGACATGTTGGTGAAATTCTGGACTACCTCGACGAGCTGGGAATTGCCGATAATACAATCGTAATTTATACCACCGATAACGGTCCGGAGCAAAGTACCTGGCCCGATGCCGGTGTAACCATGTTCCGAGGTGAAAAAATGACAACCTACGAAGGAGGTGTTCGTGCTCCGTTTATGGTTCGCTGGCCGGAAAATATACCTGCAGGATTAATTCGTAACGGTATTTCAGCTCACGAAGATGTGGTACCTACCATTATGGCAGCCGTTGGCGAGCCTGAGATTAAAGACGAACTGAAAGAAGGAAAAACAATTGGCGACATGACCTACAAAGTGTATATCGACGGATTTAACAACCTCGATTACTGGGAAGGAAAAACCGATGAGTCGGCCCGTAACTATTTCTTCTACTACTACGAATCGGGTTTAACTGCTATGCGTGTAGGACCGTGGAAAATGCACTTTGCCACCAAGGAGCGTTATTTCGACGATATGGTTGTACACACCATGCCGCAGTTATTTAACCTGCGAAAAGATCCCTTCGAGAAATATGACGACATTTATGGTTTCGAGCTGATCATGCACAAATCGTGGGTATTCCAGCCGGCGATCGGAATGTTGACAGAACATCTGACAAGCTTTAAGGACTTTCCACCGCGACAGGCAGCTGCTTCGCTTGATATCAATAAAGCGATTGATGCGATTTTGAAATCGGATACACGACAATAATGATTTTCATTCCGAATAAAATATCAAGGGCATCCAAAACGGATGCCCTTGTTTATTCGAAATAGCGCTTTCAAAATCACATTTTACTACAGACCCCGCTAGCGCCGATTTTCAATCGGTGTGTCCCGCAGGGATGCCTTCGTCGCAAATCGGTAGAACTGAAATTAACAAACTGTCAGCCGCTGGCTGAGGTACGGATTACAAATCCGCACCAGCGATGGATATGTAGTGTTTCTTTGGTTCAAAAAAAAGCATTCCGCCCAAACGGGCAGAATGCCAATTAACCTTTTAAACTAACAATATTTATGATCGAAAATAGCTTTTAATTGACTTCAGCAGCGGGAAGTTCTTCTTCATTACTGTTCCTTCTTCCTTCACGCGAAGCCAGAGTGTTCTCTAATGTTTCTATTTTTTGGTTGAGTTCTTTAACAAAGTTTTCAATCTCGGGAGTCTGCATATTTAGGCTCACCATTGCGTTTACCCGCTCAACCATTAGCTCATACAGCGGATCGATTTCAATGCGAACTGCTTTTGCATTGCCACTGTTTTTATTGGCCAATTCGGTGTCGCGTTCGTTTTGTTTGGCCTTGAATGCCACATTCAGACTGTTTAAGCGGTTAACCCATTCTCCAAGACCGCAGGTAGCAAGAAAAGCGTTATTTTCTTCCTGTTCCAAATCTCCAAGTAAATTCGAAAGGGCTGCTGTTTCTTCATTATAGCTTATTCGGCGGACATCGCCATAAAGATCGAATACCCGCCTAAGTCGTTTGGCAGCTTCCACTTCTTCCGTTATCGTGCACAACAATGTAGCATCGATACGCATATCAATGGCACGCCAGACCTTGTCACGATCGTTATCAATGTTTTGTAATTCTTCGGTTAGGACACTTCCCTTATCTACACGCAATTCATCGTCGAGTTTGACAAGTGCAGTGTCAAAGTCAGCAAATTCGGCCTCAGAGTGTATCGCTTGCGGGCCGAGCGCTTCGAGCAAACTTTTAAAGTCGCTCATAAATTGAAAATATTCTCCGTTGCGGAGTTTGTACAATATTAATTTTACAATTTTTACCATGATTATTGGTTTAAAGGATTAATAGATATGTTTAAAAGGTTATTTAATTTTTGTTCACTGAAAGCGTTTGGATGTTCGTGTGTATGTTTTGTTCAATAAAATTAGAGCAATTGCTTACTCATGTCAATGCCCTTCATTATGTTTCTCAGCATTTTGTCACTTTCATTCTGTTGTGCCGCAAATTAATCAATTGAATTATTCGTTTGTCGTTGTTGTGTAAAAAGCCAGCCACAATATTTTTTATTTGCTGCATTGCTGCCACATCCACGCCACAATTGTTTCTCCTTTTATAAAGTTGTACAGTAATCTCACTACGACATTTTTTTCTTCCTGCAGAAGAGCACAAGGCGTGCTACGCTAATTTATTGCGTGCCGCAGCGCTGCAACATGCCAGCAAAATAGTTTGCTGGCCAATTACATGACTGTACGAAGCCATAAATCAACTAGTTGCAGAGTTTCTAATTGGTCTGGTTTTCGAAAAGTCTTGCAATAATCGGCTTTTGAAGTTTACCGGGAAACACGCTAAAATAGTCGTTGTTCACTTTTTGTCTACCTGAGTTTTTAAACACTCGGGTTCAATCAATTGTAATTGATGCGATAAGTTTTTCAAAAACTAAAAACGTTTACATTAGAAACTAACATTAAAACAAATGAAAAAATTAACTCTTTTAACAGCACTTTTGGTAATTGGATTTACAAGTGTATTTTCCCAGGTTGAACTTAAAGGTCTCGTGGGCATGAATTTCGCCACTTTCCATGGTACTGAAGCTGATATTACAGCAAAAGCAGGCTACCAGTTTGGTGGCGGTGTTTTAATGGGTAACAAATTTTACGTGGAGCCGGGTATCCAATTTGTACGTAACTCACGCGTCATTTCTGCAGCGACCACTTCAGACGAAATTACATTTAGCCAAAACATGGTGAAAATTCCGGTTTATGCTGGTTACCATTTATTGGGTGCCGAAGACCAGCCTTTTGCATTGCGTGTTTTTGCCGGACCGGCAGTTTCCATTCCGGGGAAGGTTAAAGATGGGGGTGAATTCTTCGACAAAGACAATGTCAACAGCGCCATTTGGGCGGTCGACGGTGGTGTCGGTCTGGATATCTTCTTCCTCTTTATCGAAGCCAATTACGAATATTCGTTCAACGACTATTTCTCTGATGCTTTTGATGGCGACAATGGAAAACATGGAGCGTTCATTATAAACGCCGGTGTGCATATCGATTTCTAACAAACACAGAATAATTATTGCTAAAGCTCCTGTTGGTCATTCAGCAGGGGCTTTTTTTGATTCATCCCTTCTTTCACTTATCTTTCCATGATAATAGTTAACGCTTTATGAACCTGAAATCAATCCTGTTATTGATTCTTGCTTTTATGGTGAATTTGAATGTTGTTGCACAGGTAAATGTCGACAGCCTGAAAACTCGCTATTACGCTGATTCAGGTAGCGCCGAAGAAAAAGCAGAAATAGCAGCCAAAATAGCCGATGCACTCGTTTACAACCAACCCGATTCGGCAAATCTCTATGCAAATTCGGGTCTCGAAATAGCCAAAAAACACAATTTTGCCGATGGCATATTTCATAATAATTATGTTCTTGGTCGGATAGAGCTTAACCGGGAAAACCTGGACGGTGCTGCACATTACTTTACAAATGCTGTTGCCATTTCAAATCAACTCGAGAATATTTCGCTGGGGTTAAATGCCTTTCAAATGCTGGCTTATGTGTACGACATGCAAAACCAGTACCTGAATGCCTACAAGGTATACCGCGATGGAATTAAGTTAGCCGAAGAAATTAACGATAGCGTGAAACTGTATTCGCTCTACAATAATTTTGGTTCGCATTTACAACATCTCGGCGATTTTGAGGAGAGTAAACTTATGTTTTTAAAAACATTGGAAGTGGCGGCAGCGCTGCAACCGGAGCAGTTAAGATTTTCGCCGGCCAGCGCGTACAGTAATCTTTCCGTCATTTACATGGACAGTGGTGATCTGGATAGCGCTTTGTACTTTTTAAACCAGGCATGGACTTACCCCGGATCACGGGCAGATGCCTATGGCGAGCAAACTATGGCCACGAACTACACCGATATTTATTTAAGCCGGAATAAACCCGACAGTGTTCGGAAATACCTTGCCATCCAAAAGAACGACCTCGAAAAGATGGAAGGTTCTTTTCCCGGATCACTCGATTTTCAGTATGCGAAATCTACAGCCAACTGGGTGAAAGCCAATTTAAGAATGGCGAACTGCAACAGGCTGAATATAGTTTACTGAAAGCCTTGCAGTATTGCGAGCAATTGGATGAATACGATGTTAAAACAGAGGTTTTAAAGTTGCTGACATCGGTCAATGAGCGCCTGGGGAATACTAAGGCGGCGCTTCAGTACTCAAAAGACTATGCACTATCGCTCGATAGTCTACGAGAACGATCGTCGGGTGCCGAAATATTAAAAATAAAGGCAAAACACGAACTGGATACCGAATTGCTGCAAACCAGGAACGAACTGGAATTGGTGCAGCTGGAAAAAGAAAGGCGTGAGCTGATAATTGCAGTTATTGGGATTGTAGCCCTTGCCATTATTTTAACCATGTTGTTGTTATACCTCTTGCAAAGAACCCGGCATAAGCGGCTGAAATCGGAACAGGAATTACATCGTGTTGAAAAAGAAAAGGTGGCTGAAGAACTGGAGTTCAGAAAGAAAGAAATGACCGCGAACGGAATGTACCTGGCCCAGAAAAATAACCTGATACTTCTGGTGAATCAAAGATTAAAGGAGTTATTACCTGTGCTACCTAAAGAAAATGCACGGGAGATTAAAAATATTATTTCTGAACTGGATAATAAAACACACGATAACTCCTGGGAAGAATTCGAAAAACGCTTTAAGGAAGTACATACCGATTTTTACGAGCGCCTCAGTAAAGCCTATCCAAAATTAACAGCGGGCGATTTGCGTTTATGTGGATTTCTGCGGCTAAATATGTCAAATAAGGAAATAGCTGCCATTACTTACCAGAATGTGGAAAGCTTAAAAACAGCCCGTTATCGTTTACGAAAAAAACTGGGGCTTTCGCGGGAAGTTAACCTGATCCACTTTTTAACAAAATTTTGAATGCCTCCCTTACCCAAAGCTGATCTGGTGACTTGAGTTGAAGGCTGATCTGGTGACTTTCCCCGATAGCTATCGGGACACTTGATCAGTAAGATGGCGGCCCCGGCTTATTCACCTGTTGACTCAAAGTCATCAGGTGAACTTTCCAAGGCTGATCTGGTCACTTGAGTTGACCTGATCAGTAAAACATTTAAGAAAATTTCGTAATTTAAACTTCCCAAAATTATACTGTTATGCAATTCGAACCCAACCACATGTACCATGTTTTCAATCGCGGAAATAACTCGCAACAAATTTTCTTCTCAAAAGACAATTATCTTTTCTTTTTGCAGAAAATTAAAAAATACATTTTGCCTTTTGCCGATGTGGTGGCATGGTGTCTTATGCCGAATCATTTTCATTTAATGATTTATGTGAATAATGTTGAAATTCCAATTTCCGAACCTGATCTGGTGACTCCCAGTCACCTGATCAGTAAACCAGAGGCCTCCCCTTATTCACCAGGTGAACTTCCTGAGGCTGACCTGGCGACTCCCAGTCACCTGGTCAGTAGTACCACCAGCAAGAAGACCAGATCCATCAACCAATCTGTAGCCATTCTTTTACGTTCCTACACCCGTGCTTTGCAAAAGCAAGAACATTTTACAGGCAGTCTTTTCCAGCATCGAACAAAAGCTCTTTGCCTGACCGAGATTGAAGGTCCTGAACCCACATGGTTTCCAACAGCTTTTGGTACAGAAATAAATATTGTTGATCCTGAAAAGGAATATCCGCAGGTTTGTTTCAACTACATCCACCAAAATCCTGTCGATGCGGGTTTGGTAATTGATTCAGCCAATTGGGAGTTTTCATCTTATCAGGATTATGCAGGTATCAGAAAAGGTACTTTGGTAAATAAAAGTTTAGCCGTAGACTTGGGATTGCATATCTAATGCTGATCACCTTCCACAGCTGATCTGGTGACTATAGTTCACCTGATCAGTAAAACTGGCAGCCCTTGCTTATTCACCAGGTGACTTGGAGTCACTAGGTGAACCTTCCGAAGCTGATCTGGTCACTTGAGTTGACCTGATCAGTAAAACTGGCAGCCCTTGCTTATTCACCAGGTGACTTGGAGTCACCAGGTGAACCTTCCGAAGCTGATCTGGTGACTTTCCCCGATAGCTATCGGGGCACCTGCTCAATAAGA
This sequence comes from Maribellus mangrovi, assembly GCF_037646455.1. Lineage (NCBI taxonomy): Bacteria > Pseudomonadati > Bacteroidota > Bacteroidia > Marinilabiliales > Prolixibacteraceae > Maribellus > Maribellus mangrovi. The sequence goes on along the minus strand of NZ_JBBIXN010000009.1, from coordinate 14,523 downwards.
TAGTGATCAGTAAGATTGATATTGTACACTTTTTGTTACCTCGGGGTTTTAGTATTTCAATAACTTAATGTATTTAATTGGTATTCTAATATGTTAAATCTTCGATTTCGTTAAGATTTATAGCAACTTTCCAAAACCACTTTTAGTTGTATTTGTTTCATATTTTGTATTTTAAACAAGCTTAATTAACAACCGTAACTAAAGATCGTATTGATCGAATGTAATTATACCATTCGACACCATTAGACGAACTACTCAATTTAAAAACAAAAAACACCAAATAGCATGCAAAACTCTACCTGCAAAACCAACTCTTCTAAAGTATTCCGAATTTCCGGACTTTTTGTTTTACTGCTTTTTATTACAGGGTTTAGCCAGACTTTGAATGCCCAAAACCGAATAATTGTAAACCCCTCATTTGAAACGGGGGCTGGGATTCCACACAACGGCGTTGCTTATCTTGAATCGCAGGTTGGCGATAATCCACAGATTGATGGCTGGTACTCAACACATCCAATTTTTAACGGAGCAGAAGGAGCAATTGAACACTGGCAAAGCGGATTTAACAGTGTACCGGCACAGGAAGGTGGGTATTTTGTAGAGTTAAACGTTTCTCAATCATCAAGGCTTTATCAAATAGTTTTCCTGGTAAATGGCGAAACCATCGATTGGGAATACTACCACAGGCAACGGGATGCAAATGCAACAGAGACAGTGCAATATTCAATTTACAGCGAAGATGGAAGCTCGAAATTATACACCATCGATACTCACACTGCAAGCAGTACCAGCAGTTGGGATCACCGCACCGGTACATATACATTTACGGGTACAACCGGCGTCTACCAGATTGGTTTTGAATCAACAACAGCTGGAGGTTCCGGGAATTTTCTGGATAATGTAACTATCGGGCTAAAAGCGTTGACCGAGTTTTCGCATAGCACAGTAACCATCAACGAGTCACAGGCAGCAAGTTTCGACCCCCATTTTATCATAAATGGGGCAGTAAAAAGTGTATCCAGTGTTACTTTTACTGTTATTTCAAGTGATGCCGATGAAGGAATTGATTACAATTTTCCAACAAAAACAATAAGTGTTCCTGTAAAAGACTATGGAATTGCGGATTCCATTTCTTTGGGATTTTCGCTGGTTGACGATTCAAAAGGAAGAGGAGACCGTACTATTCAGATCAATCTAAGCTCAGCCAGCGGCGACGTGGACGACCTCGATGCCAATGGTGATGGGTTTAAAAATACGCTTACTATTCATGTTATCGACGATGATCCTTCTCCCGGCGATGTACCAAAAGCAGAACTGTGGCTCGATGCCTCTGATCCCGATGCCGATGGCAATCCAGGAAATAATCCGGCCGACAACACCGATGTTACTACCTGGGCCGATAAATCGGGAAATGACAACGATGTTACCACTGCCGGTATTTCTCAGGGAGGCGTTAATCCTCCTTCATACCTTAACGACCAGTTTAATGGTCAGGCAGCGCTGCGTTTTGATAAAGTAAACAGCGAAGCACTTGGAAAGATTCTGGATACAGACTATGTGGGAGATTTTACGATTTTTATGGTTTTACAGGGGCAAACTGCTACACCGGCTGATTTTGATGCCTTTTTCTCTTCCTGGAATGTTCCCGGAAATGCCAACAGTTTTCAGATTGATTACCTTGCAAGTTCTCAAAATTTTCAGGTGCGAACCACTCATGGAAATGTAGCATTCGGACCTGTTAACCAGGAACTGGACCTCTTTACGGTCAGAATGGAAAATACGACCTTGGGAACTTATTCTGATGGAGTGCTTCAAAATCAATCAGATTTTGGGAGTGGTAATACTCTCGGGTTTAACGCTTACCGCATAGGAGCTAACCGCAATGCAGATCGATTTTACGATTCCAAAATTGCTGAGGTAATTATTTACCCGCGGGCACTTACAGCCTGTGAAATGGAACAGGTAAACGATTATCTTGGGGCAAAATACGGCCGCGATTATTACGATATTGCCGGTAATTTCAACAATGCAACCTTTCCAAACGATGCTACCGGGATAAGTGCGTTTACATCAGCCTGTTCCGGATTGAAGCAAATTAATACCGCAACTTCAAATATTTTAACCATCGATAATCCCAGTTCGAACGATACACAGGGCGAATTCCTAATCTTTGCGCACGATGGAGAAGCACTGGCTGAAACCACCACAAATGTTCCACTTAATCTGGGTGGATCGCAGCGGATCGGAAGATCGTGGATTGCCGACCGCAACGGTGATGTGGGAACGGTGGATCTGCATTTCGATTTAAGTGGTATCACGGTAAGCGGAACACAGGCCGCCGATATGCTGCTGATTGTTGACAATGACGGCGATGGTGATTTTACCACCGGAAACATCAGTGAAATTCCGGTGACGGATTTCTCAGGCAATGTGGCTACCATTACAGGTACGAATCTTCCTGATGGTGCGGTGTTTAGCCTGATCACCTTTAACAACGAAGATTTTGATAACGATGGTGTGCCCAATAGCCGGGACGACGACGACGACAACGATGGTATCCTCGATAGAGATGAGGGTTACGGCAGTGTAATACCTCAAAATCCGGTATCCACTGTTTCTTACAGTACTTCACAAACACCTGCCAATGGGCCGAGCATCACTACGCCGTCAACGGGTTATACTATAACCAGCAACAATTCGCCGGGTAAATTTGCTTTTACCGCCACGGCTCCGGGTGAAAGCGGTTCAGGTTCGGGAACCGGTACTGTCAGCCGGGTGACCATCGATGTGGATTTTGCGCCACAAGAGGTGGTCAGTAACGTACAGGTTTCAGTATCTGTAGGTTCATTCGACGATGGACTTTTCCTGGAGGTAGATGGTGTGAACATTGTGAATTTTGATCAAAGCGATTGGAACAACAGTACTTTCAATGCCAAATTTGGCGGCGGTTCGACCTGGACACCCTGGAATGGAACGGGTAATCCGGCATTGGAACTGGACCTGATCAACCAAACTGTTGCTTTGATGGTGGATGTTACTGATGGTAGCAGTCCAGCGCGACAGGATGCGCTGGCCTTTATTTCTGGTTCGAAACCTAATCCGGTGCCGGCAGTTGATTTCGATGCCGGTGTGACCATCGGTTCTGCTTTTCAAAATAACAGTGGCCCAGGTGCAATCAGTGCCCAGACACTTACTTTTAGTGCCGATGTAACAACACATCAGCTGTCAGGTTCAGGAACGTGGGATTTCCAGAATCTCGATAGTGACAAAGACGGTTGTTTTGATGTAAAAGAAGCCGGATTTACCGATCCCGATGGGGATGGAATACTGGGAACCTCTCCGGTAACAGTTGATGTCAACGGAAGAGTGACTTCCGGGGTGGATGGTTACACTACGCCACGCGATGGCGATAACAACGGTACAAAAGATTTTCAGGAAGTCGGTGCTGGTTATACGGTGAGTACACAACCGGCCGATACTGTAACAGTTTCTGTATTCGACGCTGGCCAATTGTTTGTGGTAGCTTCAGGGAGCCCGGCAAATTATCAGTGGCAGCTGAGCACCGACGGCGGTGCAACTTTTAATGATATTGCTGATGGTGCCAATTATTCAGGGGCACAGAACGATACACTGCAACTGCTCGATGTCCCGATTACTTTTAACGGCAATAAATACCGGGTGAAGTTGAGCAATGCAGCCTTTGCCTGCGACACAGCGACATCAACTGTTTCCGTCCTTCAGGTGAAGAGCCAGCCGGGCGGAGTACCGGGCACAAATCTTTGGCTAAAGGCCGATGCCGGAACTACACCAACCAGTGGCACTTTAACAGCCTGGCAAGATCATACAGGAAGTCAGACCACCACAATCAGTGGAGATCCTCAACTTAGTGACAACGGTGTGAATTTTAATCCCACGGTAGCCTTTGATGGTACTGACGATGCCATACAATCACCTTATTCCGCTTCGCTCAATACAGCAACATTTACCATTAATACAGTTTTTAAAGTAACTGGTGGCTCAGGATACCGTGCAGTTGTATCCAGCAAAAACGCTGCTTTCGAGGGATATGTTCTGTATGTGCACGACTCAAACATCGAGTTTTGGGTTGGCCAGGGTGGTTCTTCCTGGACTCAATTAAATGGTGGTGCTGTTCCGCTCAATCAGTATGTGCAGGTTACGGCAAAATACGATGGAACAAATGCTTTTCTTAAAGTGAATGGTGTCGAGGTGGCCACATCTGCTGCCACCTATCAGCAGCAATCCAATTTTACTTTTAGAGTAGGAATGGGACAAGGGAACACCGATGACTTATCTTTCCCCTTTATAGGTGAAATTCCGGAAATTATTTACTATCCTTCAGCACTATCGGTTGACGATCAGAAAAAAGTGGAGTCGTATTTGGATTTAAAATATGGCATCAGCATGGGAAATAATAGAAATGCAGCCCTTTACGTCAATTCTGGCGGTCAGTCCATCTACATCGGTACTACCTATAAATATGATATTTTTGGTGTCGGGAAAGATGATGGCAGTGGTTTGGAGCAAAGTTCATCAAACAGTATGAACACTGGCAGCGGAAACGGAACAGGGCAGTCAGGAAAATGCAATATCCAGATTGCGGGCGCAGCCTCTTTAGACGATGGTGATTTTTTAATCATCGGAAACGATGGCGGCGCATTAAGCGAACAGACTACCGGACTACCAACGAGTTTAAGCGGATATCTAAGATTGGGCCGGCAGTGGAAAGTAAAACGCACCGGCGATCTTACCAATAATTTTATTTTCGACCTTAACGGCTTATCACTTATCGGAAGCGCTTCATCCGATTTTAAACTTATTGTTGATGTAGATGGCGACGGTGATTTTACCACCGGAACCGTGACTGAATACAATGGGATATACGTTAATAACACTTTAACTTTCCTGGCACTGGATCTGCCTGACGGTTCTGTATTTACCCTTGTCACCGGCCTGGGCAATCCTGACTGGACATTTACTAAAGAAACTACATCGACCAGTTATTCCCAGGTTAATGAAGCACTTATTTACAAATTGACTTTATCCAACACCGGGAATGTTGATATTTCAAATATTCAGCTTGACGATCCCGGATCGCTTAATCCGATAATATTTCCAAATACAAACGAAGACGCCAACAGTGATGGATTATTAAATCCCGGTGAAGTTTGGACAGCTGTTTATCCACACCCGGTAACACAGGCCGACCTGGATGCCGGAAGTTATACAAACATTGCAACGGCTTCAGGTTCTTCGGCAGTCGGTCCGCCACCAACATTGTCGGATACGGTTACAGTGAATGCCATACAGGAACCGCAAATCCTGCTCGAGATATCGGCCGACACACTGGTTTATGGAGCAGTTGGTGAATCGATCACCTTTAAGCTAAAAGCCAGTAATACAGGCAATGTATCACTCGATAGTGTTTCGCTCGATTACATCATTAATCCTATTTCCTGGGAAGTTGGAACCATGCTACCGTTGGCTTCTGATAGTATTGAAGTCAGTTACTCGATAAAACAGGAAGACCTGGATCGAGGCTTTATTACCTATGGAACAACCATATATGGAGTGGGTCCAAACGGAGCAAGGGTTTCTTATTACGACGAGATCTTCTTAACTGCTGATCAGCGTCCTTCTTTTGACATTCTGAAAACTACATTGGTTCCTGATTTCAGGTCGGTTGGAGATATACAATTTGAGATTGTTTCGACCAACACCGGAAACGTTACACTTGGTCAGGTGGCTTTGATTGATTCACTGGTTAATCTGACAAAGTCCTTGCCTGATATGGCTCCGAATGATGTGCATACTGATACAGTCACTTACTCGGTTACCCAGGCCGACCTCGATGCAAGAGAAGTCACCAATATTGCGACCATTTATGGAAGACTGGGCAATAATGGACTGGAAGTGACCGACAAGGATACAGTTACGATTGGTGGAGTGCCTTTGCCAGCCATTAAACTGGTAAAAACAGCTGATGCTACCAGTTACAATAAGGTGGGGCATACCATTACCTATACATTTACGGCTAAAAATACAGGGAATGTTACGCTTTCGAATGTGATGCTGGATGATCCGCTGACGGGAACATCGGCAGAAAATCTTGGAACAATAGCTCCGGGAGATTCAGCTAAATTTACTGCAGATTACAATATCACCCAGGCAGATATTGATGCCGGATCGCTGACAAATATTGCAACGCTTAGTGGTACCGATCCTGTATCAACAGTTGTTTCGGCAATGGATACTCTAACCATTAATGCCATTCAGAGCCCTGAGATTATATTGGAAAAAGCCGCAATTGAACAAAATTTTGATGCATCGGGAGATGTAATCAATTATGTACTGGAAGTAAAGAATCCGGGAAATGTAACGCTGACAGATGTTCATGTTTTGGATCCGCTTGCAGGAATTGATACCATATTAACAACGCCTGTTCTTCCAAGTTCTTATGTATTCCTGGGTGGAATGCATTCAGTTGACCAATTGGAAATTGATGCCGGGTATATTACTAATGTGGCAACCGTGACTGCTTTGGATCCCAACAGTCAGTCACTGTCTGATACGGCAAGTGTTACGGTTACAGCCAATCAGAATCCATCAATCGATCTGAGTAAAACAGCTGACACTCTTAGTTACGGGCAGGCAGGAGATGTTATTCATTACGAGGTCAGTATAGAAAATACAGGAAATGTTACACTCACCAATGTTCAGGTGAACGATCCGCTGGCCGGTATTAGCGCCAGTTATCTAAGTATTTCACCCGGATACGTTGATGTTTTAACAGGTTCCTACACTATTACACAGACGGATATTGATACCGGATATGTAATGAATGCCGCTGAGGTTGTTGGTGAGGGTGCCGGAGCAACTGTTCAGGCCGGCGACCAGGTTAAAGTGTTTGCGCTTCAAGCTCCAAACATTGAATTAACCAAAACAGTAGATTCCACGGTGTTCTTCCTGGCAGGCGATACGGCCGAGTACAAATTTGAAATTGAGAATACCGGGAATGTGACACTAACCAATATTCAGTTGGATGACCCGCGAATACCTTATCAAGCCAATATTGTGCAACTTCTTCCGGGTGAATCCTGGACCGACTCGGTGAAATACGAGCTCACCCAGACCGATGTGGATGCCCAGATTGTTAAGAATACTGCTACGGTTTCGGCTACTTCACCCGATGGTACCCCGGTGGATGCTAGCGACGATGCATATATTACCATTGATGGGGTTGGCGCACTCGAGGTAATAAAAATCACAGAAACGAAACAGTACAGCACACCGGGCGATTCAGTAAAATTTGCTTTAGGAATATTCAACATCGGAAACGTTACGCTTGAGAATGTGGTAATGACTGACTCGCTGACCGGCCAAACCTGGAATATCGGAACCATGGATCCATTTACCTATTTAGTCTACGAAGTGGGCTACGAGGCAACACAGGCTGATATTGATTTTGGGACCATCCGGAATGTAGCTTCTGCCACCGGAAATACTACCTTGGGTGATCCGGTTTCAGCATTGGATGAGGCCATTTCAAAAGCAGTGACAAGCAGTGCCATTGATATCGCTAAGAAAGCAAAAGTCAAAACCTTTGATAGTGTTGGCGATGTAATCAGTTATACAATCACAGTCAGCAATGCAGGGAATACAACCTTAAGCAATGTAGTGCTTACCGATACACTGACCGGCCTGACACAACCCCTAGGAACAATGGCTCCGGGTGACATTCAAACTGTAAGCACAAGTTATACAATTAAACAGGCTGATATGGACCGGGGTGTGTTGTACAATACTGCAACAGTAATTGCAAACAATCCGAAGGGAGCAAGTATTGAAAATCAGGATACAGAGAAAGTCAGTGCTTTGCAATCGCCTTCCATCGGTATCACCAAAACCGTAAGCGATACTACTTACGATGCCACAAGCGATGTTCTGACATATAACCTGACCGTTGAGAATACCGGTAATGTTACCTTAAGCGATGTGCAGGTGGTTGATTTTTTAATTTCTTTGGATACGACCCTGTCAAGTCTGGCTCCGGGAGTCCAAACTTCTTTTACGGGAAGTTACAACATTACACAAAACGATATCGATGCAGGGCAGGTCGATAATGGTGCGATAGCCTCCGGCATTTCACCAAAGAAAGTTAATGTATACGATATTGCGAATCTCACAGTTTTTGCGGTACAGAATCCAAAGCTAACCTTGTCCAAAACCAGCCAAAAGACCAGTGTAAGCCTGGTTGGAGAGATCCTCGATTATACTTTGCAAGTTGAAAATACAGGGAATGTAACCCTGATCGGTGTGCAGGTGGAGGATCCACTTACGGGCACTTCAGTAAATTTGGGAACTTTGGCTCCGCAGGCAATGCAAAATATCCAGACGAAGTACACGGTTCAGCAAACTGATCTCGATAATGGACAAATAACGAATGTCGCTACGGCCTTTGGATCTGATCCGGGGCTTGTAAAAATTAGTTCGACGGATAGCGCTACAGTTACAGCGGTACAAAATCCGCTAATGAAGCTGACAAAAACAGCTGCTCAGACCAATTATAAAGCCTTAGGTGATAAAATAGATTATACAATTACACTCGAAAATACGGGTAATGTAACGCTTAATAATCCTGAGATTACTGATCCGCTTACCGGAGCGAATCAGACCTGGCCCAGTGTGCCTCCAAAAGGGGTTAAAACCGTAAATGCTTCTTATTTTATTACACAGGCCGATCTCGATGCTGGCTTCGTTACAAATGTAGCCGATGCTAGCGCCAATGCGCCTGATTTAACTACACTTAACAAATCCGACAGTGTAACCGTGGTGGCGCTTCAGGCTCCATCCATCAAATTTGATAAAACGGTTACACCTACTTTGGTTGAAAATGCAGGCGATTCGGTGGAATATACTTTTGTGATAAGGAACAATGGAAATGTAACCTTGACTGACCTGAACTTAACAGATGCAAAAATTCCGGTGGATCTCGATTTTCCGATTATATCTCCGGGAGGAGTTTGGACAGTTTCGCTGGATTACGAGGTAACCCAACAGGATATCGATGGGCTGATAATTCCGAATACGGCCTATGTGTCGGCAGATGGACCGAATTCAACCGTAACAGATAAAGACCATGCATTGGTTGCTGTAAAAGATAATGGTGCGATCGAGGTGGTAAAGACCACGAGCGACTCCATTTATGCAGCTCCCGGCGATCGTTTGCGTTACACCGTTGATGTAAGCAATATCGGAAATATTACCCTAGCTGATGTTGTAATTACCGATTCGCTGACTAATAACACATGGACCATCGATACACTGGCACCGGGAGCTTCGCAACAGTTCCTGTCAGTTTACAATGTGGTGCAGGATGATATCGACCGAGGCACGGTGGTCAACCTGGCCAAGGTGACGGCAAAAGAAGCTACACCACTTGGGCGAGTAGTTGAGTGGGAAGATGATGTAACTTCCGCAGCTGCACGGAATGCTTCCTTTGAGTTGAATAAGTCAGCAACGGTGAATACCTATTCAAAAGCAGGGGAGGTTATCCGCTACAACCTCGAAGTTAAGAACACAGGTAACGTAACGTTGGAGAATATAACCGTAACGGATACCTTGACAGGTACCAGTCAGATCATTGCTTCTCTGGCTCCAAATACCAGCCAGACGATACCGGTGGATTATACTATCACGCAGGCCGATGTTGACCGCGATTCGGTGGTAAACACAGCTACAATTACCGGCGATGAAGTAGTGCTCACGAAATCTGCTACGCTAAAAAGCGGTGCACAGGCAATGGCCGGAACGCTTGCGGATGATGATACCTATGTAATTTATGCGATACAGACACCTGGAATCGACATTCAGAAGACAGCTGATAAATCAAACTACAGTTCGTCGGGAGAAGTAATTGACTATACCCTTGAAGTAAGCAACACCGGTAACGTGACACTTCATGATGTGACGGTTACAGATACACTTACTAATACAAACTGGAACATAGGAGTGATGGCACCTGGCGATATCATGACTTATAATGGACTTTATGCGATTAAGCAAAAAGACATGGACACCGGATCGTTGCACAACGAAGCAAAAGTGACGGCTGTAACTCCTCAGAATACAACCTTAATTGCAATCGATTCCCTGAGAATAAATGCCGACCAGTTCCCGGCCATAATTCTCTCTAAAGCTTCCGACATCAATACTTTTAGTAATGTAGGTGATGTTATCACCTATACACTCGAAGTGATTAACCAGGGGAATGTAACGCTTGAAAATGTAACGGTTGTTGATCCGTTGACAGGAACAAATACCAATCTTGGAACGATTGCTCCAAGGTCAAGCCGACTGGTGGTTGCTCCGTATGTCACTACACAGGCTGATCTTGACGCAGGTGTGGTTCAAAATACAGCTACCGTTAGCGGAACCGATCCGAAAGGAAGTAATGTAAACGCGATGGATGTTCAGCTGGTTCTGGCATTGCAGGCTCCTGCACTGAATTTTGAAAAAACTGCCAGTCCGACGCTGGTGGTGCAGGCAGGTGATCCGATTACTTATACATTCACGGCAACGAATACCGGTAATACCACATTAAGTAATTTGACATTGATCGATGCCAGAATACAATTTAGGAAACAAAAAGCCAGCTTAGATCCCGGTGAAACCTGGACTGAGACTGTAGTTTATACTACCACGCAGCAAGATATTGACGGGTTGATCATTAGTAACGATGCACAAATAAACGCTACTACTCCAAATGGCCTGATCATACAACAAGATGACCAGGCACTGGTTGCTATTTTTGGTAAGGGTGGTGTTGAAATTGTGAAAACTACATTTGATCCATTATACAGTTTACCGGGTGATACCTTACACTACGAGATGCTGGTAACTAATATTGGTAATCTTTCACTTTCCAATGTTGTAGTGAACGATGCACTAACCGGTGATAACTGGAGTTTGGGTGCTATGGCTCCCGGGGCAGATAGCCTTTTAACAAGCACTTATGTGGTTACTCAGGCCGACATTGACAGTGGTCAGGTACTGAACACAGCCCATGTTTCCGGGACTACGCCTATAGGTAACACAGTAGAAAGCACTGATGGAATACTCTCTGTTGCGATGCGTGCTGCAGGATTAAGTGTTGCCAAATATGCTTCAAGTCAAACTTATTCAATGGTTGGAGAAACAATAACCTACACCATGGAGGTGGAGAATGGAGGAAATGTAACACTTAATAATGTAGTGGTTAACGATCCTTTGACAGGAACATCGCAGACCTATGCAACAATGGCACCGGGAGATGGTCAGACGATTACTGCAGATTACGCGATAACGCAGGATGACCTCGACAAGGGATCGATTCTGAATACAGTTAATGTGCTTGCCGATAATTCTGCCGGTCCTCCAATATCAAGCAATGCCAGCTGTGTAATTGTTGCCGATCAGCAGCCGGGAATCGAGATATCCAAAGTTGCAGACCGCTCTGATTACAGTGCTGTAGGCGATGTAGTGAACTTCACCCTTACAGTAAATAACACGGGTAATGTAAGGTTGACCAATGTTAATCTGAATGATCCGCTAACCGGATTATCACTGGTTATCGATACCATTCAGGCTGACGATTCAGTTGTAGTTAATACATCTTATTCGATTGTTCAGAAGGATCTGGATGCCGGAACATTGACAAATATTGCTTCTGTTCTTGGAACTTCTCCTCGAAAATTTAGTGTGAATGATGAGACCAGTTTAACACTTTCAGCTGTGCAAATGCCAGAGATTGAAATGGAGAAAGTGGCCAGTCGTACCAATTACGATACGGCAGGTGATTTGATCAATTATACACTCACGGTTCGCAACACCGGTAATGTTATCCTGAATAACGTTCAAATCAGCGATCCGTTGACGGGAACGAACAAACTATTGCCGATACTCGCTCCGGGAGCTCAGAATGTTTCCAATGCAGCGTATTTTATTCAGCAATCGGATATCGACAATGGCTCACTGATAAACATTGCAAATGTTGTAGCTGCTGATCCTTCGGGCACCCAGGTGAGCGATGCTGATACGGTAACTCTGGCAGCGATTCCAAAACCGTTTATTGATGTAACTAAAACTGCTGATGTAAGTGATTTTGATGCGGTAGGCGATGTGATTACCTATAATGTCTCGGTTAGAAATACAGGTAACGAAACGCTGAATAATCTTCAGTTGGAAGATCCGTTGACAGGCCTGAGTGAGTTTGTCGATACACTGAGGGTTGCTCAGACTGTGAGTTTCCCGGCCAGTTATACGATTACACAAGCTGACCTTAACAGCAGCCAGGTGGTTAACGTGGCTACTGCCATTGCTTCCGATCCGGCGAACAATACGGTTGCCGACAGCGATACCCTGACGGTGATGGCTGTTCAGAATCCGCAATTGAGTATAAGCATGACCGCTTCACCAACACAGTACAGTGCCCTGGGAGATCTGATCAACTATGATCAGAAGGTTAGAAATACGGGTAATGTGACATTGGATAGTGTGATGGTTGCCGATCCATTAACCGGTCAACTTGACCTGATCGGAACGATGGCACCGGGAGATTCAGCATCTCTCTCAACATCTTATGCGATTGCTCAAATCGATTTGGATGCCGGTACGCTGGTGAATACAGCCACCGTTACCGGTGATGGACCATCAGGTACATCTGCCATGGCCTCTGCCAGTTTTACAATAAATGGACAGCAAACCCGTGGAATCAGCCTGGAGAAAACAGCAGAAGCTCCTTACTACAGAGCCTACGGAGAGGCGATCTATTACACGTTTACCATCAGAAATCTTGGAAACGTAACCTTGACGAATGTTGTGTTAAAAGATCCACTGCTTGGATTCACTAAAACTTATCCAACATTGAATACCAGCCTAACTGAAACCGTCAGAAAGTACTATTGTGTGGATCATTCGGATTTGAAGCGTGGTTATATAACAAACATCGCTGAATTGTCATACAATGATCCAACATTAGGTAAAGTGACGGTTAAAGACACAGCAACGGTAACGCTGATTGGAAAAGCAGATGTGACTTTTGAAAAAACGGTTAAAAACGAGTATTTCGAAGAAATTGGAGATACTATCCAATACAGTTTAAGGATAACCAATACCGGAGAAGTTTCTGCTTACCGAATCAAGGTAATGGATCCTCTGACGGGACTCGACGTCAATATTGCATCTTTAGACCCGGCAATGAGTAAAACCATCAGCACAGATTACATCGTGACACAAACAGATGTTGATGGTCATAGTATCCTGAATAAGGCCAAAATTATCGCTTATGATCCTCTGAATCGACAGCTAATTAGGGAGGACTCGGTTTTTGTTTATCTCAAAGACACCATTCCGACAACGGTGCTCTGTAAGGATACCGCTGTTGTATTGGATGATCAGGGCCTTGCAATGATAAGTGCTGAGATGATCGATAACGGATCTTCTGATAACAATAGTGGATGGCAAATGACGCTCAGTCAAACTGATTTTACATGTGCTGATGTTGGAGTCAATGAGATTGTACTATATGTTACCGACGCCGGTGGAAATGTAGATTCGTGTACTGCCACAGTCACGGTATACGACCGACAGACGCCGCAACTCTGGTGCATCGGAGATACAGTTCTGCAAGCAGAAGCGGATGCATGTGGTTATCCGATCGATTCAACAGAGTTTGATCCAAAGGCAACCGACAATTGCGATGTCAATATATGGAACACTCTGAATAATGACACGACACTGGCCGGAGAATTGCTTCCGGTGGGAGAACATGAAATTATGTGGTATGCAGAAGATGCCGGAGGAAAGGTAGATTCATGCATGTTTAAGGTAACGGTGGTCGATAAGGTGGCACCACTGCTTGTTTGCCCGGCAGATACAACGATAGGAATTGCATCCGACTTGGATTCCGCGTGGATCGGTCTGGAGATACCGGTAGTTATGGACAACTGCGATGAGTTCGACCTTGTGAATGACTACACGGGAACCAATGATGCCAGTGGTATGTATCCGGTAGGTGCCACTACTGTAACCTACACGGTAAGCGATACCAGCGGTAACACCGAAACCTGTAGTTTTGTGGTTATTCTAGAGAACAATCCGGTAGGTATTGATGATCAGGATAAAGCCGACTTTAAAGTAAATCTTTATCCAAACCCGACCAAAGGTTTGGTAAATGTTGAAATTGAAGCACCGCGAATGGAAGATGTTGAAATTATTGTTCGAAGCGTTAACGGACAGGAAGTCTTCAGAAAGACTTACCTGGCTACCGATCAAGTGAACTTCGATCTGTCGGATCATGTTAGTGGAATGTACCTCATACAGATCGAAACAGGCGAATACCACGTGGTTAAAAAACTGATTCTAGATCGGAAATAGAAGAAAGTTAAAAAACGTGAGTTCGATCTAAGAGAAAGAGCAAACACGTCTTTCTTCGACAATTTCTTCCAGGTTGAGTTTTGGCTTTTT
>NZ_JBBIXN010000008.1:0-197222 GCF_037646455.1 Maribellus mangrovi | reverse complement strand
ATTCCGAACAGAGAAGTTAAGCCCGCCAGCGCCGATGGTACTGCGTAAAAGTGGGAGAGTAGGTCGCTGCCACCTTAACCAAAAACCTGATTCCAACTTGGAGTCAGGTTTTTTTTTGATACAATATTTAGAACTTGGTCTCGTTATTTCAATGTTTTAAACGTCTTCGCAGAATGAAGCAATATTTAACTAAACTTATTAACTCCAATTATTTTTTCTTAGCACTTTTAGGTTTTGTCATCGTCCTTCCTTTGTCAATTGCACTGGTATCTGTATTGGCCGGAGTGGTTTTGTTTATTGCTTTAGTAGAAGATTCGTGGCAGAATAAATGGGAACGACTCCGCCAACGAAAGGTTTTGCTGCTTATCCCGCTCATATTCTTTTTGTATTTGCTTAGTACCTTTTTCAATTTAGGAGAACATAAATCGTTTTACGATGTGCAGAAAACCATGTTTTACGTGGTTTTTCCTTTAGCGTTCAGTTTAGGAAAAAACATAAATGAGCGCCAGAAACGCATGGTTTTATATGCCTTTGCATTTTCTGTTTTTACCGCGATAATAGTCTCTTTAATAAGGTGGAAATATGGGGAAATTAAAGAGGGTACCTTCACGGTGCACAATATCAGTTTAGTGTCGCATATCCGGTTTAGCTTCCAACTCAACCTGGTTATATGGTTTTTATTATTTCTGCTGGTTAAAAATTACCATAGAATTTCATTCAAGAAGGCTTCTGCTTTGGTAATTCTTGTAATGATATATACTGCTTACCTCGCTTTACAACAATCACTTACCGGATTGATAGCACTTGGAGCCGGCGGTCTGTTTTTCTTACTTTATCTTATTCAACGGGTTAAGAATGCAAACTATAAAATCACATTTGCAGTTCTGTTAGTACTACTAATTATTGCTCCCGTAATATATCTGAGCAGAGTTATAAGTAATTTTTATGAAATCGAGGAGGTAAATCCTGAAACTATTGAAAAGGTTACAGCCCGTGGAAATTTTTATTCGCACAATTTCGATAGGAAGTTGGTAGAGAACGGTCATTATGTTTACCTTTTTGTATGTAACAAAGAAATGCGGGAAGAGTGGAATAAAGTTTCAGATTTGAAATTCGATTCCATCGGTGGCAATGGTTATCCTGTTTCAGCGACATTAACCCGTTATTTGACTTCAAAAGGATTAAGAAAGGATGCCGAGGGAGTTAAGGCGCTTACACCTGCAGATATCGCCAATGTGCAGCAGGGGATTGCCAATGTTGTTTTTGCGAAAAAATACTCGCTCTATCCTCGAATATATCAAACCATTTGGGAGTATTATGTATATACCGAAATTGGTAATTCAAATAATAAATCCTTTTCGCAACGCATAGAATATGCGAAAGCAGCACTTTCAATCATAAAATCGAACTGGTTATTTGGAGTAGGAGCCGGCAACTGGAAAGATGCATTTGCCGAGGCTTTTAAAAACAACGAAGCTCAACTGGCAGAAAGTCAGTATGCATCATCTCATAACCAGTATTTAAATTACATGGTAAAGTTTGGAGTCCCCGGTTTTATCCTGATCATGTTTTTGCTGGTATATCCGGTGATTAAAACCAAACGTTATCGCGATCCGCTGTTCCTGTTGTTTTTAACGTTTATGTTTTTTGCCAATTTTTCCGATTCGAATCTTGAATCGCATATGGGCAGCTCCTTCTTTTTCTTTTTCTATTGCTTTTTTATTGTCACTGATGGCATTCAGTACCTGAAACTCAATATTAAAAATTAAAATACTTTGCCGCTTAAATCGAGTGGAGTATTTTTGAACAATATGAAGAAAGCATCACCGAAAATAGTTTTTATCGGCGCCGGAAATCTGGCTACCCATCTGTCGCAAGCACTACAAAAAGCCGGTTTCGAGATTGTACAGGTCTACAGCCGGACAGAAGAATCATCAAAAACATTAGCCGAGAAACTTAATACGAATTATACCTCGGATATTAAAGCGCTTCTAAAAACGGCCGATATTTATTTTGTGGCATTGAAAGATTCAGCTGTAAACGAAGTACTTTCACAAACCGATTTGGATAATAAACTACTTGTTCATACTTCAGGAAGTTTGCTGCTGTCGGCTTTAAACCATTATTCGAAAAATTACGGCGTGCTTTATCCGCTTCAGACCTTTTCAAAATCTATCTATGTGGAGTTTCGTGAGATTCCGGTTTTTATTGAGGCCTCCAGTCCGGGTATCGAGAATGAACTCATTCAAATTGCTAAAACGATTTCCGGTAAAGTGTCGTGTTTAAATTCTGAAAAGAGGAAAAGTCTTCACATTGCTGCAGTTTTCGCGTGCAATTTTGTGAATTACTTTTATACATTGGCTGCCGGTTATCTGGGAAAAAACAAAATTTCATTCGATGTGCTTCACCCTTTGATTAAGGAAACAGCAAAAAAAGCAACAGAAATGCCACCAGTTGATGCACAAACCGGACCTGCCGTGCGCTTCGACGAAAATGTAATAAATGATCATCTGGAGAGTTTGAAAAATTACCCGGAGCTTAAAGAATTGTACAATTCAATTTCAAGGCGTATTTTTGAACTTCATCAAAGTAAAGGATAATGGCATTTTTTAAAGACGAACTGCGAAATGTTAAAGGTTTTGTTTTTGATGTCGACGGTGTACTTTCAGTCGACACTTCAGCATTAAACAAGGATGGAGATCCGGTGAGGACAGCGAATGTAAAAGACGGATTTGCGATTCGGATTGCCATGAAAGCAGGTTTTCAGGTGGCCATTATTACCGGCGGTTATATCGATCGGGTGAGGTTACGCTATACCAAACTCGGTGTTGAACATTATTACGATAAAGCCCGAAACAAGGTGGAATGTCTCAACGATTTTCTGGCAAAAACAAAGCTTAATGCCAACGATATTTTATTTATGGGTGACGATCTGGTTGATTTTAATGTTATGAATACTGTTGGCGTGCCAACCTGTCCTAAAGATGCAGTACCGGAGATCAAAGAACTTTCGAAATATATTTCTGAAAAAAATGGCGGAGAGGGCTGTGTGCGTGATGTTATCGAACAAACATTAAAGGCGCAGCAAAAATGGTTTTCACCGGAAATGTTGAACTCAAGGGCTTTTTAACATGAAATGGTTTCCTGAATACAACTTTATTCTGGCATCTAAATCACCCCGCAGGCAACAGTTACTTAAATCATTGGGTATCGACTTTTCAGTTCGGTTAAAAGAAGTGGAGGAAGTATATCCCGAAAACCTTACAAAGGAAGAAATTCCGGTGTACCTGGCGGAACTAAAAGCAAAACCTTTTAAAAATGAACTTGCTAAAAATGATTTGCTGATTACTGCCGACACGGTTGTTTGTTTGGAAGAACACGTGCTTGAAAAACCTGCGTCATTTGAAGAGGGCTTCGAAATGCTTCAAAGCTTAAGCGGTAAACAACATCAGGTAATAACGGGAGTTTGTTTGTCTTCACAAAACAAAACAAAATCGTTTTACGCACTCACTAATGTCGTTTTTAAAAAGCTCACTCCCGACGAAATAAACTATTATATTCATGCCTTTCGTCCGTTCGATAAAGCCGGTGCCTACGGAATTCAGGAATGGATCGGATCTATCGGTATAACATCGATTGAAGGATCTTTCTACAATGTGATGGGACTCCCGGTTCAAAAATTGTACGAGAACATTCAAAGGTTTTAATTCACCCTTAAAAAAGTTACATTATTTAATGTGTTATATAACAGAGGATTAAATCGAAAACGTTGCTTAACATATTCCGCTTATAATTCGTAAATTGAATAGAAAGGCCGATACTGATCAAAATTCAATATTATGAATCATCCGATTAAATTATTCACATTATTATTTTTTGCTGTCTTTTTTATCGGTGGGTGTACCTTGCAGTCGAACAAGAACGTTAAAGTCGGGCTGCTTCTTCATGCACTTGATCGAGAAAGGTGGGAAAATGACCGCGATTTTCTGATAGAAAAAGTCGGGGAACTTGGAGGGACCGTAATTGTTAAAATTGCTGATAACAATGCCGAAAAGCAATTGGATCAGGCAAAAGAACTGCTCGCCAACGGTGTTGACGTTTTGGTGGTTGTACCAGTAGACCAGTTTGCAGCTGCCAGTATTGTAGAAGAAGCGCACAAGAACGATATTAAAGTCATTTCGTACGACAGGCTGATCAAGAATTGTAAACTCGATTATTACGTTTCAACCGACAATGTTGAAATTGGTGATTTGCAGGCGTCATATCTAACTCAAATTAAGCCAACCGGAAGCTACGCTTTAATTGGCGGTGCTTTAACGGATAACAACAGTCAGCTGCTGTATCTGGGGCAACGCAATGTACTACAACCCTTAGTTGATCGTGGCGACATTAAAATTGTTTACAACGAGTTTACTACAGATTGGAGCGAAAAGGAAGGTTATGAGCATGCAGAAGAGCTGCTGGACCAAACTGATAATGTAGATGCTATAATTGCGGGAAACGACGCACTTGCCCGCGGAGTAATTAAAGCATTGGATGAAGCAGAGGAAGAAGGTGTTCTTGTAGCCGGGATGGACGCCGACCTGCCAAATCTTCAGTTAATTGTGGCCGGAAAACAAACCTGCACGGTGTACAAGCCTTACGAAAAAATGGCTGCTGCAACTGCAGAGCTTGCCGTGAAACTGGCCCGCTTTGAAGAATTTGAAAACACCTTCCAGACCGTGAGTAACGGAGCTAAACTGGTACCAACTGTCTTCTTTAACGGAATGATAGTCAACAAAGAAAATCTTAAACTTACAGTAATATCTGAAGGTTATCAGACTGAGGAAGAGGTGTATAAATAGCATTTTGCTGCAATATAAATGCTTTATGTTTTGTCATTCTAAATTTATTAAAGTTCTGAATATCATTCATTGCCCACCCAATTTAATTTTGTAGTTTTGCGCCGAATTATTTAGAACAGGTCTTAATAATTGAGAACGCATAAAGTCATACAAACAAGGCAGTTAACCGAATCGACCTTTGTGGTTCGTCTGGAAAGGAATGATCTGAATTTCCAGACCGGGCAGTTTATTTTGGTGGGATGGAACGGGATTGATCGCAGGGAATATTCGGTGTACAGCGGCGAGCATGATGATTATCTGGAAGTGTTGGTGCGTGAGGTTGATGGAGGCAAAGTGTCGGCAAAACTTAAAAAGTTAAAAGCTGGCGAAACGGTTCAGGTCGACGGTCCTTTTGGATTTTTTAAGTTCTCGCCCGATGTGTACAAGGTAAAGAAATTCCTCTTTGTGGCAACCGGAACGGGTATTAGTCCGTTTCATAGTTTTGTACGCACACACGGCGGGATGGAATATCGACTTGTGCATGGAGTAAGGTTAGCTGAAGAAGCATACGACCACCATGATTTTGAGGCGAAAAGAATTACCTTGTGTACCAGCGGCGAAATGAAAGGTGATTTTTACGGAAGGGTATCCGCTTATCTGGCCGAAAATGAGATTGATAAGGATACCAACTGTTTTCTCTGCGGAAACAGTGTAATGATTTACGAAGTATTTGATATATTAACGGCTAAAGGAATTCCGGTGTCAAATATTCTTTCGGAAGTTTATTTTTAAACGTTCTATTTGGAAATATATACGGATAAGAAATCATCCCTCTTCAATTCTGAGATGGTCGAGGGACGAAGACAGAGGGGTGAAAATTAGATTAGGAAGTAGAATATGAAATATCATGTTATAACATTGGGATGTCAGATGAATTTGTCGGATGGAGAGCGGGTAATCTCGGTTTTGAATGAAGCCGGTTACGAGTGGACCGACAGCGAAGAGGAAGCAGGACTGATTGGAATTTTGGCATGTTCGGTGCGTCAGAAAGCCATCGATAAGGTGTATTCCCGCATTCATAAATGGAACAAATGGAAAAACAATAAAAACCTGGTGACCTTTATCTCGGGCTGTGTTTTACCCGACGATCACAAGAAATTCCTAAAGCTTTTCGACATTACTTTTCAGATGAAGGATCTCCCAAAATTGCCTGAGATGATTAGTCAGTACGGGGTGACAACTTCGGCACATATCAAGGCAGGTATCGATCCGCACAACGAAAATATCGAAGAGTTCTGGAATGTAAAACCAAATTATCAGTCGGGTTTCGAAGCATTTATTCCCATTCAAAACGGTTGTGATAAGTTCTGTACATTCTGCGCTGTTCCTTACACTCGCGGGAGGGAAGTATCACGTCCATCGAAAGACATTATTGCCGAGTTGGCATTGCTGGTGGCGCAGGGATATAAATCCATTACATTGCTTGGCCAGAATGTAAATTCCTACGGTCTGGATAAAAAGGGAGAAGAGATTACTTTCCCGCAATTGTTGCGTGAAATCGGAGAACTGGGAAATCGCCTGAAAAAGGAATTCTGGGTTTATTTTACTTCACCGCACCCACGCGACATGACAGACGAAGTGATTGAGGTAATTGCTGAGTATCCGGTACTTGCTAAGCAAATTCACCTGCCAATGCAAAGTGGCGACGATAAAGTGCTGATGCGCATGAACCGTAAGCACAACATGGAAAGATACCGCCACATTGTGCAAACTATCCGACGCATCATTCCGGAGGCTACCGTTTTTACCGACATCATTGTTGGCTTTACTGGTGAGACCGAAGAGCAGTTCGACAATACGCGCAAGGCCATGGAAGAGTTCAAGTTTAATATGTCGTATACGGCCATTTATTCGCCGCGTCCAGGTGCAACCAGCCACCGTTGGGCCGACGATATTCCGCAGGAGGAGAAAAAGCGCCGGCTACATGTACTTACCGAAGAACTCAGGAAACACAATCTACCTTATAACTACAACCTGGTGGGACAAACAAAGCGACTTCTTGTTCGGGGAACCGATCGAAAAGAAGGCTTTTTATCAGGCCACACCGAAGGAAAGTTGATTGTACGTTTCGCCTCGGATGATGAGAAACTCATCGGACAGTTTGTGGATGTGAAAGTTACTTCGGCTTCCGATTTCTCGATGGAAGGAGAACTGGTACGAACGGAAGTGGAACTTACTGCTTAAACGAAAACAAGAAAGGAGGTAAGAAATTACCTCCTTTCATCCTCACTCAACAGCTTTATTTAATTGAGCTGTTCTATCCTTCCCCGATTACAATACGTTTTAAAAGGCAAAAAGGATATCAATCGGTCAATAATTTTACAATTTCAGGTCGTGTTTTTTGAATGCGTTTCTGGTCAATTTTCAGTCCAAGCGGTTCAAAGGAGCTCGACAGGTAATCGTAAATGGGTTTTACCATTTCGAAGGGAGCCTGTACCGATTCAAGCGCGGTTGATCCACTACTATTCCGGATGGATTTATCAGCTCCGTTTTCAAGCAAAAGCTTTACAATTTCGGGGTGGCATAAAAAAGTAGCTGTGTGCAATGCTGTTGATCCGTCGTTATTTCTCACGTTTATGTCGGCACCGGCATTAATTAAAAGTTCGGCAATATCGGTGTAACCAAAAAGGGCCGCCGTTGTTAGGGCGCTTGAGCCACTTGCTGCTTCTTTCTCGTTCACATCGGCACCTTCGGCAAGCAAAGTTTTTATGCTTTCCGCGTCGTTTGCAATTACAGCTGCCTGTATTGTTCTTGCGCACTCTGTCTGTTCGGTCACATTAGCATTCATTTTGGTTTGGGCAGTTCCGTGATAACTGCTGAACGCTGCACCGAGAATTAATACTACCATTAAAGTTGTTCCAATTGTTTTCATATTTATTTGTTTTTGCTTGGTCATTCGCCATGTGTAAATCATCATGTTCGAGATTCCAAAAGTTAATAATGTAAGAATTAAAAATTTGATCATTACCGGAAGATTGATGTCGAGTAAAGTAAGCGCTATTACTCCCAGTACAACCGTGTGAATAATATAAACTGAATAAGAATTCCGGCTGAGTTCGCTGTACAACATGTTGGTTTTGTTCAGGCTTTTTTGAAATGAGTAGAGCAGAACATGTAACATGGTCAGCATCGAAATTAAACCGGTTGCATAATAGAATATGCGGTCGACAAATGCCGAGACAAAGAAAAAGTTACGTTGTGGATCGATCAGGTTAAAAAATGTATTAAGGGCCACCACGGTGAAAATAGCCAGCGAAAAAGTAAGTACAATATTTGAGATGATGAACCATTTCTTAGATAATCCGCCATCAAAGATTTTTAGTTTATAACAAAGTGTTCCCAGCAAAAAAGAGAGGAAGTACACCAGAAGCCGTTCATTCTGAAAATGTAATAAAGCAGAATGATACCAGCCCGAGTATCCTAAAGTTGATAAGGCAACACCGTATATTGTTCCAATTACAAAAGTGGAGGCAACAGCTGTTTTTAGGGTCAACCTCATTTGTAGACCTTTTGTTTTGTACAAAACCAGATAAATAACCTGGAACAAAAAAAGTACGGGTAAAAACCACAACCAGTTTTGTACCGGGTTGTTGGCAAAAAACATAAGATCGGTACCAGTCCTTTCAAAAATATGAAAATAAGAATACCAGACTTCCTGAGGTAGTCCCCGCGAGTATAAAAAGATAAATTTATAAGCCGGAATTAGTGTGAGCACTGCGATTAACCAGGGCAGCATAATTCTTTTAAACTTCGATTTCAGGTAATCGATGCTGCTTTGTTTTTTTACTGAAGCAGGAAGGAAGTATCCCGAAATAAAGAAAATGCTGAACATGACGAAAAGGTCGAGGTACATGCGAATCAGACCGATGTTATTGTTTTTTACCGGGTCGACTACGATCCAGGAATTTTCAAGAACGGCTTCGTAAACCAGTCCTGAGTGAAGAACCACTACCATTAATATGAGGAAGGTTCTTAAGTTGTCGAGAAAATAAATTCGTGTTTTCATGATGTTTTGATTTTGATATGTTGCTTTATCTTGCATTTTTATTTTTTGCGGCTTTTTGTACCTTAAATTTTGTTGATGTAAAGTTCTGTTGAATCGCGATGCAGGTACAATCAACTATGCTGCTCTTTGCATAAGCTTTGCACGAAGGAATGAAACAAATGATGCAAGTGTATAAATTATGATGCATACGCGATTTTTTTGACTAAAATGCACTACAAAATTTGGTTCGTATATGTCTGAAAAAAACGCTATTTTCGGTGGCAAGAGATAAACTATGCCAACATCAGGTTCACGCGATACTGATTTTATAGCCAAACTTCGGCAGATTGTTGAGGAAGAAATTTCGAATGAGCAATTTGGAGTCAGCGAACTTGCCGACAGGATAGGGATGAGCCGATCGAACTTATTGCGGAAAGTGTCGAAAGCAAGTGGCGTTTCTGTGAGCCAGTTCATCCGGAATATTCGTTTGGAAAACGCTGCCGAAATGTTGCGTAACGAATCGTATACCGTTTCCGAAGTTTCCTACAAAGTTGGTTTTAGCAGCGTTTCGTATTTCATAAAATGCTTTCGCGAGCACTATGGATATCCACCCGGAAGCATTGCCGAACATGAACCGGAACTACAAGAAGAAGTTGCCGAAACTTCGCATGAAGTTCAGGAGAAAACACGTAAGATACCAATATGGATTCTGCCTGTGGCAGTAGTTGTTCTGGTTGCTGCAGCAATCTATTTTTTCATCTTGCCCGGTGAAGATCAGCAAAATAAACCACAATCAATAGCTGTATTACCGTTCATCAACGACAGTAACGATTCGAGCAATGTATACATCATTAACGGCATTATGGAGTCGACACTGAATAAGTTGCAGGGAATTGAAAATCTGCGTGTTATCAGTCGTACTTCGGTGGAGAAATACCGTCATAATCCGAAAACTATTCCGGAGATTGCCAAAGAATTAAACGTGAATTATGTAGTTGAAGGAAGTGGGCAAAAAGCCGGTGACCGTATTCTCTTAAATATCCAGTTGATTGAAGCCGGCACCGACAATTACCTGCTTAGCCGGCAATACGAGCGTACCACCGAAGATATTTTTGCTTTACAGAGTGATATCGCCAGAAACATTGCTGAAGAGATTGAAGTGATTATTACTCCTGAAGAGCAGAAGAGAATTGAAAAAGCACCTACCGAAAACCTGGAGGCATACGACGAGTTCTTAAAAGGACTGGAAATTCTGAATAATACGGCTGATCCGGAAGAACTAAAAAAGGCTATTCCGCATTTTCATGCTGCGATCAGGCTCGATAATACTTTTGCACGTGCTTATGCGGCAACTGCCATTACTTATTATGTTGTTGAAGTCAACCTGGCCGAACGACAATTTGCTGACTCCATAAATTACTATGCCGATAAGGCATTGTTCTACGATTCGGAATTGCCACAAAGCTTAATTTCCAAAGCATTGGTTTACATGGCTCATCACGAGTACGAGCTGGCAGTGCCCTATTTCGAAAAGGCACTGGAATACAATCCAAGTTATGATCTCGTACTTTATTTTATGGTGGATTTATATGCCAACTATTTGCCCGATACCGAAAAGTACCTAGAATATGCGCTGCGGGGTTTACAGGTCGATCCGGCTGCTTACGATTCGGTTACCAACAGTTTCAATTACCTGCATATTGCCAATGCGTTTATCCAGTCCGGATTTCAGGATCAAGCCTTGAAATACATAAACAAATCGCTCGATTATAATCCGGATAATTTGTATTCCGAATACGTAAAAGCGTACATCGTTTATGCCGGAAACAGGGATATGGATCAACTTCGGGAGTCGTTAAAGCGTGCATTGGATAAAGACAGAAACCGCTTGGATATTGCCCAGGAGCTGGCTAAAATCTGCTATTATCAGCACGATTATCAGGCAGCTTACGAGTATTATCAGCTGTATCTGGCCATTAAAAATGCTGTTGGTATGGATGTATATCCGCAAGAGGATGCTAAAATTGCATATACTTGTTTGCAACTTGGTAAAAAGGAGGAGGCTGATCGTTTTCTTGAATCCTATAAAACTTTTTCCGAAAATACTGATTCAGCCTACAAAAATTTAAACCTGTGCATGTATTATGCGCTTACGGGAAATACTGAACAGGCCTATTCTTACCTCGAATTATTTGCGCAGGAACAACAGTTCCATTACTGGACTGTTCTTTTTCTGCCACTGGAACCTCCCTTTCAAGAATTAAGAAAGGTGCGCGGGTATAAAAGAACAGTTTCAAAAATAGAAAACAACTTCAATGCTTTCCACGAAAACCTGAAAGCCTCGCTAAAAGAAAAGCATCTGATCTGATTGTGTGTTGGATTAGTTTCCTTCTTTCAGATCGATGAACCACATAATCGAAGAGAGTTCGGCCGGGATTATGGCACTGGTATGGTCTAAACCCTGTAGCAAAGACAGACCCACTTGTTTCGGATTTACGCCTTCAGAGATAAATTCCTGGTAAAGATTCTCGCTTAAGAAGGACGGAACATACGTGTCGACTTCACCATGAATAAGCAAGGTCGGTACCGCTGTAGAATAGCCGGAATTTGTATTGGCTTCCAGCATGGAATAAAGCGATTCATAAATACCCCCTTTATTCCAGTTCTCGATAAATCCGGGTTGAAATAAGTCACTCACGTTTGTATTAAGCTGATTGTTGATGTCAGCTCCTGAATTGTTGCCATCAAACAGATCGGGGATCCTATCGGCATACGGTTGCTGAAAAATTGAATCGATCGGTGTAGTCATACCAAGGTTCATGTAGCTATTGAAAAGATAAGCCAGAAAATAGGGCATTGGATAGGTTTCTTCCGACACCAGATAATCAGTAAAAGCGATCAGGTTATGCGGACCACCACCACATGCACTGGCTTTCAAGGTAAATTCATTCGAATAATTTGTTTCAATGGCCCGCTGAAGTGCCATTGTTGTCCAGCCACCTTGTGAATAGCCGGTGATGTAAAGATCGTTGTTAAATTCCAAATCTTCCTGTTTGTCCAGCATTTCCTTTGCAGCACGCAACATATCCAAAACGCTTTGTACTGTCGATTCTTTATGAAGGTAGGGGTGAAACATGTCGTCTGCTTCTCCAAATCCTAGGTAATCGGGTATGGCCACAACAAAACCGGTTGAAGCCATTGTTTCAAGCAACTGAAAAAAGTTGTTTTCCAGATCTTCAGACGGTGCCGCGTCGTGCAGGGTGTTTGTTCCGTTCTGGAAACTCATAATCGGGTAGGAGCCGCTTTCTGTGGGCAAACACAACAAGCCCGAGGCCAAACGATCTTCACCTTCGAAGGTTGTATTGTATGTTATTTTATATACATCAACACCCGAAGTGAACTTGTCTTTAATTTCAGCTAAATCGGGGTATTGAAGAGAAGCTAAAGTAATAAGTGTTTGTATCTCGAGAGCTGATCTCGAACTGCTTTCGATCTTTGTATGTTGGACTAAATATTCATCATCGGATTGTGGCGGCACGTCTTCAAACTCGTCGCACGATGCAAAAGCAATAACGAATGCAAGGAAATAATAAAAGCGTCTTAAATAAGTGTTCATGGTAAATTGTTTTCAAATATATAAACAAATTTAGGCCATTTTAATATTAAAACGAACCGGCCTGACAATTTAGTACCAACAAATATAAACAGACCTTGTTGAAAAGGAACATTATATTCTTGCACAACATCTGGTAGCATTTGCCTATTTTTAAGTGTTGATGATTTTTTTCTCGTACTAAAAACACAAATGCTATGCGGATAATTTTACTCCTGTTTTTCCTTTCTTTTTTGGTTCCTGCAAAAGCTGAAACCATAAAAGTGATGCTGATTACCGGCGGACATTCATACGATACCTTACAGTTCTTCCAGATGTTTGATGAACTGAAAGGCATAGAATACGAGCATTTTGCACAACCCGATGCGAACCGGCAAATAGCGTCCGGTAAAGCTGATGAGTTCGATGTACTGGTTTTTTACGATATGTGGCAAAATATTAGCCTCGAAGAGCGCATGGCTTATCTCAACCTTACCCAGAACGGGAAACCGTTTTTGTTTTTGCATCATGCCCTTGTGTCGTATCAAAAGTGGCCTGAGTTTCAATCAATAATTGGAGGCAAATATATTGAGGAAGCACCGAATGTTGATGAAGATCAGCTTTCGACCTATGAACACGATGTATGGGTGTACAGCAAAGTAGAGAACTATACTCCGGTAACCAATGGATTCCGTGAACTTCGCTTTTTTGATGAAGTGTATGGCAATGTGATGGTTTCTGATGAAGTTAAACCCTTACTGAGAACTACGCATCCGAAAAGCATGGAGTACATTGCCTGGGAAAACCAGTATCGGAATTCAACAGTTTTGTACATTCAACCCGGACACGACAAGCGTACTTATGTTGAAAAGGATTACCGAAAACTGCTGTTTCAGGCCATTCATTATCTGGCCAAAAAATAAGTAGAGCTTCAATCTTAGACGTATTTGGTGTAGATTTTCAATGACCACTGTTTATAAATCAGTTTTTTGCTGAAAATTGTGAATGGCTTGCGACCAAAATGTTATACTACTGGTCGAAACGGTTTACAAATTGCTGAAAATAACTTCGAATTATTGTTATAAAACATCGATCATAACATTATTTAACATTTGGAATTAGCTAGATATGTGTTGTTCTAAGTTTTTTTGTTAAATTAGCAACAATTACAAACCATATTAACTTGTTCAGTATGAATGTTATTGCCAAGTTAATCCACCAATCACTCATGACGTACATCCCAACAAGACTACCAGTTCGTTTTTACGGTATGCCTGATGGAAAAGTGTACATGGTTTATGCCCGTTTTTGCAAACAAGCGTCGGATAAAACGGATATTGAATTTGTGCTTGCCGAGCACCAGGAATTTTCCTACGATTATCCTAATGGTAAATTGATTCCAAAAAATACGACACGTTATCCCGTTTATTGCGAGATGGTGGATAAACCTAATCCTGTTTTTAATATATTGCAAATCAGCAGGGGCATTAAGTCGTACGACGATGCTGTTGACCGTTTATTTGGAGAAGCCCGTGAAATGATTCAAGAACCAGCTGTTTGCTAAATAGTGTTTTGAATTCCGTTATGATTATTTTGTAATATCTCCCCCAACGCGGTTACACATTATAGGCTGCAAACAAGCTCCTTGTCTATTTTCTTCGATTTAATTTCAAGTTATTTTAGCTATTTCCTCCAACTGATTCTTTACTAAGAGATTTTCTTCAAAAAATTTCAATAAATATTTGTGTATACTATAATTTTATTTAGATTTGTGTAATAGGTCGTTCAGACCTATTGTGTGTTTGGGGGTTAACATTTAAGGGGGCAGTTGTTGAACTGCCCTTTCTTTTTTACAGAACTTTTACCACGATCACATTTGACTATAAATCCAACAGATTTTAAGCACCAAATTTCCATTGATGACGCGTAGCATCATTTAATTTTATCTTTGTATCTTTCACCTAAAATCAAAGCTGTAAAAAGTACAATATGAATTAACCTTTGATTGTCGGATCAACGGTTGTGAATCAAACTTTTATGAACATTCAAACTGATTTTTCTAAACTTCAGGAAGAATTTCTGGACGAATTGAATAACATACTTGAGTTTTGGAGTAGCCAGGCTGTAGACAAAGAATACGGTGGTTTTGTGGGACAGATCAACCACTTTGGCGAAGTCAATCCCAAAGCTTCAAAAGGAGCCGTTTTAAATGCCCGCATACTGTGGACTTTTGCTGCAGCATATAATGTCATTGGTTCTGAAAAACTGGCCGTACTTGCCGACAGAGCTTATGATTATCTGAAATCTTATTTTTGGGATGCTGAAAACGGTGGACTTATCTGGGAGGCCGATCATCTTGGAAATCCTGTGAATACCCGGAAACAAGCCTATGCACAAGGATTTGGAATTTATGCATTTTCGGAATATTACAAGGCTACCGGAAACTCTGAAAGCCTGAATTATGCCAAATCGTTATTTCAACTCTTAGAAAAGCACTACAGAGATTGGAAATTGGGTGGCTATATTGAAGCGTTGGATAAGAGCTGGAACCCGCTTGAAGACATGCGACTGAGTGAGAAGGATGCCAATTATCCCAAATCGATGAATACCCACCTGCACATCCTCGAGCCGTATACCAACCTGTATCGTGTATGGCCCGATGAGCAACTTAAAAATTCGATTCTACACCTGATCAATGTTTTTCAGTCAAAAATAATAGATCAGAATACGGGGCATTTTAAGCTGTTTTTCGAAATGGACTGGACCTGCAGAAGTGAGCTCATTTCTTACGGACATGATATTGAGGGGGCCTGGTTATTGCGCGAGGCGGCCAATGAAATTGGTATAAAAGAAGCAATGGAAGCAACAAAAAAGTCAGCTTTATTACTTGTTGATTCTACACTGGCTGATGGAACCGATACGGATGGTTCGCTTTTTTATGAGACAGAAAAAGGCCATACCGATACCGATAAACATTGGTGGCCGCAGGCTGAAGCCATGGTAGGAGTAATGGATAGCTGGCAAATTTCAGGCGATAAAAAGTATTTAAACAAAGTTGAACTTGTTTGGGCTTTTATCAAAGAAAACATGATTGATTACGAAAATGGAGAATGGTACGGACGCATTGACAAGCAAGGAAATGCTATTGATACGGAAGACAAAGCCGGATTCTGGAAATGCCCTTATCACAACAGCAGGGCAATGATCGAGCTCATTAACCGGATAAAGGAAGTTTAGCTTTAAGCGTTTTCGATTTTATTGGCTTGTTTTTCCTGGTTTCTGGAAATGATATCGATGGCCACAATCATAGCGGTAAAGCCCCAAAACGGAACGGAAAGTTTATCCGTATCGAGAAAGTTGTTTAGAAATCCATGGATGTAATAAGTTATTAGTCCCAGTAAAGCAGCCAATGTGATTAGTTTTAGTCGCTTGTCACGGACACGCGTGTAGGTATTTACACCGGTATAAATAACAACTCCAATAATCAGTAAAAAGGTGAGCAATCCCAGCACTCCTGATTCGGAAAGAGGCCCCAAATATTCACTGTGAGCATTTCCTCCGTCAGCTGCATTAGTGCTGATAATGGTTCTGTCTTTTGTGAGCTGGTAGGGTGCGTATTTAAACATGTAGGTTCCCGGTCCGAAACCTGTAATCGGTTTGTCGGCAAACATTCTAATTGCGCAACTCCAACGGTTTATACGCTCCAGGTTCGATGCGTCGGTAGTAATGTTCGACATCGAATGAATGTGAGTCATCATATCGGCCGACGACTGTTTGGAATTGTTTTCGAGCTTCATCAGAATCTGTGACTGGAAAGCAAAGAACAAGGCCAAAAGTGCTACAAATGTGATGAACAATGGCTTAAAACGTATCTTTAACAAAAGAATCACCCAAACGATCAGGGCGACGAAAATACTCAGCCAGGCTGCGCGGCTATACGAAAGAATGAATCCAAGAAACACAACAATGAATGCAAATATCGAAACCAGACGAATTCTTTTCGTAAAGCCCGGATGAAACATGAACATGGCCATGAACGGTAAATAAAGCGCCGACGCAGCTCCGTAGGAAGTATGATCGTTGTAAAAAGGAGATACGACAAAATGTGCAGCCTGTTTATTCCATAGCCCGTAACCGATGTGTCTGAAAGTGGCATAAAAAATTACGATCATAAACGATGCAGCGTATAGCCACACGTATTTTTCCATGTTTTTGCCTTCAGAAAAAAGCTTGGCAGTTAAAAGATACAAGGCTACAACAAACCAAATTCGGGCCAGCAAAAACTTGAACGATACTGCAGGCATGGTGCTGGTAAAGCTGGTAATCAGCAACCAAATCAGGTTAATATATACTGCAATGGAAATGGGATGGAGAAGAATCTTCCGATCAAATTTTCGATCCTGTAAGACTTTCAGCAGAAAAAGTATAAGTACACCAAATAACAAGGGCTCAGTCGGCAGGTACATATCAAATCCAAATCCCGGCATTATTTCGTGCAATGGTATGGAGAGCGGAGCAAAGAATGCAACCAGGTAAATGATTTTATCAAGCGAATAAATCGCCACAAGCAAAATGAGCAGAATTACGGGCAGTGCGTTTAATATCATCAAATCATTCTGCACGATATACCAAAGATTCAGGAGAATAAATCCTACTGAAATTAGGTAAAATAGCGAGATACGTATGTAACTGTTTCGAAGCACTATTGGTTCTACTCTTTGTTATAATCGAGTACTAAAAATGCCAGCAAGCCAACAAATACAGCAGAAACAGTGGAAAGCATGACAATTATCCAGCGCACCGGGAATGACTTTTTGTCGGCAGGGTATGGATATTCAACAACATGACTGAATGTAATCTTTTTATTGGCTTCTACTGTTTCTATATCAATCATATTTTTTAATGAATCTACAGCATTTCTGTACTTATAAAACAACTTTTCAGCCTGATAGACATCCATTCCTTTTTCTTCAAATTGCTTTAATTGTTCAGCAATCTTTTTGTTATCAGCCGAGTTGCCGTTATTTTCTGCCAGAGAACGCATATAACCTTCAGTTATAAATGGTAATTGTTTATAACTAACAATGTTTGTTTCTTCTCTTAAATCCTGAAATAAAGGCTGTATAGAATCGAGCTTGTTTTTATTTATTTTTAAATGTTGTTCATTTATTTTTATTAACTCAAGTTGTTTGAGTGCATGTAATTTTCCAATTTTTTCATTTGCAAATTGAATAATCGAGTCGCACATATTGCTTGCCCGAAGCGGATCTTCATCAAATACTTTAATTTCTACTGTCTCAAATTCAGTCTTACTTGAACTTACATTTGTATTATAAATGTCAAACATATATGTATAGTACTGCGGCAAACTTTTATCAATATTGTAGACCTTATCTAGTTCAAAAGCATCGAACATTCTAAACTTAATATCCCTCGAATTTACAATCTCTAGCAATTGTTCTGTTCTCGATTCCTCGCTAAATACGGCAATATTGCTGGTCGGATAAATGCGTGCCGTTGATTTATACTTTGGTGTAATAAATGCCGGCCCCGAAAATATGGCCGACAAAATAATGGCAATGATGCCAATAACTACAAAGTGAAATTTGCGTTTCCAGATCAGATCAAGGATACGCTTGTTGTCAAAGAAATTTTCCATAGATTGTGGTTTCAATTCGATCGTGTAATCTCAACGAAAACGATTGATTTTTAGTATCACTGTTATTTATAAAAAATGCTTATTCAGCTATGATTAGAAAGTAGTTCTTTTTCCCTTTCTGAGCCAAAATGTATTTGCCGCCGATAAGGTACTCAGCATCAATGTTTAAGTCCGGATTTGTCACCTTTTCTTTATTAATGCTCAAACCGTTTCCTTTTATGGTTCGGCGCAGTTCTCCTTTTGAAGGGAATATACTGGTTGTATCGGCCAGAAGATCGATCACATTTATTCCGTCATTCAGTTCATTTTTACTGATCTGAAATTGAGGAACACCTTCAAATACCGATAAAAATGTACTCTCGTTTAATTTCCGAAGTTGTTCGGCAGTTCCTTTCCCAAACAATATTTGCGAAGCTTCAACTGCCATTTCGTATTCTTCGCGCGAGTGCACCATTGTAGTGATTTCCTCGGCGAGTTTTTTCTGAAGTGAACGAGCATGCGGTGCTTCCTGATGTTCACCAATCAAAGCATCGATTTCTTCTTTGTTGAGGAATGTAAAAATCTTGATGTAATTTGCAGCATCTTCGTCGGTAGTATTCAGCCAGAACTGGTAAAATTTATACGGCGATGTTAAATTCGGATCGAGCCAAACGTTCCCCGTTTCGGTTTTTCCGAATTTTGTTCCGTCGGTTTTCTTGATCAAGGGGATGGTTAGAGCAAAAGCTTCACCATTCGATTTCCGTCGGATCAGTTCGGTTCCGGTCGTAATGTTTCCCCACTGGTCAGATCCACCCATTTGCAGCTTACATCCCACGTTTTGGTTTAACCAGTAAAAGTCGTATCCCTGAACAAGCTGGTAGGTAAATTCGGTAAACGACATGCCCGCTTTTGCATCCGGATTAAGACGTTTTTTTACCGAATCTTTGGCCATCATGTAATTTACGGTAATGTGTTTTCCGATGTCACGAATGAATTCCAGAAAAGTAAGTTCCTTCATCCAGTCGTAATTATTTACCATCAGGGCTTTATTTTCGCTGTCACTGTCAAAATCGATAAATTTCGAAAGCTGCTTTTTTATCCCGTTTAAGTTCCGTTCCAGTGTATCTTCGTTCAGTAAATTGCGTTCCTGCGATTTGCCTGAAGGATCACCAATCATACCGGTTGCACCACCAACAAGAGCAATCGGCTTGTGGCCGGCAAGTTGAAAACGTTTAAGCAAAATGATTGGAGCTAGACTTCCAATGTGCAACGACTCGGCTGTAGGATCGAAACCTACATAGGCTGTTGTCATTTCTTTTTGCAATTGTTCTTCAGTTCCGGGCATGATATCGTGTAACATCCCCCTCCATTTCAGCTCTTCTACAAAGTTCATCGGAAAATCGTTTATTAAAATTTGCGCAAATATATAAAATGCAGCCGTAAACCGAGGTAAATCCCCGAAAACAAAGTGAGCGTTAAGCACAAGAATTTATACCGTCTTTTTCAAGACCTGCAGAAAGTAGTTAAAATGTACTAACGTTTCTTTTTTTGAAGTTGAATGATTTGTCCCGCTACAGGTTGTTCTCCCGGACTCATCCTGTTTTTGCGGTAAAGCGATTTTAATTTTATACCGTACATCTGCGAAATAAAATGCATTGACTCCCCCGCCTGGGCACGATGTGTTTCCCTTGTTTTCGATTTCGATTTCTTCGGTTTAATATAAATCACTTCGTTTGGAACAGGACGGTAACCCGGTTTGCGGTCGTTGTAATTGTACAATTCCCAGTCGTTAAGGCCAAGTTCCTGTGCAATCATCTCGAAAGTATCGCCTTTTTTAGCTACAACGGCTTTTACGCGGTTCATTTTTATTACTTCGTGTGAATTGTACGGATTGATGCTCAGCGTGGATGACATGCTTTTGCCCATGCTCTTTTGCTCAAAAGCACTCATTTCGTTAAAGGTCATACGCAGGTCGAGGCGGTGAAGTTTGTTTTCTTCGATAATTCTTATCAGGCGTTTATCGTAATCGTGCGCGGTGGCATAACCCGCCTTTTTTAATCCTTTTGCCCAGCCTTTATAATCGGTATGATCTAACCTGAACAGATCGGCGTAGCGCGGATTATCCATTAAAAAGTTGGTGTGATCGATGTACGATTCTTCAACCGATGTGTAGCTGCGAAAACATTCATTTCTGTGGTCGTCGTCGTAATACACTTTTTTGCCCCGCCAGCTTTTTTTGCATTTAATGCCAAAGTGGTTGTTCGATTTGCGCGACAACTCACTGTTTCCGTTTCCCGACTCAAGACAACCCTGGGCCATGGTGATGCTGGCCGGTATTCCGCTCCGGTTCATCTCTTCGATGGCTAGCAACTGATAGCGCCGGATGTATTCGGTACGGCTAATCTGGGCAGTACTAAAAATTGAAAGTATGATAAAGAATGTTGTTACAAATAGTAGTTTCATGTTTAACTGCTTCAATACAGATTCAA
The DNA here is from genome assembly GCF_037646455.1 of Maribellus mangrovi. NCBI lineage: Bacteria > Pseudomonadati > Bacteroidota > Bacteroidia > Marinilabiliales > Prolixibacteraceae > Maribellus > Maribellus mangrovi. Next base: position 176,635 of record NZ_JBBIXN010000008.1, on the reverse strand, counting down.
AAATAGATGCTTCTTTGAATTGTCATTACGTCCTTTTCTGTTTTTTATAAACAAAACAACGTGAATTTTATTGTAACAGTATATCTCTAAAATACAACCGAATGGCTTAAACTGAAGCTTAAAAGCATTTTCTTTAAAAGTTGGGAAGAATATCCCGCTTTTTGCGATTTTTTATAACGACTCATCGGTGGTTGTATAAGTACTTTTAGGTCCTGAATTGAATTCAAACTATATCAAACATAATACTTATGAAAAAAAGAATTACTTTTTTAGTTCTTGCTCTGTTTGCAGCGATTGTTTTTGCAAGCGGGCAATCTTTTAGTTCTTATTCTTACGATTTCCGGGACGGAACTATTATTACAAACGGACAAAGTGATGATGGTTTATTAACCTTGACTGGAACCTTTAACCATCACGGTACAACTTACGGCCTGGACCTGAAATCCGGTGCGCAGATTAAAATTGTGGTAGTAGGAAGTTGTACTGTTAAGTTTTTAGGATCAGAGTATTCCAGCTTATCGATGAGTGGAGAAACATCTGGTGGAACAGCACTCGATCCTTCAGAACAGGCTACCAAGGTTACCAACGATCTAAGCGATACCTACGAGTTTTCGTATACCGGAGGTGCCGATACCTTAATTTTTACAGCTGTGGGAGATGGATCTGATGTGTATCTTCCATTAATTGAAGTGGTAACATCCACCTCGAATTATGATTTCAGAGATGGTGCCATCATTGCAAATGGACAAACAGATGACGGTTCATTAAAATTAAGCGGAACATACAGTCATCACAGCGAAAATTACGGCTTGAATATGAAAATAGGAGCCGAAATAAAAATTGCTGTTACCGGAAGTTGTACTGTTAAGTTTTTAGGATCGGAGTATTCCAGTTTATCAATGAGTGGAGAAACATCTGATGGAACTCCTTTAGATCCATCGGAACAATCAACGAAAGTTGTTAATGATCTAAGCGATACCTACGAATTTTCATACCAGGGAAGTGCTGATACATTGATATTTACTGCCACCGGATCAGGATCGGATGTTTATCTTCCGTTAATTCAGGTTATCCCATCTGATCCGGTAGTTGAGTATGATTTCAGGGACGGTACTATAATTGCGAGTGGACAGACCGATGATGGTTCATTGAAATTGAGTGGAACTTACAGTCATCACAGCGAAAGTTACGGCTTAAACATGAAATTAGGGGCCGAAATAAAAATAGCGGTATCAGGCAGTTGTAAAATCAAATTTTTGGGTTCAGAGTATTCCAGCTTGTCGATGAGTGGAGCAACTTCAGGTGGAGCGCCTCTTGACCCGACAGAACAATCCACGAAGGTTGACAATGATTTAAGCGATACTTATGAATTTGTTTATTATGGTTTTGCCGATACCTTGGTATTTACGGCAACAGGATCAGGATCTGATGTTTATCTTCCTTTAATTGAGGTTGTTCCGTTAGAAGTACCGGTTGCTTACGATTTTAGAGACGGAAGTATTATTGCCAATGGACAGACAATTGATGGCTCACTCAAACTAAGTGGAACTTACAGCTATCATAGTGAATCTTACGGCTTGAATATGAAATTGAATGCCGAAATCAAAATTGCTGTTACCGGAAGTTGTACAGTTAAGTTTTTAGGATCAGAGTATTCCAGTTTATCAATGAGTGGAGAAACATCTGATGGAACTCCTTTAGATCCATCGGAACAATCAACGAAAGTTGTTAATGATCTAAGCGATACCTACGAATTTTCATACACTGGTGATGCCGCAGATACACTTGTTTTTAAAGCCGTAGGCGGAGATTCTGATGTTTATCTGCCTTTGATTGAGGTTATTCCGGGTGCGGTGAAAACAAAAGAGTGGATACAGAAAACCGGAACAATAACGATTAATGGTACTGAAATTGGTTTAACTGCCGGTGAAAATAGCAGTAGTGATGCAACTTTAACTTTGTCTTCCGGAACAGTGAGAAGAAAGGGTGCCGAGGAAGCACAAATTGCGATTGATCTGGGGGGAAATCCACTTTCCTCTTTCACCCCTGAATTTACAGGTGATATAGCAAATGTGACCATTAGTAACGACTCGCTTGCGGTGACTTATTCTGATGAAGAAACATTGCCAACTACTTTCAGGTTTATTGTAATTGACAATAGTATAGCCGTTGAAGCTGAACCGGGAAAAACCTATACTTACAACTTTGCCGACGGAAGTGAAATGCCGCAGAACACTACAATAATGTATGATGATTTTTACACTGCCGACGGAATTTTAAATATCAAAAGTAATGAAACCAAGCAATTCTGGTATCACGATGCTACGCATGGAGTGGTTGTTTACGATGGTAATTCTTTCGAAATAAAAGTAGCCGGCGATGCCATTATAACATTTGTTACTTGCACGTACAGTACGGCTGGTTCTGTTTTCACTTTCACTGATTCGGAAGATGCAGAATTGGGCACTATTGCTGCAGATAATAATGGAGGTGCCGATGGATTTGCTGTAAGTTTTGCTTACACGGGGCCGGCCGGAACGCTTAAAGCAACTTTGTCTTCAGGCGGAGCTGTTTATATTCATGGAATGACTATTGAAAATGCAGCCGAATTAGAACCTTCAAGCGGGAAAATTGATGTTTGGGATTTTGGTGCGGAACAACTCGATAGCACGATTTATAAAAATCAGCTTAGCGAAGAAATGATTAATTCCTGGTACGATGCATCAATCGAAGTAGGTTCTTCGGGTAACGTGTTACCAAGTAGCTTTACCGCAGGCGCCCTAAGTTGGGTTGGTGCGCATAACGATCGTCTCCGGACCTCGAATACCATTCTCACACGTTACGACGAGAATTTGAGCGGTGTTGAAGGTTATACAGGTCGTGTTTATGTGAACTCGGCCGGTGCCACTGGGCGTTATTTTAGTTTGGCCTTGAGTGAAGATGATGAGGTAACATTGATGATGTTAGCGCAGAACGGCGGTGGAAGAATTCATTTTGAATATGTTTCTGATCCGGAAGTGCAAACCGACGTTCTTGATCTGCCCGGCGAATTAACGGAACTGAAATTTGTGGCCAAAGCAGCCGGAACCTATCACATTTACGATAGCCAGGATAAACCAAGTTATTACAGGATTTACAGAAGCGATGCTGCATATCAGACAATAAGCGGAACAATTGACACGAGTATGGCTTCGGGAATTCCTGAAAATTATGCCCTTGTGTTTACTAACGAGGCCGGTAAAAGCTGGACAGCTGAGATGGGTGAAACATCTTACGAAATTGATCTGCCAAAAGGTGAAGGTTACATGCTGAGCTTATCGGATGCAAATGGATTTATTATCAGCAGCAGCAAAGAATTGTATGTAACAAATAGCACAACTACTTTCGACGTAACCTTGCTTAAAGTTGAACTTTACACCTTAAGTGGTTCTCTTATTGGTTTGGACGATAATGTTGCTGACCTTGGTCTGATGTTTACTCCGGATACTTCGCTGCACAAGATATTTGTCCCCGAACCGGTGGTAATAGCTGATAGTTCAACATATTCAGTAATGCTTGAACCCAACTGTCTTTATACGATCTCTGCATCAGGTGTAAATGATTTCTATATTCTTTTGGATACGATAAGTATTGATCCTGCAGATGCAAGTTCTGATATTGTTTTCGAGCTTAAACCTAACTATAAAGTTTCCATTAACGCAAGCGGATTGAGTGAAGAGCAAGTTGCCAATCTTGGTCTGACCTTTACAAATCTGTATGAAGAAGGCTATTCATATACTTTTGAAAATGTTGATTCAGTTCTGCTTCGCGATGGAACTTACAGTATTGCTTATAGTGGGATGGATGATTATCCGATAGAACTCGGGTTGACTTCCAATCTAACTGTTGATGGCATGGAAACTTCGAAAGATTTGGAATTCATAAGGGTGAAAAACTGGGCATTTAATGACAAAGTGATTTCAAATGGAGATCCGGCATACAAAGGATTAAAGTTTACAGGCGATGTTTACAACGAAGTTGCGAAAGGTCATCTGGCCGCCAAAACAGATGCTACCATTATGGTTCCTGTTCAGGCGGGCGAAAAGGTAATTGTAAGTTATTATTATTCAGCTAACTTTTCTATCGAAGGCGGTAATCCGATCACCACTTCCAGCGGAAGCACGAGTACTGTTGAATCGACTGAGTACATTTATAATGGTTCGGAAGATGGTTATGTTACTATAACACTAGGTTCCGGTACAACTTATTTTACTAATATATTAGTGGGAAGTGTTGTCGATTTTGCATCGGTAATTACAGTGGGTGTCGATAAGGATTACCAAACGATTAATGAAGCACTCGAAGCTGTTCGAATCATGAATCGTCCGAATGACGAGCGCGTAAAAATTATGGTCGATCCGGGAAATTATGAAGAGATGTTAGTTGTGGATGTGCCAAATGTAAGCCTGATCAATGCCGCAGCTGATCCTGATATTGACTTGTTGAACAAAGGAGTGGATATCTCAGCTAATGCTGTGCGGGTAACTTCATATTACGGACACGGATACAGTTACTATAGCATGAACGACGATCAGAAATGGAATGCTGAAGTACTTCGTGTAAACAAGGAAAATGGTTATTTCACTTACGTAAATAAAGGTGCCGGAACAACCAACGGATCTTATTGGAATGCAACTGTAGTTATTTCTGCCGCGGGATTCGAGGCCGATCATATTATTTTCGAAAATTCCTTTAATCAATACATTTCCAAAAAAGAATCAGAAGACATTATTGTGATGTGGGAATCGGGAGGTAAAGGAGAACGTCCGACTGACGAAGGAAACACTGCGGTTCAGGACAGAAGTTTTGTTGAGCGTGCTGCAGCAATTGCACTTACAGGAAGTGCTGACAAAGTGATCTTGAATAAATGTCGCGTAGTTGGTCGTCAGGATTCATTTTACGGAAGTGGTCCTGCCCGGGTTGTAGCTTATAAAGGTGCCATGATGGGAGCTGTTGACTATTTGTTCGGTGCTATGTTGGCAGTTTTTTATAAAACTGATCTTGTGATGAATACCAGCGATGCAAGCTCCGACGCTTCCTATTTGACCGCTGCCCAGCATAATAGCGGGCGAGGATATCTGATGTATGAATGTACCGTTACTTCTCCTGAGCCGGGTGTGGAAACGGCCTCGGAATATTTGTCAAAGCCCGGTTATTTTGGACGACCATGGCAGGCCAATACAAGCGAAGTGGTGTTTTACAATACCATGGTGGAAACGTCGAATTATCCGGGATATGAAAATAAATCGCTGATCAGTCCTGAAGGATGGAAAAGCACCTTGGGTGGAGAGTCTCCATACATGTACGAATTCGGTACTATTGAAGAATCAGGCGAAGACAATTCTTCAAGCCGTGCCTCTTGGTCAACAGTATTAACCGAGCCTAAACTTTCTGATGGAACCGATATTACTACATTCAACTTTACGAGAGGAAATGACAGTTGGGATCCATTACCAGACCTCATTGCAAAGGATAATGAAACAGGTATTCATTTCACACCGCAAACGGAACCTGCAGCAAGAGTATTTGCAGGTAGAGAAGAATTGCATATAGTTAATGTTCACTCAGAGACTCATGTTAAGGTATACAGTCTGAATGGTTCATTATTGCAAATTCATGAAGTTAACGAGGATACTGTTCTTCCAGCAAAACAAGGTATTTGCGTTGTTAGGTTAGCTGACGAAAAGGGAACATTAGCAGTCAAAGTTTTCGTGCAATAAAACAGCAGAAATAAAAAGTAAACCCCGGGGAATATTCTCCGGGGTTTTTATGGCTCAAAGAATTCTAGTTGGTATTGAAATTGGATTTAAATTGTACATTTGATAAAAATCTGAGCTATGCGTCCAAAGGAAATCAGGATAAAATATACCGAATACGATAATATTAATGAGTTAACAGCGGCCGATAAGAATTTGGTTCAGGCTGCACGATCTGCTGCAAAAAATGCTTATGCACCGTATTCTAAATTTCAGGTTGGAGCTGCTGTACTGCTTGAAAATGGCGAAGTTATTAAAGGCAACAACCAGGAAAATGCCGATTTTACAGATGGTTTGTGTGCCGAACGGGTAGCCCTTTTTTATGCGCATGCCCGTTACCCCGATATACCGGTTGCCGTTCTTGCCGTGAGTGCGCAAAACCATACTGGACAGGTGAAAGAACCTGCACAGCCTTGCGGATCGTGCCGCCAGGTGATGGTAGAAACCGAAGTGCGTTTCCAAAAACCAATTCGTATAATTCTCGATGGTAGCGATGGAATCCACATTCTCGACGGTGCCGAAAACTTGTTGCCACTGGCTTTCAAACCGAATGCACTGAAATAGTACAACGTTTAAAGTTCAGAGTCTGATTTTAGTTAGAAAATTTAGATTGACCTGTAACGTTTAATCCCTTAAACCTGAATTTACGCTACACTGGATTTACCGGACTGAATTTCCCGGCATGAAACATTTTCAAAAATTCATCCCACACCGGATCTTTTGGCGGATCGGCAATAATGGTGAGTGGTTCTTTTTTTACCGGGTGAACGAATTCGATCTTTCGTGCGTGTAAATGAATGCCCTTGTCTTTATTCGACCGTGGGAAACCGTATTTAAGATCTCCCTTAATGTGCAATTTGATCTGCCGCAACTGCACCCTGATCTGGTGATGTCGCCCGGTATGTAGTTCTATTTCAAGCAAATGATAGCGATCGATACTGGCAACATGACGATAAGTCAGACTGGCAAACTTGGCATCTTCTTTTGGTTCGTTGTAAGCATAACTTCTGTTGCGCTCCTGGTTTTTAATGAGGTAGTGCTCCAGTGTGTCGGTATATTTGGGAGGCCGTTTATCTACTACCGCCCAATAGGTTTTATGAACTGCTCCTTTGCTTTGAAAAAGCTTATTGAGTCGTGGAAGCACCTTGCTTGTTTTAGCTAAAATCAAAAGTCCGCTGGTAGGGCGGTCGAGGCGGTGCGGAAGCCCCAGGTACACATTCCCGGGTTTATTGTATTTTACCTTCAGGAATTCTTTCACCTTATCCATAACGGTTTCGTCGCCGGTTTTATCGCTTTGAACGACTTCGCCGCATGCTTTGTTAATGGCAATTATATGATTGTCTTCGTATATGACTTTCATGGTTCGTTACTGGCTTTTTATTAGCCTTACGAAAGAAGATTGTTTCTCAACTTCAACTTCTCGCTTCTGTCTTCCTTAATATTGTTCTTTATCGTTCGGGAAATCCTTCGATTTCACATCGTTAATGTAATTACCGACCGATCCTTTTATTTCGGCGGCAAGATTGTGATAGCGTCTTAAAAAGCGCGGTGAAAACTGTTGTGTAATCCCCAGCATATCGTGTAGTACCAGTACTTGTCCGTCGACGCCTCCTCCTGCACCAATTCCAATCACCGGTATTTTAAGTTCTTCGGCTACTTTCTTTCCCAAGTCGGCCGGAATTTTTTCAAGAACAAGAGCAAAACATCCGGCGTCTTCCAGCAATTTGGCATCATTAATCAGTTTTTCAGCTTCCGCTTCTTCTTTGGCTCTCACGGAGTAAGTCCCGAATTTATGGATGGATTGGGGCATTAAACCCAGGTGGCCCATAATTGGTATTCCGGCCGACAGAATTCGTTTTACCGATTCAAGCACTTCTTCGCCACCTTCAAGTTTAACAGCATCAGCAGCCGTTTCTTTCATTATCCGAATGGCAGAATTTAAGGCCTCGCGCGAATTCCCCTGGTAGGTTCCAAATGGCAGATCGACCACCACCAATGCACGGTTTACAGCACGCACAACCGAAGCTCCGTGATAGATCATCTCATTCAGAGTGATAGGCAAAGTAGTTGTGTGTCCGGCCATTACATTCGAGGCCGAATCGCCGACCAGGATCACATCAATTCCGGCTTCATCTACCAATTGTGCCATGCTATAGTCGTAGGCAGTAAGCATCGAAATCTTTTCATCCCGCAATTTCATTTCCGACAAACGGTGGGTGGTTACCTTACGTACTTCGTTATGTACTGACATGTTTTTAATTTCTTAGTGATGCAACAAAATTAGATAAAGCATTTGTGATGCCCAAAAACCAATAGCTATTACGTCAATACAAACACCCTGATTAACTTTTATTAACCACCTCAAGATCTTGAAATTTCAGAAGGTTTGTTTTCTTTGCGGTTTATTTACACGAAACAGATAATGAGAAACCGGAGACCTATTTTCAGTTTGTTTATTTTGATACTGATCGTTTTAATTCCTGCACTGCATAGTTTTTCCCAATCCAACGACATTAATAATGAAGTCGTGTCATTCACAAAAAAGGAATTAACAAAAGGATTTCTTTTTGACCTTGGCCGGGAGCGTGAAGAACTACGAACTGATGCCACCCGATATTTCGAGGATAAAACATCTGTAACAGGTAGTTTTAATTTGAGCAGTACATTGTGGAACCTTAAAGACTACATGCAGGAAGAATTGTTGTTTTCGTTTGATATAGGACCTTATGCAGGTTTTGGCAACTGGATCGACAGTTCGAAAGTGGCCAACAATGAAGCCGATGAAAATCTTTATGGAATTCGCACTTCATTAAATGCTGCATATTTAAACCGGTATTATTACGATCCGAAGAATTATACAATTCTAGATGTTAGTCTCTGGGGACGCTATGATTTATACCAGCAAAATCTCGATGGTACATCGATTGATTCGCTGGGGGAAGTAACTCCTATCGATGAAAGTGATTTAAAAAGTAAGTTTCGTTTTGGATTTAATGCAAAAGCCGGTTGGGGATATGGTCGTTTAAGCCCGATGAACCATTTGATGACGGCACATTATTTACTGGAGAAATACTATCCCGGACGAATTTTTTCCGATTATGAAATTGCCCGGTTTGCCCAGATAATTGCCGATATTAAAAACAACCGCGAAGTTCAAACACCGCATATTGCTGAAAAAGAAATGGAACTGGTTTCCGGGTTTGTAAATAAAACTTTGCTGCTCGAATCAGTAGGAGCAATGGGAGAAGACTGGGTATATGGTGAGTTTGATCCGCGTTATGAAGGGAAACGTTTTGAACTGGGACCGTTTTTTCAATATTACAATAGGGAGCCCGATTTTATATATGGTGGCTTTATGCAGTTCGACTGGCACAAATATCAGAATGTAAAACGGAACAGAAACTTTAGTGCCGGCATCACTTACAGTCGTTACAAAAAACCAGAGGAGTCGGTAGATGATTCTGAGGATGAAGACGAGTACATTAAACTGGGGGCAGATATATCGCATCGCGATTGGTTGCTCTGTAATGTGGATCTGGGCTGGAGTTATTATGCGAATTTGAAGAGCCAGTTTGATTTTGGAGTTAAATATGTCCCCGGATTAGAACTCAATGCTTTCAAAGACGTTGGTCCTCTCAGCCACAACGTCATCCCATATTTGGCCTATTACACGCAGCTGAACTCGAAAGCTAGAGTACGGTTCGATTTTGCCTGGCGTTTTACCGACGGTGAAAGGTTTGTTACACCGGGGCCTAATTTTTCGCTGGCCATTTACCGGAGTCAGTATTAAATCCTTTGAAATTAGCACGCACCTCAGACTAACTATGATTTAAGAAGTTGAGGGAATCGAGTGGAGCTATTACCAAGCTGCTCAGCTAAACTTTTATTCACAGATTTCATCCTGCATTTCTGTCGTTTTGTCACCGGTTTTGACATAATCTCAACCTGTTTTTGGTTTAAGTGTGTCAGTTTTTCGCTCATTTTTCCACATTTTCCAATGGCACAGTCATTGATTAGTTGTAGGCGTAAATTTTTGGAACAATAAAAATTAAAACATATAACAATGGGAAAAATTATTGGAATTGACTTAGGAACCACAAACTCGTGTGTTTCTGTAATGGAAGGTAACGAACCTGTAGTTATCCCTAACAGCGAGGGAAAACGTACAACTCCTTCTATTGTAGCTTTTGTTGAAAACGGAGAACGTAAAGTCGGTGATCCTGCAAAACGTCAGGCGATTACCAACCCAACAAAAACGATCTACTCTATCAAACGTTTTATGGGTGAAACATTCGACCGTGTTAGCAAAGAAGTTGCTCGAGTACCTTATAAAGTAATAAAAGGCGATAACAATACTCCGCGTGTTGAAATCGACGATCGTAAATATTCGCCCCAGGAAATTTCAGCAATGACTTTGCAGAAAATGAAAAAGACTGCTGAAGATTACCTTGGACAGGAAGTGACCGAAGCGGTAATTACTGTTCCGGCCTACTTTAGCGACTCGCAACGTCAGGCTACCAAAGAAGCCGGAGAAATTGCCGGTTTAACGGTTCGTCGTATTATCAACGAACCAACTGCTGCATCGCTGGCTTACGGATTGGATAAACAGGATAAAGACATGAAAATCGCGGTATTCGACCTTGGTGGCGGTACTTTCGATATTTCAATTCTTGAATTAGGTGACGGTGTATTCGAAGTAAAATCAACCGACGGTGACACTCACCTTGGTGGTGACGATTTCGACCAGGTAATTATCGACTGGTTGGCTGATGAATTCAATAAAGAAGAAGGTATCGATTTGCGTAAAGACCCAATGGCTTTGCAACGTTTGAAAGAAGCTGCCGAAAAGGCCAAAATCGAGTTGTCGAGTTCTACGCAAACCGAGATTAACCTGCCGTACATCATGCCGGTGAATGGTATTCCAAAGCACCTTGTAAAAACTTTAAGTCGTTCGAAATTCGAACAACTGGCTGACAGCCTGATCAATGCTACAATTGAGCCATGTCGTAAGTCATTAAAAAGTGCCGGATTGTCAGCAGAAGATGTTGATGAGGTGATTCTGGTTGGTGGATCAACACGTATACCTGCCATTCAGTCGAAGGTAAAAGAATTCTTCGGAAAAGAGCCATCGAAAGGCGTAAATCCCGACGAAGTAGTTGCTATTGGTGCTGCTATTCAGGGGGGTGTTTTAACTGGAGAAGTGAAAGACGTACTGTTACTCGATGTAACTCCGCTTTCTCTGGGTATTGAAACCATGGGCGGTGTAATGACCAAATTGATCGAGGCAAATACCACGATCCCGACGAAGAAATCGGAGACATTTACTACTGCCGCTGATAATCAGCCTTCAGTTGAAATACACGTCTTGCAGGGAGAACGTCCGATAGCTTCAGGAAACAAAACAATTGGCCGTTTCCACCTCGACGGTATTCCGCCGGCACCGCGTGGTGTACCACAGGTTGAAGTAACATTCGACATCGATGCCAACGGTATCCTGCATGTAAATGCCAAAGATAAAGCTACCGGAAAATCACAATCGATCCGTATTGAAGCTTCATCAGGTTTGAGTGATGATGAAATCCAAAAAATGAAAGCTGAAGCTGAAGCTAATGCCGAGGCTGACAAACAGGCTAAGGAAACTGCCGATAAGATCAACCAGGCTGACAGTCTGATCTTCCAGACTGAAAAGCAATTGAAAGAATTTGGCGACAAACTTCCGGCCGACAAAAAGCAACCGATCGAAGATGCACTGAAAAAGCTGAAAGAAGCTCACGCATCAAAAGATCTGGCAGCTATCGATGCAGCCATGAACGAGCTGAATACTGTATTCCAGGCCGCTTCGCAGGAAATGTACAATGCGTCGCAGCAGGCTCAGGATGGCCAGCAAGGTGGTCCGCAGGCTGACGCCGGTGCAGGACAGGCACAAGGTGGCGGAAGCGATAAAAAAGACGACGGCGAAGTTACCGATGTTGACTTCGAAGAAGTAAAATAATCACTTTTCAGATATACTGAATATCAGAGCCTCTCCGGTTTACGGAGGGGCTTTTTTTTTTGTTGTTTAAACTTTATATGCCAAGTTGTGTTTGTGAAGTACGGAATAAAAAAGCATAGAGAATGAACGAGTACGAAGAATCAAGAAGGGGATTTCTTACCAAACTGGGACTGGCCATTGGTGCCGGTGCTGTTGGTGGTGAAAAATTATCGGCAAAGGTTCTGAACAGCAAGGCCGAATTCCCGCTGACCAACGAACAACAAAACTTAATGGATAGGTACGAAGACTGGATGGATGAATTTATTCCCGTAATCAAAGATTTTCGTGCCAATCCGGAAGATAAAGTGGCAAAAAAACGCATTGCCGAACTTTCTGAAGAAGCCGAAAGCTGGCGTGAAGAGCTTACCGGTTTTATGGAAGACGATAACTTTGCACGTTATTATATGACCGCCACCGAAAGAATGACAAAAGAAATTTATTAATTAAATCATCGAGAGACGGAGTTCTTTGAAGCTTCTCCTTCCTATGTATATGGGGCGGAGGGGCTTTTTTATAGCTGCGTATCTACAATCCAGGTATCCGGTTTTATTAACATGCGTTTCGGAATGCTGGATATAATGGCAGATTTTAGTGCCCCGATTTGCCGCTCTTTGGTATGTTTCTTCAGGGTGATGATGCTGATCTCGCGTACCGGTTGAACCTGCTCAAAATCTTTGATCATTTCCTCCTGTTCCGACGGAATATTAATCGTAGCCAGCTCGGGGATAAAAGTAATACCACTCTCGTTTTCAACGATCCGACGAAGTGAATCGATCGAATTGCACCGGTAAAGCAGGTTTCGTCCGCTTTGTTTTTTTTGTGTAATGTTGCAGATCGAGTTTACCTGATTCTGAAAACAATTCCCTTCCTCGAGGTACCAAATGTCATTTTCATCCAGTTCATCAAGATTGATTGTACTATTTTTGAACCAATCGTGTTTTTCGGAAACATAGGCAAAAAACAGTTCGTAAAAAATGGGCTCAATTTTCAGGTTACTCTCCGAAATAGGAGTTGAAATTATTCCGATATCGAGTTGCCCCATCTTTAACTCGCTAATAATGTACTCTGTTTTTAGTTCGAATATTTCAGTCTGCAGCGCGGGATATTCTTTTTTCAGGAGCCCGGCATAAAGCGGCACCAGGTAAGGCGATAGAGTTGGGATAATGCCAATACGCAATGTTCCTTTTACTTCTTCCACCAGATCGAGTGCTACATCTTTTAACTGTTCAATTTGCTGCAAAATTTCCACCGACTTCTGGTAAAAGGCTTCACCTTCCTGTGTTAATTTCAACGGGCGATGCGTACGGTCGAGGAGTTTAAAGTCCAGTTCCTCCTCCAGTTTCTGAATTTGAAGACTTAGTGCAGGTTGTGTAATTCCTAGTTTTTTGGCTGCGCCTGAAAAGCTGCCGGTCAGGTAAATTTCTCTGAAATATTCAAGTTGTGAAAAGTTCATAGTATAAACAATAGTAATGACAATATAAAAATAATAAATATTGTTAATGGTATCTTTGAACTATAAAATAAAACAAAAGAAAAGGGAATTATAAATCAACAAAAATTGAAAGATATAAATACTAAAAATCAAGAAACAACAGAGAAATTAAACAAGTTACTGGCCGATTATCAGATCTTTTACCAAAACCTGAGAGGACTGCACTGGAACATTAAAGGTCAGATGTTTTTTGCCTTACACGAGAAATTCGAAGAGTTTTATAACGGAGCAGCTGAGGTGGTAGATGAAATTGCCGAGCGCATTTTAATGCTGGGCGGACAGCCGCTGCATTCGTTTGGAGAATACCTGGAAGTAGCTACTCTTGAAGAAGTAAAGAATGTTTCTGATGGACGAGAAGCAGTTGAAGCCGTTTTGAAAGCTGATCGATTCTTCCTGGAAAGTTTTAAAGAATTACTCGAAATTGCAGGCGAAAACAACGACGAAGGAACGGCCACAATGATGAGTGACTGGATCGGTATTACCGAAAAACGTATCTGGATGTTGGAATCCTATCTTGCATAAGCAAAATTCTAAAAATCAATTTACCAGAGGCTCTTCATCATTTTGATGGGGAGCTTTTTGTGTTCTCAAAATAGAACACTCAACTCCAATTGATAAGGGAGGAAAAGTAAGTTTTGAACATTGTGCACTCTCAGATCCCGATCCATTCGATTTTCACCAAATTCTGAAACATTCCCGCTGCGAAATCTGTACAATAAAATCTACGGGGAAGAGTAATAACGTTTAACCAATAAAATATTTTATCATGCCAGCGAAAAAATTAAAGGCTGTACTCGACGAATACAACGTCAAGTACATAACAATCAAACATTCCAGTGCCTACACTGCACAGGAAGTTGCTTCAAAAGCACATATCTCGGGAAAGGAAGTTGCCAAAACCATCATCATTAAAATTGAAGGGAAATTTGCAATGGCTGTGTTGCCGGCTTCTTATCAGATTGATTTTAAACAGCTGGAACAAGCCTTTGGTACGGTGAAGATTTCACTGGCAACCGAGGAGGAATTCAAATTCATGTTTCCCGATTGCGAATTAGGTGCCATGCCGCCATTCGGAAACTTATACGACCTGGAAGTGTATGTGGCACAAACGCTTGCCGAAGATGAAATGATCGCCTTTAACGCAGGTACCCACACTGAAATGATCCAAATGAGGTACGAGGATTTTGCCCGCCTTGTTCATCCGCAGGTGCTGAAGTTTTCATGGAAAACAGTAAGCATGCCCGGCGATCCGAGCGAGCGTTGGGAGATGGATTATTGATTTATATTAGACTACAGAATCCATTTGCTTTTCGTCATGCTGAATTTATTTCTGCATCCTTGGTCGTAGGAGATTCCGAAATAAATTCGGAATGACGCGTTCTGCAATTATCTACTTTAATATTAAATAACCAGCACTTTTGCCCCTTTAATTTTGCGGTTTTTTATGTCCATGATAGCGCGGTTGGCGTCGCTAAAAGGGTAGGTCTGCACATTTGGTTTAAACTGCATTTCAGCAGCAATTCGTATAAACTCACTCACATCGTGGCGGGTAACATTGGCCACACTTTTAATTTCTTTTTCCATCCACAGGTGCGTCGGGTAATCCAGTCGTGAAAGATAGTCGGTGTCGTGCGCTTCTTTCCTGATGGCATTGATCACCAGTCGTCCGCCCGGCTTCAGGCATT
The DNA here is from genome assembly GCF_037646455.1 of Maribellus mangrovi. Lineage (NCBI taxonomy): Bacteria > Pseudomonadati > Bacteroidota > Bacteroidia > Marinilabiliales > Prolixibacteraceae > Maribellus > Maribellus mangrovi. The sequence goes on along the minus strand of NZ_JBBIXN010000008.1, from coordinate 161,632 downwards.
CGAGGGCATGAATAACAGGTTTCCACACTGGAGTAGTGTCAATAATGGAATGCAGCAAAACCGGCGGCCGCTCAGTAGTATCGCCCGACCAGGCCGCTCCTAGTTCTATAGCAAACTGCCGTTCGTGTTCGCTCCTTGCAAAAACGTACACTTTACTATCAGGGTAGAGAAAACGGATCAGTTTTAACACCAGATGTGCTGAAGCTCCAAATCCGGTGAGCCCTATGTTTTGCCCGTTTTCGGGTTGGCACAACACCAGCGAGCGGTAACCGATAGCACCTGCACAAAGAAGCGGGGCCGCTTCGGCATCGCTGAAATAATCGGGGATGGGATAAGCAAATTTCTCGGGAACCACCATGTATTCAGCATAACCGCCGTTGCGGTCGCGGCCGGTAGCCAGGAAATCGGGACACAGGTTTTCCTGCCCCGATTGGCAAAATTCGCATTTTCCGCAAGCTGAAAATATCCAGGCAACTCCAATGCGATCACCAATTTTTATTGCTCCATCAGCTTTTGTTTCCTCCACAATTCCAACCACCTGGTGCCCCGGAACCATTGGAAAAGTAGGTGGGGGAGTGCGGCCTTCAATTTCATCGATCTCGGTATGGCACACGCCACATACCTTTACTTTTAGCAGTACCTCACCTGTTTTTGGAGCCGGCTTTGGAAGATCGACCTGTGATAAAGGTTCGTTTACTTCTTTTAAATCGCTTATTTTATCGATTACCCAGGCTTTCATACTTTAAATTTTGGAGTTCTCTTAAAGTTATAATTTAAGAAGAAGGATTGCAAGGAGATCGCTTGAAAGGATGGATTCTGATAACCTGTTTTTAGTTGAAAATGATCAGTGCATCCTGTCAAATTACGGCATCAATATTTGAAGCGTTTGGGTCAATATTGGTTTTTGTTTCAATTTTGTCATTAATTTGAACTTCCGAAACAGGTCAGGGAACTTATTCAATCTAAAGCCCAAACATGTTCTTAATTCCGGTTAGGATCATATTAATTCCGATGGCACCGATAAAAAATCCATTCAGCCGCAGTAGAATTTCCATGTTTTTATCGTAGGCTGTTTTCAGGCGTTTCCCTTCAATCGCGTTTCGGAAGATGGTTAACAAATAGATGGAAATAAAGTTAATGCTAAAAACGATCAGCAGGACCAAAACTCCAATCCAGGTGGAGTGCCTGTACGAGGTTAAAATGGTTAAGGAAATGGTGCCGGCCCCAACCATAAACGGCAGCGCGATCTCGGAAGCCAGGTTGTCGAGGTCTTCTTTTATCATGATCAGAGCCCGCTGACCTTTTACAATAAAAAAGTAGGCGTATGAGAAAATAATAATGCCGCCAAATACCCGGAACGACTCGAAATCGATGGCAAACACCTTATCAAATAAAAACTCACCCGAGAAAAAGAAAGCGTAGCAGATCATTAACGAGATGAAACTGGCTTTTAAAATGACGCGTATAAACTGTTTGTGATCCAGGTCCTTTCTGATGGGCTCAAGGTATAAAAAGAGGGCGAAAGGGTTAAGCATTACAATGAGTTCTACGATTGACATTAACATAGTTGTTCTTATTTTTTTATTCAAAAATACTTCGTTTATCAGCAACCCGGTTAAAGTATTTTTAATGCAAATTTCATGCTTTCAAATGTTTTTCCAAGCAATTAAAGTTAAATTTTAGTTGATATTTTAAAGGTGACCTAAGAAATGGATGCTAGATGGCACGTTTACCGCTGTAGTGAAAATAGGTGGCCATTGTTTCAAGCGCAATTTTAATGGCATCGCCTACCGGGTAAAACTTTTGGGCTTCATTAAAATCGATAAATTGTAAGCGCGAATAGTAGTTACCGGCTTTGGGGCCTAAAGCTTTTTTCTGCAGTATCTGGTTTGCTTTTTCAAGCTCCTGAGGTTGTGCTAATCGAATAGGTTTACAAGCACTAATTCGGCGGCGGCCATATTTGTCGGTCGCATGATTATAAGAAAACAAGCGGCAGATAAGTCCGCGATGATCGTAGTTAGCGCAACCGGGGCGACTGCCTTCAGCGGATAGATAACTAAGATTCGGACAAATGGTTGGATTGTTGATCTGCCCGATGGTGCTCAAAATATTTTCTGCCTGTCCTGTTTTAAAAAGGTGATAAGCCAGAGGATAAAACTCCAGAGCTGTTGCCTGAATTCGAGGCGTGGTACAACAATTAATACAGTTCCCGATGCAATGGATGCCGGTTGCGTTCTGTAATTTCTGAACATCTTTATCGAGCATTTTAAATAGTTTCTCAACCGCCCGAACTTTCTGCTGTATATTCATTCTTATTTTTAAAATGGCATGCAAATTTATTGCAAAGAATGATTGATTGTTCAGTTTCAGAAAGAAATATTTTACACCTGCTTATTCCGCTCGAAAAAAGAAAATACAAATAGTGTATTTGTTTTTACAGGAGTGTGTTAATGTGTTTTTTGTTGCTATTTCTGGCTTGCGAAAACTGAGGTCATGGTGAGCGAACCACCAACTGCTTTGTCGTTAAAAAGCGAAACATCGTCTTTTCCTTCAATCAATGCCAGCACATAAAGCAAAGGCAGGTAATGATCGGGAGTTGGAATAGCCAGTTTAAAAGCGCTGCCTTGTTTTTGATAGTCGATAAGCGCCTTGTAGTTGCCCTCCATGATCCACTGGTTCATTTTGCTTCGGGCTTCTGTCGCCCAATCAAAAGCAAAGCCAGCCGTGTCGAGCTTGTCCCAGGCCACCATACGCAGGTTGTGCACCAGGTTTCCGCTACCGATGATGAGCACTCCTTTACGGCGAAGCGCCGCGAGTTCCTGTCCAAGTTCGAAATGGTATTGTGGACTTTCCAAATAGTTCAGGCTCATCTGGAAAACCGGTATGTCGGCATCGGGGTACATATGACGAATAACGCTCCAGGCGCCGTGATCGAGTCCCCATTTATCGCTTAGCCCAACCTCTGTTTTAGTAATTAGTTGCTGTGTGACTTTGGCCAGTTCGGGGGCTCCTGGTGCCGGGTATTGCACATCGAACAGTTCCTGTGGGAAACCGCCAAAATCGTGAATGGTTGGCGGATGTTCGTTGGCCATTAAAAAGGTGCCGCGTGTTTCCCAGTGCGCCGAAACACACAGGATAGCACGTGGCTGCTCAAAACGGGAACTGATGTTTTTAAATCCACGCGTGAACTCGTTGTCCTCGATAGCATTCATCGGGCTTCCGTGCCCGAGAAAAAGCACTGGCAACGGGTCGGTGACGGGCAAGTCGGAGGAAAACTTATTCAAAGCATTTAATTTCATTGCAGTTCCTGTTAATGGTAATAAAGATACGGTTTTTAAAAAGTGTTTCCGTTTCATAGATACCGCTTTAAAAGGTTTATTTTAACACTATCGGCTGCACGTAATTTATACTGTTTGCTTAACGAACTGTACTTCAGCCTGAATTTTTACGTCTTCGCTTAACAATACACCACCTGATTCGAGGACAGCATTATAGTTCAATCCCCAATCTTTACGGTTAAGTTTTCCATCGAGCGAGAAACCGGCTTTTTCATTTCCCCACGGATCTTTACTGGTTCCGCCAAATTCTACATCGAAAGTCACTTCTTTGCTCACGCCTTTGATGGTCAGCACTCCGTTAAGTTTGTATTCGTCGTTGTCCACTTTTTTAAACGAAGTGGCATCAAATGTCAGTTCCTTGTGATTTTCAGCATCAAAAAAATCGGCACTTTTCAGGTGATTATCGCGATCGTCGTTATTAGTATATACTGACGAGGAATTAATCGTGGCTTTAATTTTGGCTTTTTCCAGTTCATCGCCTTCCACGAAGGCATTAAAGTTTTTGAATTCACCTTTTACATTCGATATCATCATATGCTTTACTTTAAAAGTAATCTCGCTGTGTGTTGGATCAAGTGTCCAAACTGTTTTTTTTGTTGTCATTTTCTTCAAATTTTGTTGTTTAATAATGTTTTCAATGTTGTTGTTCTGCTTGTTTTCCGCGGTATTATAGTCTTAGAAAAGGAAAACAAGATGTTAAAATCTTAATACAAATGTAAGCGGTACAGATTTGACAAAAAATAAACAAGTTTAAGAAATGCAGAGCCTCCCGGGTTATCAATCAGGGGACTTCCGGCTTCCTTACTAAATAGGTGTATTTTCATCTTTAATAATACAGGAAATGAATAATCAGAAATACTGAATGTTGCTCCGGATACAGGGTGATTATAAATATTTGATGAGTTTTATAATTCCGTTGGTACAGCGCAAAATAAAACCCTAAATTCGCGTTTTAATAGAAAAACATGTAATGCGAAGATTCATTATTATATTTCTGGTTTTACCTTATCTTTTATCGGCACAGATCAACCAGACCGATGCCAACGGTCTGCGACAGGGACACTGGGAAAAGCGCCAGGATAACGGACGTTTGATCTACGAAGGTGATTTTAAGGATGGAAAACCGGTTGGCGAGTGGAAACGCTATCATCCGGGTGGACAACTCAAGGCAATTATCAGTTATCGTGGCGACACTGCACATACCCGGCTTTTTGATGTGTGGCACAAGAAACTCACCGAGGGCAATTATGTGAATCAGAAGAAACAAGGCGTTTGGAAGATCTACGATAAAAATGAGCTTTTAACTGCCGACGAAGAATTTGTCGACGGAGTAAAAAATGGCGTAGCCCACCAGTATTTCGACACTGGTGAAGTGATGGAAAAAAGCCATTGGAAAAATGGTAAAAAGGATGGGGCCTACGAAGTGTTCTATAAAGACGGGCAAGCATACCTGCAGTGCAAAATGAAAGAAGGACAGCGACATGGTCTTTTCCTGGTATTTTATGAAAACGGCCAGCCCGAAAGGGAAGGAGCTTACGTTAACGGTTTGCGCGATGGAGAATGGAAGTTCTATGATCCGGAGGAAAATTACAGCTATTCTTTATTTTATGATAAAGGTAAGATTCTGAATCCACAGGTGCGTGACAGCATCGATAACCTGAAAATACAGGAGCTCGAAAAAAATAAAAACATGCTGGCCGATCCCGAGAAATTTATGAACGATCCTTCGGAATACATGAGAAAAAGCAAGATGTTCCGATGAACATTCCTCTTATTTCGTTAATTTGGCGGGATAAAGGAATTGAAGAATTTTATGAAGGGATTTGTTGTCCTCACACTGGCTGTATTACTTACGCTATCGGTAAAAGCACAAAATTACTACTGGATCGGTTTTACCGATAAAAACGGAATTGAATATTCGCTCAGCTCACCTGAAGATTACCTGTCGCAGAGGGCCATTCAACGTCGCGATAAACAAGGTATTCCCATCGATTCGCTTGACTTACCGGTTAACCGCGTTTACATTGATTCGATTTTAAAAACAGCAGATGTTGAATTGGTACATGCCTCGAAATGGCTGAATGGAATTACCGTAAAAAGCCGCATCAATTTGGAGGAAATCCAATTTCCTGAATTGTCTTTTGTGAGAGAAGTGCAGCTTACCAAACCAAACCTTATTACAAAAAGTGCTCACAGTAAATTCGAAAAAGAAACTATTTCTGATATTACTCCAATTGATACCTCAGTTTACGGAAGTTCTGTGAATCAGGTGGGAATGCTTGAAGGTCAGTTTCTGCATAATAATGGTTACAGAGGTGAAGGATTACAAATAGCGGTGCTCGATGCCGGTTTTTACAAAGCCGACGAATTCGCAGCTTTCGACAGTTTGTGGGCCGGATACCAAATACTTGGCACCTACGATTTTGTGGATCCTGAATCCGATATTTATACGGAACACTATCACGGAATGAGCGTATTATCGACCATGGGAGGAAATATTCCCGGGCAGCTGATCGGTACTGCACCACACGCAAAATACTGGTTGTTGCGTTCGGAAGATGCAGCTACCGAATACATGATTGAGGAAGACAACTGGGCTGCGGCTGCCGAATTTGCAGATAGTGTTGGTGTTGATATCATCAATTCTTCATTGGGATATTATGAATTTGATGATTCTGCAATGAATCATACTTATGGCGATATGGATGGCCACACTACCCGGGTGACTCAGGCGGCCAATATTGCCGCCTCCAAAGGCATATTGGTATTTGCCAGTGCGGGCAACGAGCGGAACGATCCCTGGTTCCGGATAATTGCACCATCTGATGGCGATAAAGTAATTGGAGTAGGCGCAGTGGATAAAGATCTTTATCCGGCCAGTTTTACCTCTGCCGGTCCGGCTTCCGATGGCGAGATAAAACCAAATGTGTCGGCAATGGGAGTTAGGGCTACAGCCCAGCTTGCTTCAGGATCAATTGGCCCGATAAGCGGGACTTCATTTTCGTCGCCCATATTGGCCGGAATGACTGCTTGTTTATGGCAGCGATATCCTGATAAAACGGCTGTGGAAATTAAAGTTGCACTCCAAAAATCGGGAAATCAGTATTTTTCGCCCGATTCGTTACTGGGGTATGGTATTCCTAATATGAGCACGGCGTCTGCTATTCTCGATCCTTTAGCGGCCGAATTGCATGAACGAAACGATTCCTGGAGAGTATATCCAAATCCAATGACAGATCGTCTCACGATCCAGGCTTCATCTCTTGGTCAGGGGAAAGTAAAACTCCATCTGATCACCATGGATGGCACGGTTTTAAAAGCATGGGAGAAACCGATAAAGAAACAAATTCAATTAACCGATCTTCCCGGGCTGAGTGCCGGAATATATTATCTGAAAATTGAAACCGGATCGTTTAGCGAAACTGTAAAGCTCCGTAAAATAAAATAAATGGTTCAGCAACTCACACTTTCCGAACTGAATGAACAGATAAAAGACGCCATATTGGAAGCCTTTCCGGGAGCGGTGTGGGTGGTTGCAGAGGTGAGTGAACTAAAGGAAAACCGAAGTGGGCATTGTTACCTCGAGTTGGTGGAAAAGCAGGGAAACAATATCGTGGCTCGGTCAAGGGCAACTATCTGGTCGTACACCTACCGCATGTTGAAACCCTATTTTGAAACGACCACCGGACAACTTTTTTCGCAGGGAATTAAGGTGCTGGTTCTGGCCACAGTGGAATATCACGCGGCTTACGGACTGAGTCTGAACATTAAAGATATCGATCCGACATACACCGTTGGCGACATGGCGTTGCAACGAAAAGAGATCATCGAACGCCTGCAAAAAGAAGGCGTTTTCGAAATGAACAAGGACTTGGGACTGCCGCTGGTTCCGCAGAAAATCGCTGTTATTTCTTCGGCAACGGCGGCTGGATATCAGGATTTTATGAATCAGGTCGAAAACAACGAATTTGGATTCAAATTCTACACGCATCTTTTTGAAGCTTACATGCAAGGAGCGGAGGCGGTGCATTCCATTATTCATGCACTGGAACAAATTTTTCAGTACGAAGATTTTTTTGATGCCGTGGTTATCATACGCGGGGGAGGAGCCACTGCCGATCTCAGTAGCTTCGATAATTACGAGCTGGCCATCAATATTACCCAGTTCCCTTTGCCCATAATTACTGGTATTGGGCACGAAAAGGACGACACCATCATCGACCTGGTAGCACACACCCGTCTGAAAACACCAACTGCAGTGGCCGAATTTCTGATCAACGGAATGGAACGTTTTTATTCTCATTTGCTGGAGATCGAAAACGGAGTGGTGAATTATGCCCGCGATGTGTTGGAAGCTCAGCAGAACAAACTCGAACGAATGGTGGAAGGATTGTCGTATTCCGTTTCCGGTTTTATTCAGCAAAAACAAAAAGGTATTTCAAAATCTGGGAATCAGCTTCAGCGGAGTGTGAGTACCTATTCCTATAAAAAACAGGATGAATTGAGCCGCGTAAGGCATCAGATCGATTCTGAACTTTCGGTGTGGTTTGTGGAAACTAAAAATCACATTAACCGACAGCGAAGAATATTGAAACGAGTAGCCGGAGAAGCTGTTCTGAAAAAGCATGGTGAGCTGCAACATGTTCAGGATCTGCTGATCTCGGAATCGCAAAAACAACTGTTTAAAGAACACGAGCGACTCAAATTAAACGAGAACACCATCCGTTTATTAAATCCTGAAAACGTATTGAAACGCGGATTTACATTAACTTTGATAGACGGGAAAATCATAAAATCGATAAACGACATAGAAAAAGGGGAAGAACTGACCACAAAATTTGCCGATGGGCAGGTAAAAAGTAAAATCACTAAAAAAACAGAAAATGGCAACTAAAAAGATATCGTACAGCGAGGCCATGGCCGAAATAGAAGAAATACTTGAAAAAATTGAAAGCGAAGAACTGGATGTTGACGAGCTGGCGGAAAAAGTAAAACGGGTTTCGGTATTGCTGAAAACCTGCAAGGATAAACTCACCAAAACCAACGAACAGGTGGAGCAGATCTTAAAAGAAATGGAAGACTAATCCCAAAAATTAAAAATAATGTCAGACAGTATTATGAATATTTTTACCGGTGATGAGATAATCGTCAATCGGATAAAGCAGGAACTGGAACAACAGGGCATAAATTGCCTGATTAAAGATGGATTTAAACAAGGAATTCAGGCCGGCTTTGTTGGAGGAGTGCAGTCGGCCATCGAGGTTTATGTCGATGAAAAAGATTTGGAAAAGGCACTTGAAACTGTTCAGGCCATAACACAAGAATAAAATGTATACAAAAGAACAAGTAGCAAAAACCATCGATCATGCGGTTTTGAAGCCCGATCAAACGGTATCAGATTTAAAAGCCAATGCCGAAATGTGCATCAAATACGGGGTTTTCAGCATGTGTGTAAAACCCTGCGATATAAAAATGGCAGCCGAATTACTGGCCGGCAGCGATGTTAAAGTATCGTGCGTGTTGAGTTTTCCACATGGCGCCGATGCTACGCAGGTAAAAGCATTCCAGGCGAAACAAGCTATTGAAGACGGAACCGACGAAATTGATATGGTGATGAATATAGGTCGCTTTCTTTCGGGCGATTACGAATATGTACTGGATGACATAAAAGCCGTTGTTGAAGTGGCACATCAGCACGGGAAATTGGTAAAAGTGATCCAGGAAAGTGGATTCCTGACGCCCGAACAAATTGCCAAAGCCTGCGAGCTCTCGCTGGAAGCCGGTGCCGATTTCGTTAAAACATCCACCGGTTTTGGGCCGGGTGGTGCCAAGCCGGAATACATCGATATTATGCTAAAAACCGTTGCCGGCAAAGCACAGGTAAAACCTTCGGGTGGTATTCGCGACTGGGAAACCGCGGTGGCATTCCTCGAACAGGGGGCTCACCGTCTCGGAATCGGTTCAACCGAAGCAGTGCTCAGCGGCGCCAAAGCAGAAGGTGGTTATTAACAACTATTTACAAAGCTCATTTTTTTTCACCCAAAAAAACAACCATATTTGTGCTTCTGTTTTATTGAATAGGGGAAGGAATGTATTTTTTAAACGGAGACAGGATATACATAAAACCAGGGCGTACTTGTGGAACACTCGACGAACAGATTGATAGTTGCTTAACAAAGCTGAAAAAGATCAATTCAGGGAGGCGGATTTTTAAGCTGAATTACTTCGTTGATACAAAATCTCAGGATGATTATACCAGGCTCGAGAAAAAGGTAAGGGTACAGGTAGCGACATCCTTTCCCGACACTATTATTCAAACATTTATTGCACAACCTCCTTTAACCTGCAGAATTGTTGTGGAGGCCTTTTATTACGATCCGGCGTTTTGGGAAAAAACGTCAATTGGTGATGGACAATCGGCTACAGTTTTTCAAAAAGGAGAGGAACAAATTCTGATTGGTAATGTACAATCGAATACCAATGAATCGTGCAAAATAAATGCTAACCTGGCTTTTGCCGATTTGAAAGCCATCTTTTCAGCTTGTAATTTTGATATCAAACACATTGTCAGGCAGTGGAATTACCTCGAAAATATTCTGGGTTTTGATGGTGAAGAGCAACGATACCAGGAATTCAATAATGTTCGGTCGGAAGTTTACGGCAATGCGTTCATAGAAAACGGATTCCCGGCAGCCACAGGAATTGGTATGAATCGCGGGGGAGTGATCATCGAGTTTGTTGCGGTTAAAGGTCCCCGTTTTGTGAGCAAGGCTGTCGATAATCCACAACAGATTTCAGCCCATCATTACAGTGAAAAAGTTTTGGTTGGTGACGAATGTATCTTAAAAACCACTCCGAAATTCGAACGTGCACGTTATTTTAGTTACGATCACAAGAACCAGATATTTATTTCGGGAACAGCATCTATTCGTGGTGAAAAGACCATTGGAGTTGACGATCCAGCACTGCAAACCGAAGTGACGATCGAGAACATAAAAAGCCTATATTCCAGCGAAATATTACAGGAAATCTCCAACAATAACCTGGAACCCAAATATGGTCATGCACGTGTTTATGTAAAAAATCGTATGGATTTTGGCGTGATCAGGAAAACATTCAAAACGCATTTTGGTAATCTTCCGGTGGTGTACATTATCGCCGATATTTGCCGGAACGATCTGCTTGTGGAAATTGAAGGGAAGGTGATTTTGGAATAGAATTATTCCCATGAAAATGGGAATCTCATCGCATAAAGATTCCTATCTTTTTGGGGAATGATATTAAATAAAGCAAAAAACAGTTGTACATTCAAGTACAACCGTTTTTAGTCTGTAGCTACCTGCGCAAAGCTTATGGCTCACATCTAAAACTTAAAATCTATCCCAAACATAAGATGTGTTCCGGCCTGCGGGAAATATCCATCCATTTCGTAACGTTCGCCACTCAGGATGTAAGAATATACCCAGGCATTCGATTCGTATTCCTCGTTAAACAGGTTATTCACCATTAGATGAAGGGTGATTTCTTCGAATAAACCGGTTGTAAAACTGTAATCAGCCTTTAAATTATTTACAAAATAGGCATCAAGTTTTCGTGCATCGCTCGATGTATTATCGATGTACTGTTCGCCTACGTAATTTGAAATGAAGGCAATGCTGAACTTTTTGCCCGGAGAAAACACAAACTGACTGTTCCCGATAATATTTGGAGAAAATGCCAGATCGCTTGTTCCCAGTTCTATCGCATCCTGACCACCGGTATCCCAGTTATCGACATATTCTGTGAAGTCTTTTATTCTGTTCAAACTAAAGGTGGCATTACCATTCCATCGGAAATTCCTTGCCAGTTGAACACCGGCTTGTAACTCAGCACCTGCCCGGTAACTTTTATCCACGTTCACCATAATCGGGGCACCAACGTCATTAATCTGTCCGGTAAGTACCAATTGATCTTTGTAATTCATGAAATAGAAGTTAGCCCCGAACGAAAACTTCGACGAAGCAAAGTTGTATCCCAGTTCCCAGTCCTGCAGCGTTTCATGAACCGGAGAATCGTATCCGGCCGGGTAATCGACAAAGGCCGAACGGTTGGGCTCGCGGTTGGCAACGGCATACGACAGGTAAAGCTCCTGATTATTGGCAATCTGATAAAATAAACCCAGTTTAGGATTAAAGAAATTGAATGCATGATCCTGTGAAATATCGCGAAGGTCGTCGTCAATTCCTGTAATTTCGTAATTGATGTGTCGGTACTGCAGATCGGCAAAAAGGCTGAGTTTTTGTGCCACCTGCCAGTTGTATTTGGCAAAAACATTGAAGTCCTTTTTCAGCCCTGTTCCACGGTACCATTCATGTTTTGTCCTTTTTACTCCGGTTTGTTGAAAGTAATTGTTGTCCGGAAGATTATTTCCGAGGTACCGCGCCCAAATTACATTACCAAAATGGTCGCCGTCGTAAACGTTATAACCTCCGCCTACCGTGAAATCCGAATTGTTTTGAGAGTAGTTGAACGAGTAAGTTGCTCCGTAAAAATCATTGTCGAGCCATTTGCGGTTCACCAGGTCTGATGTTTCAATGGTTTCGTCGCCGATAACAATAGGCGCCAGCTGATAATCTTCCAGGGAAGCATCGTCTTCGTAATTCTCATAATAACCGTAACCATGTGTCCAGTGTAACGACGCATTAAAGTTAAATGCCAAACTGAATTTGTGCGAAAAGTGCAATTGGTAATGATCCTGAGTATAGTGATCCACCTGGTTTTCGTAGGTATAATAATTGTACGTTCGTCTGTCGGAATTCATCATGTGCTGTGTTTCCTCAGGTGTGTACAACCAGTGATCTTCGTAGCGTTGCATACCTGCCATGTCATTTTCCAGGCGTACTTTAGGAACGCCCCACCAGGCCTGGTAAGTTTCTTCGAATCCAGAAAAAACATTGAGTTTGAGCACGGTGTTTTCAGAGTAGTATCCGCCTGAAACAAAGAATGATTTCAGATCGGAAAAGGCGCGGTCGACAAAACCGTCGGAGTTCACTTTCGACAAACGCACATCCATCGAGAAATGATCATTTATCAATCCTGTACCGGCCGATAAGGTGTTTTTAAAAGTATGGAAAGAACCGGCAGCGGTTTTAAATTCGCCATAAGCATCTTTTCTAAGGCTATTGGTTTGCAGGTTAATACTTGCCCCAAAAGCAGCTGCTCCGTTGGTTGATGTTCCCACTCCACGCTGGATTTGTACATTATCGAGCGATGAAGCTAGATCGGGCTGGTCGACAAACCAGGTTCCGTGCGATTCGGCATCGTTCAGCGGAATACCGTTGATGTTTACATTAATACGGTTCAGGTCGGTTCCACGAATTCTGAAATTGGTGTATCCCACACCGGCACCGGCATCGGATGTCGTTACAAAACTTGGTGTAAGTTGTAAGAGGTAAGGAATATCTTGTCCCATGTTGCGGCTGGCAATGTCCTCGGCTGAAACATTTGAGTAAGCCATCGGTGTTTTGTTGTTTGCCCGTGTGGCCGACACGAGGATCTCATCAGTCATAATTACATCCGACTCCAGGTTCACCTCAATGCTTTTATCCGAGGTGAGTTGCAGCTGGAGTTCTTTGCTTTCGAATCCAATATAGGAAACTTTTAGGGTATAATCTCCGGCATCGAGGTTGGTCATTTTGAAACTGCCGTCAGCAGAAGTCGAAATTCCGTAATAACTGTCGGCAATTACAACGCTGGCACCGAGTAATGGCTCACCGTCTCCTGTTACAGTTCCACTTAACTCGATTTGCCCAAAGGCCAATACTGCCAACAACTGAAGCAGCATTACTAAACTAAACTTTTTCATTTTTTTGATTGTATTGGTTAAAAAATAACCAATGAGGCAGGAAAAATCCTTTCGCTCTCCCTACGCCGGTGCTAACCGGATCAGGTTCTTTGAGTATAATCTCAGTCCCGAGCACTCGAGACACCCCATTGCGTAAATGTCGGTGCTAAGTTATAAGGGAATTTTAATCCCACAAAATGATAGGCCAAAAAGAAGGAGAAATTAATCTTTAATTTTCCTCGGCAGGAAGGTAATATTTTTCAAAGTTTTTGCGGTACTTGACGATTTTTCGTGATGGTTTCTGAGTTTCACTATCGATAAATAAAACTTTTTGCTGAGCGGTTGAACAAACATCGCCATTACCGTTTAAAAAGCGAAATTTAAAATTGGCAGAAACATTAAACATCTCGGATACCCAAACCTCAACCTGCACCGTGTCGTTCAGGAAGAATGGTTTTTTATACTGGATGGTAGTTTCGGTAATAATTGGCAAAATCTGGTCTTCCACCGAAAGGTGCTGAATATCCAGTCCCATGGCTTCAATAAGTTTTACACGGGCATTTTCGAGCCATTGCACATAAATAATGTTGTTTACATGGCCTACAAAGTCGATATGATAGGTATATATGGGTTCGGCGAATTTTAGTTTCTTCATGCTACTTCAGTTTAAAATCGAGTTCTGAGAATTTGGTTTTTTTCTGAATGAAAAATTTCCACATAATGCTCTTCCGATAAATTTCGGGATGGTCGTTGGTGGTAACCAGTTGCTTTAACGCATTTCGTTTTTTTCTTACTGCTGAAAGGTTTTGGTAGAACGAAATATGTGCTTTGAATAAGGCGTTAAATGCCTTCCATTGAAATCCAAGCAAAAACTTAGCTGCCGCAACACCATCCAAAATCATGCGAATAAACATGGTTCGTTTGAATTTGTCTTGCGGCAAGTTCTTGTACAGCATGTAAAGGTTATTTCTGAAATTCAGATAAACCTTGCGTGGATTTCCGTATTCCAGGCTTCCGCCACCGAGATGATAGATCACACTTTGTGGTTCGTAAATGATCTTGAATCCCTGGTTTTTCAGCCGCCAGCACAGATCAATCTCCTCCATGTGTGCCCAGAAATCGGCATCGAGGCCGCTACTGGCTTTGAAAACATCGGCGCGCACAAACATACAGGCACCTGTAGCCCAGAATATTTCTCCCGGATTATTGTATTGCTTTTCATCTTTTTCCACACGATCGAGAATTCGTCCTCGGCAAAACGGGTAACCAAACTTATCGATAAATCCGCCACCGGCACCTGCATACTCAAACAACCCGGGTTCCTTATAACTTAAAACTTTTGGCTGAATAGCGGCCACTTTCGCATCGTTCTCAAATAGTTGGATGCAAGGTTGTATCCAGTTTTTAGTCACTTTTACATCCGAATTTACCAGCACAAAATAATCGGCTTCAATCTGGTTTAAAGCTACATTGTAGCCTTTGGCAAAGCCGTAGTTGGTTTTCAAATCGAGCAGTGTAACTTCCGGGTAATCCTTTTTTAATACCTCCAGCGAATTATCCGTGGAGCCGTTATCAGCAACAATAACTTCTGTGTTTTCGCCTTTCGAATGTTCAATGATCGAGGGTAAAAAATCGGGGAACAACTTTTCCCCGTTCCAGTTTAGTATTACGATAGCAACTTTTCCAGGTTGGATCATTCGTGTTTAGTTCAGTAAAAGTTTGGCAATTATGGTAGCAAGATTTTCCTTACCAAGACCTTCCAGCAATTCGCTAATTTTTTGCTCTTTTTCCTTATCGTCTGATTTCAGGAGGGCCTCAATTTCTTTGATCTGCTTACCGGTGAGTTCGTCTTGCAACAACTCCCAAATTTTTTGGGCATCTGTTGAATCAGAAGGAAGCCCCAGATGTTCCAGTTCGGTGATGGTAGCTTCGAGAATTTCGCGTGCCTGCATTTTTACCGGATCCTTGTCTTTGGTTTTACCCGCTGCCGCAGTATCGCGCAAACTCCAGCTCGAATAATCGTAACGCAATTCCCTGATCAGTTTCAATTTTGAATTGTCTTTTCCGAAAATGCGTTCCAGAAAAATAAGGGTGTGCTGTTTCCACGCATCCAGGTCGAATTTGGTTTCGTCGAGGCGTGCCAGCTGTTCTTTTAACAAAGCGATTTCTTTCTCGGCCATGGCAATTGTATTAATAAGGCAAAATACAATTTTTTTACTGCTTTTCTCCCAAATAGCAGTGAATTATGCTGTAGAACTCATCGAAATAAGCACCGCTTGCCGAAACGAGTTCGCCACCAAAAAGCCAGTTTTCGCCGCCATTAAAATCGGTGATCTTTCCGCCGGCCTGCTGAAGGATAAAAACTCCGGCTGCCACATCCCAGGCGTGCAAGGCGTGTTCGTAAAATGCATCGAAACGGCCTGAAGCAACATAACAAAGATCGACCGCTGCCGAACCAAAACGACGCAATCCCAGGGTGTTCTTCATGAGGTAGCGCATCGCATCGATGTAGTCATTCACACGATCGAAATCGTAATACGGGAATCCGGTGCCGATCAGTGTTTCTTCCGATTTTGAACGGTTCGCCGTTTTTATTTCTTCACCGTTGCAATAAGCCGGACTTTCTTTCCATGCATAATACATTTCGTCGGCGCCCAATTCGTAAACCACGCCAAGTACCATTTTGCCATTTTGGGCCAGGGCAATGCTAACCGAATGCGGAGCAATGCCAAATAAGTAATTCGTAGTTCCGTCCAGCGGATCGATAAACCAGGTGAATTTTTCCTGATTGGAGTCCGCTGTTCCTTCTTCCGCTACAAAACCAGATTCAGGAATGAGTTTTTTCAATGCAGTAACAATGCGTTCTTCAGCGGTTTTATCAACATAGGTTACCAGGCTGGCAACACTTTTAACTTCAATGTTTTTAGCTGTAATTTTCTTTTGTTCCTCACGGATAAAAGCACCCACTTCGCGCGCAATATCCTGAACCTGGAAACAAAGCTTTTTGTAATCCATTCGATTGATGTTTGAGGTAAAAGTACGGAAAATTTAGGCGGTCATTTCAACAGCAACATGACCATTGGGTAAAATTGATTTTAATTTTACTGTGCCCAATTGATTGACCAGCGATTCGGAATAAGGAACTTCCACTTTGATGTAGTTTTCAGTGAATCCCATCATTTTGTCCTTTTTCTGCTGTTCCTCGAATAAAACGCTTTGCTCGCTGCCAAGATTTTTTTCGTAGAAAGCGCGTAGTTTTTTCTCCGATAAGTTGATGTACATTTGGGTGCGCCGCTTACGGTCTTCTACATCCACTTTCCATGGGATTTTAAGTGCCTGTGTACCGCTTCTTTCAGAATATGTAAAGGCATGAAGTTGAGAAATTTCCAGTTCATTTAGGAAATCGTACGATTCCTGAAAATAGTCTTCGGTTTCGCCATTTGTTCCTGCAATTACATCGACACCAATAAAGGCATATGGTACAATTTCACGGATCCGTTCTACGCGTTTGCGATACAAATCGGTGGAGTATTTACGTTTCATCAGCGACAGAATTTCATCGGAGCCCGACTGAAGCGGCATGTGGAAATGCGGCATAATTACTTTGGAGTCGGCCACCAGTTCGATGATCTCGTCTTTTAAAAGATTAGGCTCGATGGATCCCAGCCGAAGTCTTTCCAATCCTTCAACCTGCTCTAGTCCTTTAAGCAGATCGAGGAAATTTTCTCCGGTCGATTTTCCAAAGTCTCCAATATTTACGCCAGTCATGATGATTTCCTTAAAACCTTTGTCGACTGCTTTTTTCGCTTCGGCAACCGTGTTAATAATACTGTCGTTTCGGCTTTTTCCGCGTGCATACGGAATGGTGCAAAACGAACAGTAATAATCGCAGCCATCCTGAATCTTCAGGAAACTGCGGGTTCTGTCGCCCCACGAAAATGCTTTGTGGTAGCTTTTAATATTTGCCAGACGGGTGGTTTGGATTTGGGTAGTGCTGTTTTTGTGTAAATCGTTCAGGTACGCCGGAATGTGAAATTTTTCCTGCGTACCCAAAACCAGGTCAACTCCTTCAATATGACCAACTTCTTCGGGTTTAAGCTGCGAGTAGCATCCAACAACAATCACCATTGCATTTGGATTCTGACGAACTGCCTTACGAATGATATTTCGGCTGGCTTTGTCGCCCTGGTTGGTTACCGAACAGGTGTTGATCACATACACGTCAGCATTCTCTTCAAAATCAACACGATCAAAACCAACCTCCTTAAATGAGGCCGCAATACTCGACGTTTCCGAGAAATTGAGTTTACAACCCAGTGTATAAAAAGCAGCTTTCTTCCCTTTGTAATCCATCTCTAATCTGTAATCTTTCTAAATAGGCTGCAAAGTTAGAAAAAAGCTGCTTAATGCAAATACTTCTTTTTGAACTGATTATTCTTTTCGATCGTCATTCTGTCCCGATAATTATCGGGATGTTTCGGAATCTTTCTCAGAAGACGCTGAAATAAATTCAGCATGACGAACATTCTTACAATAAATTGCTGGCCAGTTCTGCTAAATAACTACGTTCGCCTTTTACCAGATTGATGTGTGCAAACAATTCCTGGTTGCGCATGCGGTCGGTCATGTAGGCCAACCCGTTCGATTTCATATCGAGGTACGGCGAATCGATTTGTTGCAAATCGCCGGTAAATACCATTTTTGTTCCTTCGCCGGCACGGGTAATAATCGTTTTTATTTCGTGAGGCGTCAGGTTTTGTGCCTCGTCGATGATAAAAAAGGCATTTGACAAACTCCGGCCGCGGATATAGGCAAGGGGAGTAA
Source organism: Maribellus mangrovi (assembly GCF_037646455.1). Lineage (NCBI taxonomy): Bacteria > Pseudomonadati > Bacteroidota > Bacteroidia > Marinilabiliales > Prolixibacteraceae > Maribellus > Maribellus mangrovi. The sequence goes on along the minus strand of NZ_JBBIXN010000008.1, from coordinate 143,647 downwards.
TGTTCAGACGCTCCTCCTTCACCATTTCCTCGATGAGCTGGTATTCGTTGCTGCGCGGATTAAACGTATGCTTTATTACCGACAGGTTATCGAATAAGGGTTGCATATAAGGATTTATCTTTTCGTCGGCATCGCCGGGCAAATAACCCAGGTCGCGGTTACTTAGTGCCACGATCGGACGGGCTAGTAAAATTTGCTCGTATTGTCGGTGTTGCTCGATAGCTGCAGCAAGAGCCAGCAATGTTTTTCCGGTTCCTGCTTTACCGGTAAGTGCCATTAAGCGCACCTCCGGATCCATCAGCATATTCAAACTAAATGTTTGCTCCGCATTTCGTGGTTTTATCCCGTACGCCGACTTCTTTTCCACCCGGTAAATGCGTTCCGATTTCGGATCGAAACGTGCCAACGCACTCGAAGAATTTCCCCTGAAAATATAACACTCGTTAGCTTCAGGAATAAAATCTTTTCCCAGATCTTTCGCAGCAAACGATCCCTGGCTGTAAAGGGTGTCAATCAGCGTGTCGTTGAAGTTTTCGAAGGTAGTTACCGTTTTATCCAGAATGTGTTCGTCGGTCACCTGGTCGGTTTTGTAATCCTCCGACTGAATGCCCAGCGATTTGGCTTTCATGCGCAGGTTGATGTCCTTACTTATAAGAACCGTTTTGCGTCTGGGATACGATTTTGCTATGTAATCGGCAATAGAAAGTATACGGTGGTCGGGAATGTCTTCCTTGAAAGAAGCTTTCAATTCATCAGAAAAAGGTTTGCCGGTTTCAATCCTGAGTTTTCCTTTTCCCTGCCCAAGTGTTTTTCCACCGTTAAAAAGTTCATCCCCAACAATTTCATCGAGCAGACGGGTAAATTCGCGTGCCTGAAAGTTGATAAGATCGTTTCCTCGTTTAAATTTGTCCAGCTCCTCGAGTACTGTAATTGGAAGAATAACATCGTTATCCTGGAACTGGTAAATACAAGTGTAATCGTGTAAAATTACGTTGGTGTCAAGAACGAAAATTTTACTCTTTTTTGTCTTACTTAGCATATAAAAATTGAATTTTTTAAATATAGATTAATCGGCGAGAATATGAGATTAGAAGCTCAAAAATTAATAAACTTGCAATCGTTAATAAATAATTTTTTTACGTGAACTATAGCGATACTTTAAAATATTTGTTTACGCGTTTACCCATGTTTCAACGCAGTGGTCCGGCGGCTTACAAAAACAATTTGGATAACACGCTGAAGCTGGGTGAATTGTACGGTCATCCACATAAAAAATACAGGACTATTCATGTGGCGGGCACCAATGGGAAGGGATCGGTTTCACACATGCTGGCTGCCATTTTGCAAAGTGCCGGGTACAAAGTAGGATTGTATACTTCTCCACATCTGAAGGATTTCCGCGAACGCATTAAAATTAATGGCGAAATGATCGCGGAACACGATGTGGTTGAGTGGATTGAACAGTATCGAATTAACAATGAATTGTGGAAAATTGAACCCTCATTTTTTGAGTTGACGGTCGCTTTGGCATTCGATTATTTTGCCCGCCAGGAAGTGGATGTGGCAATTATGGAAGTGGGACTCGGTGGCCGTCTGGATTCGACCAATATTGTTACTCCGGAAGTCAGTATCATTACAAACATTGGTCTCGATCATACAAACCTACTTGGCAACACTTTGGAAATAATTGCAGGTGAAAAGGCCGGAATTATTAAGCCAAATGTTCCGGCGGTTATCGGAACCAGTCAAAAAGAAACAACTCCGGTTTTCATGCACAAGGCTAGGGAGGAAAATGCGCCCATACATTTTGCGGATCACGAGTACAAGGTGACTTATGCTACTAAGGGTCTGGATGGGAAACAAATTCTGCACGTGCAGCAGAATGAGAAGGCTGTTTTGCCCGGTCTGAAATTAGATTTGCTGGGAGTTTACCAGCATGCGAACATCCCGGCTGTTCTAAAGTCGGCAGATGTTTTGCGTGAAATAGGATTTGACATTTCTGAGCAGGCCATCAGAATTGGACTGAAGGAAGTAGTTGGACTGACAGGTTTACTGGGACGCTGGCAAGTGATAGGTAATAATCCGCTGGTTGTATGCGATACCGGCCACAACGAAGATGGCATGCGGTCAATTGTCGGCCAGATTAGAACTACGGCGCATAAAAAGTTACACATTGTTTTTGGTACGGTTAGCGATAAAAATGCGGATAAATTGCTGGCCTTGTTGCCAAGAGAAGCTGAATATTATTTTGTTCGCGCAGATATTGAAAGGGGCATGGATGAAAATGAACTTCAACATCAGGCAAACTTGCATGGATTGAAAGGGGAGTGTTATAATTCTGTTAATGAAGGACTCAAAAAAGCCAAAGAAAATGCCGGATTTCACGACTTGATTTTTGTGGGTGGAAGCACATTTGTAGTGGCCGAAATTTTATGATGATTTTTTTTATTTATTTTTTGCAGAACTAAAAATAGCTTATATATTTGCAGCGCCTTTCTGAAAAAGGAGGCACGTTCAGAAACAAAAACAAGATTGGGGGGGTTAGCTCAGTTGGTTCAGAGCACCTGGTTTACACCCAGGGGGTCACTGGTTCGAATCCAGTACTCCCCACGGAAAAGGTCGACGAAAGTCGGCCTTTTTTGTTTCTAGTATTATCCTTCAATAGGTCTTTCAGATAGCATGTCTAAAAAACCAGAACTGCTTCAGTGTATTTTCCTGAAACGGAACTCATTTTCAGGCTGCCGCCATGCAACTGCATGATTTGCCTGGAAATGCTGAGCCCGATCCCCGAACCATTTTCTTTCGTGGTGAAAAAGGGAACAAAGATTTTGTCCATCAGCTCATCTGAAATTCCCGGTCCATTGTCAGAGACTGAAATGGTTGGGTGTCCTGCTGCATTAACAGTTGCTTTGATCGTAATTTTTGCATTTTCATTGTCTTCGTTGGCCTGATATGCATTTTTTACCAGGTTGATCAACACCTGAGAAATTTGCTTTTCATCGGCATGCAATTCCAGTTCAGCAGGCTCAACGTTACACGATAATTCAACATGACCGGCATTTTCAAACGAAGAGGATAAAATCCGAATATGATCGATTAGGTTACTCACCTGAAAGACTTTCTTTTCAGGAGCCGGAAGTCGTGTGATCTTCCGATACGACTCTACAAAATTGATCAGCCCCTTGCCTTGTTCGCGAATCACTTCCAACCCGCGAATAGTTGTCTCAATCGTTTTTGTATTAATGTCTTCCGGCGAAACCATTGCACCATCTTTATAAAAATATCCGGCCAGACTTTCCGACAACGAGGTAACCGGAGTGATGGAGTTCATGATCTCGTGCATCATAACACGTATCAGTTTACGCCACGATTCCAGCTCTTTTTCATCCAGCTGGTTTTTAATGTCGTGAACCGAAATCAGCATCAACTCATCCTTCTCCGAAATAAATGAATTCGACTTGATGAGCAGCTGAAAAATTCCGCTTTTTAAATGCAGTGTGATCAGGCGTTGCTCTGTAGGCTGTATTTCTTTTATCGTTTGAAAAAGTTTAGGATCGATCCGCTCCAACTGGTTGATATGGGTAAGAACATCCACCTCGAAAAGTTGTTTCGCCAGCTTATTCGAATGCAAAATAAAACCTTTTCTGTTAAAGGTGAACATGCCCGTGGCAGCGTGTTCCAGAAGCGCCTGAAAATACTGTTCCTGCTTCTGGTTCTCCAGGTAAATTTGTTGTATTTGTGAGTTTACTTTCTGTAGACTTTGGTTGAGGTCATTAATAACCTTGTTGCTGACATTATTCGGGAATCGAAGCGTTGAATCTTCGTTTCTTATGGCATCGAAAAAGTAAAATATCCGGCGGTTGATGTGGTTCAGAAAATAGATGAGGTTAATGGTAACTCCTAAAATAAAAAGGAAGGGGATGATGGCTAAAACATAAGCTTGCTGGTCGAAGATCAGCCAACCTAAAAAGAGGGCGCCGGCCAGCATAAGCAACACTCTGACAAGGATTTTGACGTATAGATTCTTACTGATCATAGCCCGTATTTTTTTATTTTATTATACAATGTTTGGCGTGTAATTCCGAGCTTTTCGGCAGCCAGACTCATGTTTCCTGCATTTTTATCAATGGCCGATACGATCATTCGTTTTTCCATTTCTTCAATGGTCAGCAGTTCATCTTCAAACTTTGATGCGAATACTTGTTTAAAGAAAAAATCTTCAGGTTTTAGCACCATCGAATCACTTAAGATCACGGCCTTTTCGATGGTATGCTGCAGTTCGCGAATGTTGCCGGGCCAATTGTATTTCAGCAGTTTTTCCTGTGCCGGTTGATTGATCTTTAATCCGTGTTTTTCGTATTTAGCAGCAAATTTCTTCAGAAAGAAATCGGCCAGAACAATAATGTCGTCGCCTCTTTGACGTAATGGCGGGACTTCTATTTGAATGGTGTTGATGCGATACAACAAGTCTTCGCGGAACAATCCTTCGGCTACCATATTTTCCAGTTTTTTATTGGTGGCGCAAACCAGCCGGATATCAACCGGAATTGGTTTGTCGGATCCCAGCCGCATAAACTCATGGTTTTGAATGGCGGCCAGTAATTTGGCCTGCAAATGAAACGATAGGTTCCCAATTTCGTCGAGAAACAGTGTTCCCTTGTGTGCCGTTTCAAATTTGCCGGCGCGGTTTTCACGGGCGTCGGTAAAGGCGCCTTTTACGTGACCAAATAGTTCGCTCTCGAAAAGTGTTTCGCTAATGGCGCCCATGTCAACACTTACCATAACCTCATTTCGGCGTTGCGAAAGGCGGTGAATTTCTCGGGCGATCAGTTCTTTCCCGGTGCCGTTTTCGCCAGTAATCAGAATGTTAGCATTGGTTTTTGCCACCTTTCGCACCATGTTCATCACCTGCGTAAGTTGTGGCGACGAGCCAATTATAAACTTCTGATCGCGGTTGAGTTCCTGTTTTAATCCGGCTTCTTTTTGCCTGAGTTTACCAACTTCTGTTTTCGAGAAATTGAGTTGGACAGCCGCTTTAATGGTTGCCAGCAGTTTATTGTTGTCCCACGGTTTGGGCACAAAATCAGTAGCTCCCTGTTTCAGGGCTTTTACCGCCAGTTCCACTTCACTGTAGGCGGTAATCAGCACCACCGAGATATCAGGATAACTCTTTTTTATCTGTTCGAGCCAGTATAAGCCTTCGTTTCCAGTGTTTATTCCGGCCTGAAAATTCATGTCGAGAATAACAACATTGTAGTTGCCGGTCCGGAGTTCATTGGGGATGAGATTCGGATTGGTAATTCCTTTAACTGCATCGAATTCCTGCCCCAGCAAAATTTCCAGGGTGCTGATGATGCTTTTGTTGTCGTCGACGATTAGAATGTTTCCCTTGACCATCTTTTTTACCCAAAATTACGGAGAGTGTGTTTTAAAATCAATGTTGTGTAAAAATAATTGACAGGTTGTTGTTAAGTTTTTTTACGTAGGTTTGAGGTGTGGTATTGTTATTAGTTTGTTATTCAGTGCTTTGTGTTTTTTGGCATTGGTTTGGTAAAATCTGGAATGAACAGAAAAAAGAAAGAAAAATGAATGGAGGAGTAAGTCATGAAAACAAAAGAAAACAATTTGAGAAAAAGGCAACAAGAAAACATGCTAATGAAAAGAATCACTGTTCTTTTCGCTTTGATTATGGTGTGCACTTCATTAAATGGACAGGGACTTTGGTCACAACCCAAAATCAATCACAGCCAAAGTTTACTGGCAATTAATGTGGCAGTAGCAACTGAAATTAATTCAAATAGTGTTGCGGGTAACATAAGTGAATATTTAGTGGAAGAGACTGAAGCTCCAATGGAGGTGGAAAATTGGATGACAAATGAAAGTTATTTCAATTGCTACATCGATTTTTTGGAAGTTGAACATGAAGAAAAACTGGAAATTGAAAACTGGATGGTTGACGAGGAATTTTTTGTAAAAAGTTATATGCTTATCGATAAAGAAGAAGTCCTTGAGATTGAAAACTGGATGGTTGACGAAAGTTACTGGAAATAAAACAGCTACGATAAACAGAAAATAAAATAATGCGTAAACATAGTTTATATTAGAGCTTACAACGGCAGGAGATGCAAAACAATGTATTTCTTGCTGTTTGGTATGTATTAATATGAAATCCTTTTGAGAAGATAAAACCGGAGAAATTAAGACTTGAATAACAGAACAGAAGTTATTCTTCTGGCTGAATTTGCAGGCATTGCCTTATTTGCTAACCTTAATTTTTTCGATCATGTTTTGGAATTTTATTAAAATTGCCTGGCGCCACTTCGCAAAAAATCAGGTAGTTACTTATATTCAGATATTTGGACTGGCAGTCGGTCTAACAGTATTTCTGTTAATTTCTCTCTGGGTAAATAACCAACTTAGCTTCGATAAGTTCGGTGGACATGAAAACCGCGTGTATAGGGTTGAGTTTTATTCGCCTGAATACAGTGGCTGGACTGAACACGCTCTTGCTTTGGGGCCAATTCTGCAACGCGAAATTGTAGGGATTGAAAAAGCAGTAAGAGTAAAATACATGGGATATCAGGGAAAATTGTCTTATCAAAAAGGACAGGATCCTGATGAGATAATAGAAGTAACGCATAAACACCTCTTCTTTGCTGATAGTACATTTTTTGAAGTATTTCCATTTCAGTTTATCTATGGCAATCCAAAAACCGCATTGCTCGACCCTCAATCAATAGTGTTGCAGGAATCTGTTTCAAAAAAACTGTTTAATAACGAGTACCCCATTGGGAAACAGGTTACCAATCAGAATAATATGACTCTGACTGTAACCGGAGTTATAAAAGATGTGAATAATTTCCATATCCCTTTCCAAACAGTAATACCTATTAGTTCATTAAAGCAGCATTATAAGAATTCCAGTATTGAGTGGGATACCTGGAGTGCATTCTTTCATCCTACTTATGTTTTACTATCCCAAAATGTAAGCCCGCGGGATGTTGGCCTGAAAGCCACTGCTCATTGTAATGAACTGTTTAGGAAAGCATGGCCGGATATTGATAACAGTCAGAGTGAATACCGCCTAAGGCCTTTAAAGAACATCTATTTCTTCGGAAAGACAGAAAAGGAATTTAGTTATGTGTTGCATGGAAATTTCCGTTTAATGGCAGGATTAATTGGAGTTGCTATTTTAATATTACTACTTGCCGGTATTAACTTCATCAATCTGAATGCCACGCGGACATTTTTCCGTACAAAAGAAACGGGAATCCGCAAAATTGCCGGTTCCGACAGGAAACATATTTTTATCCAGTTTACAGGAGAGGTTGCGCTCATCTGCCTTTTTGTTCTGTCCTTGTCGCTTGCATTGGTTTATATTGCTCTCCCATATTACAACAACCTGATTGGCACACAACTGTATTTCAGGGAACTTTTATCGTTATATAACCTGATTACCATTGCCGGGTGTCTCCTTTTGCTGATTATCTTTACAGGGATTGTTCCTTCCTGGTTATTATCGGCATGCAGACCGGTTGCTGTTTTAAGAAATCTCGCATTATATACTTCGAAAAGGGGGAACTTTACAAGTAAAGTGTTGCTCGTTTTGCAATATAGCATTACCATAATTGTGCTTTCCATAACACTTCTTGTAGCTAAGCAAACAAACTATATGAAAAACAGCGATACCGGAATGAATCTCTCAAATGTTCTTAAGTATAATAATCCTTATCTTCTTTCACAAAAAGAAAAAATGGATACATGGAGAGAACGTTTGCTGGAGTGCCCGGCTATTACCAATGTTTCTTATACCATGACTGTTCCCGGAATTAATTTTCAGCCCGGCTTTGTTACGTACAACTTTGAAGGTAAGACCGTTGAAACCTATGGGATTTATTGCTATCCGGAACTTTTCGACTTATTGGAAATACCAATTGTGGAAGGACGTGGATTTATTCCCGGGAATAAAGCAGACCAATCTACGGGCAACCAAACGTTGCGGGTAATATTAAACGAAGCGGCTGTTAAGGCTTATGGATTGAAAAATCCGGTTGGGACAATAGGAACAGTTAACAACAGGAAGGTCGAAATTATTGGGATTGCCAGGGATTCTCATTTCTCCTCATTAAAACTTCCCATACCACCAACCATAATTACGAATTGGCCCGAAGGAGGATATAATTTGCTTATCAGGTTTATACCGGGTAGTATCAAAGAAGTAAAGGCCCATCTGTCTAAAATTTCAAAAGAGGTCTTTGATATGGATTGGGTGCCGGAAGAAATCTATTTGTCCGACTTATACAACAAGCAATACGAAAGCGAAGAAAAGCTGAGCGAAATGTTTATATGGTTCTCCCTTTTATCTGTATTGATTGCTGCCCTTGGAATGTATGGTATTTCCGCCAATGCCATCCACCGCAGGGTGCGGGAAATTGGTTTGAGAAAGGCAAATGGCGCTTCAGTTTGGGATATCATGGCATTGATTCAAAATTATTTCGGGAAGATAATTTTATGGTCGGGCCTGATTGCACTTCCTGTTGCCTGGTATCTGGCCTCAAGATGGCTTATCAATTATCCGTACAAAACAAAATTAAGCTGGTGGATTTTTGCTGGGTCCCTTTTACTCGCAATCTTAGTTGCAATTGCTACAACAGGCTGGAAAACCTGGAAGGCAGCAAACAGAAATCCTATAGAGACTCTCAGGTTTGAATAAAATTAATCATGTAAAAATATTTTACAATTTCCTGTAAATAATTTTAACGTTTTTGATAAGGGGTTATTTGTAAGGCACACTAAATCAGGACAAAAGGTTTGTGGCATTATTCTGGCACGATTGAGGCAAACAATCGATTCGATGATGAAGAAAACACAAATATTATTCTTGTTAGTTATTTATTTGATGATAGGAAATGCAATTCAGGCCCAACAAAAATGGAGCCTGAGCCAATGTATTTCTTATGCTATTGAAAACAACATTAATTTAAAGGAATACGAGATTCTTGAAAAATTATCTCTGGAAGACGCACAGCAGGCCAAACGCAATATGTTGCCGGGTATAAGTGCTTCAACGAGTGCGGGATTGAGCTTTGGTAGATCTATTGATCCCAACACGAATGATTATGTGGACACGGAATTTTTTAATAACTCATACAGTTTGTCATCGTCTATCGCTGTTTTTAATGGGTTCCGTATTCAGAACCAGATAAAATATCAGCAATTCAGAAAACAGGCCTCGGAGTACAATCGGATAAATGCAACCGACGATTTGGCGTTTAATGTGATGGTGGCCTTTTTTGATGTGGTTTATTTCAAAGGAATGCTCGGAATTGCCAACGAGCAGGTAGAAGCCTCAAAGCTAAGTTTGAAAACAACAGAAAAGAAAGTGGAAGTTGGTTTAAAAGCCAAAACCGACTTGCTGGACATGCGAGCCAACCTGGAGCGCGAAGAACTCAACAAAATTCAGATTGAAAACACCCTGGAAACAGCAACTTTAAGGCTAAAGCAGTTGATGAACCTTGTTTCTGCTGAGGAAATGGAACTGGTGGATGAATCGTCGGTGGTAATTAACGAACAAGTTGCTCAACCGCGACAGCTTTTTGAGCAGTACACCGGTTGGTCACCATATTATCAGTCGATTGAAGCCAATGTGAAAGCTACGGAAAAGGGACTTGCCTTAAGTCGCTCGGCACTCTATCCGTCGATTTATGCCAATGGCTCGATAAGTACCGGTTTTTACGAAACCAATGTCGATGCCGATGGAAATACGGTGGCTTTTGGCGACCAGTGGAAAAACAACAAGAACCAGTACGTGGGAGCTTCGTTAAGTATTCCGGTTTTTAGTCGGTGGGGTAATCGTTCCGAAGTAAAAAAGGCAAAACTGGAACTGGAACGTGCCCAAAATAATCTCGACGACGAGCGGCAAAAACTGTTTTTCGAAATGGTGAATAACCTTACCGAACTGGAAGCTTTGTACAAAGAACACAGTCAGTATGTGAAGCGCACCGAAGTTGACGAGCTGGCTTTTCGGGCCGCTGAAAAAAAATTCGACCAGGGACTGATCGACATTAACGATTACTACATTGCAAAAAACCGTTTGGCAAATACTCAAAGTCAGGTTTTGCGCTCGCGCACACAGTGGGAGATAAAAATGAAAGTACTGCAATTTTACCGGGGACAGCGCTTTTGGGAAACGGAAGAAAGTTTACAGTCTCAGTAGGCAGAATGAAGAAAGTCATTAGACATTGGTCATTAGGAAGAAAACCAAAGACGAATGACCGGTGACTAAGCAAGTTTGAAGAGAATATTAGAACAGAAATAGAACGAAAAATATTAAAAGTACCATAGATATGGGAATGGATAAAAAAATTGAAAAGAAAAAGGGCTTAAAAGCCAGGCACATTATTTGGATTGTTGGCGGATTAGCGTTTGCCTTTTTGTTGTATAAAGTGGTTGTGGGAAGCAGTGGTTCGGTGTTTCGGGCCGAGAAAGACAAGCTGACCATAAGTACCGTAACCGACGGCGAGTTTAACGATTACATTACCGTAATTGGCCAGGTAGAGCCTATTACCACCATTTTCCTTGATGTGGAAGAAGGTGGAAAAGTGGAAGAGATTTTCATTGAAGAAGGTGAGATGGTAAAAAAGGGTGACGTAATTCTTCGCTTGAAAAACAACGATCTGAACACTACCATCATGAACAGTGAGTCGAATATGGCCTACCATTCCAACGAACTTCGAAATACACAAATTGCTATTGAGCAACAACAGATCGGTAATCAACGCGCCAAGCTGGAGATCGATCTTAAAGTAACACAGGCCGAACGAAAGTACAAACAATATGAAGCCTTGTACGATGATGACCTGATTGCCCGCGAAGAATACCTGCAAGCCAAAGAAGATTACGAACTGGCGCTAAAAGAAAAGGAGTTGACTTACCTGAAGTTTGAACAGGATTCGATTTTTCGTTCCAACCAAAAGAAAAACATGGACGAAAGTCTGGAAAATATGCGCGATAACCTGGCAATGGCCCGCTTGCGTTTGGATAACCTGAATGTCAAAGCGCCTGCAGATGGTCAGTTGGGATTACTAAATGCTGAGATAGGGGAGTCAATTGCCCGTGGACAGCGGATTGGAATGGTGAATATTTTGACCGACTTTAAAATCAACGCGCTTATCGACGAGCACTACATCGACCGCGTGCGACGTGGATTAAATTCGTCGTTCGATCGCGGAGGTGAAAACTACAACCTCACCGTTAAAAAAGTGTATCCGGAAGTGCGCGAAGGACAGTTTGAAATTGACATGATCTTTGAAGGACCAAAACCGGATAACATTCGTACGGGACAAACTTACCACACAAAATTGCAGCTCGGTCAACCCGAAAAAGCGGTGTTAATTCCAAAAGGTGGTTTCTTTCAGAGTACAGGTGGCCAGTGGGTTTATGTGCTGAACGATAACGGAACGGAAGCCGAAAAACGCAGTATCCGTATCGGAAAACAAAATCCACAGTATTACGAAGTGCTGGAAGGTATAACACCGGGCGAGAAAGTAATTACTTCAAGCTACGATTTGTTCGGCGATAACGATAAGATTGTGTTTAAGTAAAAAGGAAAAAATAGAAAGGCAAAAGTTGGTTGTCATTTCGACGACGAAGGATTATAAATCCCTATCTTTTAAAACCAGATTTCTCAGTCGTTCCTCCTTCGAGATGACAAAATATATACAGAACAACAAAAATAAAGATATAATGATAAAGACAGAAAATCTAACAAAAGTATTCCGCACCGAAGAAATAGAAACCAGTGCGTTGAACAAGGTGAACCTGCATGTAAAAAAGGGAGAATTTGTTGCCATAATGGGACCTTCGGGGTGTGGAAAATCTACTTTGCTGAATATTATCGGCTTACTGGATAATCCGACCAGTGGTGAATATTATTTTGATGGTGCAGAAGTTGGAAAGCTAAAAGAACGCAACCGAACCATGCTGCGCAAAGGGAACATCGGTTTTGTGTTTCAGAGCTTTAACCTGATTGATGAGCTGAATGTTTACGAGAATGTGGAACTTCCGCTGATCTACCTCAAACTAAAAGCCCGCGAGCGTAAAGAAATGGTGGAAAAAGTACTGGAGCGGATGAAAATTGCGCACCGTGCCAAACACTTTCCGCAACAACTTTCAGGTGGTCAGCAGCAGCGTGTGGCTATTGCACGTGCAGTAGTTGCTAATCCAAAGCTGATTCTTGCCGATGAGCCAACCGGTAACCTCGACTCGAAAAACGGTTTGGAAGTAATGAACCTGCTTACCGAACTTAATCGCGAAGGCACTACCATTGTAATGGTAACTCACTCGCTGCACGACTCGGAATTTGCCCACCGCGTTGTAAACCTGTTCGACGGTATGATCATTACCGAAGAGGTGAAAAAAGAAATGGGAGAGATCCTGCTATAAAAGGAGCATGGTGCAAAGAGCCAAGAGCAGGGAGTGAAATTAGCGCTCTGCTCTCTGCGTTCTGCCCTTGACAGAATAAAAGCCATGAAAAATTTACGATTTATATTCAGAATGTTTCGGCGGAATCCCTTATTGGTTTTTGTAAACCTGCCCGGATTGGCCATTGGATTAAGTGCAGTATTGCTGTTGTCGGTTTACCTGAAACACGAGTTAAGTTACGACCAGCATTTCCAAACAAAAAACAATGTTTTAAGACTCTACAACAAAGTTACCGAAGAAGGCAATGTTACAAATTGGGGAATCTGTTTACGCAGTGCGTACACGGAAATTCCATCAAGAGTTCCGGAAATACTATCGGCCACACAAATTTACAGAGGATGGGGAACAACAGCGGAATATGAGAAACAAAAATTCCCCAATATGCAACTATTGTTTGCCGACAAGGATTTCTTTGATGTTTTCGGACTGGAGCTGATTCAGGGAAACAGCGACGATGCTTTGGTGGGTGAAAACAACGTGGTAATTACCCGGTCAACGGCACTAAAAGTATTCAATACCGTTGATTGTGTTGGCAGGGTTTTGAATGTTTCGGAGGAACCGGCAACAGTGACAGGTGTAATTAATGATTTACCCAATAACACGCACTTTAATTTCGATTTGCTGATGTCGATGCAGACGGTTCATCCCGAAAACTGGGGGGGACTGGAACTGTACACCTATTTCAAAATTGATGAAAATACCGATTTGGCTGCGGTTGGCGAAAAAATAGCCGTTGCAAACAACGAGTTGATGAAATCGTGGGGTGAGACATTTAACCTTTCAGTGGAAAGTGGAACAGAGTTATTGGCAGACCTGCACCTGCATACCGTTGTTGATTTCGATCTTTCGCCAAAAGCCAATTTAACGCATATATTTATCATTGCAGGCATTGCCTTTTTGGTACTGCTTATTGCCATGGTCAATTACATCAATCTGTATGTTTTGCATGGCGAAAAACGAATTGCCGAAATTGCTTCACGAAAATCATTGGGAGCAACACAAAGCACGTTGAGTCGTTTGTTTTTTACCGAAACATCTGTGATCAGCCTTTTATCGTTTTTGCTGGCTTTGGGACTAACAGCACTTGTTCAGCCCGCGTTTGCTATATTAATGAAAAGCCAGATCGAGCTGTCGGACATGTTTTCCTTTTCCGGAATATTATTGGTGTTGGGAATTCTCGCCGTTTTAATACTGGTTTCCGGTTCTTATCCGAGCTATTATTTGTCGAAATTAAACCTGGTAAATGCGCTTAAAGGAAAATCAAGTAAAGTTAAACGGAAAAGCACACTGTCGCGAATTGCCGTTATTTCGCAGTTTTCCATTTCGGTTTTTCTCATTAGTGCGCTGGTAATTGTTTTTGCCCAGGTGAACCATTTGAAAGAAGTGCCACTTGGTTTTAATCCTGAGAATGTAATCGGGATTACCAATCTGAATAACGAGGTGCGACGAAGTGCAGCGTCTATTGCTGATGAATTGTCGCAACTGGCATTTGTAGAAGATGTTGCGTTTTCTGATCATGGGATGGGGCAAGGTTCAAGCGGACAAGGAATAAAAAAATATGGCGATCCCGGAAATTTGAATAGCGTAAATGAATATCGGGTACATCCCGGATTTGCCAAAACCATGCAACTGGAACTTGTTGATGGGCGTTATTTTAATAATTCAGAAGCAGATAAGAATGCGGTAATTCTTAACGAAGCGGCTGCAAAAATGCTAGGAGCTGATGTAAAAGTTGGGAGCCTGGTTCAAATGTTCAAAGTTCCCTTAACAGTAATCGCCATTGCAAAAGATTTTTACTACATCGATCATCCCGGGGCTCCTATCGAACCTCTTGTTATTACAAACAAACCCAACAACGTAAATAACCTCTATGTGCGAACACAAGCCGGAACCACTTCTGTTCAGCTGGCACAAATTGATGAGGTGATTAAAAGTTATTCGCCGGAACTTATCGTTAGCAAGTTTCAATTGACTGATGTTTATGCCAATAAATATACCAACGAAGAGCGTATGATAAAACTGGTTACCACCGGTGCCGGACTGGCGATCATCATCAGTTTTATTGGTTTAATGGCACTTTCGGTGCTGAATGTAAACCGACGGAAAAAAGAGATCGGAATACGAAAAGTAATTGGAAGTACCGAAACGCAGGTTGTTCGCGAGTTGTTAAAAGAAACGTTTATCCTGGTTCTTATTGCGATTGCGATTGCTTTTGTTGGCAGCTATTTTACCATGCATCAGTGGTTACAACATTTTGTTAACCGCGTTACCATCAGTCCTTTATATTTTCTGGTCAGCGCTGCTTTTGCATTGTTAATAGCTTTTCTGGCGGTTGGCTGGCAAAGCTGGCGGGCAGCTACTCGCAATCCTGTTGAGGCCTTACGGTACGAATAGAAGTAAATTCACTAACTATGAAAAACCTGTTAAAACTAGTTGTACGTGTTCTTATAAGACAAAAACGATTTTTGATTTTTTCTGTCATCAGTCTTTCCGTGTGTCTGACCTTGGTTGTTCTTAGCTCGGCATACTATGCCTATGAAATTAGCTCCGATAAATATCAAAGTAATTATAACCAGATTTACAGGCTGGTAAATACGCCGAAAAATCAGGTAAGACTTGACGAACAATATTATAACACCTTGCTAAGCAGTTTTACGGGAATAGATAAAGCTTGCCGTTTGAACATTTTTGGATCGATGTTAACTTCTAATGATATCGTACAGAAAATAGATAACCTTGTTGTTGCTGATTCAACCTTTTTCGACCTGTTTGATTATGCCATTTTATCGGGTTCAAAGCAGTACCTTTTAAATGCACCCAATAAGATAGTATTGACAAAATCGCTTTCAGAAAAATTGTTCGGGAAGGAAGATCCGCTTGGGAAGCCGGTTAACATTAATATGGTTACAACCGCTTATGTTTCGGGAGTGGTTGCAGATATGAAACAGAAATCACATTTCAAATCCGATGCAATCGTTTCGCTTTATACTGAAAATTTGCCCTGGAGTGGCGGTAATTTCTGGAATCAGAACGGAAAGTTTAAAGTGAAACTTTTCAGCTATTATTTGCTGTTGAATAAAAATGCGGATACGGCGAGTGTTGCTACCCAGATAAAATCGACCTACGATTTTCCGTGGTATAGTTTCACTCCCAACATCGAAATGCAGCCGCTTTCCGATATATTTCCCAATAACACTTATCGCGATGCCGGTGTCAGCCACCTAAATAAACCACTGCTGTGGCTTCTGCTATCGATTACTCTAATCGTTGTAGTTATTGCCGGAATAAACTATATCAATCTGAGCTTGTCGAAACTTAACGCGGAATCGAAAACCGTTAGTATTCTTAAGGTTAATGGGGCTCAACGAAACAATATGTTCAAACAATATGCCTTGTCAGGAGGACTGGTACTCATGTTGTCTTTTGGGATTGCACTTATGTTATCTCTTAGTTTATTGCCTTCTTTTAATCAGTTAATCGGTTCCGAAATCAGACTGGAAATTCTATCCGATCTCTCGTATTTTATTCCGTTTTTTGGTGTTATCGTTCTTCTTTTTCTTCTTATCGGTTTATATCCGGCATGGTTGTTTTCCAGTATTAACCCAATCAGCTTGTTTCAGGGTAAAATTGCCGGAAAAATAAGACTCAGTTCCTTTTCCAGAATCCTGCTCATTTTTCAGTTTGCATCGGCTATTGTTTTAATAGCTTCTGTACTCATGGTTTTAAAGCAAATAGATTACATGAAGAATAGAAATCCGGGGTTTGATACGACTTATTTGATAAAGCAGGACATTCATTATTCAGTGAAAAATCCGCAGACCATAAAAACCTATGCCAGCGAGTTATTGAAAAATCCGAATATCTTGAAATTGAGTTTATCGGATGGGGTACCTCTGGGAATACATTCATACAGCGATCAGGAGGTAAACGGACACGACGTGAAATACAACGACATTAATTGCGATGCTTCTTTCTTTAGTGTTTTGGATATGGATCTGGTGGAGGGAAGATCATTTTTTGAGACGGACAAAGATGTTTGCATTATAACAGAGAAACTTGCCAAAGAATGCGGTTTCGATGAGCCGCTAAATGAAAAAATCGGTAATACCCGGATTGTTGGAGTGATGGCTGATTTTAATAGTCAATCGATGCACGAGGAAATAAGCGGAGTTATGTTTCGGCCCGTTGGAGATTATATTTCAAATGTAACATTTCGGATAGATGGAGCCAACATACCTCAAACTTTATCCTCCGTCGAAAATTCATGGAAAGAGTTTTTCCCTGAATATCCTTTTAATTACCAGTTTTACGACGATTTAATAGCACAGCAGTACCAAAAGGAACAAAGGCTGGCAGACTCCATAAGCATAATTGCGGGCCTGGCCATGTTTTTATGTTGCCTCGGCTTATTAGGTCTGGTATTAAATATGGTTGAAAACCGGGTAAAAGAGATTGGCATACGCAAGGTAAATGGTGCCAAAGTTTCGGAAATTCTTTCTATGCTGAACAGAGACTTTGTAAAGTGGGTGGTAATCGCATTTGTAATTGCAACACCCATTGTGTATTACGCCATGAATAAATGGCTGGAAAACTTCGCTTACAAAACGACACTAAGCTGGTGGATTTTTGCACTGGCCGGAGTGTTGGCTTTGGGAATTGCACTGCTTACCGTTAGCTGGCAGAGTTGGCGGGCGGCTACACGAAATCCTGTTGAGTCACTCAGATATGAGTGACGAAATCCCGACAGAATCGTCGGGGTTGAAGCACTACTCAGATATGAATAAAAATATAGAATTCAATGATCATTCGTTTTGTCATACGAAACCTAAAAAAGCATCCTATTCTTAATTTAATTAAGGTGTTGGGCTTGGCACTGGCTTTGACCGGTATAGTATTTATTTCGCTTTTCCTGAAAAATGAATTAAGCTACGATACCTACCATAAAAATTCAGAAAGGATTTATCGCTTCACGATTTCGAATCCTGAGTTTATGGGAAACAGTCATTTTGCCCGTTTTCACAATTCCGGACAAATTCCACTGCTCGCTGATTATTTTTCTGATATCGATGAGTTTGTCAGGTTGGCTCCGGTTCGTGGTGGTGTTGTTTTGCACGATGAAAAATATTACGACATAAACGAAGCTTTTGAATGCGACAGCAATTTCTATTGTGTTTTCGATGCTCCGCTGCTTATCGGTAACAGCAGTACTGTTTTAGAGGCACCGGCCTCGATGGTTGTTTCTGAATCGTTTGCTCAAAAAATATTCGGTAATGAAAACCCGGTAGGTCAGGTGATATCCATTCCGCCGGGGCAGTTTTATGCCAATAAAACCGATTATACAGTCAAAGGTGTGATGAAGGACTTTCCACAAAACAGTCATTTTCATCCCGATTTTATTGCTACTAAAGCCCAGGGTGAAATGCAGGGCTGGGCATGGTCCTACCTCTTGCTTGCTCCCAATGCAGGTCCCGATTATATTACTTCGCACTATTCCGAATTTTTGGCAGCTAATAGCGATACTCCGGTGGATCAAATTAAGACAGAGGCACATTTGCAAAATATCACCGACATTCATTTGCATTCAGATAAGCTTCGCGAAATTGAGCCAAACGGAAACATGACGAACATTTATGTGTTGGCCATTGCAGCACTGATCTTACTGCTTATTTCAATGAGTAATTATGCCAGCCTAAACCTGGGAATGGCGGGTTTTAGCGCTAAGTTTATGACAATGAATCAAATTCTGGGCGCGTCAAAACATACCAGGTTGCTGTATTTTATTGCCGAGAGTTTATTTATTGTGTCAGCGTCTGTTGTGTTGTTTCTTCTGTTTTCTATTCCTGTGCATTCGGTTATTCAAAATCATTTTGGAGTCGATCTCCTGCGTGGAAATCTGTTCCCGGTGATTCTGATTGTAATCCAATTTAGCATGTTGGGTATTCTGTCTGGTTTGCAGCCTGTCTTGAAACAGAATTTTGGGCGGTTATTTTCATCACTACGAAATTCAAAACCACTTTTCTCGAACAGCATTTCAGTAAACAAAGGAATCATCATATTTCAATACACTTTTGCCATTGCACTGATTGTTGCTGTTCTGATTATCACGAAGCAGACCAATTTTGCCATGAAAAGCTCGCTGGGTGTACAGGAAGACAACATCGTTTGTTTCGAATCGGTACATGCCAGTGTTCAGCAAAAGTTTGATGTTTTCAAAACTGAACTTTTAAAATACAATTCCATCGAATCGGTGTCGGCCATGATGGAAGCTCCCGGCGGAGAAGCCAACGACATGTTCTCTTTTGAACTGGAAGGATATGATCAAGAGGAAAATTCACAGGAAAGATTGGGTGTTTTTCCCTGCGATTATTCATTTGCTTCGCTTTTTAACCTGACATTTTTAAGTGGTACTAATTTTTCTGAGAATAACGCAGATAATGAAGGTTCAGGAGAATATATCATCAATGAAGCGGCAATGCATCAATTGCGATTCGCCGATCCGGATTTGATTGTTGGTAAAGAATTTCAGCTCATTTCTCCCGTTCAGGGCATTACCATTCCAAAAGGGATAATTAAGGGTGTTGTTAAAGATTTTCACCTCTCGAATATAAAAAAGAAGGTAAGGCCGTTGGTATTTTTTAAACGCGAAAAATTGTGGCTGATCAATTTTGTGGTTGCTTACCACCCGGGCATGAAAGATGAAGCCATCGGGGACATGCAAACCGTTTGGACAAAGTTTTTTC
The DNA here is from genome assembly GCF_037646455.1 of Maribellus mangrovi. NCBI lineage: Bacteria > Pseudomonadati > Bacteroidota > Bacteroidia > Marinilabiliales > Prolixibacteraceae > Maribellus > Maribellus mangrovi. Next base: position 124,424 of record NZ_JBBIXN010000008.1, on the reverse strand, counting down.
CCGCTTACCCTTTCACGTACGAACATGTGGGTACCATGTACAAGCAGGTTTATAAAACTGAGATTTTGCAGGCCCGCTTACTATCAGTTTTTACACTCTTATCAATTTTCATTTGTTCAATGGGATTGCTGGGGCTTTCACTGCTGATCAGTCAGCAACGAACCAAGGAAATCGGGATCAGAAAAGTGAACGGTGCGAATGTGTTGGAAATCCTGGGAATGCTCAATAAAGATTTTCTAAAATGGATTATAGTTGCTTTTGTAATTGCAACACCCACTGCGTACTACGCCATGAATAAATGGCTTGAGAATTTTGTATACAAAACCACTTTAAGTTGGTGGATATTTGCACTGGCTGGGTTGCTGGCCATGGGAATTGCGCTTTTGACCGTTTCGTTTCAAAGTTATAAAGCTGCAGTTAAGAATCCTGTAGAAAGTTTAAGATATGAATGAAGTTAACGGCGAGCTGGTACTGAGTACTCGGGAGCGGGCGGCTACCCGAAATCCTGTCGAAGCATTAAGATACGAATAGTTTCTTAATGCGGAGATCCCAACAGAATAGTCGGGATAGAAACAATTGAAAACGAATAAAAAATGAGTTATGAAACAATCGATAAAATTATTAATTCGGAACATCAGGAATAAGCCTTTAACTTACCTGATCAATTTTGTCGGATTATCGGTAAGCCTTACATTGGTTTTTATATTATCAGTTTATTGTTTCACCGAATTTTCGGCAGATACACACCACATTGACGGCGATCGAATTTATTTTTTGTACAACGAAAAGCAAATTGATACTTACGGTGGATTAACACCGGGTGTTTTGAAAGGAAATATTGATTTAAGTGTTGCCGAAGTTCAGAATACGCTCAGAATTCGTAATTCCTGGCTGCCGGCAACTTTTAATACCGAAGGCCGCGATCCGATTACAACCGACCTTGTTTATGCCGATGAATCGTTTTTCGACTTTTTCAACTACAAATGTTTGGAAGGGAATCTTGAAAAAGCGTTGAGGGATCCGATGTCGCTGGTATTGGAAAAATCTGAAGCCGAAAAGATATTTGGTACCACAAAAGCCGTTGGAGAAACAGTTCTGCTGAATCAAAAATACCCTTTAATTATTACCGCAATTATTGAGCCTGTCGAAAGCCAGTCGTTTTTGTCCGTAAAAGCTATTTCTCCGTCTTCAACCATAAAAATCGTTAATTACGATTACAGCGAAGGGGATTACAGCAATTGGGGACAACGAAATTTTTTAACCTTCGTGAAACTTAAAAAGAACAGCAATTCAGAACAGCTTTCCGACAAAATTACTTCACTTTTCCCCGAAGACTACCACGAACGCATAACAATGAGATTAATGCCCATCTCAAAAGTATATCTGCATGTGTGCGGATTAACTAAAGTGCTTGGATTCTTACCATACATAAAACAAGGAAACAGGTCACAACTCTTTATTTTATTAGTGGTTGCCGGATTGATCCTGTTTATTGCACTCATCAATTACATTAATATTTCTTCTTCGCAACGTTTGGAAACCGCTAAACAAACCGGCTTGCAGAAACTGATAGGAGCAAACCGAAGGCAAATTTTTGCAGGTATTATTGCTGAAGCGCAGTTTGTCTTTTTGGGGGCAAGTATTCTCGCATTTCTTATTTCAATTGCTGTAATACCATTTATTTCTGATTTGATGGGACTGGACATTCAAGTCAGTAACTTTCTTTCACCTTTATTTATTGGGGCAAGCATGCTCTCAGTAATTCTGATTGGATTTTTGGTGTGCGTTGTTCCGGCCATACGGCAGTCAAGTGTAAAATCAATCGATTTAATAAAAGACATAACTTCGAAAGGGAAGCGGAAATTTTCGTTACAACGCCTAAATGTAGCAGTTCAGTTTTCCATTGCTATTCTATTAATTGCTTTTACACTATTTGTATTTAAACAAATAAAATTTGGTTTTTCAACGGTAGGTTTCGACGACGAAAACCGGATTGCCATTAAATTGAATAACCAGTTGTACTCAAAAAGCGATGTCTTAAAGGAACAGATTTTAAACCTTCCGGAGGTGAGCAATGCCTCGCTTACAAGGTTTTATCCGGGCAGGCCGGGAGTTAATGTAAATGGTGGCGAAATACGTGGGGCAGGTGATGCGAACAAGAAAGTTGAGGTACACTGGATGTATGCTGATGCAAGTATTCTGGATGTGTTAAATCTTCATTTGCTTGAAGGTGATTTTTTTAGGGTTGATAATCCGGCATCAGGAAATAAGATTGTGGTAAATGAAACCTTTGTCAGGGAACATGGACTTTCTGAAAATCCGATCGGTAAAACAGTTTACTACAGTAGTGTTGATCATGAAATAATCGGGGTTGTGAAAGATTTTCATTTGAATGCGGTTGATGTGCCTATTGTTCCTTTGGTACTTACAAACGATCGTCCCCGCAACGAGTTTATGTCCTTATATCTCCTGGTTAACTTAAAGTCGTACCCTTCAGAAGATCTGATTAAAATAATCGAAAAAATTAGATCAGTAAGTGAGCCAATATCGCCCGATTACCCGGTTGAGATCAGCTTTTTGGATGCGGCCGTTGGAGAAATGTACAAAAGCGAGGTACGGTTCCGCCGGGTGTTTTCATTATTTGCCGGAAGCTCCATATTTATTTCCTGTCTTGGCATTTTTGCTCTGTCGTTATTTGATAGCCGCAAACGCATAAAAGAGATAGGCATCCGTAAAGTCAATGGCGCCAGAATTTCGGAAATACTTACAATGCTGAACAAAGACTTTGTAAAATGGGTAATCATCGCTTTTGTGATCGCTACACCCGTTGCGTACTACGCCATGAATAAATGGCTGGAAAACTTTGCCTATAAAACCACTTTAAGTTGGTGGATATTTGCTCTGGCCGGAGTGCTGGCTTTGGGAATTGCGCTTTTAACCGTTTCGTTTCAAAGTTATAAAGCTGCAGTTAAGAATCCTGTTGAAAGTTTAAGATATGAATGAAGTTAACGGTGAGCTGGTCCCGAGTACTCGGGAGCGGGCTGCTACACGTAATCCGGTTGAAGCACTGAGGTATGAGTAAAGTATTCGCTTTTGCACCCTCTGACTCCCTAAGGAAAGAACCACAAAAGCTACTGGCGCGGGAAAAAATTATTTTGAAGAATAGGCTCAAATAAGTCCCCTTCAGGGGATTTAGGGGTACCGAATAAAATAATAGTAACTATTCCGAGAGAAAGTCGTCTTATAACTAATAATCACATTAAACAATTAAATCAAACTAATCATGAAAACTCAAAAGAACCTCAAATTATTTGCGATAATTGCAGTACTAACCGCTGTGCTTTCGTTGAATGGATTTGCAAAAGACGGCCAGCCAACCATAACAAAAACCTTTGATTTAAGCCAGCCGGGAAAACTCAATGCTTCATCGTCGGGGGGTGGCGTGACAGTGCAAACACACGATCAGTCGCAGGTTATAATTCAGGCATTTGTACGAAAAAACGGAAGTGTACTATCCCCGTCCGATAATTCGTTGGATGAGGTTTTAGACGATTTTGATATCGATTTCTCAAAAAGCGGATCGACTATTACCGCGGTTGTTAAACGCAAGGGGCGAATGAATTTCTGGAGAAACAATGTAGGTATTTCACTCACCATAATTGTGCCCGAAGAAATGTCGTGTGATGTTTCGTCAAGTGGTGGCGGCCTGAAAATTTCAGGAGTGAAAGGAACGCATGATTTTTCAAGCAGCGGCGGTGGAGTAAAACTGGAAAATACCGGTGGGACAACAAAAGCAAGCTCATCGGGAGGTGGTGTTCACGTGTACAAACATAAGGGAGATATTAAACTGAGTTCGAGTGGCGGTGGTGTAACGCTTGAAAAAGCCAAAGGAAGTGTGTATGCGCGCAGTTCGGGTGGCAGTGTAAAATTGGAAGAGATTAATGGCGACGTGGATGCAAGTAGCAGTGGTGGCGGTGTTTATGTGCAGGGTGAAGCGGGAATGGTTAAAGCCAAATCGAGTGGCGGATCTGTTAAGGTTAATATTAGCAATTTAAGCGATGAGTTATACCTGCAATCCAGCGGTGGAGGAGTTTCTGCCGTTATTCATGGCGGCGAAAATTTGGGACTCGATCTTGATTTGCGTTCAGGAAGAGTGAATATTGATCTGCATAACTTTACGGGTACTTCTGAAAAAGACCGGGTAAAAGGCAAGATGAACGGAGGTGGAATCCCCGTTTATGCCCACGCTTCAGGAGGCAATGTTAATATCAGTTACGAGGATTAGCATCATTCAACAAACGTTGCCGGCAGGCTCATTAACTGGTACTGAATTGTTTTTGCCAGGCGGAAATTCCCCATTGAATTAGGATGTAAACGGTCGGTTTGGCCGTTCATAAAATACTTTACATTCGAATCTTCCATTGGATAAAGTCCACTTATAGAATAAAGGTCTATGAGTGGAACAGCCCAAACTGAAGCCGCTTCTTTTAAGGTCGTAACGTAGTCATCAATGTAAAAACCAAGATCGTTGGAAAAACTTTCTTCCGGCTGAACATTCATTTCGTTAAAGGTTGCAAAACCACGGTGAATAGGCGTCATTATAATAATCTGCTGGTCGGGATAATTGGCTTTTAAAAAGGCCATTACTTTGTTGATCCGACCGCAAAAAGTAACATCATCTTCATTCAGCGTCCGGTATTTTCGGGTAATCATTGTCCCGTTAAAATTGGTTTCTTTGGCTGTTTCGGTGTAAAAACTTCCCATAGGAGTGTTATGGTTGTAATCGTTAGTGCCCGCAAAAATCAGGATGGCATCCACATCCGATCCGTGTTCCTCTTTTAGTTTCAAGGCCTGTCCATAAATGCCTGTCCACTGGTTTCCGCTAATTCCATACACATACGGTTCAATGCCCAGCATTTCTGTCAGGTATTCCCAGTAAACCGTTCGTGATGTATTGTCTCGTTCCCATTTTTGCGTCATCGAATCTCCTAAAAAAGCTACCTTTTTGTTTTTCCATTGAGAATCCTTAAAGTTGATCTCTTGCCCGTAAGCTGACGATAGAAATGCTGAAAATAAAAGGATGGTAACGGTTAAAGTTTTCATCGTAAAGATTTTAACTGAATTTGATTTTGTGGATATAAAAGTAAACTAATTTGTGTATCGCAAAAGTTGCTCAGGGTAGTAAATATCTGATTTTTACAAATGTTCCAGCTTCCTCGTTGATTTTTAATGTGGTAAGAAATTATACAGTTTTTGTCAAAAAAATTGACACAATAAAAATCATAACTTTGTTAAGTGTCTATACAACAGCGTGTAGTAATTCAGGCACGAAGTTGGTTAATAGGCTAATAAACAAAATTACCGGTAAAAAGCGGACACTTAAAAACCAGTAAATGTACAACCTTAAAATTACGATACGGCGCCTTTTTAAAGACAAGGCTTTTTCGCTGATCAACATCTTTGGATTGGTGATTGGTATTTCGTCATTTCTGGTTTTGTTTATTCATGTTTCAAACGAAAAAAGTTTTGATAAACATTTTACCGGGCACCAGAATATATACCGAGTAACTTCGGTTCCCGAAGGGCTAGATAATGCTGTATGGGCGCGTAGTATGGGAATTGTTTATGCGGCTTCAGTAGAAATTCCTGAAGTAAAGTTGGCTACCCAGTTTTCGCACTGCGAGGAGGGAACCATAAAAATGGGCGAAACGTCCTTTACACAAAAGAATATTATGTCGGTTGATGAGGCTTTTATGGAGCTATTTGAGGTGGAGCCGGTAGTGGGAAATTTGTCAGAAATTTCGAGACCAAATACGGTTTTTGTAACTGAGGATTTTGCTCGAAAATACTACAGAAACTTAAATCCTGTTGGGCAAACCATAAAAATTGAAGCGCTCCAGTATACAAGAGATTTAGGCGATTACGAGATTCGTGGAGTGGTAAGAAATACACATCCTAAAACTCATTTCAGGTACGAATTGTTGATCTCTCAAAAGGGGGGATTGCAGGAACGTTTTGCTTCGTTACCCGCCCGAAAAATACAATGGACGTATAACTATTTCAAACTTCAAAAAGATGCAGATCCAAAGCTGGTCGCTGATAAAGTGACAGCCTTTTACGATAACAGCAGTCTGAAAACAACACCCGGCCCGCAGGAATATGGTTTCGCCTTATTCCCCATGGACAATATTCACTTAAAATCGGATTACCGTTTTGAGTTGCGCGAAAGTTCAAGCAAGATAAATATTGGACTGTTTATCCTCATTTCATTTGTCATTCTTACCATTTCTTTGTTGAATTTTACTAACCTTTCTATCGCTAAATTGATAAAACGTTCAAAAGAGCTGGGCCTAAAGAAATCGATAGGAGCAACGAAACGCCAGTTGGTTAAGCAGGTTTTACTGGAAGTGTTTTTGGTTTGTGTGCTGGCTATTGGCATTTCATTACTGGCGATTGAAAGTTTAAAGCCAATGATCAACCGTTTATTTGAGATCGAATTCGCTATTTATTTTTCAGAGCCGGTTGTATACCTCACCATAATTGGGGTTTTGGTCACCTGTCTATTGATCACTGCCTTTTTTGTGGCGGTATTTTTATTGGCGCGCAGTTCGGCCATCGATATTTTGTCGGGGCGCAACAATTTTTCCGGCAGTTATGTGCTGAAATCTTTGCTCGTTGTGCAGGTAACAATTGTTATTATCCTTATTTCAGGAACGTTGCTGGTGAATAAGCAGATCAGTTTTGTTTTGAATAAACCACTCGGTTTTAATAAGGAAAATGTGGTTGTCCTCTACCTGAAAGATTTCTCGAAAGATCCGGCTGTTTTTGCCCGCGAATTGGAAAAACAAAGCCAGGTGGTTTCGGTAGGAATGACGGCGCAACATTTTGGTTATCCTGCACAGGGAATGCGGCTCAGTGGATTGGGAATTGAAGGAACTGCTGAATTTGTTTTTGCCAATTACGACTACCTCAAAACCATGAATATAAAACTCATTCGTAACTGGATAGAACCGGATGCCGATACCGTGCGCGGAATGGTGATCAACAATCATTTGTTCCAGCGATTGATGGAGAAACACGGCAGCATGGAAAATCTTTTGGCCTATTCAAATGCACAGCCGTTGGAGCCCGGACAAACACGTATTAATTATATCGGAGTTGCTGAAGATTTTAATTACAGTTCGGCGCATGAAAGCATTGGAGATTTTGCTTTTTGGCTTGATGAAGGCGGACACCGGGCACGTTTTACGCACGTACGAATTAACAACCTGCATTCCGGCATGGAAGCAATAAAAAACACCTGGAATGAATATTACCCCAGTCAGGAACTTGACTACTTTTTTATCGATGAAAAAATTGCTCAGCAATACAAAGCGGAAACTATTTTGAGTCGCATCCTTTTTGCATTTTCAACCATCGGGGTACTCATCAGTATTATCGGAATCAGTGCGTTAGCCTTGTTTATTTCGCAGCAGCGAACCAAAGAAATCGGCATTCGAAAAGTGAACGGTGCTACAGTTTCGGAAATATTGGGCTTGTTAAACCAGAACTTTGTAAAATGGGTGGGTTTTGCATTTGTTATTGCAACTCCACTTGCATTTTATGCCATGAACAAGTGGCTCGAAAACTTTGCCTACAAAACCAATATGAGTTGGTGGATTTTTGCACTGGCAGGAGTATTGGCTTTGTTAATTGCACTGATAACAGTAACCTGGCACAGCTGGCGGGCGGCCACACGAAACCCGGTTGAGTCTTTAAGATACGAGTAAGCTGAAAACAGAAATAAAGACCATGATTAAACATTTTATATTAATAGCCTGGCGAAATATCAGAAGACGGAAAACACTTTCTGCTATTCAGATTTTGTGCCTATCGGTTGGACTGGCAGCTTTTATTTTGGTGGCACGCTATGTTCAGTACGAAAAGGACTACGATAAGTTCAACGTCAATTTCGACCGGATTTATCGTGTTCAATCCTATAAAATAAACGACAGAGTAGATGAAAGCGGGCAAACCGTTGTTCCGATGGCAAAATACATCCGCGATAATGTTCCTGAAGTTGAGAATGCCATCGCTACCAACGAAATATGGAACGAGTATTTATCGCCCGATGAGGAGCGCGTTTTTAAGGAACAAACAGGACTGATTGTGCCCTCTGAAATTTTTGATTTTTTCTCGTTTAAGTTGATTCGGGGAAATAAGGCGGATGTGCTCGATGATCCCAATTCAATCGTACTGAGTGAAACGATGGCCGAACGATATTTTCCCGGTCAGGATGCGATGGGCAAAATTATTCTGGATGAAGAAAAACAGGAACTTCATGTTACCGGGATTATGCAGGATATTCCTGAGCAGTCGTCACTTGCAGCCACCTATTTTCGATCGAATGCTAACCTGTTAAAAAATTACAACGATAACTGGTACAATAGTTCGTTCGAAATTTTTGTGCTGTTAAAATCCGGTGTTTCGGCTGGCACTGTGAATGAGAAAATAGAAGATGTGATTATGCGATACGATAAAGAATCGAAACGGCTCGCATATTTGCAACCATTAAGCAACTTACATTTGAAAGAATATGTGCGCGATGATCGTGGTTCGATCATTTACTTTTTCTCATTCATTGGTATTTTAACGCTTTTGTTGGCCTGCGTAAGTTTTATGAATCTTACCACATCGTTTTCTACCATGCGGGCTGTTGAAATTGGTATTCGCAAAGTGTCGGGTAGCAACCGGAACATTCTACGGGTGCAGTTTCTTACCGAGGCGATTTTAATTGCTCTTATTTCACTGGCATTTGCTGTGTTTCTGGCCTACCTTTTACTGCCGTTATTTAATACCGTTGTAAACCGAAACATCGATCTTCAGTTGCTGCAAAATCCTTTGTTTGTGCTGTTTTTATTGGCAACGGTTGTAGTAACCGGATTTATAGGTGGAAGCTACCCTGCCTTATTTATTTCGCGTTTAAAGCCCGTAAATGTGTTAAAAGGTAGAGGTTCTTTTAACAAAGGGAAAGTACGTGGATTAACTGCTATGGTTTATCTTCAGTTTATACTTTCTGTTGTGCTGTTAACCTCAAGTGTCTGGATGTACAAACAGGTTACATTTCTGAAAAACAAAGATCTTGGCTACACAAAAGAGAACCTGTTGTATTGTAAGTTACCGAGTGTTAATACCACGGTTTCGTACCGGCAGGTTCGCGAGCGGATTCTTGAAAATCCCGGAATCGAGAACATGTCCATATCGATTAATTCGCCGCTACATTCAAATTGGGGGGCGCGTGTTCAATACGAAGATGGCCCGACCGACGATCACGCTTATGCTAGATGGAATCAGGCTGACGAAAACTACCTGAATACCATGAGTATGACTTTGGTGAAAGGGCGCAACTTTTCAACCAACTATTCTGCCGAGACCAAGACATGTTTGATCAACGAAACTGCAGTAAAACAATTTGGCTGGGACGAACCAATAGGCAAGTGGCTCGAAATGAATGGTGGTCATTTTACGGTAATCGGAGTAATAAAAGACTTTAACAGCGACGATGTACATAATCCAATAATTCCTTATGTAATGTTGTATCGCAATGAAGGCTTTGCAAGCAACAACGATCTCACTTTTAAGGTGAATTCAAATACAATGACAAGCAGCCTTGAGCATATCAACTCGGTTTTAAACGAGGCTTTCCCAAACATTCTTTTTGAAGTAAACGGGTATGATGTGGGAACCTATCGGCTGGCGTTGCAAATTTGGACCAGCGCTAAAAATACATTTGCCTTTTTTACCATTATGGCAGTTGTGATCGCTGCAATGGGATTGTTCGGGTTGGTCGTTTTTGCGTCTCAACGTCGTGTAAAGGAAATCGGAATTCGCAAAGTTCAGGGAGCGCAAGCGGTGCAAATATTGCCGCTTATTACCCGGCAGTTTATTATTCTTGTTGTGGCAGCAAATATTATTGTCTACCCACTTGCCAACTTCCTAAAAAACGTAACTCCCGGCCATTTTAAGTATCAATTTACAGTTTTTGATTTGCTGCTGGTGTTGGGAATTTCAGTTATTGTAACTTTAGTGTCAAGTGGATACCAGGCATTAAAAGCATCACTGTTAAATCCGGTTGAAGCACTCAGATATGAGTAATGAATGTTTTGAAAATGATTAGGTACTGTCTTGAAGTCCCTTCTAGTGGATTTAGGATTGAATTGAAAAGTTAAGATTGAAAATAAGAAATATGAATAGAAGGAGGGCTAGTAGCTTGTTGCTCTCTGCTCAAAGCTAGTTTTATGATACAACTAAAAAACATCGACAAATACTACGATGCAAAGTTCCAGCGAACCTTTGTATTAAAAGGAGTGAACCTTGATATTGAACAAGGCGAATTTGTTTCGGTAATGGGCCCCAGTGGTGCCGGTAAATCAACCTTGCTGAATATCATCGGTTTTCTGGATGAACCGAGTGAAGGAGAATACCACTTCCTGGGTCAACCGGCCAACCAACTCAAAGAAAAACAGAAGGTGCAATATCATCGCAGTCATATCGGTTTTATATTTCAGGCTTTTCACCTGATTGAAGAAATGAACGTGTACGAAAACATCGAAACGCCATTAGTGTATCGTGGGGTGAAAGGAAAAGAGCGCAAAGCCATGGTTGCCGATATGCTCGACCGTTTTAATATTGTAGCCAAAAAAGACCTTTTCCCGAGTCAGTTGTCGGGTGGTCAGCAACAACTGGTGGCCATTGCACGTGCAATTGTTGGTAGTCCGAAACTTTTACTGGCCGACGAACCCACCGGAAACCTGCACAGTGAGCAGGGACAAATGATTATGGCACTCCTGAAAAATTTGAATGACGAAGGAATGACAATCATCCAGGTAACGCACTCTGAAGAAAATGCAAAATACGGAAACCGTATTGTTCGGTTAAAAGATGGTTATTTAAGTGGAGAATCCATATCAGAAAAGCTTTCAGCATCATAATAGATCTTGTAAATTCCAATAAATCATTTGCTCGACTTTAGACACTTTGATTGCAGAGAGTAAGCTCTTTCCTGTAAACATTCTTAATGATTGGGAATAAAATATATAAATACCTGCTAGTATTTAAAGTTGTTTTTTCGTAACTTGAATAAGTCACTTAAAAACAAAAAGATATGGAAGCCTCGTATTTTACTGATTACCTCACCTGGGTGGGTGAACATTTGTTATTGGTTGATTTTTACTTTTTGTTGTTAATACTGGTAGCCTTTTTAGTTACAGCACTTATAAATTTTTTAGGATTGGTAACCAGTGACTTTTTGTAATCACATCGTACCTCAAATTGTCTTTTTCCACCAATTGCCTCTTTTTTTAAAATCCTGCAAATAGAGGCAATCGTTCTTAGTTTAACAAACTCAATGAACACATTACTGGTGCTACAGTTATTATTTTGATTTCTCCTGATCTAATATTCTTTTCATAAAAATCTGTCCAAAATTAACCTTGGGTTGAAATGTTTAATCCACTTCAACTATCTCCTCTTCATACTTTCTTATGAATGAATTATACATGGAGGAAATTTTATTTTTTGTTGAAAATTAAGCAAAGAAAAAAGGGTAGAACCTATGGACGCTTTTTGAAGATGATTGATAATTTACAAACCCCTAAACACAAAACCAATCAAGATACAGAGTTCTACCCCTTAAGATTTATCATTTTTGTTTCAAACCACAATTTACAAAAAAAAATATAAAAAAAGAATTATTTGTCCGATTAATTGCTATATGATTGAGCAATGCTACCGGGGAAGGGGATTTGCTTCTGATGAGATTTAATTATTGAGCCCGATTTTAGTGTAATCTTGATGCAATGTATTGTACAATAATTACTTCTGGTTTATAATTTCTTGAATTTCCTGCCAGTTATATTTAGGCGTAGCTCCGGCTTTAGAGGCAACAAAGGCTCCTGTAGCGCAAGCCAGGTTTAATGCAGAGCCGGGTGATTGTTTTTTTAACAGGGCAGTTATTAAACCTGAAAGAAATGCATCGCCGGCACCAACTGTGTCGATGGTGTGGACTTTATATCCCGGATGATGGAAGAACTCATTATCGCTGCACAGCAATGCACCATTTGCGCCTTTGGTAACACACAGCATCTTTATTCCGTATTGTTTGACCATCCATTTTACTTTTTGTTCTTCATCCTTTGTCGATAGATTATACCACCGGGCAATAATATCAAGTTCATCATCATTTAGTTTAACAATGTCGGATTTCGACAACAGAAGTTCAACAACTTCCTGTTTATCGAAAGGGGCTCTAAGGTTTACATCGATTAGTTTTGTGGCATCGGTTTCCAGTAATTGCAACAAAGTTTCGCGGGTAGTTTTGTTTCTCGATGCCAGCGAACCATAAACTAGTAATCCGGAATTTTGAGCTTCTTGAAGCAAGGAGTTATCAAGGGAAATATTGTCCCAGGCCACAGGCTCACAGATTTCATAAGAGGCATTTCTATTTTCATCGAGTTTTACCAAAACTTCGCTGGTTGGCAGGGTTTTGTCAACCTGGATCAAATTGGTTTTCAAGCCCGAATTTTGCAAAAAATCACGAAGGCGATCTCCCGGTTCATCTTGTCCAACACAACTTGCGAAGCTCACATTCAGACCGGCTGCACGCAAATGCAGCGCCACATTCATAGGAGCTCCGCCCGGTTTTGCACCCGTTGGCAGGCGATCCCAAAGTACTTCGCCAAAACAGAGAATATAATCGTTTTTTGAATTCATAAATCCAAATTTAATATTGTTCTCCTATTGTTCGAAATAATTGCACCGTCACTTTCAAAAATATTTGGTTTGATTCTTAATAAGACAGACTACAAATCAGGGTAACCGGGAAAGATTCTTGTTTCTAATTGTACTTTTTACAAAGTAAGTGTTATTTTTGAATCTGATTTATGTTGAAGGAGCTTTCAATGTGTTGCAGGTTAAAGCATTGAACGTTTCCAAATCACAAAAAACTAAACAAATAAAAATTACAATCGACCATGAGCTACAGATTATTGACCGCAGTCATCCTTACATTCCTGTTTTTCGGATGTATACAGCAAAGTAAAAAAGAAAAATCTTTTACATCATCATTATTGCAATACGATGCCGAAATTGACGGATTAATCAAACAGATGAACCTGGAAGAAAAAGTCAATATGTTGCATGGAAATACCATGTTCTCTTCAGCAGGTGTTGAACGACTCGGAATTGCTGACATGAAATATGCCGATGGTCCATTTGGTATTCGCGAAGAGCTCCAGCCTCACAGTTGGGCACCGCTTGGATGGACAAATGACAGTGCAACCTTTTTTCCAACAGGCTCGGCGCTGGCAGCTACCTGGAGTCCTGAAATTGCCTACAAGTTCGGAACAGGAATGGCCCGCGAAGCAAGAATTCGCGGTAAAGACATGATCCTGGGACCGGCTATAAATATTCAGCGAATTCCTACCGGTGGACGCACCTACGAATACCTCAGCGAAGATCCGTACCTCAGTTCACGACTTTCCGTAGGATATTCCCACGGAGTTCAGGATAACGATGCAGCCGTTTGTTTAAAGCATTTTGCGCTAAATAACCAGGAAAATAACCGGGGAACAGTGGATGTAATTGTTGATGAACGTACCATGCGAGAGATCTATTTGCCGCCTTTCAAAGCGGCCGTTCAGGAAGCTGATGCATACGGAGTGATGTCGGCTTACAACAAGGTAAATGGCTGGTGGTGTGCTGAAAACGATATGCTCTTAAATAAAATATTGCGCGATGAATGGGGTTTTGCCGGTCTGGTCGTTTCCGATTGGGGCGGAACTCATTCGACGGTTGAATCGGTAGAACATGGCCTTAATGTTGAAATGCCCGAAGGAACGTACCTCGGGCAGGCACTGCTCGACTCGGTAAAAGCAGGTGCTGTTTCTGAAGATGTGATCAATCAACGGGTACTTGAGATCTTACGTGTAAGAAAAGCGATCAAGCCCGTTCCGGAAGATGAGGCCAATCAAATCATGACCTCACAACCTGCACAACAAAAAATTGCATACGAGGTCGCCACAAAATCTATTGTGCTTTTAAAAAACGACGGAATCCTGCCAATCAAAACAGAAAATAAACCGGTGATTGCTGTAATTGGTGACAATGCGGTTCGAGGAATGGCTACCGGTGGAATTGGAGCCGGGGTAAAAACGCTCTATGAAGTTTCGCCCCTTGAAGGACTCAAATCCAGAATTGGCGATCAGGCCGAGCTTATTTATGCGCAGGGATATGTTCCTGTTTTGCTCGATTATGCACGAATTTTTGGAAATAAACCTCAGGAAGAGGTTGACAAAGAGGAACGAGAGAAAGCAATTCTGAATAAAAAGCTAAATGCTGAAGCTGTTGCCGTGGCGAAAAAAGCCGAAATGGTGCTGTTTATTGGTGGCGATAACCGTGCCGTTGAAACGGAAGCCAATGACCGCGAGAATATTTTTCTTCCATCGGATCAGGATGGCCTTATTCAGAAAATTGCAGCTGTTAATCCCAATATTATTACTGTTTTGGTGAGTGGTGCTCCGAATGACTTGAATGTGGTACAGCCCAACTCAAAAGCTCTGGTTTTGTCCTGGTTTAACGGCTCCGAAGGCGGAAATGCCCTGGCCGATATTTTGGTAGGAAACATTTCTCCAAGTGGACGTTTGCCTTTTACACTTCCTAAAAAACTCGAAGATTCACCGGCATATGCACTGGACAATTATCCACGGGGCCAGAAAAAAGGCGATGTGTTTGTTGGGCTGGTTGAAGAAACCGATAGCGACATTACGGGAGAAAATACGGGCGACAATAAAAACGATCCGAATAAAGGTTATTACAGTGAAGATATGCTGGTGGGTTATCGCTGGTTCGATACCAAACAAATACCGGTAATGTATCCCTTTGGCCACGGATTAACGTACAGCATTTTTGAATATTCAGCGCTGAATACCGATCAGGAAGAATATGGTGCAGATGATAAAATTACAGTATCATTTAATTTGAAAAACAGCGGCTCAGTAGCTGCCGACGAGGTTCCTCAGGTGTACATTCACCGCATCAATCCTTCGGTAGAATGGCCGTTTAAAGAATTGAAAGCTTTTTCGCGTACTGCACTGAACCAGGGCGAAGCAAAAACAATTTCGCTTGAAATTCCGGTTCAAAGCTTACGCTATTGGAACGAAGAGACCCACAGTTGGGAAGATGATCTCTGCGACATCGAACTATTGGTTGGCGCTTCAGCCGGAGATATTAAACTGACAAAGAAAGTTTCACTCAAATAAGTTCATACAAAGTTTAAAGAAAGCAGCCGGTATCATCGTTTTGGTGATACCGGCTTTTTTATTTTTGTGAGTTTGCTCAAATTCTCTCAACGTGTATCTTTACAATCCGAATAATTATAACACCAGCTATGCTGCCAAAGCAACGTCGTCAAAAAATATTTGAACTCATTCGAGAGGATGGAAATGCAAAAGTGCTCAACCTTAGCCGGATTTTTAAAGTTACTGAAGTTACCATTCGGCAGGATCTCGAAAAGCTGGAAGAAGAGGGATTGATTGTGCGCGAGCACGGCGGCGCGCATCTTAAGGATATTGGAATGAGTGTACGCAATATCGAACTGCTGAGCAAGGAGCACATGTCGGAAAAAGAAGCCATTGCAAGAAAAGCCGTTGCTTTGATCAACGACGGTGACACCATTATCCTGGATTCGGGCTCTACTGTTACTGAAATTGCGAAGCAAATCTCCGGCTTTAAAAATCTGACGGTGATCACCAATGCACTGAATATTGCCCTGATTTTAGGTGCCGATCCTGAAATAAATCTCATTCTTACAGGTGGCGAATTTAAAGCCCCAACACTTTCATTAACCGGCCAAAAAGCCGCCGATTCGCTGGAAGGATTACATGTGGATAAACTGTTTCTGGCCACGGCCGGAATTACATTGAAATCGGGATTGACTTATCCCAGTATCAGCGACATCGTGGTGAAACGTGCTATGATTGAATCGGCTGATGTAGTATACCTGGCTGCCGATTCGTCCAAAATTGGAAAAAGTTCGTTTGCCAGTTTGGGAGCCTTATCCCTGATCGACTTTTTGATCACCGATTCAAACATTGAAGCTGATTTTAAAGAGCTGTTTCAGCGTCACGATGTCAAACTTATTATTGCTTAGATTCCATATTTCAGCTTAAAAATCCGTAAATTAATAAGCATCTTTTTTGTTTTTGTGAACCTATCTTTAATTGTTCGTTGAGAATAAATTAAGTTGATTTGTTTTCGTTTGTTTTCTTTTATATTTGAAAACGAAAATAAACGAAAGTCTGCATCTTGAACTATTACTAAATTCAGAATGAATTCCGAAAAAAAATACATACTGGCTATCGATCAGAGTACTTCAGCAACAAAAGCCATGCTTTTTAATAAGCATGCCAGGCTGTTGCACCGGGTAAGTATACCGCATAAACAGTTTTATCCGCAGGCCGGATTTGTGGAACACGATGCCATCGAGATCTTCAACAACACCATTGCGGTTATGAATCGTGTGGTCAGTGAAGCGAAAGTCGACCCGAAAGAGATCGAAAATATCGCGATTACCAATCAGCGTGAAACTTCGGTGATCTGGGATAAAAACACAGGTGTGCCGGTAGCCAATGCCGCCGTTTGGCAATGTCAGCGTGGCGTTGAGTTTTGTAACGAATTAAAAGCAAAGAAACTGGAAGGCTTTGTTCAGGATAAAACCGGTCTGATCATTGATCCGTATTTCTCGGCCAGTAAATTGAGCTGGATGATGAACAACGTTTCCGGCTTAAAAGAAAAAGCAGCAAGGGGCGACCTCCTGTTAGGTACCATCGATAGTTGGCTGCTTTATAAACTCAGTGGCGGGAAAGTGCATGCCACCGACTATTCCAACGCATGCAGAACCATGATTTTTAATATTCACACACTGGATTGGGACAAGGAACTTGCGGAACTTTGCGACCTGCAAATGTCAATGTTTCCGGAAGTTAGGTTTAGTGACGAAATTTTTGGAACAACCGATCCTGAATTGATTTTTGATGAACCGCTTCCAATTGCCGGTCTGCTTGGTGATTCACATGCAGCTTTGTTCGGGCAAAATTGCTTTGAACCCGGTTTGGGGAAAGCCACATACGGAACGGGGTCGTCGGTGATGATGAACATCGGTAACGAGCCTCTGACAGCGCCAAAAGGATTGGTAACTTCCATTGGTTTTGGTCGAGCCAAAAGCATAGATTATGTTTTTGAAGGAAATATACATGCCACCGGTGATACCTTAAACTGGCTAAAGAACGAGTTACAAATAATTAACGATGCCGCGGAAACAGAAGTTTTGGCAACATCGGTTGATGGAAACGAAGGCGTATATCTGGTACCTGCTTTTGTTGGGCTCGGGGCACCCTACTGGGATAACGAAGCACGTGCCTGCATCATTGGCATGTCGCGTAATTCCAGAAAAGCCCATGTTGTTCGGGCAGCGCTCGAAAGTATTGCCTACCAGATTAAAGATCTCACCGATCTGATGGGATCGGGAGCTTCGGTGCAGTTAAAAGAATTGCGGGTTGACGGTGGTCCGACACGAAACAACTTTCTGATGCAGTTTCAGGCCGACATGCTGCAGGGAAAAGTGGAGCGTGCAAATATCGAAGAGATCTCTGCCCTCGGCGCCACTTTTATGGCCGGGCTCGCAACAGGTTTCTGGAAAGACCTCGAAGATATAAAATCACTGCGCTCAACCGATCGTACATTTCAACCTGAGATGGGTGAAAACAAAACCGAAGAGCTCTACGAGGGATGGAAAAAAGCAGTAAACAAATCAAGATTATAAACTAAAAAATACAATAGGATGAAAAATTTAGAAGTATCATTTGGGGTTATCATTGCCACACGAAACATTTTCAATTTTCAACTGGCTGTTGATGCACGGAAAAAGGTGTTGGATAAACTCGCATCGATGGATTTTAATACGGTTATTTTGCCTGAAAGCGAAACACCAACCGGAAATATCGAAGGTTACAACGACGCCAAAAAATGCGGCGCTTACTTTAAACAACATGCAGATAAAATTGACGGAATTATTGTAGTACTTCCCAATTTTGGCGACGAATTGGGTGTTGTGAATTCGATACAGTTATCGGGTTTAAAGGTACCGGTGCTCGTAGTTGCAGTTGACGATGAAAACGACAAAGTAGATGTTAAAAGTCGTCGAGATGCATTCTGCGGAAAGTTGTCTGTTTGTAATAATTTCTACCAGTATGGAATCAAATTCACCGATACCGTTTACCATACTTACAGCCTCGATAGCGCTGAATTCACAAAAGATATTTACAAGTTTGCCGGAATCTGCCGGGTGGTAAAAGGATTTACAAACCTGCGTGTTGGTGCTATCGGAACACGTCCGATCGGATTCCAAACCATGCGCTTCAGCGAAAAACTGCTGCAGAAATATGGCATAACCATCGTTCCTGTTGATATGTCGGAAATTTTGGCTGCTGCTGAAAAGATCGACGAAAAATCGCCGGAAGTAGCAAAAATGGTGGAATCGATTGAAAATTACGGAAGCTGCGATATTTTACATCGTGGACAGATCTACAGACAAGCACGTTTTGGATTGGCCGTTGAAAACTGGATCAAAGAAAATGATATCGATATTTCGGCGCTGCAATGTTGGGAATCCATCGAGAAGAATTTTGGCTGTGCTGCCTGTGTAACCATGAGTATGATGGGCGAGAAATTCATGCCGTCGGCCTGTGAGGTGGATGTTGCCGGAACAATTTCGATGTATGCGCTGGCACTTGCCGCCCAAACTCCTTCGGCTATTCTCGACTGGAACAACAACTTTGGCGAAGATCGCGATAAAGTGGTTTGCACACACTGCAGTAACTATCCGAAATCATTCTTCGAAAACGAAATTGAAATTGGTAGTCTAGATGTATTGGGAACAGTACTTGGAAGCGAAGACACTTTTGGCGCGGTAAAAGGAAAAGTCGCTGCAGGTAAAATGACTTATTTCCGCATTTCAACCGACGATGACAAAGGCCTGGTAAAATCTTACCTCGGCGAAGGAAAAATGACCGACGATCCGTATGGAATGGATGGAGGAATTGCAGTTTGCGAAATTCCAAACTTGCAAAACCTGATGAAATACATGTGCAAAAACGGCTACGAACATCACGTTGCGATGGTACGCGGTCATGTCTCTGAAATTCTGGAAGAAGCGATTGGAAATTACCTGGGTTGGGACGTTTACAAACATGAATAAAGTTTAAAGTTCAGACTTGGAGCTTGAAACTTGTAGCTTCTAAATTCTGAGAGAAAAAATTTAGAAATGAAAAAGTTCACAGATAAAGAACTTCAGATAAAATCGGTAAAGTACCGTTTGGCTTTACTGAAATACATTAAAATAGCCAAAGCCGGTCATACCGGGGGAAGCTTGTCTTGTACCGATATTCTGAATGTTTTGTATAACGATGTGCTTGATGTAACACCTGAAAGTTTCGGTGACAAAAACCGCAACCGCTACATTCAAAGCAAGGGACACTCGGTGGAAGCTTTGTACGTGGTTTTGGCCGATCAGGGATTTTACCCCGAATCGGACCTGGAAACCTTGTGTAAAGGCGGATCGAAATATGTTGGACACCCAACACGCAAGGTGAATGGTATCGAGTTCAATACTGGAGCACTGGGGCACGGATTGCCCATAAGTGCAGGAATTGCTTTGGCAGCTAAGAAAGATAAAGCACCTTATAAAGTTTTTACCCTTCTGGGCGACGGAGAACTAGCTGAAGGCTCGAATTGGGAGGCTGCCATGATGGCTTCACATTATAAACTGGATAACCTGGTGGCGATTCTCGATCATAATACCCTGCAAATTACAGGTACCAACCGCGAAGTGAACAGTCCGTACCCGATCGATGAGAAATTCAGGGCCTTTGGATGGCATGTTGTTGAAGTGGATGGAAACAACATCGCCGATCTGCGAAAAACATTTCATGCTGTGTCGGAGGTAAAAGGTAAACCGACTTTTGTGATTGCAAACACTGTTAAAGGGAAAGGCGTGAGTTTTATGGAGCACGTTAAGAAATGGCACCACGGCGTACCGTCAGATGAGCAATATGAGTTGGCAATGAAAGAACTGAATGAAGAGTTAGAGCGACTTTCGGCACAGAAAGTTTAGCGCGAGCGAATATAAAGAGATAAACATGACAATATCAGTTGATAAAAAAGATAGCAATAAAGCCTTAAAAAAAGGGAAAGCCAATCTTGAGGTTTTTTCAGAAACAATGATCAGTCTTGCTGAAAAAGACAGGGATATTATGGCCGTTACCAGCGATTCCCGTGGATCGGGAAAACTGGTTCCTTTTGCCGAAAAACTGCCCGATCAGATTGTGGAAGTTGGTATAGCCGAACAGGATCTGGTTGGGGTGGCAGCCGGATTATCATCGGCCGGTAAAAAGGTTTTTGCCGTATCGCCGGCATGTTTCTTAACCGCCCGTTCATTGGAACAAATTAAAAACGACGTCGCCTATTCCGATTTCCCGGTTGTACTGGTTGGTATTAGTGCAGGAGTGAGTTACGGGGCATTGGGATCAACCCATCATTCTATTCATGATGTGGCTGTTCTTCGGGCTATTAATAATGTAGACATTGTTGTTCCGGCTGACAATTTTGAAACCGAGCAGACGATAATTGCAGCATCGATAGCAACAAAACCCGTATTCATTAAATTTGGGAAAAAAGCAATGCCATTTTTACCAAGGTTGGCGCAATCTTTCACAATTGGTACAGCAAGCACCATTTGTGAAGGTAGCGATGTGGCTTTTATCGCCTGTGGTGAAACAGTCCTCCCGGCTTATGAAGCTGCCCAAAAACTAAACGAACAAGGAATAAGTGCTGAGGTGATCAGTATGCATACCGTAAAACCTCTGGATGAAAATGCCGTGCTGAAAGCTGCTCAAAAATGCAAAGCTGTAATCACGGTGGAAGAACACAGCATTCACGGAGGACTGGGTGAAGCCTGTGCTTCCTTGTTGCTGCAAAGCGGGATGGCAAAACCGTTCCGGATTGTTGGGATTCCTGACGAGGATACGGCTACCGGTTCACAAATTGAAATTTTTGAACAATATGGTATCACCGGAGATGGCCTGGCAGAGCAAGCCTTAAAACTTTTGTAATTATCTTCGACCTGAAGGACGGGGCAAAAAACAACTTCATTTGCTTTGTAAGCGGAACGTCGGAATAATTTCAGAATAAACGAAGCATAAATAGAAACCTGGTTTTCCTTTATAGTGGGAAAATCAGGTTTTTCTTTTTAATTTAGTAAGATATAACCGGTTCGGTTTTGACGAACAACACATTTGTGTGTGATTCATTACCGGTTTTTACTGAATTCAAATTAGAGCTAATCATGCAAGAAAAAATCACATTCACGTTAAACGGAAAGCAGGTTTCGGTTGAAATGGAAGAATCGAAAATCTTGCTTTGGGTACTTCGAACGCATTTTGATCTTACAGGCACAAAATATGGTTGTGGCAAAGGTTACTGCGGTGCCTGTACGGTACTGATCGACGATACAGCCACACGATCATGCGCTACTACCATTGGAGAAGTGGCCGGTAAAAGTGTGGTGACCATCGAAGGACTGGCCGATGGCGATAAACTACATCCGGTGCAACAGGCTTTTGTCGATCACGATGCACTGCAATGCGGTTATTGTACGTCCGGAATGATCATGAATGCAGTTGGACTGCTGAATGGTATGCCCAATCCGACGCGCGAAGACATTATTCTTGGCATGGAAGATAATCTCTGTCGTTGTGGGGCTCATAATCGAATTCTCGATGCTATTGAAGATGCCGCTTCAGCCATGAAAAATTCAGGGAGTTAAATCGGTAGCGCAATCTTAAAAACGTAAATCATGGATGAATTAAAAGAATATCAGGAATTTATAAATGAAGGTAATTCGTCATTTGGAGTTAAACGACGCGATTTTATCCGACTTTTGGGAGGCGGACTTTTTGTATTCTTCCACTCCGGTGCAGTAATGGATGCTTTGGCTGGTGAAGGTGAACAACGGCGTCAGTTACCCGATGATTTTAATGCCTTTCTGCGGATACACGAAGATGGCAAGGTTTCCTGTTACACCGGAAAAATTGAAATGGGGCAGGGAGCGAATACCGGCCTGGCCATGATGCTGGCCGATGAATTGGATGTGGCATTCGAAAGCGTTGAGATGGTTATGGGTGATACCGATCTTTGTCCCTGGGACATGGGAACCTTTGGTTCATTGACTACCCGGATGTTCGGGCCATCGATGCTGGCCGCTGCCGCCAAAGCACGAACCGTACTTTTAGAAATGGCTTCAGAAGAACTGGGTGTTGATGTTGCTGACCTGGAAGTGAGTGAAGGAATAGTTTATAACCGAAATAATAAAACGGAAAGTATAAGTTATCAGCGGCTGACCGATGGAAAGAAGATCGTTCATGTGCTGGAAAAAGATGCTAAAGTTAAAGACTACTCGAAATACAAAATAATGGGTACGCCCAAAATGCGCATCGACAGCGTAGAAAAGGTGACCGGGAAAGCCCAATATTCAGGCGATTTGCGCATGCCGGGAATGGTTTATGCACGTATTCTTCGGCCACCATCGCATGCAGCAAAACTGGTTTCTGTTGATACTTCTGAAGCCGAGAAAGTGGAAGGTGTGCAGATTATTGAAGACGATGATCTGGTAGCTGCATTGCACAAAGATCCGGAAATGGCAGAAAAGGCCCGTTGGCTTTTTAAAGCCGATTTTGAAGTGGAAGACGAGAAGGAAGTAAATAATTCAAATGTGTTTTTCTACCTGCTCGATCAGGCTCCCGATGGGAATGTAAATATAGATGAAGGAAATCTGGATTCCGGTAAAAATGAGTCTGAAACAATTTTTGAAAACGAATTTCATGATGGATATGTGGCACATTCTCCAATGGAACCGCACACTGCGATGGCATATTTTGACGGCGATAAAATGACGGTATACGCAGGCACGCAAACACCTTTTCCGGCACAAAGCAATATTGCCCGAATCCTTGGAATGGATGAGGAAAAAGTGCGAGTGAAACCACCTTATCTTGGAGGTGGCTTCGGTGGGAAATCGGCACATCAGCAGGCGGTTGAAGCAGCCCGGCTGGTTAAGCTTACGGGTAAGCCTGTAATGGTGGACTGGAACCGGGAAGAAGAATTTTTTTACGATACATTTCGGCCTGCGGCTGTTGTGCAAATCAATTCAGGAATTGATGATGCCGGGAAAATAAAATTCTGGGATTATCATGTTTACTATGCTGGCGACCGCGGCGCGGAAACCATGTACAATGTTCCTCACCAGAAAAGAACGGTGTACGGTCGTGGCTGGAGGGCTCCGGAAATTCATCCTTTCGCAACAGGAGCATGGCGTGGACCGGGAAACAGCACCAATACTTTTGCGCGTGAAGTACAGGTCGATATTATGGCTGCCAAAGCCGGAATTGATCCGGTGGAATTTCGTTTGAAAAACCTGACGGATCAGCGGGCTTTGGATGTGCTGAACGCCGTTGCTGAAATGGCCGACTGGAAACCTGCCGTTTCTTCAAGCAGACGTGGTTATGGAGTGGCCATCGGATCAGATGCGGGAACCTATGTGGCGCACATTGCAAAAATTGATGTAGATAAAGAAACCGGTGAAGTAAAAGTGCTAAAAGTTTGGGTGGCGCAGGAAATGGGATTTTGTGTGAATCCGCAGGGAGCCACCATTCAAATGGAAGGTTGTATAAATATGGGACTGGGGTACGCTTTAAAAGAAGTAGTTGATTTTGAAGGTGGTCAGGTTAAAACAAAAAATTTCGACACCTACGAAATTCCGCGATTCTCGTGGATCCCGGAAATGGAAACTAAAATATTGGAACGCCATACATCGCCGCAAGGTGGAGGCGAACCGGCTATTGTTTGCATGGGAGCGGTTATCGCCAACGCCATTTACGACCAAACGGGAGCGCGGCTTTTGGAAATGGCCATGACGCCGGAACGGGTTCTGGCAGCACTTAAAAAAGCGTAATATCGTTTATGTCTTCCGTTTCTTTTTTAAAAGGTTCAGG
Organism: Maribellus mangrovi; assembly: GCF_037646455.1. Lineage (NCBI taxonomy): Bacteria > Pseudomonadati > Bacteroidota > Bacteroidia > Marinilabiliales > Prolixibacteraceae > Maribellus > Maribellus mangrovi. Next base: position 100,284 of record NZ_JBBIXN010000008.1, on the reverse strand, counting down.
GAAATAAATCCAACAAGAAAAATGGTCATTGTTCCGATAACGATGGTTAAGTTGCTGTGGAACGGACTTTTGAATTCGAGCCATTTGCCTTCGGTAAAATAAAGCGGTGACAAACTCATCCAGCCAATAACAAGAACGCCAACTATTACTCCGATTGCTGCGTCAATATTCCGTACTTTTTTCGAAAGGTAGGCAAGCAGAAATAATCCCAGCATTCCACCGCTAAAAATCGATGCCAGCGACCACCAGGCATCTAGTACACTTTCAACACCCACAAGTGTAAGTGAAATGAGTACGCCAAGAATTCCAAAAATCACTGACGCGATGTATAGGACTTTCATCGATGATTTGTCGTCGGCATTTTTATTGAAATATTTCTGGTAGTAATCCGACAAAACAATGGTTGCCGTGCTGTTAATACTGGTTGATACGGTACTCATTCCCGCGGCAAAGATTGAGGCGATCAGTAACCCCGTTAATCCTTTTGGCAAACCGTTTACTATAAAATATGGGAACACTTTATCACCGTCAACGCCTGCTGGCAGTAATTCGGGTTGAGCAGTATAATAAGAGTAAAGCGCGGTTCCGATGTAAAAGAAAACCAGCGACACCGGTAGATAAAGCAATGCACCAAATAAAGCAGAAGACTTGGCTTTTTTCTCCGAACTAGTCGTCATATAACGCTGCACAAAATTCTGGTCGATGCCGTAATTTTGCAGGTTAATGAACAAACCGTAAATCAGAACCACCCAAAAAGTGGACTCTGAAAGGCTGGCACCAAAACTTCCCAAACTGAACTTATTATTAGCCGCGGCAATTTCAAAAACCTGTGTCGGTCCTTCGGGCATCGAAAAAGTAAGCACGGCAGCACAGATCAGTGCACCAACGATCAAAATAATTCCCTGTATGGCATCGGTCCATACAACGGCCTGAATACCGCCCATCATAGAATACACCGTAACTGCAATTCCGGTAACAATAATAATGGTTTTTATATTCCAGCCAAACAATGCGTTGAGTGGCAGAGCCAGTAAAAGCAGAATAGCTCCGGTGCGCATCAGTTGTGTTAAAATGTAACACAACGAAGCATAAATCCGTGCCCAGCCTCCAAAACGAACCTCAAGATAATTATATGCCGAAACACTTCCCAGACCGCGATACAAGGGAACAAAGAACTTTGAAGCCAAAATTGCGGCGATTGGAATGGCAAAACTAAAAACCAGTGCATTCCAGTTACTCATGTATGCTTTACCCGGCAGGGCCAAAAAACTTATACTGCTGACAAATGTGGCAAAAATCGACATCCCGACTACCCACGCTGGTATCTTGCCTCCTCCAATGGTAAACTGGCTCGAAGTTCTGTTGCGCAGAAAAAAGCTGGCACCAAAAATTACATTTCCAACGGTTATGATGATAAAAACGACAAGATCGGTTACAGGTAATTGCATTTTATTTGTTTAGCATTTTATTCAAAACGGACAGCAATATATCCATTTCTTTCAGAAATTCAGTTTCGATTGAATTTCAACTTTGATATGGTAATGATTTCGAAAGGTAGTTTCGAGGCTATCCTGCTCTTTTAAAAATCCGGTCAGAAATGCATCTTTCGCAAGCAATGATTCCAATTCTTTTCATCTAAATATAAAAAAGCTTTGTTTGTTACTATACAATGCAAGATTTGTGGTGCTATAAATTGACTAAATTTTAAGATCATTGAATATTCGTTTAGATTTTGAAAATAGAAACCCGATATTTGAATGTTTTTGGGTATTTTAAAACGTTGAAACCTGACTAAATTGAAGTTTTAGCCGGACCGCTGTCTGAAGGAAACTTTGTTTCGGCATAAAATAAGCTTATGAAAGAAAATCGTATTAAACGCATGAAAAAAGTATTTTATTCGCTGCCCGTTATTTTCCTGTTGGTTTTATTCGCTTCCTGTACACAGGAAAACGAAAGCCAGTTGGTTCAAAGACTCGAAGGCATTTTTTATGATGAATCGTTCGCACAAGTTCCCGATAAGGAATTTAATGTAGCCGACTACGGTGCTGTTGCTGACGAGAAAACTCTGGCAACAGAAGGCATTCAAAAAACCATTGATGCAGCGGCTGAGGCCGGTGGTGGTAAAGTCATTTTTCCAACAGGAACTTATTTGTCGGGAGCACTTTTTGTAAAATCAAACGTCGAACTGAATATAGGAGAAGGAGTGGTCATTCAGGCCATTCAGGATAACGATCATTATCCACGGTTATGGACGCGTATTGCCGGAATTGAAATGAAATGGCCGGCTGCACTGATCAATGTTTACGACGAAAGCAATGTGCGTATCACCGGGAAAGGAGTGATCGACGGCAACGGGAAATACTGGTGGGATAAGTTTTGGGGCGATCCGAAATATACCGGAGGAATGTGGGGCGAATACAAGGAAAAAGGAATTCGCTGGGCAGTTGATTACGATTGCGAGCGCGTGCGGCCTGTTGTAATTTGGGAATCGGAAGATGTTTTGCTGAAAGATTTTACCGTAAAACGCGCCGGTTTTTGGACGGTTTCGCTGACTTACAGTACCAGGGTGCATGTCGACGGGGTAGTTGTACGCAACAACATTGGCGGTCACGGTCCGAGTTCCGATGGAATAGATACCGATTCATCAAAAGATATCTTAGTGGAAAATTGCGATATCGACTGCAACGACGATAACCTGTGCATAAAAGCCGGGAAAGACGCCGATGGACTTCGCGTAAACCAGCCTGCCGAAAACATTGTTTATCGAAACTGTATTACGCGTGCTGGGCATGGATTAATTACCCTTGGCAGCGAAACATCAGGTGGCATGCGAAATATCGAAGTTTACGGTCTGGAAGCCATTGGTACCAACATCGGCATCCGTTTTAAATCGGCTAAAGTTCGTGGTGGAGTTATCGAAAACATTTCTTTCCACGACATGAAAATGAAAGACGTGGCCAATCCTTTTCATTTTGAATTGAACTGGTATCCCGAGTACAGCTATTGCACCATTCCGGTTAATATTCCTGAAGAAGAAATAAAAGACAGGTGGCGGGTGTTAAGTCAACGTGTTGAACCGGAAGAAAAAGGCATTCCGGAATTTAAAAATATTAGCTTGAGCAATATAAAAGTGGAAAATGCACAACGCGCATTTTATGCCAATGCCTATCCCGAAAAACCGATTCACGATATTCACTGGAAAGATGTTTCTGTTGAAGCTAAAGAAAGCGGAAAACTGACTTATGCCAGCAACTGGACCATGGAGAATGTTTTGTTGAAAACGGAAACAGGCCGGCCTATTGAATTGCAGGACTGCGAAAATATTGAACAACCTGAAATTGTAAAAACAAGTGAATCGCAACCGCAAGAACAAGAGGAACTGAGCCTCGATCAACAGATGGGTGCCATTAACAGAAATGCCGATGCAGTGATCATTCCCGTTAACCCGGAAGCCAATCAAGCACTTACTAATGGCGATACCACCGATTTCTCAGAAACAATGAATATTTACATTTTAAAAGCGGAGAATGCCACACTGAGTTATTACGAACCGTTGGGAGATGGTTTTTATCAAACGCCGGTTGAGGTTTCGGTAATTAATGTCGGGGCAACCTTTGAAATTAAAGGTCAGAAAGAACATGTGTATTCTTTTATTGTGAGCCGCGATGAGAAGCCTGAAAATGTAACAGGAGCGGATGATTGGGAATTCAATGCCGATCAAAAAAAAGTCCTTATTCAAAAAAAAGGAAAATCATTTAAAATACAGATCAATTAAAAAAACAAAATCAGCCTAACTATGATTCGAATGCAAACTATTCTTGCGGTGCTGTTATTTACTTTTTTCAATTTTAGCACCGATGCCCAGCCTGAAGTAAAGCAGGTTCAATATTTATCCGGTACGGATAACGAAAACACCAAAACCTGGGATTTTTACTGTACGGGTGGACGAAACAGTGGAGTCTGGTCAACAATCGAAGTGCCTTCGCATTGGGAACAACAAGGCTATGGCAACTACGATTATGGCCGCAACTACCGAACCTACGGGAAAAAATATCGTTTTTCGGATGAAAGCGGACTTTATAAACACAATTTCAGTGTTCCCGGCAACTGGAAAAACAAAACGGTTTTTATTGTTTTCGAAGGATCGATGACAGATACAGAGGTGAAAGTGAACGGACAGCCGGTAGGACCAATTCATCAGGGATCGTTCTACCGCTTTCGTTACGATATTTCTGATAAACTGAAATACAATGCAGAGAATATGCTTGAGGTTACCGTGAATAAATGGTCGGCAAATCATTCGGTAAACCGCGCTGAGCGATATGCCGATTACTGGATATTTGGCGGAATTTTCCGTCCGGTATATCTGGAAGCGTTGCCAAAGGAAAGCATCGATCGTGTTGCAATTAATGCCGGTGCCGACGGAAACTTCGTTATGGATATTTTCCCCTTGGGAATTGACAATAAAAAAACTGTTGTAGCTGAAATTATGGATGCTGCAGGAAATGCAGTACAATCCTGCGAAACAACAATAAATAAAGGTGATTCGCTGGTTCGTTTGTCGTGCCGGGTCGATGATCCTAAACTCTGGACCTCGGAAACTCCTGATCTTTACACCGTAAAAGTTAGTCTTCAGGATGACGATGAAGCGGTTTTCGAACTTGATCAAAAATTTGGTTTTCGAACCATTGAAATTCACGAGGGCGATGGAGTTTACCTGAATGGTGTAAAAATAAAAATGAAGGGAATCAACCGGCATGTTTTCTGGCCGGAAACAGGTCGCTGTGTAAATCCGGCCCTCGATCTTCAGGATGTTAAGTTGATGAAGGAAATGAACATGAATGCTGTTCGCTGCGCCCATTATCCTCCCGATCAGAGTTTTCTTGATTACTGTGATTCGCTGGGTTTATATGTACTCGACGAACTGGCCGGTTGGCAAAATGCTTACGACACCGAGTCGGGTGAAAAGCTGGTTCGCGAAATGGTGATCCGCGATGTGAACCATCCTTCCATTATTTTCTGGAGCAACGGAAACGAAGGTGGAACAAACAAAGAACTGGACGACGATTATGACATTTACGATCCGTCGAAACGCCCGGTAATTCATGCACATCACCGCCCCGGAAACGATTATAACGGAATCGATTGCAACCATTACGAGACGTATTACAGTTCGCAAAAAATACTCGACGAAGGACTGATTTACATGCCAACCGAGTTTCTTCATGCGCAGGACGATGGTGGCGGAGCAGCCGGATTAAGCGATTTTTGGGAATTGTTCTGGAGTTCGGAAAGATCGGCAGGTGGTTTTACATGGGTATTCTCCGATGAAGGATTGGTTCGCACCGATCTGGGGAACAGGATCGATGTAAACCGGGTAAATGCACCCGATGGAATCCTGGGACCTCACCGCGAAAAGGAGGGCAGTGTCTATGCTATGCGCGAAATTTATTCGCCGGTAAAAATTTTCATGGAAAAGCTGCCTGAAGATTTCGATGGAAATATAGAGCTTGAAAACCGTTACCATTTCACCAACCTGAATCAGATTCGATTTGCCTGGGAACTGGTTTCGTTTAGCTGGCCGCAACAACGTGGCGCCGGACACAAGATCATGAAAAAGGGAACTACGGATAGCCCGAATATTTTGCCGGGGCAGAAGGGTAATCTTCATTTAACACTACCCGAAAATTACAAGAACTATGATGCACTATACCTGCATGCATTTGATCCTTATGATGAAGAAATTTTCTGCTGGAGTTGGAAAACCAACGAGAACACCAACCAGGTACTCGGATTGGTGGAAAAAACGCTTTCGGCAGAGGAAGAGGAGCAACTTAAAAAACTTAAAGCGCAGGGAATAGAGGAAGACAATATTCTGCCCATTATTGCCAAAGAGGGTGACGAGAATATCAGCTCAAATGTGGAAGTAAAAGAAGATGAAACAAGCATTTCGCTGAAAGCCTCGGGGATAACCGTTGTTTTCAACAAAGAAAACGGAACCATTCTTCGGATTTTCAATGATTTTGGACTACCGATTCCTTTTAGCAACGGACCGGTTTTGGTGAGTGGCGAATCGACATTAAATGATATCACTATTACAGAAAAAGGTGATGGAACCGAAGTGCAATTTTCGTTTGACGGCGATTTGAAATTTGTAAAATGGACCATGTTCAGTAGCGGCTGGTTGCAACTCGATTATGAGTACCAGGTAGAAGGTGAACAGTATTTTACAGGCGTCAGCTTCGACTTTCCGGAGTCGGATATAATTGGTGCAAAATGGCTGGGCGAGGGTCCGTCGCACGTTTGGAAAAACCGCCTGAAAGGAGGCCGACTCGATGTTTTTGAACGGCTGTACAACAATGTACTTCCGGCTACAAATACCTGGGATTATCCACAGTTCAAAGGTTATTACAGCGATGTTTCGTGGGTTGAATTTAATACCGTTTACGGAATGTTCACGGTTGTAGCACAGGAACCCGATTTATTTCTGCGCTTGTTCGATTTCTACGGTATTTCAGGTCCTGAAAACTACCCTCAACTTCCGGTGGGTAACATTTCTTTCCTCGATGGAATTCCTCCTGTAGGTACGAAGCTGGCCATGGGAATCAGCAATAATACCTGGAGCCTGGGACCGGAAGGCAAACTAAATGTAATGGAAGAACCGGTAAAACGAACACTCTACTTTTATTTTGGCTTGTTGCAGTAAAATAGAGGAAAAGATTAATAGATATGAAACAAAAGTTAGTATATGCCTTTGTAGTACTTTTGGGGCTGTTTTTAGGATGTCAGAATCAACAGAATGAAGATGAAATTACCATTTATACCATTGGTGATTCAACTGTCAAGAACGGACAGGGTGACGGCGCCAATGGTTTGTGGGGCTGGGGCGATCCGCTGGTTCAGTATTTTGATACGAGCAAAGTAAGTGTTGAAAATCATGCGCTGGGAGGTACCAGTAGCCGAACTTATCGCGATAAAGGTTTGTGGCAGCCTGTTCTGGATAAACTTAAACCCGGCGATTATGTGTTGATGCAGTTTGGACACAATGATGCCGGCCCCGTTAATGATACGATACGAGCGCGTGGAACTATAAAAGGAACAGGTGAGGAAACCGAGGAGATTGACAACATGCTCACCGGAAAACACGAGATCGTACATTCTTATGGCTGGTACATGCGGCAATACATTCGTGAGGCAAAAGAAAAAGGAGCCATTCCAATCGTTATGTCACCTATTCCAAGAAATGACTGGAATGACGGTCAGGTGCCGCGCAACAAGGATTCTTATGGCGGATGGGCCAGGAAAGTAGCCGAAGAAGAAGGTGCTTTTTTCATTGATCTGAATGAAAAGATGGCCTCGGAAATGGAAAAACGGGGTGAAGAAAATGTGACCGATAAATTGTTTTTTAGTCGCGATCACACACACACTTCAGCAAAAGGAGCAGTGCTGGCGGCATCGCTTATTGCCGAGGGATTAAAGGAACTGGACAAATGCAAGCTAAAGAATTATTTACTCGATGATCCGAAGATTAAGTTTCCTGTAAAGAAGAAAGTTTTTATCATTGGCGATTCAACGGTTGCCAACGGAAACGACAGCATAGTTGGCTGGGGGCGTGAGTTGTGGGCGTTTATGGATACCAGCCGGATTGAAGTGATCAACAAAGCACGTGGCGGAAGAAGCAGTCGCACATATTATTACGAAGGACTTTGGGATGAGGTGTTGCAAAAAATGCACGCCGGTGATTTTCTGTTAATCCAGTTTGGACATAACGACGGGGGGCATATCGACCAACCTAAATATCGGGGTTCGTTAAAAGGTATGGGCGACGAAACGCAGGATATTTTACGGAATGATACGATCCCGGAAACTGTTCATTCCTATGGTTGGTACATGGGGAAATACATAACTCAGGCAAAAGAAAAAGGTGTTTCGGTAATTGTACTTTCCATGATTCCGCGCAATATCTGGGATGCGGGTAAAGTACAGCGTGTTGACGACAGTTACGGATTATGGGCGAAACAATCGGCAGAACAAAACGGTGCTTTTTTTATAGATCTGAATAATGTTATTGCTGAGAAATACGAGAAAATGGGCCCCGAAAAAGTAAAAACTTTTTTCCCCGGCGATCATACACATACCAATGCTAAAGGAGCTGAGTTGAATGCAAAAACATTAGCTGAACAGATAAAAGCATTGCGGGCATGTTCGCTGCGCAGGTATTTGAATTAATCATAGAGAATCAAAAGAAATAATGAGATTTAGTCGTTCGATAAATAAATTTCTGCTCGTGCTGCTGATGCTGATTAGCAGCCTAAACTATTCTGATTCAAAAGAAATTACTTTTCCCTTAAAATTTGACTTCGGGAATGGTAAAACAGAACCCGGATACCTGGCTGTGGATGAAAATACAGTTTTTAATCCCGATCGTGAATTTGGATTTTTGTATGATGGAAAAATCAAATCTGTAACTACTAAAAATGAAGATGCATTAACCGGTGACTTTATAAGCGGTGATCAACCTTTTTATTTTACCGTGAAACTTCCCGAAGGCCGCTATAAAATTACACTGACTCTGGGTGATCCTGAAGGCAGTTCGGCGACGACCGTTAAAGCGGAATCACGACGTTTAATGCTCGAAAATATTCAAACTGAAAAAGGTGAGGTGCTTGAAAAAACGATTGTGGTTGATGTACGAACTCCAAAAATTAACGATAGCACCGAAGTTCGGCGCAAATCCCGTGAGCTGGTTTATCTCAACTGGGACAATCAACTTACACTGGAATTTGGTGGACCCAGACCTTGTATTTCATCACTTCAAATTGAAGAAGCGAACGATCTGCCCGTGATTTACCTGGCCGGTAATTCAACGGTGGTCGACCAGGAATACGAACCCTGGGCATCGTGGGGCCAAATGTTTCCGCGCTTTCTAAAGCCTGAAATTGTAGTAGCCAATTATGCCGAATCGGGGGAAACATTAAAAGCTTTTCGCCGCGAGAATCGCCTGAAAAAGATTTTGAGTTTGATGAAACCCGGCGACTACCTGTTTATTGAATTTGCTCACAACGATCAGAAACCGGGGGGGAACCACGTTGAACCTTTTACTACCTATCAGGACGAGTTGCGTTATTTTATCAAGTCAGCTAAAGAAAAAGGTGGGAAGACCATTCTGGTGACTTCAACAAACCGACGCAATTTTGATGAAAACGGAAAGATCGTAAATACGCTGGAAGAATATCCTGAGGCGATGCGCCAGTTGGCTCGTGAAGAAAATATACCACTGGTTGATCTGAATCGGATGAGCAAGCAGTTTTACGAAAGTTTAGGCGTGGAAAACTCAAAAAAAGCCTTTGTGCATTATCCGGCTAATTCGTATCCCAACCAGGGTCAGCCGTTGGCCGACAATACACATTTCAGTCCATACGGAGCATACGAACTGGCCAAATGTGTGGTGCAGGGCCTTGTTGAAATGAACCACGAAATCAGTACTTTTATCGTGGGCGATTGGATTGATTTTGATCCGAATCATCCCGACGACTGGCAGAATTTTTTCTGGCCCGACAGTCCGGCTATCGATGTACTAAAACCTGACGGAAGCTAGGTGTTGTGAAACGAACCTGAATTTTTCACCTTCTGATTTCACAAACGAAACAGATTAAAGAGCGAGTCCTGCACCATAACTTAATGAACAAACTATTTTAATCCTATGAATTTTTTCAAAAAGAATCAGCAGAAAAAAGAGAGTGTCCACCTTCAGAACATAGAATTTTGGAGTATTGTAATTGCAATTTTAATAGTTTTTGGAGCGTTGAATTCAAATGCCCAGGACCCGACTGAACGACTTTATAATTATCAGGTTTTGAAACCTAATCATACATCCAAACCAAAAGTTAATGGCTGGGCCGATCAGCGTGTTTCAGAAGATATTAATCGGGGGTTGGTGGCTTTTAAAGTTAATGATGGTGTTTATTTAAGTTGGCGATTGTTGGCCACTGATCCTGAAAATGTAGCTTTCGATGTTTATGAAGAAAAAGAAGGACAACAAGCTCGAAAACTTAGTGATGAACCGCTCATAAAAACGACGGATTTCATGCTTAATTCGGATGCAGAGTCAGCAAAATATTTCATCAGTTTGAACAGTGATGGAGAAGAAAAAATTTCAGAAAAAGTGGTTCCTTTCGATATGGGAGAATTGCCTTACAAATCCATTGCTTTTGAAGGAGAATATTGGACCGACCGTGTGGCCGTTGGTGATTTGAATGGCGACGGCGAGTATGATTTTGTGATCAAGCAACCGGGTGGTAGAGTGGATCCGGGAGTTTGGCGGAAAAGCCCCGATACCTTTAAACTGGAAGCCTACTTAAGCGACGGAACTTTTTTATGGCGTAAAGATCTGGGCTGGAACATCGAACTGGGCATCTGGTATTCGCCATTTGTTGTGTACGATTTTAATGGCGACGGTAAAGCGGAAATTGCTGTTAAAACTGCACCCTTAGAACCGGATTACAGGGATGAGGACGGACGTGTTTTTGACGGACCGGAGTATTGTTCGGTACTCGATGGAATGACAGGTGAAGAGATTGACCGGGTTGACTGGCCCGCTCGTAATCCACGTTTTGGCCGCTACAACCGGAATAACCGCAACCAAATGGGCATGGCTTACCTCGATGGGAAAACACCTTGTTTGCTTGTAGCACGTGGAACTTACCGTTTAATGATGGTTGACGCTTATCAATTGAACGGAGAAAAACTTGAAAAACTATGGCGCTGGGATGGCGATGAGGAAAATCCGGTGATTCGTTCGCAGGGTGCCCATAGCCTGCACACGGTTGATTTGGATGAGGATGGACGTGATGAAATCGTGTTGGGATCAGCAGTGCTTGACGACGATGGAACGCTTTTGTATTCTGCCGGTGTTGGACATCCCGATAAATGTTTTGTTACCGATATTGACCCGAATCGCCCTGGTATGGAAATATTTTTTGCCAATGAAGTGTGGCAAGATACCACCGGAGTTTCTATGATCGATGCAGCTAACGGCGAGCAAATATGGAACATCGACCATTATACGCGCCACGTTGGAAACGGAATGGTTGCAGATATCATGCCTGATGTCCCCGGGCTCGAATGTTTTGCGTCGGAAGACTCAAAAGCCGGACTTCACGACAAATACATGCTGTCGGCGACGGGCGATTACCTGGCACGTAATCTTGGGGTGCCGCAATGTACGAACTGGATATTTTGGGATGCCGATAAACTTCGCGAGTCCATCGAATGGTCCGGTTTTGGAAGAAGAGGGCCTCGCAGGCTTTCAATCGTGAAGTACCCGACGGATACCTTATCGACTCAAATTCAGGGATCCATTATGATGATGGCGGATCTGTATGGCGACTGGCGGGAGGAACTCATTACAGTGATGCCGGGAGAACTTAGAATTTACTCGACAACCATTCCTGCAACCGACCGGCGTACTTGTCTAATGCAGGATCCCCTTTATCGGTCGGATGTTGTACATCGGTCAATGGGATATTTTCAGTCGCCTGTAACCACATATTATTTAGGAGAAGAAACAAAAACCAGATAAATAATGAGAACAAAAATTAACTTTCTGATTAGTGTTATTTTGCTGTTATCGTTTGAATCCTCAGCTCAGCAGCTACCATCTAAGCAAGAGGTGCTTGATAAAATGATACTTACCAACATTTACTTTATGAAGAAATGGCCGGACCCAGGAGTAAATGTGATTACCAACAGAGAGCGTCCGAGTAACCTTTGGACACGGGCGGTTTATTACGAAGGATTGATGGAATTGTATAGAATTAAACCGGATGATAAATACCTTCAATATGCTGTCGACTGGGGTGAATCGCACAAGTGGGGCTTGCGAAACGGTTACGAAACCCGACATGCTGATAACCATTGCGCGGGTCAAACCTACATCGACCTTTATAACATCGATCCTCAACCGGAACGAATAAAAGACATCAAAGCTTCGATTGATCTCATGCTGACGACTGATAAAATAGATGACTGGGACTGGATCGATGCCCTGCAAATGGCCATGCCGGTTTTTGCCAAGCTTGCTGTAGTTACCGGCGATGATAAGTATTCAGAACGAATGTATGAAATGTACATGGACACCAAAGTAACTCAGGGCCTTTACAATAAAAAGGAAGGTTTATGGTGGCGCGATGCAGATTTTCTACCTCCATATACCGAGCCAAACGGCGAGGATTGTTACTGGAGTCGCGGTAATGGCTGGGTGGTGGCTGCCCTGGTTCGGGTAATGGATATTTTGCCGGAAGACGATCCACACCAAAAGGAATACCTTAAAACGTATAAGGAAATGATGAAAGCCTTGTTGCTGCTTCAGCGCGAAGATGGTTTTTGGAATGTCAGCTTGCATGATCCAAACCATTTTGGAGGAAAAGAATTGACTGGAACTGCCATGTTTGTTTATGGCATGGCATGGGGAGTGAACAAAGGGATATTGAAGGCGAAGAAATACATGCCTGCTATTGTCAAAGGCTGGAATGCGATGGCTAATGAAGCCGTGCACGAAAATGGATTTCTGGGTTATGTACAAGGCACCGGAAAAGAACCCAAAGACGGACAACCGGTCACTTACACAAGCAAGCCCGATTTTGAAGATTACGGTTTAGGTTGTTTTTTATTGGCAGGATCAGAAGTTTATAAACTGAATTAATTATGAAAAAATTTCATCTTCTACTTTTTGTTGCATTCGCTTTTCTTACACAGTCGTGCACTACTTCAAAACAAAAAGAAACGCAGGCCGACTGGCCTGAAATCACTGCTCAAACAAAGCCGTGGACTCGTTGGTGGTGGCACGATAGTGCCGTAACACCTGAAGGGCTGACTCAAAATATGGAAGTATGTCAGAAAGCCGGTTTTGGTGGGCTGGAGATCACACCTATTTACGGCGTAAAAGGGCATGAAAGTGAAGCATTGAAGTTTCAATCGAAAGAATGGATGAAAGCTTTGGAGCATACCTTAAAGGAAGGCAAACGTCTGGACCTTGGAATCGATCTCGCCAATGCATCGGGCTGGCCTTTTGGAGGCCCATGGATACAGGCGGATAATGCATGTAAGAACATTCAATACAAAGTTTACAGTTTGGAAGGTGGCCAACGGTTAAACGAGAAAATAGAGTTTATTCAGAGACCACTTGTACGAGCTGTTGGTCATCGGGTGGATGTCTCTGAAGTTGAATTTCCTGTGAGCAGTAATTCCGATTTGCGCGAACTGGCACTCGATCAGGTGCGCTTTGAAAAACCTTTGCCGCTTCAAACGCTGATGGCTTACAGCGATAAAAATGAAATTCTGGATCTTACGAACAAAGTTGAAGAAGATGGAACCCTAAACTGGACGGCTCCGGAAGGAAACTGGAAAATTTATGCCATGTTTCAGGGCTGGCACGGAAAAATGGTGGAACGTGCCGGCGACGGGGGAGAAGGGAATGTGATCGATCATTTCTCGGAAGAAGCAACCCAAACATTTTTAAAAGATTTTGATGATAATGTCGGAAACATCGATTTGTCGGGATTAAGAGCCTTTTTCAACGATTCGTACGAAGTGGACGACGCTTCTGGACAGGCCAATTGGACACCGCACTTTTTTGAAGAATTCAAAACACGTCGTGGTTATGATCTGCGAAATTATTTACCGGCCCTGTTTGGAAACGATACCGAAGAAACAAACGACCGTGTATTGTGCGATTACCGCGAAACGATTTCTGATTTATTGCTTGAAAAATTTACCGAAGTGTGGGCCGATTGGTCCGAATCGCACAATGCAGTTATTCGCAACCAGGCACATGGTTCACCTGCAAATATTCTGGATTTGTATGCTGCCAGCCACATTCCCGAGACGGAAGGAACCAATCCGATGCGCATCAAAATGGCCACTTCGGCCGGGCATGTTACCGGTAAACCGCTGATCGCCTGTGAAGCCGCCACCTGGCTCGATGAGCATTTTAAAGCAAATCTGGCTGATGCCAAACAAAATTTCGACCGCTATCTGTCGCATGGCGTCAATCACATTGTTTATCACGGAACACCATATTCTCCGGTTGAATCCGAATGGCCGGGCTGGATGTTTTATGCTGCGGTTCATTTTGCGCCTACCAACAGTTTGTGGCCCGATATGAAAGCTTTGAACGACTATGTGGCCAACTGCCAGTCGTTTATGCAGAACTCTACTCCTGATAACGATATTTTGCTGTATTTCCCCATCTATGATGCATGGTCGGAGAGAGGTAGAGAAATGTTGCGGCATTTTGGAGCGTCGAGAGAATCACTGACGCAGGAAATCAGTGTATTCCTGTTAAGCCAGGGATACACTTTCGATTACATTTCCGACAAACAAATTCAGCAGCTTGAAAACAAAGGTGTAACGGTAATTGCTCCCGGAGCAACTTACAAAACGATCCTCGTTCCGGCTTGTACATTTATTCCGCTTAAAACGATGGAAAAGCTGGTGCAGTTGTCGCAAAATGGAGCGACAGTTATTTTTGAGGATCAGCTGCCGGAAAGCGTTCCCGGAATGTTTGACCTGGAAGAACGCCAGCAGAAATACCGGGATTTGCTTGCAACTCAAACCGAAAATGAAAGAATAATGGTAGGGGAGAATGTTGAGGAGATGCTGGCAAAAGTGAATGTATATCCTGAAGCTTTGGCAGAATCCGGCCTTTGGTTCAACCGGGTAAATCGCGAAAACGGAACCTGTTATTTTATCAGTAATTGGACCAACAAAACTATTGACCAGTGGGTGAATCTTCAAAGCCTCGGGAAAAGTGCAGGCTGGTTCAATCCCATGAACCGCGAAAAAGGCAAGGCAAATATGAAAACTGAAACTGAAAATCAGTCAAAAGTTTATGTGCAATTGAAACCGGGCGAAAGCATGATTTTACAGTTTTATAAAACTGAGATCGACTTGGAAGAATACCCGCTTTTGAAACCTACTGATGAGAAAATAGAATTGGAAGGAGAGTGGGTGGTAAACTTTGAAAAAGGCGGACCAACATTGCCTGCTACTTTTACAACAATCGCATTAAACTCGTGGACCGAAAAATCGGATGAACTAAAGAAATTCTCAGGAACAGCGAGCTATTCCATTTCATTTGATAAACCGGAAAATGAAGCAGATGCCTATCTTCTTAATCTTGGTGAGGTACATGAATCAGCAGCTGTGTATTTAAACGGTGAAAAAGTGGCAACACTGCTTGGACCAACTTATCAAGTCGTGATCAATACTGGCAAGTTGAAACAAACAAATCAGCTGGAAGTTAAAGTTTCGAATCTGATGGCCAACCGTATCATTGATATGGACAGAAACGGGGTGGTATACAAAAAATTCTACAACATCAACTTTGCGGCACATGAACGGCAAAATGTTGGGCCGGACGGACTCTTTACGGCAGCCAACTGGGAGCCGTTTAAATCAGGGTTGATCGGGCCGGTAAGTTTAATTCCTGTTAGCTCAGATGATGTTGACTAATGGAGATTTACTAAAAGTTGTATTTTGCAACTCATAAACAAAAATCAATGGATTTCAATCATAAGGATTTACACCAAATCGCAGAACTGGGAATATCGGTTGAAGAAGTAGAAAGTCAGATTTGCCGTTATATAAATGGCTTTCCCGATTTAAATTTATTTGCTCCGGTTGAACCGGGCAATGGATTGAGAAAGCTAACACCGAAAGAAGTGGATGCATATATTAGCCTTTTTGAAGAGCAAGGCATAAAAAATGAGTTGGTTAAATTTGTTCCTGCCTCAGGTGCCGCCAGCCGGATGTTTAAAATGCTGTATAATTTCTTAGAAGGAGCAATTTCTGTTGATGATAACGATGTGAAGCAATTTTATGACGGATTAAGCAATTTTGCGTTTTACGATGAGTTGCTTGAATCTTTAGGTTCAGAAGCAAATAACGCTGTTGAGGTTAGGGATAAAAAAGTTGTGACGGCTTTGCTGACGGAAAAAGGTTTGAACTACGGTTTTTTGCCCAAAGCGCTTTTAACTTTTCACAAATATGCCGATGGTAAAGTTACCAAAGCGATTGATGAACATTTAATTGAAGGTGCTTTTTATGGAGCAGATGAAGATGGAGTGGTTAAACTTCATTTTACGGTTTCAAGCGAGCATATGGATTTAATAAAAGAACATATTGCCAGGGTTAAGCCGGTTTATAAAGTAGAATTTGGCAAGAGATATGAAATAACTTATTCAATTCAGGATAAAGCTACAGATACACTTGCAGTGGATTTAAATAATGCTCCATTCCGTAAAGAAAATGGTGAACTTCTTTTTCGTCCGGGTGGGCATGGTGCTTTGCTGAAAAACCTTAATGCCATTAAAGGTGATATCGTTTTCATAAAAAATATTGACAATGTGGCGGCTCAATGGCTCATAAAGGATACCATCGATTATAAAAAGGCATTAGGCGGTGTTCTGGTTGAAGCGCAAAACAAAGTTTTTGAATACTGTAAACTGTTGGAAAATGTAAACACTATAGATGAGGATATGGAGCAGGAACTTCTTGTATTCATTGAAGAGCAGTTAGGATACAAGATGCCTGAATCCTTTGCCGAGAAAACACACATGGAGAAGCCGAAGTTACTGTTTAAAATATTGAATCGACCAATTCGTATTTGCGGTGTGGTGGAGAGTTCCGGTACAGGTGGCGGTCCGTTTTGGGTGTTGCACAAAGATGGCACTCAAACTTTGCAATTGGTGGAGACGGCGCAGGTAAATCTTAAGAAGGAAGATCAGGTAGCTATTTTAAATGCCTCCTGTTATGCAAATATTACCGATCTGGTGTGTGGCGTTAAAAATTATCAGGGTGAAGCATTTGATTTAATGCAGTTTCGTGATCCCGATACCGGATTTATTGCTGAAAAATCAGCTGGAGGAAAAACTTTAAAAGCCATGGAACTGCCCGGTCTATGGAACGGTGCCATGAGTAACTGGAATACGGTATTTGTGGAAGTTCCGATGACCACGTTTAACCCGGTAAAAACGGTTCTCGATCTGTTAAAGAAGGAGCATCAGGGATAAAGTCGTTCCGGTGTATTTAAAATGATGATAGCTTACCGCTTTGTCCTCTTTTGTTAAGTAATTAAATATTGAAGTTGCAATTTTAGCTGCAAACAAAAGGGGCACTCAATTTAATTCGATTATTAATCCCGTTGTCGTTGTGTATTGGTAACGAACGTAGGGCTTCAAGTTACCAAAGCATAATAAGCTTGAAATGGTGAATTTTTATGGATTCTCAGGAAATTGCGTATCTTGTTTTTTTGAGTTTTTTCTACACTCCTTATCAATTTGCTGTAATTATAAAAATATGTAAAAATAAAAAAGCAACAACCTGAAATTGAGATTGTTGCTTTTTATTTAGGTGCCCAGAACAAGACTCGAACTTGCACGGGAAAATTTTCCCACAAGGCCCTCAACCTTGCGTGTCTACCAATTCCACCACCTGGGCTTGTTTAGAACGTTTTTCAGGTTACCCTGAAATTTTGTGAGTGCAAAACTATAAAATTTTTTTAACCTGCATACGCTTCCGGAAAATATCGTTAGCGTTTGTATTCGTTTTCTAGTTTAACTTGACTTATCCGGTCATTTTTAAGCCGAACATAGTATTTTTCAGTTTTTGTTACTTCCGGCGATACCATTGGATCGAGCGTTACTTTAGCCTGACCTATTTCGGTACTTCTCAGTTTTTCAACTTTCTCATAAACATAAACCTTCCCTTCCGATCTTTCCAGTATGGCAACCGGTTTACCAAAATCTGCTTCAAAACTCGATAAAGGTTGCCCTATATAGGTTCGCTGAAGTTTTCTTTGTGCGCTGCAACTCAAAAGAAAAATTAAAAGAACTGCAAGAATTACCCGATACATTAATTGTAAATTTTTGCCAAAGTAAATCAGAATTATTGAAAACGACTCTAATTTTAGAGAGTTTAACGCTTTTGCTGTTGAAAACTCCAATTGTATGGTGAAAACTAATAATTAGCACCCCATATAATTTTTTATCTTTGTGGCGTGTTATAAAACATGCTCGTTAAAATAATTTCACTGCAAAATGATTCAATTCTTTAAAACTCAAAGTAATAGTATTATCGCAGTATACGCTGCAAAATCACTTGACCAGGAAAACATTGATAAATTGGTTTGGCTGTTTTCCGATGCTGAGTATCTGAAGACTCAAACGCTGCAAGGATGGTTTGTTGGGCCACGAAAAGAAATGCTGACACCATGGAGTACGAATGCTGTTGAGATTGCCCAGAATATGGGGATCGAAGGAATTCGCAGGATGGAGGAATTTTTTGAAGTGAAAGATGAAACGGCAGATTACGATCCAATGTTGCAAGCCATTTATGAGGGATTGGATCAACAGATATTTGCGATTGACAAGCAACCGGATCCAATAATTAACATTGAAGATATTTCAGTCTATAACGAGCAGGAAGGTTTGGCACTGAGCGCCGATGAGATTGAATACCTGAATTGGGTTTCCAAAGAAATGGGACGGCCGCTAACCGATAGCGAAGTTTATGGTTTTGCCCAGGTGAACTCGGAGCACTGTCGACATAAAATTTTTAATGGAACTTTTGTGATCGACGGTAAGGAAATGGAATCATCGCTTTTCCAGATGATCAAAAAAACGTCACAGCAAAATCCAAATAAGATCATATCGGCATATAAGGATAACTGCTCGTTTGTGCAGGGACCGGTTGTAGAACAATTCGCGCCGAAAACACAGGATAAACCCGATTTTTTCGAAATTAATGATATTGAGACGGTACTTTCGCTAAAAGCTGAAACGCACAACTTCCCAACAACTGTTGAGCCATTTAACGGAGCATCGACAGGTACCGGTGGCGAGATTCGCGACCGTATTGCCGGAGGAAAAGGCGCACTGCCAATTGCCGGAACAGCCGTTTACATGACATCATACCCGCGCACCGAGGCTATGCGCTCGTGGGAGCAAGCCACAAAAGAACGTGATTGGTTGTATCAAACACCCGAGGAAATTCTGATTAAAGCCTCAAATGGTGCCAGCGATTTTGGAAATAAATTCGGTCAGCCACTGATCACCGGTTCCGTTTTAACTTTCGAACATTTCGAGAGTTTTATGAAATACGGTTACGATAAAGTGATCATGCTGGCCGGTGGTATCGGTTTTGGAAATAAGAAACATAGTTTAAAAGACGATCCGGGAAAAGGCGACAAAGTTGTTCTTCTCGGTGGTGATAATTATCGCATCGGGATGGGCGGAGGTGCCGTATCATCAGTAGCGACCGGTGAATTTGAAAACTCCATTGAACTGAATGCCGTTCAACGTGCCAATCCTGAAATGCAGAAACGTGTTTACAATGCCATTCGTGCACTCAGCGAAGTTGATGATAATCCCATCATTTCCATTCACGACCATGGTGCCGGTGGTCATTTAAATTGTTTATCTGAACTGGTGGAAGTTACCGGTGGAAAAATCGATACAGCTAAATTGCCGGTGGGCGATCCAACGCTTTCTCAAAAGGAAATTATTGGTAACGAGTCGCAGGAAAGAATGGGGCTCGTCATGAAACCTGAACATGTGGAATTGCTGAAGAAAATTGCAGAACGCGAGCGTGCACCGATTTATGAGATTGGAGAGACTACCGGAGACATGCAGTTTACTTTTGAAAATTCAGAATCCGGCGAAAAACCGATCGACTGGCAATTGGGCTACATGTTCGGAAATCCGCCAAAAACAGTTTTGGAAGACGAGACGGTAGTTCCTGATTTTGATGAACTGGAATACAACTGGGAAGAAATATACGACCTGGTTGAACAAACTATACAATTGGAGTCGGTGGCTTGTAAGGATTGGTTAACCAGCAAAGTCGACCGTTCGGTAACTGGACGCATCGCCAAGCAGCAAACTGCCGGGCCACTACAATTGCCGCTAAATAATGTTGGGGTGATCACACTTGATTACCAGGGAAAAGCCGGACTGGCAACCTCGATTGGTCATGCACCCGTTGCTTCGCTAATTGATGCAGAAAGAGGTTCGGTGCTTTCAATTGCCGAATCGCTGACTAACATTATCTGGGCACCAATGACTGATCATTTGCGCAGTGTTTCATTGAGTGCCAACTGGATGTGGCCGGCTAAAAACGCCGGAGAGAACGCGCGTATTTACAACGCAGTTAAAGCTGCAAGTGATTTTGCCTGTGCATTAGGAATCAATATTCCGACAGGTAAAGACTCCATGTCGATGACACAGAAATACAAAGGTGATGTGGTTTATGCTCCGGGAACGGTTATTATTTCTGCATCGGGCGAAGTTTCGGATGTGAAAAAAGTGGTGGAGCCGGTGCTTGTAAACGACGAGAGCAAGGAAATTCTTTTCATCGATATGTCATTTATGGAGCGGGCGTTAGGAGGAAGTGCATTTGCGCAGTCGGTTAACAAAATCGGAAAAACAGCACCAACAGTTGCCGATCCCGATAAATTCATCAACGCATTTAATACCGTTCAGAAACTTATTGAGCAGGATTTAATTCTGGCCGGACATGATGTTGGTTCCGGAGGTTTGATCACTTCATTGCTCGAAATGTGTTTTAGCAATCCAAGGTGGGGTATGAAAGTCGATGTCACTGCTTTTAAAGAAGAGGATATGGCTAAAATCCTGTTGGCAGAAAATCCCGGAATTGTTATTCAATGTGCCGATAATGATGAGGTGAAGAAACAGTTGGAAGCAGCCGGAGTAGATTTTATTGCTCTTGGATTCCCGGTTCCGTACCGTAAAGTGAGAGTAATAAACAACACTGTTGAAGCCGATTTTGATATCAATTCGTTGCGCGACATGTGGTTCAAAACTTCCTACTTGCTCGATCGCAAACAGAGTGGTGAGAAAAAAGCCCTTGAGCGTTTCCAGAACTACAAAAATTGCGATCTGAAGTTCGATTTTAAAGACTTCTCAGGAAAAGCTGAAGATCTGGGTATCGACCTGAAACGTCGTACAACTTCAGGGATCAAGGCTGCCATTATCCGCGAGAAAGGTGTGAACGGGGACCGTGAAATGGCTTATGTCATGTATTTGGCAGGAATGGACGTAAAAGACGTTCATATGACTGACCTGATCGCAGGAAGGGAAACCCTGGAAGATGTGAACATGATCGTTTTTGTAGGAGGTTTTTCAAATTCCGATGTACTGGGGTCGGCAAAAGGCTGGGCCGGTGCTTTCAAATACAATGAAAAAGCCAGAGTTGCGCTGGAGAAATTTTACCGTCGCAATGATACGTTAAGCCTTGGTGTTTGTAACGGTTGCCAGGTTATGGTGGAACTTGGTGTAGTTGTTCCCGAACACAGCATTCAACCGAAGATGTTGCACAACGAATCGCATAAATTCGAATCTTCGTTCCTGAATGTTGATATTCTGGAGAACGATTCAGTGATGCTCGGAAATATGACTGGAATGAAGCTCGGGATTTGGGTGGCACATGGCGAAGGCAAATTTTACCTGCCTTTCAACGAGAACCAGTATAACATCCCGATGAAATATTCATACGAAGGTTATCCCGGTAATCCAAACGGTTCGCATTTTAGTGCCGCTTCACTTTGTTCTGATGATGGCCGCCACCTGGTGATGATGCCACACCTCGAACGTGCTTTCAAACCATGGCATTGGGGCATTTATCCGGCCAACAGAAAAGCCGATGAACTGGCACCTTGGATACAGGCTTTTGTAAATGCGAAAAACTGGATCGCAGAGAAAACGAAATAAGAGAATAATTTGAATTATTCATGGCCGCAAATCGATTGGTTTGCGGTTTTTTATGATTTGCAACGGGATTTATTCCTGTTCTGCAATCATTTTTTTCGCCAGTTTTAAAGCCGCTTTTTCACCTTTGTACAGTTCTACAATTTTAAGTGCAAAATCAATGGCGACTCCAGCCCCTTTCCCGGTTATAATATTATCAACCGCCTCCACATTATTGCCTGTGATTATGGCACCATGCAATTCATCTTCGAAACCCGGGTAGCAGGTGGCATTTTTGTTCTTTAATAAGCCGAGGTTACCCAATACCATCGGTGCAGCACAAATGGCACCAAGTGCTTTGTTACTGTCGCTAAAATTTAAAATCTGTTCGCGTAATCCGCTGTGCGCTTTCAAATTGGCTGCACCGGGCATTCCTCCGGGTAAAACGATCATATCGATGGTGGAGTAATCCATTTCTTCAAACAGACTATCGGCCGTAACTTTTATATTATGTGATCCGGTGATCACAAGATCATCAATCACCGATACAATAGTCACCTCAAATTCGGCACGGCGCAAAACATCGATAATACTAATCGCTTCAATTTCTTCAAAACCTTCGGCTAAGTGCACTGCAATATTCTTCATGATTTGCTTTTTGACTAAAAATAAAAAAAGGTCTTCAAAAAATGAAAACCTTTTACTACCTAATCTTTCTTATCATTAATTCTCAGCGTATTCATGCAACGCTTTTTCGAGTTTCTTGCGGGTAAAGAAAATGCGGCTCTTTACTGTTCCCAAAGGGAGGTCGAGCTCTTCGGCAATTTCTTTGTATTTGTATCCTTCCAAAAACATGGTGAAAGGAACTTTGTATTCATCTTCCAACGCATCAATGCTTTTGTTGATCTCTTTTGAGCTGTAAAATGAATCCGGTGCCGGATAAACTTTATCTTTTGTAAACATTAAGTGAAAGTCGTTGTTTGAACCTTCGAATGTATTCTTAGTTTTAACTTTTCTACGGTAATCATTAATGAAGGTATTTTTCATTATCGTGTAGATCCAAGCCTTGAAATTGGTATTCTGAGTAAATTTTTCACGATAAGTTAACGCTTTCAAGAATGTTTCCTGGAGCAGGTCATCTGCCCGTTCAGAATCAGAAGTTAAACTTAGTGCATAATAATGCAGTTTTTCACTTAAACCGAGTAATGCGTTGGTAAATTGAACTTGAGTCATGGCGCTTATTTTTAATTTGTCTAAACAAATTTAACGAAAACCAGCGTCCAAAAACAAATATAGCATGACAAATGTCAGTTGATTTTGTCTATGCACAATAAAGATTCTTTATTGGTCGTATGCCGTTGATTTCGTTTTTGTTAGAGCAGGTTTTACGAAACCCTTGGTACCACCTGATTTTGCAATAGGACGTGGCTGATAAGGGAGTAATGTTATCTTTGCTGGACGATTTTTATATTATGAATTCAAATAAGTTTAAACAAGATGCACAATCTGTTTTAACTTTCAGAAAATGGGGGAACAAAAATTATTCTTTGTTCCTGGCATTAAAAAGAACTGTTGTAATTGGCGTGCTCAGTGTGGTGTATTTTCTTGCCACACCTGTAGTTTCACTGGCAATTGAACAGGATACTTCTGAAGTTAAAATGGAGTTCGACCTTGATGAGATCGAGGTTAGTGCACAACGATCGCCTGTGATGTATTCACAGGTGGCACGGATTTTATCCGTGATTGAGAGAAAAGAAATTGAGGCGGTAGCGGCCCAGAGTGTACAAGACCTTTTGGAGTATGTTGCGGGAGTCGACGTACGACAAAGAGGCGCCGAAGGTGTTCAGGCCGATGTTAGTATCCGCGGCGGAACCTTCGATCAAACCCTGATTCTGCTAAATGGTATCAACATCACCGACCCTCAAACCGGTCATCACAATTTAAATCTTCCCCTTAGTTTATCCCAAATTCAACGCATCGAGATCCTTGAAGGACCCGCAGCTCGGGTGTATGGTCCGAATGCATTTTCAGGGGCCATTAATATTGTTACCCGACAGGACCCAAAAAACACCTTGAGTCTTTTGGCATCGGGCGGAAGTTTTGGGTATTTCGACGGAAATGCAGCCGGTACCATGAAAACCGGCAAGATGAGCCATTTGCTTGCGTTTAGCGGAAAACGTTCCGATGGCTATATTAACAACACCGACTTTAAGGAATTTAATGGGTTTTACTCCAATCAGCTTGATGCGAAACGGGGAACTTTTAAATTTCAGTTGGGCGCTTCTAAAAAAGGATTTGGAGCAAATAGTTTTTATACGCCTAAATATCCCAACCAGTATGAAGCCACTAAAACACTTTTTTCTTCAATAAAATGGGAGGGGAAAGGTCCTTTACATATTACTCCGGTGTTTTATTATCGCCGACATCAGGACAGGTTTGAGCTGTTCCGGAGCGATCCGGCTTCGTGGTATTCCGGACACAATTATCACTTAACAAACGTTTATGGAACCAATATAAATTCCTGGTTTAAATGGAACTGGGGAAGGACCGCTTTTGGCATTGAACATCGCTCAGAAAACATATTAAGTAATGTTTTGGGCGAGCCATTGGATAATCCCAAAGATGTACCCGGTGAAGATGCCCGGTTCACCAAATCGGACCAAAGAAATATTTTTTCAGGGTTTATTGAGCATGCCGCATATTTTAATGATTGGACAATTACAACGGGATTGATGGTTAACTACATTTCGGATAGCGATATCGGATTACATATTTTTCCCGGAATCGATGTAAGTTATCATGTGAATGAACCGGTGAAACTGTTTGCCAGTTATAACACTTCATTGCGCATGCCAACATTTACCGACCTGCACTATGAGGGGCCAACCAACATCGGAAATCCCAATCTGAAACCTGAAAAATCGGCAACACTCGAAGGTGGAGTCAAATTAAACGGAAAACTTTTAAAAGGACAGTTGGTTGTTTTCCACCGAAATGGAACGGATATTATCGACTGGGTAAAAACAGATGTGGATGATGAAGTCTGGCAACCAAAAAATCTCACTGAAATTAATAGTATCGGTTTTGAAGCGCAGACGCAGTTTCTATTTCGGAAATACTACGGGATAAGCTATCCCAATCTTCAGCTAAATTATCTATTTAATAATGTTGAAAAAGGTGAGTCTGATTTTATTTCGAATTATGTGCTTGATAACCTGAGGCATAAACTGGTGATATCCGCCAACCAACAGTTTCTTGGTAACTTTTATTTCGATGTTAAACTTGTATTTCAGGATCGTGAAGGAAGTTATACCCGTTTCGAAGATACCAACCCGATAGGCGAAGTGCCGTATGATCCGTTTTGGCTGATGGATGCGAAATTGTCGTATAAGAATAAGGGAATGACAATTTTTGCTTCGGTTAACAATATTTTCGATCAAGAATACAACGACATCGGTAACGTTATTCAACCCGGCAGATGGTTAAAAGCCGGCGTTGCCTGGGAAATCGATTTCAGTAAATAAATGCATTAAACAATATTATGGCCGGAAGAAGAAATTCAGCAAGTTCGCAGTCTTTTTACTTCCGGCTTTTTAATATTTGCAAAAGTTGTATCTTCGCGAAAAATAAACCTGTTGTTTTTAGGTTTGTTTTATGAAGGGATTTGTCAAAACATTTATCAAACTTCAGAATAAGTCATGTTAAAAGGAATATTAGCAATTTCAGGACAATCGGGACTATTCAAATTAGTTGCCGAAAGCAAAAATAATATCATAGTAGAATCGATCGAAACCAAAAAAAGATTACCGGTGTACTCCACTGCAAAGGTATCGGCCCTGGAAGATATAGCCATTTATACGTACGAGGGTGATACCCCTTTAAAAGAAATCTTTAAAGCCATTTCGGAGGAAGAAGAGGGTGGCCCGGCCATTTCACACAAAGCCTCAGGTGCCGAATTAAAATCATATTTCGAAAAAGTGCTTCCCGATTACGATCAGGACAGGGTTTATACTTCCGACATCAAAAAGGTGTTGTTATGGTACAATACACTTCAGGAAAACCAAATGCTTGATTTTTCCGAAGAGGAAGAAACAGATGAAGATCAGTCGGCAGATAAGGAAAAATAGAGCCTAAAACAGTTTTAGGTTGTCCCGGTTCTCCGGCCTTCCGTTTTGTTCATTATTCTTTATTAATATATCAAACAGTTTTGTTGTAGCCAGCGCATCGCCTGCAGCCCGGTGACGGCCATCAATAACAATGCCCAGGTCGGAACATAAGCGTCCCAGTGAATAAGATTTATGACCGGGGAGTAATCGACGCGAGAGTTGCACAGTACACATGGTTTTTCGGTGGTAATTGTAGCCCAGGCGTGCGAATTCTTCGCGAATGAACTTGTAATCGAACTGTGCGTTGTGCGCAACGAATGTGCGTCCCATGGTCATTTCAACAATGGTTTTGGCTACTTCGTAGAACTTCGGGGCATTTTTCACCATGTCGTTGTTAATACCGGTAAGCTCGGTAATAAAAAATGGGATATCTATTTCAGGATTTATAAGTGTAGAGTAAGAGTCGGTAATACGTTGGCCGTTATGCTGGTATATAGCTATTTCCGTAATTTTTCCGTACTTAAACCGGTTGCCTGTTGTTTCTATGTCAATTATTGAAAACAAAAATTAAGGTAAATTGAATTTAATTGATAGAATTGTTTAATTTTGTTAAAAAAGTTTTTGTAAAATTACATTTTCCAGCAATAAAGCTGTTTTGAAAGATGAAAATTAATTTTTAAATTGCCTCTAGAATCTAAGAAAACAAAAATAAACTTTACATTATGAGAAAATTTACTCTATTCTTTTTCGCGTTGGTATTAACAGCAGGAGCTGCTTTAGCGCAAAATTCAGATAAGAAGTGGGCAATAGGTCTTGGACCTGGAATTGACTACAATCTGGAAAGTGAAAATACCGGCATTCTGGCTGATTTATACATTAGCCGCTATCTGAGTCCTAGATTCGACTTGATGTTGGACAACAGAATGTCATTCGATGAGCCGGGAATCGACGTTTTCAATACCTTGTTGAACCTGCGTCTGAAATTGTTTAATGAAGATATGGCGATTCAACCCTATCTGATTGGTGGTGTTGGATACATGTGGGACAACCAGGAATCCGGCGTAAACTTTGATGGTGGTGCCGGTCTGAAATTTCCGGTTAGTCCAAGTACTTCTTTATTCGTTTCCGGATTTTATGTCAAAGGAATCGAAGGAGAAAGAGCTGGTGAACCGCAAGTAACTGACGACCATATCATGGTAACAAGTATTCTTGAGTTCGCTTTGGGAGCTGCCAAAGATTCTGACGGTGACGGAGTAAAAGATAAAAAAGACGAATGTCCTGACACACCTCCGGGAGTTCAGGTGGATGAAAAAGGTTGTCCGCTTGATCGCGATGGTGATGGTGTACCGGATTACAAAGACGAATGTCCTGATGAAGCTGGTCCTGCTTCTCTGGCCGGTTGCCCTGATAGAGATGGTGACGGAATTGCTGACAAAGACGATGAGTGTCCGGATGTTGCCGGTTTAGCAAAATTCAACGGTTGTCCTGACTCTGACGAAGACGGCGTACCGGATCCAAAAGACAAATGTCCGAATACACCAAAAGGTTGCCCGGTTGATGCTGATGGATGTCCGCTTGATTCAGACGGTGACGGTGTAATCGACTGTGAAGATAATTGTCCTCAGGAAGCTGGTCCTGCATCGAACAACGGATGTCCTGACTGGGTAGAACTTGATCTTTCAAACATCCTCTTCGACTTTGACAAATCTGCTTTGAGACCTGAAGCTAAGGCTGAATTGGATAAACTGGTTCAAACATTGGATGCTTCTAAAGAATACGAAATTGTTGTTGGTGGTCATACCGATAATATTGGTACCGAAGCCTATAACATGGGACTTTCAGAAAGACGCGCTCAGGCTGTTGTTAAGTACTTGTTGCAAAAAGGTGTAAACAATGCTTATGTTGGATCAAACAATTATGGTGAATCTAAACCAGTTGTACCTAACGATTCAAGAGACAACAGACAGAAAAACCGTAGGGTTGAATTCGAAGTAGCAAAAGCTAGAAAATAGTATAATTAAAATAATCAGGAAAAAGCTCTGTCGGAAGGCAGGGCTTTTTTTGTGGATTGATGTACCCAATTCTTAAGGTGTAAAGTATTATATTTGCGGCCTAAAACCGAGTTGATATGAGAATTGAAAGCATTATACAGGAAGCAGTCTTAGAAGCCATAAAAGCATTATACGATGCCGAATTGAATCCATTGCAGGTGCAACTTCAAAACACACGGAAAGACTTTGACGGAGATGTAACACTTGTTGTTTTTCCGTTTCTGAGACTCTCCCGGAAATCGCCGGAAATTACTGCTGAGGAAATCGGAAATTATCTGCAAGAACATGTTGATGTTGTTGAAGCTTTTAATGTGATAAAAGGTTTTCTGAATTTGGTGATTAATAAGGATTATTGGCTCAATACGCTTTCGGAAGTGTATACCGACGGTAAATTTGGAACTGCCCTTGCTGAAGAAAACTCGGAATTAGTAATGGTGGAATACTCATCGCCAAACACCAATAAACCTTTGCACCTGGGGCACATCAGAAACAATTTGCTTGGTTATTCCATAGCTGAAATTGCAAAGGCCAACGGGAAAAAAGTAGTAAAAACCAATATCGTAAACGACCGCGGTATTCATATCTGCAAATCGATGTACGCCTGGCAGCAATGGGGAAACGGAAAAACTCCGGAAAGCTCGGGAATGAAAGGCGACCACCTGGTTGGCGAATTTTATGTGGAGTTCGACAAACATTATAAAGCTGAAATTGCCGAGCTGTTGGAGAAAGGTTTATCAAAAGAGGAAGCTGAAAACAAGGCACCGTCGATTGTTGCTGCCCGTGAATTGTTAAGAAAATGGGAAGCTAAAGATCCCGAAACCGTTGAGTTGTGGAAAACCATGAACAGCTGGGTTTACGAAGGCTTTGATGTAACCTATAAAAACCTGGGAGTTGATTTCGATAAAATTTACTACGAATCGGAGACTTATCTGGTTGGAAAAGAAGAAGTACTAAGAGGACTGGCTGAAGGTGTTTTTTATAAAAAAGAGGATAACTCGGTTTGGGCCGATTTGAGTGCAGATGGATTGGATCAGAAAATCCTGTTGCGCAGCGATGGCACTTCGGTATACATGACACAGGATATTGGTACGGCAAAAATGCGTTTTAACGATTACTCCATCGATAAAATGGTGTATGTGGTAGGGAATGAACAGAACTACCATTTCCAGGTGTTGGCCATTTTATTGGATAAATTGGGATTCAGCTGGGGAAAAGACCTGTATCATTTTTCTTACGGAATGGTCGAACTGCCATCGGGGAAAATGAAATCGAGGGAAGGTACCGTTGTTGATGCCGACGACCTGATGGATCAAATGACGGAAGTGGCCCGGAAAATGTCGGAAGAACTTGGTAAACTCGAATCACTTTCGGGCGAAGAAGCCGAGAAAACATTCAGAATGATTGCATTAGGGGCCTTGAAGTACTTCATTTTGAAAGTTGATCCTCGTAAAAATATGATGTTCAATCCTGAAGAATCCATAGATTTTAACGGGAATACCGGTCCTTTCATTCAATACACCTATGCCCGTATCCAATCGGTATTGCGCAAAGCAGCCGACAAACAAATTGCGATCGATAGCAAACTTGAAATCGAAACTGTCTCGGAAAAGGAGAAAGAATTGCTAAAACGTTTATCCTTATATCCTGCAGTGGTTAAAGAGGCGGGCGAAAATTACAGTCCGGCTGTCATTGCTAACTATTGTTATGAGTTAGTTAAAGAATTTAACCAGTTTTATCACGATCATTCAATATTGGGTGTCGATGATCCTGCTGTAATGAACTTCCGACTGGTAATTGCCTCGGCAGTTGGTAAAGTAGTAAAAAGCGGAATGAACCTGTTGGGAATAGAAATGCCCGAGCGCATGTAAAAAGACAGGGAGGTTAAACCTCCCTGTCATTTCCTTATCGATGTTGTTTTTTGATTTAATGGAAGACGGGGTTTGCGACGTCCTTCCTTCATTATAAAATTCGTTTTTTGGGCAAAAGGTAATCCCAAATCATACAGTTTTCATTCTTTTTAGTGACAATTATCTGAAATATTTTGCGGATATTATCCGGCTTGTCTGGGGTAATTAAATGTTATTGACTCGGACAGTTCCTCTATTCAGATAGCAAATATTAATTTCAAAAGAATATATTTGTTTGCACAAGCAGGTTTTACATGATGCCGGGTCGAAACAGTTAAACGGAATATTAAATGAGGTTAACATTTAAGTGGATTTTACTCGTCGTTTTCTTCTTTCACTATTCTTCGGGATACGCCAATTCTGAAAGATTAACCTTTGTACAATATACCAACGAAGACGGTCTTCCTTCATCCTACATAAAAAGTATTTGCCAGGACCAGTACGGATTTATGTGGGCAGCAACCAGAAGTTCTGTTTGTCGTTTCGATGGCAAGTATTTCGAAACGTTTAAGACAGTTGATGGCCAGGGGAATACCTTCGACATTTGGAGCAAGAACATATTTTTAACGCAGGATTCGGTTCTCATTGCGCAGTCTACCACGAATGAGTTTTATTCATTTAACTATAAACTGGAGCGTTTTGAACTCGATCCGGTGCTTGCCGCCTTGGACACTGTTTTGAATGCTATTCCTTCGGAAGATGGCTTGTGGATATTTGGCGATGGTAATGTTCAATTTCTGAGTTCGGGGAAAAATGAGCTGCAAAGCTTTCAGGAGAAAGTATCATTTTCGCAGATTGACAATACTACCAACATAATTAATGTCAGTGAAAAAGATGATTTTCTTGTTGCACTTACTTCCGACAGACTTTTGATCGTGTTCGATTTGAAACAAAAACTACAACGCGAGATAGCGTATCCTGAAGGTTTGCAGGGAGTTACTCTGGAACATTTCTACCTCGATAACAATAAAAATCTTTGGTTGGGCACAACTGGGAATGGCCTCTATCGGATAAATCTGACTCACGGGAAAGCACAACGTTTTTCGGTTCAGCAAAACGCTAAATACAGGTTGCTGCATAATTTGGTACATACCATAAGCGAGGATCAGTTAAACAGGGTTTGGATAGGAACGGAAGATGGTCTCTGTGTTTGGTCGCCTTACACCGAATCGTTCGATTATTATCAATACGACATCAACAACCCGGAGGGACTGAATACAAATCCTATCTACGATATTTTTTGCGACAGGCAAGGAAATATGTGGTTGGGAACTTATTTCGGCGGAATCAACCTGTGGAGTAGTTCAAGCAGTTTTTTTAACGTTTGGCAAACAGGTACGAGTAAAGATCACATTACCGGGAGCGCCGTTAGCTGCATCACCCAAAACCAGAACGGGAACATTTGGATTGGGATGGAGGACATGGGAGTTAACTGCATCGATGGTGAAACAGGAACCATCACCAAAGTTATAAACGAAGAAAACGGACTGTCGTTTAACAATGTGCACGACCTGTTATTTGAAACTCCGAACCTGCTTTGGATTGCAACATATACAGGAGGTATAAATGTATACAACCTTAAAACCAAATCGTTTAGATACATTAACCAGGAAAATCATCCCGATCTTCCCTCCAACGACATTTACAATCTGTTGATGGTTGGCGATTCCATTTTTATTGCCAGTTCGTCGGGAGTGGCAATTTATAATCCGGCAAACGACAAAATCACGAGGGTTAGTGAACAAACCCTGGCCGGAATGCCGGTGGATTACATGTATGAGGGTAAAAACAAGATCTGGTTTTCATCGTATTTGGGAACTTATTATTACGACAAGAATCAGAATCGATTTGGCCAATTTGATCAGTTTCTTCACCTGAAGAACATTAATTTTGTGAAACCTGATTCGAAAGGTAGAATCTGGGCGGGAGACTGTCTTCAAGGATTGTGGGGCTATGATTTCGAAAGCGATTCACTGATCCATTTTAACGAAAATAACGGTTTTCCTTTTTCGTGGATATTTAGCCTGGAAGAAGGAAAAGACGGTGCGCTGTGGGTAAGCGGAGATAAAGGACTGGTACGTTTAATACCCGAAACCGGCGAACAGGTTTGGTACAACCGTGAATCGGGACTTCCTTTCGAGCAATTTAATTACAGAGCATCGTACAAAGACCGAAAAGGCAATATTTATTTTGGAAGTAACAACGGGTTTGTTTCGTTCAACGAGAACAGGCATCAAAATGAGAACAAGTCGCTTGAAGTGGTTTTCAGGGGAATGCAACTTTTTAATCAACCGCTTGTTCCCGGCGAAAAATCAGCACTCAAACAATCGCTTAACGTCAACCCGGAAGTAAAGTTTAAATACAAGCAAAATGTTTTTACCATTGAGTATTCGGGCTTGTATTTTCAGAACAGGGGAAATTGCCAGTACGCCTATTACCTCGAAAATTTTGAAGAAGGCTGGAACTATGTAGGCACGCGCGATTTCGCCACTTATACCAACCTGAGTCCGGGAGAGTATTATTTTCACGTAAAAGCCTCCATCGACAATACCCAATGGGGAGATGATTTCAAAACCGTTAAGATCGTCATCGAGCCGCCGTTTTGGTTGTCAAAATGGGGTTTTCTGATTTATTTTATTCTGGTCCTTCTGCTGTTGTTCACCTTATTTATGGTATCCACCCGTATTCAGAAATCAAAAGCTCTGGCTGAGATGGAACGACGTGAAAAGGAATACCTCAACGAAATAAATAATTTTAAGCTCGAGTTTTTTACCAACATTTCACACGAGCTGCGCACACCGTTAACCCTGATTTTAGGTCCAATTGCACGAATTATGCAGGAGGAAAAACTAACTCCGGCACTAAGTAAAAAAATGCGGGGCATTAAAAGCAATGCCCAGCGTTTGTTGGGCCTGATCAACCAGTTGCTCGAATTCAGAAAAATTGAAAGCGGTAAAGAAAAATTGCAGGTGAGCCACCAGAATCTTACGCACTTCCTGGAAGACATTGAAGAATCGTTTTCTGAATCGGCAGGATTAAAGGAGGTTGATCTGGAGTTCGAAAAAATAAATATGGAGGAATCAATCTGGCTGGATTGCCGAAAATATGAGTACATTTTTGTAAATATTTTATCGAATGCACTCAAGTTCACTCCCAAAGGTGGTTCGGTTAAAGTGAGGACCGAACTGATTACCGACGATTCAGGCAACAAAAAAACATTTGTAACCAAAATCTCCGATACCGGAATTGGCATCGAACAATCGAAACTTAATAAAATATTCGACAGGTTTTACAGTGCCGATACTTCCGAAACCAGCAGTAATACGGGATCGGGAATTGGGTTGGCCTTTGTAAAAAGCCTCGTTAAACTGCACAAAGGAACAATAAAGGCCGAGAGCAAGCCAGGCAAAGGATCGGTATTTACGGTTTCAATTCCGGTTTCACGCAACGATTATAAGGATAAAGAACTCGTGCTTGGCGATGGCCAGTATTTGCCGCATCTCGATCCGGTGGAAGACACCAGGTTTTATCCGCTCTTCAATAATGAGGGGGAACGATTGAGCAAGCAGCCGATAGTTCTAGTGGTTGACGACAACCGTGAGTTGCTTGATTTTATTTCAGAAACACTTTCAGAAGAATATAAAGTGCTCACCGCACTCGACGGTGATAAGGCGCTCGAAATTCTCACAAAAACCACACCCGATCTTATTATCAGCGACGTGATGATGCCCGGAATAGATGGCTTTGAACTGACCCGAAAGTTAAAGAACGAAATCAATACTTCGCACATCCCGATAGTTCTTTTAACCGCAAAAAGTGGTCAGGAAAACGAATACGAGGGTTTGCAGAGTGGAGCCGATTATTACATCGAAAAGCCGTTTTTGCCGCACATTTTGCAAAAGCAGATTCAGAACATCCTGAACACCCGCAAAAACCTGATTCAGCGTTTTAAATCGGATGCGAACATGTTACCGACCGATATTGCCTTCTCTGAGTCGGATAAAGATCTGATTCATAAAATAACCAAACTGATCCAGGAAAATATCGATCACGAAAAACTGGATGTGTCTTTCCTGGTTAAGGAGGTTGGAATCAGTCGATCGTTGCTGCATACCAAACTAAAAAAACTTACTGACTGCTCGGCTACCGAATACATTCGTTCTATTCGTTTAAAGGAGGCAGTAAAACTTATTGCCGACGGAAAATGCAACATCTCGGAGGCAGCTTTCAGAACAGGATTCTCGAGCCCGGCTTATTTTAGCCGAAGGTTTAAAGAATATTTTGGGGTTTCACCCAAGGAATATTTTAGTCACTAGTTATTCAGGTAAACGGTATTGCACTTTGTGCAATTGCTGTATTCAAACTAGGTAATTCTCTGTTAGATAAGGGAATGTACTTTGCATGTTCGTTTAGAATATGTCTAAAATACTGATATCCAACGAACACCTTGACATTCGTATAAGTTTTTTGAACATCCGTTATCGTAAGTTTTGTGAAATTGCAATTACTTGCTCTGAGTAAACTTAAGGAAGATAAAGATCATCAATTCAAATTCAATTTTATACGAATAACCTGACTAAAATTAGTGCATATGAAAGAAACGTAACAGAAAACTAGTACTTCCAAATCTCCACAGAATCTATCACGGTAGCCTTCAGCTACCCGGGTAATATCCCAGAAAGAAAAATGAAAATCACCATCTGTCAAGAAAGTCATAATTAACCTGACAGTAACAGTTACTAAATTAAAAACGATGTGAAATGAAATCTATTCAATCAAGAAAAACACAAATGTTTTGCTATGTTTTGTTTCTCCTTATCGTTCCGTTTACAGTATTCGGTCAAAGTAAAAGAATTACCGGAACTGTTTATGACGAACAAGGAGTAACTTTACCAGGCGTTACGGTAATGGTGGTAGGTACAATAACTGGTACCACTACCGATATGGATGGTAAATATGCCATCAGTGTCGATGCCGGCGGCGCTTTACAGTTCTCTTACATTGGTTTCACCACCCAGGAAATTGAGGTGGCAGACCAAACTACTATTGACGTTACTATGGAAGTTGCAACCATCGGTATCGATGAAGTGGTTGCCATTGGTTACGGTACCCAGCGAAAAGGCGATGTAACCAGTGCGATTGCCAGTGTTAAATCGGAAGATTTTAGTGTTGGTAAAATCAACGATGCGGCCGAACTGGTAAAAGGTAAAATTGCCGGGTTAAGCATCACCAAAGCATCGGGTGACCCGAATGCAACTTCAAGCATCATGCTGCGTGGTATCACCACAATTTATGGAAGTGTTGAACCACTGGTACTGGTTGACGGTATCGAAGGTTCGTTAACAACTGTGGCTCCCGAAAATATCGAGTCGATCGATGTACTGAAAGACGCTTCAGCAGCTGCCATTTACGGTACACGTGGTGCCAACGGCGTTATCCTTATCACTACTAAATCAGGACAACGCGGTTCGTATTCAAACGCTACGTATTCTGCTTACGCATCATTGTCGGACTGGTACAAAACAGCCGAATTTATGGACACACACGATGTGATCTACGGTTTAACTAATTTTGATTACGAAGGTTACGACACCGACTGGTTAGCTGCAGTAACACGCGAAGCCGGTTACACGCAAAACCACTCGCTGAGTTTCGAAGGCGGTTCTCAGAAATCGTCCTATTCAGCCAACGTTACTTATTCCGACGAAGAAGGAATTATGCGTAAAAGCGACAGGGAGAACCTGAAAGCACAACTCGATTTTAGTCAGTATGCATTAAACGATATCGTTAAACTGAATCTGAATGTGTTGTATTCAACCAATCAGAATACAAATAACAACAACAATTACGTGTATCGTCAGGCGCTTATACACAATCCTTCATCACCTGTGTATCACGAAGATGGAGCTTATTACGAAGAATTTAACCGTTTTCAGTATTATAACCCACGCGAAATTCAGGACGAGCAAATTGGTGATTACCGTTCAAAATACGCCCGTGTAATCGGTAATATCACATTAGAGCCAATTAAAGGATGGCAAACCAACCTGATGTTATCTCGCAAAGAGATCAGCAATACATCGCAAAATTACTACACCAGCAAACACTATTCACAAAGTGTAGTTGATCCGGAAGATCAGTTTCGTACGATTCCAAAGGTCAGAGGTAGTGCTTCGAAATATTCGAGCAACAGCAAAAGCGACAACCTGGAACTGACTTCGAAATACAATTTTACGATTGAAAGAAGCAGGGTAACAGCATTGGTAGGTTACAGTTACTTGTATAATGTAAATGATAATTTTAGTGCAGGAAACTCCGAATTCCCCTCAGAGTCGTATTTGTACAATAACCTTGCTCAGGGATTGTATCTTACTGATGAAGACCATACGGCAAGTATGGGATCTTATAAAGGTGATGATAAACTTATTGGTTTCTTTGGTCGTGCTTCATATGGTTACGATAACCGCTTTAATGCCATGGTAAGTGTGCGCCGCGAGGGATCTTCAAAATTTGGTGAGAATTACAAGTGGGGTACTTTCCCATCAGTTTCGTTGGGATGGACCATCAGCAACGAAGAATTTATGAATACCACTACCTGGATCGATAATTTGAAGTTGCGCGCAGGTTATGGTGTTACCGGTGTTATTCCGACAGGTTCCTACCAATCGTTAACAACATTTGATTACGATGCTTACGGAAAACATCTGAGCCAGGACGGTAAATGGGAGCCATCGTTAAGGGTGGCGCAGAATCCAAACCCCAACCTGAAATGGGAAACAACCAGCGAGATTAATGTTGGAATTGACTATACCTTATTTAACTCACGTTTGAGTGGAGCCATTGATCTTTATTCCAAAAAAACTTCCGATCTTTTGTATAACTATGCCGTTCCGGTTCCACCAAACATGTACGGAAACACACTCGCTAACGTTGGCGAAATGGAAAACAAGGGTATTGAAGTAATGGTTTCCGGATCTCCGGTAAAAACCGGAAACTTCGAATGGGAATCGACCTTAACCTTATCACACAATGCGAACAAACTGCTTACCTTATCAAACGATCTTTACGAAACCGATAACTTCAGGCAAGTTGGTGGTGTAAGCGATCCTATCTCTGTACCAACTCACGCCATGGAAGTTGGTCACCGTTTGGGTGATTTCTGGGTATTGAAATCGCGAGGTGTAAGCAAAGACGGATTTGTTTGGGTAGAAGTATACGACGATGCAACAGATACATGGTCGTACAAAGAATTTGATACCAGTTACAACCTGGAACCTAACCGTCAGCGTGTAGGAAACGGACTTCCAAAGGTTTATGCAGGGTGGAACAATACCTTCCGCTATAATAATTTTGATTTGAGCCTGATGTTTACCGGCCAGTTTGGCTACAAAATATTAAATGTTCAGCGCAGTTTCTACGAAAACAATTCAATTGCCTATAACCGTCTGAAAACTGCCGGTGACCTGCATCCAGCGATTGACGCATCAGGTGCTCCGGTTATTGACGAAGCTACCGGCGAGCAAATGATGGTCCGTTTGTCGGGATCGATGCCGCAGGGTGTTTGGAGCGATCATATCGAAAATGGCGATTTTGTGAAGCTGACTAACGCAACACTGGGGTACACCGTACCAATTTCGGGCAACTTCGAGAAATACATTAAAAATATGCGTTTCTATGTAAGTGGACAGAACCTCTTCTGTATTACTGGTTACTCCGGTCTGGATCCTGAAGTATCAAACTACTTCCTGGCACCGGGTATCGACGACCGCGATAAGTATCCAACGATTCGTTCATACACGTTTGGACTTTCTGTTAACTTTTAAAATTTGAGGATTATGAAATTCATTAAAAACTCTATACTTAGTCTTGCTGTAACAACCATGTTGTTGTTCGGAGCATGTACCGACCTGGACGAAACAATGTACTCCGGTCTGACGGACTCAACTATTGATGTAAACGATCCCGAGATTTTGGGATACATGATGGGTGAGGTTTATGCCCAGTTCCGATTCCTGTATTGGGGGTGGAACGGTTATTTTGATGTAAATGAAGAGTGTGCAGATACTTACATGACTCCAAAACGTCTTGGAATTGGATGGGGAGACCTGTACATACCGATGCACAAGCATGCCTGGAATGAAACTCAGGGCCATATCGATCCACTATGGTACTACGCTTATGTTGGAATTGGATATGCCAATAAAACGCTTGATGTACTGCCTGAAACAGGTCAGGAACAAGCACAAATGCGTTTTATGCGTGCCCTTAACTATTATGTGCTGCTTGATGCATTCCGTAATGTACCCCTGGAAACGACCCAGGATGTGGAAGCAGGTTATTTGCCTGAACAAAAATCGGCTCAGGAAATTTTCAATTTCTGCGAAACAGAATTGCAAGCCATTAAGGATGAGTTGGGAACCGACAAGGTTTTTGGTTACCCCAACCGTTTTGCCGCTGATATGGTACTGGCAAAAATGTACCTGAATTACAATGCCTATTTCAGAACCAATGACGACAGCTATTACACAAAGGCGTTGGCTGAGGTTGATGATATTCTTACCAATGGAGGTTACTCCTTAGCACCGAATTACCTCGATAATTTCAGGGTGAGCATTGCTTCGTCTCCTGAAGTAATTTTTGCACTTCCTTTGGATAAAACCAATGCCAGACACAATTATCTAGTAAATAAATGTCTGGTAGGTGCCGGTGCTGCCGCATACGGTTACAACGGTTCGCCCTGGAACGGAAGTTGTGCTGTACCGCAGTTTATTGAAAGTTACCAGGAAGGCGACCAGCGTTTGACTGATACATGGACAGGTGGCGTACAACGTTTTGCTACCGAAGATGCCAATGGTAATGTAATTCCTCAGTCTGGCGACCCGATTCCTTTTAGTACCGACGACTGGGCCGGCGAAGGATACCTGAATTATTCTTTGCGCGTCCACTCTATCGATAATCCGGGTGCTTATCAGCAGGAAGGTTACCGTTTTGTAAAAAGTGAAATTGAAGCAGGAGACTACGGAACTTACGGAAACGATGTGGCTTTCTTCCGTTTGGCAGATGCCATGTTTATTAAGGCAGAATGTTTATTGCGTCTTGGACAGGATGAGCAAACCGCTGCCGATCTGATCAGCGAAGTTCGCAGCCGTTCTTTCGAATCGGCACAAGCTGCCATTCGCTCGGTTGAAGACCTTAAAGGTGGAAGTGTATATGATTACGGACACCGTGAATATACCAGCGAAGGATTCGCCAATTTCGATCCGGCTTCGTATATTGTAACAAACGAAGGTGGCGACGACATTATTTTGGGTGGATTACTCGATGACCTGGCTTGGGAATTTGTTGGAGAACATCATCGTCGTCAGGACCTGATTCGCTTTAAAATGGAAGACGGAAGAAACGTGTTCAACGGAAAATCGTGGTTCTGTAAAGATGCAACTACCGAAACACATTGGGATGTATACCCGATTCCGAAGGCTGCTTTGGATGCCAACATTTCATTAGTACAAAATGAAGGTTATCAAAGTGCTTCAAACTAAGAAGTTGTTTACTGCTGAAAATTAAAATTTAGACAAATGAAAAAGATAAGTATATTATTAATTCTGTCGCTGATCATTACGGTTGGATTATTCAGTTGCAAAGACAACGAAGGTTTTAGCAACATGCATGATCTCACCGAAGACGAGATTGCAGAGATCGCTCGTCAGGATTCGATCGCGCAAGCACAAAAAGAAAGAATCAATGCCGATCTGGTTCTTGAATATTCTTTGGATGTTACCATTAGTGCAGCCTCGTACGATGGTGGAAGCCTGGAAATTGAACTGGATAAGATTGCCGAGATCTTTGGCATCACCGAAGAAGAACTGATTGCCGGTATCGCCGGTGAAAGCGGAGCACCTGAAGTAAAAGGATTTGCCATTGCCGGAAGTACTCATGCCGATATTGCCGGTGCATCGAACACCAATGCCCCCTGGGGACACTGGTGGGATCGCCGTGGAGACTTAACCGAATGGGGCGACTCAGCCATGGTATTTGCTGAATTCTATCCCGATAATGGTTACTTTACAATTGGGCAGTATCCGGGTCACCTGACTGCCGGTCAGGAGGTAACTTTCATAGAAGCCTTAAAATACAACGAAATTCGCGTTGCTGTAAAAATTACAGTAAATGCTATAGCTGCCGGAGAGATTACTGCAACAGTAGTTAGTACACAGGATCTGTCTATTGAAGTAACTGCGAAAAGTTCGTACGATGCTGATTCATTGCAGTTTGACCTTGCTCAGGCACTTACTGATCTTGGTGTTGGTTCAATGGATGAAGTTACTTTCATAGGTGTAAATGAAGATGGTAGCTACGCTACTGAGTACACTGCTGATCCTCCGGGATACTGGTACGACTTGAACGGTTTTGTTGGTGGATGGGGTGATAATGCAAGCGTTTATACAAACTATGGAGTGTTTGCAGATGGTTATATTGGTATCGGTCAATATCCCGATCACTTAGCTGCCGGTGAAACCTATAATATCAAGTATGGTATTATGGCTAACAATAAAATTGTAATGTTGAACATTACCATTACGGTAGCAGGATATATCGATCCGGAAACAGCACCAGAAGGTGATCCTGAAGATGTAACGATCGATATTGAGTTAAGTAAACCATACAGCGACGATTACGCCAATGTAACAGCTGATATCCAGGAAACATTCCGTCAGGCCTTTAAAATGACGACTTACCAGATTCATCAGGCAATTGGTGACGGTACTTTCAAACTGTACCAGGGAGCGATTAGTGAGACTGATCCTGAGTATACCGCGGATGCACCGGGTTACTGGCTGGATGGCGACGGTACTGCTGTTGGTTGGGCTGACGGCGTTGTTTGGACAAGTGTTGGCCACAGCGAAACTGCTTTGTGGTTGTACGGTGGTAATCATCCTGATAATGCTGCTGCAGGTTCGACGGTTACAACAACTTACATTGCAACATGCAACGGAGGTTCGGTAACGATCAACCTTACCTTTAAAGTTGAAGGGGAAAGTACTGAAGGTCCTCAGGATCTTACGCTGACCTACGATATTTCGTTCCCTGCCGATTCAATAAATTATTCGGGCACATCAGTTAGTTTGACTGCCAATGGTGATATCGACCAGGTAGCAGAAGCGTTAATGCTGGATGCATCAGCTATTGAAGGAGCTTTGCTGGCAGCGCAGGAAACACCGCAGGAAGGTATGATTGCTTTTGCAGCGGTTGAACCCGACGAGACATTAAATTATGCGACTACCGCAAACGGACTTGGTTTCTGGTTCGATAGCAATGGCGCTGTAATCGGTTGGGGAGGAGATAACGACAGCAAGTTGTTCTCTGAATTCACGGCAACTGACTTTACATTCAATATTGGTCAGTTCCCGGGTAAGAGCACTGCCGGAGATACATACACCATTAAAGAAGCATTTGTTTATACCAAAGACGGTGTAGAATATCTGGTAACCTTTGTCTTTAACGTTACCATCGATTAAAGAATTCTTTTAATACTACTTATATATAGTAGCATAGATTAACTTGATTAATGAATAGTTTTAAATCACAGTTGAAAGAGCATAAGCCGGGGAAACCCGGCTTATGCCACTTTTTATTTCCGTTTATTTTTTTACTCGTGTCAACACTGGTTTTTGCTGCATGCGGAAACGATGAAGTAACTCCTGAACCCGATCCTGAGCCCGATCCGGACCCGGTTGAGGACACTACAAAAACACCTGACCTTAATGTTTTAACGGAAGATGATGTTGTTGACTTTGAAAAAATTTATAAACCTAGGGAATTCAATAACATGGATTTCCTGCGTGCCGACAGTAAGTGGTCGTTTTTTCGAAGCAGGCAATCCGAACATTTCGTTGTATTCTGGGAACCCGGCTTTGGATTAAATCCTAATGCCGACAGCTTGCCACAGGCACTCCGTGTTGATGTTGATGACCTTTTGGTGAAAGCCGAAGAGTTTTACAACGTGAACGTGAATACACTTAGCTTTGCCGAAGTCGGCGCCGGAAAATCGAACCTCGACAAGTACAAAATGGAAATCTACCTCTTGTATCAAACCGAGTGGTTAGCTACCGGAAGTGGTTACGATGACGTCATCGGTGCCCTTTGGGTAAATCCGAGTACATGTAAACCCGTTGGATCTACCATCGCACACGAAATTGGTCACAGTTTTCAGTACCAGGTGTACGCCGATTTGTTGGCTTACGGAGGAATTGAGAATGACTTCACGCGTGGCTTCCGATATGGTTTTGGCGGGAATGGCGGAAACGGATTCTGGGAGCAGTGTGCTCAGTGGCAGTCGTTTCAATCTTATCCTAATGAAGCTTTTACCTCCTACAATTTTGGGGTATACATGGATAACTATCACCGTCATTTTAATCACGAATGGCAACGCTATGCAAGTTACTGGCTGCATTGCTACTGGACCGATAAACACGGGATCGATTTTATCGGAAAATTGTGGCGTGAAGCCAAAGGGCCGGAAGATCCGATTGAGGCATACATGCGCATAAACAGCATGTCGGTTGATGATATGAATGCTGAACTGTACGATGCTGCGGCTCACTTGGTAACCTGGGATATCGATGCGATCCGATCGATTGGAAGTAATTTCATCGGGCAGTTCACTTATGAATTTTATAAGCTCGAAGATGGA
The DNA here is from genome assembly GCF_037646455.1 of Maribellus mangrovi. Lineage (NCBI taxonomy): Bacteria > Pseudomonadati > Bacteroidota > Bacteroidia > Marinilabiliales > Prolixibacteraceae > Maribellus > Maribellus mangrovi. The sequence continues at coordinate 57,765 of NZ_JBBIXN010000008.1, read as the reverse complement.
ACCTACCAGGTAGCTTACAGCAAATGTCCCGGAACAACCGGATACAATGTTATTCCGTTAAATGTACCTGAAGCCGGAACTGTGGTAACAACGTCGTTTAAAGCACTCACACCTGGTTCGGAGCTTGCTTCTGCCGATCCGGGAGAATATGCCGACAACGGCAACACCAGGTCTACTCGAACTTACAACAACAGTTCGCTCACCCGTGCAGGATGGCGATACGGATATGTAGCTTTGTTAAGCAACGGCGAACGTGTATATGGCGAAATGAACAGAAAAACTTCAGCTGATATTGAATTTACTATTCCTGAAGGTTGCGAGCGTTTATGGTTGGTTGTTTTGGGAGCTCCGTCTTCTTATCAGGCTCATCCGTGGGACGAGCTTGAAAGTAACGACGACCAGTGGCCCTATACCGTGAAATTCAACAACACCGATTTGCTGGGTAATGTTGTTATCGATCCGAACAATACACCTGAAGATCTTACATTAACTTACGATATTTCGTTTCCTGCCGATGCCAATGCATATTCAGGTACATCAATCAGCCTGAATGGGAATGGCGACATTGCAAAAGTGGCAGAAGCGCTGGTATTGCAGCCATCAGATATTGCGGCGGCACTGCTCGAGGCAAAAGCAACACCCCGGGAAGGTAAAATTGCTTTTGCGGCAGTTGAGCCCGACGGAACGCTGAACTACAATACAACGGCCAATGGACTTGGTTTTTGGTACGATAGCTCAGGTGCTGTAATTGGGTGGGGTAGTAATAATGACAGTAAAGTATTTTCTGAATTTACTGCCGACAACTTTAACTTTAGCATTGGGCAATATCCGGGTAAAAGCACTGCCGGTGATACTTATACCATAAAAGAAGCCTTTGTATATACCAGAAACGGAGAACAATACCAGGTTACTTTTGTGTTTAATATATCAATCAACTAAAAGCAACAATTGTCACATTCATTATTCCATAGCAAACTTAATACGCGGTCGAATTTACTGTTATTGGTGATTTCGGTATCAGTAATGCTGTTCACTCGTTGTTCTGAAGATGACTTTAATCCGGATCCGGATGAAGAAGAAGTTGAAGAAGTTGAAGATGCTCATGAGGTTGAAGAGCCTGGAGAAGCAGCTTTTATGGTGGCTCAGGTTGATATTTCAACCGAGAATGGTGCGGCAATTTCTTCAAAAGAAGATTACATAAATTGCAATATAACTATTAGTTCAGATAAGGCAACATGGAATTTTTTGGGTACCGGTAAAATCAGGGGAAGAGGAAACTCGACCTGGTTGTGGTACCCGAAAAAGCCATACCGAATCAAATTGGATGAATCGTCAGAGATTCTGGGGATGCAGTCCAATAAAGATTGGGTGTTACTGGCCGATTACCGCGATCCCACACACCTGATGAACACTTTTGTGTTTACCGTTGGTCAGGGATTGGAGTTGCCCGATACCAACAACATTCGTTATGCTGAAGTTTCGCTCAATGGCGATTATATCGGGCTTTATTCCATTACAGAACAGGTTGAGGAAGGTAAGAATCGTGTAGACATCAATTCTGATCACGGAATATTATTATCGCTTGATGCTGATGATGGGCCGAAGTTGTCGCCAAATGCAACCGACAATTTTTGGTCGCCGATTTATCAATTACCGGTTTGTATAAAGCATCCGGATGATGTCTCTTCGGCACGAATGGCGCAAATAAAAAGCGATTTTGCTAAACTTGAGAATGCAATTAAATCAGCAGATTATGAGCGTGTTGCTCAGGAACTCGATATACCTTCGTTCATCGATTTTATGATTATTCAGGAATTGGTGTACAACGTGGAAGTGGATGCTCCGCGCAGCATGTACATGCACAAAGATGTTGGTGGGCGCTGGATTATGGGGCCCTTGTGGGATTTTGATGCCGGTTTCGATTTCGATTGGGGAACCATGTACACCGGGCACAACTATTTTCATACACACCGCGAACTGGTGTTGGGAACTTCACCTGTTCACCACACCGGAGGATATCATGTTCCTTCTTTTTTCACCGACTTGTTCAAGAACAAACGATTTTTAAAAGAATATAAGGAACGCTGGTTTGAAGTGAACGATAAGGTCATGTCGGAATACTGGGCGACAACACAAAAGTATGCCGATGGTTTTGCCGAGGCGCTTGTAAGAGATGCTGAACGCTGGCCAATCGATAAAGATAACCAAACTGAGATCAGCAACATGAAAGAGTGGCTGACGATGCGGATTGATTACCTGACTGAGATAATTGAGAATTATCCTGCAGGAACAGTCGAATAAAATTAGAACAATAAATTATAGTAATAAACAAATGCCGGGTCACCGGGCGAGTAATCTAAAATTACGGACTAACAATTTTTATGAGATGAAACTAAAGAATATCTTTTTCCTTCTAGTAATTTGGAGCTTTACGTCATACGCGGGAGCTATTGCATCAGATCGTGCTTCAGAAGCCGATTCTATCGATGTAAATATGGGATCGTTGGAGTTTTCTACTTCAAAATTTAACCTGGAGATTTTAAAATCTTCGCATACAGTAGCGGGCCTTCATCCTGTTGAAGAACCCGGTTTCGATTTTACACCGAGTGAATGGCTTAAGTACCGCAATAAAGCCGGATTTTACCACCTAGGTGACATCAATTTCCGAATAAGAACCAATGAAGATGAGGATTGGCAAAGTTATTCATCGGCATCATCGCGAAAAGATGTGAGCGCGATTGAAACAAAAGACGATAACATTCTGGATGCTTCTGATCTTTCGGTACTTTTCCCGGAAGACGCTCCGGTTAAAGTTACCCGTTACTGGCAGAAAGAAGGAGATAATCTGGTTCTGCGTTTCGACATTAAAAATATTTCGAACAGCAATGTGGAGATCGGAGCACTCGGCATTCCGGTTATTTTCAACAACAACCATTCGCGCAAATCACTCGATGAGGCGCATGCCGAAAATGTATTTTACGATCCTTACATCGGACAGGATGCCGGTTACCTACAGGTGATCCGTTTAAAAGGAACAGGGCAGGTTTTGTTGGTGCTTCCTTACGAAAATTCTCCGTTTGAAGCGTACAATCCATTGCTCGACGATCCGACACGTCGCGGAATTACCTTCGAAGGTTTTCACGAATGGATGATCCACAGCAAGGCATATGCTGAAAATGAATGGAAAGAAGCTGAACAATGGAATAAGCCTACTTCAGAGGTGCTGAAACCCGGAAAAACCAGAAGCGTTGGTTTGAAGTTTGTTTTGTCCGATTCGATCCACGACATAGAAAGCACACTTATCGAAAACAAACGTCCTGTGGCGGTTGGAGTTCCCGGATATGTTCTTCCGCAGGATGTAAATGCAGAATTATTCCTGAAATACGATGAGAAGATCAAAAAAATGGAAGTGGAGCCGGAAGGTGCGCTTGAATTAACAAAGCAGAAGGCAACCGAAAACAACTGGCAAAAATATTCCGTTCAGGGTAAAAAATGGGGACGCGCCCGCCTGACTGTTACTTACAAAGATGGCTTGACTCAAACCATCAATTACAAGGTGATTAAACCGGAAGAACAGGTCGTTGCTGATAATGGACATTTCCTGACTACAGAGCAGTGGTTCGATCAGCCCAACGATCTATTTGATCGTTCGCCATCGGTAATTACCTACGATTACGAAGAAAAGAAGCAAGTAACACAAGACAGCCGTGCCTGGATTTGCGGTTTGAGTGATGAAGGTGGTGCCGGTGCATGGTTAAATGCCATTATGAAACAATTTGTTGAACCCGATAAGGAGGAAGTTGCCAAGTTGGAAGACTTTGTTCAGCAGACGATTTGGGGAGGTATCCAATACAACGAAGGTCCTGAAAAATATGGTGTTCGGAAAAGTATGTTTTATTACGAGCCCGACTCAATGCCGGAAGGTACCTACAGAAAAGATATTAATTACAAAACCTGGGCAGCCTGGGACAAGGAACATGCCACGACGGTTGAACGTTCGTACAATTATCCGCACGTTGCAGCTGCACACTGGGTAATGTATCGTTTGGCCCGAAATTATGAAGGTCTGGTAAAACAACAAACCTGGGATTGGTACCTTTTGAATGCCTATCAAACTTCGATGGCTATGATGGAACTGGCACCTTACTATGCACAGTTTGGCCAGATGGAAGGTAGTGTTTTTGTACATATTCTCGATGATTTGAAAGCCGAAGGCATGTGGGAATATGCTCGCAAACTCGAAGAAAAAATGAAAGGTCGCACCGAGCACTGGGCATCGCTGAATTACCCGTTCGGTAGCGAAATGCCTTGGGATTCAACCGGTCAGGAAGAAGTGTACATGTGGTCGGAATATTTCGGACACCAGGATAAAGCAGAAACTACATTGCGTGCAATACTGGCGTACATGCCAACCATTCCTCACTGGGCATATAACGGAAATGCCCGTCGTTACTGGGATTTCTTATACGGAGGGAAACTTTCGCGCATCGAGCGCCAGATTCATCATTACGGTTCGGGATTGAACGCAATTCCGGTTCTCGAAGAATACCGTCAGGTACCCGATGATCTCTACCTTTTGCGTGTTGGTTATGGTGGATTATTGGGGACACTTTCGAACATTACCGAAGATGGTTTTGCACCGGCAGCTTTCCACTCATTTCCTTCAACCTTAAAAAATGACGGAATTTCGGGTGATTACGGCCCTGGTTTTTATGGTTATGCTGTTAACTCGTCAACTTATCTTACACAGCACGATGAATTTGGCTGGCTGGCTTTTGGTGGAAATCTGAGTGAAGAAGAAGATGCATTGAAAGTAGATCTGACAACTGCAGCAAAATCGAGATTCTATGTGGCACCGCTTCAGCTTTGGCTCACGCTTGATGCCGGTAAATTAAAATCGGTAACGTACAACAAAGCTACAGGACAAGTAACTCTCGAACTTAGTGAAGCCAATGATTTTACGCCCAAGGCTTATTTAAGAGTACAGAGTTTTAGCGACGCTGAATCTACCGCTTCAATTAAAGGTTTCACAAAAAATAAAAGAGGTCAGTATGTGATTCCGCTTCAGCAGGAAACAACAAAAGTCGTAATCGACTAATAATTTAAATTCTACGCAAGATAGGTTTTCCTGTGAAAATCCTGAGTGGAATATGGGCTGATAACATGAAAAATGTATATTAGAGGGGAAACCAACTAAATAAGATTACTATGAGAATAATCAATCGTTTAATTCTGCTTTTTCTGATCAGTTTTGTGACAGGCATCCGGCCGGGGAACGCTCATGATTTGAGTAGACAAGAACAAGAAGGTGCCAATATTGCACTGGTGGCAAAAGCGAGCGCTTCCAATGTTTCCCGAAGGGCCAACCTGGGGGCAGTAAACGATGGATTTACTCCTGCGAATTCGAATGATATAACTCATACCGTATACAGTAACTGGAGCAGGGGCGCTGCCTATCAGTGGGTACAATATGAATGGAGTCAGCCTTTAATTGCTACTTCTGTCGAGATTTACTGGTTCGATAACAGCGACCGCGTACTTGCTCCCGATGACGCCTATATCGAAACTTACGACGAAGAGAACGATAAATGGGTGAAAGTGGTTGATGTGCCTTGTCAGAAAGATCGGTTCAATGAGGCTGATTTGGGTAAAATCACGACTTCGAAGTTGCGGGTGAGCATGAAAAATGACAGCACCTCAACCGGAATTCTGGAGTTTATTGTTTGGGGAACAACACTTTCGGGAAGCACTGATGTACAAGCCCCGAGCACCCCGACATTGCCCGAAATTATGAGTACTTCTGAAACAAGCGTCACCATTAAATGGGACGCTTCCACCGATAACGGGAAAGTTGCCGGATACAAGGTGTTCTTAAACGATTCATTCGTCAAAGAAGTATTAAATCCTAAGGCAACTCTGAAAGATCTGGAGCCCAATTCGCATTTTATGTTGGCCGTTCAGGCTTTTGATGAATCGGGTAATATTTCAAAAACAGGCGATGGCAGCTGGGTATTTGTTGGCGATGAGGAAAATGCTGCCAAAGCATACAACTGGCCCGAATACAGTCCGACTTTGAAATACAATTTCAGGGATGAATACCCGGCACTTGAAATGCCGACCAAAGATCTTGATGATTGTCCGGAGGTGGTCGGAACACAGTCTTCCGGTTGGTGGACTTTTAAATGGGGGCCAAACAAAAGATCTGAAATTACCGAGGCCGCCATTACACCGATGCTGGAACGGTTAAATAAAGATTTTGCCTACTTCCGCGATACCATGGGATGGCCACCCGATAAAAGAGTCAAAGAAGGATATCGGAGTGCCGTTTACCTTTTTGGTTCGGGATTGTGCACCGATAATGCCGACACTACAGCACTTGGTGGTTGGATGGGCAGTATCCATTATCAGAATGAAAACTGGCCAATGATTCTGGCATCGTATTACCCGATATACAGCTTCGATCCTTCCTGCCCGTATCGCGACCGTAAAATGCAGATGGGAGCCATGGTTCATGAAGGTATTCATGCTGTACTGGCAGATATGCCGGGATGTAAACAGGCTGCATGGTTTCACGAAGGTGGAAATACTTGGTTGCAACAGGAAATGGAAGCCAGAAGAACAAATAACTACAGCTCCATGGGTTTTTTGAATGCCAGTGCGTATATCGCGCCATTTATGCCTATTGAGTGTTACACAGGCTGGCTTCAGGACGGAACTTTTGGTGGCCCAAGTGCCGAAGGTGTAAATATGTTCGAAGGAAACAAGCAGATCTGCACCTGGAGAAGGTTGCTCGGTGGTAATCAGTATGGGAATACATTTCCAACTTTTCTCGGTCAGGCGCTTGGAAAAGAAAGTGTAGCCTGGATTTGGCGCAATTGCCCGGAACGGGTGTTGGAGGGAATGTCGAACGGTTTAGGTGATATGCAGATTCGGCGTTTGATTATGGAATACCGTGCCAAGCAGGCATTAGTTGATATGCAGGAATGGAGTGGTGCCATCAAGAAACTGTTAGACGCCAATATAAATTCAACCATTGGAGCTGAATGGGAGCCAAACTGGATAGATTGTACACCATGGCAGGCCACGCCTTATGTGAAAACGTGGATGCGGGATACTGAAAATAAAATTCTGACACCTGAACCCCGGACTACTCCGGGATGGTCGGGTGCCAACCAAATTCCTTTAGTGGTTTCAGGCGATAAAGTAGTTGTGAAATTTATGCCGCGTGGCAAAAATATGACCTGCCAGTTGTGCTATCGTGCTGACAACGGAACACCAATTTACAGCAAACCTGTATCAAGCGGGGAATGCAGCTTGAAACTGGAAAAATCACCTGCAAATGGTGTGGTCATTGCCGTGATTTGTAACACCGACTATGTTTACGAAGGCGAAGAAACGCGAAAGGCACATTTCGATTACAGGTTGCAATTGGTTGACGGCGTGGAAAGTACGGCAAGTGTGTACAAAAAGTGGTACGATTACGAAACTACGATCACGAATATAGCCGACCCGGTAGAGCCTTTCCCTGCGGAAGGACCGGTTTATGTTCCGGATGAAAATTGATTTTATCGGTGCAGAATTATTGAACTTAAATTGAAAATGTTTTACAAAAAATAATAGACGATGAAGCAGATTTTATTTGTATTAGTTGTTCTCTTGAGCCTGACATCCATCCGGGTATCGGCGCAGTTAACACGCGAAGATTATCAGAAAGCGGATTCGGTGATGAAGCTTGGCGAACTGGTTTATAACGAGGTTTCCCGAATAAATTGGATCGACTCCACGAATACGTTTTGGTACCGGGTGAAAACCAGGGACGGTATCGAATATAAAATTGTTGACTCGGAGAAAGCAACAAAAAAAGCAGCTTTCGAGACGCAAAAACTGGTGGAGGCACTTAATGAACAACTGAAACGAAAAACAGCAGCTGATAAACTTCGGCTGGATCGTTTGGAATTCGACCTCGAAAAAAATCAGATTCATTTTGTTGCCGAAAATGCTTACTGGACCTGCAATCTTAAAAACTATAAACTGGAGAAAGATTCAGTGCGAAAACAACAACAACGACGCGACCGTGGCTATTGGGGAAAATTCTTCGATGAACAGGGCAACGATCCTGTGGTTTCGCCCGATAGTGTTTGGACCGCGTTTTTACGTGATTACAATGTTTACATAAAAAATAACAAGGATAGAAAAGAATATCAGCTGAGTTTTGATGGAAGTAAAGGTGAGTTTTATTCGTCGTACTTTTCGTGGTCGCCCGACTCGAAAAAACTGGCCGTGAATAAAGTGCGCGACAATTATCACCGACAGATATTTTTTGTGGAATCGTCACCGGATTCGCAGTTGCAACCCATTTTGCATTACCGCGATTATCTGAAACCGGGTGATGCAGTTCCGGTTAAACAACCGGCTTTGTTTGATGTGGAAAATAAAATGCAGATACCGGTTGATGCTACCGCATTTTTGAACCAGTTCAGCCTCTCGAATCCAAAGTGGGGAGAAAACAGTGATGCATTTACTTTTGAATTTAATCAGCGCGGTCATCAGGTTTACCAGGTTGTCGAAGTTGATGCAGAGTCAGGCGACGTTCGGGTGATCATTGACGAACAAAGTCCAACATTTATCGATTACAGCGGCAAAAAATATCGTTATGATATGGAAGATCGGAATGAAATTATCTGGGCTTCGGAACGCGACGGCTGGAATCATTTGTATCGGATTGACGCCACAACAGGAAAGGTGAAAAATCAAATTACCATAGGTGAGTGGGTGGTGCGACGTGTGTTGGAGGTTGATGAAGATTCAGAAACCATTTTCTTTTACGGATCGGGTAAAAACGAGGGAGAAGATCCCTATTACCTGCATTGTTACCGCGTAAATTTCGATGGTAGTGGATTGACGGAGTTAACTCCCGAAGCCATGAACCACGATGTATCATTTTCAGATAATCTGGATTATTTTACCGATACCTATTCAACAGTGCAAACGCCACCAACAACTGTTTTACGTCGCTCATCGGATGGTAAAATAGTTTTGGAACTCGAAACCACCGTCATTGACAATCTCGTAGAAAAAGGCTGGATTGAACCTGAACCGTTTGTTGCCAAAGGGCGCGATGGTAAAACCGATATTTGGGGTAACATTTTCCGTCCAACAAATTTTGATGCCAGCAAATCATACCCGATCATCGAATATATTTATGCTGGTCCGCACAGTTCGTTTGCACAAAAAGACTTTCGCGCCGTGAATTATTCTTTTTCAAGCCTGGCTGAACTGGGATTCATCATCGTACAGATGGATGGCATGGGAACCTCGAACCGCTCGAAAGCATTTCACGATGTGTGCTGGAAGAACCTGAAAGACGCCGGTTTTCCTGACCGTATTTTGTGGATTAAAGCAGCGGCCGAAAAATATCCATACATGGATACAACACGTGTTGGACTGTTTGGTGGTTCTGCCGGCGGTCAAAGCACATTGGCGGGCTTACTTTTTCATCCCGAATTTTACAAAGCGGGTGTTTCGTCGTGTGGTTGCCACGATAACCGCATGGACAAGATATGGTGGAACGAACTCTGGATGGGCTATCCGATCGGGCCGCAATACGAAGAGTGTTCGAATGTGGTAAACGCCGATAAACTCGAAGGAAAATTGATGCTGATCGTTGGCGAGATGGATGATAATGTTGATCCGGCTTCAACCATGCAGGTGGCAGATGCCCTGATAAAGGCAGATAAAGATTTTGAGCTGGTGGTTTTGCCGGGATCTAATCATACGCTTGGCGGAACTTATGGCGAACAGAAGCGCCGCGACTTTTTTGTGCGCAACTTTCTGAAAGAAGAAACACCGGATTGGAACAAATCAGAATAAATTATTAAGATGAAAAATAAATTATCAACTGCATTTTCAATGCTACTGGTTATTTGCAGTGTATTTTTACTGAGCACAACTACTTCATGTGCGACCGAAAAAAGTAACAAAGACAAAACTTACGAAATTACCCGTCCGCCAAAGAAACTGGACCTCAATCCATTTTATAAGAAATACGCGAATGTAAACGGCATTCATATCATGAGTTCGCACCGGGTTCCCGATTCAGCTTTTGTAAAAGCTTGCGAAATCATCGATTTTATGACCGGTGGTTTGCCCGAAGAAATACTGGCTCAAATGGTAAGCGTGGATACCCGTGTCGGAATCATGGCGCGTTATGAAGGAACAACTGATATTCCGGAGCACGCTCATTTGGCCAAAGACACTACCTTGAATTGGGATGTTCGTGCGCGCGGATTAGGCGGCACGCTGCGAGAACCCTTAACAACCTGTGCCGAAGAGAATCTTCTTTGCTATCAAATTGATAAGTATCATGCCGAAGATATTTTGATCCATGAATTTGCACATACAATTCACGGTGTTGGAATTCTTCCGCTCGATGCCGAATTTAACGATTTGCTGCAGGAAAAACTGGATGCAGCGATGGCAGCAGGCAAGTACAAAAGAACTTATGCCGCCACCAACATTTGGGAATACTGGGCCGAAGGTGTTCAAAACTGGTTCAATGTAAACGCCGAAGTGGAAAAGGCCGACGGTAAACACAACTGGGTGAACACCCGCGACGACATGAAGAAGTATGATCCGGATTTGTATGAGATCGTTGGTACCTATTTCCCCGAATTTGAAACCAGCCCATCGTGCCATGCGGCCACAAATTTGTACACTGAATAAAATAATTCTATAAAAATATAAGAACTCCATAATGAAAGTACTAGTTACACTGGTTTTAGCCGGAACATTGTTCTTAGGAGCTTGTAAAGCGGACAAGCATCCTAAAGTGAAAGATCGCATTAAGAATCCGGTTTTGCCGGGCTGGTTTGCCGATCCAACCATAAAAAAGTTTGGCGATATTTATTACATCTACGCCACTACCGATAACGAAATGCTGGCGTCGGGGGCACCGACTGTTTGGTACAGTCGCGACCTGCAAAACTGGTACAATTATATTATGGAAGTACCCACTTTGAATTCGGTGAATTTGCGCAACTTTTGGGCACCGGATATTATGAAAGGCGACGACGGACGCTACTACCTCTATTTTGGTAACTGCCAGGCCGGCTGTAACATTTACGGTTATGTTTCAGAATCGCCGGTCGGTCCCTGGGAAAAGCTACACGATAATGATACACCTGTAATTGCACAAAATTATCCGAGGCGAGGATTTCCATCACTGGATGCACAGTTCTTCCGCGACGATGACGGAACCATCTATGGCTACTGGGGAACCTGGGTGCATTACAACCAAGGTTACGCAGTAGGAGTGCTGAACAACAAAACCATGGACCAGGTGAGTGAAGGCACAAATATTCCGCTGGAACAAACGCCCAATCCTTTTGAAGCAGCTTATCCGATGAAAAAGGGCGATAAGTATATTTTGATGTATTCGGCAGAATCATGTCACGATGAGACCTACAAAGTCCTTTATTCTTATGCTGATGATCCTTTCGGACCATTTCATCCGGGAGAAAATAATCCCATTCTTCAAACCAACGAAGACCAATCTACTCATGGACCCGGTCACCACTCGGTATTGCAAAACGACGAGGATTATTACATTGTTTATCACAAGCACGATTACCCATTTACTGCCGGCGGAATGGCCCGTCAGGTTTGTATCGACAGCATGATTTTCGAGAATGATTCAACCATAAAAGCAGTTGTTCCCACGACTAATGGGATTCAGGCTTTTATAAAATCTGAAGTTCCTGAAAATATAGCATTCAAAGCCAAGGCTTCCGCATCTTCATTTTACCACTTGCAGTCGCCTGATTACGATTATGAATATTCAGCTTCTAATGCTTTTGACGACGACAATGCTACTATGTGGAAAGCAGTTGATAATACTTTCCCGCAAAGCCTGACAGTTGATTTAGGCGAAGAAAAGAAAGTTGAACGTGTTGCGACTGAGTTTGAATTTTCGCCTTATTATTACCAGTATAAAATTGAGTATTCCAACGACAATCAAAACTGGGAGGTATTTGCTGACCGTACGAAAAACAGAACGCCGGGAAGTCCGATGATCGATGATAAAGCTGTAAAAGCCCGCTACATTAAACTGACCATTGAAAGCGCTGAAAAGACAGGTGTTTATGCCGCAGTCTGGAACATGAAGGTGTATTCAAAAGCCTTTGAACTTCCTCTTCAACTTGAGAATAAGCCTTCGGAAAATGAGCCCGGTGCAGTTGGCACAAAAAGCATGATCGTAGGATTTGATATTGATGATAGATCCTCACTAAAGCAACTGGCGAACAGTGGAACTTTAGGACAAAATTTCAGTGTAAATGGCGATTTGGCTTTGGTAACTGATAAAGAAAGCGGTACAAAGGCTATCGATTTTCGCAGAGGTTTCCTCGAACTGGATAGGGTAGAGGTACCCCGCAGTTTGGAGTGGAACGGAGCTTTCTCTGTGCTTGCCCGGGTAATAAATCCGGAGATCGATGATCAAAATGAATGCCTGGCTTCCTGGTGTAACCGCAGCGAATTATACCTGGCAAACAGCTACAACGCACCCTATTACAACAAAAGCAATTACGGTGCCATGGCGCATTTGCATGGCGCATATGATATGCCTTACAATGAATTGCCCGAAGCCAATAAGTGGCATACTATTGTAATTACATTTGATGGGGTAGTGGAGAAAGTTTATGTTGACGGAAAACTCGACAATGCGCAAAATATGTTGTTGTCGTCGCAAATCAATGGTGCAAGAATCAGAATTGGCGCTTCCGATGTTGGTGAATATTACACCGGACTAATGAGCCGCTTTGCTTTGTACGATTACGCCCTGTCGGAAAAGGAAATCAGCGAGTTAAAATAGTTGTGATGAACAGTTGAGCCGATGTTTGTTGCGCAGGCTGACCATTCTATGCTTTTGAAAGAATCGTAGTTTGACGTCTGAATTCCGAAGGATTCATACCCACTTTCTTTTTAAAGATCAAACTGAAATAGTGGATGGTTTGAAAACCCAGTTCAAGGCTGATTTCTTTGATGCTTTTGTCGGTACCAACCAACATTTCTTTGGCTCGCATTATGCGAAGTTGAAGGTGATATTGGCCGGGAGAAACACCGGTGAATTTCTTAAACATTCTTCTGAAATAAGAATAACCAACGTTTCTGTTTTCTACCAGTTCTTCGAGATGGATCTCCCGGTCGAGGTTTTGGCGCATGTAAAAGCGCACTTCCTCAATCACTTTCGCAATGGGTTTTCCCGAGAAACCTTTTTGTTTTTCAAACGAAATTAGGTAGCCCAGTAATTTTACGATCATTCCTGATGCTATCTGCTGGTAGCCGGGTTGCTCTTTTTCAACCAGGTCGATAATTTTCAGGTGGGTATCAATTATTTCTTCCCTGATACCGGGAAACAAAACAGGCTGCTTGCTTGAGAAAACACGATTGGACAGAAAATGATCGGCAATAGCACCGTTAAATCCTACATAGTGTTCCATCCAGCCGCTTTGGTTGTTCGGTTTGTAGCGGTGCCACTCACCCGGGAAAATAACGAGCAACGATCCTTCTTTAACCGGAAATTTTCCATGTCGGTTTTCAAAGATTCCCGAGCCTTCTGAAATGTAATTTAACTGGTATTCACGCAATATACGTCCGCTGCTCCATTCAAAAGTATATTCCGAGGGATGTTCTCCGCGGGGTGGATAAATGGTACCCGGTTCAATTTTGGCCGAACCTGCCACACTAAGGAAGATTCCCCACTCCAGATCCTCTTCGCTGGTGGTTAAATATTTAAACTGACGTTTCATAAACTGGTGTCAAAAAGTATAAATATAAAGCCATTTTCTGTATTGTTTCTTGTTTGTAGGTCATTTATATTTGTTAGCACTATAAAAATCTAACTTATTCAATAATTATAACTTAAATTCAATCAAACCATTATGCAAGCTTTATTAGGAATTATTTTTCACTCCCTTGGAGGGATGTCCTCGGGTAGTTGGTACATGCCATACGATTGGGTAAAAAAGTGGCGCTGGGAAATATACTGGATTACTGGTGGACTTTTCTCATGGCTGATTATGCCATTTATCGCCACTGTAATCACAATTCCTGACTGGCAGGGAATTCTGCAGGCTGCCGATGGACGTGTCCTTCGCAATACCTACATCATGGGATTACTTTGGGGGATTGGCGGATTAACCTACGGACTGGCTATACGATATCTTGGGATGTCGCTGGGAAATTCAGTCTTACTCGGTATTACTTCCGTAGTTGGTTCTCTCGGTTTACCCATATTAAGAAATATTCCGATTATGGCGAAGATCCTGCCCGATGGTCTTTCATTTACAGATCTGTTTGGCAGCCCGGGTGGTCGTATTGTCTTACTTGGCATTTTGATCTTGCTTGCCGGAATTATCCTTAGCGGACGTGCCGGGATTATGAAAGACAAAGATTTAGGTGGACACAAAGAAGGAGTAAATACGGAATTTAAGTTGGCCTTTGGTTTGTTTATTGCCATTGTCTCCGGGGTGTTAAGTGCATTTTTCAGCTTCGGTATCGACACGGGAAAAGAAATGGGAATTGCTGCCAGAGAATTGGCTGTTCAGGCAAGTTATCCACTTTTGGCCGGTGGTGAAGGAGGTGCGCCGGTAACTTATCTTTTTGAAAATAATATCATTTTCTTCGTTATACTTTGGGGAGGTTTAACTACTAACTTAATTTGGTCGATCGCCTTAATTATTCGAAATAAAACCGGAAAAGATTTCATTGACAAAAAAACACCGTTGGTAAGTAATTACCTGTTCTGTGCACTCGCAGGAACAACCTGGTTTTTGCAGTTCTTTTTCTATGGAATGGGTGAAACCAAAATTGGTAACGGCGCCAGTTCGTGGACACTTCACATGGCAACAATAATCCTTACAGCTAACCTTTGGGGGTTCTGGCGAAAGGAATGGAAAGGAGTTTCGAAGAAAACCTATACCACCATTCTGGTTGGAATTGGTGCAATTTTACTGTCAGTAATTGTAATTGGTGTTGCCAAATGGTTGTATCCTGAATTAAACGCTCTCGGATAATGGAACGAATGGCATTTAAAATGCACCTCAACGAAGGGCAAAAAGAAGAATATAAAAAACGCCATGCAGAAATCTGGCCCGAATTGAAACTTTTATTAAAAGAATCGGGAATAAGTGAGTACTCTATCTTTTTGGATGAAGAGACCAACACGCTGTTTGCTTTTCAGAAAGTTAGCGGTGAAGGCGGTTCCCAGGAACTGGGAAAAACGGAAATTGTGCAAAAATGGTGGAAATACATGGCCGATATTATGAAGACCAATCCCGATAATTCTCCGGTTTCGGTTGGACTGGAAGAAGTTTTCTACATGGAATAAATTATAAAAAATATAAAAATGGATAAAACTGAATTAATCAAAAAAGCTTACGAACTGGCAAAAGAATCATATGCTGCCATTGGTGTAGATACCGATGCTGCGATTGCCAAAATGAAGGATGTAAATATTTCACTGCACTGCTGGCAAACCGATGATGTAGGTGGTTTTGAAACACCTGACGCAGAGCTTGGTGGAGGCGGTATTCAGACTACCGGAAATTATCCGGGTAAAGCAGGAACAATTGAGGAAATGCGTGCTGATTTAGATAAAGTCTTGGCGCTGCTACCGGGCAAACAACGTTTAAACCTGCATGCCATCTACGGCGATTTTGAAGGTGAATTTGTTGATCGCGATCAAATTGAATTAAAACATTTTCAAAGCTGGATCGATTGGGCGAAGGAACGTGAAATGGGCTTGGATTTTAATGCCACCTGTTTTTCTCATCCAAAAGCTGATGATGGTTTTACCTTATCGAGTAAGAACGAAGAAAACCGCAAATTCTGGGTAGAACACGTAAAACGTTGTCGTGCCATCTCGGCAGAAATGGGTAAGCAACTGGGAACTCCTTGTGTTCACAATACCTGGATCCCTGACGGAACAAAAGATACACCTGTTGATCGTAACGGATATCGTACAATTCTTAAAAAATCGCTGGATGAAGCATTTGCTGAAGAATATCCAAAAGAATACATGAAGGATGCCGTGGAAAGTAAAGTCTTCGGAATTGGCGTTGAATCCATGACAGTTGGTTCTCATGATTTTTACCTGGGTTATGCGATTAAAAACGATAAATTAATTTGTATCGACAGCGGTCACTTTCATCCAACCGAAGTTGTAGGTGATAAAATTTCCTCCTGCCTAATTTATGTCGATGAGTTGTTGTTACACGTTACCCGCCCTATTCGCTGGGATTCGGATCATGTGGTTACGCTGAATGAAGACGTACAATTGATTGCATCTGAAATTATGCGCAACGATTTTCTGAGTCGCGTAAATATTGGTCTCGATTTCTTTGATGCATCGATTAACCGGATAGGAGCATACGTGACCGGAACCCGCGCAGCACAGAAAGCATTCCTGATTGCAGCACTGGAACCAACAGCTGACCTGGTTAAACTGGAAGAAGCCGGTAAAAATTTCGAACGACTTGCCATGCTCGAAGAACTGAAGACCATGCCGTTCAGTGCCGTTTGGGACTACTACTGTTTGCAAGAAGAAGTTCCTGTTGGAGCCGACTACATTGGCGAAATTCAGGAATATGAAGAAGAGGTTTTGTTGAAACGATAAATTAGATCAAGTTTATTAGTAATTGCAGCCCGTCGTTTATTAAATGACGGGCTGCTGTTTTTTTTGAGTATGTTAAGAAGCAGAAATTTTTCCCTTTTCATTGCTTCCGCCCGCGTTTTGAATTCTTCAATATAAACGCATTTCCATGGGATTTTTCTTGATGTATATCTTGATTTCCCGGCATTGTGATAACTCAGTCTTTGCGCCAGGTTAGATGTGAATCCGATGTAATAACTATCATCTAATTCACTTTGTAATATGTATACAATATATCTGTTCATAACAAAAAAAGCAGCCCTACTGAGCTGCTTCTCTTCTGCGGTGACGATCCCGAGTCCTCGGGAAACTTGCGACCTCACTTTGTTTCTTGTATCAATCGTTGATAGAATTGTCTGTTCTTTTGCTTTTTCAGAAATTTTTCCCTTTTCATTGCTTCCGCCCGCGTTTTGAATTCTTCAATATAAACGCATTTCCATGGGATTTTTCTTGATGTATATCTTGATTTCCCGGCATTGTGATAACTCAGTCTTTGCGCCAGGTTAGATGTGAATCCGATGTATTAACTATCATCTAATTCACTTTGTAATATGTATACAATATATCTGTTCATAACAAAAAAAGCAGCCCTACTGAGCTGCTTCTCTTCTGCGGTGACGACGAGACTCGAACTCGCGACCTCCGGCGTGACAGGCCGGCATTCTAACCAACTGAACTACGCCACCATAAAATATGGTGTCAAATAATATTTTCAAAAAATTGCGGTGACGACGAGACTCGAACTCGCGACCTCCGGCGTGACAGGCCGGCATTCTAACCAACTGAACTACGCCACCGTATTTTTAGAACTTACCTTTCCTGAGGCGCGAAACCCCTTTGCGAAAGGTGTTGCAAATATATACTTTCTTTTTTTACCTGCAATACAAAAAATAATTTTTTTGAAAGTAGTCGTATCATTCTGAATTACAGCTGTTTGGTGATGTTTTTTACTTTGAAGTAAGCACATTATCCTCGCTCAGAACTTTTTCACCGCTCCAACGATAGGCGGTAAGTGTAGAGGTGCCTGTAACACAGGAGTCTACGCAGCAAATGTTGGGCTTTACAATAACCGGCCCATGTCCGCGGCAGTAATGTCCGAAAAACAGCAACGGCGCATCTTCCGGATAGGGGTGGACATCAGGAAGTATTTCCCTGGGAACGGTATAATCGGGTAGCTTGTATTTACTCTCAAACGACAACTCGTTAAACGTCTTACCTTCGGGGCTTTCCCACCACTCAATACGGAACGATCGCGGCATCACTCCCTTGTTATTTCTGATATGTAAATCGGAAGGCATTTTCAGGTAAACGCCTTTTGTTAAAAGCCACACGCACCTGCTTAATGTTTCGTCCGACTTTTTATGAAGAGAACGAAACACTTTTTTCTTGATTTTGCCTTCGGTATAGATCGAGCGGGCAATCTCAATGGCTTTATCCGACCAGCAGGCATGGACAATTCTGATCTCGCCCAAATCGAGGAACAGGGGCAAGGTTCGCAACCAGTTCAGGTTGTCTTTCAACTCCTGCGGATTGAGAGAGAATTCATTGATGGTTTTAAACAGCGATAAAAAATGCTTGCTGGGTTTTTTGATCAGGGAAGTGCCCTGGTCTTTGGTGTGGTAGATGATGGCATTTATTTCGTGGTTGCCTAATACAGCGAGTGCATTACCGCTTTCGACCATTGCCCGTATCATTCGGATGGTTTTTCGGATTTCAGGTCCACGATTGATAAAATCGCCAACAAAAATCGCCTTACGTTCGGGGTGCGAAAAACTGCCGTTGTTCTTCGAATACCCCAATTTCTTTAAAAGCTTCTTCAATAATGATGCCTCACCATGAACATCTCCGATGATATCGTACATAAGGAATTTTAAAAAATCGAAATTAAAAAAAATAGCTGTCCACCAAAAGATGAACAGCCATTTTCTTTTTATGATTTAAAATGTTCTTTACCAGAAATAAGCATAGAATGCGATGATTATAACAATAACAACAGCGGAGTTAATAACATCCCATTTCCCCCAGCTATCGCGTACTTCAGCACGTTGTTCGGCCGTAGCCGATCCCATGGTTAAACCAACAATAGCATTCGGATCTTTTGGCTTTGTGAAATAGCTGATAACTATCATTGAGATGATAACTAGGATAAATAAATAAATCTCGTAGTGTAACCAGTTGTGTGATAAAATAACTTTATACAAGATTGACTCTTGGCCAATAAAATCTGAAAATACATTTAGCCCGAGCCGTAACATTCCAAGTGAGAATCCGATTATTAAACCCCATAATCCTGCTGCCGGCGTTGTTTTCTTCGATAGTATTCCTAGCAGGAAAACGGCTGCTATACCCGGAGCAAGCAAAGACTGAACATCCTGCAGATACTCATAAAGTACCTTTCCGATCCCTTTCATTACAGGGATCCACAGAATTCCAAGCAAAACGATTACTACAGTTGCTAAACGACCAACTAAAACGTAGTGTTTTTCGGTGGCATCGGGAACATATTTCTTGTAAAAGTCGATGGTGAACAACATGGCCGAAGAGTTAAATAGCGAGGCCAGCGAACTCATCAAGGCAGCCAGAATACCACCAATAACAATTCCCTTAAAACCAATGGGTAGCAGTTCAGTTACAAGGGTTGAAAAGGCCGCATCGTTTGATGATAATGTGATCAATCCTTTCTGGTTTAATGCATAAGCAATCATTCCTGGAATTAAGAAAATAAATACCGGTGTGAGTTTCAGGTAAGCCCCAAAGATGGTACCTCGCCTGGCTTGTTTCATGTCGCGACCCGACAGCACACGTTGCACAATAAACTGGTCGGTACACCAGTACCAGAATCCTATAATGGCCGATCCTAATATTACACCAGTCCACGGAAATTCCGGGTCGTTGTGCGATCGTATTAAACTGGTCATTGAATCGCCGTGAACGGTTACATTTGCACGGGTAATTTCCATCAGTTCGTTCCAGCCACCAACTTTTATCAATCCCAGAATCAGTATGGCGACGGAACCGATAAGCAGAATTGGTGTCTGCAACACCGAAGTGTACAGAACGGCTTTCATACCTCCGAACGTGGTATAAAGACCCGTCAAAACCACCAGCCCGATCGCACTGATCCAAAAGAAATCGATATTATACCCAAAGAATGTGACATAATCGATGTTAAATACATCTTTAAAAACCACACCCCCGGCATACACTGTAACGGCTACTTTGGTCAGCACATAACTAACGATTGAAATTACCGATAAAAACGAACGGGCATGCGGATTGTATCTTCTCTCGAGGAACTCCGGCATGGTAAACACTTTGCTTCTTGCATAGAAGGGAACAAAGAGCCAGCCCAGCATCAATATCATCCAGCCATGCATTTCCCAGTGGGCCATGGCCATTCCACTTTCGGCACCTGCACCGGCTAAACCTACCAGGTGCTCCGATCCAATATTGGAGGCAAAAATAGATGCACCAATTGCGATCCATGTGGCATCTCGTCCGGCTAAGAAATAATCAGAAGTGTCTTTTTCTTTTTGGAGGAGAACCCATACAATAATACCGATCAGACCCAGAAAAAAGAGGCCCAGAACGATCCAGTCTAAACTACTCATAGTTCGAAGTTTTGGTTTGAATTTGGTTTAAATAATTGTGAAAATAACGTTTATTTTTTAAAATTCAGAAAAAGCGAAATGCTGTTGAACAGCTAACAGGGAATTTATGGTTCAGTGTGTTACCATAAAAAAAGCCACCCGCCTAATGACGGATGGCTTGCGGGATAATCCCGAATTGATTGTTATCCCAAAAATCGATGGATAACTTTATTTCTTTTGCATATTATGCCTCTTCACGTTTGTGAACTTTACTACCAATGAGGGCATAAAATAGCAGGTACCCCAAACTGAGTAAGATTACCCAGTAACTTGGAAGATAACCGGCGATGTCGGCCACTTTACCCTGAATAAGAGGAAGGATACCTCCTCCAACAACCATGGTCATGAAAATACCTGAAGCAGCGGCCGTGTATTTTCCCAGTCCTTCAACCGCCAGGTTGAAAATACCACCCCACATAATGGAGGTACATAAACCCACTAAAACAAGTAACATGGCATTAATTGGTACTTCAGCCAAACCAAATGAAACTGAACCGGCTGCCGATTTCATGATTACCGGTATCGATACTTCGTTAGCCGGCGATGAAAACATGGCTGCAGCAATTAAAATTATACCTACCAGCGATGTTGCTGTTAACATAAGCTTACTGCTTACTTTACTACCGATGGAAGCTCCAACCAGTCGACCAATTAACATTAAAAACCAATAGGTGCCGGCTACATAACCTGCAGTTGTTTTTCCTACGGGCGAATCGGATAACCAAAAATTAAGAAAACCAGGAACACCAATTTCAACACCTACATATATGAAAATTGCCACTGCTCCAAGTATCAAATGGCGATACTGTAAAGCACCTTTCATCGAATCTTTCAACGAAATTCCTTTGTGTTCGGCATGTGGCTCAGGAATTTTAACTCCCATTAAAACAAAGAATACAAGACCAAAAACGCCCAGTGCAATGTACATTACCGGGAACACGTCGGAGATCTGTGCTTTGGCAGCTTCTCCAATCAAAATACCAACAAATGCAGGAGTAAAAGTGGCCATTACCGAGTTGAATGAACCTCCAACCTGGATCAGCTGATTACCTTTGTTACCTCCACCGCCTAAGGTGTTCAACATTGGATTTACAACCGTGTTAAGCAAGGTCATTGAAAAACCTGCGATCAATGCACCAATAAGATACACAGTAAATGCGATGTTTTGTCCAACATGTCCGGAAAGGTATTGTACTCCAACACCTATAAATCCAACAGCTACAGCAATCAGTGCTGTCTTTTTATAACCAACTCGTTGTAAAAGAAGACCTCCTGGAATACCCATGATCGCATAGGCAATAAAGTTCATCGCATTACCCAACATTCCCTGAAAGTTGGTTGCCCCGAACTGGTCTTTTAATACAATCCCCATTGGTGCAGCCAGATTTGTTACAAATGCGATCATACCAAATAGCAGGATCATCATTATAATGGGCACCGTGTAATTTTGTTTTGTAGATTCCATAATGATTAATATTGATTTAAGTAGTAAATATTTTCGGATTTGAATGTTGACGATCAACCAGTGCTTTTTGTGAAACCAGCCAGCGACTTACAGTTCTCCAACCACTTTTGTTGGTCGGGTAAGCGGAGTTGGAATAGCTGTTTAACAAAGCTTCTAAGTTGAATATCATCAGAAAATTATTTCGTTAATTTAGGTCAGAACCCGGTACGCTGGTCATATTGCAATTTTACGTCCGGAGTTCTGGCCTCCAAAGTTATAATATCGCCTGAATTAGTGATCGACTAACAGCACTTTTTTATTTTTTTAGAATGTTTAAAGATCTAAAGTGCTGAATTATAGTCAATTCGCTGTTTTGATCTCTTTATAAATCAAGTTTTATCGATCCTTTTGAACGGATAAACAGATTGTGGCAAGATCCTTTGCCATAAACATGCTCCAGAGTTTTCACGTATTCATAAATTTTGTTTTGAGGGACAAATGCCTGGATCGTTCCACCAAAACCACCGCCGTGAACACGCCATGCACCACTTCCTTTCAGTACCATTTCGCTGAGTGCAAGCGCCAGTGAAACTACTTGCTCGTCTTTGTGTACTACATCGAAAATATTTTGATTGTACATGTAAGAGCTGTAACCCGATTCAACCACCATTTTAAGGAATGCATCAAAATCGTTATTCTCGAGGGCAGCTACCTGATCGACTACGCGTTGGTTATCACCCTGGAAGTGATAGGCACGAAGAATGGCTCTGTCGCCTGTTTTTTCGCGGATCTCTGGAATCTTTTCTACAATTTGTTCAAGTGTAACTTCGCGTAAAACGTTCGCTCCAAGTTCGGCAGCTACCGACTTCATTTCGGTAGGTAGCGAAGCATATTCAGCTTGCGAGGCAGGATCATCGTGACCTCCGCCAACATCAGTTATTACCAGTGAAAATCCTGTTGAAACAAAGTCGAAATCTACTTCTTTCACAACCGGATTGGCCGGATCTTTAAAATCGATAGTGATCAATCCGCCAACCGAACAAGCGGTTTGGTCCATCAGTCCGCAAGGCTTGCCGAAATAGTTATTTTCCGACCACTGACCGATTATAGCATTCTCGACAGCCGACATTTTGCCATCGTTGAAAATTTCATTAATAATAGCACCAACCAAAACTTCGAAAGATGCAGAAGAACTCAACCCCGATCCTTTTGGCACTCGTCCTTCAATGCAGGCATCGAAACCTCCGATCTGATACCCGTTTTCTTTCATTTTTGCACAAATTCCTTTCACCAACGCTTCCGAGGTATAAAATTTCGATTCGTCGATACTCAGGTCGGTGAGGTCTACCTGGAATTCAGGATAACCGGCCGACTTGATGCGAATGGTGTTGCTTCCGTTTGCTGCAGCAACCGCAATATTATCAAGATTCACCGCCCCTGCCAACACGCGTCCGAAGTTATGGTCGGTGTGGTTTCCGCCAATTTCAGTACGACCGGGAGAGCTAAACAGGTTTACATCGCTGTTTCCGTATGTTTGTTCAAACTCTGCCATCAAATCGGCGTAGCGGTCAGCCTGAGCTTTTAGTACTGCGGCATCGGTTCCGTATAATTCCTGAAAAACGGGATTGTTTCCTCCGTTAATTTTTTCAACTAAGCTTGCAATCTGTGTCATAATATTATCTATTTAGTTTTTGATTAATTTTTATATACTCGCTTTCAAATTATATCTTCTTTTCGAACTGCTCGCATTTCAATTGTTTACAAACTGTTCCTCATTATTAATTTCGAAGGATTTCTTACCTGGCCCTTTTTCTTATTCAAAACCATTTGTGCAAGGGTGCGGCCCATATCGCTAAAATCGGTCGATATGGTTGTAATACCGCCGGCCACTACTTCTTTTAATGTTGTATCGTTAAATGAAACGATACCAAAGCGTTTGCCCAGTTTGTACTTGTATTTTTTTGCCAGTTTTATTACTTCAACCAGTTCGCGGTCGGAAATAATAAAATAGGCTTCATACATCGAAGGATTGGCACTGCTGAGGCTTTTTATCACTTCGAATTCCAAATTATTTTCCAGGCAAAATTTTTCGAAGCCCAAGGTTCTTTCGGATGGTTCTTTACCTCCCGGATTGATAAAAACAAGCTTCCTGTATTTTTTTAGCGTTGCTTTACCTTCGTTCATCGCTTCATACAGATCGTTTTCGAAATCCTGGTAGACCACCGAATAATTTTTTAGCTCTTTTTTCAGCCGGTCGAGAATATAAACCTTGTCGCTCGGCAATTTCGAAATAAGGTGCCCAATGTTATCAAAAGAAGCGGGCATAATAATATACGACGTGTATTTGCCAATGCTTTCAGCAATCAGATTTTTAAATACCTTGTAATTGAAATGGTGGAAAAAAACATCGACATTGGCCTTGCCTTTTAGTTCGCCCACCAAAGCGCTGTACAAATCTTCCTTAAACGCATTTAATTCATCAAACAACACAAATACTTTTTCTTCGAGTTGAATTTCAGTACTGGCGACGTAATAACCTTTTCCGGGTTGACTGAGGATAATTCCTTTTGCCTTGAGTTCGTTGAACGCTACCATTACGGTGTCGCGACTCAAACTAAAATTGGAACAGATTTGATTAATGGAAGGGATTTTATCGCCCTTTTTCAGATAACGTTTATCAATAGCCAAAAAAATCGAATCAATAATCTGACGGTACTTTGGTCGCGATGATTTCGAATCGATATTGATAATACGTTTCTTTGCCATAAATTTGATTTGATGAATGCAAAAATAGTAGAATCCTGGAATAAAAACATGCTTTAAAACACTACCTGTACCTACCAGTTGGTTTTTCTTTTTTTGCATTTTTGTAGAACCTTGATCTTTATGCTGAAACAGCAGGATTCGGGTACGAATAAACAATCGCAAATTTTATTTTACAGCGTCATATTTTTTAGAATATAATTAGCTTACATTTGAGATTTGTATCATATTTGATTTAATGAATAGCGATATATCAAGTTCGAATGAAATAAACAATTTTAATCACATGAAAATTAAATCAGCAACTTTTGGAACACTGGCGGATGGATCGGAAGTAAAACTTTTTACACTCAGCAACGATAACATAACCATAAAAATAAGCAACTACGGTGCGCTTGTAGCCTCGATTGATATGCCCAATAAAAATGGCGGCATCGATAATATTGTCTGTGGTTTCGATAAACTGGATGATTACCTGAGCGATGAATACCTGGGAAGTTACCCGTATTTTGGTGCCATCATCGGTCGTTTTGGAAACCGTATTGCCGGTGGCGATCTGGAGATTGAAGGCAAGAAATATAAAATGGCTATCAATAACGGTCCTAATCACCTGCATGGGGGAAATGTTGGTTTCGACAAAAAAATGTTTGACGCCGAAATTCTTGAAAATGAAACTGAAGTCGGTGTAAAACTGACTTATTTGAGTGTAGACGGAGAGGAAAATTATCCGGGCAATTTGAAAGTGACCTGCATTTATACTTTGAACGAAGAAAACGAACTAGGTATTCAGTATTACGCGGAAACGGATGAAACAACGGTTGTAAACCTTACCAACCACACCTATTTTAACCTTACCGGTTTTAAGGAAAATATATTGAACCACGAGTTGGAACTTACTGCTACAAAAATGACCGAAATGGTTGATCAGATCCCAACAGGAAAAATTGTTCCGGTGGTAGGTACGGATTACGATTTCAACACACCTCGAAAATTTGGTGCTGCCGGGCTGGAGACCGGTTACGACGACAACTATGTTTTCGATAATGAACCTGGTGAACTGGAATATATTGGTGCGCTGTACGAAGAAAAAAGCGGCAGAAAAGTGGAAGTGTATACCACACAACCCGGGATGCAGGTTTATACCGGTTACTGGATTCCTGAACTGGAGATCGACGGCAAGAAAAAATTTGGAAAGTATTCAGGAGTAGCTTTGGAAACACAACATTTCCCCGATTCTGTGCATCACCCGAAATTTCCAACAACGCTGCTTAAACCGGGCGAATTGTATGGCGAGAAAACCGTTTATAAGTTTATAACTGATTAAACTGAAAATGCCCGAAAGGGCATTTTTTATGACCGGACACTTTTACCCGATCTGTTTTTTCAATTTTTAACTTAAGCTGTTTGAATATTTTATTCAAAAAAACGTAAGTTTAACTTGCCAAGTAATTGTCCTTGTGTTTAATTATGAACTAAAACTGAGCAGCTCTTATGAAAACCATTATTGAACTATTCGAAACTGCCGTAGCAAATTACCCCGACAATTTTTACTTATGGGAGAAAACAACTGATAAGTACGTTGGAACTACCTACAAAGAAACTCACGAAAAAGTTTTAGACCTTGCCGCCGGGCTCATTAAAATGGGTTACAAAAAGGGCGAACGCTCGGGTTTGATCGCTGATGGCCGAAACGATTGGATAATCAGTGAACTTGGGATGTTATATGCAGGTGGTACAAATGTACCACTTTCGATACGTTTGCAGAATAATGAACTGGCTTTTCGCTTGCAGCACAGCGGGGCCAAGTATATTTTTGTTTCTGCTCAGCATGCTCATAAGGTTGAAGCTATTCGCAGTGAACTTCCCGATCTTGAGAAAGTGATCTACCTCGACGGCAAAGATAATCCCGGAGAAAATGATCTCGATTACCGTGAACTGCTCAAAGAGGGCGCCAAATACCGGAAGGAAAATCCTGAAAAAGTGGAGGCAGTTTGGAAAGCAGTTCAACCCAACGATGTCGCTAATATTTCGTACACATCGGGCACCACAGCAGATCCTAAAGGAATTATGTTGTCGCACCTGAATTACGCAGCCAATGTTGTTCAGTCGAACTCGTTGATGCACCTGAAAACGGACTGGATCACGCTGGCGATTCTTCCATGGGATCACGCATTTGCACATACTACTTGTCTTTATGTTTTTATGTACAAGGGAGCCAGTATCGCATCGGTTGAGGTGGGGAAGACACCGCTTGAAACACTTAAAAATATCCCAAAAAATATTCAGGAAATTAAGCCATCGCTGATGATGAGTGTGCCAGCCTACTCCAAAACATTCAGAAAAAACATAGAAGCCGGAATACGTAAAAAAGGAAAAACACTGTTCAGTCTGTACAAATTTGCGTTGAAGGTGGCATACGCACATAATGGATACGGTAATAACCGCGGAAAAGGATTTCGCTTTTTCCTGAAGCCGCTCTATTGGATTTTTGATACGATCCTGTTCAAGAAAATTCGTGAGGGTTTTGGAGGAAACATGGAATTCTTTATCGGTGGAGGAGCTTTACTCGATGTTGAATTGCAGAAATATTTCTATGCCATTGGTATGCCCATCTGCCAGGGTTACGGTTTAACGGAAGCATCACCGGTTATTTCTTCGAATGTACCTCACGATGTTAAATTTGGTTCGTCGGGGAAACTGGTAAAAGACCTCGAATTGAAAATTTTGGATGAGGATGGCAAAGAGCTTTCTACCGGACAAAAGGGCGAGATTGTAATTAAAGGCGACAATGTAATGCTCGGCTACTGGAATAATCCTGATGCCACGGCCGAAACTTTAAAAAATGGCTGGTTACATACCGGCGATATGGGCTACATGGGTGAAGATGGATTCCTTTATGTGCTCGGGCGGTTTAAAAGTTTACTGATCGGAAACGACGGTGAAAAATACAGCCCTGAAGGAATCGAGGAAGCCATGGTCGATCAGTCTCCTTTTATGCAGCAGGTAATGCTATACAACAACCAGAATCCTTACACCGTTGGAATGGTAGTTCCGGATATGGAAGCAATAAACCGCGAGTTGAAAAACCGAGGCATCGAAAAGGGAACACCTGAAGGCGATAGTGCATCCATTGAAATTATAAAGCAGGAGATTCAGGAATATAAAAAAGGCGGAAAATTTGAAGGGATGTTTCCTGAGCGCTGGCTGCCTGCCACAGTAGCTATTTTGCCTTATGCATTTACTGCCGATAATAAAATGTTGAATGCTACCATGAAAATGGTGCGAGGAAAGGTAACTGAAGGATTTGCCAAAGAACTCGAGTTCCTGTATACACCGGCGGCAAAAAATATTGAAAATGATATGAATTTATCGGCCATAAAAGCGTGGAATAAATAACTTTGCCGGCAAAAAGCAGAAAATGATTATTGAAACCCAGTCCTATCCGAGGGCAGCCGTAATTGGAAATCCGTCGGATGGATATTTTGGAAAAACCATAGCCTTCTTGTTTTCAAATTTCAAGGCAAGTGTTCAGTTGTACCATTCTCCCGAGCTGAAGATCTACCCGCAGGGAATGGATATTACTTCGTTTGACAGTATCAAACATTTAGTCGATAATGTGAACCTGAAAGGATATTACGGCGGAATTCGTTTACTGAAAGGTACGATCAAAGTTTTTTACGAATACTGCCAGCGAAAAGACATCAAATTGGATAAACGCAATTTTACAATCCGTTACCACTCAAATATTCCTTTACGTTTGGGGCTGGCAGGATCAAGTGCCATCATCACTTCATGTATGAAGGCATTGATGTCGTTTTATGGTGTTGAAATTCCAAAGGCAATTATGGCTAACCTGGTATTAAGTGTTGAAACCGAAGAACTAGGAATTGCAGCCGGATTGCAAGACAGGGTGGCACAGGCATTTGAAAAACCTGTTTTGATGGATTTCAATAAAACCACAATGGAAAAGCAAGGTTACGGAAATTACGAAGTGCTAAAAGCCGAAAGTTTTAAAAATATGTACATCGCCTTCAGGAAAAATCTTTCGGAAGGTACCGAGGTGGTGCACAACAACCTGCGAGCACGTTATAACATCGGCGAAAAAGTGGTATTGGAAGCCATGGATAAATGGATCAGCCTGACCGATTCTTATTGTGCGGCCTTGCATAACAACGATCAACAGGCCATTCACGATCTTATCAACCAGAATTTTGATCTTCGCCGGAGTCTGGTTCCAATTTCAAGTGGTAATATCGAAATGGTTGAAACCGCGCGCTCGGTTGGTGCTTCAGCAAAATTCACAGGTTCAGGTGGTGCAATTATCGGAACTTATACCGATGAAACCATGTTCCGCAAACTCACCAATGCACTGGCCAAAAAAGAAATAGAAGTGATAAAACCGAAGATAGTTAACAAGTAAAAATGGTTAAGAAAGCAGTAATTCCTGCAGCAGGTTATGGCACCCGGTTTTTACCGGCCACCAAATCGTCGCCAAAGGAAATGATTCCGATTATAGATACACCCGTGATTCAATATGTGGTGGAAGAAGCAGTTGAAAGTGGAATAACCGATATTCTGATGATCATCGGGAAAGGGAAACGCGCGATTGAGGAGCACTTTGACAGGAGTCCCATTCTGGAGGAGACTTTGGAAAAAAAGAATAACCTCGAAATGCTTGAAAAAATCAAAGCGATCTCAGAAATGGCCAACATTCATTTTGTGTGGCAAAAAGAAATGAATGGCCTTGGTGATGCCATCCTGCATGCCAAACATCATGTTGGGAACGAACCATTTGTGATTCTTCTTGGCGACACCCTGGTTCAAAGCGAGAACGGGCCGGTGACTAAACAACTAATCGATGTTTATAAGCAGCAAAAAGGATCGGTAATTGCTTTGGAAGAAGTTAAACCCGAATTGGTTAGTCGCTACGGAGTAGTTGATGGTGATGCGGTTTCGGAGAATGTGATTCGTGCCAAAAACTGGATCGAAAAACCATCTTTTGAAGAAGCACCTTCGAATCTTGCGGTGGCGAGTCGCTATCTTTTTACCCCTGAAATATTTAGTTACCTCGAAACTACGGAGCCGGGAAAAAACAACGAAATTCAGTTAACCGATGCCATGCGCGAAATGGTGAAGAATCATCCGATGTTCGGATTGAAGTTCAAGGGCAAACGTTACGATATTGGAAACAAACTGGGATTTCTGAAAACCAATATCGAATTTGGCCTGAACGACCCTGAAATTGGCGACGAACTAAAAGGCTGGTTGAAAGAATTTGCCGGCGAACTTTGAAACACACCTATCAGCGAATACGTTGAAAGGATGTAGAGAACAAATAGATTTTCTTATATTTGCGGCACTTTTCTATGGGGCTGACTGGTTTTGACAGCGGGTAGAAGAGGCAAGTAAGCATGCAGGGTTTTGGTTGTTGACCCTTATAAATAATGATCAAACCATAATTGGCGAAAATAATTACGCTCTTGCTGCGTAACCGAATTATAGTAGGTTAACTGCTTAATTCCGGCACAAGGTGCCGGGACAAGACATCGCCCGGATGCTAATGCTTTGAAGCGGTCCGAATCGGCGGTGCAAAAAAATCGAAGCTAGCGGAAATGAAGCTCCGGCGTTTCTGCGAATTTAAAGGAGTTAAGGCAGTAGTTGGTGGCTTTGATCCGGCTGCTGTTCGAAAATCAAGTCAGAGATAAGCATGTAGAAAGCTTGTAGCTTCCTCGTTTGGACGCGGGTTCGACTCCCGCCAGCTCCACTTTTAAATAATGCAAATTATTGATAGCGAATATTTTAGAATTATTCGCTATTTGTTTTAGTCAGCATATAGCCAACAATCTCAAAATTCCTCAATTTTCGTGTGTTTTCAGTATTCCCTATCTTTGTATAGTAATGCGTTGCCGTATTACAACATTTGAACACTTTGGGAGGCCTGAACAACCTCCCTTTGTTTTGTCCAAACATTCGCGTGTTTCTTATATCTTCTTATTTGCTAACCATACACACGATTAAACAGTTAAACTCACTTTCCGAGTAACAATATACCAGAGAGGAAAGAAAGTGCCAATTTGCTTAATATGGGAGGCAATGACGAGTTGTGTCGCTTTGGTACAGGAAATTGAGAAAAGTCCAGAAAGCAAGGTATAGCCCGGTCTCGCAGTTCGAGTTTCCTTTTTTGGTTGGTTGCTCAGAAATGGGGGTAGTTGGTGTAAGTGTCTATTTGTTTTTTCTCTTATTTCAAATCTCTTGGAATATCGGGTCTGCCGAATGGTGGCCAACTATTATTATCGTTTTGTATATAATAAACATTACCTGTTCTTGTGTCAATAATTTGATTCTCATCAAACCTTTGATATCTACCATTTTGTGATTGCGTTTTTAAGTAACTTCCCATCATTATTAAAAATATGACGATCACTATTAAGATAGAAAGTTTAAACCACTCTGATTTTAGCTTTAAAATGAATTTTCTTCCGATACAATTAGCAAATGCCTTGTCGTTCAAGATCTCAGAATGTTTGCGTGAATGAACGAAATGATAAAAAATAAAAATTAGTGGCAAGAAAATTAATATAACATAGGGTTGTTCACCTTCTATTCCTATGGCAATCGCCCCTAGAATTAACCAGCAAAGGATAAAAATTCCAATTCCCCAGGAAGTGAGTTTTGAAGGTATTTTTTTTAAAACAAGTTGACGAACCAAAAGAACTAGAGAAAAAACCCCAAAAATTGATAGAAGAACATATAGAGAATCAAAAAGATAATAATCCACAGCGTTAAATATACCCACATCTATTATCTCAAATACAGTAACTCCTATAGCCGCAATTGATAATAAAAAGGAAAGTACAAATAAAATTTTGCTTAAGAATTTTCTTGAATCCCCTTTGGAGTTTTTCTTATGGAGTAAATGATCTAAATAGTCTTCAGAGATTTTTTTCCCTGAACGATGAACAATATTCAAAATTCGTCCCTTCTCCTTGTTTTTGCTTATTCCAGATCCTCGATAATGAGATATTAAATTTTCAAAAATAAATTCAACATCTTCAGTTTCAACATTAATTTCTTGTCCTTCATCCAATTCAATTTCACTAAGTGCCTCAATAGTTAATCCCTCAATTTCTTCCACATTGTCGTTGTAACCGTCAGGATATCCAATAACTTCGTAAAGTAATTCAATTGGGACATTGTGCTTATTCGTTATTTCTTTTAATTTTTTAACAATCTGGATGTGGGACAATCCTTGCGCTTCAAGTTTTTTATAAACGTTAGTAAGGGTGTCTATTGCGTTTAGTCGCTTTTCTAAATTTGTCCAATCGTCAGGTTCAGTATTCACAGTTAGCTTTTGTATTATTTTTTTTCAGTTTCTATTTGAGTTGTAAATAGTAAAAAGTGAATTGTTTTTCTTGGAATAGAATTTTATAGTATAACCATATCAACAATTTCACCACTTCCAATAAAGTCATTTGTGGTTTCATGCCTAAGATATATATCATCACCTTCTAATTCCACTTTTGATTCGAATATTATTTTTTTTATCTCTCGAATTTTAACGACAATAAATCCCCGATGGAATCTTGCTTCATTTAGTTTGTCTTTCATGTTAAGGAATAATTTGTCACTTATTTGTAATTTCAAGTAAGTGCGAGGAATAATCATTGCTTCAATAAATAGGTAATTTTGATTGTTTTCCTTAAATATGTCTACTATGTCGAAATAGGTTATTAAATGATTTGATTCGTCAATAATATCCTGAAACTGAATACTATAATTAAATCGTAAGGTATCCCATGAATAACTAATATTGTATTTCTGGGTTAAATCATTTTTTACAGATTCTCTTCTAGCTTTCTGTTGTTCAAAAACTAATTCTTCTTTCGATTTTTTTTCGTCACAACTACATAAAACAAACAGTATTGCTAATATTACGAAGACAATTCTTAGCGTGTGGTTGATCATTGATTTTTGTTAGTGGCATGAGTACCAATTGGTGAACTAAAGTTATAAATGATAACCGACAAATACAACCCAATTAAACAATAAAAACAGCTCGCCTGAGGCGTTTACGTCCGATTCTCAGCACTTTCTCCTTT
Organism: Maribellus mangrovi; assembly: GCF_037646455.1. Taxonomy (NCBI): domain Bacteria; kingdom Pseudomonadati; phylum Bacteroidota; class Bacteroidia; order Marinilabiliales; family Prolixibacteraceae; genus Maribellus; species Maribellus mangrovi. Next base: position 25,101 of record NZ_JBBIXN010000008.1, on the reverse strand, counting down.
GTAAGGTGTAATGTGCCCATTTAAAATAAAAGTTCCTCTATCAGACTTTAGACTTTGGCAACATTACTTTTCTGAAGGTATTTCTTGCTTGGAAATGAAACAAATAATAAATTTGAAACTGAACATATAATTTAATTCTCTCAACTTTAAGCACGAACCTAAATGAGCAAATTTGTTAAAATCATCCCTATTCTAATAGTAGTAGGAATTTTGTTTTTCATTCTTAAGCCCAAATCATCGAACATAGAAAGCACTGAATCACAGAGCAATATATCCAATAATAATGTCGAGGTCAAGGTTGACAGTTCTCAGTTGCAAATTGCTAGCCTGATTACAAGGTTCAATTGTGACACAACAAGCCTTGGAGATATTATGGATTTTACCTATAAAGCAAGTGAACAGATGTCTAAAGATGATACCAGATTGTTTACCGTATTGCTAACAGATATTTTCGTCTCCCAAAATGACAGCATTTATGTTATTTCAGGTAGTAATTTTGATTATGCTTTATTCAAAGCAGGCTGTGAATTTACTTTACAAAAGAGATTGCTGGACTTGTCTTTGAAAAAGATAGATTTAGTATACTGTGTAGTGAATAATCCTCGATTGGTACGAATTAGAAACTACGAGGTTGAGGTTGACCAATTTTACGACGAAAATTCAGAGATATCAATTGAATCTGCACCGTCATTCAAAATCAAAGGGGAATGTATTCATCTGGAACGTGTAATTCATAATTAAAACATGCTGTACAACATATTTTGACCCGTGAGAGGCTTTGTTTTTTTCAGGTGGACAATTGTTCATCTGAACAGAGAAAGAGCTGAGAAACCGAGCTACAGACCTCACACAGCCAATTGGGGACTACTTTTATTCACCTGATATAGCAAACATTCCCTGAGAGATATCGTTCGTCCGGATTAGGCGCAAACCATATAATTGAAACGGCATTCCTTTGGCAGGAACCATATCTGCTTCGGTCATCTCTTTCAAAAGTAGAGGCATGTCGGCATCACAGATAATTACATATGTTGCAATGTGATTTTCGCGTGAATTAAAGCTATCAATCTCTTTTCGAATACTCTTTAACATGCTGTGGTTACCGAAGTATCTCATTTAATATTGAACTTAAAATTTTTTTATTGAATAACGATTAGTATAAGAATAGTAGCCGACTGCGTTGCACTTTCCTGTCAAGTTTCAAGAAAGTTACAGCCGGCTACAAACCTTTAATTTACTGCTATCTCGTCTATTATTTTTATACTGTGTTGTAGCCAGTTATTTTAGAATAATCCAATTACTTTTTCAGCAACTCCAACTAATGATGTAATACTAGGAAGAACTGAAATTAAACCATTCCAATATTGCTCAAGTTTTGATTTTTCTGGTTTTTCCTTTTCTATTTCTTCACTAAAATTATTGAAAAGAGAAACCGCAGCAACATTCCCAGATTCATTAACCTTTTCAGCAATCATTTTAATAGCATTAGCTGTTTCTTCATCAGCTACTGACTTAACTTTGTTAAATGCATTATCTACAACTGACTTATTAATAATTGTAGAATTCGAGATATTTTCAAATTTGTCTCCCATGGTAATATTATTTATAATTTGAGTTCTTAATTCATCTGTATATTCTCCTTTTTCGGAAAAACCTCTCGATAAAGAATTTATGTATTGCTCGACTTTTCCTTCCTTATCTAATTCCACAAAGTCTTCCTCAAACAATTCAATTTGAGATGAGATTTTAGATATACTTTCTGTAGTATTTTCAGGAAGAATTCTTCTTTGAAATTCAGATGGAATCCAATTGTTTAAGGGTGAGTTGGGATTAAAGGCAGTTAGTATAGTGGGAATCTGAATCGAGCGAACAATCCCAAGCTTATATGATTCCTTTGGTGAAATATTGTCTAATAAACAGATAGCAACATAAGAATCTGAAATTCGAAAATGATCCAGACCATAAAGAAGTGTATTTTCGCTATTATCAACTTCAAAATCAATGATTTTATATCCTAAACTACTTATCATCTCCTTTGTGCCAATTAATAAATCTTTCTTGCTAGATTCAAAACCAATCAAAAGAGCTGATTTTTGCTGAGTTAAATGCTGGTATTTGGGTATCGTTTTCGAACCAATGTAGGTTTTGAATATTTCCAAAGCGTGCAAATGCTCAAAGTATTCTCTGACAAATGATTTAGACGAGAATCTCTTTCTTAAAATAAAATTCGGTAATATATTATCAGGTAAAGAATCTTCAATAAAAGCAAGAACTGGTTTTCGTGCTCTTATTGCGATATCAATTTCGTATCTTATGTATGGAGAAATGCCCCCATCTCTATTAGTTACAATTGCTATTAAACCCACCGTATGTTTTAGATGTTTTTCTAGCTTAGCAGAATTCACATCTCCCGATGGAGGGTCAAGGCTGGGAATAAATCCAAATTGTTTTATTAAAAGACCAAAATATTGATTGAAAGAAGCCTCTCTTTCTCTATAACCATGTGAATAATATATTGGCAAATTCATCTTATTTTACTTATTAAGTTCTAATCAGGTTTATTATTTGATCTGTTAACTATTGTTGATCCTGAAATATTTTGAAATTTATCACCTAAAACATTTTCATTGATAGTAATATTTAAATCCTTTCCATATCTTTTTAAAGTTTCTATCGATATTCTTCCATTCATAATGTCATTTAGTTTGAAATCTACATTAGAAAAATGTTCATATATCTCATCAAAATCTCCCGTTATAATTGTTTTGTCTGATTCTGAATATCTTTTTGCATAATCGTTTAGCCATTCAACAGCAATTTTAAGGTTATCATCTTTTGGATCAGGATTAAATGAACAGAAAGAAAAAGATTTTAAATAAGGATTATATGGATTAGCAAAAGATATGGCTATGCTTGATAAAATCTCTGATTCCTTTGAGATGAGTTTGAACTTAAAGTCCTTAACATAGAAGCAATAACGTGGAATAACTGGATCAAATTCAATTAAGGAAGCTTCTTTTGGTAGAATTGAAATACTACCAATAATATCAGCTATGATTCCGTAATTTCCTTTGAAATACTTAATTAATTCTTTGTAGACATCTTCCTCAAAAACTAAGGGTATTCCTTCATGACTTATGCCACTAGAAGTAGCTCCTAAAAAGAAAGTTTTTTTATTATTTATATTTTTTGAAGCTAATCTAATTGAGCCATATCCTCCTAAAATCATCCCCTCTTTTCCTGTTGGAGCTAATTCTATAGGAGTCATGTCTTTATATTTTAAGTTCCCTGCATATTGCTCGTATCCAGTAAATACAGTGTCCTTAAATCTTGCAACATGCTTCATCCCCCATTCTCTTTTTTCTTTTGCTATTTTTGTATGGTATTTGCCAGGGGAGGAAGGTAGCCATTCAGTTATATGAAACTTATTTAACATTAAAGTTTGACTCTCATCTACTCTTTTTGCTATAACTGAATCCCAAAATTCTTTATTTGTTTTAAAACGAAGATCAGGCAAGTTTGAACTTTTGTTTTGAATAACGCTATTATACAATTGTGACTCTAGCACCTCGGCTAAAATGTTAACTAATTCATCCCTTTCATAAATATGTTCTATCCCACCTTTTGATAAAAATGAATTTTTTTTCATTTGGTATATCTTTTTTATTATTGGCTACAACGTGTGTGGAATCCAAAACTTTGGGTTATTTCTCTATTACCACTTTGGATTATAACGCCAATCTGAGTGTACAATCCAAGTTTTTCACTAAAGTAGTTCATCCAGCGGATTTTTGATAGAATAAGTTTTGCTCATTCATCTGGTTAAAAGGCAATCAGCCTTGACTTTTAAATATACGAATATTCGAGAGCAGAAGCCAACTCTAAAATCAATTTATCGCCTCCCTTATCGACCATTTACAGACTTTCTCCGTTCAGACTACACATAGCACCACCCAAGCTATAAATACCGTATTTTAGACTTTTAGATAAATATATGTTCAGCATATTTCTTTTTGAATAGTAATTCTTGAAACATAATGTGGTTGCAAACGTATTCAAGAATTAATAAAACCAAACAATCATGAAGGACTATGAATACCTAGACAAAGGCCTGTCAGATAAAGGCTTGAAAGAATATTATGGATGGATACTTATTTTAGTTGCGGCCATAATAGGTTCTGTTCTTTACGCAAACAAAATGTTTACGCTGGTTGATGTGAATGAAGATTTAGCAAAACTTAGTGGTGATATTTTTCTGAAGTATATTTTTATTGTAGTAGCTGTTGAACGGGCTGCTGCTGTATTTGTCGGAATGTTGAGAAGCCAAAACAAAACAGATTGGTCTGTTAGAATTCGCAGAATAAACGAGATCCTACAGAAGGATGATCCTTCCATCGAACTTCTCAAACAGGTTTATGCTAGGGAACGACGTCTTACTTCAAAATTAGAGGAGAAAGAAGTTATTGGCAAGATAGATGACGTTCCAAAGAATGGTGGTATACAAGACTATGTTGGATTCCTTACCTCTGTAAAATATGCCTATGAATTTCAAAGAGCACGCTACGATTCAGTAAGTAGTAAATATGTAGCCAGAACCGTCTTTTTCGTTGGTATTGTGTTAGCCACTTTTGGAATCAGTCTATTCCAAGATTTATTGCAAAATATGAATTTGGTTTCCGCAATGGATGAAGAGCTTAAAAAAAATATGCTACTAGAGAATGGCCTAGCCTGGCAATCTGGTTTATTGAGGTTTGCTGACATACTTGTAACCGGTGGTTTGCTTGGAGGTGGGAGTGCCGCACTTAACTCAATTGCTAACAAGGTATCTGAATTTCTAAACAAACAATAAAAGCTTACACAAATTTAAATATGCTCTTTTATCGCCATAAAGATTGTCTTATTTCATTCACATCGACAATTTAGCTAATGCACAAATAGATGCTCGAAACGAATTTATATAACCCAAAAATATAGAACAATGACTAAACTAGTTAAAATCGGTGATAAAATTCCAGTCACAGTAATTCTGGAATTCGAAGGTACTGTGCGAAATCATGCAATTTTAGTTGAGAATCAACTTATTCCAACTATTAATAACGAACGAAAAGATTTTGAAATTACTTTAGATGGGGACCCTATGCAAATACTAGCTCGATTCAAAGGTGTCAGAGGTAGCAAAATATCTAAATTTGAGATTTCTATAAATAATAAGACAGGTGTAAAATTCTCTGATTTAAAGTTTAAACTCGAAGAAATTGAAATAAAATTACCTGTTAAATACTCAAAATTTGATTTAATAGAAACATCGGAAACATGAAAAAATACGTTTTCCCAATATTATTCTTTGGGATGTTCTGGAATACTAGTTTTTCACAATCAATTGTTTCGAATTCTGAAAGTAATAGTGGTATTCTTGTTGGCTCTGATACAGACTTTGTTGGTATTGGATTTAAAAATGAAAGCAGTGAATTTTTATTTAATTATAAATTCTCAAAACAGGATGACACCATAAAATCAAATAAAGACTATCCTGATTTTTGGGGATTAAATATTGGTTCTTCAATTCAAGCTGACAAATTTAAAGCGAACCTTGTTTCTGATGAGAAATGGAATGCTGGTGTGGGATTTGATTTAACAATATTTAGAACATGGGATAATAGCTCAAAATCAAAGGAAATAACAGAAGCAGGTGGTATTACTCATCGTCAAATTGGAAAAGCAACTCAGAGAACTTTATATCTCGTTATTAATGATGCGTTCAAACGAGTACATACAATGCAATTATCTGAATACAATATCGACACTACATATGCAAGTTTTGGAGAACCAATGCAAAATATTCTAACGATTACGCCTGGATTCTACTCTATGACTCAATGGAAATCTAAGTGTTTTTTTTCATGGGCAATATCTGCAAATTTAAAAATTAACAATAACAGTATAACACGATTGACAAAAACTAATGTTCTGCCTGTAAGTGATATAATTTATCATGCCAAAGATTCTACTATTCTTGAGTTAGTTGGAACACAAAAAACCTACTACTCTGGAGTTCCTGATAAAGAGTTTTCATTTATTCCACGTGCGGATTTATTTTTAAGATTCGATATAGGTGATAAGAAACCTGTACTAGGAATTTTGTTTGCATATTCTCCTATTGTAAGTTCCCTGTCAGATATAAAATCTAGAAATAATTTTGCTTTTGGACCAACATTCGGATTAGATAGTTTCCCTGACCAAGTGCTATTTTCAGTTATAAATCAGTTTAACCAAGATAAAGATGGTGATTACAAATATTCTTTAGTTTTTCAAGCGACAATCCCAATTAAATTTGAATAAAACACATCTTGATTCGAATGAGTTATTGTGCTCGATTAGGTTCGATATCCTGTATGGTTTTAAATCTGGTTAGCGTTAATTCTACCAATAATTGAACATATTCAAATTAACTTAATACTTAATAGATTATGAAAAGACTATTACTGCAACTCACTATTTTTTTAGCAATTATTCTCGCATTCGATTATTTTGTGGTTGACAACATCAAATACCTAAAATATTTGAGTGTAATACAATTTGGATTCGAATTAAATACAGTAGCAAAAACCGTAAAATTGGAAGGTTTGGTTTTGTTTATCAACCTTGGAACATTATTGCTTCTTGGAGGATTCTTAACTACTGCTCTAAGTAAAATTAATCATTCTGGATTGAAGATGATTGATTCTTTTGCATCCTTTTACAATTTCTTCGTCGCTATTATAGTATTCAATTTTGTTGGTGGTGTTGCATATTATATTTGTAGTTTAATACCTTGGATATCTGCTATTAATGATTTTCTTAGTGAACTATTGCTAGTTCGCATGTATATCAATTTCCCTCTTCTCGAGAATTTTGATTATTCAAATGCCTATATGAACTTTTCTTTTACTAATTTACTGGGACTTTTATTACTGTTTTCAAAACATTTCAAGAAGGCGTTGAATCAGTTTTTTCAGATAATGCAAAAAATAGAAGAATAATCAATACCCTTTAAAACAAAGTAGCAAGAGATTGATTAAATACAGCTCTATTTCATCCCATATCAACAATTTAGCTTCTTTCTTAAGCCAGAAGACTAAGTATACCACCCGAAGGGGAAAATTGCTGTGTCACACTTTTGAAATTGGGATTAGTGGATTTAAACCAAAATTTTAGCTTTCTCCGCTTGAAATTCCTCTTCATTAATAATGCCCTTTTCTTTTAATTCGGCAAGTTTCTCAAGTTGTGAATACTTATCTGTTTGTTTGATGTTGATTTCAGATTCAGGAGTTTTTGTAGTTTCTTCATTTTCATGGATACCTTTTTTCATATAGCCATTCTTCACAAATTCTGGGAATCCATATTGCCTTCTGATAAACTGAAACGAGGATTGCTGTTGAATGTATTTAAAGTTGTTAAATCCATTTCTTACTGCTTTATCTATGTAATAAAAAGTCTTTTCCTTGTCTTGTTTACGTGAATAACATTCTGCAAGACCTATAAAGATGGTCTTAGATTTCGGATTAAATTTTAATGCCTCATTAAGTAATTCTGTTGCTTCATCATATTTCTTGTTATTGAATTTCTGTATTCCTTTTTTGTATAACTGAGTAGCTTCTGGTGTTAGTACAGCACCTGTATACTTTTGAATATTCGGTGATGCAATAGCAAATAAAAGTCCAATTAATGGGCTGAACAATATGCAAATTACTAGCAGTCCCCCAAAACCGATTTTTTTATCTTTCCCCAGAGATGCAACAACAATTGAAAGTACAATCCATGCTAAGATTAAAATGACCATGATTTATGTTTAAAGATTAGTTTTTTAAAACTACCACAAACGATTGATTTTACAACTAAATTCATTTTTAAATTGGCTTTCATTGTCTCCCATATCATCGAACTAGGCACTTTCTATAATTTTATGACACATCATGTTGTAGAGAAATTAAAAGCCTCATATCAGACTTTTACAGAAACAATCACTGAATGATAAGCTTTGAATTGTAAACTTTGTTATTAGAAGAAATATGCAATAGATAAACTCCAGGATTAAGGCATTGAATTGATACTCTCTGTTCAACTTCAAAATCCTTTATCTTTTCACTACTCAAAGAATAGATTGCCCCATGTGCCGGTTCACTAATATCAATATTTATGAAATCTGTTGCAGGATTAGGATAGATTCTGAACCCAGATTGATTAATCAATACGGCAGAAGTTGCGTCTCCCCATATACTTTCAACGTATTCGGGATGATCTATAAATGGATTGCGGTTATTTTGATAGCTGTATATTACGTCATTCCTTCTGATCTCAAAGCTATCCACTGGGTCAGTATTATGCCATTCTAATAGTGTAGAAAGTTTACCAAAATATCCTTTCCCTGTTTCGTTTAAATCAAAAGTGTTTACTTGATCTACCAATTCCAAGTCTGGCTCTCTGTTCTCTCCTTCGTACCTTGTGGCCATGTAAAATAGTATTCTCGCAACATCTCCTTTTACTTCATCGCGTGGTTCCCATGAATCACTATCATAAAAACAATCCGTTGCACCGTCACCATCAATATATTGAGTGCCTCCGTTATCGAAGTCCTTATTACTACGTGCTGAATTTATTGAATTATCGCATGGTTTTAGGTTATGTAAATCCGTTCCAACTCCGATATCGTCTGTGTCAAAACTTCCGTGTGATTTCGCCCATGTGTGTTCCCTTGTCCATCCGTTACCGCTGTTGTATTCTTGTGCAGCGTTAACACTCCATCCTGAATAGATAAGAATGACATTGTCTGAATTTGTTGTGTCCTTGTCAGATTCCTTCAATATATCCCATGTGTCAGTTGATGAAGATGTATAAGGATAGGTTGTTTGACCTTTGATAATAGTGTACAGAGCTGTTTTAAGCTGTTCACCTGTTAGTCCTGTTGCTGAAGCATAGTAACCTTCGGGTACTTGGGCACAAGACAATGAAGCATATCTTAATAAGAAAACTATTACGACGGCAACAACAATTCGGCTTTTTTTCATAAGAAAAACATTAATCTTCAAGTAGAATTTCTTTGAGTCTATCTGGTTTTATTTTTATTTCGTCTTTTCCTCCGGGATAAAACAAAACAAAGTTTATCTCCATTTGATCAGCAGCACTTAATAAACTGTCCCATGGGATTTCAAAGTTAAATTGAATAGCTTTTATCCTTTCGTCTTGGTATATTGGCGAAAAACCTACCGTTGAAACCTTTACCTTATTTGATTTTAATATTGTATAATCATTGTTTCTGTTAATGTCATTTTTCTCCCAGCTAACATTCATTCCCTTGATGGCATTTATGAGGTATGCGTTTACTTTATATTCGTTTTCGGGTTTTTCTCCATCGTTGTAAACATGGGCTTCACAATGGAACATTTTATTATCATCATTATCGGGTGCTACAGAATGAAGGATATAACCCGCCAAACTTAACTTTGATCTGACTTTTCTTCCATATAGTTGTCGAATCTCATACTCTTCCATCGGTACAGATTCAAAATTGTAACGCCTGTAAAATCTTTTGTCCTTACTAATATGTGGGGCTTCAATACTGGATGGGATTTTAACGACGTATACCGTTCTTTCAATATCTTTATCAAATCGAATTGGGTAAATTTTTAGGTCAGGGATGCTACGGTGAATTGTTGAACTAATAATTTGCTCCAACCATTCCTTACTAAATTCATTGCCATTAATAAAGGATAATGAATGAGCTCTATTGTTTTCTTCGTGTATGCCATAGACAATTATTCCGCCATCTGAATTAGCAAAAGCAGAAACATCTTTTGAAATCTCTTTTTTCTTTGATTCGGTTCTTGCTAAAGCCTCACCTGCCTTAAACTCAATATTAATAGATTCCTCAATTTCATTTTCAATAAATGATTTGATCGTACTTTCGTCATAATCATCAAGTTTATGGAGTTCTTTCATTGCATTATCTTGTATTTGGATTTGTTCTTATTTCGAAGTCAATATACAAATTAAGGTTCTTTTGGTCTGTCAGTTTTTCAATCTTTTCGATTCTGTTTTCTTCCCGAAAATACCACACTTCATAAAATTCATCTTCCCATAAATATAGATTTATGTGATAGTTGTAGTATTGACGGACACCAATATATTTGCCTTCTGCAGGTATGCTTTTGTATTTCATTTTCAGAATGTGATGGTCTAATTTAGCGATGATTTAGAAAATGACATACATACAAATAAGAATATTAGCCGAACAAGATTAGGCTATCTAATTAAATTCTTCAGATTCAACTTTATTTAAATTTAGTCAGGTATGTGGCATAGTATTTCTGAAAAGGTGGATTTATAAAAATTCTATCATATAACATTTATACCGTCTTAGTCAAGATTAAATTCCCAAAAATCATTGGTGTTTTCAGTAGTACAGCCATTATTGATAAATTTAGTTCCAACTCCAATGTAACCCTTACCATTCAGTGAAAATCCACCTGGATAACAAATCTTATCACCCGGAAGGGTTCCAATTAATTCCCAATTATTAGTATTGGGACTATATTCATATAAATCACCGAGAGTATTATACACGTATCCTTTATCTTCTATTGCGAATCCTTGTCCATATGTGGAACGAACATAGGCTTTTTCAGTCCATGTATCATTATACGAATTATATTCCCAAAAACCACTATTAGTTCCTGTAACATAACCTTTCCCGTTTATTGTGAATGTGGCAGTTCCATCTATATAACATCCATTGTTTCCATCAGCAAAACACGGATGGTTATTCATTCGTTTCCAGGAGTTTGTACTTGGATTATATTGATAAAAATCTAACTTACCACTTCCGCCTAATCCAACATAACCCATTCCATTAATGGAAAAACCAAAGCCATAGTTGTCATAGTAGTTGCTGGCATAAATTGGAAAATCTTTCTTCCTTGTCCAGCTATTGTTATCTGGATTGTACATCCATAGTTGATTATATCCGACAACATAAAACTTATCATCCACCACAAAATTTGGTGATTCCCAGCCATTGTGCCCCCATATTGCATTAGGAATATTAGCTTTTTTCAACCACGTATCTGACGATTGTTGATACTCCCATAATTCATGAGTTTCCGTAACCCCAATATAGCCTTTCGTTGAAGTAGAAAATGAGAGTGGTCTTCTCATTCCCACTGCAGGAAAATCTCTTTTATGAGTCCAGTTAACAGTTGAATTATTGCTGATATTAACTGTGAAAGTTACCTCTCTCAGAGGTTCATCGTTACTTCCTGTATATTGAATAGGTTCTAACCATGCTTTAGCTTTTATAACATATTGTCCTGGAGAATCAGGTAGTTTCCAATATTTTAAGGAAGCTATTCCATTATTATCCGTTGAAGTAATATTATACAATCCGTGTTGAGAGTTTAATTCACTTTCAAATGGCCAACTACCTCTGCCATCGTCAATGCACTGATAAACTACAGTAATTCCCTCAATTCCAACATTGGGATTTGCTCTATCAATTACTTTAACCTTCAAAATATCTTCTTTTGAATCCCCACAAAAAAAATCATTCAAAGTAACAAATGATTGATTATTAGGATATGATAACATTTGATTAGCGTTGTTGTGGTTGTAATTATAATTGTATAAATCAGATAGATGGATTAAGTCGTAGTTGAAAATTGAAATTGGTCTGGATAAATATAAATCCCCCATAACTGAAAATTCATTTCTGTAATCATTTGAAGACCCATATTCTTCACCAAAACTGAAAATATGTCCAATTTCATGGGTTACTACTCTCTCAATATCAAAACCACCTGAGTAATTATTACTGACTAGACCAAATGTTGATCTCCAATTGGTATAATTTTTATTTAGAACAATTGCCCATTCTTTATAAAACAACTTTTTGACAAGTTTACCACCCCAATTGTTGTTAAAGACAACAATGTCATAGTCTATAAAAGCTTCTGAATTGTTAGCGCAATCTATTTTTATATGGGATGATTGATCCTGTTTGTATTTAAATTCAATTCCTAATTTTTGTGAATATGTATTCCATTTATTAAAACTACGGATGATGTCTCTTTTCTGATATCTATTAACATCATTTATTCCATAAGGCATATCAGCATTGGGAATGTAATCTTCAATATAAAAATAATATGGCGTTGATTGTTCTTTAATTCTAAATTCTTCCTTATTCACACCTCCCCATATACTGAAGTGATTAATTTTGAATTCAACAGAATTTTCATTCTCTAGGTATCTGCATCTATTCCAAACAATCCATTCAGTAATTAATGAAAATTGACCAAAGCTAATTGGAATAATTTCCTCACTTGAGGGCTTAGGAATATTCAATTTTGCTACTATATCTTTATTGAATTTGAAACCATCTGGTAAAAATTCAAAAGCATGTGTTAAAACATCTCTATATTTTGTTGGCAAGTCTGGCAATATATCTTGTACACTAATATATATTGGTTCATCAACTGCACCATTGTCAATTTTCAGCTCTAGATTACCATTGAGAAAAATAAAACTCCCACCATTAGGAGTTATGTAAGCATGATTTTCTTTAACTTCGCCATCAATCCAGATAACAAGAAAACTTCCAAATTCACTTCTTAACTCCACTTCAATCTCAGATTGTTCTGTCAATCCACAAATTTCTTTTTCCAAACAACCTACTTCTAAATTAAAATCTTTTGTCCCAAAAATTTCTTCACCATCAACTTTGACTAATGCACTTGAAACCCTTTTCGTTCCATCTTCATTACCATTCTTTATTTTCAACACAAAACAGTCTTCAAAGTGCTGTAAATCTTCACTACCAATTTTCATTGTTACAGCCTTTGGTTTCCCATCTTCCCTCGTAAAGGTTTCTTCTCCCCAATAGGTGACCATTTCTCCTTCCAATTCACCTGCTTTGAGATTTACGAGTTCATCTTCAATTTGCATTTCCTGTTCTTCCTGACAGGAATTAAGAAATAATACAGGCATCAAAGCCATTAATAATACTGCGAGTTTGATTGCTGATTTTTGCATGATTGTACGTTTTTAGGTTAGACCACTTATTTTTTATTATTAATCACATTAATTCCATTCACCCTGCTCTAAACAGCAATGTTTCCTGGCTCACTTAATTGGGGTACAAGAAATACCCATTATTTGTCCATGTGATTTAATGACTGGTGTTTGGATCAAGAAATTCGCTTAAGGGACTTTCAAGGTATATAACATTGTTACACGAGTCAATATTGAACATTAGCTTTTATCAAAATGGGACTAATATGGAATGAATCTAATCATTCTTGGATCTTATATGATGAGGTGTTACATCATTGAAGTAAGTCTTTTCCTCTGGCCATCAAACACGCTCTTATTGCCTCCCATATTAACCATTTATAGCCCTTCTCTCAGATTATGACCAATCATACCCAAATAACACAAAAGCCCTGTATCACACTTTTTCAAAAAAGGCATTCAACGGATTCTGTTCCTGCATAACCTTGCTTTCAATCTGCCAGCCTTTTCCCATTTCGTGTGCTTCTTTGCCTGTAACAGGATAATATTTCCGTGTCCCGTTATCTTCCACCAAATAAACACAGACAGGAAAAGCGGTGTTTCTTTCAATGCTCGAACCGTTAACTTTTGACAGCAATTTGTTTTTATATTCTTTCATTGCTTTTTGTCGTGCCTCTAATAGAGTATTTGCTTTAAAAATCAGTTGTGTTTGTTCGTTGTCATTTTCACGAACTGCATAATAGTATTTTATTGCTTCCATTATTCGCTGTTTAATCGTCGCCTAAAACGTGAATTTATTTTTTTACAATAGTTCTTATTTAAAGGAAAAAATCAGTTTCAATTTCATTTTCAAAGCCAGATTCAAATACACTTTCATATTCATATTCATATTCAGAGTTTGCTATATGTTTTGCCATGGCAAAAGCCATAGCAAAAATCACTCAGGAGGAATCGGTTTCTTTTTAGCATAACGCGCGTTTGCACCTTTTTTCCCGGATTTTGATTTCTTTAAGCTCTCAATGTTGTCTTCAACCATTCTTTTCTGAACAAGACAATCGCTGTTAATTTGCATCACATTCTCATCAACGAGTTCAGTTAATCCTTGTTTAATTGTTGCTACATCCCAAGGAAAGTGTTTTGAAAGCTTCGACGCAAAATTCGTTAAGGCGTCTTCTGATTTCTTGTCCTTTGGCTTTAAACAAATTTTTCCATATTCATTTGACTTGTGCATCACACACATTGTTTTAATACAGACTCCAGTTGCTTCTGCAGAACATTCCATTAACTTTTCATCAGTCAAAAAATCCTGCACATACAACGGGAAATAGGGTTGATCTCTTAGTGCCATTTGTTACCTCCTTTGTTTAATTCGTTATACTTCTTAACTGCTCTATCATAACTACGATACGACCAAGCCCAAATACCAAAACCTTTGCTTGTGGGATATGAGACTTTTTGTCCTTCAAATCTCGTGTTTATACGTCTTTTAAAGACTTCATAATAGATCACATCCTCCCCCATGTCAACTTCATATACATAAGCCTTTTCAGAAGCTTCCTTTTGGGTAAAGGCAAAACCTTTCATCTCACCAATACCAATCTTTGTTTTGTCTAATTCAGTCATGGCTTAGTGTTTTAATGGTTTAAGGGCTGCTTCTACTTCATTCCTTTTATAATACACTCTATTACCAATGCCATAGGCTTTTAATTTGCCCTTGTTGGTATAGTTCCAAATGGTTGTCAAGTCCACCTTTAGCATATCCTTGACTTCATTCCTGGTTAAAAACTCTGTTGGTTCTTTTAGTTGGAAATTCTTTTTTAATTCATCCAACTGTTCTTTTACACCATCGATAATAGCTTGCTGAAGCTGTTCTGGTGTTACCTGAATAAATTGCAAATAATTTTCTCTCATATTCTTTGTTTTAGAATTATGAGAGCAAAGGAAAATTAGGGATTAATGAGGGAAAATTAGGGATTCCCTAAAAATGCATAATTAGCTTGATTTTGTATTTACAAATCCAAGTCTATTAAGCTTTTTAATAACTCTTTCAACATTATCTGTTGTTAGTGGATTGTTTTTTTGAATTGCATCTGAATATATTGGATTCAAGTATGGTTGAGCTGTTTTGTATTGAATATCAGTGAAAGTACTAACCATTTCTGCGAGTTTGTTTACACTAAAATATCCTAATTCCGACTCCATTTTGTTTTTTAAATAATCCAGTATTCCAAGTTCGTGAAGAAATACTATTCTTTCTGCTTTTGAATTATTAGAGAAATCAATCGGTACATGTTCTTCAACCGGGTTGTTAATTGGATTCTTAATGATTTCCGCTTTGCGTTTAAGAAGATCAAGTTTCTTCTTGCGCGAATAATACAAATTGGCCGCAAGTTCGGAATTTGTCAGAAGTAAAGAATAGTATTCATCGTGCTTAAAACCTAAATATACCCAGTCTCTTTCAAAATCAGGTCTTCCTTCTCTAATTGTATCATCTGGATCTTTTATCCATAAAGAGCGAGAAATAATCATTGACTCCTCTTCTATAAAATCGAGAATAGTTGAATCTTGAAACTTCGAGCAAAATTCTTCTTTTCTCGAGTTAAAAGTATGTTCATATGCAATTAAGGGGCAAAACTCCCAATAAAATAATTCCTCTCTGCTTTTATGATATAATTCAATTATGACCTTCTCAAATTCTTGTTCATCCAATAACCTTGGTTGACTGTAGGTTTTTATTCCTTGACTTAGGTTTATTGAAACAAATTTGTTTAAATATTCCTCATACTTAGCAAATAGTACAACAGATTCATTCTTTATTGGTGCGGTCATAGTCTATATTAGTTTGCTTCTTTCATTAGGGTGAGTTGTGGTTCTTTTTTATCCTTCTGAGCTTCTTTCTGCCAGTATTCAGCCAACTGAACAGAGAAGTCCTTTGCAGGCTTACCAATATACTCTAAAAATTGCTTTTCCGTGCTGTGAGCTGTGATGTTTATTAGCAATGCCGTTGGTGTGTCAGCATAGAAGTTGGTAGCAAATGACCTTCTGCAAATATGAGAGCTTACAAGTTCCCATTTTTCATATGTACCATGTATTTTCCGATACACCTTTGGTTTGGCCTTCTCGTCAAGACAAACCATTTTGCTCCCTTCCATTCGTCCTTTTATGCCTGCAAGTTTGCAAATATCCTTAATGTGAAGATTGAAATTAACCGCACTTAATGACTCTGGGAAAGACCAATTGCGTTTTTCAAGTATAGGTTTAATCTTGTCATGAATAGGTATTGCCACCTCTTTACCTGTTTTCTTTTGGGTTAATACGATCATTTTAAAGCCTCCCATATCCTGTATATTTGAACTTTTTAGCTCCAATAGGTCAGAAACTCTTTGACCGATATAACAACCGATTAAAAGCCAGTCTTTGGCGTTCTCCAAAGCTTCGCGTGTGAATGGTGTTTTTTCTATCAAATCTAATTCTTCAAAGCTAAGATATGGGAATGTTTTTTCTTCAGTAAAGCCTTTTATTTTGTCTAGATGTTTATGTGTTTCAATCTCATTTTCGCGTGCATCTAAACATACCGTTTTAACGAACTTGATGTATCTTCCGACTGTATTAGAAGACAATTTCTCAACATCTTCCAAATACTTCATAAAGTCAGTTCTAAACCGTGTGTTAACATCACGTACAAAGAATATCTTCCTCTGATTATTTTCGAATGCAGAAAGCTTATTCTTAATTGTTGTGTACTTTTTTATTGTAGATTCTGAAACACCATGCTTTCCATTTTTGTAGACCTTGTCTGGAAGAGATTCTATAAAGTAATCACAATAATTAGTTAGCCGATCAAGGTCTGTTTTCTCCTTTTTGTTATTAACCTCATCTATGGATTTTTCCAACCACAAACCATCAATCTCATTACCTGCACTTATAGCTTCATTTAGTTTTATACCTAATTGTGCTTTTAGTTGTTCAAGCTTCGATTTAAACCGTTTAAGGTCTTCATCATTTTGTTTTGGATAGCCGGTTGTACTCCAGTCAGACGGATTGATCACATAGCCTGTTTTGCGCTTGATGCTTTTACCCTTGCTTAGTGAAAGCCTTACATAAATGTTAGTAGGATTCTTTTTACCCTGAATGAGGAATTTGAACGTTGCCATAATTAATAAGTTTGAACATTTGAACTATTACAAATATACAAATATTAGTCATTATTTAGTCAGCCAAATGACAATTTTAGTCAACCTGTTTCAATTTAGTTCAATTACTCATGTACATCAATAGTCTCCATATGCGCTTATTATATTGGATTTATAGTGTATTTATCACATATGCAAAAATCGCACAAATTGATATATTTCAGTCCCGCCAGCTCCACTTTTAAAGGCTACATGTTAAGATGAAATGAATCAAGGCGTTGACATTCAACGCTTTTTGTTTTGGAGGATTTCAATATTAACCTTATTCACAACATCCCTGGCAACACATAAAACACAGCAATTAACACAATCGTTAGTGATGAAACTCCAACAGGAAACCATACCGGTGCGATCCACGGGCGTGGAATCAGGAACAACACATCGGTTGTAGTTAATCGCGGTGGCCATTTAATGACCACATAGAGCGATACATAATAAAACAGATCCCAAAATGCAAATGTCCAAAGAAAAACCACGATACGATCGAGCCAGGACTGGCCAACTAAGTACGCCAGGGCAAGCAACATGACAATGGTGGCGGCCTCGCGTGTCATTTCAATTCGAATGTAGCGCCGGGGAACTTTTTCGAGCAATTCTTTATTTCCTACTTCTGTATTTTTTTCAGGCATCCCAATGGCTTTTCTCAGGTAAACCACCACCACACCTTCAACATGAGCCATGGCAACACCAAAAACTGCCAGTAATAAGAATTGCAAAAACATGATTCACTAATTTTTATAGCTTGTTTTCGTATAAACTACTATTCAATTTACGAATACATTTTCACATTAAAATATTTTACAGTGCTGTTTTGTTGTGTTTGACAATTTGACCATTATTAAAAGGAAAACATCATAACCGGAATACCCTTGCCACCCGAAAATGACTATTCTTCACCGATCAATCGTTTCTTAATTCTGAAAGCTTCCACCGGATTTTTAAAGAAGACCTGGAATATATCGTATTGCGCAACACCGGCATCTTCGAGTGCCGGGATCAGATAATTTTCAATGTCAGTAAATCCCCTGAATTCGCCACCATCAGGTTCGCCGGGCTTATACCAGCCGGCGTCGTGCGAGAACAGCAGAGAATGCAGCGCAGCATGTTTTTTCATAAACAAGAAAAACTCGACATAGCGCTCAGCATCTTCGGGCCTGAATTTATCCCACGAAATAAAAGCTCCCATTTTTGCAGCCTCAAGAAGTTTATTAAAATCTTTCTCATCGCTGGCGTGTGTCCATATAAATGCAGAAGGATCGATGCCATATCCTTTTAAAATCTCGAGTTGTTGAAAGGCCGGAGTTGCCGGGCCGGTGTGCGACATGATTGTCAAGCCGGTTTCGAGGTGGGTGAGACAGGCAGCTTCCACAATTTTTCGATTAATAGGCTGAAGTGGCCCTCTTTCAACTGAAATCTTAATAAACCCGGGGTATACATCAGTTCCTTCAATGCCATTGTTTGCTTCATCGATCCAGCGGGCTGCAATTTCTTCAGCGGTTTCGGTAAAGGCATGTTGAGGTAAAAACTTTCCGTCGTAAGCCGAATAGTATCCGGTATTTGTAATGATCTGCACTCCTGATTTCTCGGAAAGTGTTTTTAATAATTCCGGATCGCGCCCCAGGTAAGCCGGAGTACAATCGACCAGGGTTTTATAATTCAGCTTTTTTAT
The DNA here is from genome assembly GCF_037646455.1 of Maribellus mangrovi. Lineage (NCBI taxonomy): Bacteria > Pseudomonadati > Bacteroidota > Bacteroidia > Marinilabiliales > Prolixibacteraceae > Maribellus > Maribellus mangrovi. The sequence continues at coordinate 6,198 of NZ_JBBIXN010000008.1, read as the reverse complement.
CTCTACGAGATAGGGCAGCACTTTTTCCACTACTTCAGGTTTATTCCAGCGGTGATAACCGGTGCTGTCGGCACCAATAAAATCAACCAGCAGGTGTTCGTGAGCCAGAGTTTTTCCCATTTTCTTAATGGGTATGCCACCTGTAACAGCAGTTATTTCAGGTATATCGGAAGAACAGGAGATTAAAACGAGGATGGAAATTAAGACAATTAAAAAACGTTTTGCGTACATCTGATTTTGTTTTCTGTGAAGATAAACAATTAAATGTGTGCAGGGTTTAGATAATTTTGCAGAATGGAGCGAAGTTATTTAACTGCCTTCTGAGGTCGGCGAACTACAAGGAAAGCGCCGCTTAAAAGAATGAAAGCTCCGAGTATAGTCACCGGGGTGAATCGCTCGTGTTGTACCCACGATACATCCATTCTGGTGAGGATTCCCATCGTAATAAAAGTGATCATCGGATTCATAATTAGAATAATGCTGACCTTGTTGGCTTCGATGTACTGTAAAGCTTTTGCCAGATAAGTATAGGCTACAAAGGTATTCATCCCCAGGAAAATGAGAAGTAGCCACCAGGTCCAGTGCAGATGCAATAGGGGAGAAAGATCCAGAAATGGAATGTAAATAATGGCAGGCAATCCAAATAAAACAAGATTAAGACTGTTTACAGGGTGCTTGACTACCAGTTTCTTTTGAAGAATGGCATAGGTGGTCCAGGCAGCTGCACTCGAAAATGTGAACAGAATTCCTGTGTTGTAACTTCCTTTAGCTTCGAAAAACGCAGACAACTGGTCGCGGTAAAAAAATACAAAGCCAACGATGGCTACCGCAAAACCCAAAATTTGTTTTTTATGCAGCGGTTCCTTAAAAAGAACAAAACCGGCAGTAGCCAGCAACAAGGGGCCACTTTGAATAATCAGGTTGGCATTGCTGGGTGTGGTATAATGAACCCCAAGCATGTATCCCATATAATTCCACGAAAGTGCCAGTGCCGCCAGAATCAACAATATTGGAGGTTTGGTTATTATTTTGAAGGAGGATGAATTTTTAGCAGCCAACCAACCGGCAAGAGCAATAAAAGCAATTACAAAACGAAACCAGACAACGGTAACCGGATCGACTTCGCGAACCGCTATTTTTAATGCAATACCCAGAAAACCCCACAAAAAGGCAGTTACGGCAGCGTAAATAATTCCTTTTGTGTGGTTTTGCATAAGCCGAACTTCTACGAAAATTTAGTTATCCAATAAACGGAACGCAGTTCGATCAAAATTGAAATACATTTACTCAATGCATGTGAAAGCCGAAATACTAACGCAACCCGGCGCCCAATTCGCGTTCAAATGCCATGATCAGTCGCTTCATGCTTTTATCGATCTGTTTGTCGTTCAGTGTTTTGTTGTCATCACGAAGGATGAAGCTAACGGCATACGATTTTTTCCCTTCCGGCACACCTTTGCCTTCGTAAACATCAAAAAGATCAACGTCGCGCAAAATCTGGCGTTCCGACTTATAAGCCAGTTCTTTTATCTGATTGAACTGTACTTTTTTGTCGATCAATAGAGCCAGGTCTCGGCGAACGGCCGGGAATTTCGGCAATTCGTTGAATAATATCTGATGTTTCTTATGCAACTGGAAAACATTATCCCAATTAAAATCGGCATAATAAACCGGTGCATCAACATCGAACTTTTTAAGATGTGAGCCGGCAACAATACCCAGTTCCAAAACCACTTTATTGTTGTACGAATAACTCAAGCCATCCGAAAACAGTTCGCTTTCCGATTCATCAACCTGGATAGTATGATTCAGAAGTCCCAATCTTTTCAGGATCTTTTCAGCGTAGCTTTTCAATCCATAGAATGAAGCCTCTTCCTCTTTTGTCGTCCAGTTTTCCTGTTCCTTGTTACCGGTAATAAACAATCCCAGGTGATTTTCTTCCCAGTAATTATTGGCCGGCTGGTCCTTTAACTGAGTGCCTTTATAGAAATAACAATTCCCGAATTCATACATCTTCAGGTTTTTGCTCTGGCGGTTGGCATTGTAGGCAATCGCCTCCAAACCACCGAACAGCAAGGTCTGACGCATTCCGTTCAGGTCGGCGCTCAAGGGATTCAGGATCATAACCGTCTGTTCTTCCTTAAAATCTTTTAATCCCTCGTAATGTGCTGCTTTGGTCAGTGAGTTCGACCAGATTTCATTGAAACCCTGTGTCGTCAGCATTTCAGCCACCAGGTTTTTAACACCGTCGGGGCTTGGCTTTTCGGCAGTTTGCAAGGACGCGTTTACCTGTGTCGGAATTTCAACGTTGTTGTATCCGTAAATTCGAAGAATTTCTTCAATAACATCGGCCTCGCGTTTTACATCAACACGATAAGGAGGAACACTGAGCGAAAGCCCGGTTTCTGTTTCGGCATCAATCTTTATTTCGAGTGAAGTGAGAATGTTTTTGATCATTTCAGCCCCCAATTCTTTCCCGATTAGTCGGGTGATATTGACGTAGCTCACTTCCACTTTAAAGTCTTCAATCGGTTCGGGATAAATATCAACGATTTCTGAAGAAATACTGCCGCCGGCAATTTCTTTGATCAGCATGGCTGCCCGTTTCAACACGTAAATGGTATTGTTCGGATCAACTCCGCGCTCGAAACGGAACGATGCATCGGTGTTCAGTCCGTGACGACGCGCCGTTTTGCGGATATAAACCGGATCGAAACAGGCACTTTCGAGGAAAATATTTCTGGTAGTTTCTTTTACTCCCGATTTAATTCCTCCAAAAACACCACCAATACACATGGCTTCTTCGGTGTTGCAGATCATCAAATCGTCTTCGTGCAATTCGCGTACTTCTTCATCAAGGGTCGTGAATTTTGTTCCGGCTACTAATGTTTTAACCACCACTTTTCCGCCGGTAATCTGGTCGGCATCGAAAGCATGAAGCGGCTGACCGGTTTCAAAAAGCACATAGTTGGTGATGTCAACTACATTATTGATAGGAGCAAGGCCGATCATTTTCAGGCGGTTTTGCAGCCACTCCGGCGACTCTTTTATTTCAACTCCAGAAATGGTGACACCGGCATAACGTGGACACGCTTCGGGTGTTCCTACTTCTACTGGAATTTCCAGATTGTGATTATCGACCTTGAAATCATTGACCGATGGTTTGGTGTATGTTGTTTTTTTTGTTTTGCTTAAGAAAGCTGCTAAATCGCGGGCAACTCCGATTAGTGAAGCACCGTCGATTCGATTGGGAGTCAAATCGATTTCAATTACCCAGTCCGACTCAATGTTGAAGAAATCTTTCGCCTGAGTTCCAACCTTTGCATTTTCATCGAGAACCATAATACCATCGTGATCGGTACCTAAGCCGATTTCATCTTCGGCACAGATCATTCCCATCGATACTTCGCCCCTGATCTTCGATTTCTTGATTTTAAATTCCTGGTCGCCATCATAAAGCGTTGTTCCAACGGTAGCTACAACCACTTTCTGCCCGGCAGCAACATTGGGGGCTCCGCAAACAATAGGTAGTGCTTCACTGGTTCCAATATTTACGGTTGTAACACTTAAATGGTCGGAATTCGAATGTTCTTCGCAGGTAAGCACCTCGCCAATAACCAATCCTTCCAGGCCGCCTTTAACTGTTTCCACTTCTTCCAGACCACCAACTTCCAGGCCGGTTTGTGTAAGAATGTCACAAATTTCTTCCGGGGTTTTATCCAGTTGTATGTAATCTTTTAACCAGGAGTAAGCTATCTTCATTTTAATCGAATTTTCTGTCTTTTTTTGAATGTGACAAAAGTAAGGATTTTTATCCGACCAACCGAACCGAAAAAGGCATCCTTTGCAATTCACACCAAAACTTTAGCATACAGGTATTTTAGCTGATTATATCACCTGAAAACCGTGAAGTCTGTCATATGAAACATAGCTATAAATGTTTATCTTGCGCGGCAAAATTGAAAATCATAATTTGTAAAAAAGATGAAGAAACTGCTGTTGTTATTTATTATCGCGGCTTTGGCGCTTGTTTCGTGTCAGTCGCAAAAAAAAGAAAGTACAAGTAATATGGATAATCCGTTTTTTAAAGAGTGGAACACGCCTTTTGGTGTACCACCATTTGATGAAATAAAGAATGCACATTTTCGCCCGGCTTTTGCAGAAGGTATGCGTTTGCACAAAGAAGAAATTGAGGCGATTGTAAATAATCCGCAAGAGCCGACTTTTGAAAATACAATGATTGCGCTGGACAAATCCGGATCGTTTTTGAATCGGGTAAGTAATGTGTTCAGCAATTTAAGCAGTGCACATACCAACGATAGTATTCAGGCCATTGAAAAAGATATTGAGCCGCAATTATCGGCACACTACGACGATATCAACCTGAATGAAGATTTGTTTAAACGTGTGAAAGCCGTTTACGAGCAACGCGATAACCTTGATTTGACAACTGAAGAAGCTCGTTTTCTTGAAAAGCAATACAAGTCGTTTGTACGTGGTGGTGCTGAACTGTCGGCCGATAAAAAAGCTCGCATGCGCGAGATCAACGGTGAATTAGCAACCCTTTCAGTACAATTTGGCGAACATGTTTTGAAAGATAATAATGCTTTCAAACTGGTTATTGAAGATGAAGCCGACCTGGAAGGTCTGCCTGCTGCTGCTGTTTCAGCTGCTGCTGCAACTGCAAAAGAAGAAGGGCAGGAGGGAAAATGGATCTTCACCATTAGCCGTCCAAGTTTGTATCCGTTCCTTACTTATTCGCCAAACCGTGAATTGCGTGAGAAATTGTACAAAGGATACATCATGAAAGGTGACAATGGTAACGAGTACGACAATAACAAAATTGTAGCCCGTATTGCTGAATTGCGCAGTGAACGTGCAAAATTGTTTGGATACAATAACCATGCAGAATACATCCTGGCAGAGAACATGGCTAAGACTCCTGAAAACGTATACGATATTTTAATCAAAGTTTGGGATAAAGCACTTCCGGTGGCTAAACATGAGGTGGTTGATATGCAGGCTATTGCCGACAAAGAAGGTGCGAAAATTAAAATTCAAGGCTGGGACTGGTGGTACTATGCCGAGAAAGTTCGCCAGGAAAAATATGCCCTAAGCGAAGAAGATGTTAAACCCTACTTCCAGGTTGATAACGTGCAGAAAGGTATTTTTACTTTGGCTAATAAGCTTTGGGGAATCACTTTTACTGAAAGAACTGATTTACCCAAATACCATAAAGATGGAAAAGTGTTTGAAGTAAAAGAGGCCGATGGCAGTACCATTGGAATTTTCTACACCGATTATTTTGCCCGACCTAGTAAACGCGGCGGTGCATGGATGAGCTCATTCCGCAAACAGGAAATGGTGGATGGCGAAGATGTACTTCCGGTAATTACAAACGTATGCAACTTTCCGTCTCCAACTGATGATATGCCTTCATTGTTGAGCTTAGATCAGGTGACAACGATGTTCCACGAGTTTGGTCATGGTTTGCACGGATTGCTTTCCGATTGCGAAACACGAACTTTGTCGGGAACGTCGGTAGCACGCGACTTTGTTGAACTGCCATCGCAGATTATGGAAAACTGGGCTTTTGAACCTGAAATGCTGGCACTGTATGCAAAACATTATAAAACGGGTGAAGCAATTCCGGATGAATTGGTTAAGAAAATCAACAATGCAGCCCATTTTAACCAGGGTTTTGTAACGATTGAATTTCTGGCAGCCGGCTTGCTCGATATGGATTACCATACCTTAAATTCAGCGGATCCGAACATGGATGTTGAAGCCTTTGAAAAAGCTTCGATGGATAAATACGGTTTGATTCCTGAAATTGCTCCACGCTACCGCAGTACTTACTTTCAGCATATTTTCGCCGGTGGTTACTCATCAGGATATTATGCTTATTTGTGGGCCGAAGTATTGGATAAAGATGCTTTCCAGGCTTTTAAAGAAAATGGTTTGTTCGATCAGGAAACTGCAAGCGCATTCCGCGAGAATGTATTATCAAAAGGTGGTTCTGATGACCCAATGAAATTGTACCTGAATTTCCGTGGTAAAGAACCGGGAATTGAGCCGCTGTTGAAAGGCAGAGGATTGCTTTAATTCTCAGTTTGTTTATAAATAACGTGAGTTCGATCTAAGAGAAAGAGCAAACACGTCTTTCTTCGACAATTTCTTCCAGGTTGAGTTTTGGCT
>NZ_JBBIXN010000007.1:0-204487 GCF_037646455.1 Maribellus mangrovi | reverse complement strand
AAGCCAAAACTCAACCTGGAAGAAATTGTCGAAGAAAGACGTGTTTGCTCTTTCTCTTAGATCGAACTCACGTTAATCTAATAAATAAAGATTTGCTTGTCTTTTATTGTTTGCTTAACTTGTATACGGACATTTTAATCTTAATACTACAGAAGTTACAAATACAAGCAAAAAGAAATAACTCTGTTTTGGAGTAAATATTAACTACTCGAAAATAACTGAATTTGTGACTGAGAGGGCGGAGCTGTGTATAGGCATTTATAATTTTACAGAATCTAAAAGCTAAAAATGGTATTATTAGTTGTTCCAAAAAAATAAAATGCTTCTTCTGAAGATGCCGATGTCGATCTGCGAAAGAATCTCTTTGAATCTATATATGAGTAAAAAGTAAGGGAAATGAAATATTATGAGCCAAAATAAAGAAAGATTCTGGTCGCGTATTTTCCGAAGTGCGGCGATATTTAATTTCGCCATGGGATTACCGATCTTTCTATTTCCGCTTTGGAGCAATCAAGTAGCCTATCTAACTCAAAACATAGATGTAGCCAATACATACAGGTTTTGGCGAGATTTCGGATTTACGGTTGTTGTAATTGGTATTGGCTATTATATTGTATCTCTCGATATCACTAAAAACCGAGGTATTGTCTGGCTTGGGATAATCGGAAAGTTATACGATGTTTCTATACTGAGCTATCGTTTTATCATTGGTATTGCAGGAGCATTTGTCCTTGTACCTGTAATTGTTGATGCAATATATGTTCTGTTATTTATTCTTTTTCTGCGTAGAAAATATCAAGATAATTCTGGTGAGTTCAGATTTTCTTAAGCCTTCATCAATACTTATTTAACAGGGTATTCCCTGAAGTTCACCGGTAACTAAAAGATCACATTTATGAAAATTAGAATTTCTGTAATAATGGTTTTGATTCTAGTGGCTGTACTGGGATTTATAGCATATACCAACCTTTTTCGGGAGGTTCCTGTAATTTACACTTCTGATGAAGACCTTTTTAAATATGGTTCGCTGGGAACGGAGAAGTCGGGTCTTCCTTTTTATGTGTGGGAAGTATTTCCTCAGCTGTTTCCCGAGTATTTACCGGCAGGAGCAGATGGGATGAGACCCTATTCCTACTTTGGTTTTATCTGGGAAGATGGCCGGGATATCCCGATTGGATTAAGTAAAAAGACGATTGGATTTCCTCGTTTAGGCGTTAATTGTGCCATGTGTCACACTGGCACTTTCCGAACTCAACCAAATGATAAGTCAAAACTGATATTGGCCGGCTCGGCGCCTCAATTTGATGTGCAGGCCTATCAGCGTTTTCTTTTTAAATGCGTAAATGATCCAAAATTTTCTCCGGAGAATGTTGTGAATGAAATCAAGAAGAATCACGACTTATCATTAACAAAAAAACTTATTTACCGGTATCTGATAGTTCCTAAAGTTAAGAATGCACTGCTTGAACGTGAGGAAAATGTAGCCTGGCTTGAAGATCTTCCGCCACATGGTCCGGGCCGGTCGGGACTGGGTTTGCTGAGTCTTCCACTCGGAATTCCACAAGAGGATACGGAAACGGTTGGCGGTTACGATATAATGACATTGTGGAATGCAAAAGCACACAGAGGGCAGCCGATTCACTGGGATGGATTTAACACCAAACGATTTGAGGTGTTTCTTTCGGCTTCAGCAACGATGGGGGCGGTAAAAAAAGATCTTGAAATGGACAACCTCCGGCAGTTGGAGAAATACCTCGATGAGATACAACCGCCTGATTATCCGTTTCTTATAAATAATGAGCTGGCCGGAAAAGGACAGAAGATATTTGTTGAAAACTGTGCGTCTTGTCATGCTGCCGGCCATGCAAATGTGGGGAAAGTTATTGATATTGATTTGGTTGGAACTGATCCGTATCGTTTAAGCTCATGGCCGGAATCGGCAGTAAAAGCTTTGGAAGAATGGAGCACCGAAGAAGAGTATGATTCAATATTTACACATTTCCGAAAGACCAATGGTTATAAGGCCGTTCCGCTCGATGGCATTTGGGCAACAGCACCGTACTTGCATAATGGATCGGTACCAACTCTAATGGATCTTTTACTGGAACCTGAAAACCGGCCAAAAGTATTTTACCGCGGTTACGATGTTATTGACAGCCTTCATGTTGGTTTTGTATCGGACGTGCCCGAAGAGAGCGGATACAAATTCTTCAGGTACAACACTTCAGATATTGGCAACAGCAACCAGGGACATACCTACGGAACGCACCTTTCGCTCAACGAAAAGAAGTCGCTGGTTGAATATATGAAAACACTTTAGCAACTTCGATTTTAAAGCTATGCAACAAGGCGCTTGCACCCTGCAAACGAGAATTAAATCCAAGGCCATCAACGATCTGGAAGCTTTACTGGCAGTAATCAATAATGACCTTGAAGGAAATGGTATTATTCCATTAAAGAGAATGAGTGATACTCACTTTGCCCGCTTTGTAATTCTCAAAGAATTAAGTGAAGAAAATGGTCAGGATATGCGTTTTAGCCTGGTGTTTTCCAGTAATTTCGATGGCTCCATAGAAAATCATTTGAGGCAGATCGTGGAATTGGCAGGCGAAGGGCTCGATAAAGTTTATCAGTTTTGTGAGGATTATCCTGACAAGCCTACTCCGGACAGCCGGTTGAATTATTTGCGCAGTCATCAAATTAAGTCACAGGCTTTCTATGTCAATACAGTCGGTAGAACTCTCCATCAGGTTAAACAGGATATCCAGCTTCGCGAACAAATTGAGCAGTTTCTGGATCAACGTGATTGGTCGGATTACGATGTCGAAAATTTGCGTTCTGCCATTCAGAATTTTGTCACAAAAACTCCGTCACTCAAATGGGCGACACCTTCCGACACAAAACGCAAGTCATTTTGGAGCGCCGGAGAAATGTTCAAGTTTGCTGTCATTGTAGTGGTGGGTATTGTTTTATTACCGATTATAATCCCTCTGTCTCTGATTGGGATTGTAGCTTTGAGAATAAAAGAAAAACAAGACAACCGGGCGAGCGATCCTGTAGTCAAAAATCTCAAACGTCATCCCGAGCTTGTCATTCGTGAAGACTTTGCAGTGCAAAATCAGTTCAGTGCAATAGGATTTGTGAAACCGGGTTGGGTACGAAACCTGACCATCAAAATTGTGCTTTGGGGAATCAACCTCGGTGCGCATTTCCTGTATAATAAAGGCAAACTTACAGGTGTAGACACCATTCATTTTGCCCGGTGGATCATGCTTGATCAAAACCGGCGGGTACTTTTTTTTAGCAATTACGACGGCAGCCTGGAAAGCTATATGGATGATTTTATCAATAAAGTGGCCTGGGGTTTAAATGCAGCTTTTAGTAATGGCATCGGTTATCCGAAAACAAACTGGCTGGTTAAAGATGGTGCAAAAGATGAACATGCCTTTAAAGCATTTATAAACAAACATCAAATTGTTACCCAGGTCTGGGATACCGCATATCCGGGGCTTTCTGCCGTAAATCTTGCTAATAATGCAAAGATCAGAGAAGGTCTTTGGAGTACGATGGGGATAACGGAAATTGAAGAATGGCTGCAAAGATTTTAATCGAATCTGATTTTTTGTTTCATAATTAAACAGAATCTGAATGGGAACTCAAGAATACACATTAGAAGTTGATGACATTCAAGGCATAATTGTGCGTGGATATTCAAAGCTCGAGGCGGCATGTTTTGTATTTCTGAAAATTACGGATGCTGGCAAAGCAAAACATTGGTTGGCAAATATGGCGAATAAAATAGAGGATGGTACTTCCAACCCGGCGGACTCTTGTATGAACGTTGCTTTTACTTTTGAGGGATTGAAGGCTCTTGGACTCAATTCATACACTTTATCTTTATTCTCGAACGAGTTTCAGGAAGGTATGACATGTGAATACCGTAGCCGGATTCTGGGCGATCATGGTGAAAGTGCCCCGGATAAATGGCAGTGGGGAGGCCCGAAATCAGAACCAATTCATATTTTATTGATGCATTATGCCAGTGACGAAGAAACGCTTCAAGCATTTTACGCAAATAGCTCCGATGCATTTAAAAACGACGGCCTGACTCAGGTTGGTCCGAAACTGGAGACCTTATCACTGAACGGAAAAGAACATTTTGGCTTTGCTGACGGTATATCGCAACCAATTATTGCAGGGTTGTCAAAAACCGGTGCCGAAGAAAATACGCTTCGTGCCGGGGAATTTATACTGGGGTACCCGAACGAATACGGTCAGTATACGGTAAGCCCCATGGTAAAATCTGCCGATGACAGCAAAGAAATTTTACACGGAGATATTAATGGTTCCGAAGACCATGACTTTGGTCGGAATGGAAGTTACCTGGTCTTTCGCCAGTTGCATCAGAACGTTCAGGAATTCTGGCAGTTTATGGATCATGAGACTAGGAATCCGGATAACAGCGTTAATCCTGACGAAAGAATAAAACTGGCATCAAAAATGGTGGGGCGTTGGCCAAGCGGCGCTCCTTTGGTATTGAGCGAAGACCACGATCGGCCTGAATTGGGGAAAGAAAACGATTTTTCGTACCACAACACAGATCCACAGGGTTTGAAATGCCCGGTTAGCTCGCATGTACGCCGGACGAATCCACGAGGTTCGCTTCCTCCAAATCCCGGATCGAAGGGTGCCATTGCCATTGCAAAGCGTCATCGTTTGCTTCGTCGTGGCCGATCGTATGGTAAACCCGTCGATCCGTCGCTGGCTCCCGAAGCCATGTTGGGAAGCTCGGATAGAAATACCGAACGCGGACTTCATTTTATTTGCTTTAACGGTAACATCAGGCGACAGTTTGAATTCATTCAGCAAACCTGGGTGAATAACCGGAATTTTGCCGGATTATATACAGATCCCGATCCAATTATCGGAGATTGTGACACATTGAAACACGGACAGCCTTCAACATTTACGATGCCCGCACATCCGGTTCGAAAACGTGTACACAATTTACCGCGCTTTGTAGATGTTCGTGGTGGCGCTTATTTTTTTATGCCCGGTATTCGTGCGATTAAATATTTGGCAACCAATTCCTGATTGTCTTTATAAATAACTCCGGAAATAGAAATTGGACAAATGGCAAAGTGGTTCCACAATGTTTTAATTCGCATCGTATATTTTATCCGGCGCTTAAATCCCGTCTACCGAAATACTTTTGATAAATTGTTTAGAAAGCAGATCTCGGCTGTCACCCAGTTTTTGATCAATCTGTGGCGAAAAAACGAAAAGCTGGGGATCGCTGAAGAGAAGTTACTTCTTAATGAAGAAGAGATAACGCAGCAGATTACCAAACAAATGACTGCGTTCTTGGCCAAACACTATCAGCACAGTACCGCTGAGCGAGCCGGTAATACAAAAACGTACGGTTTGTTAAAGGCGCAATTCGAAGTTTTACCTGAGCTGGAAGAGCATTTAAAAGTCGGAATCTTTAAGCAGGGAGCTACTTATCCGGCATGGGTAAGATTTGCCGGTCCAGGCCCTTTGGTAACGCCCGATATAAAAAATAACGGGGTGCTGAGTATCGGAATTAAACTGATGGGTGTCGAGGGCAAAAAACTGATCGATGATGAAAAACATACCCAGGATTTTACTGGAATAAGCGCACCTACATTTACAACTCCGAACATTATTGAAAACCTGAAACTACAAGAACAAATTTATAAAGGAACGCCGTTGTATTACTTTCTCAAACCGTTCGACTCCCATTATCTCGATGCGATTATGCAGGGATTGTACGCCAAAACGCATGCGAGTCCACTGGATTTGCAGTATTACAGCTGTGCAGCCTATTTATTTGGTAACGGACGTGCTATCCAGTATTCGCTAAGACCGGGAACACACGAGAAATCGAAAGTGCCAAAGCATCCATCCGATAATTATCTGAGGGAGGCCATGGTAAAAACACTCGGAAAGCAAGAAGTATGTTTCGACTTTTTGATCCAGTTTCAGACCGACACACATAAAATGCCTGTTGAAAACGCATCGGTAGTATGGCCCGAAAAATTGTCGCCCTACATAAAGGTGGCAACACTGCGTATCCCGGTACAAAAATTTGATTCTCCTGAGCAACTTGCCTTTGTCCGGAATCTGTCGTTTAATCCCTGGCATTGTATTGCAGAACACCGTCCGTTGGGCAACCAGAACAGGGCCCGGAGAACCATCTATTACGAAACATCGAAAGAGCGGCAGAAAATGAATGCCGAAAAAAGAATTGAACCGGGGCCTGAAGAATTCTTCAGTGAATCAAATGTCGATTTCAACATGAAAACACAAAATTAAGGAGGCAATATGTTACAAGCAAAAGTAAAAAAGACACAAAATGAGAAAATGACCAATGTACGTTTGGATGACCTGCCCAAAATGCGGCGCAACGAATTGGATGAACTGTATTTACTGGCAACAACACCAACAATTGAAGAGGTTAAAGGAGTTACAGACGGCCGGATACTCACGGGAGTTATTCCATTTAACAAGTATTTTTCCTGGATTCCCTGGAAGGGAAAAGTTTTTGAACCACTTACTGCAAATTCCGGAAAGGGAATAAACCGAATCGAAGTCGGGAGCTTTAAACGGAAATGGTTCTCTTATGAAACCAGCATTATTCCGCCTTTGTTTGGTAACGACGATGTACTCACGCTCGATTATTCCAACCAGGGAAATATCTGGCCCATTCGGCTTGTCAGGGATGATCTTAAAAAACTGCACGACGGTTTGTTTCTGGGGGCAGTTTATTTGAGATCAAAAAAAGGATACAAGTTCACGCTTTATTTTGCACTTGGCCTGGCCAAAAATAACGAACCATTTAAATCAAATAAATACAGATAGGACTCAATTCCCTGAAATCTATCTTTCAACTAATAAGGAGGATGTAACATGAAAAACGCCCAAGAAGCAATTGCTGAAGTACAACTGCTATTTAAGGAGAACAAATACAAAGAGGCTATCGAATTTCTTAAATCGAAAAAGTTGGGACAGCATGAAGAATTATTAGCCCTGGCTTATTTCAAATCAGAAAATTACAAACAGGCCTCGAAGTATTATCAGGATGCCCTGACAAAGGATCCGGAGAATACGGACTTGCAGGAGATGTTGGCCTTGTCAAAAGCAAATGCTGCAGCCGAAGTAAATGTTCAGGTTCCCGATTTGCATTATTACGACCGTGATACGCTGCTGGCAAAACCCAGTGTTCCTGAAGGTGCCTTGCCACCCAGGCCAGCGCCGGCGCCCGCACCCGGTTTAATGACGAGCCTTCGATTGGTGTTGGGGAATACTACCGGAGCAATCGTATCGGTTTTGATGGATGGTTTGACTCATTTGTGGGGAGGAATTGCCGGTTACCGCGACAAGGTTTGGACAAACTGGTACCGGCGCCCCATTACCTTGGGAATTCTGACCCTGGCTTTTATGCGTGATAAGCTGAACAAAAACAACCTTAAAAGTACCTATCCAAAAGGAAGTTTAATTGGATTTCAGCCTGAAGGACAAACACCGCCCGAAGGAGTATCGCATTACCGAACCGCCGACGGGAGTTGGAACAATCTCACCAACCCGATGGAAGGTGCAGCAGGTACGCGTTTTCCCCGAAATGTAGAAGACGAAGCGATTAAACCGGAAACAGGCGATCAATTAATGACACCAAATCCGAGAAAAATTAGCCGAACACTTTTAACGCGCGGAGAGAAGATGAAAGAGGTGCCGTTTTTAAACCTGCTTGCGGCATCCTGGATCCAATTTCAAAATCATGACTGGATTACGCACGGTGAAATGGATGGCCGTCCGGGTGTTAAGCTCCACGAAATACCGCTAGACGAAGATGACCCGGCGCGCAAAAAATTCTGGCAGTCGAAAATATTTGTTGCAAAAACCCAGGCTGACCCGACTTATATGTCCGACAAAGATAAGACCCCGGTTACTTTTATTAATGAAGTGACCCATTGGTGGGACGGTTCGCAGATTTACGGCAGCGATCAGAAAACCGTTGACAGTTTGCGTAGTGGTGTCGATGGAAAAATAAAGTTGAATGATGACGAAACCCTTCCTCTCGACGAAGAAGGAATGGAGAAAACCGGAATGGTGAGAAACTGGTGGGTTGGACTATCCATGTTGCACACCGTTTTTTCGCGGGAGCACAATGCCATCTGCGACCATTTAAAAAAGCATTACCCCGATTGGGATGACAATCGATTATTTAACGTGGCCCGGCTGATCAATGCTGCAATCATGGCGAAGATCCACTCGGTGGAATGGACACCGGCTGTTTTGCCCAATCCGGGACTCGATCAGGCACTAAACGCCAACTGGTACGGCATCTTAACCAATCTTTTCAAGACCGGCAAGCACCGAAAAACGCTCGCGGATATCAATGTCCGCAACCCTGAAATGGGCGGTGTCGTAGGAAATCCTATCAATAAACATGGTGAAGCCTATGGCTTAACCGAAGAATTTGTTGAGGTTTACCGCCTGCATTCATTCTTGCCGGAAACACTCCACATAAGAAAACACGATAAAGGCGAAATTGAAGAAGAAATTCCTTTTGCGGCATCGCGACAAGCCGGATCGGGAAAAATAACCAAGCGGGTAAAAATGGCTGATCTCTTTTATTCATTTGGCAATCAGCATCCCGGTCAACTAGTACTCAATAACTTCCCGAAGTTTATGCAGGAGCTTGGCATACCGGGTAATCCCTTATTCGATATGGGAGCCGTTGACATACTGCGGGCTCGTGAACGAGGTGTACCCCGCTACAATGAGTTCCGCCGGCAACTGGGATTAAATCCAATCCGCACCTTTGAAGATCTTTTTAATCCGAAAATGGAAGGAAGTGTTGGAAAGGAAATGTTACCGAAACTAAAGGAAATATATGCTAATGATGTTGAAAAACTGGATTTACTGGTGGGAACATTAGCTGAAGAAAACCGTCCTACCGGCTTTGGATTTGGCGAGACCATGTTCCAGATTTTTATATTGAATGCAACCCGCCGGCTACAGGCCGATCGTTTTTATACCGATTGCTACACGGCAGAATATTACACGAAAGAAGGACTGGAATGGATCGATAAAACGGATTTTAAAACCGTTCTACTGCGGCATTACCCCGAACTTGCCAATACAGGACTGGCCAACATCAGGAATGCTTTCGAACCCTGGGATGCCAACGAAAAACTCGATCCGGGCAGACATCCCTTGCGTGCATTTAACAAACAAACTAAAAAGAATCCGTGGCTGGGAGATGCTTACCAAAAGGCAAAATAAAAGGAGAGGGGAGGTTTACTTTTCCCGGCAGATGATATTTAAAGCAAAAGGCGTTTACAAATTTGTAAACGCCTTTTGCTTTTTTATTTTACTACAATTTTTGTTTCGGCCGGCTCTAACCAGTTGGCTGAAAACTTTACTGTAAATTCGGCAGGCTCGTCTCCTGCACGAACGTACGCGATCATTCTGCCGTGATAAACACGGTGTTCATTGTCAGTATAATCCGACATATCTGAATTATTGCTGGATTCCAGTCCCAGTAACCTGGCATCGCCAAAAACCTGACATCTGACTTCGTCGTCCGACAGCATTACCGGCACTCCCTGCTCATCAACCACCTGAATAACAATTTGAGCAACTCCTTTTTTATCGATCGTATTTTCTCCATCGATAATCTTAATGGCATACGGACGTCCGGAAGATTGAATGTTGTAACTGCTTATTTCATTTTCATCAGCATCCATTCCCACGACTTTTAATGTACCTTCCCGGAAGGGAATATCCCAGAAAATAATTCCTGTTTCAGTGTTATAAGCTTGGGTTTCGCCTACCTGCTTCCCATTGAGTAAAAGTTTGGCTGAGGCTGCGTTGGTATAACACACCACGCGAATCAGTTGTCCTTCATCATAGTTCCAAATTGGCCAGGCATCCATCGATGGCCCACGTCTTCTCCATCTTTCATTTATTGGGTAGGTTCCCAGATATGCCATAGGTTTATCCGACCAAAGCGACTGACGAAAATATCCTCTTGGTTTGATAAATCCACCAAAATCGAGCAGACCAGAGTAAAACCCGCGAGACGGCCAGCGTCCCGATTCACCCAGATAATCAATTCCCGTCCAAAGGAACTGCCCAAATATAAAATCACGTGAAGTAACCGCTTTCCATGCATTCATGTCGTGTCGGTTTTCACTGCCGTAAATCACGCGATCGGGGTATTTAGCATGATCCTGATCATACAGACTCTCTGTATAATTATAACCGGTAATATCCAAAGCAAAAGGGTATCCGGTCTGGTTCGACATGGCCACACCCGCCAATCCGGCTGTCGTTGGTCGGGATGGGTCGTATTTCTTGACCACTTTCACCAAACGTTCGGCAATGGCGCCAAGCCGCATTGCATCGGGTGCATCTTCTTTATAACCACCAAAAATTGGTTGTGTAAAACCGGTTTCGCCACCACCATCCAAAACCGGATGAGAGTATGGATCGTTCGGATAATCCACTTCATTTCCAATACTCCAGGCAAAAATCGACGGATGATTCCGATCGCGCTGTACCATATCGCCCAAATCCTTCTCTCCCCATTCCTCAAAAAAATCGTATGATCCCTGGAATCCCGGAGTACCAACATTCCAGCCTTGCAACCATTTACGTTTCGGAAATTCCCATTCATCAAATGCTTCATTTAATACCAGCAGTCCCAATTCATCGCAAAGCTCATACAAATCGGGAGCCTGCGGGTTGTGACTGGTACGAATGGCATTTACCCCAATTTCTTTTAATTTCAGCAAACGCCTTTCCCACACTTCGCGAGGAACAGCTGATCCCAGCACACCGGCATCATGATGCAAACAAACACCCTTCAATTTCATCCATTCTCCGTTTAAAGCAAAACCTTTGTCCGGATCGAAACTAAATTCACGGAAACCAGTTGTTGTTGTGGTTTCGTCTATTACGGTTCCGTTCTGTAAAATCGAGGTCTTCAGTGAATACAAGGTTGGATCATCGAGCGACCAAAGTTCGGGTGCAGCAACTTTAAGTGCTGTTTTTATTTTCCCCGATTGTTTGGCTTCCACCTCCAATTTCTCGGAAGAATTAGCTACAACCTTATTATACGGAGAGAGTAACTCATTTTGAATAACCAGTTCGGTTGGCGAATTTGTTTCGTTCAATACTTCCACTTCCACATTCAGGTTATATCCTTTTTTTTGATTTTCCGGATAGGCATAAACGCCCCACTGGTCGATATGAACCGGATTTGCATAAACCACCCAAACGTCGCGATAAATTCCTGAGCCGGTGTACCATCTCGAATCGGCCGATTGATTGTGATCGACCCTGACCGCAATCAGGTTATCTTCGCCAAAATTGATATAAGGAGTGGCATCGTACGCAAACGAGATGTAGCCATTCGGACGCTTCCCGAGCGACTTGCCATTTACAAATACTTCGCTGCGGTTATAAACGCCTTCGAAATAGAGGTAAACTTTCTCTCCAGATTTTTCCGTCGGGATAAAGAGCTGCTTCCGGTACCAGCCAATGCCGCCCGGTAAATAGCCCGTAGCGCTGGCCAGCGTCGGACTCAATTGTTGTGTCACACTCCAGTCGTGCGGCAGGTCAATCCTTCGCCAACGGCTGTCATCAATGCTTGTCTGTTCACCATTCTCCACATCTTGCAGTGCAAACTTCCAGTTTTGATTGATCTTTTCTGCCTGCCCAAATCCAATTTGAGCAATAACTGAATTAATACTGATTGTGTTAAAAATCACAATTCCAATTACAGCCAAAGTAAAACGGGTGATGATTCTTTTGTACGAGTTGAGTAATCGCATTATTAAAGTTTTATTGGTTTATATCTTTTTAAGGCTGATAAAGCTACTTAATATTACCAAATCTCCATATAGCTTTTAATCGTCAGTTTGTAGATAAAAATTTGTCAGCGTTCCAACGGTCGGCAATTCTTCAGAATATTCGTGCTCAATTTTTAACTATCATTTAAAACTCGGTTGTGGCAAAGTAAGAAGCAGGAGTTTTATATGTTTATTTTAATGTAGCCGATCATTTGAATCTGTAAATTATTCCTACGAAAGTTGCTATTCAGAGGTAAATAACTATTTTTAGTGCCAAAATCAGAACTAAACTATTCTGTTTGGTTTCTCGTAGATGTCTAGGGTTTTCTTTGGAGTTATGCTGAAAATATAATCTACGAATGATTTATTATAAACGTTTTTATTACATTTTTGAATGTAACTTGCATCGATTTTTTTAGGTATTATTTTAATATTTCGCTATGTTTTTTCGAATAATAAGTATTGCAGTTCTTACCCTGTTATTGGCAACATCCGCTTATGCTCAGG
Organism: Maribellus mangrovi; assembly: GCF_037646455.1. NCBI lineage: Bacteria > Pseudomonadati > Bacteroidota > Bacteroidia > Marinilabiliales > Prolixibacteraceae > Maribellus > Maribellus mangrovi. Next base: position 192,098 of record NZ_JBBIXN010000007.1, on the reverse strand, counting down.
ATTTTGATGATATGCTGACCGACGCAAAACTTGCGATGATGGATGGTAATTACGAAGAGGGCTTAAAAATCTGTAAGGAATTAATTGCCGCCGAAAATGCCGATTCGGTGCAAGTGGCAGAGGCATATGCATCGGCCGGAATGGCAAGTGAGGCCTTGAAGAACCGTCCCGATGCCATAAATTATTATGCAAAGGCTGTGGAATATCAGGTTCCGCAACTTGATATTTACGACAAACTGATAAGCCTTTCGAAAAGTGAAAAAAATGATTCGATTTATGAAATTGCTTTAATGGAAAAATCGAAAGCTTTTCCCGAGTATGAGGAGGACATTACTAAAAGTCTGGCCAACCTGTATGCAAAGAATCAACAATACGATAAGCTGTTGAATTATTCCGACAAATTGCTGGAGTGGTACCCCAGCGAAACAAAGTATTTGTTTTTTAAAGCAGTGTCGTTGCAAAACTTAAACCGCTTCGATGAGGCAAAAGAATACTATGGCAAGGTACTGGAACTTGATCCTGATCATCCGGGAGCAAACATGAGCATAGGGTTGGCTTTATACAACCAGGGTAGCGAGATTTTTTCTGCACGGAAAAAGGAGTATGAGGCCATTGCAAAACCTGATAGGGTTGACTATTCAAAGTACAATAAAGGCATTGAAGCCGGTAAGAAATTGTATCGCGAAGCTGCACCATATTTAATTAAGGCATATGAAAGTGGCTCCTATCCAAGTCTGAAACGGGTATTGTTTAATCTTTATATACTGTTGGAAGAGAAAGACAAAGCTGAACCATACAGATAATAAAGACGTTTTTATTCTATAATAAGGGGTGTAAAATTTCGCAGCTGACATGATCTGAAATCTAACCACAAAATTAAATTTTGTGCTAGAATTGAATTAAAATTGTAAAAGGTTGAAAAACATTTTCAAATATAAAGTGTATAAATTACATTTGTGAGATTGTGACACTATTTGACGGATTTGAGATGATTGAATTTTGATCCGGAAAGTACATTCGCAATATAGATAGAAGAGATTTATACTTATAAACTGTAAAACTAATTTCTAACTAAACAATGAGAGTAGTCGAACCAAATATCGGCCGTGCAAAAGTCCCTCTGACTTCAAATTTGAACAAATCCATAAGGATGCTTTCTGAAGCATTCAAACATCTTTTTAAAAAGTACATCCATTTTGCTGTTGTTAATACAAGTGAGTGTCATTCGCATTTGGCAGTTATACTAAACGTGCAAAGCTCTGGTAAGTTGGGAGCTAATGGTGTGGAGACACAGTTTTTCTATTCAAGCTGTAATGCTGTGTCAGGGATCGATTCACGTGATATCAAAAGCATCTGGTGGGAACGCATTAAAAATCAGTACAAACTATGAAAAGTAAAATTCGGATTCATTTTAAGCGATATCTTCTGGTAGAATTAGTTCTGCTGATAATAGGAGTGCTCGTAACGGTTTCCTGTAAAGACGAATATCTATACGATAACAGTGAACCGGAATGGCTTGGTGCAAGTATTTACGATTATTTGAAATCGAACGAGAATTTCACGTATTACACCAGGCTGGTCGACGATCTGCAGGAGTCGGACAAGTATAGAGATGTACTATCAAAAACAGGTAGTAAGACACTGTTTGTTGCCGACGACGCTGCTTTCGAGCGTTTTTTCCAGAACAATCCATGGAATGTTTCAAGTTATGAAGGTCTGAGTCTGACTCAGAAAAGATTGATCATCAAATTTTCGATGATCGATAATGCCTACCTGATCGAAACCTTGTCAAACTATTACGATGGTCAGTTGCAGGAAGGATCGGCAATACGTCGCGCCACTTCGGTTTCGGTACTCGATACGGTTCCTCATTTGTCGGGGGATATGTTGCCTGATGGACCATTCTGGAATGACCATAAAAATAAGGGCATGTATTTATTACAGGATGCCACGTCATGGCCAATGGTCCATTTTCTGGAAGGATCATTAAAAAGTATCGGAATAGATGACGCTGATTTTAGCCTGATTACAGGAGTTGAAAGAAATCCCGGCGATGCGCACATTTTTAGCGTAAAAGTTAAAGAGCGTGACATCACTTGTAAAAACGGATATGTTCATGTTTTAGAAGATGTATTACTACCTCCGGTTAACGTAGCTGAATACCTGGATGAAAATCCCGATTCAAGAATATTTTCGGACTTGCTGGATCGCTTTAGTGCACCGTATTACAATGCTGCACAGACCAACGCATATAACCAGGTTAATCCGGAACATCCTATCGATTCGATATTCGAAAAAGTATATTATTCCGAATGGATGGGACAACAAAGATATCCGGATGGAAGATTGATCGGTAGCGATTTATTGCTTCCGATTAACCCGGGAAGAAACGAATATGTTTCTTCAGCCGCCGGAAGTTCTATGCAGTCGGATATGGCAGCTATTATAGCACCTACCAACGAAGCAATGACCAACTATTTTGAAAACGGTGCAGGAGTAATTCTGAAAAACCGTTTTGGAAGTTGGGAAGGTGTGCCGGATTATATCATTGTGAAACTGCTGAACCGACACCTTCGTGAATCGTTTGTCGAAACCGTTCCCGGACGTTTTGACAAATTGGTCGATAGCAATAATTCACCTATTCCAATATCACCTGACGATATTACCAGTTCGTACGTCGGAGTGAATGGTGTGATTTATAATACGAACAAAGTATATCCACCTGATGACTATATTTCGGTTTACGCTCCGGTGCTGCTAAGTGATGCCACCAGAGTATTCAACTGGGCAGTGGATGTAAACGAATTCGACTTGTACTTAAATGCGCTAAGAAGTACTTATACTTTCTTTGTGCCAACAGATAAATATTTCGAGAATTATCTGGACCCGATTGCATATGCAAAAGACGTTAAAGGAGTAATGAAGTATTGGTACAATACCGAAACTTCTGAAGTTAATGCAACGGTTTATACATACGATCCGCTTACCGGGGAGGTAGGTGACTCTGTTAATACGATAGACAATACTAATTTTATCAGTAATCGCTTACTGGATCTGCTCGATACACATATTGTGATTGGCGATGTAGAATCAGGCTCAAAATATTACTTCACTAAAAATGGTAATATACTTCTTGTTGACGGAACCGGTGCAGACCTTAAAGTACAGGCAGGCTTCGATTTTGAATCGGGTAATTCAATTAACGTTGTGGAAGACGGAGTTTACCGACAGGAAAACGGAACAACATTTTTTATCGACAAACCACTTCAGGCACCTTTACAATCCGTTTATGGTGTGTTGAGCGGAACACCCGAGTTTAGCGAATTTTTTAACCTGCTTAGCGGATTTCCTTCAGGAAAAGAAATATTCTTAAGAACGACAAACTATTATGGTCTCGACTTCAATGTTGAATTCTTTAATACGTTTAACTATACGGTATATGTTCCTACCAATGAAGCTATCCAACAGGCTATTAGCGATGGATTGATCATGAACTGGGAACAGATCGATGCCATCCAGGACAACCAGGAGCAGGCTGCCGAGATTGATAAACTTGAGCGTTTCCTACGCTATCATTTCCAGGATAATTCCATTTTCGTCGATGGTGAAACCTTTTATAAGTTGTATCAAACAGCCACCATCAAACTAGATGAAGAAGCAACTCAATTCGGAACATACAAAGACAAATATTACCGGCTTGGGGTCAATAGCGATGGTCAGAACATAACATTGGACACCGAAAATTATGGCACTGCCCATCTCATTCGTGAAGACGGATTATACAACATTTTGACACGGGATTATATATTTAGTAACAGTCCACAATCTTACCGAGAGATTGACGGAACAGGAAGCGGTACTAATTTTGAGAATTCAACAATTATTACTTCTTCAACAGCGGTTATTCACCAGATTGATAATGTTTTGAGGTTTGAATAAAATGACAACAGATATGAAATTTAAAATTGTTGGAACAATTCTGTTTTTTTATCTACTGATACCCTTTGTTTCAACGGGGCAGACAACAGGAACCCAGCGAGTGGTAAGGGGGACGATTACTTCAGCAACTGATGGAGAAACCCTTGTTGGAGCCACCGTAATCGAAGCAGACGATAAAAAAAGGATTATTAGCGCAACCATCACTGATATAAACGGGCAGTATGTGCTCAGGGTCAAGAATCCCGAGAATAATATTGCTTTCAGTTTTGTGGGCTTCAAAACCGCAGGCCAGAAAATCGGAGATCAGACTGTGATCGACGTGGCACTTGTAGAAGATCTTCAGGTAATCGAGGATGTGGTGATTAAAGCCGAAAAGAAGGTGTCCGACGGAAGTTTTGAGATTCCTGAGCGGGAACTTTCCACAGCGGTTCAAACACTTAGCACAAAAGAGTTCGAAGGAGTTCAGGTAACTTCTATCGATGAGGCAATGCAGGGACGTATTGCCGGTCTTGATATTGTTGCTAACTCTGGTGACCTTGGTTCAGGTGCTACAATGAGGATCAGGGGAACTTCCTCAATAAATGCCAATACTCAGCCTCTGATAGTTGTGAATGGTATTCCTTATGAAATTAATATTGATCCCTCGTTTGACTTTTCTGCAGCCAACGAGGAACAATATGCGAATATGTTGAGTATCAACCCCGATGATATTGAGGAGATAACAGTATTAAAGGATGCTGCATCAACAGCGGTCTGGGGATCGAAAGGAGCCAATGGTGTTTTGGTCATTAAAACAAAAAAAGGAGCCAAAGGACCGACCCGCGTTCAGTACTCTTATCGTTTCACCGTAGCCAAACAACCTAAAGGTTTGAATATGCTTAATGGTGACGACTATACAATGATGATGAAACAGGCCTATTTTAATCCACAACAAAATGAGGATGCGGCCAATGTCCGCGAATTTCTATACGATCCGACCTTCTCGGAGTACGAAAATTTCAACAACAATACCGATTGGGTTGATGCTGTAATTCAGTTAGGTTTTAAGCACGATAACTATTTAAATGTTTCAGGTGGTGGCGATCGGGCCAGATACCGCGTATCAAGTGGTTTCCTGACGCAAACAGGTACCGTTATCGGTCAGAAAATGAACAGGATAACATCGACTGCTTACCTTGATTATTCAGTATCAGATCGAATAAAGTTTATTTCTGAATTGACTTTCTTTTATACCGATAACCAGCGAAATTACTCCAACATACTGGGGATGGCATATAATAAAATGCCTAACGTAAGCATTTATCAGCAAGATTTACAAGGGAATAAAACGGATGTTTATTACAACATCTCGCGTAATTCCAGCCTGCATCCCGATCAGCGCGATATGCGTAACCCGGTGGCTTTGGCCAACCTGGCGACTAACAACCTTAAAAACTACCGTATTCGCCCGATATTCAGGTTGCAGTACGATCTTTTGGATCCGGAAATTCAGACGCTTCGGTACAACCTCGATGTTTCATTCGATGTAAACAACGATAAAGTAAGCAGATTTCTACCTGCCGAGGTTTCTAACTCACCGTGGAATGGTGGTGACATTAATTTTGCTGAAAGTTTCGATTCAGAGAGTACTACGGTTTTGGCCGATAACAAACTTACCTGGCAACCAAAAATTTACAATCCCGATCATTCACTACTTGTACAGGGTGCTTTCCAGTTTATTACCGGAAACAGTTCATCACAGGGTATGGGAGTTACAAACCTTCCATCGGGTACTATTGTTGATGCCTCCTCTGAAGGATATTCAACAGGTATTTCCTCAAGTCGTTTTGCTTATCGTTCAAACGCGATAACATTCAGGGCTCACTATGTTTTCAAAGATCGCTATATTCTTGGAGCAACCTTCCGTAGGGATGGAAGTACTAAATTCGGTGAAAAATACAAATACGGTAATTTCCCGGGATTATCGGCTAAGTGGATCATTTCGGACGAATCCTGGATGCAGAGTACAAACAAATGGCTGAGCATGCTCGCCATCCGGCCAAGTTGGGGGATAACTGGTAACCAGCCCGATGCGGAATACCTGCACTTTAGCCGATATTCACCATACGGATCATATATCGATATGGCGGCAACTCGTCCAACAACCCTTCGATTGTCTGACTTGAGGTGGGAAAAATCAACTTCATTCAACTACGGTCTTGACCTTGCCTTGTTCAATAATAAATTGAACTTCGATCTCAACTTCTACAACAAGCGCACAGAGGATCTGCTGTTTAAAGATCTTAGGGTGCCAAGTTCATCGGGATTTGGGAATGTTCCGTGGCAAAATGTAGGTACTATGGACAATAATGGATGGGAATTGAACTTTTTCACTCAGCAAGCGATTAAAGCAAAGGATTTAACGATTGATTTTAACTTCAACCTGTCGAATTATGTGAACACGATCGTTGAGTTGAGAGACGATATTCTTGCCAATTACAATGCTGATTACGACTATACGAACGGAACTTACCTGTCGCGTTTACAGGAAAACAACTCTTACGGATCGATTTACGGATTTAGATATAAAGGAGTATATCAGTATAATGATTACATTGAAGGTGTGCAGGAAAATGCACCTGTAGCGCGTGATGAAAACGGAAATGTATTTACGGATGAAGAGGGGAGTCCGCTGCCTATGTATTTCGCATATGGAAAGAGTAATGAATATGAGTTCAGGGGTGGTGATGCCATTTATGAAGATATAAACAGCGATGGAAACATCGACGAACTTGACATTGTTTACCTGGGGAACTCCAACCCAAAACTTAACGGTGGATTTGGTTCAACCATTCGCTACAAAAACCTTTCGGTTACAGCCTTTTTCAATTTCCGCTACGGAAACAAGATTGTAAACAGGGCACGAATGAATGCCGAGAATATGTATTACCTGAACAACCAGAGTGTTGCGGTAAACTGGCGCTGGAGAAAAGACGGAGATGTAACCGAGATGCCTCGTGCACTGTATAATTATGGATACAACTGGTTAGGTAGCGACCGCTATGTGGAAGATGGATCGTTTGTGCGTATGAAGTACCTCACGTTTAACTATTCAATTCCAAAAGCGATATTGGATAAGTGGAACCTGCATCAGGTAAGTTTTTACATGACCATTAATAACTTGTTTGTATTAACAAAATACACCGGAGTGGATCCTGAGGTAGGTTACGGCTCGTTTGGTGTTAGTGTGGATAATTCTCCGACACCGCGTTCAAAAGATGCGACTTTCGGAGTTTCTGTGACCTTTTAAATGAATTAAGATGAATATGAAAAAAATAATTTCCATATTATCAATTGCAGGTCTTTTAATCACTTCGTCGGGTTGTACAGATTGGCTCGACTTAAGACCTGAGAGTGAAATCGTTCTTGAGGATTACTGGCAAAATGAAAGCCAGGTTAACCAGGTGCTTGCAGCATGTTATCGTTCGATAACCGAGAGTGATGTGATGGGCAAAATGCTCGTGTGGGGCGAATTGCGGTCGGACAATGTATGGTATGGCAATGGAATGCCATCTGACATGTCAAAAATACTCAATGTGGATATTACCGCAGATAATGGCTATTGTCATTGGGGATCGTTTTATACTGTAATAAATTATTGTAACAACTTTTTGTATTATGCACCGGGCGTTGTCGACATAGATGCCAATTTTACCGAATCAAAGCTGCATTCGATGGAAGCGGAGGTGCTGACTTTACGGGCACTCATGTATTTTTACCTGGTTCGCACATTCGAACGAGTTCCGTGGGTTAATGAACCGAGTATCGATGATGCACAGGATTACAATATTCCACAATCGCCGGAAGACGAAATCCTAAATAATCTTGTTGCTGATCTGCAAACAGCTTTACGCTATGTACGCGACAGTTACGAAACTACGGCATACACAAAAGGACGAATTACGACCAATGCTGTAAGAGCACTTTTGGCCGACATTTATTTGTGGCAGGAGGATTACAACAAGTGTATCGAAATGTGTGATCAGATATTGAATGATCCTGAATCGGACCTTGAACTTGAAATGGGAGAAGATGTAATATCAAATGTCTTTTACCAGGGTAATTCCAAAGAAAGCATTTTTGAATTGCAGTTCGACGACGACCAGATGTTCAACTCAACTGTTCAGAATTTTTATGGTGGTTTTGGTAATTCGACAGGGCAGTGGTCTTTTCCTGCTCCCTTAATTATCGGACGATACAGTCCCTTTAATTTTAATATAGGAAGTGGAACAGAAAGCAGTGAAGATTTGCGCGAGAAAGATTTTCTTCGTCAGTATGCAGGTGGTGATACATACTATGTGTTTAAATACGCCGGTGCCGACAGGCAGGAAGATCCTACAACAGAGGCCAGTACGTATTACTACCGCAATGTGACGGCTAACTGGATAGTTTACCGCCTTTCTGAAATCTATCTGATGAAAGCCGAGGCATTGATTCAACTTGGAGGTAACAAGGAACAAGCGGTTGAGTTGATTAATACCATATACATGAGATCCAATATTGAAGATGATGAACTTGGATTAATGCCCGATAATTACACAACCGATCTCCAACTCAATGAGTTGTATATGCGGGAACGTCAGCGCGAACTGATGTTTGAAGGGAAAAGATGGTTCGACCTGATGCGCTTGGCGCGTCGTGTTGATTCACCGGATCCATTGGTAAGTTATGTGACTAAGAAATTCTCCGGAGGATCTTCCGGTGATATTAACAAAATGTCGGTAATGGATGCATTGTATTTACCAGTGCATACCGATGAGTTGAAAGCGAATTCTGCTTTAGTACAGAATGAATTTTACAGGATTCAGGCAGAGGAAAATCAGTAAAGGTTTACGACATGAAAATCAGTAAAAAGAATACAACAGTAAGCAAACATAGCCTAGCGAAAGTGCGTTACAAAGGCTTGGCACTGTTAACCATCGCATTAGCGGGGCTTATCTCCGTTTTGCCTTCGTGTAACAGCGACGATATTGGTGATAACTACTATACGTTTACCGGAGAAACAGTTGGTCAGTACATCACGAACCGACCCGAGAATTACTCCGAATTCGCAAAAATACTTGAGAAGACTGAAGTAATGGGCTTATTAAATTCCTACGGCGATTACACCTGTTTTTTGCCCGATGATATTGCAATGATGCGTTATTACGAAAGTAAAGGAGCAAGTTCAGTGGATGACTTTACGGATGAAGAACTCAAGAAAATTGCGTACAACCACATTATTAAAGACTTTGAAATTACCAGTGATCAGTTTGCTGAGGGTTTCCTTCCAAATCTGACCATGAGTGGCCGGTATCTGGACATCAGCATTGAAACGGGTACTAATAACATTATCTATCGGGTGAATACAGATTCGGAAGTATTGAAAAAGGACATTGAACTTCATAACGGAGTGGTCCACGCTATCGATAATGCCATTTCTCCCACAGAAAATACACTGGAGGAAGCGATTTCTCAGGATGAGAAATATTCGCTTTTCTACGAAGCATTAGTAGCAACAGGATTGAATGAGAAATTAACTCCAATTAAAGACGATAGTTATGATTGGACCGATTTCGAAGATGAAGATGATATACCATATGGTGCTGGTTGGATAATAACAGTTCCCCGGGAGCGAAAATACGGCTTTACGGCTTTAATGGAAAGCGATGCTACCTTCGCTGAAAACGAGATTAATAATTTGGATGACCTGAAAGCTTATGCAAAACAGGTTTACGATGCAAAGTATCCCGAAGATGCATCGATCACTGATGTGACTGATCGTAAGAACAGCCTGAACCGCTTTGTGGCTTATCATCTCATAAATAAAAAACTATCGAGTAGACTATTCATTGAAAAGTATGATAATACCGGCCGGTATAATGAAACAGATGGAACAAGTCATTCGGTCAAAATCGTGGATATGTTTGAATACATTGAACCCATGTGTCCGAATACACTGATTGAAGTACGTACACTTCGTACAACCAACGAATATAATGTTTTCAACATGTTGGAAAGCGGGGAAGCGATCAGGCTGACTGATGATTTTGATAATGATGCTTTAAACGGAGTTTATCACGAAATCGACAATATCCTGGTTTATACGAATAACGTTGAACAAATGCTTTCTACCAAGCGGCTGAGAATGGATGCGGCCAGTTTTTTCCCTGAATTCACAAATAATAATATGAGGGTTGGACATGCATCCATTCAGAAACCTGCAGAACAGTGGTATATTCCACCCGGATATGCGGACAGATTGTGGATATCGAAAACCACCCGATTCTATTATTATAATCCGGATGACCGCTTTTGCGATTACCAGGGAGATGAAATATGGATGAGAGGCCTTTATGAATTTGAGGCAACAACACCGCCCATCCCGGCAGGAACTTACGAAGTACGCTTTGGGTATCAACCTACAGCTTACCGCGGTGTGGCACAACTGTATTGGGATGGGGTTCCTACCGGTATTCCGCTTGATCTCCGCCTTTATGCCGATAATCCAAAAGTTGGTTATGAACGACCTGGATCGAATGCAAGAGATCCCGAAGGTTTTGAAAACGATAAAGCGATGCGTAACCGGGGGTACATGAAAGGTCCGGCAAGTTTCAAAGCAGTTCAACAAGGTTGGTACACTGGTGAACCCGCAAGGATGGACGTTGCGGTTTTAAGACGGATACTGGGAATATATACATTCACAGAAAACACCACACATAAATTCACTGTACGGGGAGTTATTAGTGGAGAATTTATGTTTGACTATCTGGAGTTTGTTCCGCTGGAAGTACTCGAGTATGAGGACATTTATTAAGAAATGAAATGCAATTAGAAATGAAATACAAATATTTTAAGGGATTTATACTTCTCCCGGCTTTGTTCGCTTTGTTGCTGGCCGTGTCCTGCACAAAGGAATGGGATGATCATTATGATGAAAGTTCTTTTGATTTGCCCGATAAGACTGTGACCGAGTACATAAAGGAGCAATCTGATTTGAGCAGCTTTTATAACATGCTGGAGATATCAGGTTACGATGAAATTCTGAATGCTTCGCAATCTTATACAGTTTGGGCTCCAAAAAACGATGCATTAAGCGGCCTCGATATGTCCGACACTGAATTGGTGACAAGAACTGTTCGAAATCATATTGCCCGCAGCAGGATAACAACATCCGGGGTCGATAATTCCTTTATTCGGATGCTGAACAATAAATATGTCAGCTTTGCACATGAAGGATCTGGTTACACATTTGGGGATAATAGTATTTCTGATCCTAATCAACCGGCTAAAAACGGTTTGGTTCATGTAGTTGACGGTTATGCACCCTACGTGCCCAACCTGTGGGAATACATGGGCGAAACAGATGGACTCGATTCATTACGCGAATATATTTACGGTCAGACAAGAATGATCTTTGATGCTGAGAATAGTACCGAAATTGGAACTGATGAAGAGGGAAATGTTTTATACGACAGTGTTTTTGTGGTGTCGAATCCGGTTTTGCAACGACTTGGTAACATAGATGTCGAAGACAGTATTTACACGGCAATAATGCCGAACAATACAGCCTGGAATGAAGCTTATTCCAGAATTGAAAGTTATTATAATTTTCCGGATGATGCCGGTGGTTCTGAACGTCAAAAAGAAATGGCGAAGTTTACACTTGTTCAGGATATGTTCTATCGTGGCCGAATAAGCGAACCCGAAAATTACGATTCGTTGAGATCGACCTATGGAAACGTATTCCATGATCCTGCAGAATTGTTCAAAGGTCTCGATTATGAATCGCTCAGCAATGGTCTTGCATACGTAACCAACCAAATGCCTTTCCCCGATACTACATCGTGGTTTAAGGAAATTAGGGTTGAAGCAGAATACGGTTTTGGAAGATCCAATTCAGGAAGTAATATTTTTACCCGCTCAAGTTTCGGAACCGAATTTACGGCTTCGAACAACTATTACATTTTGGTCGACCCAACATCGACATCTCCTTCTGTAGAATTTTCAATTCCGAATACTTTATCAGCTAAATACAACATTTATTGTGTATTTGTACCCGCTAAAATCGTCGATCCCAACGACCTGACACCAACGAAAGCAAAATTTCAGATCACATACATTCGCAGATCCAGTGGAAGTACCTTTATCAGGCGTGTTACACCAGAGAATAATGTTACCGATCCTGAAAACATGACAAAGATGTTTGTTGATCAGTTTGATTTTGAATTTGCCAACGTAATCGATCAGGAAAACCAAAGAATTGCAGTTAAACTGGAGGTGAGTAGTGATGTGAGCACGCCGGAAGAGCAGTCGGGCGAATTTACCCGGACGATGAGAATCGATTGTATCATTTTAGAACCCGTACTGGAATAGAGGGTCTAACCAATATATAAGATGAGAATGAACATAGACACTAAAATAACTAATACGATGAGGAATCATTTCTTACGAAAATTCCTGCGTTCGATCTTTATAGCCGGATCATTGGCAATTGGTACTGTGGCTTATGGGCAAACAGATTTATCAGCAGTTGTAAATACTCCGGATAATGATACAACACCGGTTGTCGATCCATCGGCATACATGGTACAGGGTATTGTTCGCGATGCAAAAACTCAGGAACCGATTGTGGCGGCTCAGATCCGTTCACAAAACCACAATTCAGCGGCTACCACCGATGAAAAAGGGAATTTCGAGATTGAAGTTGCATCTCCCGGTGAAGTGCTGATTGTTGTTGCATACGATTACAACATGCGGGAAGTAGCGGTAAGAGGGCGGCAAAGCCTGGAAATAGATCTTTATTCTGATGTGTTCAATGACATGTATAAAGAAATCGAGAGCCTTACAGGACCCGTCCGCTCTGCAGCAACCGCAAACGCGATAAAAGGTTCGCAAGAAATGGATTACGTAAATTACTTATCGGTTGACGATTTGGTAAATTCAAAAATGAATGGAGATGTACGTGCTTTGAGCCGTTCAGGTAGTAATAGGATGGGATCCAATTTATTTATCCGGGGTTTAAACTCGGTAAATATGAATGCACAACCACTGTTTGTGGTCGACGGGGTAATCTGGAATAATTATTTCGACGTACAAACTGTTCACGATGGTTTTTACAGCAATCCGTTGAATGATATTGATTTAAGTGATATTGAAAGCTTTACAGTGATAAAAGACGGAACATCGATTTATGGTTCGAAAGGTGCCAACGGTGTAATCATTGTAAAAACCAAAAGAGGCGTTGATGTGGCTACTAAAATCGTTTTTAACGCCTACGGTGGACTTACCGAACCTGCATCGTCACTTCCTATGATGAACGGCGATCAGCTTAGGATTTACACAACCGACGTTTTGGGAACGGCCGACCTGAGTATCCCAATCGACGACATGCCTTATTTAAATGACGATCCAAACTCCATCGATTACAAAAAGTATCACAATAATACGGATTGGGAGGATGAAGTCTACCAAAACGGTATATCCCAGAGTTATAACATTGGTGTAAGTGGTGGTGACGAAAAGGCGCTTTATTACTTCTCTCTGGGTTATACAGGAAATTCGGGCACAGTTAAAACGACCGATTTGCAACGAATGAACGCACGTACCAATGCCGACTTTTTCCTTTCCGAGAACATAAAACTGGGCATGAACGTTGGATATACCAGCGTTGATCATACCTTGCTCGACGATGGTATTAATCAGTATACATCGCCTACATTTTTGGCAATGGCTAAGGCTCCATTCCTGAATCCTTATTCTTACACAGCAACCGGAACATTAACAGCTGACCTCGAAGATTCAGACTTTTTTAGAGTTGGTAATCCAACAGCAATCATTGAAAATGCATTAAATACCAGTAAGCATTACCGCCTTTCTATTGGTTTTAAACCGGAGTTCAGGCTATCCCCGGCGCTAGTAATAAGTACACAATTTCAATATGGTCTCGATAAGTTCAAAGAAACCTACTATAGCCCAATCATAGGTGTGGTGGATCGTGAAATACCTGGTATCGGAATCTCTGAAAATGTATTTAAAAGCCAGCAAATGCGTAACATTTCTATTTTCGACGATACGCAGTTGAAATTTGATAAACAGATCGACCAAGTTCATACCATAAACGCCGTTGCAGGTGTTCGTTATATTTCTGATTTTTATGAAGCAGATTACGGAGAAGGACACAATTCGGGATCTGATCAAAAACGGAACCTGCTAGACCAGATTATTCGCTTTACTGACGGTGCCAATAACCGGGTGAAGTCCATAACAAATTATCTTTCGGTTGATTACAGTTACGATAACAGATACATGTTATCTGCCGCTGTTTCTGTAGACGGATCATCACGATTTGGACGCGAAACCCAGGGAGGCTTCCAGTTGTTCGACCGCAGTTGGGGAATTTTCCCATCGCTTAATGCAGCATGGATGATCTCATCAGAATCTTTCATGGCTGATGCAAATGCCATTGATCTGTTAAAACTTCGACTTGGTTACGGATTAACCGGAAACGACGATATCGAACCGTACATTTGGAGTGCTTATTTTGAATCGACCCGTTACATGGACCGTGCAAATGGATTGATTCTGGCAAACATCGGTAATACCGAAGTTCAGTGGGAAACAACAGCTAAGATGAGTGTTGGATTAGATGCAATCCTGTTTAACGATCGTTTGTCTTTGACAGCAGATGGATACTACAACAAAACAAAAGACTTACTGTTTCTGAAATCGTTGCCTGAAATTGCAGGTAGCGGATACTACTGGGGAAATGGTGGTGAAATGTCGAATATGGGAATCGAATTCTCTGCCGACCTGAAACTGATCAACCAGAATAGTTTCAAATGGGAATTTGGTGCCAGCATCGGACATTATAAAAACAAAATTGAATCGTTACCCGAAGGTGATTACGTTACATCGATGTACGGAGCCGATATCCTTACCTCTGTTGATAATCCGGCCGGCGTATTTTACGGCTACAAATCATTGGGTGTTTTTACCGGAGGAGACGCAGCTTCAGAAGCCAATTTGAGAATAATTGACGAAGATGGTGTTTCGCATTATTTCGAAGCCGGTGATATGCATTACGAAGATATAAACAGTGACGGTATAATTGATGATAAAGACCGCCAGGTAATTGGTGATCCGAATCCTGACTTTTATGGTTCGTTCAACAGTACATTCACTATCAAGAACTTTTCCATTGATGCACTATTTACTTATTCGTATGGTAATGATGTTTACAACGCACTCCGTGCAAATCTGGAAGCAGGAAGTTACCCTATGAATCAGACAACTGCAGTTCTTAACAGTTGGTTCTATGAAGGACAGGAAACAAGCCAGCCTAAGGTGAATTACGAGGATCCGATGGGCAACTCAAGTTTCTCTGACAGATGGATCGAAGACGGATCGTACCTTCGTTTTAAAACACTGTCGGTCGGCTATACTGTACCTCTAAAAAGTACTGTAATCGAGGGGCTAAAGGTGTGGATTTCGGCTAACAATCTGTTTACCCTTTCAAATTACCTGGGACGCGATCCTGAAGTATCAGTGAGTAACGAAGTGTTGTACCAGGGAATTGATGCAGGTATGCTGCCACAAACCAGAAGTTATTTTATTGGAATAAAAATGAACTTGTAATCGGCTAAAAAATTGTTTGTAGCAAGCGGAATTGGAAACCGTATTAAAGAAAAAAAGATGAAGAAATTAAATCAAATACTACTCGGATTAATCGTACTGTCGGTAGTTGCCACAAGTTGCGATACCTTACTTGATGTGGATTCTGAGCGTATCATGTTTCCGGAAGATCACCAGATCGATTCGCCGAATGATTCGATCTATTCCATGATCGGTATTTTCTCTCATTTTCAAAAACTGGCTGATCCTTATGTTTTGCTGGGAGAATTAAGAGGCGACCTCATGGATGTGACTGAAAACGCAAGACTTGAGCTGCGAGAGATCAATGATTTGGAAGTATCGGCAGATAATCCATACAACTCGGTCGAAGATTACTACTCGGTGATCAACCACTGTAATTACCTGATTAATAATATTGATACTGCATTTACTTCAAGTGGGGAAAAATCGTTATTGAAAGAATATGCAGCCGCTAAATCGATTCGTGCCTGGACTTATGTTCAGATTGCTTTAAATTATGGCACTGTAAAATATTATAACGATCCGCTTTTAACTATACACGAAGCAGAGAAAGATTTGCCTGAGTATTCGATCAACGAGCTGGTGCCTATGTTAATACAGGACCTTGAACCCGTAAAATTTGTGGAAAATCCCGGTGCAATATCATTGGGAGCAGATATGAACAGCGGAAAGATATTCATTCCTGTTCGGTTAATGCTTGGCGAGTTGTACATGTGGAATGGGCAATATGAAAATGCTGCCCGCGAATATTATGCTTTGATTGAAGAAGAACGTTATGTTATTGATGATAACTACAATTCGACCTGGCTTGTTGACAATGGTGTTTTTGTAGGTAGACAATATATTGATTTCGTTGACATTTTTGAACTCACCAATAACGAACAGATTACCCTGATCGCCGGATCGAAGGAATTGGGAGAAGAAGACGAAATGTACAATATAACGGTTGAAGATTATGAAGTACTTCCTTCCCAGGTAGCAATTGATAACTGGGATGCCCAGACCTACTATTACAACGCGAACGTTACAAATCCAGGTGATCTTAGAGGTGAACTGGGATCGTATGTTGGAGGCAACACCGCTTATGTGATAAATGGTAATTTGATTGGTATTAGTAATGAAGATGTAATTTTAAAATATTTTCTAATGGGCGAGCGGGCTGAAGATGCAAAGGCGGCCATGCTTTATCGTGTAGCAACGCTTTACTTGCGTTATGCCGAAGCGGTTAACCGCGCCGGCAAGCCGAACCTGGCTTTTGCAGTTATAAAAAACGGTATGAACATGGAGGCTCTTGAAGTGGATACCATCGTTCCACCCCGTGAGAAATACAGCGCCTATACCGACTCTACCGGGACATGGCTCGATTATGTCAATTTTAGTAATATTGCATTCGATAATAACATTGGCATACATTCACGTGGATGCGGAAATGTGGAACGGGCAACCGATTTTGTAATTCCTGCACTCAATACTTTAGAAGATTCCATCCTTTTTGTTGAAGATAAAATCATTGAAGAACTGGCACTTGAAACCGCTTTTGAAGGCAACCGTTTTCAGGATTTGATGCGCGTTGCTTTGCGTCGGGGCGATCCGTCATTTTTAGCCGATAAAGTCGCTGCCAAACATGTGGGCAACGAAGAAGCAATCCGTTCAAAATTAATGGATGAAGCAAATTGGTATCTAAAGAAGTAATTATAGAAAAAGTTCTACTTTTTAGAAGATATTCTCAAAAGCACAGTTTTAACTGTGCTTTTTTTTGATCTAGACTAAATATGTTTGCTATTATATTTTACGGCTGTGATTAATCTTCAAAAAATTGAAATTGATGCTTTTAGAGAATAAAATAAAACTCATCCTGATTTTTATACTAATCAATTCGTTTGCTAACTGTTTTGCCCAACCAGCCGACGAATGGAATAATAATCCAGCTGTATTTCAGGTAAACCGACTTAGTGCACATGCAACACTGGTCCCGTATATCACTTTAGCAAATGCATTGCAATGTGATCTCAAAGTATCAGAAAATTATTTCTCTTTAAATGGCCAGTGGAAATTTAATCTGGTGAATAAACCTGATTTGAGACCACAGGATTTTTATGAAGTCAGTTTCAGTGATCAATCATGGGATAGCATTTGGGTACCTTCGAACTGGCAGCTCCAGGGATTTGATTATCCGATTTACACCAATGTTACCTATCCATGGAACGGGTATGAAAATATTTCACCTCCTGCAGCTCCCACTGTTTACAACCCTGTTGGTTCATATCGAAGAATATTCAATTTACCGGCCAGTTGGGAAAGCAAAGAATGTATCCTGCATTTCGATGGAGTGGAATCGGCGTACTATGTATGGATCAATGGAAACTACATCGGCTACAGCGAAAACAGTTATTCTCCAGCTGAATTCGATATCAGCAGCCACCTTACAAGTGGTTCAAACACTATTGCAGTTCAGGTGTTCCGTTGGAGCGATGGAAGCTGGCTTGAAGACCAGGATTTCATTCGATTAAGTGGAATCTTCAGGGATGTATACATCTATAAAATCCCGCAAGTTCATGTAGAGGATTTCGATTACACAACCGATCTGGTAAATAACTATCAGGATGCTCAATTTGATTTTTCGGCTCGCTTAATTTCCCGTGATACTATGCTGCCAGTCGGCTACAAGGTTAGTGTCCAGTTATACGATAGCCTGAATTTACCAGTTTTATCGTCTCCATTGGAACAAGATGTGACTTTTAGTCAGAATTATTCCCAGGTTACCGGGACCGTTCATGTAAATAATCCTTTGAAATGGTCAGCCGAAGAACCAAATCTTTACACCATGGTTCTTTCACTGATGGATGGCAACGGAGAAATAACAGAAATGGAGAGTTGTAAAGTAGGATTCCGGAAATTTGAATTGAAGAACGGACAAATGCTTATCAATGGTCAACCAATTCTGTTCAAAGGTGTAGATCGTCACGAAATAGATCCTCTAAAAGGGCGGGCTGTAGATAGGGAATCGATGTTAAGAGATATTCTCATCATGAAGAAGTTCAACATAAATGCGGTCCGCACCAGTCATTATCCCAACAATCCATACTGGTTAGACTTGTGCGATAGATATGGTATTTACGTGATTGATGAAAATAATCTTGAGACGCATGGAATAAGAGGGAGTGTTCCCACAAGTGATCCGAACTGGACTGCCAACTGTTTGGATCGTATTACCAGTTTGGTGGAGCGGGACAAGAATCATCCCAGCGTTCTGATTTGGTCGCTTGGGAATGAAGCCGGTGCCGGTTCGAATTTCAAGGCAATGTTCGACTGGATAAAAGCTAATGATCAATCGAGATTGGTGCATTACGAAGGAGACAATCAGTATGGCGATATGACGAGCCACATGTATTCTTCAGTTAACACGGTAGAAAACTATGGCAAATCGGGCAATCAAAAACCACTGATCCTGTGTGAATATGCTCATTCCATGGGAAATAGCACAGGGAACCTCTATAAATACTGGGATTTATTTGAGGAATACAAAAATCTCCAGGGAGGATTTATTTGGGATTTTGTCGATCAAAGCCTAAAAGACAGCATTGGATACAAATTTGGTGGAGACTGGGGAGATGATCCCAATGATGGTAATTTCTGCGCAAACGGACTTCTGAATGCGGACCGAACACCCAAACCGGCCATTTACGAAGTAAAGAAAGTTTATCAGAACATTAAGATGAAGCCCATTGATTTATCTGCAGGAAAATTTATACTGAAGAACTGGTTTCTCTTCACAAATCTAAATGAATTTGCAGGCCACTGGCAATTATTGGCTGATACGACCGTAATTGATGAAGGTAGTCTTTCGGCCGATGATCTGAAACTTTCTCCTCTTCACAGTAAACTGCTGACTATTCAATTGGCTAAACCGGAACTGAAAGCAGGAGTGAAGTATTGGCTCAATATCAGATTTACGATTACCAAAGATTACAACTGGGCAAGTGAAGGGTATGAAATAGCAAAAGAACAGTTCAATATTCCGTTCAGCACGCCTGCAATAACAAAATCCAGCGATTTCGGTAATGAAGCTCTTCAGACCGCAGTATCAGATAACTTATTGAGCATAAAAAACAGCAAGGTTAATTTAAAATTTGATACGAATTCGGGGATGATCAATTCTTATACTTATGATTCGTTGTTATTGATCAATCAGGGACCAACTCCTAATTTCTGGCGTGCGCCGCTTGACAACGACCGCGGGAATGGTGAACCTTCTCGTTGCGCCACATGGGAAAATGCAAGCAAACAAAGAACACTGGATACTTTTTATTTTGATGATAGCAATAATAAACGAATAAAACTTTTTGCTTACATGACCGTGCCAACTCAACAACCCTCTACCGTACTTTTGGAGTACGATGTGATGGCTAACGGCGAAATTCTTGTGACGGAGAGATTTTATCCGGGTAGCAGTTCCCTGCCTGAAATTCCATTGATCGGTAATACAATAAACCTGCCGTCAGATTTTGATCAGCTGACATGGTACGGAAAAGGTCCTTACGAAAATTATATCGACCGTAACCTGGCTTCATTCAAGGGAGTGTACAAAAAGAGCGTAGATGAAAATTTCTTCCCTTATATTCGGCCTCAGGAAACAGGGAATCATATTGCCACAGACTGGGTTAAGATCGTTAACCAACAAAATTCCGGAATTATGGTTGTGGGAGATAGTTTTGAATTTAGCGCATTACGCTACACAGCTTTCGAGATGCAGAGTAAGCTTCATCCCTTTGAACTCGAGAAAAGTGACAATACTATTTTGAACATCAATTACAAACAAATGGGAGTTGGTGGAGATAACAGTTGGGGGGCAAGGCCACATGAAGAATTTCTCATTCAACCTGATAAATTTTTTAGCTATTCTTACCGGATTGTTCCAATCACCATATCAGGTAATGAGATGGAAATCAGTAAAAAAGAGTACATTCCAACTCCAACATCTGAAGTTCCTGATATAACAGGCCTAAATGAAGAGGAGGCTTTGCAGCTTATCAATCAATATGGATTTGTTCCCGGAAAACGGACTTTTCAACTTGGCAATACATTCGAAAAAGATCTCATTATGCGCCAGGTTCCTAAATCGGGAGAAGAAATGCCTACCGGATCCATCATCAATTATACCATAAGTCAGGGGAAAAACATAGCTTTGAATAAACCTGCTTCGAGCAGCACGCAGGAATCCGGGAACTTTACACAGGATGGTAATGACGGAAGTTACACAACCCGTTGGTGTGCATCGAATGGGACCGCAAACCAGTGGTGGAGCGTGGACCTTGGCGGGAAATATGATCTTTCCTCCTATTCTGTCAATTGGGAATTCGCTGCCGATTACGGATATGTTATCGAGGTCTCCGATGATAATACAAACTGGGAAATGGCCGCTGATCAGCAAAACAATACTTCAACGGAGCAGACGCAGAGTGGCACATTACAAGCTAAAGCTGTACGTTATGTAAGAATCAGGATCACAAGCAATCCATCCTGGTACTGGAGTTCCTTTTACGAATTTGAATTGTATGGAACAACATCAACGGGAACTGATTTAGTTGAAAAAAGATATCCGGATGATTTCAGTTTCGAGATTTATCCCAATCCTGTGGAGAACAATGCAACAGTAAAATACATGTTACCGGAATCCGCTTCAGTGCGGATAGAACTTTTTAATTCGGCAGGTTTAAAAATAAAAAACTTATTTGCAGGGCATCAGAGTAAAGGAAATCACGAACTTTCGTTCAGCTTAAATAATAACAGTGGATTGTATATTATTAAATTGATTTCCGATAAATATGCAAGATCAAAAAGTGTGCTTGTGAAATAAATTAAAACTGTGTTTTTGATATTAACTTCATAGTTAATTTACCGTTTGTATACTTTCACAGAGGGATTTAAAATTCTGAGTCAAGATTTTTCTTAGTAAATATCCTCAAATTCAATAACCTCAAGAGGAACAAATTCGAGGTAGTCAAACATAAACTGACCAGTTTTAACGCCTGTTACAGTAAATGTATGATTGGTTGCTTCCTGAAAGGTGTAAATACCAAGGATTCGACGAAGTGCCCCCTCTTCACCACGGGCCGCTCCTCCATTAAACCATACAGGATCGATAGTGCCAAAGCAGGCTGGAGCTTTCATATAACCCCGGTTACGCATCGCTTTATCGTTTTCAAAACCCTCGGGGTCTCTTGCATCCGTGCCAGGTCGTACATAACCAATTTGCGGATTGTTGGCAAGAATTGTGAGGTCCAGCGGGATACCGGTAGGTATGCCATCCCAGAACAGTTGCGCAACACCCCGGTTTCCATTTGGTACGTACCCAAATCGTATTTCATAGGTTCCCGGAGGAACAGGGGGGGTGATAATCTCAAAATCGTATAATCCTTCAAGCAGAACTTCATCACCCTGGTAATCACAAAAGCGGTCATCAGGATCATAATATCCAAAGGTGGTTGTTTTAGAAGGTTTTACCCGATCAAAATAATCTCTTGTGAAAAACCATTGTTGCGAAATATAATTGGGTGAAGCATGTCCAATTCGAATGTTATTGTTGGTAAACTCAGGGAAGAAACTTGCTGCGTCCATCCTTAATCTTTTACTTGATAGCATTCTTTCAACATCGCCCGAGTAAACGAGGATATTATCGATTTCATGGTATACTCCATTTACTGCATCATTGTCAAAATCATCAGTTAAACGAATAGCATTCCCGGTTTCCTCAATCATATTAATGAGATTATACTCATTGTTGAATCGCCATGTCCTTACCTCTATAAGAGTATTCGGACACATGGGTTCAATATATTCACACATGTCTGTGGTCTTTATAGAATGTGATTCTCCAGTTGATTGATAATCACGGCCGGTATTATCATAGGCTTCAATTAACAACCTTTTGGGTAATTTTTTATTAACCAGATGATATGCGATAAAGCGATTTAGGCTATTTTTTTCGTCGGTAATATCTGTAATGTTCGCATCATCCGGGTACATCTTATCATAGACATCGCTTGCAAATTTCTTTAAGTCATCAAGATTATTAATGTTATTTGCTGCATAGGTTTCATTACTTTCAACAAAGGCGGTAAATCCATACCTACGCTCTTTGGGTACACGAATTATTGATCCAATCCAGTTAATATCACCATCCATTTCCATCAGGGAACCGGGATCGTAATTTTCATCCCTGATAAGTACTAATTTTTCAATGAGTCCTGTTTCGTTCAGAGCCTCAGTGAAAAGTGAAAATTTTGGATCATTGGCAAGAACTTCAACAAGAGTGCTTTCGGTTGGCATAAATGTTTTGTCTATCCTGTGAATAATTCCATTGTGGACTTCGATATCCTTTGAAGTAATGCTAGATGAGCTATTAATCTCGTATGTTAACTTGCCATCCTGCGTAGAAGTGGACATACTCAGATAGCTTCCGCTCATGGTGACATTTGGAAGTAAGCCATCAACAAAATTAACCGATTCATATAAAAATCCCTTTATAATATGATCATAAGCAATTTTCTTCAGCTCTTCATCCGTAAAATCTTCCAACGAATTCTTCCCTTTTGATTGATAGAAATCGTACATCGCCTCATTATCAGGTATAAAGCAGGTGTATTCGCCGTAAGCTTTCATTAAACCCATTACCTTGCTTTTTTCGAGTAATTGCGTGAATTCGGAGTAAATTTCAGGTCGATTGGATACATACTCACCTATCGTTTCACCGGTAAAGGTATAGTAAGTATCTCCTACATCGTCACTGTCGCAGCTGAAGGTAAATAGACATACCAACAGAAAACTTAACACTTTAATTGGGTATGATTTGATTCTGTCTTGTACAACAATGAAAGGCACTCGATACATTTTATTGATAGATTAGTTAGCGTTTAAATATGGTTAAAATAAACCATTAACGGGTTATAAGTAGTCAGCGATTAATCAAGAATTGTCGTTTATTCGTCCTTTAATTAAGATAGCACTGCCCAAAATAGTCAGTTAGAAATATAATTGGAATTACAAATCAATGTTTGGTTCCTTTGCCAGAACAAAACTCTGGTAATTACATACAAATTAGAAGGTTGCCAATTCTTAATCTTCATATTCGGTAACATTGATCAGATACCGTACCTGCTCAAAGATTTCTTTGGATGGCGGTAATAGTCTTGAATCGCGCCACTCTTCCGGGTGATATTCAGGTGCACTTGTAAAGACAAGACGTTGATTCATGGTTTCCGGAGATAAGGGCTTGTAATCTTTGCCATTTCCCGGTTTCCAGACCACTTCACGCGATATTTTATTTAGCTGTTCATTTTGGTGGAATGAAACTGTTGAAATCGCAATACGCGGAATCCAAAATTCACCGTTAAAACTCCAGGTGGTTTCATTGTGCTCATTCACCAGATTAAAAGTATTGGGATCTCCTCCGGCAGCCAGGAATTCGTCAGGCATCAGGTATTTTTTACCTTTATCGCTTATTTGCCAGGTAGCCCAAGCCAGGCCAAAGGTTTCTGCATCAATCAACATTTCTCCCTTATACAATGCCCACGGCGAATCGTCTACCTGATCGAATAAAATGTGGTACATTTTTCGGCCCTGAAACGTGGTCTCACCTTTCAAAATATATTCATACTGTTTTCTGGATGCCCAGCTAAGAAATGATAAATTGGCAAATATGGGATCCATTACCGGAATGGGGCCATTAAATCTGTTTTGTGGTGTAAAGCTGATTTTATCGTTTAACTCATCTGACTGAAACCTTCTTCCACCATAAACCTGGTAATCAGTCGTGAAATTGCTTGACGTAGGTCTTTTCCTTCGCTGCGCAAAAGAATAGTCGATTAGCTGATGCAATTCATTTTCGCTGAACAACAATTCGCGATAAGCCCCCTCAAGGAAATAATCCTTTTTATTGTAGTTTCTTTCAAGGTACCGATCAAAGTTTTTTAAAATGTCCTGCACATCCATCGTTGATGGAGAATTGGGTGATGGAACTAACATTGTTATGCTTGACTTACTGCTATCCATTAGTTGCGTTAAAGATTGATACCCCGGTTTTGCAATCACAATACTACTGGTATTTTCCGTACATTTATCATCCACCGAATAATAGCCTTCAGGCGATGTGAAAGTACACCAATCTTTACGAGGACACATGACCAATGCATATGCTGCCGCTGAACTGTCGGGCAATAAAACGCGGTCATTATCGGGTGAATAACTGGTAGAATCCGGCTGTTTCTGTTCTGCCAACGCTATCATAGAATCTACATCGAACATGGGCTCTGACATTTTATGTATTGTGGCACCCAAGGCTCCGATGTTTGATATTCCGTTTACTTCAACCCGGAAGGTACCGGATACATCGGAAGTATAAAACGAAAATTCGGCTTTGCCTGAGTAGTCGGTACTTAAATTCGGAAACCAGGCAAGTGTATTTCTACGATCACTCACTATACTATCGGCACTTGCAGCAGAATAATCAGGTTGATAAAACTCCTTAACCCGTGTGAACCCATGAAGTGTAATATTGGATAAGCCTTTGTAGTTAACAGAACTGTATAAACCGGCTCCATCCTTAGTGTAAATCGATAAAATCGCTGCCGGGGTACTCATGTTTTCCGAATCCTCCGTTAGTCCCTGCACTTCATCCGGTGGATTTTCTGCATCCAAAACCTCACTTGTATTATAAAAAGAAGCATCGTTGTTAAGTGTTGTTCGGTTTCCATATTTCCTCGGAAAAATTAAATCGATTGAGGAAACTACCTTTGGATCGAGCGAAATTAAATCGGAAAGTGAATAACTGGCTAAGGCTTCTTGTATCTGTCCGTTTGTGTTGGAAGAAGCAATTAACTCGCCATCGACAAAAATAAAAAAGCGGTGCTTTTTTTGCCCCAATAGCTGTAATGATATACTGGGAGAATTGGAATAGGAAATCGTTGAACCTTGAGGAGGTGAACCAACCCCGTTGTATCTATTATTTGTTAAAGTTGATTGCATAGTTTCAATACGAAGGTTAGGAAACGCATCGGAGAGGATGGTCATCAATCCGTAATGCCAGGGTTTCTCCTCTTCCAGTTCACTGATCCTCTTTTTGCCAAGCGAATTATCCGGCGGGCCATACTTTTGAGTCATTTCTTCTTTTAGCGTCTTTGTTCGTTCTCCTTCCACCGTAACCTCCCCAATGGAATAATCGGTAGTTATTACAAAAGTATCTTTCGAGATTGCTCGAACCAGTTGCTTCTCCAGCACGCCTTTTTCAATCGTAGGACTTTTCTGATTCACTTTAAAATCATCTGATGTCCGGGATTGTTGGTGCACTTCTACCAGGTTTTGATATTGATCAGTCGGTTTTATGTGGTAGTTGGTACTCAGGCTGATCATAAAATCCTTTTTAGCTTCAATCCTGTTTTTTGTTTGAACAACCGCTCTTAAAGTATCTTCAAAATCTTTCAATAAAAACGTAAATGCTCCATCTTCACCAACTTTCTCCGAAAAAAGTTCCATACCCTTTCCTCCGGTGACCATGGTTATAAAAGCATCATCGGGTATGCGTTTACTTTTTGGTGATTTTCGTACTGTTCCGTCTACATAAATCCCAGGTTCTTCCAGGTATTCCGGCATTGCAATGGTATCAGAGAGTACTTCTTGCCAGGAATACCGCCTCCAGCCGTTGGTTAACATGAGCAGCTCAGATTTTACGTTCCTCTCAACAGTATTATCAAAAAGTGAGTTCGCTTCACTTTTAAAATCCGGAAGATCGGAATACAGCGTCAGGTATTGAAAAATATTTGGTGAATTATAAGCGGCATCAGGTATACGCAACGCATCAGTTACCGACAAGGCAAAATCACCTATTACAGGACTGCCGTTCGGATCAGTAACCTGCAAGGATAGTTTTACTTTACCTCGGGGGCTGTCAGCCAATACTTCTTCTTTCAGGTCAATGGAAAGGAGGTCGTTATTTTTTATAAAAAGCAGCCTTTCTGCCCGAGGGTTTTTATCTCCATCAAACAAGGTATACTGGACAATACCCGATCTAAAATCTGACTTATCAATTAGTATGTCTACACTTTGTGTGTTGGTGAAATCGATAGCAAAAGCTTTTATAGGTATTCCGTTTTGCATGCTTAAAAGCGTGGCGGACGAATCAGAAGCCGAATTCCCTATTCTGGTTGCATTTACTTTAATTTTTTGTTGTTTGGTCAATTCCGTAACCGACATGGCTAATCCATCGGCTTGTGCTTCCGGAAGCTTAAATTGTTGTGCGTTTGGAGTTGAACCAAGAGGCCGGATAAAATAGTCTTTACCTGCCTGAGGTTTCAGCATGAAGAATCCCTTTCCTCTCCACAAGGTTTTTGCCGCCGTTATTATTTCTCCGGATTCATCAACAACGAGTGCATCCAGGTCAACCGTGTGGCCATTATCATTAACCGCCTCAAAAGCTACTTTTGAAAGACTTCCGTCCATCAGATCTCCTCCTTCAGGGAAGAACGACAAATGTATTTTTGAAGACGATGTCAATTCCTCCTGATCAACACTTACTTGTTTGTTTTCAGCAGTTGAAACTGAAATGGTATCCAATGTCAAGTTCGCTCTTTCTTCACCTATATGAATTTGTTTCGAAAAATAGTAGTCACTTCCGCTGTTTCTCATCCAGTTTGTATAGGCAAGCAAATAATAGTCGCCCGATTCCAACTGTTGATCAAGCGTTATGCTTCCCCAGGCCCTTCCTGCATTTAATTTGAAAATGTCTTTTTGGCGGGTAGTTCCTTCCGGCGAAACCAAATCCAAATACATGACCCGCTCAGTTTGATTGAGTTGCTGAGAAGAGGCATTTAACAAAAATGCACTGAACCAGAGTTCTTCTCCGGGCAAATACACCGGACGATCTGTTTGAAGAAAGATCTTTTCCTGGTAATTAATGGCCTGGTATTTGGAAATTTTTGAGAGGATACTTTCATCTGCCGATTGGGCTGATGATGAAAAACCAAGAATCAGGAGCAGGTACATTAACTGTAATGTCTTTGAACTGCTTCGCGACAAATGAAATTGAAGGCTCATTATTCAGAATTTAAGTACATTCTATAACCGGAAGTGACATAAAACTACCGTTTAGTTTGTCTTTTTTATTAGTAGTAGTGGGGGAGCGGTATTAAGTTACACCTTCTTAATTTCGATGATGAGCTGTTTTTAAAATTCGTCGATCAGAAATTGCTTCTAATTTTTTATGATCTTCTTAACAAAGGATTTCTGAGCCGTTTGAATTCTAAAAAAGTAAACCCCTCCTTTATAGCTACTAATATCTATCTTGTTAACACCTCTGGTCATTTCGAAGTTACTAATTTTTTGCCCGGTTTGTGTAAATACGGAAATCAGGGCATTGTCTTCACATTCAATGGTAAGTTCACTGGAAGCCGGGTTGGGATAAATGAGAACGTTTCCCTTATCATTCAGGTTATTAACAGAACTGGGACTTCCTTTTTGGGTGACCACAATCGTTTCAGATATTCCACCGTTCGATACCAGGTAAATCCGGTTTCGCCGGTCAGCGGCATCCGGGTTTTCATCGTAAATGAGTTTTAAGGTGTCGTTTTCTATACCCGAAGCATCCACACTCATCCATGTATCGTAAAATACCCTGGTACTCCACAAACCATTACTTTCCACAAAAATACTGGTATCGATCCCGGCCGAATGTTCAATCGTAATTCTTTTTTCAGAAACCGATAAAGTTTCCTCAAAAGGAATCATGTTCCACCGCAAATAGCTTTGCGTACCCGCTCTTCTCAGATAAAGTTTATTATTGCTATTTGTAAGTTGAGGAAGTCCCCAAACAACATCTTCAGTTGACGGGTAAATGATGGTTTGCTCATTCACAGTTGTCAGAGTGCGAAAACGTTGATTAATCGAACCATCATAATTTGAAGTGACCACCAGATTCGATCCGTCTGCTTCGACATACATTTCCGGATCGGCATAGTTTTGGATGGTATATTCACCACCGCCGAGAGGATTAAAAACCCATTTCTGGGTATTTAATAAACTATCAGGAGTATACTGATAAAGTAAAGTTCCTTCGTTTAAGGAATGAGAATAAACATCGACAAGTTTATTGCTGTATACATTTTCGACGTGATAAGCACCTTCGTCCACAAAATCGAGCGAAATTGAAGGCCAGCCATCTTCTCCCCAAACCAGTTTAGCCAATCCAAGAGTCGGCCCTCCCTGGTTGTTTACATCCGGGTTGGGGTAAAACCCGTTCGGATCGTAATAATGAAATGTTACGTAGTCGACACCATTTTCGCTGTACATTCCAAAATGTCCCGGACCGTAATATCTGTCGTCCTGTCCGCGCGAATTATCGTGTCTGAAAACCACAGTTCCGCCACTGGGCTGAGCGGTTAAGCGCAAGGCTTTTCCTTCTTTGTCAACGAACGGTCCTCTGGGGCTCTTCGATCGTCCCATAACCATGTAATAGGTGCTGGCAATACCGGCACAACATCCGCCTTTATTGTAAAAAAGATAGTAGTAACCGTCGCGGTAGATCATCGAGGCTCCTTCGCCTTCTCCATAATTTGAACTCTGCGGACCTGTCCACGAATTGGCGATACTTTTACCGGGCAGGTTACCATCGTATGTTTTTGGTTTTCCGGAAACAGAATCAATTTCGGTCACCACTATTCCTTCTGCATTAAAAGAACCGTAAACCATCCATATTTTGCCATCAGGCCCACGCATAAGCGAAGGATCGATCGCGTTTAGTGCCAGTCCAGGCTGGTACGACCAGATTCCGAGAAATCCGACATCAACCCACTCGTAATCCGGATCGTCAGGATTCAGGGTTTTATTCGTAACACAGCCAATTGTTGAGGTCATTGTTCCCCATTCGGAACATGAATAGTACAGGTAGTACTGGTTGTTCATGTAAATAATATCGGGAGCCCAGAAACCTCCCTGGAAACCACCAACAACATCATTGATCCAACTCGGATAAACCGTTTTTGTAAAAGGAGTGGGGCCGGATCTCCATGTAATCAGGTCTTTTGAATAAATGCTGTAAATCCCGTCACCTGTTCCAAAAATCCAGTAGGTATCGTCGCACTTTACAATGCTCGACGGATCGTGAATGCCTGCGGGCCAACTCTGTCCCGAAACAATTAATGTAGAAAAGATTAGAAAGGCGGATAAAACGACAGTTTTAATATATCTTTTTAATATCCAATTCATAGTTTTTCAGTTTGCAATAAATTAAGGTTGATCTCGCTTTTGAAGCAATTCAATGACCCATAACACAAATATAGAATTTTCGGTCATCCTATTATCTTCCTTCAATTCTATGATCATATCTTATTTTGATTTAATAACCTTAAAGGTTCGGAATGATTTTTTATTTTCAACTTTCATAATGTAAATTCCTCTGTCGCGAATCGTTACAGTTTCAAGGCTGCTCTCAATTTCTTTCTTAAGAACCAGCTTTCCTGTCAGGTTGTAAACAGTGATCATACCACGACCTCCGTCTGTTTCCACCTTAAAGTCGCCGGATGAATACGTTGGATATACTTTGATTGAGCCTGAATTTAAATCTTCGATAGCGGTAGCCAAAGTATAATTTACGGTGTAGGTATTTATTGTTACACCATCCTCGGCCATTACTTTTATGGTAGCTGTTCCGGGTAACGCGCCTGGATCAGTTACTTCAACACTTGCATACTCGTTGCTTCCAACTGCAACTAATTCGGGCATGGCAGCGCTATCCAGTTCCACATCGTATTCAAAATTATTCGGTTCAAATCCCATAACTGTGCTATCATTTACCTGAAGATCGGATAAAGTAGCATCGGATGACAGTTCATACAATTCCCAGTTATCGATATAACCGGTTCCTGAATTAAAAAATACGCCTTGCGACGATTTCAAGGTATTACCTGTTCTGAATGTAAAGTCCACATCCTGCCATGATTCTTTTTCATTGACTTCGTGGTAAATATCTTCTTTGGTTGCATCCCATCCGTACACCCCCAATCCTACACCCGGATTATTGGTGGGCAATTCGCAATCATCAACCAACATGGCTTTCATTAATTTTACCGCATCAGCTAAGGCTTTAGTTTGCACAGCAGAAGAGCCCAGTCCTGTAATTTCTTCTCTTTGATTGATCCCATAAGGCCAGTAGTGAACAGGCGAGGGGTTATTATCTCCTGAAACGTATTGTGAAGATCCTCCGGTAATAGACTTTATCATGTTGTTTCCATTACTTCCGGTCCATCGTCCGTTAACCATTGTACTTTGCCATTCTGAGGTTGTCCCTGAACCAAAATAATGAGCCATTTCATGGATGGCAGTTCCTACCCACATGTAACGTGGATTGGCTCCAAAACCGATCTCGCCATGATACCCGGCTTGAGCTGTCGGAATACCGGCATTGTATACAACCCGTATGTTTTCGATAAATGGCGTGTATTTGCTGAAATAGTAGCAGGCGCTGTCCATAGCCGTTTTTATCATCCTGTATTGATCTGGAAATGCTGCACTGTCGAAAGCCATGGTAAAGGTAACTTTACCCATATTTTCACCGGTTGTACTGACCTTGTAGATTTTTGCCTTCATACGATAGGAAGAATTGCGCTTAAGTTTACCGGTCAGTTGTCGGTCTAACGATCCCGAGCCACTTATTTTCCCACTTCTGCTTCCGCAATACACAAAATCAGGATCGGAATTAATGCTCTTGCTTCCCCAGCCATCGCTCAAATACGAGTTGCAGGTCGGATCAACAATAAGGTTTTCCCTTTCCGGAAATAAGGGAGTGAAACATTCGTCGTTTCGTTCGGCAAACACCTGTATGCTGTCTGTAGCAGAGCCACTGGTCAAATAAATAAAACCGGATGACGAGGCATTGCCGTTAAAAGTTACCGTTACCGTTTCTCCCGTTGTGTTAGCTGGTAGTGAGGCTGCCGAAAGCGAAATGCCTTCGGGTGCTGATAAGGTGATTGTGGTACTAAGGTTGTACCCATTAACCTTAAATTCAGCGCTTGTACTGATCTCGTCCACTGAGACATAATCTACCGATGCTTCAATGGCAGGATCAGAAGAGCCAGTCACCAGTAAACTGTCTTTAACGTCACCGCTTTCAAAATAAATATATCCTAAAGCAGAATTTGTACCGGTGAATTCAATCGTTAAAGCAACTTTATTCGCATCGGCGGGTAACGTCGATTGGGAAACCGAGAATCCCTCAGGACTGCTGATTGAAATGTCTTCTTCCAAACTCACTCCGCTAACTGTAATGTTTTTTGATCCCGGGCTTTTGAATTCCAGTGTAGACTGAGACAAATAAATGGAGGGTAGGGCATACATTTCCCAATTATCGATATAACCGGTAGTTCCGGATAATCCGTAATTATTGAAGAAAATTCCCTGATTAGATCCAAGCGTGGATCCGG
The DNA here is from genome assembly GCF_037646455.1 of Maribellus mangrovi. Taxonomy (NCBI): domain Bacteria; kingdom Pseudomonadati; phylum Bacteroidota; class Bacteroidia; order Marinilabiliales; family Prolixibacteraceae; genus Maribellus; species Maribellus mangrovi. Next base: position 160,020 of record NZ_JBBIXN010000007.1, on the reverse strand, counting down.
TAGTAATTGTAAAATCTATAACCTGCCATGAGCCGGAGGTATTGAACGTTTTTACAAAATCGCCCTGTCCGGCCGACCATCCAAACATTCCGATCTGGAATGCTCCACCGATGGTATAAACCTGGGCTTTTATTCGATAAACTGTATTCGGTTTGAGTTTTCCGGTTAAAGGTACATCGAGCGATCCCCCGTTTGATCCGGTAACTTTGCCGCTTGTAGCTCCGCAATATATGTAGTCCGGATCGCTGTTGATGCTTCTGTTTCCCCATCCGGTAAAAGCTGATAGCATGCTGACATACGGATCAGGGACCAGATTTGTTAAATCGGTGTAAAGTGGAGTAAAACAGTCGTTTGAATAGGATCTTACGGGTAATTCCAGGAAGCCTTCTCCGCTTGTAAATGTGATATTCCCATCAACAGGTGTTGTTCCGTCGTAGGTAATTTTTACTTCTGAATTGCTGGCATCTGCAGCCAGTGTTGTCGGATTTACTGTAATTCCGATAGGTGTCGAGATTGTAATTACAGTATTAAGATTTAATGCGTTAATCGTAATTGTTTCTTCTTTGTGGTTACTATCAAATGCCAGAGATGATACAGATGCAGTGATTATTGCCGAAGATTCGGCCCCGGTTTGATATAAAAACAGAACCTCATCGTCTGAAAGGGCTTTGTTGTAAATGGAATATTTTTGAGTGTAGCCTTTCCAAAGTTCATCGCCGCTATATCCGCTTTTACATAAGAAAGCATTAGCGGTACTTACTGCCGAAAGTTTGTTCGATCCGGTTAATGGTGCTGACCCCACTTTTTCGCCGTCGACATACAAGCTTACCGTAGTAGCATCAATTATGCTTATCAATTGATGTAACTGCCCGTCATCAATGGTGCCGGAAGGATTATTAACACCGTCCTCGGCTGACCATGGTTCTGAAGTATTACCCGTTGAAATGGCCAGACGGCAGTTCCCTCCGTTCGAAGGAGAGGTGAAAATGTAGTTTGTCCCTTTCCAGCCATCAACATCTGCATCGCCAAAATAGCTTAACATGGGGTGACCAGTATTCTGTCCGGCTGATGATTTAAACCAAACTTCGGTTGTCAGTTCAGAATAAGTGTTAATCCCAATTTCACTGCCCGAAAATGACAGGTATCCGCCTGTAGAAGTATTTAAAGCTTTATTACTGACTGTGGCTCCACCCTGCAAAGTTCCGTCTGCCGATCCGATTACATCAACAGCAGTTCCATCATCAAATGTCCACTGATGCATCAGGTTCTCAGTGCCGGGATCCGTTTGACTTCTTACTGTTCCACAAATGAAAAGGAACATCAATAAAGCCGCCGTTTTAGTAAGGTTTGAATTTTTCATTTTTTAGAATTTGGTCCAATCAGTTTTCTTCCGGAGTGATGCTGCATAATTCGCCATTTTTTATCGGAATATTATTTTCAGATTAGGACTTTATATCTGCTGCAAAGTTATTTTTTGAGATAGAATAACAGGCAAACATTTTTAACTTTTACAGAATACAAATTCGTCAGAATAAGTGATGTATTTCAATAATCATAAATCAAGACAAAACAAAAGTTTGCCTCAAAGTATGCCGGCTTACAGGTGTGAAGAGAATATCAACAAAAAAGGGCTGTCGAATTCATTTTCGACAGCCCTTTAACTTGTTAACTACCTATGATTAAATCATCAAATCTTATCTTGTTTTGAAGACTTTAAAGGTTCTGAAAGATTCTTTGTTTTCAACCCTCATGATGTACATTCCCCGGTCGCGAACCGTAACAGTTTCAAGACTGCTTTCGATTTCTTTCTGAAGAACGAGTTTACCAGTCAGACTGTAAACACTGATCATACCACGACTTCCGTCGGTTTCCACTTTAAAGTCACCGGTTGAGTAAGTCGGGTAAACTTTAATGTTAGCTTCAACCGTATTTTGTACCGGTATCGCTGTTAAAAAGTCATCATACCTTTCAGCAACAGTTGCTGAGTCCATTGCACCTTCCCAGATGTTGAATTCATCAATTGTACCCATCCAGGTTGGGTCGGCAGAATATCCGCCTTTACAGAGCCATGCATTTGCAGTACTTAGTGCTGCAATAGAGTTAGGATCTGATACTTCAGCTTGGTCAACCAATGCACCATCAATATACAATGCAATTGTAGAATCAGTTAGTACACTTACAACATAATGTTTCTCGCCAACTGCAACCGGAGAACCGGTAACACCTTGTTCATTTAACCATGGTTCGGTAACATTACCACACGAAATAGCAGTTCGGCTTTCCGTCCAGCGATCAGGTGTTAAGAAATATCCATTTCCACCAACATCGTTCTCATTTCCACCAAAGTAGGCCATCATAGTCGCACCTGTATTATCAACATCGCTATAGATGTAGCTTTCCAGGGTAATTGCGTAGTAATTATTGATTGCGATATCGGCAGCGGGAAGTTCAATGTAATCTCCATTAGCAGCGGCAGTATACGCCCCGTCTGCGATTGTTCCGGCTCCCATAAGGGTTCCGTCTGCATCGCCAACAACATCATCTGCTGTTCCATCATCAAATGTGTAGGAATGCATTAAGGTCAAACCTCCTAAGTATTGTTTAGCATGTTTAGCTACGGTAGCTCCATCCATTGCTCCGGAGTAAATGTTGTATTCATGAACCTCGCCAAGATAAGTCGGATCAGCTGTATAGCCTCCTTTACACAAATAGGCGTAGGTAATATCAACCAGACTAAGTGAATTGTTTTCAGCCAATGCAGTAGTACCAGCCAGAACACCGTCAACATACAACTTAACTTCATCTTCGGTTACTATTCCAACCAAATGATGCGGATTACCATCGTCCATTACACTTGGAGTTGTAACACCAGATTCAACAGACCAAGGAGTTGAATCGTCCCCACAACTTATACTTGCTCTGGTATTACCACCGTTGCCTAAAGAAGTGAAGAAATAATTATAACCATAATTATTGGAAGCATTGGTATTACCGAAATAGGTTAACATGGTATTCGAACCATTGGTAGTTGTCGGATCATCCATCGTTTGAATTTCCACCGTGATTGCCGGATACATGTTAACAGCCATATCAGCCGCAGGGAAAGTAATATGATCACCAGCCTCTGAAGCAATATATGCACCACCTGAAATAGTACCACCAATCAGGGTTCCATCAGCATCTCCCACCTGATCAAATACAGTGGTATCTTCATAGGTACCTTCTTCGAACGTATAAGAATGCATTAAGGTGTATTCTGCCGGTGTACTAAATGTGATGCTGTATGTCATTTGAGTACCAAATTCGGAAGTAACCACAACATCAGTACTACCTTTACCTGAAGAAACATCTACGATGGTATCACCAACCGTTGTAGCATTTTCATCGTTTGGCACGGCAGTAACTGTAACCGTCTCTGTACCTGCAGGAACAAGTACCTCATAGCTTGTTACCTCAGGGTTGAATCCAGGAATAATTTCCCCAACATCAACAGTCAACGACGACAATGTTGCATCTCGTGAAGCATCGCCCAGGAATTCTATCGCACGGTCCATAATAGTGGCCTCATCCAATCCACCTTCCCAGAGGTTGTATTCATAAAGCGAACTGTTGTAGTTAGGATCGTTCCATCCATCAACTCCCCTGAAGATATTGGCTACATCGGTACCAATGGTACTGATATAATCCATTCCGTTAGTAGATGATTCTGCAATAATTTCTCCATCGAGGTAATACTTCAGCGATTCCTTGTCAAGTACTACAGCAACGTGGTGTTTCAGTCCATCGTCAATTTCGTATCCGGATAAAACTGCGTTAATCGTATTGTTTCCATTATTTGTTTCAACTCTGGTCTCGTTACCGGCTCTTGAAGGCTGAATCCAAAGACAACCGTTACCCGGAGTAGAAGTTCCAAAATAGGTTAACATGGTATAGCTTGAATTTGCCATGTTCTGAGCTTCAAGCATCACCTCTATCGTAATCTCAGAGAAAGTGTGAAGTGCCAGAGCCTCGCCATCCATAGAAATCCATCCCATACTGTTGGATGTAGCTCCACTTACCGTAGCTTTACCATCAGCAATAGTTATACTGTCGCCACCAATTGTTCCGTTAACCGAACCTACCTGGTCATAAACCATGTTTGCATCGTAAGTTCCGTCTTCAAAAGTGAACTGGTGTCTGATGCCCGGATACATATAATGAATTTTGTATTCACGGGTATATTGAGGATCAGAAGCTGCTACGGTAATGGTTATTACACCTGCACCATCTGAAACATCAATCGTTCCGGTACCTGTTACTGTTGCGGCAGCATCCATAGCTGTTGCAGCTATTTCAACTGAAGATACACCAGCAGGAATAGAAGCAATATATGAAGTGTAAGCAGGATCGAAAGCAGGTTTGAATGATGCACCGGTCATGGTGAGGGCTGAGAGGTGAGTTTCGTAGGCACTAACCACATCTTCCGGAGATTTAATGTTCCAAACAGTAAATCCTGCGGCATCCCAAACACCACCAGGAGCTTTGTCGCTGAACAATGCAGAACCAAGCTGACCATTGTTTGGTCCAACCATATTAGCTGTTGCACTGGCAGTTTGTCTGGCAACTGAAATAATCTTAAACCTGTCGGGCTCAAATTCATTAACCATAAAACGTGCACTGTCAGGATCACCAGGAAGTTCAGGATAAACCTCCATGTCGTAAACAGCACCTGAGTTAGAGAGAGCCATATAATGACCATCTTTGTTCATGATGTAATACTGGTCCGCAACACCGCTTTCCACAAATTGCCAGATTTGCGGAGTTGAATCATGAACGGCTTCAGCAAGTATAATCTGATTAAATGTCGTATCACCGCTTTCGGTGGCTACAAAACCATTAGTCTCATGTACGAGATAAACGTCGGTTCCAGGTTCGAAATTTGATTCAAATATCTCGAGCGTGTAACTCATTGTTGCTGAGCCATCTTCCGAAGTAACAGTGATTGTAGTTGATCCCATACCATCGGTAAGGGCAATGGTTCCGTCACCTGTAACACTTGCACCTTCCCAGTTTGGAACACCCGTAACATCAACTGAAGCACTTCCGGTAGGAACGAGTGCCACGTAAGCGGTATCAAACATATCGAAATCACCGATCAATTTACCGGCTGAAAGGTCTATACTTGATAATGTAGCTGCTGATTCTCCCGCTTCAGGGAAGACATCAACTAAATAAGTTTGTTCAGTGCTTCCATCCAGTGCTGTAACTACGATTTCCAGAACTTCACCAAGTTCCTTGTCAAATGTTAAAACTCCATCTGTCAGTTCTTCTCCCAAACCATTGTACATGGTTAAACTAGCTCCTCCAACAGTTGGTGTTGCAGTAAAGGTTACCGATGTAATTCCATAAGGTACTTCTACCTCATACAAATCATTATCGGAAGTAAAGGCTGGATTCAGAGTACCAGGTGATACTGTAATAGTATCCAGGGATGCATTGTAAAGATCGAGTCCTAAATATACACCGGCACGTTGTCCGATTGTAAATGCATCAAGTTCGCCATCGTAAATGTTGAATTCCAGAACAGAACCGTTATAGTTCGGGTCGGTCCATCCGTCGCATCCTTTGAAAATGTTAGCGATAACAGTATCAAGGTCTGGAATATGGTTTGTTCCATTGGTAGATACTTGAGCAACATTTACCCCGTCTAAGTAATATTTTACATCATCCGGGGTTAAGATAGCCACAACGTGGTGCGGATCACCATCATCCACTTCAGTCCCATCCAATTGCGCAACAGGAGAGGTGTTTTTGACTGCAACTCTCGATGCATTCCCATTAATTGTTGGCTGAAACCAGAAACTCCGGTCACCTGCATTATTGTTACCGAAGTAGGTTAACATGGTGTAGCCTGAGTTGGCTGATGGAAAGGTTTCAAGGTACATTTCTATCGAAATAGCATCGTAGGTATACAGTGCGATTTCTGCGGCATCGAGCGAAACGTATCCGTCGAACTGACCCGTAGCACCTGTAACTGTTACCTTTCCGGAGTCAATACTTACGGCATCACCGATAAGTTCGCCGTCAGCGTTACCTACCTGGTCGTAAACGATTGTCCCCTCGTAGGTACCTTCCTCAAAGGTATACTGGTGTTTTAGGGTTGCCTGACCAAAACTCATGGAAGAGGAGAGCATTCCTCCGACCATAAAAATTGTCATTAAAAGTAAGCGTAAATTTTTCTTCATAGTTGTCTAATTTAGATTTAACAATGTTTTTATCAGTTTTTATATCAAGAATTGGAAAGTTAAATTTATTAAAGTTTCTTAAATGTTTACATATTCACCTTTCAATAGTTACAAATTCGTCAGCATAATTTTACATCATTTTTATCGATATTTTTCAGTATTCTATATCGATTTAAAAATGAAGTTAAAGCTGCTGTCGATTCTGTCTTAAATATAATAAATTGTCTTTGCCCACTCAACTTTTCGCGCATAAAACGTTTAAACGCGCTTCTCAATATATCAAAATTCACCTTTTAGTTAGGCAACTAAATATACATTAAATGTTTAATCTACACTAATCAATTTGCCAAAATATTTTCCATCTGCTTTCATCAAATAAATTCCTTTTGGAAGCGATCTGATATTCAGTGAATAAACAACATTCGATCCCAGCATTTTTCGTCCGGTCATATCAAAAATTTCAATGTATGTTGGCGAAATAAAGTTAAAATATACTTCATCTTTTGCCGGATTGGGGTAAAATTTGATCGGGGATTCAGTTCCGATTTCTCCAATACTTGTTCCGATGTCGGGTTGATCGGTGGCCAAATCCATAACCATCCAACCAAAATCATCGGCTTTCATTTCTGATTCGCCACCCGACAATTCCCGTTGTTTTTTCAGCTCGATTCCGGAATCTCCGGTTAATGAATAGCGTAATGTAGAAGCGAAATTATCTTCTGAAGACAATAAACCTGCAAAAACAGCCGGCTCGGAGTAGCTGGAATCATAAACTATCTCGATGGGGATTGTTGAAATAAGTTGGCCTCCGTAATTTTTTCCAACCGTTATGCGCTTTCCGTCTATTCCCCCGGTGCCGGGTTCAACAGCCAGATAATTAACTATTTCTCCGGTTAAACTTGCCGTATTTGTTTCTTCACTTTTCAGGCTGATTTCAAATCCGGTGGAGGTCACGTTTCTAACGGCAACCGTGAGTGGATAAAAGTTTACCCGGGTGCCAACAGTACAAAATACTACCGGCGCTTCACTGAACGCTTCATCAAAGGTCACAGAAACCCATTCACGAGTCACTCCCGACACCGAACCGGCGTCGGCTTGCAGTCCGTTTAAATCGTGTGCACCGGCCGGCAGTGCCAGCGCCGAAAGAACCTCGGGTCTTCTCAATCCCGAATTTTCGATGTACGACCACGGAAAGAAATTAAACAGGAATTGTGTGGTTGAAATACTGCCTATTCTCTGGGTCATAGCTACATTGTTATTCATAGTTGGAATACCAAGCAAAACAATAGGCGTTGACGAATATTTTACGGGAAACACCGCTGTATTTATATCCGAATTGTCCACACTAAAATTTCCAACCTGAATTTCATCTTCACCTGCTGTTTGATAGTAAGATTCTATATTGGATGTCTTAAAATTTCCATCCGCCGTCTGCAACATTACCCGATACGAAATGGTACCGTAAATTTCCGGATCAAGCGGATCAAGATAAAAGTCTTCTGAAGGATCCTCCGTTGTAAAAGTGGTTTCGAATGCCCCTTCATCAATTTTCCTTTGCAGTATATATTGCCGGGAAAGTTCTCCGTTTGGATTCGTCCAACTTACCCGAATTGAATTTCTAAACGAAAAATACCGGTATGAAAGTTCAGGTGATTTGTAATTCCAGTGTGGTATTACTTCCTTCTTATTGTTGTATGCAATCTCCGATTTATTCTGTGCATAATACTCGCCTGCAAGTGTCAATTCTCCATTTAATACCATCGCGCGACAATCCTGCACCCAATCGTAAATGAAATAACGCTCGATGAAACTAGCCGTGTCCAACACCTGAAGGATTCCCTTCATGTCGTTCAATTGTTTTTGGGCATTGGCCGGTGTATATGCTTTGCTGTCATCGGGCCACCATTCGTTGGTCCAGTTCGCACCGTTGTTCCATTCCGTTATCCATAATGGCCGCCCGGTTTGTTCATGAATATATTTTAGGTCGTTGTACCAGTTTTGCGGCGATTTTCCTCCCCAGTAACAGTGCAATGCTACAAAATCGACGCGGTAATTCAGTTCGTCGCACTTATTTATGAAATCGAAAAGATTACCACCATTTCCTCCCCAGGGATTCGACCAGGCGGGCGAACCTATTCTTAAACCTGATTTCATCATTTCGGGCCACTGATCAATCATGGCCTGGAAATTCATGTCAGCCTGGTCCGGCCTGTCGGGCTCGTTAAACCCGAGAAGATGTGTTATATTCTGTTTTTCATTAATCGCACTCCACGAAGGCCATCCTCCATTTTGCCGAATAGCGACATACTCCACGTCACTCGACGAACTGCCTCCAATGTTCCAGTCGTAATAAGTAGGAGAGTTAATGTCATTTGGATTCCAACCGGCTTTCCCTTTTTTACTAACCCACTCGTATTTAAAAACTCGTATAAACGAAACAGAACCGAATAACTCTCCAGGCATTTCTTCAAAGAGTAAGTCTGCTTCATCGGCAATAAATACGCGGCTGTAACCACTTCCATCAGCGTTATTGGCAAAGGTTGCCATATATCCACGTTTCAATTTAAACGACTTGATGACATTATCGAAATCTCCCAGGTTGTTGTGATAGGTTTGAATTGAAAGTTGGGTAGAATTTCCATCGAAATTTTCTTCGGTATAAACAGTCAATGGCTTAAAAGAGCCGGGAAAAGGCATAATTACTGTTCCTTGCCCGTAAATGGCAACTCGCCCGTTCGAACCAACTTTCAGAACTGCACCATTAATCTTCACTGAAGAAGTATAGGTGGCAATAACCTCAGATGGCCTGATATTATCGAAAAACAACCAGGCATCTTCATGTTCAAGGTTGACGGTACTGTTAACCAATGGCGATTCGGCAGAAATTATATGTAATTCGATGGCCGAAGAAAGCACCCGGTCCTCATTTACCAGGTTGTCGACCATCTCCTTTTCAATGGCAGAAGCTAATAAGGTTCTGCTTAAAAATAGCCCTGCTAATAGTAAATATTTTGAAAATGATCTGGAATATTTGAATGTTCGTTTCTGTTGTGCCATAAATAATTCTATTATCGGTTTGTTTAGCTCAGTTTCAATTTCAGAATTTAGTCGTTTTATTTGAAAGTACCTTGTTTGAACTGGAAATCTTTATTTTTAAATGTTTCCGACATCGATTTTGATACTTTTTGTTTTAGTGTTGCATTACAATCTTTTTAGTTACTATTTCTGCTCCGTTGTTCAATTGAAGAATATAAGTTCCCGTTGGCATTCCTGAAACATTGATTTCTCCTTTCTCTTTGTTTCTTAATGTCTTCTGTAATACAATATTTCCATAAACATCGTAAATTTTCAAGTCCGACTCGCCTGGACTGGTAGCGGAATCATAATTAAATTTCAGTACATTATCGGCAGGAACAGGATATACTAAAAGTTTTGTTTTACTCACAGTCTTTACCGAAATATCCGTTTTAACATCTTCATAAATTGCGGAAATATCTTCACCGGATAATTCGTAATTGTATATCCTGAAATCATCGAGGTGCCCATTAAACAAGCGAATGTTTTTCTGGTCGCGACCAATATAGTTGAATATCGGTTTGAAATCAACAGGCCGGATTGTAACAGACGTTTCCTCTTTTATCAAATCACCATTCATGTACATTCGCGCTCCTGATTCTCCGAGGGTTACAGCAACATGTACCCACTCGCTTTCCGGCAAGGACGAAGCACTTAGTCTTTTCTCTGATCCTCCGTCGTTTATTACAAATCGCATAAAAGGTGTCAAATACATGTAGCCTGAGTCATCATTTCCAAACTCAAAAATACGTTGAAGAAGTGAGCCTCCATTCCAGTAAACCCATGTACTAATGGTTATCTCTTCCTGATTAGCGATAGTGGGGGGCAACTGAATAAATGCGTCATCTCCGTTTAGCGAAATTGCCTGTGCATCTACTTTCCCTTCAACATAGGCGATTTCGCCAAGTGTGGCCCCGTGATTCAGGTTGACACTGCTATCCAATGTATTCTCATTAAACATGAAATGTACCACAAGATCGTTTTCAGCTGTAGGAGTCGCCTCAATTTCTGCTGAATATGCTGAACTGTTTAACGATTTATCTATTGCTTTCACCGCATAAAAATACTGTACGCCGGCTGTGCAAGTGTTGTCGACAAATGCTGTTGACTTTACATTACGGGCAATGGTATTGTAAAATTCACCGGCAGTTTCGGAACGAAAAATGGTATATCCTTCTACATCTTCTTCAGTACTTTCTGTCCAGTCGAGGCGAACAGATGCAGCATTAGCTGTGGCAATCAGATTCGTTGGCGGGGCAGGGGCTTCGAATTCCACTGCAGCATCAACCGGGATTAAGCGCCAATGTTGGTTATGTCCACCATCAAGCTCCCATTGCTGAATGTTTGCTCCATTTGCAGTACTGTTGTTGGCTACCTCTAAACACAAAGCACTGTGTCGGCTTCGTATATAAAACCAGCCGTCTTCTGCATATTCAAGATACCACTGCTGGTTAGCTCCTCTGGTGTCATCCCAGATAGCTATGTTTCCTCCATTATCCAGCGACCAATTGTAAACATCAATCGATTTGCCGCTGTTTACGGCTTTTATCGAAAAATAACTGAAATCGCCACCAATCCGAGCGTTCACCGGAGTGACATTCCATTGCTGATAGCTGGCAGCTGTACTGGTTGCCTGTCTTACATTTGCTCCTGCAGCGCTTGATCCTCCCGCAACTTCCATTACTTTGCCGCTGTTCCGGTTTACAAGCAAGTATCTGCCGTTAATGGCCGGTTGTATATCATCACCCCAGGTAATGTTGATCACTTTTTCTGCATTGGTTTGTCCTTGCTGGTAACCGGTTCCACCCGGCATTTCCAGAATAAATTGTCGTTGAGGACCATAGCCGTCATAAAAAACATCTCTGTCTTTCGAAATGTATGTGTAAGTGGTTGTTACTGCCTGTCTTTCAGAAGAGCCGCAAAATGCCTGTACTTTACCATCTGTACCCCTGTAAACCGATGCCGCAGTCCAGTTAGGTCGATGTTCTGCATAACCCAGTCTTTCACCTCTTGTTGCTTTACAAAATTCTCCCCGGGTGTATTCAGCCCAGCCCCACCATATTCCGGTTTGCAGACCGTACTCCAGGCCAACCATAGCATCCATCACATTATGCATTTCGTCGGCAGTTGCATGATCATCGTTGGCCCTAACGGCCTCAAAGAATGCGGCATAAGTGTCAAAAATTCCTGCAAGCTGATGGGTATTGCCTTCTTCGAGCCCGGCCGGATTAAGGTAATTGTACCAGTATAAAGCTTCGTCGTTATTCAGTGTATTTCCCCCTGAAATTCGAATCGAGTCGAATCTGGAAATTTTATTCAGTTCACGAATAATGTTATAAAAATCATCAATAGTGCCTTGTCCCCAACCATAATCAGGTTCGTTAAACGGAGAAACTGTTACTACATTGAATCCGGCCTGCTGATGCATTTTTGCTGTTACATCAATCAGCTTTGCCCAATTAGCAGCATTCCCCTGAAAATAGGAATGTACGCTTGGGTGATCGCTGTTGAGCGATACCTTAGTATTTGGGCCCAACAAATCGTTGATAATTTTAATTCGTTCTTTTGTATAAGTCAAAGCATCGCCCTGTAATGCTGTATCTCCAAGCAAAGGGTTGGTTGGCATAAACGACGACCGGATGATGTCTACATTATCGTGGCCCATAAATGCCATTCCGCGAATTATATTGTTCTTGTCGCGCCAGGCCAAATCTAATCCCCAATTTACGTCTTTGTGTTCTCCAGCATCAGAAAGATTGAAATTGACCGTACGATCAGTAGGCGGGAAGGCTTGAATATTATCGCTGGTACTGGCAATATCATCAGTTTGATTAATATTTTGCGCTCCAAGCGGAATACTAAACGTTATCAGGATTAGCAAGATAAGTGTAGTTAGCTTTCTTAGTTTCATTGGTCTTATTTTATATTAAAACCGAAACAAACAAAATAGGTTTAAATACAGTCTGTTTCTCCCCGGCAAAACTAACAAGGGGATCATTATAAATGCGTCATGAATAGGTCAAATGAGAATCTTAAACTCTGCAAATTTTTTATCCTTAAACCTGACTTTGGCGAACACGAAAATTTCCTGTTGTTACTGAATGAATTTGTCGCCTGCAATAAAATGAGCAAAAACTACTGAATAACTAATTTTTTGATGATTTCTTTATCCGTAAAACGAACACTTAAGAAATATATTCCGGCCGGTTGATCTTGCAAATCCAATTTAATTCGCCGGGAAGAATTGGGAACATCAGAATAAATTGTGCGCCCTTCTAAATTCGTAACTGAAATGGATTTTATGACGTCCGCCGATTTCAGTTTTAAGTAAAAAGTTCCTTCTCCCGGATTTGGATAAATAACCAGGTCATCGTTTTCAAGCACATTTACAGACGTTATATTTGTTACGCCAAGAATACCTTCTGCGATACCCGAAAGATCCCACTTCAAACCTTCGCCTGGTGTTTCAGGTTCTATAGCCTCAAAAGTGCCTTCTATGCTATTGGCATCCAGAATTTTAAAGCTGTCTCCGGCTTCAAACGGATTACCGCTTAATTCGGAAACTGACAAAATCCCTGCAAGGGTAATTATTTCGGCAGATTTCAGTGCGTCATTCTCTTCAAATGATTTATTGATCTCGATTTCCAAATTCACATCACTGGCTAAAGTCACTTCCTTTGCAAATTCCAGCGTTCCAATCCCGTCTGTTCCCGGCGCAACTGTGGCTCCATCGAAAAGTGTTAATTCGCCATTCACCTTTCCTTCGCCCGAAAGTGTACCCCTGGAACGAACAACTACCGGTCCGTTTAAAATATTATCTCCTTTACGAATACCGCCCGATAAAATCGTTATCCTGTCGTTTATATTTCCTTTTCCAATAAGGCTGCCCTGAACATTTACTATACCGTTTAAATTGGCTAAGGCCCCCAAATTGCAGGTGGCATCTGCATATATCCCTACAGTTCCGTCGATGGATCCGTTGCCTTCGAGCGTAGCACCTGCACGAATAAAAACTCCACCCGATCCTGTGGCACTCCCCGAAGAATTGGCTACAGTTAAAATGCCTTCGTAAACATTTGTTCCACCGGTGTAGTCATTGGCGTGAGAAATTGTCCAGTTTCCTTTACCATATTTATTGATGTTTGATGATCCGGTGATCAAACCCGAATAGCTTGCATCCGCATTGTTGTATCCGACACTCCATGTTCCCGAAGCCAGGGTGGCACCGCTGCTTCCTGAAAGAGCGCCAATTTTGGTATTAACATTTATCAGGTTGTACGCATAAACGTTGTTGTTTAGTTTAACTGAAGCATTCTCATAACCATAACTGTTATTGATTCGCCAGTCTCCTCCATCACCATCTGTTGTAACTTCAATAGTTCCGTTAAAATTCGACCAGTTTCCGCTTAAATCACTTCGCACGAAAGGAGTAAACAGAATCAGTTTTCCTGAACCTACAAGCTTTCCGGTAAGTTCACTTCTGCTGTCCAGCCTTAGTGTTCCGGTTTTTCCTTCAGGTACTACTATATGCCAGCCACAACCATTGGTCCACGTACCCGAATTATCATTCATGGCAAGTGTTCCACCATTAAAAGTAACAGTATCGCCAAGTCCCGAGATGTTCGCAGCATCATCAGCTAACTGAATTGTCCCCTGATTGATGACGGTTCCTTTGTGTGAATTGTTATTTTGGATGGATAAGGTACCGCTTCCGTTTTTAATGAGCCGCCCATTTCCTCTTAAATAGCCTGAAATGGTAAGGTTCGAAGACGAACTGTTCATTTTTACTGCGCCATCGTTCTCGCCAAGAGTAATGCTTTTGTCGGTAGTAATATTACCAGTATTGGTTACTTCCAGTTCTCCGCCATTAATTACGAGGTTGGCTGCATCAACTGAGGCAGTTCCTATGGCCGAAGGATATGCGGCATTGGTCAATTCCGGAACTCTTAACGTTCCTTCTTCGATAATTGTCGCACCTGTGTAGGTATTCTGAGTTCCGATGGTCAAACTGCCTGCTCCTTTTTTTACAAGATCTGCTTGCCCCGTAAAAGAACCTGAGCCATAAATACTATAATCTTTATCTGAATCGAAAAGGAAATGACTGATGGCATATTCTTCCAGAATTTCGATGGATGTTGACTGTCCGTTATCGTCGAAAACAACCGAGTCTTCACCCAGGAAATAATCTGCCGATCCTTCATTTAACCAGTTCAGGCGATTGAAAAGGTCCCATTTGTTGTCAACCGCACCTTCCCAAACTACTTTCCCGGGAGTACGGGTATTCGCCACCACAAGTTTTAGCTGGTGATCATTAAATTCAAGCGTGTACGGAACTCCTGAAATACCGTCGATCGTTATGTTTTCAAGGTTTCCGAGCAAGGTATCGCTAACGGTCATCAAAACATACTCGCCAGGAGACAGATCACCGTCTATCCGATTTATATCGATGGAAGTTGCTCCGGCTATTTTCACCATGCCATCCACGACAATCAAATCGTTTACTTTGGAAATCGCTTCATAATCATCTGTAAGATCCATGAAAATGGTTGAACTGGCGTTGGTTTCCAATGTTCCGCTTACAAACATTGTGTCAGCAGCCGACCTGGAATCACTTACAATCAGGTTGGCGTAATTCTCCAGTACAATGCCTTTGTTAAAAGAACCATTTCCTGCGAGGTTGGCAAAACGTTTTACGTAAACTTTGCTATTCGAAAGTACTCCGTTATTGGTCAGCTGTCCATCCCAAATCCGGGTAACTCCGTTGTAATTGTTCGTGTTGTTCAGCGTTAGATTTCCACTACCTGATTTTGTCAAATCTGTTGTCCCTTCGATACTTCCGGATCCCGAAAAAACATAATCGGTGGGGGAGATAACCCGAATATCGGCCGGTGTAATAGTGCCTTCAAGAACTACATCGGTATTGCTGTCGCCTGAAATATCGAAAAGCACCTTATCATCTTCTTCAAATGTTGCAGTAACATTATCCAATGTCCATGCCGAACTCGATCCAGTGTCCCATTTCCCTGAGGTCCAAACCTTTTGACCGGGAAAAAGAATCGGTGAAGGTGGTACTGAATCCATATCAGTTCCAATAAAAAAGCTTGGGTGAGGAGGCTGGTTGTATGAATTGGGTTGCCACCCGATCGCTGCACGATATTGCGGATCGTGCATTAAAGTATAAATTTTTGTCGTTGTAATATCAGTAGTAATGTACAAACGCAGAGCACGGTTGTCCGAAGTTCGCCAGATCACTTCTTCGCGCCAGTCGCCAAGAATATCAGCACTTAACGACGGATTTCCTTTTGTCCAGTTATCCGACAAGGTCCCGTCGGCGTAAAGAAGTTGCGTGTTGGCGCCGTTGTTGTATTTTGTAATGGTGCCAACTCCGTAGTTGCTGTACCATGCATGATCGAGCATTTCGCGCGAAAGGTCGCCATCCCACCAGATAAAAAAGTTCATTGAACCGGGAGGAGTTAAATTTGAAATCGCTTCGCCGGTTGAACTCAAAAAAGGGAAACCACTGGGGCCCCACATTTCATTGCCCGGATAATCGGGTGTTATATCGGCACAGCCTGCCCGGCCCATATCGCGACCAATATTAGTATAATGCAGTATCTCACCGGTTCCGGCATCGCGGTAATCTCCACCTGTCGCATTTTCGAGGCATCCAAAATATTCCAGTCCATCGCGGTTGGGATTTATATCGGTTAAATGCTGGGCATCGCCGTGGCCTAATTTTGTTGAATACAAGCCCTGTCCGTTGTCATCAAGAACCATCGATCCGTAAACCACTTCGTCTCTTCCATCGAAGTCAACATCGCCCTGTGTGAGATTGTGGTAGCCCGAACCTGCATAGTCCGGATTATTGTTGGTGTCGAAATGCCAGTTTCTGCTCAGACTTCCATTTTTGAAATCCCACGATTCCATTACAATTCGTTCGTAAATACCACGGCCAAATACCACACTGGGTGTTTTTCCGTCCTCGTAGGCAACCGTAAACATACATTTGGTTGCACGGTGTCCACCATCGTCTGCTTTTCCCCAGTCGCCTAAATCTCCTCTTGGAATATAAGTTGCTCTGTCCAGTTCTTTACCGGTTTGTCCATCTAAAACCGAAAGGTAATCGGGGCCTTCCTGACGATATCCGACCCATGAAATGGAATATCTGTAATTGATGGTTCCATCATTGTCAGCATCTCCAATATTGTTTCCTTCGCCATCGATAAAACCATCAGAAGTACGCAGAATCACTTCAGCTTTTCCGTCGCAATCCAGGTCCCATACCAAAAAATTGAATTCCACATCGTTGTAAATGTTCGGACCCATATTAACCGCCCACAGGAAAGTACCGTCCAATTCGTAAGCTTCCAGGTAGTGATAATAGTTGGATTCCACTCCGTCGGTAGCAAGTCGCTTCACTACAATTTCGTATTCACCGTCGCCATCCAAATCTCCTACCGATGCATCGTTCAGGATGTAAGAACCTTCATTGATTTCCCTGACAGGAATATCGATGTAATTCTTTTCCCAAACATCTGCCGATTCGTTTGTTTCGTGCTCCAATCCATCAATTACCGTCTTGATGGTATAAGTTGAACCTAATTCTCCGTTCCTGTCCCACAAATTACTGGCCCCGGTTATTGGTTCACTATTAATTAATGAACCATCCCGATACAAGTTATAAGCAACATCATCCCATTCTGATCCAAGCACTCGCCAACTTACAATTACTCCACCCGGTTTTTTTACAGCAACCAGGCCATGATCGAGGTTTTCCATAAAACGTTGAGCCATTGAAGCATTGCTCACCAGTAAGATCAATAACGAGAGCAATATGGTATATGTTCTTTTATTTTTTTTCATCATAAGCTTGTTTATTCCTGACTAATTTTATGCGTCATTTTTGCTTTGAATTTAAAATCCACAAGGTGGAATTACCGTTTCCCGGAAGATTTTTTAAAGGAAGATCGGCCAAAGATAGAAAACATCTTTGATGAACAGTTTGTTTAGTTCTCAATCTTAAAATATGATCGTTAAATTCATAAGTCGGCTACAAAAGTACTTTTACCCGATTATTAAGGTAAATACAAACTCGTCAAAAGGTAATCAGAAAATGTGCATAACAGTACGCACGTCATTCATTGGTAAATTAGGTTACAGGACCTTCAAAGAAATAAGAAAATTCAATCTTTCTTCTGGCTTTTCGGAGGATCTTTAATAATTAGCCAAACGTGCTTGTATATTCCGGAAGCAGCACTCCAGTTTCCGTCTTCTTGTTTGGTATTCATTACCTGAATTGCAATTACATTTTTGCCATCGAAGTTCAGGTAAGGATTAAGCGGTGCTTCAAATACGCACTTTGCATGTTGTGGAGTCTTGATAGCAATTCCGTTGACGAAAATCTTATTTTGTTCGCAGATTCCTTCAAAATTAATAAGAATGCTTTTCTCGTGCCAGTTGTTGGGAATTTCGAAATGTTTGCGGTACCAGCCTATTCCTGAAGAGTCATTGCCGGCAGCTGTATTTGAGGTAGTTAACAGTAATTTTTTGTCATTGCTCCAATTGTGTGGAAGATCAACATCCCGCCAGTTTTTATCGTTCATTTCAAGCTCGGTGGCAAAAACATAATTACCGCGATTAAATTTCCAGTTCAGATCGAACAGTTGTTTTTGACTACTATCATCATGCCTAACATCGCAGCTGTTGAGACTACTTAATATAATCATCAAGCTAACCAGGCTTAGTCTTATTTTTGTGCACATGTTGATAGTTTCAGTTCGTTCGAAAACAGATTTCTGAATTTGTCAAATCAGCCACTTCGATGCTCACCCAGGGAGCTGATTTCTAATATCATCCAATCCTCTGTATTTTCTTCCTCGTAAAGCTACTTTACTTTACTATTAATGTACTAACAAGGACTCGTCATTGAGTAAACAGAAATTAGTCAATGATGAAAACTGTAGATACAAGTATTATGGCTAGGCAGTTTTTCATTAAATTTACGCCTGATCGAAACCTGAGAATAAAGATGGAGATGAGTAGACTAAAACGATGGGGGCTGTTAATTTGCTTTATAACAGGAGCTTTGGCGAATGTTTGGGCGATTGGAGTTCAAAAGCTGGGGGTTGAACAGGGACTGTCGAACAATAATGTGGTAAGCATAACACAGGACAGAGAAGGATTTATCTGGATTTGTACAAAAGATGGATTAAACCGATTTGATTCGCATACTTTTACGGTTTATCAGGCTTCGGAAACTGATCCCAATTCGATCTGCAGTAATGTTTTAAATTCTGTTTTAGCTGACAAATTTGATGACATTATATGGATTGCTTCAGAGAAGAATGGCGTTGATGCCTACAACTATAAAACACATGTTTTTACGCATTACGAACATGATTATGGAAATCCTGATGCCAACGACCTTTCGTCCAATGGAATAACGCAGATCCATCAGGATAAACAGGGGAATATTTGGTTTGCCACATACGGTGGCGGGATCGATGTCCTGGACAGAGAAACAAAACAATTTACCAATTACAGCCAATCCAATGTTTCGGGAATAGGATCGAATTATAACTGGTGTGTTATGCACGATTCGAATGAAAGGGTTTATGTAGGACATGTTACTGAAGGACTGAGTATAATTAACACCGTAACAGAAACTGCTGTAAATTTTAAGCACGATCCCAATGATCCTAATTCGCTGGCTGATAACACTGTAACAAGTGTGCTTAAAGACTCATCCGGTCGGATCTGGATCGGGACAAGAAACGGGCTTACTTTATTTGATCCCGAAACCAACAGGATGATCAATTTCAGAAACGATCCTAAAAATCCGCAGTCCATTTCCAATAATTTCATTCAGAAAATGATTGAAACTGATGACCACAAATTATACATTGGAACAGAAGGTGGCGGATTGAACATCCTCGATTTAAAAGAACTGAGCGTTCATCCAAACGCTTCAAATGCAAAATTCCAACACATTCTGGCTTCCGAAACGCAAGATGGATTATCGAGTTTGTCGGTGCAGACTGTTTTTCAGGATTCATTCGGGAATATCTGGCTTGGCGGGTTTGGTGGCGGATTGAACTTTATTCCTAAAAACGAGCCGTTTTTCAAAATAATTAACTACCTGCCTTTGATTGGTAATGCCAATAGCCTGAATGCGAAAGCGGTTATGGACCTGTGCAGCGATAAAGATGGAAATATCTGGATGGCAAACGAATCGGGAGGAATATGTATATATAAAGACAATCAAAAGATTAAAGATTTTAATCGTGTGTTAAACGACCCCAAACCGATTTTTGCCATTTCGCTTTACGAAGATCGAAATAATAATATTTGGATAGGATGCGCAGACGGTCGGGTATTTAAATACGATTACAATTCGAAAAGGTATAGTCGTTTCACACGTTTTGCAGATCTGAGAAACATTCCGGTGTACGACTTTTTTGAAGACTCAAAGCAAAATTTGTGGTTAATAACCGACCTGGGTTTGTACGTTTATAATATTAACACGAGCGAGTCGAAAGTATACAGCATCTCCAATTCCGACTTAATGGATAATAACGTTAGGGCCGTTGCGGAAGATGCAAACGGAAATATTTGGGTTGGAGCACTAGGTGGCGGATTGTGCGTGTATGATAAGGAGATCAACCTTAAACACGATTTTGGCAAAGATTATGATTTTTATTCGATTAGTTGCATTTACAAAGATTCGCGCGACAGGATTTGGGTAGGAAGTCAGAACGACCTTTTTCTGTTTAAAAACTATACGCAGGAGTCTGTTATGCGCATTGGACAAAGTTCGGGCCTGGCAGATAATTCAGTCAGGGCCGTTGTTGAAGGAGAAACGGCAGATGAAATGTGGTTGAGTACCTCGAGCGGAATAAGCCACATTGATTTGAATACCATGCATGTTAGTAATTTCGATGTGCGTGATGGAATTGTGTTTGGCGACTATTTAAATCGTGCAGTATTAAAAACCGCTGACGGAGAAATTTATTTTGGTTCGCAAAACGGAATTACCTGGTTCAATCAGGTGCTTGAACATACAGAGGACCAGGTGCCCCAAACCGTAATTAGTAATTTCTCGGTAGCCAACAACAAGAGTTATTTCAGTGAATTTACAAATATCCCGTTTACAGATGAGATTGAGCTGAACCAC
Organism: Maribellus mangrovi; assembly: GCF_037646455.1. Lineage (NCBI taxonomy): Bacteria > Pseudomonadati > Bacteroidota > Bacteroidia > Marinilabiliales > Prolixibacteraceae > Maribellus > Maribellus mangrovi. The sequence continues at coordinate 139,548 of NZ_JBBIXN010000007.1, read as the reverse complement.
AATCAGAATTCTTTTGAAATCAGTTTTAATGTGCTGGATTATTCGCTCGTCAATAAAGTCGATTTCGCCTACCGGATGACTGGATTGGACGAAGGATGGTTTCTTGTAAATACCGGAAATGAAGTGACATTCAGAAACCTGAAACCGGGTAACTATACATTTAGTCTCAGAACCCGCTTACAGAATAACGAATGGTCGGAACATATCATTTCATTGTCCATACATATTAAGCCGCCGCTTTGGCTAACCTGGTGGATGAAAATGATATACATGGCTGTGGCAGTGTTTATTGCATTTTATGCAATGAGTTTTTACAAAAACAAGTTAAAAATTGAGAACGACCTGTTGCTGGAGAAAAAGAGCCGTCAGCAGGAACATGAATTAAACGAAGAAAAACTGCGGTTCTTTACCAACATTACCCACGAACTGCGCAGCCCGATGACCCTGATTCTAGGACCGCTTGAAGATCTGACTTCGGATGACAGCCTCAAACCGGATCAAGCTAAAAAATTGCAGATGATCCAACGGGTTACCAATCGTTTGTTGCAAACCATCAATCAAATACTCGAATTCAGAAAATCGGAAAATAAAAGTCGTAAACTAAGTGTGATACGCGATGACGTGGCAAAATTCATTTACGAGATCGGAGAAAAATACAAAGGTTTGAATCAGAATAAATCCATTGATTTCATCATTAATGTTCCCAACCATAAAATTGAAATGTACTTCGATCCGGATGTGATCACAATAATCACAGATAATCTGATTTCGAATGCGTTCAAGTATACTCAGGCAGGAACAATTGAACTGGAATTGAGAGAAATACAGGAAGGGAATATTAATTATACAGAAGTTCTTGTTTCCGATTCCGGCTTTGGAATTTCTGAAGTTGATCTGCCACATATTTTCGACAGGTACTATCAGGCAAAAAAAGCTGCACACCCAATAAAAGGTACGGGTATCGGCTTATCGTTGGTGAAAAATATGGTCGAGCTGCATGAAGCGGAAATCGATGTTAAAAGCAGCTTAAATAAAGGGACTGTGTTTAAAGTAAGATTCCTTACTAATAACAGTTATCCGGATGCAGTTCATTATATTCCCGAGGAAACACAAATTGAAGAAACGGAAGAGAATTCAAAAAATACAATTCTTGTGGTTGATGACGACCCGGAAATAACCGAATACATCAAAGATTCGCTTACTGAAACTTATAAGATCGTAACAGCAGAAAACGGAAAAGCCGGATTTGAACAGGCCACCGAAGAAATACCCGATATTGTTATCAGTGACGTGATGATGCCAATTATGGACGGTATTGAAATGTGCAAACAGTTAAAACAGGATGTTCGAACCAGTCATATTCCGGTAGTACTTTTAACGGCAAAAGGTACGCTTTACGATCAGAAAATAGGTTACGATGTTGGGGCTGATTCCTACCTCACCAAACCGTTCAGCAGCAATCTTTTAAAAAGCAGGTTGAGAAATATTATCGATGCCCGGAGCAAGCATTCGCTGGCTACATCCTCAAAATTTAAACAAAAACAGTCGGTTCTCAACGAATCGATAGGGGAGTTGGACAAGGAGTTTTTGCAGAAACTAACGACCGTTATTGAAGAGAATCTTGAAGACGAAGATCTGAGCATTTCGTTTGTAGCTGCCCAGCTGAACATGAGTCACTCCACGCTGTATCGGAAAATAAAGGCACTCACCAACCTGACCGCCAATGAATTTATTCGTAAAGTTCGTATTAATTTTGCCGAACAACTTCTGATCACCGGTCAGTACAACATTTCGGAGATCATGTATCAGATTGGAATTAACAGCAGCAGTTATTTCAGGCAGTGTTTTAAAGATGAGTTTGGAATGAATCCAAGTGAATACCTTCAGAAACTTAAAGAGGGATAATACGTAATCACTTATCATGTCATCGAATACAGATGATGATTGAAAAAGATTGTACTTAAACTTTAAGCGATGGCAGTATTTTTCTATTTACCGCTGATTGTTGCGGTGTACCTGGTTTATGTGCGAATCAGGTATGGTATGACACGAAGTATTTCGGCAAGCTACAAATTTCTTACCCGTTGGCAATCAGTATTCCCGATGGTGGTGCTTTGGATTGGCATTAGTTTACCAATAATGGTACTAGGACTTAGTGTATCGGACGGAAACCCGTTTCAGTTTCTATGGTTTTTTGCCGGCGGATTGATTGCTTTTGTTGGTGCAGCGCCTGTGGTAACTAAAGCTTCTTTGGCCGAAAAAGTACATGTGGTAGGAGCTACCGGCGGAATTGCGGCTGCCACGGCAGCAGTGGTACTGTCCATCCCTTCAACCTGGAGCTTTATCCTTGCCGGAGTGTTTATTGTATTTACGATTACGCAAACCATCGAAAAACTAAATCTGAAAATGAAAAACAATACGTACTGGATAGAAATAGCAGCAATGGTTATGGCCTGGCTGGCACTTTTTATTGATTTTAAGCAAGTATAAAACAGGCAGTCAAACAGGAAAGCCGGAGCTTGCAAACTCCGGCATTCCTGTTTTAAAATTGGAAAATACTTTAGTCGTATAACATCGTTGCACTGTCGTTACTTTGAATATCGTGGTTTTTAAGCAGTTCAATCATTTCGGCTCCGGCCAGTAAAACGGGGCCATAGCCATGAGCTGCAAAAACATGAACCGGGCGGTAATAGTAAAATGCAGGATCAAATCCCATTCCGGTTCCCACACAAGTTCCTTCTACCTGTCCCGAGTCGCTCACTTTGGTAGCTACTGCATTCCAGGCCAGACAAACCATCGGGCCGTAAACTTTGGCATCAACATATCCGCGATTAATTGCACGGGCAATGGAATAAGTATAAATGGCCGTTGCCGATGTTTCGAGATAAGTATCGTTTCGATCAATTAGCTGGTGCCAGAATCCCGTTCCATCCTGGTAGTTGGCCAATCCCCGAATATGACGCTGGAGAATGTCCAAAACCTGCTCTCGTCCGGGATGAACCTCGGGTAATACTTCCAGCAGTTCTACCATGGCCATAACTGCCCAGCCGTTGGCACGGGCCCAATGAAATTGCGGGTGTTCGTCCATTTCCTGAATCCAGCCGTGCATAAAAAGGCCTTTTTCGTCGTTAAACATTCGGTCTGAAAATTGAAGAACCTGTTTTACCGCATCTTCAAAGTATTTGGTTTCGCCACTGTAACTGCCCATCTGAGCCAGTGCCGGAACACTCATAAACAGATCGTCGAGCCACAGTGCATTAGGTTGCGGCCTGTTACGAGCCAGCGTATTGTCGTGCAAACGAAATTGATCGTTACTAATGTAGTCGATTTGGTAACTGATTATCCAGTCCAGGTTGTTGGCTTTATCTTCTTTGGTGGCCTTTATCATGGCTGCACAAATGGCTCCGCAATCATCCAGTGCATGCGGGTGCAAAGTTCGCATGAGTTGATATTTCGTATCCGGATTTTTATCTGCAAAGGCATCAAAAGCGGTCAGGGCTTTCGACAGAAATTCCAGACGTTCACTTACATAATTCGAATATTTTGATTCGCCGGTTTGTTTTGCAGCTAACAACATACCTGCATACGTAACTCCCCATTCGTAACTGGTTAATCGAAAATCACCCTGTTTCATAATGCTGTTTTCATCAACGGTTGTATAATCGGAGATTACTTTGCCCGATGTTCTGTCTACTAATTGTGCAGGAGTAACCCGGTTCAAATAGTCATACATCGTGCTTAACACTAGCTCAATATCATCAACCTCCGGAGCTCCGTAGGCATGCGGATAATCCGGTTTCAACATATGGAGAGGGGTTGTTACATCGTTGACCTGTGCTTTAGCTGCAAATCCAACGGCGATCAAAAAGCATGTAATTACAAATCTGTGTGGCATTTTTAGTAGTTTTTATTTAATGAATAAATGGAACGTCAAAGCATCATTTCTCAAATTTCCTGAATGATTTTATGGTTCTTAATTCGTCTTAGCGACGATTTCATCTAAAATAGGATAATTAGAAGAATTAAGAAACAAGAGAGGACAAGACTGTTATTTTTTTGTCGAAACCTGACTTAAGTTCGCTCTGTTTATTTATAAGTTACGTGTTAATTTTTAACACTGTAGAAATCTATATTCCGGATATTTATTTTGTAATTTATTTGGCAAAAAAAAGGAAGCCGATTACAGCTTCCTTTCTTATGTTGTGAAAAAATCTTGCTTACTGAAGTTGTACCAGAACAACTGATTTTGCCGGAATTTCTAGTGATAATTTACCTTCTATTGGTGTGTCTACCTTCATTTCTTTTAAGGTCACTTTTTCGTCTTGTCCAAAATCGTTGTAATCATTCATGTTTTCAGCAGTAACGATTTGTCCGCTGGCCGAAGAATAATCATTGCCAGTTACATTAAATTCAACCGATTGGCTGCTGTTGGGATTAAGGTTAACCAGTGTTACCGATAGCACTCCATCTTTGGTCGATGCTGAGGCATTTACCGACGGAACTCTTCTTCTTTCGACAGAATAGTCGTCTGTTTTCAGGTTCATTGGAACAAGTGTGGCGTCCTGGTGAACACTGTACATTTTAAAAACGTAGTAGGTTGGCGTTAGCACCATTTCATCTTCTTTGGTGAGGATAACGGCCTGCAGAACATTTACCATTTGGGCGATGTTCGCCATTTTAACGCGGTCGGCATGGTTGTTAAAAATGTTCAGGTTGATACCGGCAACCATGGCGTCACGTAAGGTGTTTTGCTGGTACAGAAAACCCGGATTTGTTCCTTCTTCCACATTGAACCAGTTTCCCCACTCGTCAACGATCAGACCGATACGTTTCCTTGGATCATACTTATCCATAATCGTTGAATGACGTTCAATCAGCGTTTCAATTCTTAATGTATTATCAAGAACTGAGATCCATTCCCTTTCGCCAAAATCGGTTGCATGTCCTTTATTTGTCCAACTGTTTGTGAATGTGTAATTGTGCAGCGATACACCCTGGACGAGTCCCCAGTGGCGGGATGTTTTTTGCATCAGTACTTCCATCCAGTTGTAATCATCCACGTTCGGACCACCTGCAATTCGGTAGATATCTCCTCGGCAGTAGCTCGCAAAACGGTTGTAAAGATCGGAGTAATATTCGGGTGTCATGTTTCCGCCACAACCCCAGTTTTCGTTTCCAATTCCCCAGTATTTGACCTCCCAGGGTTCCTCGCGGCCATTTTTCTTCCGAAGATCAGTCATCGGGCTAACATTTGATGAGGTAACGTATTCTACCCACTCACTGGCTTCCTGTACGGTTCCCGAACCAACATTGATGTTGATATAAGGTTCAGCTTCAATAAGTTCGCAAAAGTCGAGGAACTCGTGGGTTCCAAAACTGTTGTCTTCGGTAACTCCTCCCCAGTGAACGTTAACAATGGTTGGCCGGTCTTCGCGTGGTCCGATTCCGTCTTTCCAGTGGTAGGTATCGGCAAAACAGCCTCCGGGCCAGCGCAAAAGAGGAATCTCCATGTCTTTTAGTGCTCCGATCACATCATCGCGAAAGCCACGAATATTTGGGATCTCGGAATCTTCACCTACATAGATACCGCCGTAAATGCAACGGCCAAGATGTTCGGCAAAATGTCCGTAAATTTCTCTGTTGATTTGGGTCTCTGCTTCTTCAGGATGCAGGGTTAATTTTGTCTGTGCGAATGACGTGCTGAAAAACGCAGTAAACAGAAGGATTAAAGTAAATTTTAACTTGTTCATGTTGTTATTGTTTTAATTAAATGTATCCGATCACTATTTCAGAATTAAGGTAAATCTCTCAATATGAAAAAGAGTTATCTATTCAATAATTTTACCTTTTAACATGGTGAATGAGTGAGGTGGAAATTCGTAAGTAAATTTCTTTTTATTTCTCACGTTTATGGATTCCTTTTGAACGGTTTCAACGTTTGTAACATCAAAGTTATTTTCAGATTTTATATCCGGTCCATTCACTTCGAACACTTCAAACTCGCCATCAAATAAACCTTCCTGCGAGATGAGGTCGGTTGTGATTGAGTTGTCCTTGTCTCGGTTAATTACGGTAATGATAAGTTCTCCATTCTTGTTATACGAAGCTGCAACATCGAGGTAAGGTACATTGTTTTGCTGGGTTGCCTGTTCGGCGAGCCCGAGGTAGAATTCGTCCGTATCGTAGGTTTCGCAATCCACATAAACATCCAGCGAGATGCCGAACATATTATTGGCAAACAACTGAAGCGGATAATAAATGGTTTGCTTGAACATGTCGTCTTTTTCGGCAAAAATGGGTGCGATAACATTTACCAGCTGTGCCATGTTGGCCATTTTTACAATGTCGGCATTGCGAACAAATGCATTCAGGAATCCGGCGATCACCAATGCATCTTCTAGATTATAACGTTCTTCCAAAGCACGGTCTCCGGTCATGGTTTCTTCAGCTCTCCAGCGGTACCAGATGTTATATTCGTCCCAGGCAATGTAAATCGGATCACGGTCGCCACGGTCGGCCTTTTCCATTTCACGCATGATCATTCCTTTTACCACCTGCGTGCGTTCTTCCAAAACCAGAGGTGATGACACAAAATTGTAGTAATTATCCTGGTGGTTACCCACGTACATGTGCAGAGCAATATAATCCACCACATCTTTTAATTCCGAAAGTACAGTCGCATTCCATTCGTGCGGATCGTTATTTGGCCTGAAATTGGAAGCACCGGCTGCAACCAGTTTGATATTCGGGTCGGTAAGTTTCATCAGTTTGGCTGCTTCGCGAGCCTTTTTACTGTAGTCTTCAGCATTCAGGTGCCCCATTTGCCAGAAACCATCCATTTCGTTACCCAGGCTCCAGTATTTAATGTTATGTGGCTCAGGATAACCATGTTTCTTTCGGAGTTCGGCGTAGTACGGACCTTCTTTTACGTTGCAGTATTCTACCCATTCCTGCGCTTCTTTAATGGTTCCTGTTCCCAGGTTAACCGCAAAATAGGGTTCAGTTCCAAGTCGACGGGCAAAATCGATAAATTCGTTGGTGCCAAACTGATTGGTCTCTAACCTTGCCCAGGCCAGTTCCATTCGGGGTGGCCGGTCTTCTTTCGGACCCACTCCATCTTTCCAGTGATAGTTGGAAACAAAGTTACCACCCGGATAGCGTGTTAACGGAATGTTCAGCCCTTTGGCAGCTTCCAGCACATCGAGCCGGATACCTCTATCATCCGAGAGCGGAGAATCGGGATCGTAAATGCCGCCATAAACACAGCGGCCCAGATGTTCAACAAAATTTCCGTATAGGTTATTGTTGATCTCTCCAATCTGACGGTCGATATCAATCTTGATTCGGGCATTTTCCTGGGCGAACAAACTGCCCGATAATAACATAGCGGCAATGGCAAGGATTCTTAGTTTTTTTATTTTTAGTCGCATAATACTGTTTTTTCTGATTTAGTTTTGAACAACGGGCCAGCCGTCGGCATCCCATTGCAGTTCTTTTATAATTAGTTTTGGCCTTCCGTTTTCGTGAGCATCGTAACCATGAAAAATGAGGTAGTCTTTTCCGTTGAAAGTGTAGGTTGAATTATGCCCCACACCGTGCCAGTTTTCGTCGCCCTTCAACAATATCGTTCCACCACCTTTTGCCATATCTTTACCGTCTTTATCGAGATAGGGGCCCGGAATACTTTTTGAACGACCAACGATCATTTTATAGGTACTGTTCACTCCTTTACAGCAATAATCTATAGAGGCGAACAGGTAATAGTAGTTTCCTTTTTTGAAGATAAAAGGAGCCTCAATGGCATTCCCTCCGGCATCTTTAGGATTGTCGTCGATGGCAGGTGGATTCGTTTCTGAAGATGAACTTTTCCGCGAAGCGATGGTAGGAACCATACTCATATCCTCAGCAGATGCAGTGGCATCTTCATTCATTTTTACCAGTTTTAATCCGTCCCAGAACGATCCCCAGCTCAGGTACGGTGTTCCATCTTCAGCCACAATTAAATTGGGATCGATGGCATTCCAGTTGGTTTTCCCGGGAAAGGACTGTATGACTTTTCCGTGATCTACCCATTTAAAATCCGGATCGTTCGGATCGAGCGTTACGTTGGTGGCCAGACCAATGCAAGAGGTATTTTTCCCAAACGAAGATACCGAATAATAGAGGTAATACTTGTTGTTAAAGAACGCAATGTCGGGTGCCCAAATGTGACCTCTGAAACCTTTTACGGCTTCTTTCGCCCACTCCGGGGCTTCCGCAAATACCGGTTTTTCCCGTTTCCATTCTTTCATGTCTTTTGAAGACCAAACACTGATTCCCCATCCGGTACAAAACAGGTAATAGGTGTCGTTTTGTTTGGCCATTACAGGATCGTGAACCGAAATACTTTGGGCAGCAGCAATTCCTGTGATCAGGAACAATGCCACCAGTATGCTAACTGTCTGTTTCATATTATTTTTCTTTTTGAATTCCTTCAGAAGTCATAATCACACGTTTCATCGTACCGTCTTCGTTGTAATAAAGCCTGTCGATGCATACCGATCGGCGAAAGCTGCCACCATGAGGCTGAATTCCGCCGGTGTGATAAATAAAATACCATTTATCCTTAAACTCGATAATGGCCTGGTGGTTGGTATTTGAATTTCCCGCAAGTTCGTTAAGAATACCTTTGAACTCCCAGGGGCCTGTTATCGATTTGCTCATTGCGTAGGCTGTTTTCTCAGGGAACTGATAAGCGTACGATAAGTAATACCAGTCGCCACGTTTATGTATCCACGGAGCTTCTGTAAAATTTGGAAGATCTACCGTATGAATTTCGCCATCCAGTTCTATCATATTGTCCTTGAGTTTTGCCCAATAGCATGCTGTATTTCCCCAATACAAGTATGCCTGTCCGTCGTCGTCGATAAAAACCGTCGGATCAATGTCATCCCAGCTAATCCGGGTATGTTCTGTGGTCATATCATTTGTGATCAACGCTTTTCCAATCGCATCTTTAAATGGTCCTGTCTGGCTGTCGGAAACAGCTACCCCGATTGATTTGCCGTGAATGCTTCCGTGCTCAACCGTAACATACCAATAAAACTTACCATCTTTTTCAATCACTTCAGCTGCCCATGCGCTGTGTGCTGCCCACTCGAAATCGGCAGGTTTTAATGGTACAGGATGTTCTTTCCAGTTGACCATATCGGCTGAGGAATACACCAGCCATTCGTTCATAATGTATGAATTGTGATCGTTGGGACACTGGTCGTGGCCCACATACAAATACACCGAATCGCCATAAACCAGAGCGGCTGGATCGGCGGTGTATTTATCCGTTATAATCGGATTATTGATTTCTTTTTCCAGGCTCATTTGTGTTGAAGTATCACTGTTATTTTGGCGACTTTGTGTGCATCCAAAAATAACAATGAGCGCTGTAAATAAGATAAGCTTGTTGTTGATTAAGTTTTGAATTCGTAACATTTATACAAAATTTAGTTGTTATTAATTTCCTCTAAAATCGAACCACAGTTTTATCGGGTAACTATCGTCGCCCCAACGTTCGAAGAACATTCCCTTTTTAGCGGTCGGTCCTAAGCGATCTCTCCGGAAGAACTTGGTTCCAATGGCCGGAATCTCATATAAGAAGGAAATGTCTCCCTCAGGAAATGCCGGGAAAGTGCCGCCTGCCACGTGTTCTGGTTTTGCCGGTTTAAACAACTGGAAATACAGGTTTGGCGTTTCCGATATAATGGTTATCGGGCTTTCTGTCGTTTCCAGTGTTGCCCAGAACAAGTTTCCGTGATAACCTTTAAACTCGGGATAAACCATATTATTAAAGCTTTCGCCGGTGATGGTGTTGTTGTAATCTTTCTCCCAAACATCAATTTCGCTGCCTTTTAAACGGTTTTTCCAAACGCGGTAAGGTCCGCGACCCATCCATTTTACACCGGTACATTTGGTTTCTGGGTAGTTAAATGAGATTCCCACAAAATCAACATCAAAAACTCCGTCGCGAAGCGGGTTGGCATCCAGTTTTAGCAGACCACTTTTTTCGAGTGTCCAGGTCATTTTTCGCGGATATCTTTTGCTGGTAATCTCAAAACGGAAATTGCCTTCATTATCCATATTCCAATTCGTTCCGGTGACTTCATATTCAACGCCTGTGGCAACCGGTCCGCCTGTAAACGATACGTTTCCTTTACCGTTTTTCACCGATAATAATGTACCATCTTTTTTGCTGAATTCAATTATCACATCGGCTACCGAAGCAGTAACTGTTTCTTCAGTTTCCTGTATTGAGATTTCTGAAGTTCCGGCGTTGAGTTCGGCCAGCAATTCTTTTGCTTTGTCTTTTGGCTGAACAACCGGCCAACTCCAGGTATACACTTCGGCTCCGTGCGGATCGATGGCTGTAAAACGGAACAAATCAGCTTGTTGAAGTGCGTTGTTAAGTTCTATTTCCACCTGAGCGGTTTCTCCCGGTTTGGCATCTGGACTTTTGATAGTTCCCGAACCAACTTGTTTTTCTTCATCAGGATTTAGCCCTGTTTTTACTGCCTCCCATTTAAACGAACACTGATTTAGGTTGGTGTAAATGTATTTGTTCGATAAAAACAACCGACCATTCCAACTTTTTACAATGGCTACCGGCTCCACCTGTACAGGCGACCAGATTTCTTTGATGGTATAAAAGCTTCCTTCTTTCTCGCGGTGAGGCCCCAGAATTCCATCGGGAGCATGGTTGCCATCGCCGTCGAATACAGTTCCGGGATTGTCGGTGCGTAAAACAGCTTCATCAACCAAAACCCATAAAAATCCTCCGGCATGAAGTGGAGACGTTTGATAATTTCTCCAGAAATCTTCTAGTCCGGCACCATGACCACCGTCATACAATCCGTGCAAAAATTCGGTTGGCATAAACGGATCATTGCCAAAAATATACCTCCCGATGGCGTATTCAAATTCAGGATAATGATGTGTATCAACACCATTACGCAATAACCAGGGGTAAATTATCGGTCGGTGTTGAATGTCGTATCCCGGAAATGTTTTTTCGTTTCTGAAATCCCAGCCACCTTCATTTCCATGGTCCCAAATTACAACACTCGGGTGGTTTTCGTCTTTTAAAATGGTTTCTTTAATCAGCTTCGGACCAACAACTGTATCATAACCTTGCTGCCAGCCGGTCACCTCGTCAAGCACAAAAAGCCCCAATGAATCGCAAAGATCCAGAAAGCGTTTGTCGGGAGGGTAGTGCGAACTGCGAACAGCATTCATATTCATTTCCTTCATCAACTCGATGTCCATGATATGATTTCTGTCACTTAATGCACGACCTGTTTCCGGCCAGAATGAGTGGCGGTTTACACCCTTAAAAACTACTTTTTCGCCATTAATATAAAAACCGTCATGTTTACGCAATTCAACGGTTCTGAAACCAATTCGCTCCGTAACTTCATGTAAAACATCACTGCCTTTTTTAAGCAAAATCTTCATGTTGTACAATGTTGGCCACTCCGGATTCCAGGCTTTTATATTATCAAATTTTCCGGAAACCCGAGCTTCGTCATTTCCTTTTTCAATCTCAGCCTGAACAGCCGATCCAATTTGATTTCCTTCCAGGTCGAACAATTCAACTGTGGCTGACAAATCTGATATTGACTCATTCAAATTGATGAGAACGTTGAACGAGCCGTCGGCTTTTGGATCGATAGCTGTGCGGCTCATGTGGATTTCGGGAAGTACTTCGAGGAAAACCGGACGGTAAATTCCACCAAAAATCCAGAAGTCGGCCTGGCGCTCGGCACGATTGATCGATTCGTTGGCCGAATGTTTGGCAACGTCAACCTCAAGCAGGTTGGTTTGCCCATATTTTAGCAATTTGCTGATGTCGTATTTAAAGCGGTAAAAACCTCCCTGATGTATAACTCCAGCCGATTTACCATTGATTTTCACTTTTGTGTCGGTCATCGATCCATCAAAAACAATGTTGGTGGTTTTGCCTTTCCAGCTACGCGGCACTTCAAATTCGCGTTTATAAAGGCCGTGTTCTTTGCCCAGCTTAATATCTTTATTCGACCAATCGTGACCATAATTATAGGTGCCAAAGCCCTGTAATTCCCAGTTTGAAGGAACAGGTATTTTTGCCCATGTTTCGCTGTTTCGCCCATCCGTGCAATAGAAATCCCAGTCAACAGTATTGTCGGCATCAGTTCCCGACAAGTAAACGATTTCTGTTTTTTGAGAAAATACCTCAGAAAATGCAAAAACAAGTATGGAGATGAGAAATAGTAAATTTGATTTGTTCATTGGTTCATAGATTTGTTTTAAAGTTCAAGTTCATTCCATGATTTCTAAAACATTGCCGGGACGACTAGTGGAAATCAAAAGAATATTTTACCAATATAATAGAAAAAAATAAATTCAATTTATTATAATCGAATAATGAAAAGAAATAAGTGTAAAATTGACTTTTTTGATAATTATTAAATCAAACATAGCCGTTCTTTCGTTTCCCAAAAAGTTACTGCCTGTTTATTTTGCTTATTGTGAATCGCCTCCAGGTTGAGGAATTAAAAGACTATTAATAAAGTATTGATAGATGTGTAATGCATTCATTATTAGCGATATGTATGTGCGGAGCTTGGTGGATGAAAGATTCAGTGTTATCTGTAAAATTTTTGTTTTCATTTTTTTAAAGTGTATCTTGTACACTTAAGATGTATTAACTATCTTGCGCCAAAACTATTCCAATGAAACAGTACTACTTAAACTTGTCAGCTATCTTACTCTTTTTCCTGTCATCGTGCACAGGAACGAAACCCACAGAAAAATTTGAGAAAGGCGAATTTAAAACCTGGGCTCAAACGCCACCGATGGGGTGGAACAGCTGGGACTGTTACGGGCCAACCGTTGAGGAGCATGAGGTAAAAGCCAACGCCGATTACATGGCTGAAAATCTATCAGCTTATGGCTGGGAATATATTGTTGTGGACATCAGGTGGTTTGTAGAAAACGATAAAGCCGGCGGTTACAATCAGACTGATCCGCGATATGTAATCGATGAATACGGACGTTATCAACCGGCTGTCAACCGTTTTCCTTCGGCCGCCGATGGCAAAGGTTTTAAAGAACTGGCCGACTATGTGCACGGCAAAGGATTAAAATTTGGTATTCACATTATGCGTGGTATCCCAAAAGTAGCTGTTGAGAAAAAGCTACCAATTCTGGGTACTGATGGAATAACTGCCGATCAGATTTACTCCACCGAAATGCAGTGCCCGTGGTTGCGCGATAATTATACAATTGTAGCCGACAAACCGGGAGCTCAGGAATATTATAACTCGATATTTAATATGTATGCGCAGTGGGGGGTTGACTTCATAAAAGTCGATGACCTTTCGCGGCCCTATCACAAAGCCGAAATTGAACTGATACGGAATGCGATCGATCAGTGCGGAAGACCAATTGTTTTGAGCACCTCGCCGGGTGCAACGCCAATTTCAGCAGCTGATCATGTAAAAGAACATGCAAACATGTGGCGAATGGTCGACGATGTCTGGGATACCTGGCATCATTTTGCAAATCTGATAAAGGTAGCCGAGCAATGGTACCCATACATTTCTCCGGGTACTTGGCCCGATTGCGATATGATCCCGCTGGGTCGGATTTCAATTCGTGGAGAGCGCGGACAAGATCGCATGACAAGACTCAGCAAGGAAGAACAGTATTCTTTAATGACGCTTTTCACCATTTTTAAATCGCCGCTTATGTTTGGGGGAGATTTGCCTAGTAACGATGCATTTACACTTTCACTACTGACAAACAGTGAAGTATTGCGCATGCATCGCGAAAGTACTAATGTGCGCCAGCTGTTTCAAAAAGACGAAATGGTAGCCATAACTTCGGATAATCCCGAAACCGGAGAGAAATACCTCGCATTGTTCAACATTTCTGATGACCTTGAACCTAAAGAGGTGAGTGCTACATTTGATGATTCCGATCAGAATATTGAATATGCCGTTACCGATCTTTGGACGGGAGAGAATGTTGGTAACTGTTCAGGTACCTTCAGCAAAAGTCTGAATGCACATACGAGCGGATTGTATAAACTTGTGAAAGTGGAATAACTTTTTATGAGAGATGAAAACGTACATTTTATTTATACTGGTGATGATCGGTGTAGTCGCCTGCCAGAAGCAGGAAGACAATTCACCCATCGACTATTTAAAGCTGAGTGATGTTCGTCTGCTCGATAGCGAGTTTAAAAATGCGCAGGAACAGGACATCGCGTATTTAATGGCACTGGATCCTGACCGTTTGCTTGCACCTTTTCTTCGTGAAGCCGGTTTAGAACCAAAGGCTGAAAGCTATCCAAACTGGGAAAATACTGGGCTCGACGGACATATCGGTGGTCATTACCTGACTGCATTGTCATTGATGTATGCTTCAACCGATGATCAGGAAATCAAGCAACGTCTCGACTATATGCTGGTCGAACTGAAACGTTGTCAGGATGCTAATGGAAACGGCTACATTGGCGGTGTTCCGGGTGGAAATGCAATGTGGCAGGAAATTAAAGAAGGTAACATTCGTCCCGGAGCCTTTAGTTTGAACGAAAAATGGGTTCCTCTTTATAATATTCATAAAACATATGCCGGATTGCGCGATGCATGGCTGTATGCCGGGAATGAGGAGGCTAAGCAGATGCTGATTGCGATGACGGACTGGATGCTGGACCTCGTGGCCGATTTAAGCGACGATCAGATTCAGAGTATGTTGATAAGCGAGCATGGCGGATTGAACGAAACTTTTGCCGATGTAGCTGAAATTACCGGCGATGAAAAATACCTCACATTGGCAAAACAATTCTCTCACCGCGAAATACTCGATCCGCTGATTGAGCATCACGACGAATTGAACGGGAAACATGCCAACACACAAATACCTAAAGTGATCGGTTACCAACGCGTTGCCGAGTTGGGGGGCGATTCAGCCTGGTCGGATGCCGCACTTTTCTTCTGGAACGATGTGGTAAACGAACGCAGTGTGTGCATTGGAGGCAATAGCGTGCGCGAGCACTTTCATCCAAAGGGCGATTTTTCTGAAATGATATCATCCGTTGAAGGTCCAGAGACCTGCAATTCTTATAATATGTTGAAATTGACCAGGATGTTGTACCGAACTTACGGTAATGATAGCAAGTTTATCGACTACTTCGAAAAGACACTTTACAACCATATTTTAGCTTCAATCAATCCGAATAATGGCGGGCTGGTTTATTTTACGCCAATGCGACCGAATCATTACCGGGTATACTCGCAACCGCAAACCAGCTTTTGGTGCTGCGTTGGGTCCGGTATCGAAAATCCGGGGAAATACAACGAAATGATTTATGCACACAGCGATAATTCGTTGTATGTAAACCTGTTTATTCCTTCGGTATTGAACTGGAAAGCCAAAAACACGGAAGTGATTCTGGAAACGCAATTTCCTGATGACAGTAAAGTAAAGCTCACCGTTAATCCTGAAGCCGAAACAAATTTCAATCTGAAGATTCGTTATCCTGAGTGGGTAGCCGATGGAGAGATGGAAATGAAAGTAAACGGTAAGTCTGTTCGTTTTTACAAAACTTCAAATGGCTATGCGGCCCTTGAACGCCAATGGAAAGAAGGAGATGAAGTGGAAATTGTTTTGCCCATGAAACCGGGTTTGGACCAACTGCCCGATGGAAGTAACAATTTCGCCCTGACCTATGGCCCGATCGTTCTGGCTGCTGAAACAGGAACCGATGATCTGCGCGGACTTTATGCCGATGCCAGTCGGATGGGACATGTTGCTCACGGACACATGGTTCCTCTTAAAGATCGTCAGGTGATAATTGCCAATGAGAATGAATTGACGACAAAGCTTAAAAGAACATCGGATGACACACTCGAGTTTGAATTGGATGGTGTATTTACCGATGGGCATAAAACAAAGCTGAATTTGAAACCTTTTTACAGGATTCACGATTCACGATATAACATTTACTGGGCACAGGCCACTGAAGAAGAACTGCAGGCCAAGATTGAAGAAATGGAAAAAGCCGAACAGGCAGAATTGGCACTGAACAAGATTACGGTGGATAAAATTGGCTGTGGTGAGCAGCAACCCGAAGCGGACCATTTTATTGAATTCAGACGCTCCTGGACCGGTTACCACAACGACAGACATTTCCGCGAAGCCAATGCCTGGTTCAGTTATAAACTCAACAATAAAAATGAAGAAGGCAGGTATATTTACCTGGAATACTTCGATCGGGAAGTGGATCGCAAGACGGATATTTTTATCGACGATCAATTGCTGAGTACATTTGAATTGGATGGTGAAGGGGGAGAAGAGCCATTGGTTAAAATTCTGCCCTTACCCGAAAGTGAATGGGGTAAAGAGACAATTGAATTAAAGTTCGCGGCAATGGATAGACGCAAAACAATGCAGCTGATCGAGGTGAGGTTACTGGATTCGGAAAAGGGAATTTAATATTTAGGACAGGTACGCTTAAAATGTCATTACTTTTCGTAAGTTATAAGACAAATACAACTAAAATAAGATACATTTGTGCACTCAATCTGAAGAATTAATAAACTAAACAAATAGTTAAAAATGGCAACACTAGACTGGATTGTAATAGCAGGGTTCGCTGTGCTATTAATCGGAATTATTATCTGGGTATTTATGCAGAAAGAGGAAACCTCCGGCGACTACTTTCTGGCAGGAAGAGGTGCTACCTGGGTAGCAATCGGAGCTTCAATTTTTGCATCGAATATTGGCTCAGAGCACTTAATAGGATTAGCTGGAGCCGGCGCATCAAGCGGAATGGCGATGGCACATTGGGAAATCCAGGGTTGGATGATCCTGATCCTGGGGTGGGTGTTCGTACCGTTCTATTCGCGTAGTATGGTTACAACAATGCCCGAATTTCTGGAACGTCGGTACAACAAAGAATCGCGTTCGATTTTATCGCTCATTTCACTCATTAGTTATGTATTAACCAAAGTGGCCGTAACGGTTTACGCCGGTGGTCTGGTTTTCAAAGAAGTTTTTGGAATTGAAACGCTTTGGGGAATCGATTTCTTCTGGATCTCGGCAATTGGTCTTGTACTTATTACCGCTATCTACACTGTAATTGGCGGAATGAAATCGGTGCTTTATACCTCGGTATTGCAAACACCTATTTTGCTGCTGGGATCGCTGATCATCGTTGTGCTCGGTTTGCGTGCACTTGGCGGTTGGGACGAAATGATGCGCATTACAAGTGCGGTTCAGATAAACGATTACGGCGATAGTATGACCAACCTGATCCGAAGCAACCGGGATGCGGATTTTCCGTGGCTTGGAGTATTTATTGGCTCGGCAGTTATTGGTTTCTGGTACTGGTGTACCGACCAGTTTATCGTACAGCGTGTTTTGTCGGGTAAAGACGAAACTCAATCGCGCCGTGGTACTATCTTTGGTGCATACCTGAAACTCACTCCGGTATTCTTATTTATGATTCCGGGAATGATCGCATTTGCAATGGCTAAAAAAGGTGTGGTTGTTAATGGTGAAGTATTTTCATTAACATCAGCCGATGCGGCGTTTCCAACTCTTGTAGCCACTTTGTTGCCGGCAGGTGTTAAAGGATTGGTGGTAGCAGGAATTTTGGCTGCTTTGATGAGTTCGCTGGCATCGCTGTTTAACTCATCGGCCATGTTGTTTACCATCGACTTCTATAAAAAATTCAAGCCAACTGCTACTGAGAAAAAATTATTGCATGTTGGTCGTACTGCAACAGTTGTTGTAGTTATTCTAGGTATTCTCTGGATACCGATTATGCGAAGTGTTGGTAACGTACTTTACGAATATTTACAGGATGTGCAATCGGTACTTTCGCCCGGAATTGCAGCAGCATTCCTGTTGGGAGTAATTTCAACCCGGCCAACACCTAAAGGTGGAATGTGGGGTATGATTGCCGGATTTGTGATCGGAATTATTCGAATCGGCTCTAAAGTCATGTATACAAGTTTGGCTAAAGCCGATGGCTATACCGATGTAAAATTGTGGGCGGCCGATAATGGAGTCAATCACTTTTTCTATCAGTTGTTCTACGATGTTAACTGGTTGTTCTTTAGTGGAGGAATGCTCGTATTCAGTATACTGGTAATTGTAGTGGTGAGTAGGTTTACACCTTCTGCATCTGCCGCACAAATCCAGGGACTTACGTTTAAATCGATCACAAAAGAGCAGAAAATGGCTTCGCGGGCAAGCTGGAACGGTTGGGATTTATTCCATACTGCCGTTATCCTTGCACTAACCGTTGCATTCTACATATATTTCTGGTAAAATTCTGGATATAATTATAGAACTGGAAGAGGTTGTTTCATAAGAGACAGCCTCTTTTTTTATCGGCGTAAAACGACATATTAAAAGGTTGAAGCGTTTTTTGTAATGTTAATCGCTTGTTTGGAAATGGATGTGCACGAATAATTCCTTAATGATTGAGGAATTTCATAATTGATTTATTTCTGTTTCTTTATCCCTGAAGATTCCCGAACAATAAGTTCTGTCGGCATCTTTATTGTTTCGAAGGTTAGCGGAGCTTCTTTTACCAGAACTTGTTGAATGATAAGTTCGGCGGCTTTTTGCCCCATCTCAAAACCCGGCTGTTTTATGGTGGTGATGGACGGAGTAACGACTTCGGAAAAAGGTTCGTTGCTAAAACCTACAATGGCAATGTCCTCAGGAACCCTTATGTTTTTACCCCGCAGCGTTATGACTGCACTCAGTGCAGTAGTATCGTTGGCACAGAAAATGGCGTCTGGCAAGGTTTTATTCCGTAAAAGCTTCTTAACCGCTTTTTCTCCTTCTTCACGGGTCAGACTGTTATGGATGATCGCAGATTCATCAATTGGCAGCCTGGCATCATTCAATGCTTTTAAATAGCCTTCCTGTCGGTTTTGATAGATCTTCAGGTTCAATGGCCCGCCAATCATGGCAATTCTTTTTCGACCTTGATCAATGAGGTGTTTGGTGGCAATGTAAGCTCCTTCAAAATCATCGACTACAATTTTATGTGCTTCAATATCGTCCACCACGCGATCGAAAAATACGAGTGGAATATTGCGTTCTGAAAATAGCTTTAAATGTTCATAAGTGGTCGTGTTCATTCCAATCGAAAGGATCAAACCATCAACCCGGTTGGTGAACAGCGTTTGTGCAATTTTGCTTTCCTTTTCAAAATCGTCGTTCGATTGCGAAATGGTAACCGCAAATCCTTGCTGGTAGGCCACATCTTCAATACCACTGATCACCGCGGAAAAGAAATGGCGGTTGATCAAAGGAACAATAACACCGATGGTATTGGTTCTGCGGGTACGGAAATTGGCTGCAAGAATATTCGGCCGGTATCCCATCTCCTGTGCGGCTTTTTTTATTTTATAACGGGTAGCCTCGCTAATCAGTGGGTTGTCTTTTAGCGCCCGTGAAACGGTTGATGCCGAAATGTTAAGTGCCTTGGCTATATCGTGAATTGTAGTTTCCGGTTTCTGGCTCATTGCCTCAGAATTTGAGGATAAAGTTAAGAATTTTTCCTTAGCTATGCAATCGATTGCATTTTACTGATTTTCTTACTATTTTTGTGTTCATGAGGTTATAAGATCTTATATGATCGAATAACAATTTTGAAAACAATAAACATTTAAAATTTTAAAGACAGTAAGATATGGCTACAATTTATGAAGAAAGATTTGCTTATCATCCCGAGGATTTTAAATCGTACGGGACAGAGAAAATCAGAAAAGAATTTTTAGTAGAAAAGTTAATGGATCCAGGGAATATTCGTTTGGTATATTCTTCAATTGAACGATACATTGTTGGAGGCGCTGTTCCGGTGGAAGAGGCTTTGCCACTTGAAGCCATTGACCCCTTAAAAGCAGAATTTTTCTGCAACAGACGTGAGGTTGGAGTTATCAACGTGGCCGGTCCGGGATCGATTATTGTTGACGGAACTGAATATAAAATGGATTTTAAAGATGCCATTTACATCGGGCAAGGCAGTAAAGAAGTACTTTTCAAATCTGATGATGCTTCAAATCCTGCTCACTATTACATCAATTCGGCACCTGCGCACAAAGCTTATCCTACCAAACATGTAACCATGGGCGATGCCAATGTGTTGCATCTTGGAGCGCTGGAAACTTCAAACGAACGTAATATCAACCAGTTGCTGATCAACGGTGTTGTCGAAACCTGTCAACTTCAAATGGGAATGACCGAACTGAAAAAAGGAAGTGTTTGGAACACCATGCCTCCTCACCAGCACAGTCGACGTAACGAGGTTTATTTCTATTTTAACGTGCCTGAAGGACAGGCCATTTGTCACTTTATGGGACAGCCCGACGAAACACGTCACATCTGGATGGCCAATGAACAGGCTGTAATTTCACCGGAATGGTCGATTCACGCTGCTGCCGG
Organism: Maribellus mangrovi; assembly: GCF_037646455.1. Taxonomy (NCBI): domain Bacteria; kingdom Pseudomonadati; phylum Bacteroidota; class Bacteroidia; order Marinilabiliales; family Prolixibacteraceae; genus Maribellus; species Maribellus mangrovi. The sequence goes on along the minus strand of NZ_JBBIXN010000007.1, from coordinate 119,067 downwards.
AACAACAAACTACATTTTTATCTGGGGAATGGCAGGAGAAAACCTCGACTATACCGATATGGATGTAATTGCTCCAACTGATCTTCGATAAAAAATCAGCAGAATGCGCTTAATCTGCAATCAACCTGGTGTAGTTGCGGGCAGCGAACTCTGCACTTTTAACTTTAAACATTAAACTGAATTATGATACAGGAATTATTTGACTTAAGCGGAAAAGTTGCCCTGATTACCGGGGGAACTCACGGAATTGGAATGGCCATTGGTAAAGTATTGGGCCAGGCCGGCGCCAAAATTTGTGTGAACGATATTTCGGACGAAAAACTGGAGAGTTGCAAAGCAGAATATGCCGAAGCCGGAATCGATGTTTACGCGCTAAAGTTCGACGTGACCAATGAAGCAGATGTTGATGCTGGAATTTCAAAGATTGAAACAGAAGTTGGCGACATCGATATTCTGGTGAACAATGCCGGAATTATCAAACGGATCCCGATTTTGGATATGCCGGTAGCCGATTACAAACAAGTGATCGATATCGACCTTGTGGCACCGCTGATCGTTGCCAAGCGTGTAGCTCCGAAAATGATTGAAAGGCGATCGGGAAAGATCATCAACATGTGTTCGATGATGAGCGTTTACGGACGTAACTCAGTTTCGGCTTATGCATCGGCAAAGGGTGGTTTGAAACTGCTGACTGCCAACATGACTTGTGAGTGGGCGAAATACAACGTTCAGATCAACGGAATCGGGCCGGGATACATTGCAACTTCGCAAACTGCACCGATTCGTGAAGGTGGTCATCCGTTTAACGATTTGGTAATGACACGTACACCTGCAGGTCGCTGGGGTGAACCCGAAGATGTTGGTAATGCAGCACTGTTCCTCGCATCAAAAGCCAGTGACTTTGTAAACGGTCATGTATTATATGTCGATGGAGGTATTTTGGCCAACTTCGGTTATGTAAAAGGCGAAAACGATCTGCCGGAATAAGCTGTCGATCAAACGAAAATACAAAAACCGTTCTTAAGCAAAATGCAAAATAAGAACGGTTTTTTTATGCTTTATTGTAGTGAAATTCTACCCGAATATAGAAATTAATCCACGCAAAGTGCGCCAAGTTCTTAAACGCTAATTACGCAAAGTTTACAGTTTGTTTACGACGCGATGGATATTATCTTTTAGAGTTTTTGAGTTGAAATTTATTAACAGACCTAATTTAAGATTTGATAATTTAAGATAGGTTAATAACTGTGAATAATGGACCGGAGCTAAGGTTTCTACAGCTTTTATCTCAATAATCACTTTATTATTTACTAATAGGTCAAGCCGGTATCCAACTTCTTGCTTCACATTTTTGTATATAAATGGCATTGGAACTTGCTGTTTTACATCAAACCCGAAAGTTCTTAAATCATATGCCAAAGCATTTTCATAAGCTGATTCAAGTAATCCCGGGCCAATGGTCTTGTGAATTTCAATAGCGGCTCCAATTACCTGATACGAAATTTCATTTTCAGTCATCGTCTTAGCGAATTTTGCGAGTTATTTTGCGGTTTTTGCGAGGAATAAATTTAAGAATAAACTCATTATATTTCAAATAGTATTTGGACGAGTGAACTTAGAGCTTTAGCTTTTTTTTTCTATTTTTGCACCTCATTTTAAAAGAATTAAACGCATGTTCGAGAATTTAAGTGACAGGCTGGAGCGGTCCTTTAAACTGTTAAAAGGACAGGGGACGATTACCGAGATCAACGTTGCTGAAACTTTAAAAGATATCCGTCGTGCATTACTTGATGCTGACGTTAACTATAAAATTGCCAAGAAATTTACCGACGACGTAAAAGATAAGGCGCTGGGACAGCAGGTACTTACTGCTGTCAAACCCGGGCAGTTGATGGTAAAAATCGTGAAGGATGAACTCGCTGAATTGATGGGTGGGAAGGCCACCGAAATCGAGTTGAAAAGCAAACCTTCGGTAATTTTGATGTCGGGGTTGCAGGGATCGGGTAAAACCACCTTCTCGGGCAAACTGGCCAACCTGCTGAAAAAGAAACAAGGCCGTCATCCCTTGCTGGTAGCAGGCGACGTTTATCGTCCTGCGGCGATCGATCAGTTGAAAGTGCTGGGTGAGCAGATCGGTGTTCCGGTGTATATCGAAGAAGGGAACATGGACCCCGTGAAGATCGCCAAAGCTGCCATAAAAGAAGCCAAAGAAAAAGGTAACGATGTTGTGATCGTGGATACTGCCGGTCGTTTGGCCATTGATGAGCAGATGATGAATGAAATATCATCGATTAAAAAAGCGATCGATCCGGATGAGATTCTGTTTGTTGTTGACTCAATGACCGGTCAAGATGCCGTAAATACAGCGAAAGAATTTAACGACCGACTCGATTTCAACGGGGTGGTACTGACCAAGCTCGATGGTGATACCCGCGGTGGTGCAGCGCTTTCGATTCGTTCGGTGGTTGAAAAACCCATCAAATTTGTGGGTACTGGCGAGAAAGTGGATGCACTCGATGTTTTCCACCCCGATCGTATGGCCGACCGTATTTTGGGGATGGGGGATATTGTTTCGCTGGTTGAAAAAGCCCAGGAACAATTTGATGAAGAGGAAGCCAAGCGAATTCAGAAAAAACTTGCTAAAAATACCTTTGATTTTAACGACTTCCTGAAACAGATCAGCCAGATCAAAAAAATGGGTAACCTCAAAGATGTGGTTGGAATGATTCCTGGAATGGGAAAAGCCATGAAGGGAATGGATATCGACGACGATGCATTTAAGCACATCGAGGCCATCATTCATTCAATGACTTCTGCCGAGCGTCAGGATCCATCGATTATAAGTGGTTCGCGCAGAAAACGTATTGCCGACGGATCGGGAACCGATGTGCAGGAAGTAAACCGCTTGCTGAAACAGTTTGCTGAAACCCGGAAAATGATGCGCATGGTTTCGCAAGGTAAAAACGTACAACGGATGATGTCGGGTATGCAGCAGCGTGGAAGGCGATAAGAGTCACTGGTCGGTTTTAACTGGAAGACGAATTGGTTATATGATATTCAGAAATAACTTCTAAGAAGATAAAAATGGAATTAATTGACGGGAAAAAAGTGGCTGCTGAAATTAAGCAGGAAATCGCTGTAGAGGTAAAAAAGATTGTTGAAGGCGGAGGTAAACAACCCCACTTAGCGGCCGTTTTGGTGGGCCATGATGGTGGCAGCGAAACCTATGTCGCTTATAAAATTAAAGATTGCGAAGCGGTTGGTTTTAAATCGTCGTTAATCCGTTATGAAGATGATGTGACCGAAGAAGAGTTGCTGGACAAAGTCGATGAACTGAATAACGATGATGACCTGGATGGTTTTATTGTTCAGTTGCCACTTCCTAAGCATATTTCCGAACAAAAAATAATTGAGGCCATCGATCCGAAAAAGGATGTGGATGGTTTTCACCCGATCAATGTAGGACGAATGGTGATCGGATTACCTTCTTTTGTGTCGGCTACTCCTTACGGAATTGTTGAGTTGCTGAAACGCTACAACATTGAAACCAGCGGCAAGAATTGTGTGGTTCTTGGACGAAGCAACATTGTTGGACGGCCAATGAGTGTGCTGATGTCGCAAAAGGCGATGAACGCAACCGTAACTGTTGCACACAGTCGTACCGCTAATTTGAAAGAAGTTTGCCGGAATGCTGATATTCTGATCGTAGCCATGGGTGTGCCTGAATTCGTGAAAGGTGATATGGTAAAAGAAGGTGCCGTTGTAATCGATGTGGGTACAACACGTGTTAAATCGGATCTTACCAAATCGGGCTGGAAATTGAAAGGTGATGTACTTTTCGATGAGGTAGCTCCGAAATGTTCGTACATCACGCCGGTTCCGGGTGGAGTAGGACCGATGACCCGAACCTCACTTTTGCTGAATACTTTGCTTTCGGCTAAGAAGGAGATTTATAAATAATAGATTTTAATCGAAATAGTAAAGGCGGATGATCATCCGCCTTTTTTTGTGTCTGTAAAAATTCTATTTTTACTAAAAACCAATTTAAACATGTACAGAATTCCTGAACCTTTTTTTAAACTTCGATGCTTTTACTGCTTTGGAATTATAGTGCTGTTTACACTTCTTGGTATTTGTGCAACAGGACAAGAAATTATTGTTAATAAATTGCCCTATGATTCTATTTCTGCCATTGACGAATCCAACAATCAGTTGGTAGATCCGGAAATTTATCCTGAATGGGGTAATGCAAAGAATTTGCTATATGAACGTGTAGCTGCGGTTATTGATACATCATGGTGGATTCCTGAAATTCGCCAAGCAGTAAGCGAATGGAAAAGAACACACGAAGTTACCGATGACGGGAAAGAATATTATTTAAACACCCTATTTCAAAATCAAAAAGGTGAGTTTATCATAGAACGACTCCCCTATAAATTACAGTATTTGTTTGGTGAAATTGGAGGAGGTTATAAAGTGGAACAGGTAATGGTTTTAGAAGGAGCTGCTTCCAGAAACAAATTAATCCAGAATAGTGAAAAGCAAGGTAAGACATTTGATCCGACACACCTTTATCGTCCGATAGTCTGTGTTTTTGATAATGCGATAAGTTTAAAAGAAACAGTTATTAAAATAATAGATTTGAATGCAGCAATTCGTTACCCAAATCGAATACAGTATTTTTCCTATGGTAAGATTGTTCCGAAAAATATTTCGATTGCTTTTAATTTTGGGGATTCTAAATATACATTTGAATACATTTCGAAACTATGTGTTGATCAATACCAGTATAATGGATACGGCGCGATTCATCCCGTATTCTATAATATTCAGTTAGTTCTTAGTGAAGAAAAAAGCGGTCAGGAATGGATCATATACAAAAACCCTGACGACTGTAATTATAATATCTCAGGAATTAGCGTTGCTGATATTAATGGAGATGATTATCCTGATATTTTGTTAAAAGTGGTAAGCGAACTTGGAGAATGGAGGCTTGTATATTTTTCCAAAGTTGGCGAAAACATCAAGTTCGAATATCAAGGATTTACGGAAATCTATTTTATTGATCCATAATCAATTCTGTAATCAATAAGTTCGGAGCTGGTAATTTTACGAGCGAAACCGGCAGCTTTCTGGCCATTTGCTTACATTTCTAAAATATTTTTCTATTTTTGAGTTGAACTAAATCAAAAATCAAAAGAATTCAGAATGGAAAGTGTTGGCAATAAGGAGGGAGCAAATAAATCAGAAAGCAAATTCAAACAGGAAATTCATTCAAAAGTAATTCGGGCCGGAAAGCGCACTTATTTTTTTGATGTAAAAAGTACACGTAGTAACGAGTATTACCTCACCATTACCGAAAGTAAAAAACGCTTTGGCGAAAACGGTAAATTCAGCTACGAAAAACACAAAATCTTTTTGTACCGCGAAGATTTCGAAAAGTTTGTGGATAGCCTGAATGAGGTGGTAGATTATATCCACGAAAATCAACCGGAAGGTGTTATCGATGAGCCTGTGAAAAATGTGGAAGAAGAAGTAGTTGTGGAGGAAAAAGAGCCGGCCAAAGATTATACCAATGTCGATTTCGAAGACATTTAATTCCAGACTTCATTTTATTTAGTGCACCCCTTTTATAATATTCTGCAGGGGCATGTTTGTTAGTTGTTTCTGTGTAAGTTTGATCAGTACAGCTGGGTATGACTGTAACTAAAAATCCGCTTGAATTTTATTTGTTTATTGTAACTAAGCCAGCTCGCTTAATTCCAGCCATCTAAACTCTTTTTCATCCAGAAGGGCTTTGATTTTCTCCAGTTCCAGCGACTTTTCGTAGAGTTTGTCGTGTGGAAGTTCACCTGAATTCATGGCCTCTTCCAATGTTGTTTTCTGTTGTTCCAGTTCCGGAATCTCTTTTTCCAGTTGCTCAAACTCACGCTTTTCGTTGTACGAAAGTTTACGCTTGTTTTGCCCCTTTTCTTCAGATTTTATTTTCGCCTGGGCTTTTTCCTGTGCCTGGCTTTGAGCCTTCGACTTCGCCTGTTCCTTTACCTTTTGTTTTGCTTCGTCTTCCTCTACTTTATTACGATAAATGGTGTAATTCCCCGGAAAATCGCTAACAGCACCTTCTCCTTCAAATACAAAAAGATGGTCAACAATCTTATCCATAAAAAAGCGATCGTGCGAAACCAGTACCACGCAACCCGCAAACGACTTAAGGTATTCTTCCAGCACATTGAGGGTCATAATATCAAGGTCATTGGTAGGCTCATCCAGGATCAGAAAATTAGGATTCTGCATCAAAACAGTGCACAGGTACAATCTCCGCTGTTCGCCGCCACTCAATTTTTCAATGTAATTGTATTGCGTTTCAGGCGGAAACAAAAAACGTGTAAGCATTTGTGTGGCACTCATTTTCGAACCATCTTCAAAATAAATGAATTCGGCAATCTTCTGAACGGCCTCGATCACTTTTTCCTGTGGATCGAAAGATATGCCTTCCTGCCGGTAGTAGCCAAATTTAATGGTCGAACCAATTTCAATAGTTCCCGAATGGGGAGTAACGGATTTTGTAATTAAATTGAGAAAAGTGGACTTTCCCGTTCCGTTTTTGCCAATTATCCCCACCTTTTCAAAACGCTTAAATTTATACGTGAAATCTTCAATCAGTTTGACTCCGGGGTAGGATTTTGAAATGTGATTCAGTTCAACGATCTTTTTCCCCAGCCGCGATGATTTTACATTCAGTTCTACTTTTTCATCGCGGATATTCTGAGAAGCGGTTTCTTTTAGGTCGTAAAAAGCATTGATACGGTATTTGGCTTTGTGTCCGCGTGCTTGTGGCATTCGACGCATCCATTCAATTTCGGTACGTAACAGGTTTTTTGCTTTTGCAACGGTGGCCTGTTGAATCTGAATCCGTTCATCGCGTTTTTCCAGGAAATACGAATAATTTCCCTGGTAGCGATAAATCTGGTTGTCCTCCATTTCGACGATCTCGTTGCACACGCGGTCTAAAAAATAACGGTCGTGGGTTACCATCAAAAGTGTCGATTTGGTGTTATCCAGGTAATCTTCCAGCCACTCAATCATTTCCAGATCAAGGTGGTTCGTAGGTTCGTCCAGGATCAACAGATCGGGATGATCGATGAGAACCTTTGCCAGTGCCAGTCGTTTTTGCTGTCCACCCGAGAGCTGTGAAACCGGTTGATCGAGAAAGTTAATGTTCAGTTCGCTCAGTATTTGTTTGAACTCAGCTTCCACTGCCCAAGCATTCAACTCATCCATTTTGGCCGAAATGTGTGCAATCTCTTCCTGGTTATTTTTTGTTACTGCCAGTTCAAAAGCTTTTACGGTTTTTATCTTTTCGTTGTCGCTGGTAAAAATCTCCTCAAGTACGGTATGATTTGGATTCAGATCGGGGATCTGCTCAAAATAGCCCACTTTCACATCGTTGGTCAGTGTTACAACTCCGGAGTCAGCCGTATCTTTTCCCGCCAGAATATTCAGCAATGTCGACTTTCCTGTGCCGTTCTTTGCAATTAAAGCGACCTTTTGTCCTTCAAAAATGGTGAACGAAATGTCTTCGAAAAGCATTAATTCTCCCCATCGCTTCGAAAGGTTCTCGGCTTGCAGGTAAGGCTTCATATTTTTTTATGATTTATCGGCAGCAGCGTTTGCCGCTTTATTTTCGGCCAGCCTGTCTTGTTCTTCAAACATGATGTTCAGGAAAGCCGGAATGTTTTTGGCGGTTTCACTCATGGGGGAGTTGCATAAAAAGGCAATACCAAAATCATCTTCTTCGCAGTAGGCAATTTCGGCCTTGTAACCCAAAACATATCCGCCGTGGTAGGCAATTCTTCGTCCTTTGTAGTCAACAATTCGCCAGCCAATAGAATATTGTTTCGATTGAATTCCACGTCCCCAACTTCTGAAATAGGTACGGCGCAGCGGTGATTTTACCTGCGGCGTGAAGATGCTTTCGCGGGCATGCTTGCTCAATACTTTTGAATCGGGATCGGTGAGTTGAACCAATAAATGTCCGAGATCGGAAATACTGGCGTTAACGCCGGCTGCAGGAGCCGTATTGTAATAACGATCGTTTAAACGCATCGGGCTAAATCGGTTGTGACCGCGATTGTAATGTGGATAAGCTTTGTTCGGATTGTTTTTAAAATCTTCAAAGCCAATTGAAGCATCGGTCATGCCGAAAGGTTGAAAGACTTTTTCCTGCATCAATGCGTCGTAGCTTTTCTTTGTTTTTATCCGGGTTACTGGATCGTAAATGCTGTAAACCACATTCTGGTAACCATACAACTGGCCGGGAGGGGCAGTGATGTCAACTTCTTTTAACCGGTCCATTATTTTTTCGAGCGGAACATGGTCCTCCACCATTAAATCGTAAGCATGAGGAATCAATCCTGAAGTGTGGCTCAGCAAGTGGCGAATTCGCAATTCGTTGGTACTTTTCTGATCTTTCAGGGCGAATTCCGGAATGTAATCGACTACTCTGGAATCAAGATCCACAACATGTTCATCGTCGAGAATGCCGGCTAAAACACCGGTTATTGATTTCGATACTGACGCCAGGCGAAAAACAGTATTCCTGTCAACCGGTTCCTTGGTGCCGGCTTTGCGAACACCATAGCATTTTAATAAGGCGATCTGTCCTTTATATACAACAACGGCGGCTGCACCAACAACTCCCGACGTATTTACATTCGCATCGAGTAAACTGTCGAATCGTGTTAGAGGAGCTTGTATTTCAGTAACAGGATTATAGCGAGGCGCTACCGGTGCAACCGGCGGTTCCACTTGAATGGGTTCGCTTTTAAACGACTGCATTTTAAACGCAATCAGCAACAAAACCCCCAGAATAACAATAAAATAGTAGCTCTTTTTCCTCATCAATTGAAATATTCCCTTCCGCATTTCTCACAAAAATAAAATTTTATGGACGATAAGAAAGCGATTTGTAAGGAGAAGTTGAATGAATTATGAACCGGGTAATATTAATATCGACTGCCAAAACAGTTTTTGTATAAACATTCATAATCATTTGTTCGTTAATAATTTCGCTTTTTAGTTTGCGTGCTTTGCTTGTTAACTAACTTCAAGATATTGGTCAAAAACGTAAAACTAAAAAAGCCGGTCAACACCGGCTTTTTATACGTCTGTTTAATTATTAACTTAAAACCATTTCTATAAAGGGGAGAAATGGTGCTTAAGCGTTACAATATTATAGACACCACAAACTCGATTTTGTTACAACTTTCATTGAAAAAATCGATTATTTTTGAAAATAAACTGAATAAGTATGCAAAAACGGAAATTATTCGACTATGTGATTCAATACTTCGAGGAAACAATGCCCATTGCCGAAACCGAACTCGACTATGGAAATCCTTTTGAATTAATCGTTGCTGTAATATTGTCTGCCCAATGTACCGATAAAAGAGTTAACCAAATTACACCTGATTTGATAAAACGTTTTCCCACACCGCAGAAAATGGCGGAGGCTGAACCGGCCGAGGTTTTTGATTACATCAGAAGTTGTTCCTATCCGAATAATAAAGCAAAGCACCTGGTGGGAATGGCACAAAAACTGCTGGAGTTGTACGATGGAGTTGTGCCGAGCGATGTTGATGATCTGCAAAAACTGCCCGGTGTGGGGCGAAAAACAGCCAATGTAATTGCATCGGTGGTTTATAATAAACCTACGCTGGCGGTAGATACGCATGTTTTCAGGGTGGCGGCACGAATTGGTTTAAGCACAAATGCCAAAACACCGCTGGCTACCGAATTGCAGTTAATGAAATACATTCCCGAAGAATTGGTTCCGAAAGCGCATCACTGGCTGATTTTACATGGCCGCTATACCTGCGTGGCCCGAAAACCGAAGTGTGAAAAGTGCGGATTGACCGAGATTTGTAAATTCTATAAAAAGGAAGTTGCCGGGGCAGTTTGAATCGCAAAATGCCATAAATAAAACACCCGGCAAACCGCAGTCTGCCGGGCGTTGAATACTATACTATCAATACTAATCTATAAACCTTTTGCAAGCATATAATAAACTTCGTTCCATTTCAGTTCTTTTTTGAACTCCGGAACTTTAGTGTCTTTTCCGATAATCACAAATTCAACATCTGCATATTCTGCAAACATTTCGATGAAATCGGGTGTTAGTGCCAGTGTAAATACCGAGTGGTGTGTACCTCCGGCGTAAATCCATGCAGCTGCACCGTCGGTAAGGTTCGGATGTGCTTTCCAGAATGCGGAAGCTACTGGCAATTTTGGCATCGTATCCAGCGGATCGATCACATCCAGAGTGTTCACGATAATGCGGAAACGGTTACCCATATCAATCATGGTAACATTAATGGCATCGCCTGTTTCGCTTTCAAAAATCAAACGTGCCGGAGCGTCTTTACCGCCAATTCCAAGAGGCTGAACCTCGAGACGTGGTTTCTTCGCTGCAATCGATGGGCAGATCTCAAGCATGTGTGCACCCAGAACGGCTTCGTTAGCCGGATCCATATGGTACGTGTAATCTTCCATAAATGAACTTCCACCTTTCATGCCTGCCGACATTGTTTTTACAATGCGAAGCAGTGCAGCTTGTTTCCAGTCTCCTTCAGCACCAAATCCATAACCTGCAGCCATTAATCGCTGAGAAGCTAATCCGGGCAGCTGGCTCAAACCTGTCAGGTTTTCAAAGTTAGTGGTGAATGCTTTAAAGTTTCCTTCCTTCATAAAACGCTTTAAAGCAATTTCGTAACGCGCCTGCACACGCACGTTTTCATGAAATTCGCCACCCGGCTTGCAGTTTTCTGCTACTTCATACTCTGCTTCGTATTCTTTATACAATTCGTCTACCTGGGCATCGGTCACTTCATTAACGAGTTCAACAAATTCGCCAAGACTATAACCATTGATTTGCCAGCCGAATTTTATTTGTGCTTCAACTTTATCACCTTCGGTTACAGCAACCTCGCGCATGTTGTCACCAAAACGAGCCACTTTCAATCCTTGAGAATCGGCCCAGCCAATAGCAGTACGACACCAGTTTCCTACCTGAGTTTGAACTTTTTCGTCCTGCCAGTGACCAACAACCACTTTACGGTTCTTGCGCATGCGTGCATTAATAAATCCGTATTCGCGACCACCGTGTGCACTTTGGTGCAGGTTCATATAATCCATGTCGATTTCGCTCCATGGAAGGTCGCGGTTAAATTGTGTATGCAGGTGCATGTAAGGTTTACTCAGAGCTTTTAAACCGCCGATCCACATTTTTGCAGGTGAAAAGGTGTGCATCCAGGTAATGATTCCGATACAGTTCTTATCGGCGCTGGCTTCAACACAAATATCCAGAATCTCGTCGGGAGTTTTTACTACCGGTTTAAATACAACTTCAACAGGAAGTTTTCCTGAAGCGTTTAATCCTTCAACAATTTTTGAAGAATCTTCGTCGACCTGTTTTAAGGTTTTGGGCCCGTATAAGTGCTGGCTACCAGTAACGAACCAAACTTTCATATCGTTAAAATCTGTCATTTTTATTGATTTAATTTGATGCTAAAATAATAATAAATTTTAATAAATGTAAAAAATACACTTTTAAAATTCGTTAATTATTTACGAATTGCACAAGTGTACATACTGTTTAGTACTGAAAGTCGATATTAAAGTTTCGCTGCAATATCAGAAATTAGTTTCCAGGCTGCTTCCAAATGCGCTTCTTCAGTGTTGGTTTGGCCAATGCTCATTCGCAACACTATTTGTCCCTTAAGTTTTGTGTGCGTGAAAAAAAGTTTTCCGCTTTCATTTACCTCATTCATTAGTTTCAAATTGAAATCGTCGCCGTTTTTATGGCAGAAGCAGACCAGATTTAACGGGGGCTCAACAAACAGCTCGAAATCGTCGGATTCGTTAATCCATTGCGTAAACATTTTTGATAGCTGTACGTGTTTGCGAATGTGAAATTGTAATCCTTCAACTCCGTAGTGACGGATAACAAACCAGAGTTTTAAGGCCCTGAAACGTCTCCCAAGCTGAACATGCCAGTCGCGGTAATCGAAAACGGCACCCGATTCGGTCGCTTTATTTTTTAGGTATTCTGGAAGTATCGAAAAGGTATTGATGAGTTCATTTCGATTGGCGACCCAAAATACATCGCAATCAAAATTGGTAAACATCCATTTGTGCGGATTAAAACAGTAGCTGTCGGCCAGTTCTGCACCATGCATAAAATGCCTGAATTCGGGGCAAAGCATTGCCGTACCCGACATGGCTGCATCGATATGAAACCAGCAGTTCTCGCTTTGTGCGATTTCGCCAATCTTTCTGAGCGGATCCATGGCGTTGGAAGAAGTTGTTCCCAATGCACCACAAATAAAAAAGGGCTGCAGACCGGATGCTTTATCTTTTTGGATATGAGCTTTCAGAAGTTCAGGACGCATAGCAAATTTTTCGTCTACATCGACTAAGCGCAGGTTGTCTTTTCCTATGCCGGCCATTTTTAAAGCTTTTTCGAGCGAAGAGTGCGTCTGTGTCGAGATGTAGGCTACCAGTTTTTGCCGAACTCCCGTTTGGTTCGATTCCATATTTGTGGCTCTTTCACGCGCCGCTATAACTGCTGTTAATGCCGAAGTTGATGCTGTATCCTGGATAACACCGCCACCGCTGGATGTTGATTTAAATTTTTCGGGCATTCCCATCATATCAGCCAGCCAGTCCAGAACGCGCGTTTCCAATTCGGTAGCTGCCGGGCTGGTTGCCCAAATCATTCCCTGAACTCCCAGACCTGAGGAAACCAGATCGCCCAAAATAGAAGGAAACGAGGTGTTGGAAGGAAAATACGCAAAGAAATTTGGTGACTGCCAGTGTGTGATCCCGGGCATGATTTTTTCATCGATATCCTGCATCATATGCTCCATCGATTCGCCATGTTGAGGCGGATCTTTAGGTAAAGAAGAAAGAATTTCCCCGGGATTTACCTGCGACAGAACAGGGTATTTTTCAATATTCTCGTAATAATCGGCAATCCAGTCGATGATTTTTTTCCCTTCAGCCCGAAATTGTTCGGGGCTCATGTGGTAGTTATGGTCTTGCAATTTATTTGGTTTTTAAGATTCCCGTAAATATACCAATTCTATAACACGACAGTATAAATTAGGGGATGCCAGTACGATATTTATACGAAAGAAATAAAGTTTAATACTTCACTTTGAAATCGGGAAAATTGCTTGTAACCGGCATTTCAGCAACAGCTACTTTGGATACCCGCGAAGGGGGAGGACCGATGCGCAGGTAATCCACAAAAGTATCCAGCACGGCTTTTTCACCTTGAACCATAACCTGAACACCACCGGCCGGAGTATTTTTTACCCAGCCGCAAAGGTCGAGCATGGCCGCCTGTTTTTGTGTAAAATAACGAAAGCCAACTCCCTGCACTCGTCCGCTGATATTTATTTCGTATTGGATCATTGGAAAGCTTCTAAAAGCAAAAGTTAAAGCTAAAACGAATTGTTTGAATTTTTAACAGGAAAAATACAATCAAATTAATTCTCTACTTTTTTACAATGGTAAGATTCTTGAAATTTCCGTCTGAACCATTACCTACCCAAAAACCAACTTTGCCTTTTTGAAAAGTGCTTTTCATCGTTACGTTCAACGATGGTTCTTTCGCATCTTCAACAAAAACTTTCACATTTGGCCAGCTAACTTCTATTTTAGCATGGAACCAATCATTTGGGTCGGGGATCGGCGTGACCGGATTTTCAAATTGTTCTGGGAAATCGGATCGAAGTTTAAACCATGTGAATTCAGGGTGACTAATGTACTGGACGGAATGCCCTGCACGCTCCGGTTTTTTAAAATTAAATGGTCTGAAATAGGTCGCATTAAAAATGTTTTCATCCTGAATATGAAAAGCAATACCAAGAAAACTGCGTTGCAATACATCTTTCCCTTTTATATCAGCCTCTATCGTTCCGTTTTCAAATTCCAGGTTTTGATAAACGACCAATCCGTCACCTTCATTCGCATTTACTACGATGCTTTCTATTTTACCCAACTCCTTCATTACCGATACTATCTCCCGGTTGTAGACCACCCATTCATTATTGTCATCCGATCCGGGAAGGTCGGGCTGAATAGTCTGGGCAAACAGGTTAGTAGTAAGTAGTAATAGTGAACCGGTTAAAACAAGTAGTTGCGCCGTTCTCATTTTATTCGTTTTTAAAGAATTCAACGGTTTCGTTTTGCGAAAGTGCCCAAATGGAATATACACCAACGGCAGTTCCGATCGGGAAATTGATCAGTTCGAGCACCGAAATAATGAGCGTTAAGATCCGTGCCCATTCTTTTCGTTTAAAGAGTCCAATTCCGGCAATGATCGATGGCAGACTCAAGATGGTGCAAATCACGATCATGACGTTTGCGACAATGGTTAAAACAACGCGTGCATCGGGATCGCCACTAAAATCGCCAACAAAATGAAGGACGGCAAAAATGATTCCTACAATGATGAGTCGTAAAATGCTCAATCCAATTTGCAGGGAAGCTACAATGTTGATGTGTTTTTCCATGATGAACTGTTTTTTGTTTGTGATTTGAAATTACGAAAAGTTACGGGCTTTCTCCAAAGTTTTAGATCAACCACAACAAATCATCGATAAATTAGTTATTCTCTTAGGGATTAATTGATTGAAAAATATAATTTTGCAGCGTTAAAGGAGGGAGGAGATTTAAATGGAAATTTTGAAAGTGATATTATTGGCCGTTGCACTGGTAGCTATCGGAATTTTTGGGATGGCTGTACGCATTGTATTTCTGAAAGGTGGAAAATTTGTGAACACTCACGTTGGTGGAAACAAACACCTAAAACGCCAGAAGGTACATTGTGCACAAACACAGGACAAGATAGAACAACGCAACGCCTGGCGTGAGGTACAATTTAAGAATGCAACTTTTGCACAAAATATGAAGGCCGGTAAGTAACCGGCTTTTTTCATTTACAAAATTGACAAACTGTTAATTTGTAAAACTGATTTTCTGCGGACTACGACTGATCATTGAACACTTTCCTACTTCATAAGATACTTTTTGAATCCTTCCGACATATAAACCTGGTTATCACCGTTTTCGTCGGCAAAAATGAAATAGATCTCCATATCCGGGATTTTCTCCGCAATTTGTATCCCCTTATCTTTTCCCAGTACCATAAATGATGTGGCAAAAGCATCGGCGGTCATACAATCGTCGGCCAGAACTGTAGCGCTGAGCAGGCTGTGCTGCACCGGGTAACCCGATTTTGGATCGATGGTATGGGCATATTTTTTTCCATTTTCTTCGTAAAAATTAAGGTAATTGCCCGAAGTTGCCAGCGCATGATCGGGCAGCATTACGGCGGCATTTAAGTCGGTACTAAATGGATCTTCATTAGGTTCGCGAATACCAATAGTCCAAACTTTGCCTTTATCGTTTTTGCCTTTGGCCACTACTTCTCCGCCAATATCGATCATATAATTTTCACAGCCTTTCTTTGCGAGAAATTCACCGATCAAATCGCAGGTGTAGCCTTTGGCAATAGCACTCATGTTCAGTTGCATGGCCGGGTTCTCTTTAACGATTTTTCCATCCTGCAATTTCACCTTTGTATAACCGGTAAAGGTCTGGAGTGAATCTACTATTTCAGGTGTCATTTTTTTTCGGTCTTCAGGTCCGAATCCCCAGGCATTGATCAGCGGACCAGCAGTTATATCAAACGCTCCGTTCGTAAGCATCGAGATCTCTTCAGCCCGGGAAAAACATTTTGTGAATTCCGACTCCGGCACCACATCAATGTTGTGGTTTATTTTTGTAATGGTTGCTTCTTTTTCGTAGTGCGAGAAAATGAGGGTGTAACGTCGGAATTCGTCATCGATTTCATTTTGAAGGTCTTTCCCATCCGGACTTTGGTACTTGATGTTGTAGTACGTTCCGTAAACCGATCCGTTATTGGCCATGTATTTTGGTTTATGGGGATTGCAGGAGCTAAAAATAATTAACACCGCAATTATACTGAACAGGAAATACTGCTTCATTTGTTTAATAATTTTAGGCGAAATTATAAAAAACAGACCAGAACACGTTTTCAACCTTTACTTTTAATGAAATCAAATGCAAAAGCAGAAATGTTGGAACGCCAAATATGTTATTGTAAAAAATACATAAAAGCTGTGTTTTGTTGTTTCTGTTCAATGTTTTCTGTAATATTACGTCCGTAAAGTTCGGGGAATAAAACTCTCCGGATGAATTGCTAAATCATAACGACAAATCAACGATCTATGAAACTAAATCTGATAGACATTCTTATCATTTTTGCCTATTTGATTGCTACGGTTGTAATTGGACTGGTTCTCAAAAAAGTAGCACAAAAAAGTAAATCGAATTATTTATTGGGAGGGAACAAACTGCCATGGTACATGCTTGGCCTGTCGAATGCCTCCGGGATGTTTGATATTTCTGGTACCATGTGGCTGGTTACTTTGCTGTTTGTTTACGGGCTGAAAAGTATATGGATTCCCTGGCTGTGGCCGGTGTTCAACCAGATATTTTTAATGGTTTTCTTGAGTATCTGGTTACGCCGTTCGAATGTTACTACCGGTGCCGAGTGGATCAACACGCGTTTTGGCCGTTCGCGCGACAGTAATCTTTCTCACGGTGTAGTGGTTGTTTTTGCACTTATTATGTGTCTTGGTTATCTGGCTTATGGTTTTATCGGTCTCGGGAAATTCGTTATGATTTTTATTCCCTGGGACATTGTGGCACCTTTTATCCCTTTTAATGTACCGCTCCAATATGTTCCGCACATTTATGGAATTGCGTTTACCTTATTTGCCGTGTTTTATGCCGTTTTAGGCGGGATGACCAGTATTGTTTGGGCCGATGTGCTGCAATACATTATCATGACCATTTCTGCCATTTTAATTGGTGTTCTGGCCATGAAAGCGCTGGCGGTTGAGACGCTGAATGTCCCTGAAGGTTGGGCATCGCCGTTTTTTGGCTGGAAACTGCACGATTTGAACTGGACCGGAATTATTGACGAAGTAAATGCAAAAATTGCCAGCGACGGATATTCGCTCTTTTCCATCTTTTTTATGATGATGGTTTTTAAAGGTGTTCTGGTTTCTTTGGCAGGACCTGCGCCAACCTACGATATGCAAAAAATTCTTTCGACCAAGTCGCCCAAAGAAGCCGCAAAAATGAGTGGTTTTGTGTCGGTAGTGTTAATGCCGATCCGTTATTTTATGATTGCCGGTTTTGCGGTTTTGGCCATCCTTTATTACGATGAGTTAAATCTGCTGGTAGCTGGTCAGATCGATTTCGAACAAATTTTGCCGTCGGCCATTGCCGAGTTTGTCCCTCTAGGTTTTATGGGGCTGTTGCTTGCCGGATTGCTTGCCGCCTTTAACTCCACTTTTGCCGGAACCTTAAATGCCGCCCAGGCCTACATTGTGAACGACATTTATTTGCGCTATATAAAACCTGAAGCCGATAACCGTCAGCTTAAAAACATGAACTACCTCACCGGAATTCTGGTGGTGATCGTCAGCATAATATTTGGTGTTTTTGCCCAGGATGTGAACAGCGTACTACAGTGGATCGTGTCGGCACTTTATGGTAGCTATGTAGTATCGAATGTGCTGAAATGGTACTGGTGGCGTTTTAACGGTTACGGGTATTTCTGGGGAATGGTTTTCGGTTTGATACCGGCGCTGATCTTTCCATACGTTTTCTCCGAAACACTCGACTTGTATTACTTCCCTTGGTTATTACTTATTTCAGCGGCAGGTGCAATAGTGGGAACCATGCTGTCGAAGCCAACCGATGAAGAAACACTCAAGGAATTCTATAGAACAGTAAATCCCTGGGGATTCTGGGGGCCGATCCGTGATAAAGTATTGGCTGAAGATCCTGATTTTGTTCCCAATAAAATGTTTAAACGCGACATGTTCAATGTGTTGATCGGAACCATAGCACAAACGGCACTGGTTGCATTGCCCATTTATGTGGTTTTACAGGACGCACTTCCAATCTGGATCACTATTGGAATTACACTCGTTTGTTTATTCATTCTGAAAAAAACATGGTGGGATAAATTACCCGAAAAATAGCAGCAGACATGAAACCAACTCTGGAACAATTTGAAGAACGTCTTGCTCAGTTGAAAAAGGAGCATGAAAAATTGATCGGTAAAACGAATAAAAAAGTTACCAAAGCATACAACGGTATTTATTACCGTTACAAACGTCCGATTTTAACGGGTGATCATGCGCCGTTGCATTGGCGTTACGATATGAATTTCGAGAGGAATCCGTATTTGATGCAACGCATTGGAGTGAACGCTGCTTTCAACAGCGGTGCCATTTTCCTGGATGGAAGGTATTTGCTGATGGTACGTACTGAAGGCTGGGACCGAAAATCGTTTTTTGCTGTGGCTGAAAGTCCGAATGGAATTGACAACTGGCGATTTTGGGAACGCCCGATAACGATGCCCGAAACCGAAGATCCCGAAACCAATGTTTATGATATGCGACTCACTCAGCACGAAGACGGCTGGATTTATGGCGTTTTCTGTTCCGAACGAAAAGATAAAACCGCGCCTGACGGAGATACCTCACAGGCAACAGCAAGCGGCGGTATTGCACGAACTAAAGACCTGTTGAACTGGGAGCGTTTACCAGATTTTATTTCGCATCACGGACAACAACGAAACCTGGTTTTGCACCCCGAGTTTGTGGATGGAAAATATGCATTTTACACCCGTCCGCAGGATGGCTTTATTGAAGTTGGCGGTGGCGGCGGAATCGGCTGGGCACTGGTCGATGACATTACAAATGCTGAGGCACCCCAAGAAACCATTATTGACGAGAAGGTGTACCACACTATTAAAGAACTCAAGAACGGTCAGGGGCCTGCACCCATTAAAACCGAAAAAGGTTGGTTGCACCTGGCACATGGTGTACGAGGTTGTGCAGCGGGTTTGCGTTATGTGCTCTTTATGTTTATGACCGATCTTGAAGATCCTTCGAAAGTTATCGCAAAACCCGGTGGCTATTTTATGGCACCCAAAGGGGAGGAGCGAATTGGCGATGTGTCGAACGTACTGTTCGCTAATGGTTGGATACGCAACGAAAACGACGAAGTATTTATTTATTATGGTTCGTCGGACACCCGGATGCACGTAGCAACGACAACAGTTAAGCAACTCATTGATTACTGCATGAACACGCCGGAAGACGGATTGCGTTCGGCCACAAGCGTTCAAACCATCAATCAACTGATCGATAAAAACGAAGGCTGGTATTAATGCTTCAAACTGTGATATAAATTCACATGAAGATTTATCTTTTTGCGCCGTACTTTAGTGCGACGATCGATGAAATAATATCATCAATTTTGATTTTTCTGAAATTTTATATCATACAGAATACAAAATTCCAGAAAAATCATTGATAGGCTGCTGCTTGTTATCGCCGCACTAAAGTACGGCAC
The DNA here is from genome assembly GCF_037646455.1 of Maribellus mangrovi. Classification (NCBI taxonomy): domain Bacteria; kingdom Pseudomonadati; phylum Bacteroidota; class Bacteroidia; order Marinilabiliales; family Prolixibacteraceae; genus Maribellus; species Maribellus mangrovi. The sequence continues at coordinate 99,537 of NZ_JBBIXN010000007.1, read as the reverse complement.
ATACCTTTTCAAACTCAATCCTCCTCTTGATATCAAACTCACAATAAATTCTTTACCTTCACAGGAGAATAATATTTAATCGACATCAACAATGAAAAAATACAACTGGGCCGTCCTGGGCTGCGGGAAAATCGCCCACAAATTCATCAGCGATCTTAAATTATTGCCCAATGCAAAATTATATGCCGCGGCATCGCGCGATTTGCAACGAGCAAAGGATTTTGCCGGTGAATGGGGCTTTGAAAAAGCTTATGGCAGTTACGACGAGATGGTGAACGATCCGGAAGTAGACGTTGTTTACATAGCAACACCTCATTCGCACCATCACGAACACACTTTGCTTTGCCTTAACCATAAAAAAGCTGTTTTATGCGAGAAGGCTTTTTCGCTGAACGGGAAAGAGGTGGCGGAAATGATCGATACCGCAAAAGCCAACAACACTTTTCTTATGGAAGCTTTCTGGACCATGTTCCAGCCTAGTTTTCAGCAGGCAATGGAGATCCTGAAATCAGGCGAGTTGGGAAAACTAAAAATAGTCCGTTCCGATTTTGCCTTTAATGCTCCCTTTCTGGAAGACAAGCGATTGTACAATGTTGAACTTGGTGGCGGTTCGCTGCTCGATATTGGTATTTATCCGGTATTCGCTGCACTCACTTCGCTAGGTGTCCCCAAAACCGTAAAAACCTTTGCTGACTTTAGCCCTACCGGATCGGAAGAAAGCATCAATATCATCTTTAAATATGCCGATGGTTCTCTGGCCAACCTTACCTCGAGTTTTGCAGCACATTCGCCAACGCAAACCGAATATTTGTGTGAAAAAGGATACCTGATACTGAATCCGCGCTGGTTTACGCCAACCAACATAACTATTATGAAGGAAGGCGAGGAGCCCAAAACACTTCCGAAGCAACACCGTGAAGGATGGGGCTACCAGTACGAAGCTGAACATGTAATGGAATGCCTCGATCAGGCGCTGATCGAAAGCCCTAAAATGACCTGGAAACTCAGTCAGGATTTGATCGATCTGCTCGACCGAATCCGAATTGATGCCGGCATATTCTTTGGCGACCGCGATAAGAATATATTTTCTGAGTTTTAGACGATGACGTTGAAAATATAAATATTTGTTTGACTTAATCCATTTCATTAACTTTTTCTTTACTAAAGAATTTCTGTTAATGATTAATACTTATGAAGACATTAAAAACCATCCGGATGCTTTTAAGCAGTTATCTGTAAGGGATTTACTGTTTGTGCATTACCATTGTCCGCAGATAGAAAGATTTGAGCAGTTATACAATCATTACAACCAGTTTACATTTTCATTGAAAGGTGAACGTATTTTGCACCAGGGGGAAAAATCGTGGAAAGTTACGCCCCAAACTTCCTATTTTCAGCGCAAGACGGCTTATGTTCAGGAAGTTACCAATGCAGAAGGCTGGGAAGTACTGGTTTTTCATATCCCGGATGAGTTTCTCATACAGTTTGCAAATGAATTCATCGATAATTTGCGAATTGGAAACTTGCCGGAGTTACCCACCGATATGTTTATTAAAATTGAACTGAATGAAATAACACGGACTTATTTTTACAGCATGCTTCCGTATTTCACCCAAAAGACGCCGCCTTCGGAAAAATTGCTTGAATTGAAATTTAAGGAACTTCTTTTGGATATTCTGTCCAATCCTTCCAATAAACAATTGTTAGCATATATTCTTCATCTCAGCGACGATATAAAGACCACCATCTGGCAAGTCATGGAAAAGAATTACACCTACCATTTAACCTTAAAAGATTTTGCCCGGATTTCAAGTCGCAGTTTGGCTGCTTTTAAAAGAGATTTTATGGAATATTACCATACAACACCCGGTAAATGGCTAACCAATAAACGATTGGAGCATGCCGGGACTTTGTTAAAAAGCACAAAAAAAAGTATTTCTGAAATCGCATATGATTCCGGCTTCGAGAACAGCTCACACTTCAGCCGGATTTTTAAAGAAAAATTTGGTTTATCACCTCTTCAGTATCGAAAAGACCAGGCTGCCATCGTGTAATAAATTTTAAAAAAGACAATTTTATCCTCTGAGCACAAAAACTGAGCTTTTAAGAAAAACTCCATCGCTTACGATCTCTTAACTTTGTAAATATTATAGGCTGTATAAGATCTTCAGATTAAGGTTTATTAGCCTCAATTCTCAAAGTGAACAGTATTTACCCCGGTATAATTCCAAAGTAAAATAAAACTAATCCAGGATATTGATATTCTGGTATCTATAAATTTAAAAAGGAGGTTAAAATGAAAAACAAGAGTACTTTCTACTTTGTGAGCTTACTCCTTTTCCTGTCTTTTCTTATTTCGTGTAACAAAGATGAAGGTGTAATTGATAATCCTACACTTAAGAATGCTTCAGTACATGGAAAAATTCCAATTGACAAGAAAGGTAATGTAAATGTGACGGTTTCAACTTTTGCTGAACAAATTATGTACCCTCGCGGACTTAAATTCGGCCCTGACGGGTACCTTTATGTGGCCACTGCAGGTGTCGGCGGAAACAATTCTACCGAAAGTTTATGTGAGCAGGTTATTCCACCGGTAGGACCTTATTTGGGAGGAAATACTGCATCGATTCTAAAATTCTCTCCGCAAGGAGATGCTTCGGTTTTGGCCAGTGAATTGCCCTCGGATATCAATGGGTTGGGTTTTACAATGGGTATTGCTGATGTCGCATTTATCGGGAACCAACTGTATGCTTTACTGGTTGCAGGTTGTTCGCACGGAAATCCAGACTATCCAAGTTCGGTTATTAAGGTAAATAATGACGGATCCTGGTCGGTAGTGGCCGATTTAAGTAGCTATTTGCTAACCAATCCTGTTGCATATCCTGAAGAAGAAGATTTCGAACCGGATGGATCTGCTTACGGTATGGTTAATTTACGAGGAGATTTTTATGTTATTGAGGCAAACCACGGAGAAATGCTTAAAGTATCGACTGATGGAGAGGTCTCCCGGTTAATTGATTTTTCTGCTTATTATGGACATATTGTTCCTACCGCAATTGCGTATCACGGGAATTTTTATGTTGGTAATTTGAGAACCTTCCCCCTTGAAGAAGGTAGCTCAAATATTTATAAAGTAACGCCGGATGGTGTTCCAAAAATATGGGCAACCGGATTTACAGGAATTTTGGGAGTTGCATTTGATGCTCAAAACAGAATGTATGTTCTTGAAACTTCGGCAGTAGATAACGGTCCGGTACCCGGAACGGGCAGAGTTGTTCGTGTAAACAATGACGATTCGAGAGACGTAATTGTTGACCATCTTCTTTTCCCGACAGGAATGACTTTCGGTCCTGATGGAGCACTTTATATTTCAAATGCTGGTTTTGGACCGCCAACCGGAGAGATTCTTAAGGTGGAGCTTAACTGATAGAAAAAGATTTTAGTGGCCCATCTGCACACTTGAAAATTCACGGGAAGATAAGCTCAACCCGTGAATTTAATTTCCGATAATATAACACCGGTAAATTTTTGATGGAAAAAGCGTATAAGAATACAGGATATTTTATGTTGCTTCTGATACCTGCAGTACTTGCAGGATTCTATGTAACATATTTCAGTCATTTATCTGATTTTAGTGAAGGTTTCACAGCACTGACAAATGGTAAGATTACTATATTTCATCATCTTCATGCTACATTGGCCACACTTTGGATCCTGCTCCTGGTGGCACAGCCGCTTTTAATCCGTTACGGGAAATTTAAGATCCATAAAACGATAGGGAAAACGACCTACTTACTTTTTCCTTTATTGATTATTTCCTTTATTCTACTGATTTTAAATATATTAAAGTCTGCTAATCCAATTCGTGCATATGGCGTAATATCAAATACATTAATGTTAATACTCTTTTATTCATTTGCCGTTAATAATAAAAAATATACACCTATTCACATGCGTTACATGATTGCAACAGCATTTAGTTTTTTGGGACCACCAATTGGAAGGTTTGGAGTATTTATAATGGGGATGCAGCCCAAGATAATTAATAACTCGGTATATATTATTGTCTATTTGATTTTAACAGGATTAATACTTCTTGACAAAAAGCACGGTAAGAATTTCAAACCTTTCATTTTAGTTTTCGCTGTGTGGGTAATTCGTCAAATTGTATATAATATAATTTAAGGAGGATATCATAATGGAACAAATAATAATAGATAAATTCAGGAAAAGTATCCACGGCCAGCTTATTCTGCCGGGTGATGAAGATTATGATGAAGTTCGAAAAGTGTGGAATGGAATGATAGATAAGCATCCTGCACTTATTGTTCGTTGTACTGATGAGGCAGATGTGATAGCGGCAGTTAATTTTGCCCGGACGCAGGAACTACTTGTGGCGGTGCGTGGAGGCGGGCATAATGTTGCTGGTTTTGGCACATGCGATGAAGGCATTGTAATTGATTTGTCTCCAATGAAAAAAATTGAAGTTGATACAGTGAACAGAACTGCTCGTGCCGAGCCCGGACTGACGTGGGGCGAATTTGACCAGGCAACGCAAGTACATAAGCTGGCAACAACAGGGGGCCTGGTGAGCACAACCGGAATTGCCGGTTTCACACTAGGTGGTGGTTTTGGATGGCTTGTACGAAAATATGGATTGGCCGTAGATAACCTGCTTTCAGTGAATATGGTTTTGGCAAACGGTCAAAAAATTAATGCCGGTCCTTCAGAGAATGCCGAACTTTTTTGGGGAGTGCGCGGTGGTGGTGGCAATTTTGGTGTCGTCACTTCATTTCGCTATCAACTTCACGATGTTGGTCACATGGTTTTTGGCGGAGCGTTTTTTTACACTGCTGAGAAAGCAATCGAGTTGCTAAGATTTTATCGTGATTGGACGCCTGAAATGTCCGACGAACTTACTACGATGGTCGCTTTTATTACTGCGCCTCCTGAGCCTTTTATTCCGAAAGAACTGGTTGGAACACCAATGATTGTATTGGCGCTCTGCTATACCGGACCTGTAAGCCAAGGCGAGGAGGTTATTGAGGCACTTCGGTCGGCAACAAAGCCGGATATAGAACACGTCGGACCGGTTCCTTATCTTGCACTTCAAACCATGTTCGATGACACAGCGCCCAACGGAATTCACTCTTACTGGAAAACCGAATACTTCGGGAATTTGAACGACGATACTATAAATGTGTTGGTTGAACAGGCCACTAAAATGAAAGAACTTTCGCATTTTTCAGCCGTACACCTGCACCATTGGGGAGGTGCGATCGATTGTGTTGATAAAAATAGAACTGCCTTTACAAATCGCAATGCACCCTACGTTTTAAATGTTATAGGGCAGTGGAATGATCCGGAAAGTGCAGACAAACATATTGCCTGGACTCGTAATTTCTCACGGGCAATGCAAGCATATTCAACCGGCCAAAAATACCTCAATTTTATGGGCGATGAAGACCGGTCGCGTGTAAAAGCGGCTTACGATCCTATAACTTATGAGCGCTTAGTCGCTCTGAAAAACAAATACGATCCTACCAATTTCTTTCGGCTCAACCAGAATATCGAGCTTACGGCAAATGGGGCATAATAATAGAAACATAATTACCCTTTAATTTTGAGAATACGTTTCTATTAGTTTTTCTGGTAAGGATAAATATGCAATCAGAAGTAAATCGAAAGCCCTAAAATGACCTGGAAACTCAGTCAGGATTTGATCGATCTGCTCGACCGGATCCGAATTGATGCCGGCATAAGCTTTGGTGGCCGCGATAAAAATATGTTTTTCTGATTCGACAAGCTGTGAAGCGGTTTTGAACGATTTCGACCTGGAATCAGCCTTCAGAGATAGGGGATTATTGTTCGGAGTTAAAGAATATCTATTAAGCAGCAAGGAATTATTATTAAGCGGTAAGGAATCATAGATGTTCTCTAAGGAATTGATATTTAGAGTTAGAGAATATCCATAAAGCAGCACGGAATTATCTTCCGGTTGCAAGGAATATTGAAATTTATAGGCTGATTTATTAGATTTCTCTGTATCCGGATCATAAAACAGAACGAATAATATTCTTGAAAAAAATTCTGAAACAATAAAACTGCTCTTAATCCGATTCAAAGCGCTTATCAAAATCCGTTCAGCCAAAGTTTTTTCTACCTTTGTCTTCGATTGGTGATGCGTAAGCATTAAGAGGGAATCCCGTTAAAGTCGGGAGCTGTACCCGCAGCTGTAAGCCTCCGCTATTTTGACTGCAACTTTCGCCACTTTTCGTCGACCGACGGAAGGGAAGGCAGCAGTTAACGAGGCAAGCCAGAAAACCTGCCGATCAGTTTAATTTTGATGAACGAACTCCGGGAATTGAGTTTCGGGAATCATTCCGATGATTCTGCACTTTCCGGATTTAATTTTAGTACGAATGAACACGAAAGGTGTCAAGGTTTTACTGCTTCTTTTATTGATAAACTGGAGTGCATTTGCTCAAAAAGTTCAGCGGGTGGTTTCGCTGGCTCCGTCAGTCACCGAGATCATTTACTTGATCGATGCGCAGGAGAAACTGGTGGGATGTACCAGCTACTGTCAGGTTGCCGACGAAGACACCGTAGCGGTAGTTGGAAATGCAGTAGAGGTAAACATCGAGGCTTTGTATGCTTTGCAGCCCGATATTGTTCTGGCTATGAAACTCACCAAACAGCAGGATGTTGCTGCCATGGAAAAACTGGGAATAAAAGTCGAGTTGATGGAATCGCCCCGAAATTTTGAGGAAATTTGCGGGCAAACACTCCACATTGCTAAAATCCTTGGGGAAACGGAAAAGGCGCACAAAGTGGTGTCTTTGGCTAAACAACGAGTTCACGAAATCAAACAACTTGCTCAAAAGCAGGAACACAATAAGATATTTTTTCAGCTGGGAGCCAATCCGGTTTTTTCGGTGCTCGATAATACTTTTATGAACGATTACATCACCATCTGCAATGGTGAAAATATTGCTGCCGGACTAACGAAGGGAACAATCACGCGCGAGAGTGTCTTGCTGAAAGATCCCGATGTAATTATTATTGCCACTATGGGAGGATTTGGCGAAGAGGAAATGAAGGTCTGGAAAAGTTATTCGGGAATTGAGGCCGTAAAAAATGAGAAGGTATTTTTGATTGATTCTGAAACCTCATGCAGTCCAACTCCTTCAAGTTTTGTGAGTGCGCTCGAAGATGTCTATAAGTTTATCAGTCAGTAAAACATTGCAGGTAAAATCCGATTCATGAGAAAACGAAACATAAAATGGTTGTTCTTTCTGCTCTCCCTGCTTTTATTGCTGGTTCTGTCAGTTGCGGTTTCTTTAACCAGTGGCGAAATTGACCTTAAAATTTCAGACCTAATGAATATTCTTGCTCAAAAAACCGGCGTTGAATATGCTGTTTTAACAAAGATCAGGATCCCGCGTTTGCTGCTGGCCATTGCTGTTGGCGGCGGGTTAAGTTTGTCGGGTGCTATATTGCAGGGCATTTACCGCAATCCATTGGTTGAACCCTATACTTTAGGAATTTCAGGAGGTGCTGCACTTGGCGTTTCAATAGCTATTGTTTTTGGATTGAATACCATTTCGTTTTTAGTATTGCCGCTTTTTGGTTTTGCAGGAGCTGTAGTTACACTCTTCCTGGTCTATTTTCTGAGCATCAAACGCGAGGGACTAAACATCAACAGCATGTTGCTGATCGGGGTAATGGTAAGTTTTGTTTCTTCGTCGGCCATGATGTTCCTGATGTCGACTACTACCACCGATAATGTGCAGAGCATTGTTTTTTGGGTGATGGGATCGTTGGATGAACCCAATGATGTGCTGATAAAAATTGCTTTGTACTCCTCGCTGTTCGGACTGGTTTTTACTTATTTTTTTGCGCAGCCTTTAAATGCATTGCGGCTGGGGCAGGCAAAAGCTAAGCACCTTGGAATTAACACAGGGCTCACCGTTCGATTGTTGTTTTTTCTGGCCTCGTTGTTAACAGGAATCGCTGTTGCTATAGCCGGAGTTATAGGATTTGTTGGTTTGGTCATTCCACATCTTATTCGCCTTTTAGCAGGTAACGATTATCGCGTTTTACTTGGCGGTTCATTTCTTGGAGGAGCAATTTTCCTGGTACTTAGCGATACAGTGGCCCGTACCATTATTTCGCCCAATGAGTTACCAATTGGCGTGATTACCGGACTGATCGGTGGAGTCGTGTTTATTGTAATTCTGAGTCGTTCGCGTTCTAATTTTAAACTGAATTGATTGGTGCAACTAATTTGATTTGAATGGAGTCGTTTTTTAAAATAGAAAAGTTTTCATGTGGTTATCCGGGCAAATTTGTGGTGGAAGATATCGACCTTGAAATTCCAAAAGGCGATTTTGTGGGAATTATCGGTCCGAATGGTTCAGGAAAAACGACACTTTTCAAAGGGATTACCGCCGAACTGCAACCCTTAAAAGGAAGGACAGTTCTTAATGGCGAATCCATACAAAAAATGAGCATCAAAAAACGCGCTCAGAATGTCGCCATTGTTACCCAGGTTATTGAAGCCGGTGCCATGACGGTAGAGGATTATGTTTTGATGGGTCGCATGCCTTATCGAAATCAATTCCAGTTTTTCGAGAATGATGAGGATGTGGCCGTTGCTGAAAAGTATATGAAGTTAACGGGAGTTGATCGTTTAAGGGACAAATTCATGAACGCGCTGAGTGGCGGAGAACAACAACTTGCTGGAATTGCGCGGGCACTAACTCAGGAACCACAACTTCTACTGCTCGATGAACCCACTTCACATCTCGATATCTCGCACCAGGTGCAGATCCTCAATCTTATTCGCCGGCTCAGCCACGAATTAAAGTTGACGATCTTGATGATCATTCATGATTTAAACCTGGCCGGAGAATATTGTGATTCGCTGATTATGATGGATAATGGACGGATGCGCAAAAAGGGAATGCCTTCTGATGTATTGAACTACAAAGACATTGAGGAAGTGTACAAGACCGTTGTTATTACCCGGACCAATCCATTATCTGGTAAGCCGGTTGTCTTTCTTGTTTCCGAAGATGTTATGCAACAAAAAAAGACGGCCAAATAAAATTTCCGGCCTTATTTTCTGAAGAAGAAAGTCATATTTAGTTAGAATGAGGCTTTTAATTTCAGGCAATCCGGACCTAATCGGGCGCACATATTTGTTACCTTTGCCGTGATTAAAAACCAATATGCTCAACATGAAAAAAATTGTCTTTATTCTACTAACCCTTTTCGTTTTTTCTTATTCTTATGCACAGGATACAAAACGACCTGATCCTCAACCTGCACCCGAAACAAGGGAGTCGTTCAAACTTGGAATGGCCGGTTGGACCTTTGTTAATTTCGATTTGGAGACCACATTAAAAACCATGCAACGATGCGATGTACATTATTTGTGCATCAAAGACTTTCACCTGCCGGTTGAAAGCACCGCTGCAGAAATTAAAGCTTTTCATAAGAAATGTGCCGAGTACGGTGTTGAAGGTTATGCCGTAGGGCCACTTTACATGAGATCGAAAGAGGATATCGATAAATATTTCAACTACGCCAAAAGGGTAGGCGTTAAACTTATTATTGGAGTGCCGAATTACGATCTACTGCCTTATGTTGATCGGAAGGTAAAGGAATACGATTTTAAATATGCCATCCATTTGCATGGCCCTGATCAGGAGATTTACCAGGATGCTGATGTTGTATGGGAGCATACAAAAGACCTGGATCCAAGAATTGGGATTTGCCTCGACATTGGTCACGATACCCGCAACGGAAAGGATCCGGTTGCTGACCTTAAAAAGTACCACACCCGCATTTTCGATATGCACCTGAAAGATGTAACCGGGACTACAAAACTTGGTTACTCAGTAGAAGTTGGTCGTGGTATTATCGATTTTCCTGCATTGGTTAAAATGATGCGTAAAGTTAATTATACCGGTGTAATCAGCCTGGAACATGAAAGAGACATGAAAGATCCTTTTCTGGGGATTGCCGAGTCCATTGGTTATTTTCGTGGGATCTTGGTGGCAACAAAATAAAATTCAGATTATAACGATTAATAAGTGTCGGCTAAATTTAGTCGGCACTTTTTTTATCAAATTATTGAAAGACCGAAAGCTATAACAAATACTAATATTCGCAGTGTTCACTGACTGAATGCCGCTTTAAGTACACTTTATTTTTTACTTTTGTGAAGTGCGATACTGGTACAAAATATACAAGCGAAACATTTATGGAGTGATGGGCACACTGGTGTTTCATATTCTATTGTTTCTAACCTTTTTATTGGCCGATATAGATATAAAAGGGGATGTAAAAGAAGAACCATTTATTATCGAATTTCCGGATATTTTGCCAGAACCGGAATTGCCGGAAGAGGAGCAGCAGGCCGAAGAAGTGGAACAAAGTGAAGCTGCCCCTGTGCAATCAAATCAACAAAGTAATGTGGCTTCAAATCAGCGCGCCACCGAAAATACCACATCATCAACGGACGAATTTTTTGATAACGAATACATGAAGGAGCTTGAAGCTGCCCGTCAGTTGCGATCGAGTGTTTCAAATAATTTGTCGAAAGAAGTCACCGACTTAAGCGATATTGAAATGCCTGTGGAAACCACTGAGGGCATGGATCGCGATTCCATAAAGAATGTAATTTATGCCGGCGAAAGCAACATTAAATATTACCTCGATAACCGCTACCACATTCGGATGCCCGTGCCTGTTTACCTGGCGCAGGAAGGAGGAACGGTGATTGTGGATATTAAGGTAGGCCGAAGTGGACAAGTAATTGATGCACAGCCAAGAGATGATAAGTCGATTCGCGACAAACAAATATTTTTATATGCTCAGGAGGCCGCTTCACGCACCTTGTTTAACGCGGATGAAAATGCTCCATCGCCCCAGAAGGGTACAATTCATTACACTTTCGTAGCTCAGTAACACTTCATGTTAAATTAATTTTTTCTTTAACATGATTTAACAACTTTTCTTTGTGTCATCACCAACGCACGCTTATCTTTGCAGTACGTTTATTTTCATAAGTTTAGGTTTAGTTAGGTTAGTTAGTTTAATGAGAAAAGGATGGGTTGTTGAACCCGTCCTTTTTGTCTTTATAGTCCTCCCCAAATTATTTTCAGATTTTTTCATCTTGTGAATATAATTTCTATCTTTAGCAATTAATGTAACGTATTAATAATAAGCTAAATTGACTTATTTGAGCTCGTTTGTTAATAAAGTTGTGGATAGAATAATTTTAAATAGAGGGTTACCTTTTCCCAATTAATCGAATAATATAATAGAAGATGATAAATTATACGGATGCGCAGATCCTGAAAGGAATCTTAAGACACGATAATTTAATTTTACAGTACATATACAAACAGTACTATTATAAAGTAAATTATTTCATTAAGAAAAACCAGGGAAATGAAGATGACGCGAGTGATATATTTCAGGAAGCAATCATCGTAATTTATAGAAAATTAAAAGAAAACGATTTAATTTTCGAAAAGAGTTCTTTTCAAGGTTATTTATTTTCGGTTTGCAGATTTTTATGGTTAAAGCAGCTCGAGAAACGGCGAATAGAGAGAGAAAGACTGAACGATTCGTTACCCTATCAGGAAGATCTTTATGACGACAACTTGGTAGAAATTGTTGACAAAAACGAAAAATACGGATTGTACCAGAAGCATTTTAAAACCCTAAGTTCTGATTGCCAGAAGTTGTTACAACTGTTTTTCGAGAAAGTTTCATTAAAAGAAATAGCTAAAATCATGGGATACAAAACAGAAAAATACGCAAAAACCCGAAAATATAAATGTAAGGAACTGCTTATCAAGCGCATTAAACAAGATACAGAATTTAAAAAGATACTTGAAGATGACACCTAAAGCAGAATTTTTTGGACGCATTGATGACTACTGTCTCAATTTACTGGACGCAAAAGAAAAACAAGAATTTGAACGAGAGTTAACCACCAACGAAGAGTTAAGAGAAGAAGTACAACTTCATAAAGACATCCAGGCCGCGGTGCTGGAGTCGGATGTTAACGACCTCAAAGGAACCCTCGAAGAAATTTACCACGAAAACGTAGTAACCCAGACGAAAGAAAGCGAGTTCGCATTGCTCGACGAGCTGGATGAAATTGAAGAGTTGAAAGAAGAACTCACATTTGAGGAACTCATCAACAGCTTTGAATCGCTACCTAAAGTTCATGTGTATCAGCATGAAAAAACTTCAAACGAAAACGTACACCGTTTCTACGAAGAGCAGCAGAATGGTGCTGAAGTGAACGGAAACGAAGAAGAGGAATTAAATGGTTTCGATATGGAAGGTCTCGATGGTCTGGAAGAAGCCATCATGGAAAAAGACATTCTGAATCTTCGCGATACGCTTCAACAAGTGGCCAAATCAGTTGAGCCTCAGTACTCAGCCGAGGACATCGACGCCTATCTGAACGGTGAAATGGGCGATGAAATCCTGGCGGAATTTGAAGTAGAAATGAAACAAAACAGTGCTTTGCTTGAAGAAGTAAGCATGCATAAAGATATTGAAGATGCTGTAGGAGAAGTGGACATCATGAAGTTGCGGGATGAAATGCGCAACATCATGGAAACCGAAACTTCGTGGAACGTCAGCGAAAAGAGTATCGAGGACTTTATCGATGGATTGCTCGAAGAAGATCTGCTTGAAGAATTTAGTGCAGAGTTGAAAGAGAATACCGACCTGATGGCTGAAGTGGCTCTTCGCGAGCAGATTAACAATGCCATAGGCGAAAAAGATATACAATCGCTTAGAGCCGGATTACAGGATGCACAGAGTGAAGCAGATAAGAAAGAAGTAAAATCGATCGTTATGCCGCAGTTCAAGTTGAATTCAACCCGATTCTGGAGAAACAGTGTGGCGATGATCATCGTTCTGGTAGGTCTATCAGGCTTGTTATTCAACAATGTGCAATCGGTCGACAGAACCTACAATAATTACTTTGAAACGCCTACATGGGCGTCTGAACGTTCAGCTGAAAGCAACATGGATAATCTGCAACAGGGACGGATGTACTTCCAGCAGTCCGATTACAATTCAACCATTGAAATGCTGAATAAGGTTCCGGACAACTCAAATGAAGCTTTTGTGGCTCAGTTCTACAGAGGGGTGAGTTATCAGAATCTGAATAAAATGGACAAAGCCATTCAGGAGTACTCAAAAGTACTGGAACATGGAAATAGCCTTTTCGTGGACGAAGCTCAATGGTATAAGGCTTTATGCTATGTGAAGTTGAACAGGAAAGAGGAAGCCAAGCAAGAACTTCTTGCAGTGATCGACCGAAAAGGTTATTACGAGAAAGATGCGAAGGCGATTCTAAGAAAATTAAGGTTTAATCTGAAATAGTAGAAGAATATGGACATATAGATTGATCAGTTTATAAATACACATTCACCTTTTCATTAGACTGATTCATCAACAAAAAGATACACATTCAAAAGAAAAAATAGATTGATTTTTTATACACATTCACGAAGCCCGTTGCTTGCGAAGGGCTTTTTTCATGCGCATAACCTGATCGATAGCAAATGCAACTATTAGTAGAATTAAGAGACCAAAAAAGTAAATGTCGTTACTGGTGTAAATAGGCGATGGGTCGCCGATGGTTTTAAAACTCATCCAGTAATGAGGGTGTGCCAAACGCGAATTGGCATTGTCGAGATAATCGATTTTGGCAAGTCGCAGCGCTTCGTCTTTTGTTTTTCCACTTTTCAGGTACTTGTAGAAGGAAGTCATTATTTGCGTACCGGCATTGTCTTCTACTTCCCACAACGACATAATGATGGAAGGACAACCGGCATACAGAAATCCGCGAGCCAGACTCATTAAGCCTTCACCTTTTTGCATTCTTCCAACGCCTGTATTACAGGCACTTAGTACCGTTAAGCGCACGTTGTGCAAATTAAGGTTATAGATATCCGCCGTGTTGAGCCATCCGTCCTTTTGCAGATCTTTCTCTCCACTAACAGGGGAGAAGGCAAGTCTGGAATAGGCAGGCAGCGAATCGTTAATGTACGCGTGCATGGCTAGATGAAGTATTTCATGGTTTTGACTGGCGGATCTGAAACATTCTTCCGTTGCTGCTGCACCCTGGTAAATATCGGTACTTACAGTTTCCGCAATTGCCATAACCTCATCCTGAACACCGGGCAGCGGTAAAAGCGTATACGTTGCATTTGATAGCTCGAACTTTTCATTGTTGTATTCAGGCGCGAAAGCCAGTACCTTATTTTTTATATTTCTGTTACTGCTGTTGTACTTTAATAAGATATTAACGGAATTGGCATAATTCACATTTAAATGACGTACAAGGTAATCCAATTTCGAAAAGTCGATAAAGCCACTGGTGTCCGGCATGGTTTTTATCAGTCCGTCAAATGCGATGTAATTGAGTTTGCCATCAGGGACAACGGTTAAATTTTTATTGATGAGGTCGTTTTCGAAAGGAGCAATCAGGAGTAAATAACTTTGATAGGCCGCACTGCAAAATGCTTTTGAATCCTCATTTTGTGTAAGCAGGTAGTTTTTTGTGCTCATAAAATTGTACACGTATTCAAGCGAAGCCTCTTTTTCTTTATTGATCGGTTGTCGTAAAAAGTATTTTTTGTCTTTTGTGATGAGGAAAGTAAATAGCTCATTTATAGAGTCGTTTTCGCTAAATACAAACTCCAGTATCGCATCTTTCTTATCCATCCTATTCCTGGCGTCATCAATAGTTAGCATCGACTTCGAATATTTCAGGTCATAATAATCGGGGTATTCCGATTCCAGAAAACGATTTAATTCATCGCGCTGACGAGTGGCCTCAAAGATCTTGTCGTTATATTCCTGCAGCAGTGCCGAATCCGCATCATCGTAACTATTTTCCTGAAATATTTTTTCGTTATAAATGGATATGGTGTTGTTAAGCTTGCTCTCCAATTCGAGCAAACTGTCTGGAATAAGGCTGTTTTCCTGTGCCAGATCGTTTGAGATCTTATCAAAAACAGCACTGCTTTTTATTTGCTCCGAGTTTAAGAACGCCAGACTGAGGTACTTGTCATCGTGGCTGACTTCATAGGCCAGGTATGCCGTTTCAATGGTTTTGGTAAACGTTTCATACTCCAATGTAGCCAGTTGGATCTTGCTTTCATCGCTCGAAATCTCCATTCTTGCGCGTTGAATTAAATTACCAATTACTTTATAATAACGCAAGGCTTTATCCAACGATGCAGTGTAGAACGCAGTTTTTTCTTCTTTATCCAACAAAGCCATTTCATTGTAAGTGTCGGCCATGGTTTTGAGTAGAACAATGGCTTCATTAAAAGATAAGCAATTGTCAATCGATAAATTTTCTAATTGGAGTTCAAAATCTTCCGTATAAAGGGCCTGTAGACTTTTGTTGTACCATTTGATAGCATCATTTAAATTCTGCTTCTTCCTGATTCTGAAAATGGAGATATTAGGGCTTTCTATTTGTTTATTTCGGTATAAATCACCCATGTATTCATAATATGAACTTAGCTCAATGCCTTTATTCGACTGATTATTTGAAATAATTTCATATGCTTTGCGCAATGCTGCTATTCCATTATCAAAGTCTTTTATTTCAGCATAGAATTCAGCATAGTTTAGGTATTCAATGGCAAGTTGCATATCTTCCGAGCCAAAATAATCAATCATTAGATTAATTGTGTTGGTGTAATACTGATCAGCTTTGTCGTATTCGTCAATTTCCTGGTATATAATAGCAATAAGCTCAGAAAAATAAATCTTATTGAAATCATCGGTTTCTTCATAATTAGTCATAAGAATTTCCAAAGATTTCTTATAATTATTCATAAGATAATAGACTTCAGCAATACCGTAATAAGCTTCATATATATAATATTTATCATCTTGATTTTCTTGGAGCCTATATGTTAACGCTTGCATAGAGTATTCTAATGCCATGTTATAATCTAATTTTGCTCTATAGACATTGCCAATATTTCGATACAAAGCTGCTAATGAACCTAAACTTGGTTTATCCCTCAGGTAATAACTTTGTTCTGCTAGTTCATAAAACTCCAAAGCTTTATCTATTTCACCAAGGTTAAAATAGCTAATTCCAATAGCGGAATAGGCCGCTCCTAACATATAATCATTTTCACCATAGGCTTTTTTACGAAAATTTAAAAAAAGTTTAAATGAGTCAAGAGCTTCTACATGATTTCCTTCGAAGGATAAGTCTCTTCCAATAGAATAGACTTCTGCTGCCTTTTGTTTATACAATTCAACTTCGTTCGTTTGAGAAAAAAGAAATGCAGGGAGAAAAGTAAGAAAAAGTAATGGGTAAAGTTTCCCTGTTTTTTTCATTAGGATGAGTGATTTTCGATACCAAAATAGAAGTTTTTTAATTTTTTTCAAAAATAGGGGGTTACCTTTTTGCTCTTTTTAGAATATATAAGTGAATGTGTATTTATAAAGTTTAACAAATCAATCTATATTACGATGAAAAGGGTACAGGGACAAACAACAGAAAATACTTTCAAAAGCTTAGGTTTTGACGTTTTATCAAACGAAGAAATGAACACTGTAAAAGGTGGAGTAGATTCAAAACCTAAATCTCGTCCCAGAGACGTTTTTGACTTGGAAGAAAATTAAAGAACAAGCCTATATACAGAACCAATTAAGTTGTTAGTACAGGGGGTTAAGACGGGACGCGTTTTAATTCCCTTTTGGTGTTTTTAGTGGCAACCTCATCTAATTTTTCTCTTTCCCCTAAATAGTTCATATTTATTATAAGTGCAATTTAGTGCGCCATTCATTAATTCCAGTTTTGAATCTGGTTTTAATCCAAAGTACTTCATACTATCAATAGATGAACTAAGGATCCAGGCTTCACTGCCTGCGAAATCTTTCTTGAGTTTATCTCCAATCATTTGATACAATCCATTGATATCATCCGGACGCAGCCTTTCTCCATAAGGAGGATTGGTAATAATGGTGCCGTTTTCGAACTCCGATTCCAAATCCTTAAAATCTGATTTTTGAAATTTGATCTTATTAAATACCATTGCTCTGCGTGCATTGGTTTGTGCATTTAATAAATTGCTCCCCGAAATATCAGAAGCATAAATGGTATGCCGGAATTCTCTTTTCGGAGAAGGCTCGGTTATTTTATCCCATAACAATTGATCGTAGTCGTTCCAGTTTTGGAAAGCAAATTCTTTACGGAATTTCGCAGGCGGAATGTTTTGTGCGATCATCGCTGCTTCAATGGCCAATGTTCCCGAACCACACATCGGATCCATAAAGTCGGAATTGCCATACCAACCAGCCAGTAGAATCATTCCAGCAGCAAGAACCTCACTAAGCGGTGCATCTCCCTGCTTTACACGATATCCTCGTTTGTGGAGCGACTCGCCTGAACTATCGATCGAAAGCGTGCAATTATTATTAAATATATGAACGTTGATAATGATATCCGGTTGATCGGTATCTACATTTGGTCGCTTACCTGTTTTTTCGCGAAAGTAATCGGCGATTGCATCTTTTACTTTTAGGGAAGCAAACATGGAGTTCCGAAAATCGCGGGAATTAACCACCACACTGTCGATTCTGAAATTTTGCTCAAGTGTTAAATGTTTTGACCAGTTGATATTTTTACACTTCAAATAAAACTGGTCGACATTTTTAAACTGGAAACGTTCTATTTCCTTTAAAATGCGAAGTGCGGTTCGCAGGTGGTAATTCGACCGATAAACAAGTTCAAGATCACCTTCGTAAAAAACGGCACGTTTTCCACGACGAACATTTTTTCCTCCAAGTTTTTTTACCTCTTTCGCCAGAACATCTTCAAGTCCGGCCAGAGTTTTTGCGATTAGTTGAAAATCCTTCAAAATAAGTGAAATTAAAATTATATGCCTGCACCGTCGGTGTATGGCAGATCTTTGGCTCGTTTCTGGACTACAAATGAATTTGCCGGAAGATCTTTTGTTACCCAGACATTACCGCCAATAACAGAGCCTTTTCCAATGGTAACACGACCCAGGATTGTTGCTCCGGCGTAGATTACAACATCGTCCTCCACAATTGGATGTCGCGGGATACCTTTGATCGGATTTCCGTTTTCATCAACAGGAAAACTTTTAGCACCCAGAGTTACTCCCTGATAGATTTTTACATTATTCCCAAGAATACAAGTCGAACCAATGACGACTCCGGTACCATGGTCGATGGTAAAACTTTCTCCGATTTGTGCCCTTGGATGGATATCGATACCCGTTTCGCTGTGCGCCATTTCCGCAATGATTCGCGGAATAAGAGGCACCTGTAACTGTAATAACTTATGAGCAAGTCGGTAGTTGGTGATCGCACGAATCCCCGGATAGCTAAAAATGACTTCACCAAAGTTTTTTGCCGCAGGATCATTTATAAAAGTAGCCTCAACATCCTTCACCAGTAAACTCCTTAATTCCGGTAGAAATTCCACCAATTCAACAGTTTTTTCTTCGGCTCGGGCTGTATGTTTGGAGATCTTGTTGGTGGTATCATCTTCACATTCGAAACACATACCAGCCAGAATTTCTCCGCTGAGCAAAGTGCAAAGTTCATCGACATAAACACCCATATAATGCTTGGTTGTTCCTTCGCGTAAGGTGGTATTGGCAAAATATCCGGGGAAAAGTATCTCGCGGACCAGTTCAATGATCCGGGCTATATTTTTGTTCGATGGTAAAGGTTCTCCCTTTAAATGTTCATGGCATACAAGCTTATAAGATTCCGGATTACTTAACTCTTCTATGGTACTGACTATTCGTGTATCAAAATTATTTGTGGTCATAATTGTAATCTATGTAGCAAAGCTAAATACAAAAGCTCGACAATTTAGTGTTAGAACGAAATAAATTGTTTTTTGTTGATTTATTTAATCAAGCGGTCCACTTCTGTGATGGCATTATCAACGCGTTCTTGTCCACTCCCCCGGATAATCACATGCCGAAAATGATGGTATTCAATCTCTTCTATGTATTTTTTTTGCAGCTTCTTGCGATTCTCTCCACCATTTTCACGTACCGCATCGGCTACCCAGGGTAGATCTGTATCGCACACCAGAAACAGGTCGATTTTTGCGTTTTGTATTTCTTGTTCAATCCAATCCGGAATTTGGTTGTAAACCACTTTAAACCAGATTTTGGTTATAAGCAACCAGGTATCGAGAAAAACTACGGGATGAGATGAGTTCTTCTTTAAATTGAAGCGTTCAACCTGCTTCCTGGCAATGAATTCAACATCCTCAAATGAGTATGGCCTGTTGAGTTCCAGAATGTAGTCGCGAGCAAATTCAGGCTCGAAAGGTACATCGTAGTGTTTTGCAAGCGCTTGTGCAAGCGAGCTTTTTCCTGTCGACTCAGCTCCTGTAATGGCTACTATTTTGGATTGGTGATTCAATGTCGGTTTAAATCTTTTTTCCATTCCAGGTAACCCAGAACGGCCATAACGGTGTAAATTACAAATAAGATTACTGTTGGCCAAAGACCTTTGTAAACATACAGACCGGCAGAAACTGCATCAACATAAATCCAGATTAGCCAGTGGCCAATGTATTTTTTAGCCAGCATCCAGGTCGCTACAATGCTTAGTGCAGTTGTCATGGCATCCATGTGTGGCACGTCGGAATCAGTGTAATTCACCAAAATAAATAGAATTAGAACGTATAAAACAACTGAGGCTGCAATTAATAAGTATTTTAACTTTCTGGAACTCACTCGAACAGGAACCTGCTCCTTCTCTTGTGGCTTTTTCCCTTTCAGCCAAAAATACCAGCCGTAAATGCTTATTACGACGTAGTACGCCTGCAAGCCCATGTCGGCATAAAGTTTGGCTTGAAAGAAAACAACAACATACAATGCTGAAGTGAGCAATCCTGTGGGCCAGGTAAGTATATTTTGTTTGATGGAAAAATAAATGTATAAAACACCAAGAATGGCCCCCAGTACCTCTGTTTTATTACCAAGGAGCCATTCCTGAACGATCGCGATCATAGATTAATATTCGGTTGTCACTAAAAGGTTGTTGTATTCGTTTTGATTTTTCAACACTTCAAGTGCTTTAAGAATAACATCGTCATCCTCGTTTAAAACCTTGAACATGTCGTTTCTTGAATACATGTCGCGGGCAATGTACGCTTTTAACTCTTCTTTCAGTTTTGTGATGCCCCAATTCAGGCTTTCTTCATCTTTTTCAACGCCTTCTTTTTGGCCGCGCAACACAATTTCATCGATCACCTCATCCGATATTTTAAAATCTTTGTTAAATGCTTCAAAATCGGGATACTCCTCTTTCAGCTTTTCACGGTTGCTGTCGACATAATCAAGTACATAATTATACGTCACATTTTTGCGGCGCAATTTGTTTAGGTAAGCGTAATGGCTTGAAGTATCAAGTGGAACAAAAATATCGGGCATGATACCGCCTCCGCCATAAACGTTTCTGCCGTTTACGAGAGTATGGTGTTTTAATTTGTTGTCGAAATGGATACTATCGGCACTGAACATTTCACCGTTCGATAAGCGGCTGGCGTAGTCTTTTCGGTATTCGCTGAGCCCTTCTTCATAGGGTTTCTGAATACAGCGGCCGCTTGGTGTGTAATAATGGGCGGTAGTGAGTCGCACCATCGAACCATCGGTTAAGAAGAATGGTTTTTGAACCAGACCTTTACCAAACGAACGACGTCCGATGATAAGTCCACGGTCCCAATCCTGAACAGCTCCGGAAACAATTTCGCTTGCCGATGCCGATCCTTCATTTACAAGAACGATCAGGTTTCCTTTTTGAAATAAGCCTTTCGGCGAAGCTTTGTAATCTCTTTTGGGATCATTCAACCCATCAGTGTAAACCACCATTTGATCGTCTTTTAAGAACTGATCCGAGATTTCAATGGCTGTTCTGAGGTAACCGCCACCGTTTCCACGAAGATCGAGAATAAGATTTTGCAGGTTGTCCTGGCTCAGTTCCTTCATGGCAGCCTCGAATTCCTCATTTGTTGTTGCAGAGAATTTATTCAATTTGATGTAGCCGGTTGATTCATCGAGCATGTACGAAGCATCAAGACTAAAAATCGGTATTTTGTCTCTTATAATACTAAACTCAAGTAACTCCGGTTCTGTTCTGCGAAGAACTTTGAGGTTCACTTCAGTGCCTTTATCGCCACGAAGCATATCAAAAACGTCGGAATTTTTTAGCCCGATTCCGGCAATATTTTTCCCATCTACATCAACAATTCGGTCACCGGCACGCAAACCCACTTTTTCGGAAGGTCCGCCTGAAATGGTAGTTGTTACCAGCAAAGTATCTTTGTATATGTTGAAAGAGATTCCAATCCCTTCAAAATTTCCTTTTAAGCCCTCATTCATTTTTTCAACCTCTTCCTTTGAAATGTAGGTTGAGTGCGGATCGAGTTCGCCTAAAAGATGCACAATGGCGTCTTCAGTTAATTGTGTCACATTGGCTGAATCAACATAATAGCCGTCGACCAGTCGAAGCAATCGTGCAAACTTAAGCTGATTTTCCTGCACTGATTCCTGTGCCGAACTTTGTATCGACGGAATTATTAATGCAAGTGCCAATAAAATATTTATACCCAATTTTCTGATTTGTGTAAATGAATTTTTTTTCATGATTTGTTTCTTTAAGCTGTCGACTATCACTAAATAGCCTGAGATAAAACCCTAACAATTATTCCCACTCGATTGTTGCAGGTGGTTTGGAACTGATGTCGTACACTACGCGGTTGATTCCTCTTACTTTATTAATAATCTCGTTCGACATTTTAGCCATAAAGTCGTAGGGGAGGTGCACCCAGTCGGCCGTCATGCCATCGGTTGAGGTAACAGCCCGCAAAGCCACTGTGTTTTCATAGGTTCGCTCGTCGCCCATCACACCAACCGACTGAACCGGCAATAACATCACACCGGCTTGCCAAACTTCATCGTAAAGTCCCCAGTTTTTCAATCCGTTAATAAAAATGTGATCAGCTTCCTGCAGCATTCTTACTTTATCAGGAGTTATGTCGCCAAGAATCCGAATACCAAGTCCGGGACCCGGGAAAGGATGACGCCCCAGCAGCTCCTGTTTAATGTTCATGGCTTTTCCAACCCGGCGAACTTCATCTTTAAAAAGCAGCTTTAGCGGTTCAACCACTTTCAGGTTCATTTTTTCGGGAAGTCCGCCAACATTGTGGTGCGACTTAATGGTGGCTGACGGTCCGTTCACTGAAACCGATTCAATCACATCAGGGTAAATCGTTCCCTGTGCCAACCATTTTACATCTTTTATTTTATGGGCTTCTTCGTCGAAAACTTCGATGAAATTGCGGCCAATAATTTTTCTTTTCTGCTCAGGATCAGTAATCCCGGCAAGGTCGTCCCAGAATTTTTGGCGGGCATCAACGCCAATAACATTTAATCCCATATCCTCGTAGGAATGCAAAACATCCTCAAATTCATTTTTTCGGAGCAGACCGTTGTCAACAAAGATACAGGTGAGATTTTTACCGATGGCTTTATTCAGCAGTACACCTGCAACCGACGAATCAACACCACCTGATAAACCAAGCACCACTTTATCATTTCCCAATTGTTCTTTTAACTCTTTGACAGTAGTTTCTACAAAAGAATCCGGGGTCCAGTTTTGCTCACAGCCACAAACATCGGAAACAAAGTTTTTTAGTAGTTGCTTGCCTTCTGTAGTGTGATAAACTTCAGGGTGAAACTGTATCGCCCAGGTGTTTTCGCCATCTACTTTAAAAGCCGCATAGTTTACATCTTCAGTTGAAGCGATAACTTTATAATTTTTCGGAAGTCGAACGATGGTATCGCCGTGCGACATCCACACCTGGGTGTGCAGGCTGATATCTTTAAACAAAATATTGTCGTGATCGATAAATCCCAGATTGGCGCGGCCATATTCGCGTGTGTCCGACGGAGCCACTTCTCCACCATAAAAATGGGCCATGTATTGTGCGCCATAGCAAACTCCCAAAACCGGCAGTTTACCTTTAATTTCAGAAAGATCGGGGTGCGGGGCATTTTCATCCCGAACAGAGAATGGGCTGCCAGATAAAACAACTCCTTTTACACTCTCGTCAATTTCAGGGTAATGATTGTATGGATGGATCTCGCAATAAACATTTAGTTCACGAATTTTGCGTCCGATTAACTGAGTATATTGTGATCCGAAATCCAGGATCAAAATCTTTTCTTGCATCTGA
This sequence comes from Maribellus mangrovi, assembly GCF_037646455.1. Taxonomy (NCBI): domain Bacteria; kingdom Pseudomonadati; phylum Bacteroidota; class Bacteroidia; order Marinilabiliales; family Prolixibacteraceae; genus Maribellus; species Maribellus mangrovi. The sequence goes on along the minus strand of NZ_JBBIXN010000007.1, from coordinate 76,223 downwards.
TAAACTTTAAAGTGGTAAAACGACAAAAGTAAAAATATAGTCTCAAAAGTGGTGCTTTTATACCCTAAAAAGGCGGCCTTATTAACAAGTCATAAATTTTTATGCGATTACTGCATATTACGAAATTATTTTCAAAATCACTCGTTTCTTTTGTGTTGGGTATTATTTGTTAATTTTGGCCAATTATTTAAGTTAGTATTTCATGAAGTTCATACTTAGCGTAATATTTATATCGCTGCTTTTTGTTGGGATTGAACCTGTTTCGGGACAAAACCTGCGTGAAAACGAAATTGTTGTAATCAGTGGCGAGAAATTTATATTGCACGAGGTGAAAACAGGCGAAACGATCTATTCGCTTACCAAAAAGTATAAGGTTGATCGTGCAGAGCTGGAAAAGCACAATCCCGGCTTGGCAAAAGGACCAAGTATTGGCGACATACTAAAAATACCTTATAAGGAAGGAGCCGATCTGTCGCTTGCAGAGTCGCAGCAAAAAGGTGACCCCGATGGTTTTAAACCATACAAAATTCAATCGCGCAGAGAAACAGCCTATTTCGTTGCCAAGGAAAATGGAATTACCGTTGAAGAATTGTATAAATACAACCCGGATAAAAAGAAATTTAAAAGGGGTACAATCCTTAAAATCCCTTATTGGAATGCGCCTATAGAAAAGGAACCAGAAACTATAGCAGGTACGGCTGAACCTGAAATGATTGCACACCAAGTTGTATCGGGCGAAACACTTTACTCGCTTTCAAAAAAGTATGAAGTTTCAGAGACCGAACTCCTGCGTATAAATCCTAATGCCAATAACTTGAAAGCCGGATCGGTACTTTATATTCCGAAAAAGAAGGAAGAAGAAACCGTTGAAGAAGTTCAGCCTGCAAAGAATGAGTTTTCGGGAAAATATCTCGAGCATATTATTGAATCGGGGGAGACACTTTGGGGAACTACCCGCCGTTATGGAGTGTCGGAAGCTGAATTAAAGACCTTAAACCCGATCCTGAATACCGGCTTCCCGGCCGGGGCGGTTATTAAAATCCCGGTTCAGGATGCACCCGAGCCGCTTGTGAAGCCTTTTAATGATGAAGCGTTTAATACGCATCATGTTCAAAAGGGCGAAACGTTGTATGGTTTATCCCGACAGTTTGACGTAAGTATTCTTGATCTTAAAAAATACAATCCGCTGCTGGAACAACGCGGATTAGTAGAGGGAGAAAATATTTTGATTCCTGTTAAAATGGAAGAAACGCCGGAAGATACTGAAAGCGAGAACGAGGTCATTTCTGACGAGCCGACAGTTCCGGAACCCGACGAAGACTTTTATAAAGTGGATCTTACTGTGGAAATTCCGGAAGATTGTCGACCCGATTACACCAGATCGTTTGATCAGCAAACTTACAATGTGGTGTTGTTTCTGCCACTGTTTCTTGAGGCGAATGATACGCTGAACCGGGAGGCCGTAATTGATTCAACATTACTGGCCACCGAGGCCGAGGAAGAGTTTACCGGGAATGTTGTGGATTTTATGGCAGATACCACTTTCCAGGACACCATCGAGGTGGAACACATCGAAGTTTTCAAAAAGTTTTATGGTAACACCGAAAACTTTGTTCAGTTCTACGAAGGCGTTCTGCTTGCATTGGACCATCTGAAACTTCAAGGAAGGGATGTTCAGCTGAAAGTTTTCGATACACAAAGGAGTGCCGATTCTATTTTGCAATACATTTCAGATCCCGACTTTCTAAATACTGATCTTATTATTGGTCCGATTTATCCCGATGTTCAGGCGCCTGTGTCGCAAATAGCGGCTAAAAACCGTATCCCGATGGTTTCGCCGCTGGCATCGCAATCCCGGCTGATCCAAACGAATCCGTATTATTTTCAGGTGAATCCATCGAGAGAATACCTGGGAGTTGAAACAGCTGAAATGGTGGCAGAAGAATATTACAACAGCAATTTTATTGTTCTGAAAACTGAGGATTACAGCCGAACCGAAGAGGGTAAGTTGGTGAATTTGCTTCAGGAAAAGTTTTTTAATGCAGGTTTGATGAGTCAGCGCGAAGGAGTGAACTTTACGATTTACGATTTCAAAAATGAAGGGCCTTTTGGTTTACGCCGAATCATGTCGAAATCAAAAGAAAATGTGGTTTACATTCCTGATTCTAACGAAGGAAGTTTAAGCATTGCCATTTCAAACGTGAACAATCTGGCCAGCGATTATTCCATAACTTTGATCGGTTCGCATCGGTTCCCGAGTTTCCAGAGTATCCAGATCGATCATTTCCACAACCTGAAGTTGAAATACATTGCACCGTACTGGATCGATTATTCCAATCAGAATACCATCGCTTTTATCGAAGATTTTAAAACGAATTATGGAACAGAGCCTGATAACTTTGGCATACAAGGTTACGATGTCACTTCATATTTCCTGAAAGCCATTTCGGGATTTGGGAAAGAATTTGCCGATTGTTTACCTTATTTTCATGTCGATCTGATACAGGGGAATTACCATTTCGAGAAATATTCGCAGTTTGGCGGTTATATGAACCAGGGCGTTTCGGTAATAAGCTATACCCGCGATTACGAAGTGAAACGTGAGCGCGTAAAAGGCCAGCCACGATTGGTGATTGCCAATAGCTACGAATAGCCGTATTTCGCTTTTAGCTTAAAAGTATCATCTATATTCCGGCAAGGAGAACTGAAGAAAACTGTTCAGGAGACTTCACCGGCTTTTTTCAACACAAACCTTGATGCAATGGGGCCTGCGATCTCATGAATTAACGCGGCTCCAATCACAATACCAATGATCATTGAAGCTGTTTTGTCGTAAATGCTTTCGTTGGTGAGTAGCAGTGCCAGCCCGATGACAATGCCACCTTGAGGAAGCAGCCCGCCGGCAGCATATTTTTTTACCTTAGGATCGGCATTAAGTAAAACTGAACCCGTATAAATTCCTGAGAATTTGCCAATTGCGCGGGCTGCAATGTAAATCACGATCAAAACAAAACTACCCGAAATGGAAGCGAGTTGCAGGTGTAATCCTGAAAGCGTAAAAAACACGACAAAGATGAGTTCATCGGTATAACGTTCGATTAATTTCAGGATTTTTTCGGCAAGCGGATTAGAGTTCACAACCATTACACCCAATGTTAGTGTTGCCAATAAGGATTCAAATCCAAAAAACTCCGAGATACCGTAACTCAGCAGCACTAATCCAAAAGTAAGAACGATGAGCGATCCTTCGGTCTGTTTACGGAACCATTTAACAAGAAAGTTAAATGCATATCCGACCAAAACTCCGGTTAAAATTGCCCCGCCGATTCCCTTTCCCATTTCGAGCATGCTCGATTCAAAATCAACAATGGAGTTTCCCAGAAAGAAGGCCGCAAATGTGGTTACCAGGGTGTAAATTACAATGCCAACAATATCATCGAAGGCTGCAATCTCGAGCATCGACGAGCTTACTTCACCTTTTGCTTTGTATTCATGAATAATCGCCAGAGTCGCAGAGGGATCAGTAGGTGCAGCAAGAGAAGCCAGTAAAAGACTTACGGCAATGTTCACAAAAACCGAATCGAAAAGCGTGATGAAAAACTGCAGGCTTAAAAACATAAATACAAAAACGGACAGGAAGGCAAACAATGCTTCGGCAAGTGTCAATAATAAAATTTTTTTCCCTGTTTTTTTAAGGTTTTTGGCCGACAAAGAACCACCTATCGAAAAGGTGATGAATGATAAGGAAATAGAAAGTAGGGGATCGGTATGTGCTACAAATTTATCGGAGACAATGCCCAGTAAATCGGGATTGAGGAGGATGCCTGCCAAAATATATCCGGAAATTCGTGGAAGCTTTATTTTCTCGGCCAACTCGCCCAATATGAAACCGGTAAATATTAAAATTCCTATGCTGAGAATTATATTCATTCCGTGAAATAAACATGGATAAGCCCGAAGTTAGCAAACATGATTGTCAATCCTAACTTCAGGTAAGAAGAAAATGCAAATTACCTTTTTGAATGTTCTGTCACATTAAGCTTATAACCCGCACGATAAGGATATTTATCGAATTCAATTCCGTTCTTTAAAATACGGGGATCTCCTGTCCGACGCAATTCATCCATCAGCAAACTGGCCAAACTATCCCTGATATTTTGAAATTTAGCATCCACGGCAAGATTGTGCACCTGATAAGGATCGGCAGCTACATCGTACAACTCTTCCTGTGGCCTTTTGGCAAAACAGAGATCGTAAAAAATCCGGTATTTGGGATGGTAATAATTTTCGAGTAAAAACGATTTTGTTGGGCCGTTGTCACAATCGGCAAAGTTGTTCATCGGGTGAGTAGCACCATCGGGAGCACCGGCGGGCCAGCGATCCGGGAAAAAGTTCAGGATGTATAAATACTCCTTTGTGCGGATTGCCCGGCCCGGGTAACCACCCATCGAAGGTGCAGCCTGCGCTGGCGTGTGTCTTTCGCGGCCGTATACGACAAAAGATTCGTCATTGTTATTATCTTTTTGTTGAAGTAAAACGGTTTTTAGTGATTTACCGGTCATCTGTTCGGGTACTTCTACACCTGCAAGTTCGAGAAAAGTTGGTGCCAGGTCAACCAGGGTTACGGGTTGACTGCTTACATGAGGTATGGTTTTTTCCCCCCAGCTAATGGCAAGTGGAACATGTACTCCCATATCGTAGAGATTGGCTTTACAGCGCGGAAACGGTGCACCATTATCGCCGGTCATCACAATAATTGTATTTTCCAGTTCTCCGATGCTATCGAGCAAACGAATGGCTTCAGCTACATCGGCATCAAAACGTTGTACTTCGTAATAATAATCCGCAAAATCATTTCTTACTTCTTCTACATTAGGAAGAAATGGCGGAACAGATATTTTATCCGGATTGATACCCGATTCCCTGCCACTATTTTTTTTATACGGGCGGTGAGGATCGGAAGCCCCAAGCCAAAAGCAAAATGGACTGCCATCAGGGCGGTCTTGCAGAAAAGCTTTGAATCCTTTTGTGTAGACTTTCCCTGTGGGATGAATGCTGTCGTAGCCACCGGCCGAAAGGTCCCCGGGACCCCACGATTTTCTCCACGATCCGGCAAAATAACCGGCTTTCTGCAAGAGAAGCGGAAATACCGGGAATTTACGGTCGAGTGTGGACCAAAGGTTTGCACCTTCTTCCAGCCGCCAAATGTGTTGACCGGTTAGAATGGAGTTTCTGCTTGGAGTACACGAAGGACTAGCCACAAAGGCATTCTCAAAAACAACACCTTCGCTTACAAGTCTGTCGAAAGTTGGTGTTTTTATCACCGAATCGCCATAAGCCGGAGCATGCGGCCAACCCCAGTCGTCGGCTATGCAGAAGAGGATATTTGGTCTTTCAGCTTCCTGCGGTTGTTTACAACCACTTAGAGTCAGCACGGACAGAAGGACAAAATAAAAAAGCTTGGTTAATTGGTTTAGTTGAACAGATTTCATTTTAGCATGATCTTACTGAATTATATTTCCAAAAAACACCGAATTTGAGAACAATTTTGCAGTTCCCAGCCAAAAGCCACGGAAATTCATATTGTCCTGATAACTGATCAGTTTTCCTCGACCAATGGATTCAACACTCACCACCGGCGCATTTTTAATACGTTCGAGGTTAGGCTCCGAAACCCAGCCGCTTCTGTAAGGCGAAGAAGTGAATTTGACGGGCTCAATGTATTTTTTCTCCAATGAGTTCGCCACTGAATTATCCGTTTTAAAAATTGCGATCTCATTATCAGTGTAACCATAGCAAAGCGGATGAGTCAGATCCATTTTGGCATTAAAGATCGCACCACTGACCAGGTTTAATGTGCGTTCTTTTCCGCGCTCAGCGTAACTTTGGTAGATGGTTGTATCGGCTTTTACCTGCTTTTTAAAGGTATTCTTTCCAAAACCGTTTTGGGCAGCCCAGCGTGCTCCGCTTTTAGAGGCAATCAAAGTTCCGCCCTGTTCGGCCCAGGTTTTTAGTTTTTGTATCTCGTTATTGTTCCATCCCCGAAAATTTCCGGCCAGGATTATTGTATTGTAGCGGTTCAGGTTTGTGCGCGATAAACGGTTGCTTTCAACCAGGGTTAACGGTATATGGTACCGTTGATCGAAGAGGTGCCAGATTTCGCCAACGTCGCTGCTTCTGGCGCCATCGCCAACAAACATCAACACTTCGGGTTTGCTCAATAATGCAAATCTGTTGCTCCCCAAATCAATGCCTTCCGGAGATAATCCGGTGGAAAGTCCATAGAAATCAACTCCGGTATTTCGGGCAATTTCGCTTATCAGGGCAAAGAGTTCAGCCTCGCTTTTATTCTGGTCGCTCACCGGAACCAATATCGTTCCGTATTTAAAGTCTTCTTCCTTGTTATCGATGTTAAAGGAAAATTTCTCTGTCGCTACTTCGGCACGTAAACCCGTCGCTTGCAAATGATACAAAGCGGTAGGGCAGGAGTATTCGTTCCATCGGAATAAATAGCCCAATGTACTTTTACCTCCGATTACCCGGCCATTAATCTTTTCAGCCTTAACCGGATCACCCAGTGAAATTTGTTTGGTGCCCGTGATTTTGGCATAATTCAGATCGTAAGCCAGTGGCATTGTCCAGGTAGAAACATCGTAAAAAGTAGTATCGGCGAACGAAGTTACTTCTTCGAATAGAGAAAGAATCAATCGGGCCTGCTTTTGTTTTACAGGAACAATAAAACTGCTGCCGCTTTCAAATTCCTTGTTATCGATGCTTATGTCTTTGCTGTTCTCGTAAACTTCAATCTGGTGTCGATTTAACAGATCAATAAACAACTGCGTTTTTACCTTATCGGTTGCGCTGCCAAAAACATAAGCTTTTGCCGTATTTTCTTCAGCTACATCCAGCGCAGTTGCATAGAAATCTTTTTGCATATCGAGTAATTCATCGTGCAGGTTTATGGCTGCCTCAAGTGTTGACAGGGAGGCAGTGAACTGGTTTTTTATGGCAAATGATAATTTCTTCGTTCCGTTTTCGGTTTGTCTGATTCGCCCTCTGAAACCGGCCTGCTCGAACAGAATGCCGATCGAGCCATTTACATCGGGGTAGGACGAACCTTTTCCGTAGTAATAATCGTCGAACGCCTCTTCGCTGAAATAATACGAACCGATCTTGTCAAGAAATTTAGCGTGGTATTGTGCGATTTTATGTGTGAGTTCGTAGTTCTTTTCCGGTGTCAACGGATTATTCCGGCTGGGTACACCGGGTTGAAAAAAGAACGTGGAATTAGCTCCCATTTCGTGATGATCGGTAACAATATTGGGTTTCCATTCGTGAAATTTGGCAACGCGGCCTTTGCTTTCCGGGTGAACCAGCAGAAGATAATCGCGGTTCAGGTCGAACCAGTAATGATTGGTTCGTCCACCGGGCCAAACTTCGCTAAACTGGCGTGAATCGGAATTGCCATTGGCTGCCGCACTTTGGTGCATGTTGGCCCAGGTACTGTGGCGGGTAAATCCATCGGGATTCAGACAGGGATCGACAATGATTATGTTGTTGGCCAATAAACGATCGATTTTTTCTCCTTCGGCAGCTGCCAGGTAGTACGCAGTTAGTATCGATGAATTCGTGCCGCTCGATTCGTTGCCATGCACTCCGTACGTCAGGCTAACCACCAAAGGAATATTGTCTTTTGAAAGGTCGTTGCCGGGTTCCGAAAATTCATAATGTTGCTTTTTCAGTTCTTCCAGATTTTGCTGATTATCGGTCGAAGTAAAAACCAGGTGCACCAGCGGACGATTTTCATACGAGCGGGCATATTCATACATGATAGCACGATCCGACAACATGTTAATTTTTTTGATGTAATTCAGAACCTGATCGTGAGTGAGATGCCATTCGCCCATTTGCTGATTAAAAAAGGCTTCGGGTGTAGGAATATCCGGATTATAACTTACATCATCAGGAAGAAAATAATCCATTTTATCCTGTGCCGATCCCACAAAAAACAATAACAATACAAATAAACTCGCAGCGATTCTTTTCATACTATAATGCTTAATTTGAAATTTATAAGGTCTTTAGGTTTTATTGGTGCTCCTAAATTTGGTAAATATTCAGGGATTAACAATAAAATGATACTAATTTTATTGAGAGAAGTTTGTCCGTAAGTTAGCGATGATATCAGCTTTTGTAAAATAATTTACCGGTTAATAAGAGACTTCCAAATACCACTACAGCAAAGATCAAACTGCTGATGGACAGTTGCATGCCGCCCGAAATTACATGGCCACTGGTACACCCGCCGGCCATTCGTGCTCCAAAAATGAGGATGAAACCGCCTATAAAAGCCCAGACTGCACGTTGTACTTTTGAGGTCCCGCGGTATTTTTCCCAATTTTTGTGAACCAGTTTAAGTTGGAAAGATTTTGTAAGTAACGAACCGATCAGGCCGGCCAGAAAAGCTCCTCCTAAAAAGATCAATTCCCAATGCCCCGGTTTTTTTATTTTGATGAAATAGTCGTTATGAATTAATCCGGACAGTGAGTCGCCAACATACGGATAGCTGGTAGAGGCGCCAATTGGTCGGTCGGAACCAAAATGCGAAAAAACAATGGTATTTAAAACCGCCAGCAGAACTCCGGCGATCAACCAGCGGTAGTTCCTTTGTTTTTCGAAAGTATGCAACCAAAATGCTGCAGCTATAAATACCAGCCCAATGACGACAAGCAGGACGTAAAAAAATGCGTTGGAATCGATCAGTGAACGAACAGAAATGGCACCTAAGTCGGGACCAAGGATACTTTTGATGGAGGGCAACAAAAGTGTAAAAACCAAGCCGCCCAGCAATCCGCCAACAATACCGAGTAGTGCATCAAGCGATCCTTCGCCAAGCGAGATGGCCAGTGTTCCCGGACAATAACCCAGAATGGCCATTCCGGCTCCAAACAAAAGACCTCCGAGAACTATTCCGCCAAGAATCAGCAGTTTAACATGAAAGGAAGCGAGTCCCAGGCCTATTTCAATATTCAGCAAAATTGCTCCCAAGCCAATGGCTACTGCAATTGCTTTGGCTACCGTGAGGTTATCAAGCGTAGCCATTCCACTAATCGTATTGTACTTGTTCAGACTTGCATATTGTAAGATCAGCCCAAATAAAAATCCAAAAATCAGAATTGAAATAAACATAATGAATGCTTTTAACGGTTTATATTGCTTTTCGGCAGCGTTGAGTTGGTTGCGAAGTTTAAAGGTAAGGGCTTATCTGCTAAATTATTCTTTAAGAGCTGCTTTTTTTTATAATCAAACGTTTATTTAACCTGAAATCGATTTTATAGTTTGTGCAGGATATAATACCCGTAAACCATGTCAATTTTCAATTTGTCGTCGGTGAAGGTGTAAATTGCCGAACCTTCAGCCCAGGCATTGTTACCAAGATAAGTTGTAATGGTATCCGGTACTTCCGAACCTTCGGGCAAAAGGGTAAAACCATTTTCCAATGCTTCTATATCAAGCGTGACCTCACGACCTCGCACAGGGCCCGAATATTTTCCTGTGTAATGCTGTAGGTCGACTGCTTTGTCCATTGCTTCGGGTTGCGATTTGTCAAGTAATTTCCAGGTCAGCTGGTCGGCAAAATAGCCAGCTCCTTTTGGTCCGGTAGTATTTACCAGGCAAACTACATAAAGATTGGCGCCCGGGAAATAGCGGGTTTCGGTCAAAAATCCGTTTATTCCACCGGCGTGGGCTATCATTTCATTTCCCGATAGTTTGAAATGTTCGAGTCCCATGGCGTATCGAAGTGGAGTGCCGTCGTTCAAAGTACCTGGAGTGGTCATTAATTCGTAGCCTGATTCATCTAAGACACCGCCTCCATGAAGGGCTTCCAGCCAAGTTAAGAGGTCTTCCTTTGTACTGCACAACGAACCGGCGGCATAGGGCCAGGTGTGATCGAGATAAGGTTTTTGTACCAAACCTTTGGGCGAATAACTGTAGCCGTATACTTTCCCTGTAACAGGTTCCGAAATGCTGCAGTAGTAGCTGTGATCCATCCCGAGAGGCACAAAAAAAGCTTCGTTCAAATAATCTTCGTAGGACATTTCACTGATTTTCTCGATGATCAATCCCAATAAAAAATAACCGGTATTGCAATAAATCATGGCTTCGCCGGGTTCAAAAAGAAAGTCGTGTTTTTCCACCACTCGCAATAAAGTGTCTCTCTCATGTTGCTCGATACTCAGGTCTCCAAATTCGGGCAGTTCAGTGTAGCCGGGAATTCCCGAGGTGTGATAGAGCAAATTGTTAATAGTAACCTTTCTTCCTTTGGTATCGAAATCAAGGTATTTTGTGATGTCGTCGTTTAGCGACAGCTTGCCTTCCTGATTTAACTTTAGTATGGCGGCGGCAGTAAACTGTTTGGTTACCGAACCGATTTCAAAAGAAGCGTCGGCTGGAATCGGCACTCCGAGTTCGATACTGGCCAAGCCGTAGGATTTATCGAGCAATAGTTTTCCGTGCTGGGCCACCAGTACTGATGCTCCGGCAATAAATGAACTGTCGATGTCCGCCTTGAAAATGGAGTCGGCAAAAGCTTGTAGCCCGGTTTCTGTGGGTTGTTGTTCTTTGGGAGAACAGGCAAAAATCGTTGCGGTTATAAGGGAAAGAAAGAGTATTCTTCTCATGATAAATGATTTGTTCTGAACAATTTACGACAATATCATGAATGCACGGTAAAATAATTCAACAAAGCTTTTAATCACGATATCGTTTTAGTAGCTCGTCGTATGCATCGATGCGGCGATCGCGAAGGAAAGGCCATATGCGGCGCACATCTTCCGTGCGTTTCCGATCAATTTCAACCACTTCGATCTGCTCTTTATCGGCTTCGAATTTTTTGATGATTTCGCCCTGAGGACCGGCAACAAAGGAGTTTCCCCAAAAATTAATCCCGGCTGAATTTCCGGTAGGATCGGCTTCAAAACCGACGCGGTTCACACTGATCACCGGCAATCCATTGGCAACGGCATGCCCTCGTTGAGAGATGGTCCAGGCATCTAACTGGCGGAGTTGTTCGTCTTTGGTATCGTTCGGATCCCAGCCTATGGCAGTAGGGTAGATCAGTACTTCGGCACCGGCCAATGCCATCAGACGTGCTCCTTCTGGATACCACTGGTCCCAGCAAACCAACAATCCAAGTTTTCCAACCGACGTTTCAATCGGTTCAAAGCCCATGTCGCCGGGAGTGAAATAAAATTTTTCATAAAATCCCGGATCATCGGGGATGTGCATTTTCCGGTATTTCCCGGCTATTGAACCGTCCTTCTCAAAAACTACGGCGGTGTTGTGGTACAAACCGGGAGCGCGTTTTTCAAAAAGCGAAGTCACCAAAACCACACCGGCTTCTTTTGCAGCCTGTGCAAAAATATCGGAATCCGGACCGGGGATCGGTTCAGCAAGATCGAACAGCGAAGTATCCTCCACCTGGCAAAAATAAAGACTGGCGTGCAGTTCCTGCAGTACCACCAATTCGGCACCCATTGAAGCTGCCTTACGGATAGCTTCCAAACTTTTTTGAAGGTTTTCTTCTTTGTTTGCCGTGCGCTTTTGTTGTATCAGTCCTGCTTTTAGTTTGTCCATGGTGTGCTATTATTGATAGTTCGATCTTTTTTTCTTTTTACATCGCCCTATAGAAAGGTGCAAAATATATTTTAAAGTTTCTTCTTCTAACTATTCAATTTTACTGCTTCCGGATATTGCATGGTCACACAATGCAACGATCCGTGTTGTTCGATCAGTACCCTGCAATTTACAGGTATTATTTCTCTTTCCGGAAAACAAGTTTTTAAAATTTCCACTGCTTCTTCATCCTGCGACACTCCATACACCGGAACTAAAACCACCATGTTTATAATGGTGAAATTGGCATAGGTAGCCGGGAGCCTGTTTCCCTCACTGTCGTAACAGGCATCGGGGAGTGGAAGTTCAACCAGTTTATATGGTGTTCCGTCGGCTTGTGTGAACTGCTGTAATTCGACTTCCATTTTTTGCAGCGACTCGAAATGTTCATCTTCCGTATCGTTGCAGCCTACATAAGCAATGGTGTCTTCCTTGCAAAAACGGGCTAGTGTGTCGATGTGCGAATCGGTATCGTCGCCGGCCAGATAGCCGTTATTGAGCCACAAAATACGATCGGCACCAAAATTATTTAGCAGGATATTTTCAATTTCCTCTTGTGAATATTGGGGATTTCTATTCTTTTCCATCAGGCATTCCGTGGTGGTCAGGATCGTTCCTTTACCATCGCTTTCTATCGAACCGCCCTCCAGTACAAAATCAAAACTTTCAAGTTCACAATCCTGAACAAGTTTGTTCTCGAACAATTTACGGGTGATCTGGTTGTCCAAACCGGCCTCGAATTTATTCCCCCAGCCGTTAAAAATATAATCCTGAACAATGGCTTTGCCGCCTTCCAAAACGGTGATGCCGCCATGATCGCGTGCCCAGGTATCGTTCGACGGGGCCACGGTAAAGTGAATGTTCTTAGTGGTGCTGAAAAAGGAACGCACACGTTCAATATCATCGCAAACCACCAGCACCGGCTGATAGGTTGCTGCTTCATTTATGATGTCGACAAAACACTGTGTGGCTTCATCGAGCATATCACTCCAGTCGCTGTTGGCATGTGGAAAAGTGAGTTGCAAAAACGATTGCGGCTCCCACTCAGCAGGTAAACGCCTATCGTGCCTTGATGTATTGTTCATGCATTCAAAGTAATATTCAGGCGGTAAAAATACAAGGAAATAGATAATATGATACCATGGGAACTCATTTCATGAAATACTACAATTATTTTGCGCTTCCACTTTCTGTTCACTAATCCAGGGAAAAGTGCTTTTGTCCCCCGTTTTTTTGCTGTGCGCCCCTGGGGGCAGATTACGTGCCCCCAGGGGATCGCTCTGTGAAAACAGGGGCACATCATGCGCCCCATGGGGATTGTGTTGCGAAAGAAGGGGATTATCATGCGCACCCCGGGGATTGTGTTACGATAACAGGGGATGGACAAGTGCCCCTTGGGGATTGCTCTGTGAAAACAGGGGCACATCCTGTGCCCTAAGGGGATTATATTGCCAAATCAGGGGATTATTACGCGCCCCTAGGGGATTGTGTTTCGAAAACAAGGGATTATTGTGTGCCCCACGTGGATCGACCTTAAACGTAAAGGGCAAAACTCCCGTAACCAACCACCCGGCTTTTATCGCCGGCGGTGTCGCCCGAGTTGCGAAGATCGAGCGTAACAAGCTTGCCACTGTTGGCTTTGGTCCATTTCAGCAAGCCGGCCAGCGGATGAAAACCACAGGCCATGTTTCCGTTCAGGCTTTGGTAGTCGAGTGCTTCAATCCGTTCTTTTGTGTGGTGATCAATTTCGCAGGCTTCAGTGTACAGATGAAAATGCGACAGATCGGTACTGATAATGATAAAGACATCGAGTTTGATCAGTTTGTCGATAATGAGTTCAACTTGTTCTGCGCGCGTTTGCCCTACAATCAGCGGGATGATCGTTGCTCTCGGCGCTACCTCGCGGATAAAAGGCAACTGCACTTCAAGAGCATGTTCCTGTTCAAACACTTCCGGCATTTCGCTTACAAGTTCCGCATCGAGGAGGTGTTGAACCGTGTTTTTATCGATAAGGAGGGGGCCCAAAGGTGTTTCGTAAACATCTGTTTGCAATGTGGCTACTTTCCCAAATCCATAAAAGTGGGAGGGAGCCAGTACAGCCACCGACGCCGGTTTTTGGGGCAGCTGAGAAAGTAAATAATAACCAACTCCGGCCACCGGTCCCGAATACACGTAACCGGCATGTGGCACGATCAGTGCGCTTAGTTTTCCGTGAGTTTCTTTGCCTGCTTTTCCCGGCTGAATGTAACTTCTTACAGCTTGTTTCAGCATTTCCGGATCGCGGGGATAAAAGGTTCCGGCTACATTCGGATGTTTTACCTTTAACATTTTCAGTCGGCTTTCGTAAAGTAAAGTTACCACATCTTATCGAGTATTATATGGAAACAGCAGCTATTGATACGAAGTATTGGCACCGTTTGCCGGAAGGGAAGGTGCAGTGCGACCTGTGTCCGCGGAATTGTAAACTACACGACGGTCAACGGGGATTTTGTTATGTACGTGGCGCTAAAAACGGCGAAGTGGTGCTGCACGCTTATGGCCGAACAACCCGACCGGCAGTCGATCCTATCGAGAAAAAGCCACTCTACCATTTTTACCCGGGAACGCCAGTGCTGAGTTTCGGAACCATTGGTTGTAACCTGGCCTGCAAATTTTGTCAGAATGCCCACATTTCAAGATGCACCGATACCAATGCCATGTACGAGACCAGTGTGGAACAGATCGTGGGTACTGCTGAGAGTAAGGGAACGCAACATATTACTTTTACTTATAACGAGCCTGTTGTATTTTTGGAATTTGCCCGTGATGTGGCTGAACTGGCACACAGCCGAGAACTGAACACGGTGGCGGTAACGGCGGGTTATATTTCGGAGCAGGCCCGTTCTGATTTTTTTTCGTTTATCGATGCGGCCAATGTCGATCTGAAAGCCTTTAACGATGAATTTTACAAGAATTACACCGGAGGGCGCCTGCTTCCCGTTCTCGATACCCTGAAATACATTAAACAGGAAACTGATGTGTGGCTTGAAATAACCACGCTGCTGATTTCCAGTCTTAACGATTCGGAAAGCGAACTGCATGAACTGAGCGAGTGGGTTGCGGAAAACCTGGGCGAAAATGTACCGCTGCACTTTAGCGCTTTTCATCCGGCATATAAAATGACCGACCGGCCACGAACGCCGCTTTCGACTTTGCGAAAGGCACGGCGGATCGCCCGTTCAAAGGGTTTGAATTATGTCTATACCGGCAATATTTACGACCCCGAAGGTTCGGCAACCCGTTGCCCTGCCTGCAGACAATTGCTGATAAAACGTGACGGATACTCCGCAACTAAAAAGAATATGGATGAAATGGGCTGCTGCCTTAACTGTGGGACTCAGGTTGCGGGCAGGTTCTGATTAAGTGACCATGGTTGATTATCTCTCTTCAAACGAGCTCAGTCATCAACGCATTAAATTTCTCGCGAAAAAGCCCGTTGAAATTGGCTTCGCTCAGACGGGTTTCCATCATGGCTTTCGGATCATCCTGTAGGTCGTCGGGCATGGTCATTGTAATTGGTAAAGCTGTGCATTTAATGTTCAGGTCGGGAAACATGTCGCGTATTTTTCTGGATACCATCTCGTGTCCGTATTTGTCTTTCTTCAACTTATAACTGCTGCCACAGCAGGTAACAAACAGCCATTGTTTTACTTCGTTGCGGTGTTTGGAAATAAATTTCCGTAGCGGGTATATAAAACTTCCCATCCACACCGGACCAACAAGTATAACCCGGTCGTATGCCGAAAGGTCTTTTTTTATCGCTTTGTTTCCCAGTCCAATGCCCGACAAAAGCAATAGATGAACATTAATAACAGGTACAATCTCTTCGATTTCGCAGTTCAGGCGTTTGGCAATCTCGCCGGCCAGGAATCTGTTGTTCCCGGTATTCGAGTAGAAGGTTACCAGAGTTTTAGGCATGATATCAGTTTTTTAGGTTTACTATAAAGTTACAAGTTTTGTGAGGCGAATCCAATAAATAACGTCCGGAACAGAATAAACCACTTACAGAAACATGTTGATTAAAACGTGGATGAGTGGAATAAAAAAATGCCAGATGTTTTCACAAATGGCACTTTGGTAAATACAAAACAAGGTAATTTATACCTCAAATTCTTTAAATGTTTTTTTGATGATGTCGATGGCTTCCATCATTTGCTCCTCGGTGATTACCAATGGCGGCGTAAACCGGATGATGTGCTCGTGCGTAGGTTTGGCGATCAGTCCGTTTTCTTTCAGCGCGAGGCACACATCCCAGGCGGTTTTTCCGTTGGTGGGTTTTATGGCAACGGCATTCAGCAGGCCTTTCCCGCGAACAATCTCGATCAGCGGTGAGTCAATCGCTTTCATTTCAGCACGGAAGATTTGTCCCAGGCGTTCGGAATTCTCCACCAGTTTTTCTTCCTGAAGCACATCGAGCGCAGCCATGGCTACTTTGGCGGCAATCGGGTTACCACCATACGTGCTTCCGTGTTCGCCGGGTTTAATGGTAAGCATGATCTCGTCGTCGGCCAGCACACACGAAACCGGGTACATTCCGCCCGAAAGCGCTTTTCCCAAAACCAAAATATCGGGGCGTACATCTTCGTGGTCGCAGGCCAGCATTTTACCGGTGCGGGCCAGCCCGGTTTGTACTTCGTCGGCAACAAAAAGTACCTTGTATTTTTTGCACAGGTCGGCCGCTTTTTTCAGGTATCCATCCTCGGGCACGTAAACACCTGCTTCGGCCTGGATGGGCTCAACAAGAAATCCGGCTACATTAGGATCTTTTAATTCTGCTTCCAGTCGTTCCAGATCGTTGTAAGGGATATTTACAAAACCCGGAGTGTATGGTCCGTAGTCACTGTAAGCATCCGGATCGGACGACATGGAAATTATGGTGATGGTACGTCCGTGGAAGTTGCCGTCGCACACCACAATTTTAGCTTGGTCGGCAGGAATTCCTTTTATTTTATAGGCCCACTTTCGGATGAGTTTTAAAGCGGTTTCGTCGGCTTCGGCACCCGAGTTCATCGGCAACATTTTATCGTAGCCAAACAGCTTGGTCATGTACTCTTCCCAATCGCCCAGAACGTTGTTGTAAAAAGCCCTCGATGTAAGCGCCAGAGTTTCGGCCTGGTTGGTTAAAGCTTTTACAATTTTGGGGTGACAGTGACCCTGGTTTACCGCAGAATAAGCAGCCAGAAAATCGAAATATTTATTTCCTTCCACATCCCAAACAAAAACGCCTTCGCCTTTTGCCAGAACAACGGGTAGCGGATGGTAATTATGTGCGCCAAATTGGTCTTCTTTGGCCATAAAATCCTTCGAAGTCAATGTTGTCATCTTTTCAGTTTTAAGTTTATGCAGAATTACAATTTTTAGCCTGAAAAAGCAACCGTGTTTTTCGTGTTAAAAAGCAGTGAGAAAAGTCAGGGAAAGGAGTTGAATGTTCTGAGTTCAGGTTCAGAGTTTAGAGTTCAGTTGCAGTGTTCAATCCTTCTGTCCCTCAGCCCATGAATTGGGAAAAGGCAAAATTACGGTTGGCAATCACAATCACGATTTCCCGAATATCTAAGCATCAAGGCAGTAATGCATTTTATTCTTATCTTGTTTAGTCTCTCAGAGTATCCAGTTTACTTCCAGAAACGGGCCAGCAGAGCTTCAACGAGAATGAAAAACAAGGCCAGAATGATCATCAGTTTCCAGAGTTGTTTGCCGTTTTGGAGTTCATCCAACACTTCCGAGAAATTGCGCTCTACTTTCGAAACCACAGTGGCATTTTTTAGTTGAAACTCATCAATGCGGTTTTGGAGTTCTTCCTCGCTGTAATAACGAAGATCGGATTCCTGACGGTTGTAATTAAAGGCCATAGAGGCTACAACATCGCCGTCGTTTTCAATGAGGTAGTGACCGTCGCTAGCGATTTGTCCACCAAATTCGAGGCGGGTTTTTCGGCCTGTAACGGTATTGTTTGGAACAATTTTATCTCCGGTTTTCAGGTTCTCGATCTCGAAAGCAGCGTTTAGTTTGTACTGAATATTTCCGGGCAGATCGTAAAAATTATTCTTGCCTACAATCAGGGAGATCTCTTGCTTGGGCAGGCTGTTCAGAACAAAATTGTAAAGCGTGGGTACAAACAGCACATCATTGGCAAAATCCTCGTTGGCCGTGTTTATCGGAAAGCTGAATGTCCATACTTTTCCATCGCCGTAACTGAGCTGCGATAGAGCCTTGTCGCCATTCTGGAAGGCCAGTAAATTCATTTCGTCGCTACGTGTTGCGTTTTCAAAACGCAGGTGGTTCTTTATTTCCGGCAATATGGGATTCTCTTCCCGCTTTTTAAATACATTTTTATAGAAGGCATTGTCGTACTCAATCTGTGCAATTTCCTGTATGGTAGAATCAATGCCCAGAACCTGATTGGCATCGAAACGCGAAAGCAGGTTGTTGATCAGCTGTGTGTTGTTGCCCATCTCGGGGAAAATAACCACTGATGTACCTTCTCCGACGACGGTTTCCAACTCGTTCAGAAAACCACTTGAGTAATTTTCAAGGTTTACGAGGAAGATAGTGTTGTAATCACCAAGACGGTTCACCTGCAGGTTTTGTACGTTCATTTGGTCGAGCAGCACATAGTCGTCGTTTTCGAACAGTGCATCAATGTATTGCAGCCCTTCCTGCGAACTTGCGGTATTGTTGTAAATCGCAAGCGCCTTCAGGTTTTTATCCACCTTGTAACTGATGTACCAGTTGTTGTCGTGGGTAAACGGGTAATCCGTTATCTCGAGGCGACCCATTTGCAAACCGCTCGAATTGTTGTTGTACTTCAGTTCGGCCACAATATTTTCCTGCGCCTCCACCGAAAAATTGGTGATCGACTTTAGCGAGTCGTTCAGGAACATTTTAATGGGCAGGTTTTGATAATCCTGGTTCGAACTGTTTTTGATGCTAACGTAAATTGTCTCTTCCTGACCAAGACGATGAGCAGGAACTTCCACCCAGCAAGAATCGATGTAGAGGTTGGCCACCTCGTTGGGAACAAGTGGCAGGTAATAACTAAAAATATTATCTGCTTCAAATTCATCAATATCGGTTATTGTGCGCTGAAAATCGGAAATGAAGTACAGGTTTTTATCGGTGTTTTCGGCATCCTCAGTTTGCTGTTCGGCAAAGCGGTTATAGATCATCGATAAGGAAATAACTGCCGGCGTTGCTTGTATTTCGGATACCTGATTTATAAACTGTTCTTTGTTTAATACATGCTGATGAATGGGTTTCAGATCGTTGGTGAACAGGCGGAATTTTGTTCCGGCGGGGTAGGCCAGACAAATTTCAAGCGCTTTGTTTCGTGCCACTTCCAGCAATTGCCCTTGTTCAGAAATGGCATTCATACTGAATGAATTATCGACATAAACAGCTACCAGTTGATTGGGCTGTTTTTGGGTTTCGCCACCGGTAGGAATGTAGGGTTGGGCAAAAGCAAAAACCAGGAAAATAATGGTCAATATGCGCGCAGCCAGAATCAGTAGTTGTTTTAGCCGCGACTGTTTCTTCGATTCCTTTTTGATGTCTTTTAAAAACTCAACATTACTAAAATAAACGGTTTTATGCCGTTTAAAACTAAACAGGTGAATGATCACCGGAATGGCAATCGCCAGAAGTGCAAAAAGAAATGTTGGAAAAAGAAATTTCATATTCCAGTTGGAAGTTAGAAGTTGGAAGACCGAAGTCTGTTACTATTTTTATTATTCATTTTTAAAAATCGCAATGTCTTTTTCGCCCGAGGATTTTATGTATCCCCGGAACATGCCACTGGTGTTGAATTCCATGGCTATATTTCCGTCGGCATCAAGTCCGATAACACCACCTGTTCCTCCCATTTCCGAGAGTTTTTTAATCTCTTCATGACAGGCTTCTGCAACACTGAGGTTTTTATATTCTACCAATGCCGAAATATCGCGGGCAAAACCAAGCCGGATATAGTACTCGCCATGACCGGTGCACGAAAGCGCGCAGGTATTATTGTTGGCATAAGTCCCCGCTCCAATGATCGGTGAATCGCCGATCCGGCCGTATTTTTTATTGGTCATCCCACCGGTTGATGTTCCTGCACACAGGTTACCATCCTGATCAAGTACCACGCATCCTACTGTTCCCATATTGTCTTTTTTTGTTCGTTCGCGTTCCTTTTTTAAAAGTTGCTGCAACGACTGATACCTTCTTTCGGTATAGAAATATTTATTGGGAACAATTTCGAGGCCCTGAAGTTTTGCAAATTCCGAAGCTCCTGCTCCGCTCAGCATTACATGCTCCGAATTATCCATGACGGCGCGTGCTGCACAGATCGGATTTTTAACATCTCTTACACCCGAAACTGCACCGGCATTTTGTGTTTTTCCTTCCATGATAGAAGCATCAAGTTCGTTGACCCCGTCGTGGGTAAAAACGGCACCTTTACCGGCGTTAAATAGCGGTGAGTCTTCCATAACGTTGATTACTTTTACTACAACATCTGTGGCCGAAGCACCTTCCTGCAACATTTTCTTGCCCAAAACTAGTGCCTCGTTGAGCTTTGCTTTGTATTCAGTACGAAGTTCTTCGCTCATTTTATCGCGCGACATTACACCTGCACCACCGTGAATGACGATGGCGTATTTTTCGCGGGCCGATATTGTTATAGTGGTAAGTACCAGTGCCAGTACAAACAGTAAAAGCTTTTGTCTCATTCCATTAAAATTGGTTCTACAAAAATGACATAATAATAGCGATAATAAAATAAAACGATGTACAATTTGGTGGACGTGCAGGAATGATTTCAATAAAATTGTGCACTGCCGTTAATTGGTGAAATGAAAAATAAAGCCCGTTCTCTTATTTATCGGTTTCGAAAACGTGTACTTTGATAAGAAAGAACAAGAGTAACAACACAATACCAATCGACAGGTAAATGATGGCTTTGTAAATTTCTTTATTGTCGAATGCTACCGGGAACAACAGCACTGCGGTTACACAAAGCAAAATAATGGCCAGAATGATCCAGATGTTGTAGCGTTGCGTTTTCATGATATGGAATACCCTCCCTCTTTTTTTGTCCTATATACAATTTAGGAAATAAGACAATACGACACAATAGTCTGAAATCGATTGTTAATTAATATCGTGGTTATCAACAGTTAGTCCTGATCAATTTTAGTCGATTACTACCTCAACGGGTAAGCCGGTTGATCATAAGACTTTTACGTGTAAACTGAAGGTTTAATCTCTATTCCAGGGCATCTTTTTTTTGCCATGGCTATGGAACACTTATCATAGTAAGTTACCATAAAAGTCGCAAGCAGGAGGGGAAGAAAGAAATAGAACCGGGCACCTTCCCAGAAGCCGAAAAGGGAATAGGTAAAGTAGACTAACCTAACTTGACCTGGGTATCGAATGCGAACAAACTTTTTTCTCTGATGGTAAAAAAAATCACCTGTACGGCGCTTATCAGAATAACCAGGTCATATCCATCTTCCCAGCCGGCCAAGGCTGCAACTATACAAACCAGGGTGATGGCCCAGAACCACCACGCCGGTTGCTTTGGTTGGATTGTCAATTTCACAATTTTTGTTTCAAATAATTTTACCACATATCCCACATTGTTATCAGATCGCACATCTGAACCTGGTTTTTCTTGTCGTGATATTTATCCGAGAATTTACCATCTGTCATTACATCGCTATTCATATATGCCGCAATCGGTTTAGCTACAAAAACGGTGTGATCGCCGGTAACAAACTGGTCAAATACTCTACATTCAATATTCATAAAACACTCCCAGATCAACTGCGCACCTATCTTTTTCCCGGGTATGGCAGTCAACCCGCTTTCGGCAAATTTATCCACCTCATTACTATGGGTTGTGCCAATTTTGAACAGTGCTTCGGTAAGTTCAGGTGTTGGTATGTTCAATCCGAATTCTTTGGTTTCGTTGATCAACGAGTGGCAAAAACGGTAGGCTTCGGTGCCCTCTTTCCCATTTCCAATTGACGCTGTCAGTAGTAGCGGATTATGAGAAGTAGGAGTTACCCAACAGGCTGTGATAATGCCATTGACAGATCTTTCGGCATTGGAGCAGGTAAGCATAAAAACCTGCCCGTTACTCAGTAGCCAGGATAGCTTGATCGCATCCGGCCCGTTCAAGTCGAATTCAATTTTTTTCATGACTATTTGTTAATCAGATTTAGTCCAATTTCACATATTTCTCAATGGAGTAATTATTTTCATCGTAATTGCCGCTGTCATCCACCGGATAGATTTGGGTTAGTGTATTTCCTTTTACTTCTATATGCATTTTTATTGAAGTGCCGATGAGTGGTTCTGAAACATGGTAGTCAATATTCTCGGTGTAAATATTTCCATTTAGAGAATAGGTTCCTTCACCGTAATTATTCGATGTTTCATTATTCATTGCGTAAGTTCCGGTGAAGGAAAAGTGCCCATCTGTCCAAATTTTTACTTGTTGCATTTGAACATTACCATTTGGAAAACTATTTGTCACAGCGCCATCATTTATGTTTTTTATTTCTACTAAATTCCAGGCTCCCTTTATCGGTGACTCGGGTACACTGGTATTCCAAATATCGTTATGTAACTTCCATTTACCGTCTACTTTCATCCAGCTTACAACATATTTCCCATGGTCAATCATTTGGTCATTCTGTGCATAAAGTTTGTAATGGCCGGTTTCCACGGCCATGGCTCCAACTGCTTCTGCTTTTGTCGTCTCAAGTTCAGCTTTTGCAACTCCCATCTCTTTGGCACCGTTCCAAAAGACTTCAATGTTTTCCTGTCCTTTTATAACATCGCTGTTACTTGGGAAAAGTTGGCCATCAGCGGTGTATTTTATGGCTAGTTCATGAGCATCGCCGCTGTTGAATGCTTCCATAAAAGCATTATTCGCTGTTTGTATCTGTTCGGTGATATCTGTAGGCGACTGGTTACAGGCAGGTAGAAACACAAATGAAAAAGCAAGGAGGGTTAAGAAACTCAGTAAATTTTTAAAGTTTTTCATGATATTGGTTTTTTAGTATTGAATGTTGACAAAGCCAACATTCAGTGGAATTAAAAAATGATTGTTTCCTCTTTTTCAAAAAACAAGGTGTTCCAGTTCGGCTTCGTGACTAGCATCCATCATGGTCCAGAAATGCATATCTCCGGCCGATACTCTAACAATTTCGAAGTAGGGTTCCAGGTTTTTGCCGGCAATTTCGTCAAGCATCAGTCTTTCTTCGTGCAAGCGGTGTTTGAGTGCCGGATCGTCAACAAATTCTACTTCTCCGGTAACTCTCATTTGTTTGGCTTTCGCGAGTTCTGTCGGATGATTGTAAAAGCAAATTTCCACCTTAGGATTTTTGTGCAGTTGTTGGCACATTTCCTTGGGAGATAAAGTTCCAAAATAGAAACCTGTTTCATCGGCAAAGAAGAGAATTAGTGTGCGGACGTGAGGTTGGTCGCCATCGCATGTGGCCATAAAACATGCCGGATTTTCCCGGGCAAAATCAATAAATTCTTGTTTCTCCATGACGTTAATTTTTTTTGGTTTTTTGCTCTGAACATCACGAGAAATCGGGCTTGCGAATGGAGACGTTAAATAAAGTTATGAAAATTCGATCTTAAATACAATGGATAAGAGCTTTAATATTAGGCAAATAAAGAGCGGCTGGAAGGTGATGTTATAAGCTTTATTTATTGTTATCGCCAAGTGTTGTCAAGTTCGGTTTTAACGCGATGCGTTTAATATCGCTGGTGAAAATTTCAAGCATCTCGTCGTCGTGACTTTCGGGTGTCGGGCTAAAATAAAGGTTGTAGTTGGCATTCATCGGGACCACAACTTTACATTCCATTTTTGGTGGAATGCGAATGTCCATAAAATCACAGTAATTGCTTTCGTCCCAGTACAAATCGGTCAGCATATTCACATACATAGTGTCTTGGGTAGGATTGATAAGAATGATCTTCTTAAATTGCTGTTCGGTGGGGTAAAATTCAACCTCGCCATCAAAAGCTGCTGCCATGCAAACCGAGGTAACACCTAAAAATATATCGCCAAAAACATTGGCCGAACGGGTATTTTTTAATTCTTTCTGACGTTCGAAACTTGATGTATCGTGAAAGTATTGTGGACTTGAACAAGCCGCGAGAAGAATGACACCAAATATAAATATATAGGTTAGAAGTCGTTTCATGGCAATTCATTTAATCTTGATAATACAATTTCCGTGCCTGAGATTTATCCGCATAAATGTTCACTCTCAGTTATAGGCAAATTGATTATTCCGGCAAAAGAGAATACGTGAATTCCGGTAATTAGTTCTGTTTTAGTAGTTTTTGACGCTCGTGATACTCTTTAACCTGAAACATAAAAGCCTCGAATCGTGTATCCACGCCAATGTTATCGTTGCCGTCATAGGCAAAATTCTCCCAGGGCAGACCGTGATACTTTTGCCTGAAGTTTTGTGAAACCGTGCAGTTTATTGTTCCGGGCATACATGTAAAAGGCAAAATGTTTACTACGCCTGAAATTTGTTTTTCGGCCAGCAATACGGCCGATCCTATGGCGAGTGGCGGGTCGCCATCGTAATCTTTATGAATGAATTCACCACAATTCTCGAGCATTTCTTCCACTTCCACTTCCCGTGTTAATTTGAAAATGGAATTGAGACTGTTTGTAATTTTTTTCTCAATTGCTTTTTGAAAGAAAAGCTGAACTTTTGCTTTTAACAGGTTTTTCATGTTTCCTTTCCAACGGCTATCGCGCACAAAACGGATGGTGGAATAATTGATCCACTCGCCAAAAGGAGCCATTACGGTTTCGGCACCGAGTTTTTCCATTCGGTCGACGAGGAAGTTCGAACAATAAGGATTATCGCGCATAAAGATCTCGCCAACAATGGCAACAATCGGTTTGCTACCGGGATTTTCGACGGGGATAGATTTAAATTCCAATGCTGCTCTTTCCAGAACTGAAGTTAGTCCTTTGCAGTTGTTTTCTACTGAATGAATGGCTTCCTGAAGGTACTTTTCATAAACCCTGTTGGTGTGCCCTTTTTCAATTTCATACGGTCGTGTTTGTTCCTGCATCTTTCGAAGCAAATCACCGGCCACAATTCCCTGCCAGGTATTTTTCCTCCACCGGGTCGATTGTCCGGGTGCAATGCTGGCATACGCATCTTCGTTGCTGGGGTGAACTATTTTTGCTTCTTCATATCCCAGTTTATCAAATACTTGTCGGTGAAGTTTATTGTATTCTCCAAAACGGCAGGGACCATTATGATCGGGCATAAAAAAGCTGCTTTTTGACGGATCTGTTCCCGGTTGTCTGAGTTTTTTCAGAAAGCTTCCAAGGGTGCATACAAAGGGGAAACACTCCTGCCCGTCGGTATATTTTCTTCCCAGTTCCAGATCTTCTTTATCGGCCATCGGAAGGACCTCGCTCGGAATATCGCAACTGCGGCAGGCAGCCGAAATAAAATGTACGGCATCCCTTGCATATGGAAAATATATTGTTCTGGCGTTAAAGCGTTCTTTTGATTCTTTATTGGTGATCTCAGGTTGTTCTGCAGTTGCTACAATTTCATTATTTAATTTCCAACCTTTTAAACTGTCGAGAAACGCTTCAATGCGAGTTATCATTCCTGCATCTGCACTGTGTTCATCCACTTCGAGGTGCATAAACGGTTTGCCGTTCATTTCTTTCTTTACAAAATGAAGGAGGAAGGAATCTGGACCGCAGCGAAAGTTACTGAGGTATATGCTAAACAGATTTTTAGTGCGGGCGATGATCCGGCATGCCTGTAAGATCTTTTGTCCGTTGGGCCAGTACATTCCCGGGTATTCTTCAAAAATATTTTCTTCTTCAAGCGGCAAAAAGTCCATAGGAATGGCCTGAACATTCATGTTTTGCAGTTTTTTTATCAGCCGCAGGTTCAGCGATGGATCGCCGGTGTTATATGGGCGCCCCATGATGATCAGGTTCCAACGGTTCTCATCCAGTTGGTTTAATACTTGTTTGCCTTTTAGTTTGATATTCTTTTCAAACAACTTTTGTTTCTGATCGGCCTTGTTGATGGCTTTGATGATCTGAGATTTTGGGAGGTCGAATTTATCCGTAAAAAACTGGCTCAGTTCTTTTTTTAGTGCTCGTTCGAAATACCTGAAATGCAGGGAAGGGATGAGTAATTTATCTCGTATTTTCTGATCGGTGAATGCCGATTTAACGAGATAGGGATGCGATTGTACCCAAGGGCAATTGCAGTTATTGGTAGGATTGCATTTATCGCCCTGAACATTTACCACAAACGGCAGGAAAATAAAATCCACATCCTTTTCTACCAGGTTGAGCACGTGGCCATGCACCAATTCAACCGGTAGGCAGGTTTCCGACACCATGGTTTCAAGCGAACTGGTAATGATCTTTTTATCGGTTTCATCGGAAATAACGAGGTTAAAACCGAGTTCTGTAAAAAACGTTTTCCAGAATGGAAACAACTGGTAGTAATTCATTAAAGCTCGTGGAATCCCAATTGAGGTTTTTTCTGTTTCCATGTTGTTTTGAAATCCCTCGGCCAGCATTTCCTCTCGTTCTTCGAAAAAATTGGGCAAGTCGGCACCGGCATTTTTTCGGTCGTCAACTTCATATTTATCACAAATACCACCGTAGAACAGTGGTTTGGATTCACCTTCAATCTTTACTCGCTTAATTTCGCAGTGATTGGCACACGATTTACAGACAAAATTATCGGTTTCGTAATTGGTTTTACTGATCTCGAATCCTTTAAAACGACTTGCTGTGCCATTCATCGATTTGCGGGCAAGAATTGCTGCGCCTATGGCTCCGGTAATATCGAAATGCGGGGGAACATGGATGGGTTTCCCGGTGACTTCTTCGAAAGCTGCCAAAACAGCTTTGTTGTTGGTTACACCACCCTGGAAAAAGATTTTATTGCCAACAGGTTTGTCCCGAACCACGCGGTTCAGATAATTATGGACAATGGAATAGGCCAGTCCGGCAATGAGGTTGTCTTTTTCGGTACCATTTTGCTGATGGGTATTTAAATCACTTTCCATAAATACCGTACAGCGTTCGCCCAGTTTTGCCGGCTGTTCGGCCGACAATCCTTTTTCACCAAATTCATTGATTATATTGATTCCTAGTTTGTCGGCCTGTTCTTCCAGGAATGAGCCCGTTCCGGCAGCACAAACTTTGTTCATCTCGAAATCGACAATCACACCGTTTGAGATGCTGATGTATTTTGAATCCTGGCCACCGATCTCAAAAATGGTATCCACCTCCGGATCGATCTGAATGGCAGCTGTAGCCTGGGCTGTTATTTCGTTTTGAATGGTATCGGCACCTACGAAATCGCCGGTAAGATAGCGCCCCGATCCGGTTGTTCCTACTGCTTTAATTATTACTTTGTGTCCTACTTCTGCCCCCACTTCTGCCAGTCCCTTTTTAATGGCTTCCAGTGGCCGGCTCGCAGTTGGCAGGTACCTTCGCGAAAGTACATTGTTGTTTTTATCGATAATCACAACATTAGTACTTAAGGATCCCACATCGATTCCGAGATATGCTTCCACATCTTTCTGCCCGTTCAGCGAAAAAACTCCTTTAATCAGTTGGTGATTTTTATCGCTTAACTTGAGTAATGTTTCTTCACTGTTTGATCCGGTTTGCAAGTGCTTGTTAAGTTTATCGAGTGAAATTATATCGTTGGAAATGTTGTTTGTTTCAAGCGCATACAACACTGCCCCGATTGCGCCCATCGATGCAAAGTGTTTCGGAACAAGAAGTTCGCCGGGTAACAGGTTGTAGGTTTCGGTAAACGCACGGATCATGCCCTGATTAGCAGCAACACCACCTTGAAAAATTATGGGTTTTACCAGTGGTTTGCCCTTGCCCAGTGTGCTTTTGAAATTTCGTGCAACAGCAAAACACAATCCTGCAATAATATCGTAAACTGGTGTGGCAACTTGCTGGAGGTGTATCATATCGCTTTTGGCAAAAACCGAACATCGTCCTGCAATACGCGGCGGTTTTTTCGATTTCAGTGCCATTTCACCAAATTCCTTCTCAATGGAAACTCCGATTCGTTTTGCCTGCTGGTCGAGGAAGGAACCGGTTCCGGCGGCACACAAACTATTCATAGTGAAATCGGAAAGTTTCATTCCCTCCTTCACTTCATTCTCTTCTAAAAAAATAAGTTTTGAATCCTCACCACCCATCTCAATCACAGTTCTGGCTTCAGGATAAAACTCCATGACTGCTATCGACTGAGCAACAATTTCATTCACTGCAATTCCGTTCAAAAGTTTTGACGCAAGTTTACTTCCTGTGCCCGTTAAAGCAATGATTCCTGAAAGATCTTTATGTTTTTTAAGAAGTGAAGATAAGCGATCTTTCAAGGTATTAAAAGGCCTGCCGCGACTGTAATCGTAGTATTCTTCAACTACCTCTTTTTTATCATTAAGAATTACTGTATTAACTGAAATTGAGCCGATGTCTGATCCGAGATACTTCATTATAGTAGAGAATTTAGGTGAGTAAATCGAGTATTATAATGGTGACGGGATATAAGCTGAGTAAACGTTAAATATTGTTGGTATATGTTTAATATAATGATACGACTTAATTCTGTAACTGGCAAGTATAATCAGTATTTTACGTCTTATTCAGAATTAATCTTAATCGATAATATGCAAAAATTATGCAGGTTTTTTTACACGTGGTGTTAAGATGGTATAAAATCGAATTGTAATAAGATAAAATTCAGTGACTTAAAACTGCGCATAATTTCAACAATCATATTTTTATTAAACGTGATTTTATTGAAGTCTTATTGGGGCAATGAAGTAAAGAATCGAACAGGGCGATTTAATTTTTTAAAATGCGGATTGGGTGAGTTGATATACTTATATTTGAAATAAAACGTTAGTTGATTAAAGAAAACTGGGACTATGAAATGGATTCTGATTCTCGCTGTGTTAAGTGTTTTTGCAATGTCTTCATCGGCACAGCTCATTTTCGATCTGGGATTAAAAGGTGGAGTGAATTTTTCTAAAATCAGTTTAGATATTGAAGATTATAACGAAAATGCCGTCACCAAAATGCATTTTGGGGCTTTTGGGCGTGTTGGAGTAAGTAAAGTCTTTCTACAGCCCGAAGTGTATTTTACCAAAAAAGGAGGTGAATTTTCCTCGAATCCGCTTGATTTTGCCGGTGAATTCGATTACAGTGCGGTAGATGTTCCGCTGCTTTTCGGAGTTCGTTTGTTGGATGCCAAAGTCCTTGAACTGCACCTGCTGGCCGGTCCGGTTTTTGGTTTTGTTACGGATAAGTCATTGAGCGGAGATCACGAATTTAACAAGGAGTATTTTAACGATCACTACGTGGGATTGCAGTACGGTGCCGGTATTGATGTATTGTTTCTCACCCTCGATTTAAAAATGGAGCACGGAAATACCATATATGAAGCACCTTCGTTCGACGGGAAAAATACCACTTTTATGGTTTCTGTCGGTTTCCGCATTCTTTAATCTGCGGTCGAATCTTCCTTGTCATCGACCGATTCTTTCTTTTTAAACCAGTTTCTCGGATTAAGTTTTTGCTTGTAACGTGTAAAAAGTTCTTTTCCTACAAGCAATCCACCCAACCAGAATACAACTTCCATAAGCACAAAGCTTGTAGTTGAGGCAATTACTTTTGTTTTGGTAGGCAGATCGAAAAACGGAATGATCAGTGTAGCGGCAAAAAACACACCTGAAAAAACCATCAAAAAAATTCCAAGTTTTATGTATTTATTACTGCGTTTATTCATAGTTGAATGTGTGAATTGATACTTTTGATGAGCAGGGTATAAGCGTTGGGCCCTTCGTTAAAAAGCAGGTCGAGGATACTGAGGTTAGGAAGGAATCCGAATTTCTCGCTAAAAACCTGAGTGTAACTTGCAGGCTTAAATTCGGGATCGGTATTTTCCTTGTTTTTTGGTGAAATGCCTTCACGCAAATTGTAGGTACTGTCAGGAACATCCTCAAAATCCGTAGTTAGTATTATTTTGTTTTCGAGCTCCAGCACCTCGCAAATCATTTCATGAATTTTCAGGTTGTAATCGAGTAGGAATTGAGTTTTGTTCCGGAAAAAAAGAAACAGATCATCCTGGTAATATTCGAAATAAGGCGAAGAGTTGTAAGCCGAAACGATAGTTTGCCAGTGATTTCGCTGCCATTCGGTATCATAGGAGATTTGCAGGTCTTTCATCAGGATTTTAGGCCCCCGTCCTTTAACAACTGGAACTACTAACGAAATTGGTCCGTTGCCTCCCGAAATTACACAGCGGTTACGATAGGTTTGTTTGGTGAAATTCTCGTATTGCTCGATGTAAACCGGCTCGTGTTGCAGGTAACGGGCATAGAAATGAACCGGGGCAAAATAAGCAGTACTTAAAAGTATTGGATTCGAAATCATTGGCTAAAAATAATAAAGAAGAAAAATCCTCAAAAGGCAACATTTGAAATTGTTCTTTTGCCACTTATCTAAAGGGCAATGCAAACCCATCGATCAGTCCTTGAAAAACGAATCATCTTCTTCATCGTCGTCATCAAATTCAATGCCTTCCGGATCGGTAACTTCATCTTCAGGTTTTTGCGGATGCTCCAATTCGTGTAGTTGCTTTAGTTCGTCGTTAAAACGAATGAGTTTTTTATAGTCTTTTTTCAACTTCCACAGTCGCGGGTAAAAATAAATGGCCGACAAAATGTAGCCCAGAAAAATACAACCTAACAATACCAAGACCAGCGGAGCTTTTTCAATGTCCCAGAAAAAAAGATGAATGGTGATATCCATTTGATTTTGAAGTGTAAAAATCACCAGCAACACTGCAAGAATAAGAAGAAGGATGACTACGGCTTGCATAATAACGTTTTTACAAATATAAGTAAAGGATAACAGTTGCCTATTATCCTTTAAACGAATATCTTATGAGCCAATTGTGAAGCCGGCTCTTTTTCTTTCTTATTGTGCCGTTTATTTTACTGTGCTGAACATTCTCCTGAGGCGAATATTTGCCGGGAAACCTTTGTCTTTATCCAGCGACAGCCATATAAATTTTGCTTTACCAACAACGTGGTCCTCGGGAACAAATCCCCAGTAGCGCGAGTCGGCTGAATTGTGGCGGTTATCGCCCATCATCCAGTAGTAATCCATTTTAAAGGTGTAAGTGGTGGCCACTTCTCCGTTAATCTTAATTACATCGCCATTCACTTCCAGGTCGTTTTGCTCGTATACATCGATGATACGTTTGTACAGCGGCAGATTATCAACGTCAAGATCGATGGAAACTCCTTTTGCCGGTATTGTAATCGGTCCGAAATTATCAACGTTCCACTGGTAGCGTTTATCCGATGGAAAGATATCGGGTTCCCATTGTCCGGGTTCTTCCAGGATTTTAGTTACCGATTCAACATTGGCAAAAGCACGTAATTTCTCCGCTGCATCGTCGGTTAATGGCAGCATGTATCGTTCACTTGAGTATGTGCCGTTTCTTCGATCGGCCTCTGAAATATGCAATTTGTCCAGAGCCTTCGGATTAATTGATGTTCCGCTGGTTTGTATCAGGTAGTTGTATTGCATTCCGTCGAAATGTTTCTGTGGTTCATCATTCACATAAACCTGGCCTTTCTTAATTTCAATTTTATCTCCCGCAATACCAATACAGCGCTTAATGTAGTTTTCGCGTTTGTCTATCGGACGAGAAATGATATCTCCGAAATTCCGTTTGTCCGTCCAAACCCTGTTTCTGCCGTAATGCCGCACCATTTGATAATAGCTTTGCGTGGGCATTCCCAGTGCAACAGTATCTCCTTCAGGAAAATGGAATACCACCACATCGTTGTTTTTTACATCACCAAAACCGGCCAGGCGGTGGTATGGTCTTTCAATGGCTTCAGAATATGATTTTCCGCCGATGATCGGCATGGTGTTATGAACGAACGGAAACGAGAGGGGAGTGTTGGGTGTTTTTGGTCCGTAAGCCGTTTTGCTTACAAACAGGTAATCGCCGACAAGCATCGATTTTTCCATCGAAGAAGTGGGAATGGTGTATGCTTCAATAAAGAACATACGGATAAAAGTCGCTGCGATCACTGCAAAAATGATGGCGTCGACCCATTCCACAACCTTGGTTTGTTTTCCGTTTGGCGGATTTTTCTTTTTCCAGAATGCCCAGTGAACTTTCTCGGTAATGTAGATGTCGAAAATTATGGCAAGTCCCAGAAACCATAGGTAGCTTCCTAGCCAGATCACCCACAAGGCATAAAGTGTTCCAACGGTGATGAACTTGAACCACTTGTTTGTAATTATAGAACGTATCATTTACTCTGATTTTATAAATTAAGTAAGTCTTTCATGGTAAGAATACCCTTATTCTCTGCACTGAATTCGGCGGCCAAAACTGCCCCGAATGCAAAGCCTTTCCGGCTTTTTGCACTATGGGTAATTTCAATGTAATCCACTTCCGATTCGTACTTTACTGTATGTATTCCCGGAACCTGTCCTTCGCGTTCCGATGTAATATTGAGTTCGTTGCTTGCAGGTACTTTGTCGTTAACCCATTTGTTTTTTGTTGGCGAAACATTTAGGATATCTTCTGCCAGGCTGATTGCTGTTCCGCTCGGTGCGTCGAGTTTTTGTGTGTGGTGAACTTCAGTCATTTCCACATCGTACTCACTTCGGTCTGACATTAGAGCCGCCAATTTCCGGTTTAGTTCAAAAAACAGGTTAACGCCAACCGAAAAGTTACTGGCGTAAAAAAAGGTGCCGTTTTTTGATTCACAATTTTCATACACTTCTTCTTTCCTGTCGAGCCAGCCTGTTGTTCCGCTAACCACTGGTATACCGGCCTCAAAACATAACTTATAATTATCGATTGCTGAAGCAGGAATGGTAAATTCGATGGCTACATCGCATTTTTTCAGATTGTCGGCAGTAAGATCCGACTGGTTGTCTACATCAATTTTCAAGCTTATTTCGTGGCCCCGGTCGAGTGCGATTTTTTCAATTTCTTTTCCCATTCGGCCGTAACCAATCAGTGCTATCTTCATCTGTTTTTTTATTCTATCCTAATTAAAAATAAGCCACAAAGATATAATAATACACAAATCTATAAACCTTGCTTTCAAACTTAAAAAGATTTCGATGAACGCATTTTTTAGCCCGACAAACAGGTTCATCAGAATTTTGCATGACTTTGATTTAATGTGGTGCTTATTTGTATATTTTTACAGTTGAGAAAAGGCACACAATGAGAGACGTAAAACTGGTTGCAACAGATTTGGATGGTACTTTTCTTCGAAACGATCGTACCATCAGCAAAGCCAATTTAAGGGCATTGGAACGGCTTGGCGAACGAAATATTATTCGTGTAGCCGCTACGGGTCGCAATCTAAAAAAAGTAAAAGATGTGCTGAATACGGATATACCGTTTGATTATATTGTGTTTTCGTCTGGTGCGGGAGTTTACAACTGGCAAAAACAGGAACATATTTACAGTCAGAACATTGTTGCTGATTCGGCACGTAAGTTGCTGAATTTTTTTGTGGATCAGCAGCTGAACTTCCATGCTTTTTATCCGGTTCCCGACAATCACAAACATTTTTACTTCAGAGGCGCGGAACTCTGCGAAGAGTTCGAACGTTATTTCGAGTTCAACAAAGCGCATGCTACGGAACTTGAAGAGCATACGCTGCCCAGCGGTGAACTGTGCCAGTTTTTGGTCATCCTGCAAGAAAATGAAGAGCGTTTCCGAAACTTAAAGGCAGCTATTGAAGCGCTTTGCCCCGAGATTCGTGTGATAAGAGCTTCATCGCCGTTAACAAAAGGTTACATCTGGCTCGAAATTTTTCACCGCTCGGTTTCAAAAGGAAACGGTGTTCTGGAAATATGCCGACGCAATGGAATTCACGCCGATCAAACCTTAGGTGTAGGGAATGATTACAACGACTTTGATTTGCTCGAAACTACCCGGCATTCGTTTCTAACCGATAATTCGCCCGATAAGATAAAACACCGATATCCGCTGGTCCCCAGTAACGAACAAGATGCTTTTGCCGTCTCGGTAAAGCCATTATTAGAATAATTTGTAACTTTCAATCAAATTTCAGACACATTAGTTAAATTCAATTGAAACATATTAAAATGAAATTCCTATTAAGTACATTTCTGATGTTGAGTGTCCTGATCCTGGCCGCTCAACCCAATTTAAGTTTAAGTGATAAACTTCCGGAAGATCCGGCAGTGAGCAAGGGCGTTCTCGATAACGGAATGACCTATTATGTGCGGGCCAACGATGAGCCCGAAAACCGTGCCGAGCTAATGCTGGTTGTTAAAGCAGGTTCGGTTGACGAAGACGACGACCAGCAAGGACTGGCGCATTTTTGCGAGCACATGTCGTTTAATGGCACCAAAAATTTCCCAAAACACGAATTGATCAATTATTTTGAATCGATCGGAATGGAATTTGGGCCGGAAATAAACGCTTACACCAGTTTTGACCAAACCGTTTATATGTTGAAAGTTCCGCTCGACGAGGCGGAATACATGGAAAAAGGCCTTCAGGTTTTATACGACTGGGCTTGCCAGAATACAGATTCGGATGAAGAGATTAATGCCGAAAGAGGCGTTATTTTGGAAGAAGAGCGAATGGGACGAGGTGCCAATGATCGTATGATGAAAGAGTGGTTGCCTGTATTTTTAAAAGATTCAAAATATGCTAATCGTTTGCCAATCGGGAAAGTTGATGTACTTGAAAATTTCGAGCCATCGGTTTTAAGACGTTACCGGAACGACTGGTACAGACCCGATCTGCAGGCATTGATTGTTGTTGGTGATTTTGATCAGCAGGAGATGGTGGCAAAGGTAAAAGAAAAGTTTTCTTCCATTCCCACTCCTTCAAATGAACGTACGAAAGAGTATTTTGATATACCGGGACATCCAGAAACTTTGGTGAGTATTAATACCGATGAAGAAGCTCAATATCCGATTGCCTACGTTTATTATAAGCACGATTTGGAAAAGTCGAAAACCATTGCCGATTATCGAAAGCAAATTGTGGAGAACCTGTATATGGGGATGATTAATAATCGTTTGTCGGAGAAAACGCAACAAGCCGATCCACCTTTCTTGCTTGGACAATCGGCTTATTCCCATCAGTTCGGACCTTTAAGTACTTATATGTCAGTAGCCGTTACTCAGGGTGATAAAATTAGTACCGGATTGAAGGAAGTATTGCTGGAAAACGAGCGTGTAAAGAAATTTGGTTTTACCGAAACTGAGCTGGAACGTCAAAAAACGGCAGTGCTGAATAATATGGAAAAGGCCTATAATGAGCGGAACAATACCAAATCGATCAGTTACGCCAACGAGTATCAGCGTAATTTCCTGCTCACCGAGGAGCCTTTCCCGGGCATGGAAAATGAATACACCTATTACAAGGAGTTTGTTCCTGGAATAACTGTCGATGAGGTCAATCAACTGGCCAAAGAATGGGTCACCAAAGAAAATCGTGTGGTAATTATCACCGCTCCTGAAAACGAAAAAACTATTGTTCCAACAGAAGATGAAGTTTTAGCCTTGCTCGATGACGTTGAAAACACCGAAGTTGAACCATATATTGATGCGGTTGCCAACGTACCTTTATTGGCAGATGAACCTTATGGCAGCAAAGTTTCTGCAGAAAAATCGTTGGATAAAGTAGATGCCGTAGAATGGAAACTGGAGAACGGTGCCACGGTAGTGGTGAAAACCACCGATTTCAAAGACGATGAAATCCTGCTCAACGCCTGGAGTTTGGGAGGTAGTTCCCTTTATCCGAACAGCGATGTATTATCTGTTGGTTTTACCACCGATGTAATGTCACAAAGTGGTATTGCCGATTTCGATGAGATCACCTTAAATAAAATGCTTTCCGATAAGGTGTTTAGCCTCTCTCCGTACATTGGCGAGTTGCGCGAAGGTTTTAATGGATCATCGTCGGTGAAAGACGTTGAGACTATGTTGCAAATGTTGTACATGTATTTTACCGAGCCCCGTTTCGACGACGTGAGTTTCCAGTCGCTGATGAAACAATACGCTACCATTCTCGAAAACAAGTCAACATCGCCTGAAGCCAATTTCAGAGATACCTTAAATGTGGTTTTGTCGAATTATAACGAACGCGAAAAACCAATGTCGGTCGATCGTTTGAGTGAAATTTCTTTCGACCGCATCAAACAAGTTGGCAAGGAACGTTTCAAAAATGCTTCCGACTTTAAATTCTTCTTTGTTGGAAACATCGATTTGGAAATTTTCAAGCCATTGGTTGAGAAATACATTGGGGGAATTCCGACACTCGATAAGCAGGAAGAATGGGTTAATCTGGGTATCGAAAAACCGGATGGAGTAATAAATAAAGTAGTACACAAAGGTCAGGAAGATAAAAGCATACAATACATTGTTTTCCATGGCGATCTCGATTATAACGCACAAAACAAAGTACAGCTCGATGCACTCGGCCGCATACTTACGACCCGACTGCTCGAAGTGATTCGCGAAGATAAAGGAAGTGTTTACTCCATTGGTGCGAGCCCGTCAACATCGAAATTTCCGGAAGCTGAATACACGTTAGCAATTTCTTACGGAACTTCACCCGACAAACTGGATGAATTGAAAACGGCAATTTTTGAGATCATTCAGGAATATGCCAATAATGGTCCTTCACAGGAAGAATTGGATAAGGCCAAAGAAAAAATGCTGCGCGAACGTGAATTGGCGCTGCGCGAAAACCGCTTTTGGATGAACATACTAAGCAGTACGTATTACATCAAAAACGGCGATTTCTCACAATTCGGAACGTATAACGATTTGGTGGAAAACCTGAGTGTAAAAAGTACGAAAAAAGCATTTAAAGACTATTTTGATTTCGATAATGTGATCAGTGTTGCACTGGCGCCCGCCGAGTAGGTGAATATCGACAACAGGAAAGCCGGAGTTTGTTAATGCTCCGGCTTTTTTTATGCCTTAAAAATTATAATTTAGGTGCTTCAAATCTATTGTATGAAAATCTACTCACCATTATTTGTTGTATTACGAGTTCTCGTTTACGGCGCGCTTTTGTACGGCATGGCTCAGGGCATTTTTTTCGACGCTGCTTTTCCGCAGGAGGAAGGTTATTTTGGCGAACTGACCTTTACCGAAATCACACAGGAAACTTTGCTTTTCATTCTTTTTGTTGCCTACATTTTCATCGGTTACAGGTGGAAAGAAATACGCGTGGTGAGTAATTTTGTATCCCTGTTTTTTCTGATGGCATTTATCCGCGAATTCAATTTTCTTGTCGACAAATGGATCTTTCCGGTGCTGGTTGTTCTTGTCATTTTGGTGTTGCTCTTTATCCGCGATTTCAAGAAAATAAAACAGTCGTGTATCGAATTTTTTCGAAATCCGGCATCGCACTGGTTCCTGGCGGGGCTGTTGGTTACTCTGGTGTTCAGCCGATTGTTCGGGCGCTCGAAATTCTGGCGCCTGCTTTATCACGACGAAAGTTACCGGCTGGCAAAAGCCGCAACCGAAGAAGGAATTGAACTTTTGGGCGACACGCTCATGTTGATTTCGGCCATCGAGTTTTTCCTGTATTTTATGGTGGAGAAGAAAACTAAAAAATCATGAAAGTTTGCGGATTTACTTTTATTCGGAATGCCGTAAAATTTGATTTCCCGGTGGTGGAAGCCATTTCATCGGTATTGCCACTTTGCGATCATTTTGTGGTAGCAGTCGGAGAATCGGATGATAATACCCGCGAGTTGATTGAAGCTGTTGCTCCCGAAAAAATATCGATTGTTGATACCATTTGGAACGAGGATTTGAAAGAAGGTGGTCGTGTGTATGCCGACGAAACGAATAAAGCACTCGACGCTGTGCCCGACGAATACGACTGGTGTTTTTACATTCAGGGCGATGAGGTACTCCATGAAAAGTACCTGCCGGTGGTGAAGCAAGCCATGGCTGAAAACCTGGAGCGAAAAGCGGTGGAAGGACTGCTTTTTGATTACCGTCACTTTTATGGTTCATACGATTTTGTGGGCGACTGCCGCCACTGGTACCGTAAAGAGATTCGCGTGATACGAAACGACAAGTCGATCAGGTCGTACAAAGATGCACAGGGATTTCGAAAAGCAGGGCAGAAGTTAAAAGTCGTTCAGGTAGCCGCCGAAATCTATCACTATGGCTGGGTGCGGCATCCGCGCGAAATGCAGCAAAAAGTGGAGGCGGTAAAGGAGTTTTACAGCGGTATTTCGGAAGAACAGGCTGCCAACAAAGCACTGGAAGAATTTGATTACGCGGCCGAATACGATGCACTGACGCGTTTCGAAGGAAGTCATCCCAAAATTATGCAGCAACGCATCAAGCGCTTAAACTGGAACTTTCAGCCCGACTTGAAAAAAGTAAACATGAAACTGAAATACCGGCTCTTATACTGGATTGAAAAACGTACGGGGGTACGACTTTTTGAATACCGGAATTACAGATTGACTGAATGAGGGATTGAAGGACTGAAAACTGCGACTGAATACTGAACACTGATTACTGAACACTAAACCTTTTCCTCGCTGCTTTAAGTTCTGCCGGTTTTCCCACATCCATCCACAGATCCGATGCATCGAAATAACCTTTTATTGTCTTGGTTTTTGCCAGTTCCAGGTACCAGTCGGTGATGGAAAAACGATCTTCCGAAGGGAATAACTCAAATATTTCAGGTTGAACGATTTGAATCCCGCTGAAAGCCAGTTCTTTAGATTGTTCAAACACATCCGGTCTGGAAATTTTGGTTTCGCCGCTTGATTTATTCAGCCAGCCCGAAAGTTTCATCTCCTCGTCGAATTTCAGGTAGCGGCTTGTCTCCCGGTCTCTGACTACCAGAGTAGCCAGGGCACTACTTTCGAGATGCGATTGGTACAAAAGCCGCAGATTTAAGCTACTCAGGATATCGACATTGTAGATGAGAATGGCTTCTTTTCCGGAGAACAGCGGTGCAGCTTTTTTTAGTCCGCCTCCTGTTTCGAGCAAGCGGCCCGATTCATCCGAAACCTGCACATCAACTCCCCAGCTGTGTCCTTTTATAAAACCTGTTAACAGTTCCGCGTAATGATGCACATTCACCACTATTTTTGAAGCTCCGGCATTTACCAGCTTTTCGATGGCATGCTGAATCAAAGGCTTTCTGCCCACATCAACCAGCGCTTTGGGTTTATCAGCGGTTTCACCTTCCAGGCGGGTACCAAGTCCGGCAGCAAAAATCATGGCTTCCATCTCGTCGGATTTTGATGCTTTTAAAGGATTGAAATTCTATCGGATACGATTCAGGCTTCTGATTAGTGCTTCATCTTTTCCGATGGCACGAATGGCGAGCCAATCAAGAATAACAGCAATGAGCGGAAAAGCAACAGGAATTTTGAATGCAACTTTTGCACCTTCGAAACCGGCATAAGTAAAGTAAAAGAACATGCCGAACAGCCCGATTAAAAGGATAATGGTAAATACCAGGATCCGGATTTGAAGAACTCTTTTCTTAAAAAGAAAAATAATGACGAAGTGCAGTAAAGTGATCAGCCCAATGAAAAGTATAATGGGCAAGCCGTCAAAAACAACTTCTTCGCTTTTAAAAATACCTTTGGCAAAAAATTGCATCAATTCGCTGTTTACCGACAAGTCGGCAAGCTTAAATTTAAAAAGGGTTGCTGTCAGTAAACCTGCAAGCAAAATATAAACGGTTTGAATTCGCTGTAACATCGTTGTAATTTTTGAGCAAAAATAGCCAATCCAATTCTTTCTCAAAATCAAATATGACGCTGATTAGAAAAAAAGCGAATAAACCGCTATTTTAGCCCTAAAAAGTAAAGTTTCGGCTAAACAATAAAAACCAAGCATTGTTTTTCTGAATATCAATCAAATGTTAATTGAAAATCAACAATGGATAAATTTTCTTCTGTGGGAAATCAGGAATTAGAGGCGGTTGAGGACCTTTACCGATCGTATTTGGAAGATCCGAATTCGGTGGACAAGAGCTGGCAGCATTTTTTTGAAGGCTTCGAACTGGCACGCAAAAATTATCCTGAAAAACCTTCCGCA
This sequence comes from Maribellus mangrovi, assembly GCF_037646455.1. Classification (NCBI taxonomy): domain Bacteria; kingdom Pseudomonadati; phylum Bacteroidota; class Bacteroidia; order Marinilabiliales; family Prolixibacteraceae; genus Maribellus; species Maribellus mangrovi. The sequence goes on along the minus strand of NZ_JBBIXN010000007.1, from coordinate 36,334 downwards.
GTTAAACTCGATAATATTGACAAGGAATTTGCCATCCTTAATCTGATACATGGTTACCGTCAACGTGGTCACCTTTTTACCAAAACCAATCCGGTGCGTGCACGACGCAGATACCTGCCAACACTGGCACTTGATAATTTTGGTCTTGAGAAGAAAGATCTTGAAACTACTTTCCAGGCGGGAAACGAAATTGGAATAGGTCCTGCTAAATTAAAAGACATAGTTGCCCATCTCGAACAGACTTATTGCGAATCGGTGGGTGTGGAATACGTATACATGCGCCATCCGGAAGTAGTGCAGTGGCTTCGCGAAAAGATGGAGAGCACCAAAAACACGGGTACTTATTCTGACGAGAAGCGCAAACACTTTTTTTATCACCTGAAACTGGCGGTAGGTTTCGAGAACTTCATTCATAAAAAGTTTGTTGGTCAAAAACGTTTTTCGCTTGAAGGTGCTGAAGCTTTGATCCCGGCACTTGATTCGGTGATCGAACGTGGATCGGAACTTGGTATTGAAGAGTTCGTTTTGGGAATGGCACACCGTGGTCGACTCAACGTACTGGCAAACATTCTTGAAAAACCTTACGAGAATATTTTCAAGGAGTTTTACGGAAAACAGTTTGAAGACGATATTGCCCAGGGTGATGTAAAATACCATTTGGGCTACGAGAACGAAGTAACTACCGATTTTGATAAGCGAGTGAAACTAAAGTTGTTGCCCAACCCGTCGCACCTTGAAACGGTTGCCCCGATTGTCGAAGGGATGGTACGCTCGCAAATTGAAGCCGCTTATGGCGGAGATTACGAAAAAGCTGCGGCCATCATTATTCATGGCGACGCAGCCATTGCGGCGCAGGGAGTAGTGTATGAAACCATCCAAATGTCGCAGCTTCCGGGTTATAAAACCGGTGGAACCATTCACCTTGTCATTAACAACCAGGTTGGATTCACAACGCCGTATCTCGAAGCACGTTCGAGTACTTATTGTACCGACGTGGCGAAAGTAACCCGTTCTCCTGTTTTCCACGTGAATGGCGACGATGTGGAAGCGCTGGTTTATACCATTAAGTTGGCCATGGAGTTCCGTCAGAAATTTCATACTGATGTGTTCATCGACATCTTGTGTTACCGGAAATACGGGCACAACGAAGGTGATGAACCGCGTTTTACACAACCCATGTTGTACAAGGCCATTTCGAAGCATAAAAATCCGCGCGATATTTACGCCGACAAGCTGGATAAACTAGGGGTGATGTCGCTTGAAGAATCGAGGAATAAAGTAAAAGAATTCGACCAGTTTCTGGCGGAGAAATACACTGCTTCTGAGAAAATCGATAAACTGAAGATCCGACAATTCCTGATCAAGGAATACGAAGCCTACAAGATGCCTTTAGAGGGAATGTTCAATGAAGCCGTTCATACCGGCGTTGATATTGAAACGATCAAAACGATTGCTGAAAATATGAATACCCTGCCTGAAGAACTGCCTTTCTTCAAAAAGGTGGATCGAATTATTTCTGATCGTAAAATGATGATTCACGATGATCGTTTGGATTGGGCAATGGGCGAGTTACTTGCCTACGGAACTTTGGTATCAGAAGGTCATCCGGTGCGTGTAAGTGGGCAGGACAGTGAACGAGGTACTTTTGCTCACCGTCATGCAGCCTTCATCATCGAGGGAACGGAAGACAAATATTGTCCCTTGAAGCATATATCTGAAAATCAGGCATCGTTTAATGTCTACAACTCATTGTTGTCGGAATACGGTGTAATGGGATTCGAATATGGTTATGCACTGGCACAACCTAACGGATTAACGATTTGGGAGGCCCAGTTTGGCGATTTCTTCAACGTAGCCCAGGTAATTATCGATCAATACATTACATCGGCCCTGGAAAAGTGGGGACTGATGAACGGATTGACGTTATTCCTTCCGCACGGTTACGAAGGACAGGGACCGGAACATTCGAGTGGACGAATTGAGAGGTTTCTCGAATTGTCGACCAAAAACAATATGCAGGTGGTTGTTCCGACCACGCCTGCCAATATGTTTCATTTATTACGCCGACAGGTGAAAATGAATACTCGCTTACCACTGGTGGTGTTTACGCCTAAAAGTTTGCTGCGTCATCCGATGGTTACTTCCACCCTTAAAGAACTATCCGAAGGAGGTTTCCAAAAGGTAATTGATGATTCTACTGCCGAACCTGATTTGGTTGAAAAGGTGGTTTTTTGCAGCGGCCGCTTGTATTACGATCTTGCAAAACACAAAACCGAAAATGGGATCAGTAACATCGCCCTGGTTCGAATAGAGCAGTTAAATCCTGTTCCTGCCGAACTTATTGATGGTATCGTAAAAAGATACACCAAAGCAGATGAGTTGATCTGGGCACAGGACGAACCACAAAATATGGGAGCCTGGCCATTTCTCAGCCGAAGACTTGCAACGCTGGGATTAAAAGTGGTGGCCCGACCTGAAAGTGCCAGTCCGGCTGCAGGTTTAATGGAAATACACAAACAAAGTCTGGAAAAACTCATCCAAACGATCTTTCAGCAAAAGGAAGTTGCCGTTTAATGAGCTCCAATTAGTTAGATAATAAGCTATTAGCGAAAAAATAAAACCATGATCGTTGAAATTAAAGTTCCCAGTCCGGGAGAATCAATAACCGAAGTAGAAATAGGTACCTGGCTTGTTGAAGACGGAGCCGTTGTTAACAAAGATCAGGAAATTGCCGAGGTAGAATCGGATAAAGCCACCCTGACCATTGTGGCCAGTGAAGGTGGAAAAATTGAACAAAAAGCTTCAGAAGGTGAAGCCGTGGAAGTTGGGGCCGTAGTTTGCACTATTGATACCAGCGTGGCTCCGGAGCCGAAAAAGGAAAAGACAGATGAGAAGGAGAAGGCAGAGACAAAGGAAGAAGAAACAAAGAAAGAGGAAAAGAAAGAAGCTGCCCCGGCCAAAGAGTTAAAAGCATCGGAAGAATATGATAAAGTAAAGGTTACTTCGGTAGCTAAAGAGATGCTGAAAGAGCATAATCTTTCGGTTGACGATGTGATCAGTGGCCTGAAGCGCCTTGGTAAAAAAGAGGTGGAAGCTGCCATGGGTGCCCCGAAATCAGCCGAATCGTTTGTGCCTAAAAAAGAAGCCAGCCGTGATGAGGATCGCGAGCGGATGACGAGTTTGCGCAGGAAACTGAGTGCCCGCCTGGTCTCGGTAAAAAACGAAACCGCCATGTTGACCACTTTCAACGAGATCGACATGAGTTTTGTAATGGACATGCGCAAAAAGTACCAGCAGCAGTTCATCGACAAGCATGGTTTTAAACTTGGCTTTATGTCGTTCTTTACTAAAGCTGTTGCCGTGGCTGCCGAATTTCACCCGATGGTTAATGCACAGATTGATGGCGACGAAATCGTTCAGCCTCAATTTGTTGATGTGGGTATTGCCGTTTCAACGCCAAAAGGATTGATGGTGCCGATTGTGCGCAATGCCGAAAGTAAATCGGTGCCTGAAATTGAACTTGAAATAAAAGAGCTGGCCGAAAAAGCACGTAACAAAAAAATATCGGTGGAAGAATTAACAGGAGGAACATTCACCATTACTAATGGTGGTGTGTTTGGTTCGCTACTTTCAACGCCGATCATCAATCCGCCGCAATCGGCAATTCTGGGGATGCACAACATTGTTGAACGTCCTGTTGCTGTCGACGGGCAGGTAGTTATTCGCCCAATGATGTACGTGGCACTTTCATACGATCACCGCATCATCGATGGTAAAGATTCGGTGGGCTTCCTGGTAAAAGTCAAGGAAATGATTGAAAATCCGGAACGTATGTTTACCAACGGGAAAAATGCCGGTGAGTTGTTGCTTGGAATCTGATAAACATTCATTGTTAAAATATGCTGAACCGTTTCTTCATTCGAGGGAACGGTTCTTTTTTTGCGGTGGTTGTTCGGCTGGAGCTTCTCCGGAAACGGCAATGAAATATTTCGTGTTGTAAAATAATCCCTTCTTTCTTGGAGTAGCTTTGCGAATTCAGTAAATTCAAGAGAAATTAAAAACAGGCAATATGAACGATTCGTTGAAACAAAAGATCAAAACATTTATACTGGATGGGATTAATGAAGCAAAAGTGGCTGCTGTGCCCGATCCTTTTTGGCAGGGACTCCGGGATGTTGGCACCGAATTGTGGCTGGATACCGGTGACATGGAAGAGGCTGAAAAAAACTGGTCGGCTGAAATGACCGCTTTAACAACCAACAACACATTGGTAAACAAAGAAATACAGAAAGGTATTTACGACGATTTTATTGAGGAGGCCAGGGCCATTGTGAGCGAGTTGCCGCTGGAAGAACAGATTGTTGAGATCGCTTTTATTTTGAATGCCCGGCATGGAATGCGGCTGGCGAAGAAGTTTGGAGGATTTGTTAGCGTAGAATTGCACACCAACACAGCCCACAACTTCGATGCGATTGTTGATTACGGCCTGCGTTACCACGATATCAATCCCGATCAGTTTATCGTAAAAGTTCCGTACACTGCAGTTGGTCTGATCGGAGCCCGTCGTTTGCGAGAACTGGGGGTAAAAATTAATTTTACGCTCGAATTTTCGGCGCGGCAAAATGTGATGGTAGCTGCCATTACCAAACCAAATTACTGCAATGTTTTTCTGGGTAGAATTGGTGCATATATAAAAGATAACGGACTTGGAAATGGCGATGGCGCAGGTGAACGGACCGTAATTTCGAGCCAGCGTTTTGTTACCGAATTAACAGAAAAGAATGCCGTTCCTACTAAATTAATTGCAGCCAGTTTACGTAATTACGATCAATTAGATGCACTGGCCGGAACCGATGTTTTTACCATGCCAACGAAGGTTGCAGCCGGTGGAAAACAGAACCTCGATGGTAAGTTTGCTTCAAAACTTGGTGTGGTTTATCCCGTCGATCTTACCGATGAAGCTGTTGTATACGGCCCCGAAAAATTATGGGATGTAACTGACGGTGAAGTGGCACTCGCTAAAAGTCTGGATAAGAATTGCCCGAAATCAGGTAACGAACTCATCGACCGTGTTCATCAGGCCGGGTGTGGCGATATGTTTCCATACCTCAGCGAACGCGATCTGAAATTTATTTCCGATGACGGAAAGATTCCGAATCACGAACGATGGGCAAAACGTATTGAAAATGGAGAGTTGGCCATCGATACACTGTTGAACCTGGCTGGACTGGCCAGTTTTACTGCCGATCAGGCAGAGCTCGACGAGCGTATTCGAAGCATAATTGCCAAATAAAGTGCACTTAGATTTTATTTTACTTTTCCGTCATTCCGTCCGTCAGTTGACGGATTGGAATCTTTTTAGTGTTATAAGATGCTGAAACAAGTTCTCCCAAAGGGATCACGATGCGGAGCATGACGTGATAGAGTGAAAATATTCAGCAATAAACATTTTTTCTATTTTAGCCAAAAACAACAAATATGTCGATTCTGAAATTTGACGAAGTTCCCTACGAAGTGGTCAACGAACGCGTTAAACGCAAACTTATTCACACAGATAATTTGATGACGGTAATTGTAGATTTTGAAGGCGGTCCATGGCCTAATGCTGATCCACCACATAACCATCCACACGAACAAACCAGTTATATTGCCGAAGGCGAGGTGATGTTTTTTTGTGAAGGAGAACCTGATCGGCATCTGAAAACGGGAGATATGTTCGCTGTTCAACCTTATAAAATGCACAGCATTAAGTTACTCAGCAAAACTGCCCGCCTGGTCGACAGTTTTAATCCGATTAGGGAAGATTTTTTGAAGTAGGGGAAAGGATAAGGAACAGGAGTAGGCGGAGGCGAAGGAGGAAGAGACCAGTGTTCAGCGTTCAGAGTTCAATATCGTAGAGTGAATATTTACTTTTCAAGTTATCTTTAAAGATTGGCAATAAAAGTCCCCTTTAGGGGATTTAGGGGTAATGTAAAGGTTGATTTTCTACCTCACGAATACTATCTGCAATCATAAATCGTTAATCATCATTCATAATATCAAAAGCTAATAGCTAAAAGTTATATACCAGTGTCAACCCCTTTTGCTGGCCGACAGAAAACGGAAAAATATCAAAGTGTTTAATGTGTTCCCAGTCCCATTTATACTGGTGAGTGAGATAAACCAATTCAGTTGAAAGCATGCCAATTCCTGCACCGGCCAGCACATCCGAAGCCCAGTGTGCACCTTTGGCAATTCGCATTAACCCAACCGTTGCAGCACACGAATAAGCACCAACACTGTACCAGATGCTTTGCTCGCCATATTCGTGATGCATAATCTGCGCAAAAGCAAATACCACCGACGTATGCCCTGAAGGAAAAGAATGCTGTCCTCCGTTTGGGCGTTCCTCATTTACAGCTTTTTTCAGACTGTACACAAGCAAATCATTCAGGATGAAACTCTTTAATGAAATAGCTGTAAGGTTGCCAAAATTATTTTCCCCTTTAATGCCTATCGCATTGAGCGAATAAACAGCTGCCAGCGGAGCAAAACGCAGATAATCGTCGGCACCTCCTTCGTAATGGAAATTGTCCTGCACCCAGTCGTTGAATTGGTATTTGGAATCGGAAAAATGAAGGGCAGTTCCACCGGCAATCAACACTGTCGGTGCTATGTAAGGTTTAAATCCCCGCTTTCTGTCTGCATATTTAAAGTTTAGGACATGAATTGAATCATTATGAAACAACTCCGCTTTTTTGAGCACAGTGCTAAATTCGCCTCCTGAGAATTTAAGGGGTTCGCCCGCACGACTTGATCCACAGACGATAATTAAACTTGCAATTAAAAGAAGAAGAATTCCGGTTTCACGTTTCATTCTTCAAAAATATAAAAATCATACTAAGCCATTCGTCGTATTGTTAGATACGGGAAGATAAGTCTGGGCCAACTTTTACAAATTATCACTATATTGGCGCAACAACTATAAACATAACCAACAATGCAAATCCAATTCAAGCTGTTAACCAGTCTCATTTTATTATTTATTTCAGGAACCATTTACGCACAAAGCCTTTCAATAGTGGGAGGTGGTAATTACACCAGTGTCGAAGTAACTTCTGCCAGATCAGATACCTATAGTAGTAAAATTGGCTTCCATGCAGGAGCTTATCTCGACTATGTTCTCAAAAAAGACAAAAGTAACGAACTTGTAATTGAAACTGGTTTGCTTTTCGATGCTAAAGGTGCCGTTCAGGAGTTATCGGGTGTAAATATCGAATACAATACGTCATTGTATTATGCCGATATTCCTTTGTACTTGAAATACCGTTACCGTTTTCGTTCGCTGAATAAAGTATATGTAGGAGTTGGTCCCTATGTAGGGATGGGACTTTTTGGTACTATTAAAGGAACAGGTGAAGATTATTCTGAAAAAGAAACAGTTCGATGGGGAAGCAGTACCGGTGATGATCATTTTAAACGTCTCGATTACGGGCTATCGGCCAGGGTTGGATTCTTATCAGTAGGAGGGCTGGATTTCGCGGTATCTTATGATTACGGCCTTCCCAACATTTCTTCACTGAACGACAATGACGAAATGAAAAGCCGTATGATACGATTATCGGTAGGCTACCACTTTAGTTTGGTGGATTGATGTCGTTTCCCTGATGAAAAAAGCTGAGAACATACCGGTATACAGCCTTCGCAGTTTTAGTAGTAGCGATCGCGAAAGCCAGCAGTTTCAGGTTGAAGTTTTCGATGCCAACCGGCATTTTGCAGTGAAGTATCCGCATCGTCACGATTTTTTCGAGGTGTTGTACCTTGCACGTGGCTCGGGTTTTCATGTTATAGATGGTAATAAGTATGAGATTAAACCGCCGTGTGTGTTTTTTATGTCGCCCGGGCAGGCTCATAAAATCGAGTTTTCCCATGATATCGAAGGTTTCATTTTTATTTTTACACCCGAATTTTATTTGATCGATTACAACAATCCCAACCGGCTGATCGAGTTCCCTTTCTTTTTTACGATCCGGCAGGATAATCCACCGCTTGTGCTTGAGAATAAAGAGGATGTAGAATTTCTGGAAAGTCTTTTTATGAGTGGAATTGCGGAAGTTCAGAAAGATGTCGACTTATCTATTGGTTTCCTGCATTCGCTGCTTGATTTGATTCTTACCTACTGCGCGTCGCGTTACAAGGGCGAAGAAAATGTGCTGAGCGGGAAAGGTCATATGGTAGTTAAACAGTTCTATCAGAAGGTGGAGGAAAATTACGAGAAAAATCTGAGTGTGGCCCAGTATGCCGACCTGATGGCGATCACGCCAAATCATCTCACCCAAATAGTGACCCGGCTCACCGGAAAGACCTCGTCACAAATCATAAAAGCCAAACAAATACTCGAGATAAAGCGCTTGCTGGTGCATACCAACCTGAGTGTAACCGAAATTGCTACTCAACTTAATTTTCCCGACCAGAGTTATTTTGCCAAATTCTTTAAACGCGAAACCGGTATTTCTCCGCTTCGTTACCGTTCGAAATCGGTGTAGTCCTTTTAAAATTACTTATCGAAGATTATTTTAACACCTTGAATTACAGTTTTTTTTTGTACTACAGGTAATATTTTATTAAAGTAGAATCCATGAAAATTACCTAAAAATCATGTAATTTTACAATTCATTTAATCAGGAATTTTGTTGCTTTGTATTTGATGAAATTACAATTTCAACAAATAACTTTTTTTGAACGTCATCCTGTCTGTCAGCTGACGGAATCAGGATCTGTCAAATTAGATTCCGAAACAAGTTCGGAATGACGAATACATGTTTTAACTTTTTAAACAATATATCAGATGGCAAATTATTTTAATTCTCTCCCCTTGCGACTTCAACTCGAACAACTGGGGAAATGCGATTTTATGGAAGAAGCTGAATTCGCAAATGGTGTTGAAAAACTGAAAGGAAAACAAATAGTAGTGCTGGGGTGTGGTGCCCAGGGATTGAACCAGGGACTTAACCTGCGCGACAGTGGTTTGAACGTAGCGTATGCTTTGCGTCAGGAAGCGATCGACCAAAAACGAGCTTCTTTTGTAAATGCTACTTCTAACGGTTTTGAAGTAGGTACTTTTGAGGAATTGGTCCCAAAAGCTGATTTGGTACTGAACCTTACACCCGATAAACAACACTCTCCGGTAGTAAACAAAGTGGTACCACTGATGAAAAAAGAGGCTTGCCTGGCTTATTCGCACGGTTTTAATATTGTAGAAGAAGGCATGCAGGTTCGCGACGATATCACCGTAATCATGGTGGCTCCAAAATCTCCGGGATCGGAAGTTCGTGCTGAATATGAACGTGGTTTTGGTGTGCCTACTTTAATTGCCGTTCACCGCGAAAATGACCCGAATGGTGACGGGCTTGAAATCGCAAAAGCTTATGCTGCCGGAACAGGTGGTCATAAAGCCGGAGTTCTGCATTCGTCGTTTATTGCCGAGGTAAAATCGGATTTGATGGGTGAGCAGACCATTCTTTGCGGATTGCTGCAAACAGGATCTATCCTGAGTTTCGATAAAATGGTGGAAAAAGGAATCGATGCCGGATATGCGTCAAAACTGGTTCAGTACGGTTGGGAAACCATCACCGAGGCGCTGAAACTGGGTGGCATAACACATATGATGGATCGTTTGTCAAATCCTGCAAAAGTTGAAGCATACAAACTGGCTGCTGAAATGAAAAAAATTATGCGTCCTTTGTTCGAAAAGCACATGGATGATATTATGAGCGGAGAGTTTTCATCGACCATGATGGAAGACTGGAAAAATGATGACGAAAAACTACTGGGATGGAGAGCTGCTACCGGCGAAACAGCCTTTGAGAAAACTCCTGCCAGTGATGTAGAGATCAGCGAACAGGAATATTTTGATAACGGAACATTGATGGTAGCTTTTGTGAAATCAGGTGTTGAACTGGCTTTTGAAGTGATGACGGAATCAGGCATCAAAGAAGAGTCGGCCTATTACGAATCGTTACACGAAACGCCGCTGATTGCAAATACCATTGCCCGTAAAAAACTATACGAAATGAACCGTACCATTTCGGATACTGCCGAGTATGGTTGTTATTTGTTCGATCATGCATGTAAACCTTTGCTAGCTGATTTTATGAAGAAGATCGATACCAATGTAATTGGCAAAAACTTTAACGAAGGAAAAGACGGACACGTTGATAATAAAGAACTGATCGATATTAATGACGAAGTTCGTTATCACGATGTGGAGATTATCGGAGCTGAGTTGCGTGAAGCAATGGGAGCGATGAAATCCATCATTTAGAAGATGCTGTAAAAACAGACTTTATATAAATACTCTTTAGGCCTGCTCCATTTTTTAGGAGTGGGCTTTTTTATCTGGCAGTTTCCCGAAATTCAATAGTTAATTAAAGTTCTAAGTTTTCATACTCACGCTGATCCCGAGCACTCGGGATGATTGTTTTATTTGAAATAGGAGTAAACCTCCTCGTAGTTTTTTACCTCCATCAAATCGGCGCGCATTTTTGCTGCTCCCGGGAAACTGTTCAGGTAAATTTTATAGAAACGTTTCAGGATATTGAAATTCTTGTTAGGGCTCCAGGTTTGTTCGAATAAACGCGTGTGTTCGAGCAATTTTTCAATCCGGTCTTCCATCGAAATATCGGTTTTATCAGGATCGTAAAACCAGGGATTGTGAAAGATGCCACGACCTACCATAACACCATCAACTCCGGTATGCTTTATACGTTCGAGCCCTTGTTTATACGACAGAACATCGCCGTTGCCATGGAATGGAATGTGCGGTTTCAGGCTGTTTTTAAGCTGAACAGCCTTGGCAATCTCTTCCCAACTGGCCTCTCCTTCCGACTGCATACGTTGCGTACGACCATGCAATATTATGGCTGCCGGATCAACCTCCAGTAAATTGGCGATCCAGTTCTCAGTGATGTGTTCTTTTATTCCGGTGCGTGTTTTAACACTTACGGGCAACGAAGTTCCTTCTTTGGTGGCCAGTACAATTTCTTTGGCTCGTTCCGGTTCGCCAATCAATGCACTACAGGCACCAATTTTAAATACCTTTTTTACCGGGCAGCCCATGTTGATATCGATGCCGTCGAAATCGTAGTTTTCGGTGATGTATTTGGCAATGTTGTGGTAAATTTCCGGATCACGTCCCCAGATTTGGGCGACAATTTTAATGTTGAGTTTTCGAAGAAGTTCGCGTTCAGAATCATTAACGATCAGCCGTTCTGAAACCCGCTCACGACCAACCGGGTGATTCATCCCTTCAACCGAAGTGAATTCGGTAAACACCACATGCAATTTACCCGGAGCCGACATGCCCATCACGATCTCGCGAAAAACCGTATCGGTGACATCCTCCATAGGAGCCAGGGAAAAAACAGGGCCATTAAATGTTGTCCAGAAATTATTCATTGCGGTGCAAAAATAGGAATTGTCGGGAAATACCGTCATCCTGAACCTGGTTCAGGATCTTTTTAGGATTCAGAAACATCCCGATACTTATCGAGACGCAATGACAATCTGGTTAAATTTGACTTAGCTTGGTTTTCTCCTGCTCAGCCTTAATAAGCGAGAGGCTTTTACGGTATTTACGGCTGTTGCCAAATACAATTCGTTCTTTTTCCGATCGGCCGGTTCCGTTTACTTTTTCTTCGGCACATTCGGGAGTACAACAGCCGTAGTATTGTTCGGCGCAATCGGCACACTGTATAAACAGAATATGACAACCCCGGTTATCACAGTTAGTATGCGAATCGCAAGGTTTGCCGCACTGGTGACATTTCGAAATAACCTCGCCATTTACACTTTCGCCCAAACGCTCATCGAAAACAAAATTCTTACCAATGAACTTAGAATCCAGACCTTCAGCTTTTATCTGGCGCGCATATTCCAGTACTCCGCCGTGCAGCTGATTCACATCTTCAAATCCTTTGTGTTTCAGGTAGGCGCTGGCTTTTTCACAACGGATTCCACCGGTACAGTATAGCAGAACTTTTTTATCTTTCTTATCTTCGAGCAGGTCGGTAACAATTTCCAGTTCCTCACGGAATGTATCAGCTTCTGGGCAAATTGCATCTTCAAAATGACCGATCTCGCTTTCGTAATAATTACGCATATCCACCACTACAGTGTTTTCCTGCCCGATGTAATTATGAAATTCAACTCCGCTTAAATGTTTTCCAACGTTGGTAACGTCGTAAGTTCCGTCATCCAATCCATCAGCCACAAGTTTTGGTCGAACTTTAATGGTGAGTTTATAAAATGATTTTCCATCGTCTTCTATGGCATATTTAACAGGAATGTCATTTAAAATCTCGTGTTTTTTCATTGTCTCCACAAAAGCTTCCCAATGGTGTTCGGGAACACTCATTTGTGCGTTAATGCCTTCACGGGCCACGTAAATTCGGCCAAAGCAGTCGAGCGGAAACCAGTCGCGAAACAATTCGTCGCGAAACGTTTGTGGATCGTCGAGAATATGATAACGATAGAATGAAATGGTACGTCGCTTAAAGGTTTCTTCTGAAAGCCTCTTTTTTAACTCTTCCTTATTTATCCGGTTGTATAAAAACATCTTACAGGCAATTTAAAAATGCGGGGCAAAAATACATAAATCGACAGAAAGAGCAAAAAAGAGGTTTTATTCTTTTGTAGCTCGTGTTTTTTTCGAACTTGTTTTTCTTGTAACTTTAAGATTGTTCTGAATTCGAATACTTTAAACCGCTGATTATGACAAAATTATTACCCGTAATTTTTATTACGCTTTTGTTTCTGAGTGCTTGTGAAAAAACTGATCCACGAATTGCGAAAGCTGAAGATTACATTGAACAACTTCGGGTTGAAAGTGAATCTGTTGGGTGGACAGCTACTGTTTCGGTTGACAATGAGATCGTTTTCTCGACAGGCTTTGGGTTGGGAAATTACGAGCAACAGGTGCCGGTATATCCCGGTAAAACCAAGTTTCGGATTGGTAGTATATCAAAAGCACTGACCGCTGCAGGACTCGGAATTTTAATCGAAGAAGGGAAAATTGATTTGGATGCGCCGGTACAAAAGTATGTTCCGTATTGGCCCAAAGAACGATATGAAATTACTACTCGTCAGGTGGCCGGTCATCAGGCGGGAATAAGACACTATCGGAATCAGGAATTTCTTTCTTCAAAATTTTATCCGACTGTTCGCGATGGACTGGAAATCTTTATGAACGATACACTGCTTTTCGAGCCGGGAACAAAATACAGTTATTCCAGTTACGGATTTAATCTTTTAAGCGCTATTATGGAAGGAGCTTCAGGAGAAGAATTTCTGCATTTTATGCAAACCCGTGTTTTCGATCCGCTTGAAATGACTGAAACCACCGCCGAACGCATGGACTCTCTGATTATTTATCGTGCGGGTTTTTACGATATGGATCATGGAAAGGTTATTAATGCGCCTTATGTAGATAACAGCTATAAGTGGGCCGGCGGAGGATTTATTTCTACCTCGGAAGACCTGGCGAAATTTGGAAATGCGATGCTAAATAATACATTATTTTCTGAAGAAGTCAAACAGCAACTTATAACACCGCAGACGCTTGTTAACGGAGATAAAACAAATTACGGTATGGGCTTTTCTTCAGGAACCGATGAATTTGGACGTAACTATTACGGACACGGCGGTGGTTCGGTAGGTGGTTGCAGCAACCTGATCATTTACCCGGAGGAAAATATGGTGGTGGCCGTAATTACCAACGATACCCGCGCGAAAGTGGGAGGCGAATTGCATAAAATAGCAGATATTTTGTTGGGAGAGGAGCCATAAAAAACCCTGACGTTTACGCCAGGGTTAATATTCTTTTATGTGGTGGTTAGAAAGACAAATCCAGTGTATTGGATGTAACATTAGCTTCGTCTACAATGTAATACACATAGTCGCCACCGGCAATTTTTCCCAGGTTCTCAATGTAAGAGCCACTGTTTGGAATAACAGTTGGAGTACCGTTTAAATAAAGTGTTACCGTTGCTCCGCTTGCTCCGGTCCAGGTTAGCGTTACTTTCATGACTTTATTTCCGGTAATTGCTCCGTCAAGAAGAATCTCTCCTCCTCCAGTGTTTTCGGTTACTGTAACAGATTGTGTCGAAGAATCAGAATCTCCGTCATTATCGGTTACAGTTAATGTAACACTATATGTTCCTTCGTTAGCGTATGTATGTGAAGGACTTGCACTTGTTGATGTATTTCCGTCGTCAAAATCCCAACTCCAGGAATCTACGGTACCATCCGTATCAGTACTTTCGTCACTAAAGCTTACATCAAGCCCGCTGGTTGTATAAGAGAAATCGGCAGTTGGAGGATCATTTGGTGTTGGCTCCAGACCTCCACCACTTCCAACAACACCAATCGGATCAGGATTTCCATCAGGATCTCCGATAACATATCCATCAGTTGAAGGATTTCCCCATAATAAAATACCAGCCATGTGTGGAGCTGCCATCGATGTTCCACTTGCGTATGCGTATTGTCCGTTTATGTAACACGACAGGATATCGACTCCTGGTTCACAAAAATCAACCGGAGGATTCCCCGAGTTTGAAAAATCGGCCCAGATATCGTTATCGTCCATGGCCGAGATTGTATATATGTTCGTCCCATTCACTCTACCCGGAGAGTGATCATTGGCATCGCCATATTCATTTCCAGCTGCTAATGCAAATTTACAGATGGAAGATGCATTTAAAACCGCATTATCCAAAGTTGTTGAGATACCACCACCCAGGCTCATGTTTGCAACATCGTCACTGGATGCATTGTTAGCTACATAATTAATACCGGCAAGTACCCATGAAGTATAACCGCTACCACGTCTATCGAGAACTTTCACCGGTACAACCGTTGCCCCGGCTGCAACACCAACGACTCCGCTGCCATTACTTTTTGCGGCAATAGTTCCAGCTACATGGGTTCCATGTCCGTTATCGTCATCAGCACTTTTTGCACGTGTGAAGTTTGCAGCGTTATTTGTGTCAACATTCAAATCAGGATGGTCATAGTCAATACCTGAATCAATTATCCATGCTTTGCCATTCCCGTCATAAGTAGCTCCACCTCCAACACGTAAAATACCATACGGCATATTATCAGCAGTTGCAGTAATTTCACCTGCGGCACTTTTAAACGTTGGTTTTCCGAAAGAAACGATTTTATCCTCTTCAATATATTTGACAGCCGGGTCCGCTTCCAGATTCTTCAATTGGCCCGGAGGAATTTTAACAGAGAAACCTTTGAGAGCAGTTCCGTAAACATGTTCAACGTCACCATCCAGAACTCCGGCACGTTTTAATATTTTAGCTGAAGCAGATTTTACTGCAGCTTGTTTCTTTTCGTATCCTTTTAATTTAACCAATTCTGCATCAAGATCAGCGTCCTGGAGGACTACAATGTAGCTTTGCTTTCCATTGTTAGCCGATTTTAAAGTGAGTTCATCACCGATGGATTCATCGGTGATCAAAGTTTCGTTACAAGCATTTGCAACGACTAATACTATCGCAATTGCGAAAAGTCTAAACAGCAAATTTTTCATATTGTTTGATTTTAGAGATTATAAAAAGCGTTTGTCCAATTTAGTCAAAATATAATAAACGACTCATAATGAGAAATAAAAAAAGCCGTTTGCGATAACAAACAGCTTTCAGGTCATATTGTTTACTACTTACTTTAATAGATCGGCCACTTGCTCTTTAATTTTCTCAAAATCTTTCTCGTTAAATCCAATAGAAGAGAAAGCGATTTTTCCCTCTTTATCAATAATGAAATTTCGCGGGATGTTTTGTTTGGCATATACTGCAAACACCTCGCGTTTTGGGTCGGGATAAAACGGCATGGTAAATCCCTGCTCGGTTTTAAATTTATTTACTTCTTCCCAGTTGTGCTCGCGACCTAATATGATTAGTACAAAGTCATCCTTGTCGGCATATTTGTCATACACTTCTTTTTGAAGATGAGGAAGTTCCTTGCGACAGGGAGGACACCAGGTGGCAAAGAAATTGATCCACACGACTTTACCTTTTAAATCCGAAAGTTTCATGGTTTTACCCGGAGCGGTTTCAAATGTAAAATCGGGTGCCGCTTGCCCTTCTTTGGCCAAGGTAAATTCGTCTTGTGCAAAAGCTGAACTTGCTATTAACAGTGCCGTAATGATTGTGAAGAATGTTTTCACTTGGTTTTGTTTTATGAAATTCCAAAGTGCGCAATTTAGCAATATTGCTTAACAAAAAGAAGCGCTCAACAAAACTGTTGAATGCTTCTTTCATAAACTGAAAAGTTATTTTCTATTTTTTCAAAAAATCGTTTACCGCAGCTTCAATACGATCTTCGATGCTAGAAGTATCCGATTTTTCGAATTTATCTCCTGTAATGCTTTCGTAAAGTTCAATGTATCTGTCTGAAACCTGATTTACAAAATCATCCGGTATTTCAGGAAGTACATCGCCTTCACGTCCCTGGAAATTGTGTTCCATCAACCATTCTCGAACAAATTCTTTCGAGAGTTGCTTTTGATTTTCACCTTTGTCGAAACGTTCCTGGTAACCGTCGGCGTAAAAATAGCGCGACGAATCAGGAGTATGAATCTCATCGATCAGGTAAATCTGACCATCTTTCTTACCAAACTCGTATTTGGTATCCACCAGGATCAGCCCTTTTTCTTTGGCAATTTCGCTGCCACGTTTAAACAGTTCCAGCGAAATGCGTTCTAGTTCCAGGTAGTCTTCTTCCGAAACCAGTCCTTGTTTTATAATTTCATCGCGTGAAATATTTTCGTCGTGGGCACCCTGCTCGGCTTTGGTTGTTGGTGTCAGCAGCGGTTCCGGGAATGCCTGGTGTTCCTTTAATCCTTCGGGTAGCGGAACTCCGCAGATGTCGCGACCACCGTTTTTATACAATCTCCAGGAGCTTCCGGTCAAATAGCCACGAACGATCATTTCAACCGGAAACGTTTCGACAAAATGACCAACCGTTACATTGGGATCGGGGCTTGCAATTTTCCAGTTCGGAACGATGTCGGAAGTTGCATCAAGAAATTTTTCTGCAATTTGGTTCAGTACTTGTCCTTTGTAAGGAATTCCTTTTGGAAGCACAACGTCGAAGGCCGAAATACGGTCGGAAACTACCATAACCAGGTATTCGTCGTTGATGTTGTATACGTCGCGAACTTTTCCTTTGTACAGGCTTTTTTGCCCGGGAAAATTAAATTCTGTTTTTGTTAATGCGTTACCCATGCTAAACTTGTTTTAATTTATCGTTCGTAATTGTTTTTAATTATTTTCAAAACTACCTAAGGGACAATTTCAAGTTGATTTTGTTTACCGGTTTGTCCTCAATTATTCGTTGTCTTTTTCTTCAATTTCGCGCGATTTAATTTCCCTTGTCGATTCGCTGTGTTTATCGTAAGCTTCCACAATATCGCGCACCAACCGGTGTCGTACTATGTCTTTTTTATCAAAGTAAATGGTGGATATCGCTTTTATTCCTTTCAGTATTTTTAAAGCCTGTATTAGTCCTGAATTACTTTTACGGGGCAGGTCGATCTGTGTAACATCGCCTGTAATGATAAATTTAGCATTCAATCCCATTCGCGTTAGGAACATTTTAAGCTGGTTTACCGTGGTATTCTGTGCTTCGTCGAGAATAACGTAAGCATTACTGAGTGTACGTCCACGCATAAAAGCCAGCGGTGCAATTTGTATGGTTCCGTCCTTCAGAAACTCCTCCAGTTTTTTGGGCGGGATCATATCCTGCAAGGCATCGTACAGAGGTTGTAGGTACGGATCGATTTTTTCTTTCAGGTCGCCTGGCAGGAACCCGAGATTTTCACCGGCTTCAACAGCGGGACGACTTAAGATGATCTTGCGTATCTCTTTGTTTTTAAGCGCTTTTACGGCCAGCGCAATTGCGGTGTAGGTTTTCCCTGTACCGGCCGGACCAATGGCAAATATCAAATCGTTTTTCCCTGATTCTTCCAACAAACGGCGCTGGTTGGGAGTTCTGGCGCGTACCGGTTTACCGCTGTTCCCAAAAACAATGATGTCAGGTTCGTTGCTGCCGTTCTCTTCCATCGACGAAACACCGGCATTCATCAGTTCCAGTATAATTTCTTCGGTTAACACGTTGTATTGGTAATAGTGTTCGAGAATGAGGGCGAATTTTTTTTCGAAGGCATTTATTTCGGATGGTTCACCCTGTACGTAAAGCGAATTGCCGCGTGCCGTAAGATTTATTTTAGGAAAGAGTCGTTTTATCAGATCGAATTTGGCATTATTTATCCCAAAAAACTCAAGCGGGTCAATGCCTTCCAGTAAAATTTGTTTATCCAAGCCTTTGTATTAAAATGTGAGTTGGACAAATTTACTAAAATATATTTCTACTACCATCATTTGCGTGTGTTGTTGAGATAGTAAAAAGTGGGGAGAATTTAAACGAAATACAACCGGGTAAAAATGTTTTGCTGTGTCTATTTCGAAAACATTTTTACGATCCACAATATCAGGTACAACCCAATACCGGCGCCAAAGAAGAGTACTGAAACAACAAAAGCGATTCTGATAATTTTTACATCCTAGCCTAGTTTTTCGCTGAGCCATCCGGATACTCCTAAAATCATTGAATTAATTTTTAATTATTGACGAATACAATATATGTAATTCTGCCTAAAAGGAAATTTTCATCACATTGGATTTAAGGTTTGTTAACCTTAAAATGAATTTGAACCTTTTTGAATTGGGGTGTATTGTTCCCAAAATATATCTTCATGAAAAAGCAATTTTTAGTCCGGTATTCAGGAATCGGAATTTTTCTTTTTGCGCTTGTACTATACATCCTTACCCTCGAACCCACCACCAGTTTTTGGGATTGCAGTGAGTTTATTCTTTCGGCGAATAAACTGGAAGTAAATCATCCGGCGGGAGCACCGCTTTTTATGTTGATTGGCCGGCTGTTTACCCTGCTTTCATTCGGAAATCCCGAAAGAATTGCCTGGACCATCAATTTCTCTTCAGGTGTATTTAGTGCACTTACTATTTTCTTTTTGTTCCATGTTATCGTAAAACTTGTAAAACGCTTCTCGGCAAATACTTTAGCGATTGTTGGCAGCGGCGCGCTTGGGGCTTTAACTTTTTCCGTTAGCGACTCGTTTTGGTTTTCGGCCGTAGAAGGCGAAGTGTATGCTCTTTCCATGTTTTTTATGATCGTGTCGTTTTGGGCAGCACTGAAATGGGAGGAAGGTTACGGTGATCCGGGAAATGAAAAATGGATCCTGTTCCTGGCACTTCTTACCGGGCTTGGAATCGGCGTTCATTTGCTTAACCTGCTGGTTTTACCTTCAGTGGTAATGATTGTTGGTTTAAAAAAGAAGAAGTATTCCCCGCTGCGAATGCTTCTGTTTTTTGGAATAGGAGTATTGGCGCTGTTAACAATTTTGTATGTACTAACACCGCTGGTGATGCAAACCCTGGCACGCTTCGATTTCGTTTTTGTTAACCGTTTGGGTTTGCCTTTACACTCGGGAACACTGGCCGGCGTTGTGTTCTTTATGGCATTGTTTACTTTTTTGATCCGTTACTTTCGAAAACACAATAAAAAAGTTGCCGAGTTGGCTACGCTTTCGGTGGCACTTGTCCTGGTCGGCTTTTCAGTTTATGCTGTGAATATCATTCGTTCGTCGGCGAATCCGCCGGTTAATTTTGGCCGACCGAGCAACATCTACTCGCTTATTGATTACCTGAATCGCGAGCAATATCCGAAACGGCCTTTGTTATACGGGCAAAACTATAATTCGCCAATCACCGGATCAAACGAACGTTTATCGAAAGATTTTCTTGAAGGCAAATACCGCGATATTGATTTAGCTCCAAGCTACGAATACGATGACCGGACCTGCACCTGGTTTCCTCGAATGAGCAGCCGGGATGACAATCATGTAAAAGCATACAACAACTGGGTGAATATTAAAGGGAAAAGGATTTCGGTGAGGCAGGGTAATGGCGAGCGTGAAACACTGGTGGTACCTACTTTTTCCGAGAACCTGAAGTTTTTTGTCAACTACCAGTTTGCCTACATGTTTGGTCGGTATTTTATGTGGAATTTTGCTGGACGGCAGAACGACCGGCAGGGCAGGGGCGATGTAGTAGAAGGGAATTGGTTGTCGGGGATTAATTTTATCGATGAAGCCCGACTTGGGCCGCAGGAAAATCTGCCCGACTGGTTATCTGAAAATGAGTCGAGAAACGCCTATTATTTTATCCCGCTTTTAATCGGATTGGTCGGTGCCTGGTTTCACTTTAAAAAGCACCGACCGGGCTTTTATGTGGTATTGGCGCTGTTCATTATGGGCGGATTGGGACTAACGGTTTACATTAACGAAATTCCCGTAACTCCGCGCGAACGCGACTATGTTTTTGTCGTGGCTTTTCTGGCTTTTTCCATTTGGGTGGGCATGGGATTTTGGGCATTGTCCGAGCTGTTGAAACGACTGCTACAAGCCAAAATGTTAACGGTGCCGCTACTAATTTTGTTGTTACTTATCGGGCCGGGAATTATGCTGTGGCAGAACTTCGATGATCACGATCGTTCAGGAAGAACGGCAGCCCGCGATTTTGCTATGAACATTCTTGAATCGTGCCCGCCCAATGCGATACTCGTTTCCAGTGGTGATAACGATACTTACCCGCTGTTGTACTGCCAGGAGGTAGAGAACTTCCGTACTGATGTACGTATTGTTATCGCTCCTTTTCTTTCGGCAAACTGGTTTATCGATGGGCTGAGAAAACAGAAATACGAAGATGCCGGATTGAAGATGACACTGCCCCAACAAAAATACGATCGGGGAGAATTGGATTTTGTACCGGTACTCGATCGACTGAAACGCGATACCTCGTGGCAGGAAGCTTTGAATTTTCTGAAGATGGAAAAGGACCAGGCAAAAGTACGTTTAAACTCAGGACAGAAGGTGAATTTTATTCCGCTCAAAGAAATGTCGTTTACTCTGAAAACCGACGATACCACAGGGGAAATAGATGTTTCGTTAAAAGACAAAAACTTCCTGTATAAAAACGAGTTGGTTATGTGGGACATTATTTCTTCCAACGCTTCCGAACGTCCGATTTGTTTTGTGTCGAAAGCCGAGGCGCAAAAGTACAAACTGGACAGGAACCTGGAATGCGAAGGTTTTGTCTATCGTTTGGTTACGGAAAAGAGCCAACGCAGCGATATTTTGTCTATCGGTCGTTGTGAACCCGAAAAACTGTACGCGCGGCTAATGAACGATTACCGGTTTGGAAACCTTGCCGATCCCGCTGTACATGTTGACTGGAATTCGGTACTGAACGTTAGCCTGTTTCGCGGAAGAAATGTTTTTAATGAAGTTGCGGCCTTGCTGCTCCAAAATGGTGAAAAACAAATGGCAGCCGATCTACTGGCTAAAAGTTCCGAGGTGTTTCCGCTGGCAAAAATTCCTTACGACGTATTCAGTCTTCGACAAACACAGCTAATGGTGGAAGCCGGAATGCAGGAAGAGGCGCAGCAGCAGTTTGCCTACCTTGAAGATGAAATTGTTAGATCGCTGAACTATTTTTCAGCCATTCCGCCGGAGTTGCAGCGGGGAATAAGAAATGATAAAAACAATCAGTTATACTACCTGAATAACCTGGTAATGATTGCTTCCCAAATGGGGGATAAAGAAAAATCGCAAGAACTAAAGAAACGCCTGGAACAGTTTGTCGGGTAATTAATACATTCAGGAATAAAAAAGGATTCCATCTCGCAAGGTGGAATCCTTTTTTTATATATCAATAGTTGTTTTCAGGATTTTACATTCACACAGGTGTCGCCAAAAAACGGTAGCATCCCTGAAGTATCAATACGCAAAGGGACACTATTAAGCGTAGTGTCGCTGCCGGGCATTATAAATTGCTGGCTTTTGGGTTGAAAATTAATGAGCGAAACCATTAAAAGCAGGCTTACAACAGCCACTTTGGCCGGAAGATGCGACCACGAGAACAAGGAACTGAACAGACTAAGAAATGAATTCTGCGTGGTTTTATACGAGCTGCGGTTTAACAGGAAAGCGTATTCCAGTCGCTCCTGAACAGCAGTATCGGGTTCAATTCCACGGGCATCGTGGGTAAACATCCGCTTTAGTTCCTCTTCACCTACAAATTGATTATTCATAACTATCCTGTTTTAGCGATTCTTTATTCGTAATTCTTTTCGACAATTCGAGCCGTGCATAATGCAATCTCGATTTTATAGTTCCAACGGGCAGTTCCAGTATTTGTGCGATCTCCTTTAAACTAAAATTTTCCTTGTATTTTAGAATCAGGATCGAGCGCTGGCTTTCATCCAGCATTTCCAGTTCGTTGAACACCTCTGCAATCAGGTTTTCTTTTTCGATTATGTTTTCATGCGAGTTCGTCAGTTCAAACTGATCGGGATTTTCTTCCGATTGAATGTGTTTGCGTACTTCGCGCCGGCGGTATTCGTTTTTACACATGTTATGTGCCACCGAGAATATCCAGCCCGAAAACTTGTTGCCGGGTTTGTACAGTTCAGGTTTTTGAATGATTTTCAGAAAAAGATCCTGTAGAAAATCGTTGGCCAGTTCGTTGTTGCTGCCCAACATACGGTAAAAAAAGTAGAAAAGCCGTTGTTTGTAGCGCTCATACAATTCAGAAAAAGCCTGCTGGTCGCCGTTTGTCAGCAATGCCATCAGTTGTTCATCGCTAACACTTTTTTTATGTTTTTTCCTGAATATCACGACTTCTTAAAAATAATAAAAACCAGCGAGGCAAAAGCACTCAAAATCAGAAGCGGCGCCAATGTTAATCTTCTAACATTAAAAATGGCAGTATTAAACTCACCTGCGTTCTCTTTAGGGCCGGCCATTAATGCAAATCCGGCAATTAAAACCACTACCACTAAAGTGAACAAAAAATATTTTTTACGACTAAAAATTTCCATCTTTACCTATCGAAAACGAACATACGGGCTGAATTATTTTCGCATGATGTTCTTATTTTGCCTAGATACACGCGAAAAATAAAAGGTTCAGTTTTTTCTGAAAATTTTTAAAGTTGATCATTTTATGGATAAAAGATTGGAGGCTTTTAAAGAGCTGCTGGACATTATGGATGAGCTGCGTGAGAAATGTCCGTGGGATAAAAAACAAACGCTGGAATCGCTGCGAAAGCTTACCATTGAGGAAACTTACGAATTGGGAGATGCCATTTTGAAAAGCGATCTTCAGGAAATAAAAAAAGAGTTGGGCGACCTGATGCTTCACATCGTCTTTTATGCCAAGATTAGTGCTGAAAAAGAAGCTTTTGATATTGCCGATGTACTCGAAAGTATCAATAAAAAGCTGATCTATCGTCATCCGCACATTTTTGGGGATGTAGATGTTGATGGTTCTGCCGAAAAAGTTGCCGAAAACTGGGAAGCTCTAAAACTTAAAGAAAAAGGTGGTAACAAGAGAGTACTGGAAGGTGTTCCGGCAGCTATGCCCGCGCTGGTGAAAGCCAACCGTATTCAGGAAAAAGTGCGTGGCGTTGGGTTCGACTGGGAATACAAAGAACAGGTTTGGGACAAAGTAAAAGAAGAAGTCGACGAGCTAAGCCACGAAATTGATAAGGCCGATAACGACAAAATGGAAGCCGAATTTGGTGATCTGCTTTTTGCTGTTGTAAATGCTGCGCGTTTATATGGCATCGATCCCGAAGCCGCGCTCGAACGCACCAACCTGAAGTTTATCAAGCGTTTTAATTACCTCGAAAGTCAGACCATGCTTAAAGGCAAAAGTCTGCACGATATGAGCCTGGAGGAAATGGATAAATTCTGGGACGAGGCGAAGAAGCAGGAGTGATCAGAGTTCAGTCGAAAGAGAAAAAAATTAGAAAGGGCAGATCAAATAAATGATGCTGCCCTTCGTGCTCGTACATATATCGTGTCGAATTGATTGATTTTCATTAATAAATTTAGAGCGTAACCCCGGTTTTAAATATCGCTATTTCTTTAAATCCTGTTTTTTCGTGATTTAACTGTTTGCCGCTGGCGACCTCAATCAAAAAGTCAACAAATTCTTCCAGTACTTCTTCCATGGATTTACCTTCAAGCAACTGACCTGCATTATAGTCAATCCAGTTTTTCTTACGGTTGTACAGGTCCGAATTGGTCGAGATTTTCATGGTAGGTACAAAACTGCCAAACGGTGTTCCGCGTCCAGTGGTAAAAAGTACCATTTGGCAACCGCTAAACCCAAGTGCCGATGAGGCTACCAGGTCGTTGCCCGGTGCCGACAGCAGGTTCAAGCCTTTTGTTTTGATCGGCTCGGCATATTTCAACACATCCATTACAGTGGCAGTTCCACCTTTCTGGGTACATCCCAAAGATTTATCTTCGAGCGTGGTTATTCCTCCTTTTTTATTTCCCGGCGATGGATTTTCATACACCGGCAGATCGTGCTGCAGGTAGTAATCCTTAAAATCGTTGATCAGGCTAACCGTTTTATCAAACACTTCTTTGTTTTGGGCGCGCTCCATTAACAAGGTTTCGGCACCAAACATTTCCGGAACTTCGGTAAGAATGGTAGCCCCGCCTTGTGCCACCAGAAAATCGGAAAAGGCACCCACCAGCGGATTGGCCGTAATTCCCGATAAACCATCAGAAGCACCGCATTTTAGTCCGATGCTGAGTTCGGATATCGGAACATCTTCACGCTTGTCGTTGTGCATTACCTCATAAATCTCCTTCATGATTTCCAGACCAGCTTCAATCTCATCGTCCACATCCTGAGCAGCTAAAAAGCGCACCCGGCTTTCGTCGTAATCGCCAATAAATTTTTTCAGATGATCGATCTGGTTGTTTTCACATCCCAATCCGAGCACGAAAACGCCACCTGCATTGGGGTGATTAATCACGTCGGCCAAAGCTTTCTGCGTGTTCACATGGTCGTCGCCCAATTGCGAACAACCGTAACTGTGTTTAAATACATCCACACTGTCGATATCAACCGGATTAACTTCCTGCTTGAACATATCGACAATCTGTTGCGCCTGACCATTTACACAGCCCACTGTTGGAACGATCCAAAGTTCGTTGCGGATACCAACTTTTCCGTTGCTGCGCTTATAACCTTGAAAAGTACGGTTGCTTCTCTCAATGCTCAATTCATTTAGGTTTTGATCGAACGAATAGTTGATTGTTCCCGACAGGTTTGTCTTCAGGTTCTGAACATGAATGTGTTCACCGGCTTCGATATTTTGCAGTGCGTGTCCAATGGGTGCCCCGTACTTAATAATATCCTCGTTTTCGGAAATCGCGTTCAGTGCAATTTTATGGCCTCTCGGAACATCGCTTTTCAGATTCAGTTCCTGCTCATTCACTTGAATTGTTTCACCTTCGGAAAAGTTCTTCAAGGAGATAATTACATTGTCGGCAGGATTTATTTTAATGAAATTTGCCATTACTGTTTTATGCTGTAACTGTTTCTTCGTTTTTGCTCATTTTGTCGATGGTGATCTGCATCAACGGGTTGTTTTCGTCGAGTACCGCTTTTACCGCTTTTTTCATTCCTATCTGCGTGATCAGAAACAAGTAGTGGCTTACTGTTATCGTAAGGTTTGGAATTTCGTTCAAATTTTGCTTCCATACTTTATCGAGGCTCAGTACTTTTTCGCATAACTGGTAGATCGAAATCGGACGTCCGTCGCATTGTGCCCAGGCTTCTTTGTAGAAATCAACGATCCACTCATCGTCCTGAACATTGTAGGCTTCTCCGTTAGCTTCTCCTTTAAAATAGGCAATCATGGCTGCCAGCGAGAATACGAGTTTTTGCGGTAACATGCCATGTTTCGCTTCAAAATTGATCAACGATGGCAGATTGCGTGTTTCCCATTTCGACATGGCGTTGAGTGCAATACTTTGCCACTGGTGGCGTATGAATGGATTGGCAAAACGTTCCAGGATTTTATTTGCGAATTTCTTCAGCTCTTTTTCAGTGCCGTCAAGAACAGGCAGTACTTCGTCGTAAACCAGTTCTTTCATAAAATTACCTACTTCCAGGTTTTCGTAGGCATCGCGCACGGTATCGATACCGCTTAAGTACGAAACGGCGTAGCTTCCGGTATGACAACCGTTCAATACCTGTACTTTTTGCTCGCGGAAACGTTTCATGTCTTTTACGAACTTCACTTCAAGACCTGCTTTTTCAGCCGGGAATTCATCTTTTATCCAATCCGGTGCTTCAATAACCCAGAGGTGAAAATATTCGCCAACAACAACCAGGTTGTCCTCGTAACCTAATTCCTGTTGAATATTTTTTATCTCGTCTCTTGGGAAGCCAGGAACAATGCGGTCGACCAGTGTACTGCAAAAACAGTTGGCTTCATTTACCCAGTCAATAAACTCTTGTTCGAGTCCCCATTTTTCGGCATGCTGAAGTACAAATTTCTTGAGGATATCGCCGTTTCTGTCAATCAGTTCGCAGGCAAAAAATATCAGTCCTTTCGATTTATCGCCGTTAAATTCTTTGAAGCGCATGTACAATAAAGCCGCCACTTTAGCGGGAAAAGAATTCTGAGGCTGCATATCCAGCGTTTCGCCATCCTGCCAACTGATTCCGGCTTCAGTAGTATTCGAAAACACAAAACGCAGGTCCGGATTAAGGATGCTTTTTTTGTACGATTCAAATTCAGTGTAAGGATTAATTCCGTTGTTTACGCAATCAACAAGAGTGAACTCGGTCACCGGCTTGCCTTCTTTTATTCCTTTTAAATAAACGTGATATAGCCCGTCCTGATCGTTTAGCATATTTACCATCCCGTTTGGCAACGGCTGAACCACATCGATTCCTGCATTAAAATCGATTTCCTTATTCATTTTATTTACGATCCAGTCGGTAAAAGCGCGTAAAAAGTTTCCTTCACCAAATTGAAGTATTCGCGTCGGGTACTTAACTGTTTCAGTTACATTCGCACGATTTAATTTCATCATTATTCCAAAATTTTTCTTGTTGCCTCTGATAGTCAGAGTTGTTGATTGATTTCTTTTTTTGAGGAGGCAAATATAGGTTTTAAAAATGTTCCGTTAACGTTAACGAAAATGAAATAATTGATAAAAAATGCGGTTGGAGATTAATGCTAAGGTTTGTAAGTATCAGTAATATAGGTACATAGGTGTATTATTTTGAATAAGTATAAATTTATTGCGGGTTAAATCAATGTTAATCCAAAAATTGATCTGAATACGAGTAAAATTTTCAATAAAACGAAAGTGAATAACAACGAAATGGTTTTGTAAAATTCAGCATTGAATAAGCATTTCATCAGTAGTTTGAAATGGTTGATATTAAGAAACAGACAATTTTGTCCGAGTTCTTGTTTTCCTTTTGAAAAGACATTAACTTTAAATCGAATTTAAAGCCGGGTACACTTTTATCAAACTCCGCGTTCAACGTACAGCAGGTTGTATTCATTTTCCAAAACCAAACCCCGAAGAATATTAGTTTAGTTTATTGAATGCCACCGGTATTCATGTATTAATACCCAATAGGTTATGGAAACCAGAGAAAAGATAAAGGTGGAAACTACTTTAAAAGTGCCTGTAGAAAAAGCCTGGGAATGTTTTACCGAACCACAGCATATTACTCAATGGAATTTTGCATCTGTCGATTGGAAATGTCCGGAAGTGGATAACGATCTGCGGCCCGGTGGTAAATTCAATTACCGCATGGAAGCACGCGATGGTAGTGTGGGATTTAACTTCAAAGGTCGTTACCTGGTTGTAGAGGAATTTCAGAGCATTGTTTACCGTATTGCCGACGAACGCATGGTAAGCGTTGAATTTGTGCAAGAAGGAGACGAAACCCGGGTTTCAGAAATCTTTGAATCCGAAAACATACATCCTGCCGAGGAGCAACGTAAGGGCTGGCAGGCCATTCTTGATCACTTCAAAAAACATACAGAAAAAGTTTTTGAAA
This sequence comes from Maribellus mangrovi, assembly GCF_037646455.1. Taxonomy (NCBI): domain Bacteria; kingdom Pseudomonadati; phylum Bacteroidota; class Bacteroidia; order Marinilabiliales; family Prolixibacteraceae; genus Maribellus; species Maribellus mangrovi. The sequence goes on along the minus strand of NZ_JBBIXN010000007.1, from coordinate 8,307 downwards.
GTGCCGGTTACGGAATTAATACTTAGTGTATGTGACTTTCAAAATGAAATTCCAAAACAAAATACTCGGCAGTTAAGCGAACAAATTGCGTTTTAGTTTAAATACGTTTTTAGGATGTAATCTCTCCGGTTTGGCGGCGTTTAATTGCCGCTAAGCAAGTAACTTTCATGGAATAATCTCGTAAATTAATTATTCTTTTCAACCCGGTCGAGTTGTGGATTCCAGGCACATATTTATTCACCAAAAATCAATGTTATGAAAAACCTATGCATTTTTCTTGTTGTGCTTTTTGGGGTGTTTGCCTGTGATGCCCCTTTTGAAAATGAGTCTGAAATGGATTTGAAATCAGGCAAAATGATTGAACGGACAATTAAGTTTCAGAAAGCAACCGGTGTAATGGAAATTGTTGTGAATCCGGAAGCCTGTTCTACGGAAGGATTTCAACTGGTTATTAACGGTGAAGGAAATGCTACATTTCTTGGAAAGCATACCGTTTATAATTCTGTTTGTGTTGATGCGAATCTGAATCCGGTCTCTCCTATTATGGGGGAAATCACTGCCGCGAATGGCGATAAGATTTATACCATGGTGACCACACCTCCATGGGTAGATGAAGATGGAACTCACTACCTCTATGACATTATTGAAGGAATGTGTACCGGAAGGTTTGAAGGTGCTACCGGGTATCTTGACATTTATGGAGTGATAGATTTTAGTACCATGACCTGGGATTTGCAAGGTACAGGAAAAATAACTTTTTAAGTTCTGTTTGTTTAGATAAGTTGTCACTAACCCTGGTAATCAGCAAAAGCCGCCACTCCCTTGAAGCAGCGGCTTTTGACTTTATCCTGCTCACAACTCCATATTCATTTAAACAAATAGCTTCATTTTTTGTGGGTGCATTAAATAAACATTTCGAAAGTTTGCGCCGGTAAATACAATTCGAAAAGTTAGATAGCCATATTAACCTTTCACTGTATTTCTTCACGTTTTATGAAATACGCAAAAAACTGAAAATTTTTTTTTCAACTATCGCGAATAAACGTATTATAATACCGATTTGAACATACAGTCAAGTATTGTGAACAGCTTTGTATGCAACATTGACAATATGTTACCTAATTTTGACTTTAGAAAATGACACATCTTTCTACCTTAAATGAAGTTTATAAACTAAAACTGATTATTATGAAAATGTTTAAGCCGATCGTTGCATTTATACTTGGTATTTGTACCTGGGGTACAAACGCTGTATTTGCACAAAGCGGTGATCAGATGCTGGACGGAATTGGGGAAACCGGATTAATAGCCCGTTATACCCTCGAGGAGAATGCAAAAGACTGGTCGAGGAATAATTTGCATGGAAGTATTCAGGGGTCGGATTTTAGCTTTGTTGAAGATGAAACTTTCGACAAGGTACTTTCATTACCCGGCGATGGTAAAGCATTTATTACCATTCCAGGAGAAATGCTGGCAGGGGAGGAGTCGCTAAGTATTTCGGCCTGGGTTTTTCTGCGTTCGGCAGAAGGTGGTGCTCCACTTTTCGATTTTGGAAAAAACGGTAAATCGAGTTTTTATGCAACTCCTGCAGATAAAGACGGTTTTCTTGCAAAGGTAATCACCAATACCGCTACTTATGAAGCAAGTTCGGCGGCGGCAGCTTTAAATGAATGGAACCATATAGTTGTGGTTATTAATGTACCGTCGAAAACCTTTTCTACTTATCTTAACGGAGAAAAGGTGAGCGAGGTAAAAGATGTGGAGGTGGAGTTGGAAGAGCTGTTCGAAAGCCGTAAAGGGAAAGATGATCAATTTATTATCGGAAAATCATTGGCTTCGAAAAATGCCTCCCTGGATGCAAAACTCCACGATTTCAGAATTTACCGAATTCCTTTGAACAGAAGACAAATCAGGTGGATTAACTTTAGTGCTTTGCACAAGGAAGAAGCAGAAGAAATTATGCGAAACAGACCGGATCCGGATCTTCCAAAGTTCCCGGAATCAACACCACAGTTGTACAATGCCTGGTTAACCTCAGTTCCTGATATTGAGGTGGAAACCGAAGTGGGTTATCTTCCCCGCCTGCCACGCTTTGTAAAAGGCATTTACAGCAACAATTTTCAGGGACCGGATGTGCGCGTGCTTTGGCCGGCACCGGAAGACAACAGCTCGGTTCAAAGTCCGGGGAAATATACCATAAGCGGAAAAGTTGCCGGAACCGATATTCAACCTAAAGCTATTGTTACAGTATTTGATGATAAAGCGCATGCACACGCTGCACCTCAGCGTGCTTTGGAGGCTTTTGATTTGGCTGATGTACAGTTAACCGAAGATCTTCATCATCACGAAACAAAATTTGTAGAGAACCGCGATAAGTTTGTGGATGGTTTACTGCAAACAAATCCCGATAATTTCCTTTATATGTTCCGTAATGCCTTCGGACAGCAACAACCTAAGGGCGCAGAACCTCTTGGCGTATGGGACAGCCAGCAAACAAAGTTACGCGGCCACGCAACAGGACATTACCTTAGTGCTCTGGCCCAAGCCTATTCGAGTGCGGCTTACGATCCGGCGATACAGACTCAGCTTGCCGAGAAAATGGATTATATGGTGAATACGCTGTATGAATTATCGCAATTGTCGGGGCAGCCAAAAACCGAAGGTGCTGAGTTCGTTTCCGATCCTTTGGCAGTCCCTCCGGGACCGGGAAAAGATGATTATAACTCAGATTTGAGCGAAGATGGTATCCGAACCGACTACTGGAACTGGGGCTTAGGATTTATCAGTGCCTATCCGCCGGATCAGTTTATTATGCTGGAACATGGCGCAAAATACGGAACAGATAACGATAAGGTTTGGGCTCCATACTATACCTTGCACAAGATACTTGCAGGTTTGATGGATGTTTATGATGTGAGCGGAAATGAAAAAGCGTTGAAAATTGTTGAAGGTATGGGAGATTGGGTACATGCACGTTTAAGCGTGGTTCCAACCGAAACGCTTATTAGTATATGGAACACCTACATTGCCGGTGAATTTGGCGGAATGAACGAAGCACTGGCAAGATTGAGCCGCCTGACTAATAACGAGAGTTACCTTGAAACGGCTAAATTATTCGATAACATCAGGGTGTTTTTTGGCGATGCTGAACACACGCACGGACTTGCGAAGAACGTGGATATGTTCCGTGGATTACATGCCAACCAGCACATCCCGCAAATTATGGGAGCACTCGAGATTTATCGTGATTCGGATGATCCTAAATATTTTAATATAGCCGATAATTTTTGGAACAAAGCTACGGGCGATTATATGTACAGTATTGGTGGTGTTGCCGGAGCACGAAATCCTGCCAATGCCGAATGTTTCACTGCTCAACCGGCAACGCTTTACGAAAACGGTTTTTCGGTTGGCGGGCAGAATGAAACCTGTGCCACTTATAACATGCTTAAATTAAGCCGAAATCTGTTTCTGTATAATCAGCATACTGAATTGATGGACTATTACGAACGAGGGCTTTATAATCATATTCTGGCGTCGGTTGCGGAAGACAGTCCTGCTAATACTTACCACGTGCCTTTAAGAGCCGGTTCGATTAAACAGTTCAGTAATGCGCATATGGACGGTTTTACCTGTTGTAACGGTACAGCACTCGAAAGCAATACAAAACTTCAAAACACCATCTATTTTAGAAGTGCAGATAACAAAGCTTTGTATGTGAACCTTTTTGTGCCTTCAACCTTAAAATGGACGGATAGAGATATTACTCTTACGCAAACAACAGCCTATCCGAAAGAAGACCATACAACATTAACCATTAGCGGAAGTGGAAAATTTGATTTGAATGTGCGTGTGCCACATTGGGCAACCGAAGGATTTTTTGTAATCATTAACGGCAAAAGAGAAAATGTGGAAGCAGTTCCCGGAACTTACCTTACCGTCAGTCGTAAATGGAAAGATGGTGATACTGTAGAGTTGCGCATGCCATTTCACTTTTATTTAGAACCGGTAATGGACCAGCAAAATATTGCAAGTTTATTTTACGGGCCTGTTTTACTGGCTGCCCAGGAGGAGGGACCTCGAAAAGAGTGGCGCAAAGTGACCTTGGATGCAGAAGATATTGGTAAATCCATTTCTGGCGATCCTGAAAAACTGGAATTTATGATCGACGGTGTTGTTTATAAACCTTTTTATGATACTTACGGACGTCATTCGGTTTACCTCGATGTAACTCTAAAATAGTGGATCTGCGATTTTCATTCGCAGTTTAAAAAAAGGATCCGATCCGAGTATTTTTAACAAATACGGATCGGATCCTTTGTTTTTAAAGCCGTTTTAATTTACTAGAAGGGTTTTTGCCTTTGATTATTTAAATGATGATAGAGCTTTTTCTATTGATATTCGTTTCATCGGTCTATAGCGACTGGTTAAGCATAAAAAAAGCCGCTTCGGAAAATCCCGAAGCGACTTTTAAATTTATGGTAAGGTCTTTTTTTATTCAGCAGACTCTTCTTCAGCTTTAGAATAATCCATAGCTGCCATACGTACATACGACTGGTAACGCCATTTTGCGTTGTCTTCGGCTGCAGCAAATAATTCGTCAGCTTCTGCCGGGAATGATTTTTTGAGTGAAGTATAACGCACTTCGCCGTTAAGGAATTCCTGGAATTTGCTCCAATCCGGAACTTTTGAATCCAGTTGGAAAGGATTTTTTCCTTCTTCTTCCAACAGCGGATTGTAGCGGAACAATGACCAGTATCCTGATTCAACAGCTTTTTTCTCTTCAGCCTGAGAAGCTCCCATGCTTGCACGCAGACCATGGTTAATACATGGCGAATATGCAATGATCAGTGATGGACCCGGATAAGCTTCGGCTTCTTTCAGCGCTTTGAAATATTGCGACTGGTTAGCGCCCATTGCAACCTGTGCAACGTAAACATAACCGTAGCTCATCATCATAGCACCTAGGTCTTTTTTACGGATCTTTTTACCTGAGGCAGCAAATTTTGCTACTGCTCCAACAGGAGTCGCTTTCGACGACTGACCACCGGTGTTCGAATACACCTCGGTATCCATAACAAGTACGTTCACATCTTCGCCACTGGCCATTACGTGGTCTAGACCACCATAACCTATGTCGTATGCCCAACCATCGCCACCAAATACCCAAATCGATTTTTTGATCAGATATTGTTTCAGTTTCTTGATCTCTTTGGCGTAATCACTACTACTTTTCTCGATAGCCTTAAGAACTTTATTTGAGGCTACAACTGAAGCTTCAGCATTGTCTTTACCTGCGATCCACTCGGCAAATACTTCTTTCTCGGCATCAGAAGCACCGTTAGAAAGGGCAGTTTGCATAATGTCTTCGATACGGTTGCGCTGAGCAGAAACACCTTCAGCAAAACCAAAACCATATTCGGCATTATCTTCAAACAAGGAGTTAGCCCAGGCCGGACCGTGTCCCGATTCTTTGTGTTTACAGTATGGAGTTGATGGAGCTGAACCACCGTAGATTGAAGAGCATCCGGTAGCATTGGCCACCATCATGCGCTCGCCGTAAAGCTGAGTAATCAATTTAATATATGGAGTTTCACCACAACCTGCACAAGCTCCCGAGAACTCGAACAATGGTTGAGCGAACTGCGAGTTTTTAACCGATTTGGTTTTATCAACCACTTTTTCTTTAATGCTAACTTTTTTGTCCATGTAGTCCCAGCGTTCAACTTCAGCCTGCTGCGATCCAAGCGGCTTCATGATCAACGATTTCTCTTTTGAAGGACATATATCGGCACAATTACCACAACCTGTACAGTCGAGTGGTGAAACCTGGATACGGAAACTCAAGCCACCGAACATTTTCGAAGGAGTAGCCGTCCTTACTTCTGTACCTGCAGGTGCAGCTTCAACTTCTTCCTCAGTCAACAGGAACGGACGAATAGCGGCGTGAGGACAAACGTAAGCACATTGGTTACACTGTATACAATTGTCGGCCTGCCATTCAGGAACGTTAACCGCAATACCACGTTTTTCGTAGGCTGCTGTTCCAAGTGGGAACTGACCATCTTCAGAACCAACAAAAGTTGAAACAGGGAGGTCGTCACCTTGTTGTGCGTTAATAACATCAACAACTTTAGCTATGTATTCCGGACGATCACTCTGACCATTTTGATCTTTCAGCGCAATCTTTTTCCATTCTTTTGGCACTTCCACTTTGGTAACATTCGTTCCACCGGCTTCAACAGCGGCAAAGTTCATGTTTACAATGTGCTCACCTTTTTTCCCGTACGATTTTACGATGGCCGATTTCATTTGCTCAACAGCCATATCATAAGGAATTACGCCGGTAATTTTGAAGAATGCCGACTGCATAATTGTATTGGTACGTGTTCCCAAACCAATTTCTTCACCCAGTTTAGTACCGTTGATGATGTAGAAATTAATGTCGTTGTCCGCCATGTATTTCTTCATCTTATCAGGCAACTGATTTTTGGTTTCTTCCTCGTCCCAGATCGAGTTTAAGAGGAAGGAACCGCCTTTTTTCAGGCCTTTCAATACATCGTATAAATGCAGATATGCAGGAACGTGGCAAGCAACAAAGTCGGGAGTGGTTACAAGGTAAGTCGAGCGAATTGGTTTATCACCAAAACGCAGGTGAGAACAGGTAAAACCACCCGATTTTTTCGAGTCGTACTGGAAGTATCCCTGGCACGATTTGTCGGTTGCCGAACCGATAATTTTAATCGAGTTTTTGTTAGCACCAACAGTACCGTCAGAACCTAAACCGTAGAATTTAGCCTGGTAAGTTCCTTTAGGAGTCATATCCACTTCTTCTTTTAACGGAAGCGAAGTGAAAGTAACATCGTCAACAATACCGATGGTGAAAGCGTTTTTAGGCTCTTTCATTTCCAGGTTTTCGTAAACCGCCATTATTTGTGAAGGGGTAGTGTCTTTTGAACCTAATCCGTAGCGTCCTCCAACAATCTCAGGCGCGTTTTCTTTTCCGTAGAAATGTGAGCGAATATCGAGGTATAATGGTTCGCCGGCAGCTCCCGGTTCTTTTGCACGGTCGAGTACAGCAATACGTTTTACTGACTCAGGAAGTGCTTCGACAAAGTGTTTTGCCGAGAAAGGACGGAAGAGGTGAACAGAGATCAAACCAACTTTTTTACCTTGAGCAGCCAGATAATCGATGGTTTCTTTTATGGTTTCGGTTACCGATCCCATTGCAATGATCACGTTTTCTGCATCGGGTGCACCGTAATAAGTAAATGGACGGTAAGTTCTACCGGTCAATTTACTGATCTCATCCATATAATCGGCTACGATATCCGGAACAGCATCGTAGAATTTATTGGCTGATTCTTTTGCCTGGAAGAAAATATCCGGGTTTTGAGCCGTACCACGGGTTACCGGATTTTCAGGATTTAACGCTCTGTCGCGGAATTCCTGTAAAGCTCCCTGGTCAACCAGTGGAACCATGTCTTCCATCTGAAGCGCTTCAATTTTTTGAATTTCGTGCGATGTACGGAATCCATCGAAAAAGGCAAGGAACGGTATTCTTGATTTTATGGTTGCAAGGTGAGCAACACCTGCAAGGTCCATTTCTTCCTGAACCGATCCGGCTGCCATCATTGCAAATCCGGTTTGGCGTGCAGCATAAACGTCGCTGTGGTCACCAAAGATCGAAAGTGCGTGACCTGCCAGTGCACGTGCACTTACGTGGAATACGGTTGGCAGCAATTCGCCGGCAATTTTGTACATGTTAGGGATCATTAGCAGCAGTCCCTGAGAAGCTGTGTAGGTTGATGTTAAAGCACCCGATTGCAATGCTCCGTGAACAGCACCGGCTGCACCGGCCTCACTTTGCATTTCGGCCAAACGTACCGGGCGACCAAACATATTTTTCTGGCCAAAAGCGGCCCACTCGTCTACATACTCGGCCATCGTCGAAGACGGTGTAATAGGGTAGATACAAGCTACCTCGCTGAACATGTAACTCATGTACGCCGCAGCGTAATTACCGTCACATGTAATGAATTTTTTTTGTTTTGCCATCTTATTGATTTTTAATTTATTTAGTTTCAAGTTGTTTCTACAAATTTAATTATCAGGTTAATGTTTGAGATTCCTCGCTTTGCTCGGAATGACAGTTTACTTGGAGAATGGGCTTTTGGGAGGTGGGGGGGGGGGGGGGGGGGGGGGGGGGGGCGCCCCCCCCCCCCCCCCCCACCACCACCCACCAAGAAAGACGCGCCTCGAGGCAGGGGGTACAGAAAGAACAAACATAAATAAAATTTTTTTAGA
>NZ_JBBIXN010000006.1:13911-230326 GCF_037646455.1 Maribellus mangrovi | reverse complement strand
TGAGATACTTAAATATAAACAAAACCTTGTTTCTTTTCTAATAAATTATTGTGTTTCTTATGTCGAACTGACGTTAAAATAAGGAAACTTTACTATGGAGAAATTTGAAAAACTGCTGGATTATGGTCAAAGTTACTGGCTCGATAATTTATCGAGAGAAATAATCACCAATGGAAAACTGGAAGAAAGAATAGAAAAAGAAGGATTAAGAGGCATTACCTCGAATCCGAAGATTTTTAAGAAAGCCATTTCCGGTGGTCATTTATATGATGATCAAATAAAAGCGCTCTCCGCTAAAGGGAAAAAACCGGAAGAAATATACGAAGCACTGGCGATTGATGATATTCAAAAAGCCTGCGATTTGATGCGACCAGTATTTGAGGCTTCAAATGGCAAGGATGGATATGTGAGCCTTGAAGTTTCGCCATACCTGGCAAGAGATACTGAAAAAACCAAGTCGGAAGCCCGACGCTTGTTTAAAGCAGTTGATCGCCCAAATTGCCTTATTAAAATTCCCGGAACAAAAGAAGGAATTCCGGCCATTGAAGAAATGCTTTACGAAGGCATTAACATCAATATCACACTGCTGTTTTCGGTTGAAAGCTACGAAGCGGTTGCTGAAGCATATCTGAAAGCATTGGAACGCCGGGTAGACGAAGGCAGGCCCGTTGATAAAATAGCATCAGTTGCCAGCATTTTTTTAAGTCGTATCGATGTACTTACCGATAAAATTCTATTGGATAAAATAATTCCCCGGCAAACAGGCGAAAAGAAAATTATAGCCGGTAATATATTGGGCGATACTGCCATTTCCACGGCAAAAATTGCCTATCAAAGTTTCCTCGAAACTTTTAGCGGCACCCGCTGGGAAAAACTCGCTGCCAAAGGAGCGCATGTTCAACGGCCACTCTGGGCAAGTACAAGCAATAAAACAGAAGGTTACAGCGATACGCGATATGTTGAACCACTGATTGGCCCGTCTACCGTAAACACCATGCCCGATAAAACCATCGAAGCTTTTGCGCATCATGGAAAACTACTTCCAAACACAATCACAGAAGATGTAAAAAAAGCATACCGGGTTTACCGCGATTTAGAAATCATTGAATTGAGTTTGGAAGAAATTACCGGCCGACTGGTGGAAGAGGGAATTGACAAGTTTGTTGAGCCTTACGACGAGTTGCTAAAAACAATTGAAAGGAAGCAAAATAAATTCGCGCCCAAATAGATAACTGCGCGGAGAGTACTCAGGTTAATTTTAAAAGGCGAAATTGAAAGCAAAATAAACTCCGGAGCATTAGAAAAATAAGAAAGAAACACAGCTATGGAAAAATATGATTTTGGTTTATTGGGATTAGGTGTAATGGGCAGAAATTTTATTCTGAACATTGCGGAAAAAGGCCATTCTGCATTGGGATACGATCTGGATGAGGAAAAGGTGGATGCCTTGAACAAAGAGGCCAACGAGTTTAAGGTGAAAGGCGTGAGTTCGTTGGAGGATTTTATTTCGGGGCTTGCCAAACCGCGAAAAATAATGCTTCTTGTACCGGCAGACGTGGTTGATAAGGCATTGGATGAACTGCTTCCGATGCTCGAAAAAGACGATTTGATAATCGATGGCGGAAACTCGCACCCGAACGACACAGAGCACCGCGAAAAAAACATTGCAGAAAAAGGATTCAGATACCTTGGTGTAGGTATCTCGGGAGGTGCCGAAGGTGCTAGACACGGCCCCAGTATGATGCCCGGAGGAAACAAGAAATCGTACAAATTGGTTTACGATGTGTTTACTGATGCTGCAGCCGAGGCAAAAGGCGAGGCCTGTGTTACCTGGTTGTGAAAAGGGGCTGCCGGACATTTTGTAAAAATGGTACACAATGGCACTGAATACGGAATTATGCAACTGATTGCAGAAATTTACAATCTGGCTAAAAATGGCCTTGGTATGAATAACCCTGATATGAGTGCCATGTTTAAAAAATGGAACAACAGTTCGGTGGCATCGTACCTGGTGGAAATAACAGCGGATATACTGGAAAAAGAAGACAAACGCGAAGGCGGTTTCCTTATCGATCATATTTTGGACAGTGCTCAGCAAAAAGGAACAGGAAAATGGACGTCGCAACTAGCCATGGATTTTGGGGCCCCGGTGCCTACCATCGATACGGCTGTTTCTATGCGCTATTTATCCGCATTTAAAACAGAGAGAGTAAAGGCAGATTCTATGCTGAAAGGCCCGGTGGGCCGCATTGAAGAAGATAGGACGACTTTTATCGAAAAAATGAAGGATACTCTGTACTTCGGAATGCTGATTACCTTTGCCCAGGGATTTGAATTTCTGCGTATTGCTTCCGAACAAAAGGATTTTGGCTTAAATCTCGACAAGGTGGCGCGAATTTGGAGAGGTGGATGCATTATCCGCTCCGAAATGCTCGATGACTTTATGAAGGCTTACGAGAACGTTCCCGAGCTACCCAATTTGATATTCGATGCCCGACTTTCAGCAACAGCCAACGAATCACAACAGATAGTGCGCGATGTTGTTCTTCAGGCTGTAAAAATCGGTTTGCCGGTTCCCTGTTTTATGTCTTCAATTGAATATTTCGATGCCTACCGCAGCGGACACCTGGCAGCAAACATGATTCAGGCACAGCGCGATTATTTTGGCTCACATATGTACCAGCGTATTGGTGAAGAGGGTGTTTTTCATACCGACTGGTAAGATTCAAAACAAAGCAAGCAAAAATTAATTTATTTTAAATCAATACATTACCTTGTGAATTGACTGTATTTTATTAATTAATTATTTTTCAGTTTTTTCATTTAATTGTTGCAACGATTGCTGTAAATCTTCCAATGCTTTTCCGGCATCATTAAAATCTTTTTGCTGCATCGACTCCAGGTAATTTTCAAATGCATTGTTTGCCCGCTTAATCAGCTCTTTGATCGTTTGTGGAGCAGCGGCTTCTGCCGATTCATCCGATGTTCTCTGTATTTTCGATTCACTTTCCTTGTAGAGACCGGCAAGCGCTTCATCAAATGTTTCGGCATAACTCAGGTTGTCGTTGTGCATCACAGCTACAAGTCTTAATTCAGGATATGCCGAAGTTTCTGATTGCAGGTAGATAGGTTCCACATAAATTATTGTTTCATCGATTGGAATAGCCAGCACATTTCCGCGGATCACGTTCGAACCACGTTGGTCCCAGAGTGTGAGTTGTCCGGATAGGTAAGAGTCCTGATCGATTTTGGTTTCTACCTGTTGGGTACCCAAAATGCGTTTCTCCTTTGGAAATTTGTAAGCCAGAAAGCGACCGTAATTTTCACCATCGCATAGGCCTGCAATCCATCCAATCATCACCTGTTTGTCTTTAGGCGTAAACGGAAGGATTAGCGAGAATTCCATTTTATTGCTCCCGGATTGCTGCCACATAATATAATATGGCTCCACAGGTTGTACATTGTTGTAATACTTTTCCGTGGCTCTTACCCACAAATCTTCCTGGTTATAAAAAACTGCCGGATCGGTCATATGGTATTTGGCGTAAACCAAGCCCTGTATAAGTAACATATCGGCCGGATATCGAACATGGTTTGTTAATCCTTCAGGCATATCGGCTTTATCTTTAAGCAATCCCGGAAAGATTTTCTGATAGACCTGAACCAGCGGATCTTCTTCTTCAAAAACATAAAAATTAACTGCCCCGGTGTAGGCATCCACTGTTATTTTTACCGAATTGCGGATGTAATTTTTACCTCGAAGGTTTCTGCTTACATGACTGAAAAGACTTTGGTCGGTACTCCCTCGGTTATAACCTATGCGTTCCATCGACGAAAATGGTTCGCTGTAAGGATAATACCCTGATGTAGTGTAAGCATCCATGATCCAATACAAATGTCCGTCATTCAGTACGATGTAAGGATCATCATCGAAATCGAGGAATGGGGCAAGTGCTTTTACACGTTCTTTAATGTTACGGTGAAATAAGATTCGACTTTCGGGATTGGGGTACCCCGAAAGTAATAAGCGTGTGCCACCGTATTTCGAACCATACAGAAACTTTCGCCACAAACCGGATAAGGGTACTCCTCCCTGTCCTTCATAACGGGTGTAAATATTATTTTCGCCGCTCGGATAATCAAACTCCTGTTCATCGGTATTTACCACCACAAAATCGTTGGCCAGTTCGCCATAATACAGTTCGGGCCTTTTCACTTCCAGTTCATCATATTTATTCACAGGCGGAATATCTTTTACCAGTAAATTAGGCAATCCTTCTGAAGTAAATTCATTTACCCGATTCAGGGTAATTCCATAGCCGTGTGTGTATTTAAAACGTTTGTTTACAAAAGTCTGGCTTTCAGCCGGCAGGTTTCGTGTTTCCATTTCACGTGCCGAAATCATTACTTCGTTGTATTTGCCGTCAATCACGTAACGATCAATATCGACATCGGTAAATTCGTAATAGAGCCTTATTTCCTGGAACTGTTTAAACACTGCATCCAGCGCCCGGTAGTCCCATAATCTAATGTTTTTCAGAAGATTATTGTTGGAGCTTACTATGTTCTGTGAAAAATTTTCCGATACCGGAAATTCATTTTCTTCTACTTTGTTGAGGTGAAAACCGTAGCGGGTAAATTCAATGTTATTTTCGATGTACGGTCTCTCAACCGTAATTTCGTTGGGTTCTACTTTAAGCCACTGAAAAAGTGAGGGCACAATTGAAAGCGTTACGAGCCAAAAAATAAATGCGGCAAGTGGTATAACAACAGTTTCCTGTATTCCCCAAAATCTATTGCTTTTTCCGAATATTCCGGAAATACGTTTACGAACGGTTGGTACCATGAGGCTAACTCCTGCGATTGCCGTTAATATTGAAATAATGAGGAGTAGCGGCAAGCGGATGTTGTCATCGGTCCAGCCCGGGCCGGATACAACACCTTCAGTTGAATACAGCAAGCCAAAACGATCGAGAAATTTACCACAGGCAAGTACGATCAAAAGTACGCCAATACTTACAAACAGCGATTTGTTTTCGTTGAAATCTTCACGAAATGTAATTTGCGAATTTCCGTCCTGCTGTTTCTTAAAACTGGCAATAACCGAAGCAATTAATGCAAAAACGGTGAGCGAAATAAAAGTACTGTAAATTAACTCGAGAAAAGGATAAACAAACAAGTAAAACCCGGTTTGCATATTCAATACAGGTTCGGTGATGGAGGTATCAATTCTGAATAGAAATTTTAATACCACCTCCCAGTCGGAATACAGCCAAAGCCCGCTTAGAATAGCACTGATAAGAACTGTGAGGTACCTGATAAGTTTTTGGTTGCCTTTTTTGAGCGAAAAAGTGAGCAGGTAAACATAAAGTCCAGCTACAATAAAAGCTACAATGAACAAGCCTATTTTGGTGAACCAAACCGTCCAGAATCGATCGTTGTATCCCAACTGATCGAACCAAAGCTTTTCGCCCCAAAAATCCATGAAGCCAGAAAATAATAATGTGATTAGGGCGATAACAGCTCCTGTGGCAATTACAGAAACTTTTTTTGCTGTTACGCCTTTGTAAATCAGAAAAATTGCCAGTGCGATAAATACAAGAAATAGTGCAGTATACATTTCAGTTTGTTTTTAGTAGTACAACTGATACATACAATTTTGTGCCAGTAAATTAAAGTTGTTGCCTTTTTACTAATCAACAGCATAAATATTTATTCGCTGAATTCTATAGTAAATCGAAGTGTTTTGTAATTGGCATTCTATCAGTTAAATACGAAATTAGAGTTTTAAGTCACCAGCCTTAATCAGAATTAACCGATCGGGATATAATCTGTTTGTCGAATTTGAATAATTGAGGAAATATTGCTCAAAAGGAGTAATTAAACCACACGAGCATTCCTGCTTAGAAGAAGTGGCGGAAACATTTAATCTGTAATTGCCTGGATAGTAGTGTTTAATTGCCAGTACTTAAAAGATGATTAGAAAGGATGTTGCTGGCATGTTCATTGATTCCTTCATTCGTAGAATTATAAGATTAAAAAATTATGATAATGATTGAAGTTCAGTCATCACAATTTAAATTATAGAAACAAGTTATGAAAACACTAAAGTACATTCTCTTTTTTACATTAAATTTATTGGTAACAAACCTGCTTGCACAGCAAACAAAATGGGTTGCTGACAAAGCTCACACTAAAATAAAATTCTCGGCCATTCACATGGCCATTTCCGAGGTGGAAGGGCAGTTTAACGATTACACTGTTGAAGTTTTTGCCGATGGTGATGATTTTAATGGCGCCGAAGTTAAGGTTACCATTAAATCGAATAGCCTTGAAACAGGCAATGCCGACAGAGATGATCATTTACGGTCGGATGAGTTTTTGGGGGTAGCAGAATATCCTGAAATTACATTTACCGGCGAGCTTAAAAAGAATATTAAAGATCCGGGACACACGCTCGAAGGCGTTTTAACGATCAGGGACGTTTCAAAACCGGTGAGTTTAAATGTTCAGCATAAAGGAACCGTTGAAGCCATGGGTGCTGTGCGCGCAGGTTTTAAACTAACGGGTTCTATTGATCGTTTTGATTACGATGTTGACTGGAACAAGACTTTTACAAGCGGACTGGTAGTAAGCAAGGAAGTCAAAATTATTTGTGACATCGAACTTAATAAAGCAAAGGAACAATAACAGAATGATTCAATTTGGATCAACTCAAATTAAAACAAATGATTTCAAATCATGCCGTGTATAAAAATCGTCAACGGTTTTTCCGTAACGGCGTTACATATAAATTACAAGCTTTGTTTAAGAGGTTGTGGTATGGTTCCACCAATTGGGGAAATAGCACACAATTTACTCGACACTCGAAGCTTATTATCAGTTAATTATGTTGTGGCATGTTCTTTTCAAAAGAAGAGGCATGTCAGGCATTTTCCTGAAAATATAAACAGAAATATTATGATAGATTTAAAAGAAAAACATTGTAAACCCTGCGAAGAAGGAACTACACCCATTCAAGCTGATGAAATTGGAAAATTTAAGGAAGAGGTCAGCGATGATTGGAAAGTAGTGGACAATAAGAAAATAACAAAGGAATTTCCTTTCGAGAATTTTAAAAGAGGGATGGCCTTTGCACAAAATGTTGCGCTAATTGCGGAGACAGAAAATCACCATCCGGACATGTGTATTCACTACAGTTCAGTTAATGTGGAACTTAGCACGCACAAGATTGGCGGCTTGTCAGCCAATGACTTTATACTGGCGGCCAAAATCGACGAGCTATAACCGAAGGATGAAAATGGATAAAATGTAAAATAAAATGTTATGAATTATCGCGTTGAAAAAGACACATTGGGTAAAATAAAGGTTCCCAAAAACAAACTTTGGGGAGCGCATACAGAACGATCGCTTCGGCACTTTAGAATCGGGGCACCGGCTTCCATGCCTTATGAGTTGATTGAGTCTTTCGCGATAATTAAAAAAGCAGCGGCCACGAGCAATCACAAAGCCGGCATTTTATCGACCAACAAAAAGGAATTGATCAAACAGGTTTGTGATGAAATATTAAACGGTAAACTGAATGAGCATTTCCCGCTGGTAATTTGGCAAACCGGCTCGGGAACACACACGAATATGAACTGCAACGAAGTGATTGCCAACCGCGCCAAACAGCTAACAAAAAATGACTTTACGAAGGATGAAATAGCTGTTCACCCGATTGATGATGTGAATAAATCGCAATCATCGAACGATACATTTTCTGCGGCCATGCACATTGCTGCTTACACAAAAATTAAGAACGCGTTGATCCCGGTACTTAACGAACTTAAAAATACTTTCAGTCAAAAATCTCAGGAATTTAATTCGCTTGTGAAGATAGGCAGAACCCATTTTATGGATGCCGTGCCCATTACCCTGGGCCAGGAATTTTCGGCTTATGCAGCACAAGTTGAAAAGGGACTAAATGCCATAAAAAATACCTTGCCCGATTTGCAGGAATTGCCGCTTGGTGGCACTGCAGTTGGAACAGGCCTGAACACCCCGCCCGGCTTTGATGCTGAAGTGGTTAATGAAATTGCCCGGCAAACAGGAATACCGTTTAAAGTTGCCCCAAATAAATTTGCATTAATTGCGGCACACGATGCGTTTGTACATACGCATGGTGCCATAAAGCAGCTGGCCGTGGCTTTACTTAAAATTGTAAACGATATTCGCGTCATGGTTTCGGGACCACGAGCCGGATTGAGCGAATTGAAAATTCCCGCAAATGAAGCCGGTTCTTCCATTATGCCCGGGAAAGTAAATCCTACGCAGATCGAAGCGCTTTCGATGGTTTGCACTCAGGTTATGGGTAACGACGTATGCATTTCGGTGGCCAATTCTTACGGTCATTTTCAGCTGAATGTTTTTAAGCCCATTATCATTGCAAATTTTCTGCAATCGGCAACGCTACTGGCTGATGCGTGCAGTTCGTTCAACAAGAATTGTTTGGAAGGAATAGAACCGAATGAGGAAAAAATTGAATCGTATCTTAACAATTCACTCATGTTGGTAACGGCGCTAACACCTTATATTGGTTACGATGATGCCGCCAAAATTGCAAAGTATGCTCATAAAAATAACTGCAGCCTCAAAAAGGCAGCATCGAGACTTGATCTGATTTCGGAAAAAGAATTTGATAAATGGATAGATCCGGGCAAAATGACAGGTCCGAATGTATCCGTCAAAAAAATATAAATATTCAATTTTAAATATATGGAACATAAATTAAAGATACTTGAGAAGAAGTGGCTCACACACGATGTTATGCAATTTACCATGGTGAAACCGGAAGGATTTAGTTACAGTGCCGGTCAGGCCGTTGAAGTAACACTGGATACTCCGGAATTTAAGGACGACTGGCATCCGTTTACTTTTACAAGTTTAAACGAGGACGATTACCTGGAGTTTACCATAAAATCGTATCCGAAACATAAGGGGATGACCCTGGCACTTTCGAAACTGGAGAAAGGTGACCATTTTATTATTACCGATCCGTGGGACTCTTTTGAAAACAAGGGAGCCGGTGTTTTTATTGCGGGTGGAACAGGTGTAACTCCGTTTATTGCGCTGTTGCGCCAGCTCGAAGCGGATGGTAAGGTGAATGGGAGCAAGCTGATATTTTCAAATAAAACCGAGAAGGATGTTTTTCTTTATCAGGAGTTTAAAGAAATGCTGGGCGACAATTTTATCAATGTGCTTACCCAGGAAGAAGCGGAGCGTTTTTTACACGGGAGAATCGATAAAGACTTCCTTAAGAATCAAATCGATAACTTTAACCAGCCGTTTTATTTATGTGGCCCCGAGAATTTTGCCGATGACATTAAAGGTTACCTAAAGGAACTTGGCGCCGGTGATGACCTGGTAAATATCAGCCTGTAAGTGGAACAACACTCCGGTTTTATATTGTTCCGGTTTTAGCCCGGACTGCCGACACTAATGGCAACGCGTTTATTTTTGTTGTTATTAGTGTCGTTCAATTTGTCGATGTAAACCGTTTTAATATTTACAAATTCACGAATTCCTGCCACTGATAATTCGCGGCCGTATCCCGAGTGCTTTGTTCCGCCAAAAGGCAAACGCGGGTGAGATTTTACAAGCGCATTTATAAATACAGCTCCATCGTCAAATTCAGGAACTAAAGCCTGTGCTTTTTTCAGATCATTGGTAAACAACGAAACACCAAGTCCGTAAACCGATTTGTTACTCAGTTCGATGGCTTCTTCCACACTGTTTACAATGGTTATTGGTGCTACGGGTCCAAACACCTCTTCGTCAAACAAAGGCATTCCGGGTTTTACATTAACAACTAGTGTAGGATAGAAAAACGCACCTTCTGCCGGGGCTCCGGCAATGATTTTGGCTCCCATTTCAACCGAGCGATTGACCTGCTCTGTTACTTTCTCGGCCTGCTCGATGCTCGACAGTGGGCCAATATCAGTTTGTTCTTTTAAAGGATCGCCAACCACAAGTTTATTCAGGCTGTGTGTGAACTTCTCTATAAATTTCTCACTAATTTTTTCGTGAAGAATAAAGCGTTTAGCTGCTATACAACTTTGTCCGCCATTTTGCATCCGTGCCTTCAGACCGATCTCAACCGCTTTATCCACATCGGCATCATCAAGAACAATAAAGGCATTGTTACCGCCCAGTTCAAGTACCGACTTTTTAATGTTGTTTGCAGCTTCGGTGGCCACACTTTTACCCGCCGGTTCACTTCCGGTTAAGGTTACGGCTTTTATTGCTGGGTGTCCAATTATTTTCTTCACCTGTTTGGCACCGATCACCAGGTTCTGAAAGACTCCTTCGGGAAAACCGGCTTTATCCAGTAATTCCTGAATGGCCCTGGCACTGCGCTGAACGTTGGAAGCATGTTTGAGCAGAACTACATTTCCGGCCATTAAAGTTGGCGCAATAAATCGGAAGACCTGCCAGAACGGAAAATTCCATGGCATAACTCCCAAAATTGTTCCCAGTGGTTCGTATTCAATGTAAGATCCGTGCGATTCGGTAGCCACCGCCTCGCGGTGAAGGAAAATCTCCGATTCGTTGGCATAATACTCGCAAACCCACGAACACTTTTCAATTTCGGCTTTTGCCTCTGTTAATGGTTTTCCCATTTCTTCAGTAACGATTTCGCCCAGAGCTGTTGTGTTTTCAATCAGCAAATCGGCCAATTTTAACATCAATGCTTTTCGTTCATCAAACGATGTTTGTTTCCAGGCTTCGAAAGCAGTTTCAGAACGGGAAATTCGTTTATTGATCTCTTTTTCTGAGTACGACTCAAATGTTTCAATGACCTTATTGTTATAAGGATTTATACTTTTTAATTTCATGGTGTAATAATTTTAGTTTTCACGTTTACCTTTTGTAGAACCCAAAATTATACCACGAACCAGCAGTAGTGAGGTTGTTTTTGCAATGGATTGATAATTAGATTAATTCGCCGAATATTGTGTGTTTTATTTTATTTTTGTGTAGTTGGGGGTGTGTAAAATATCAACATATTTTACCAGAGTGTTGGCATACCGAAACGCATGGAAACCAGAGTTTTATTTTTGGACCCATTCACGGGCTGATTCTATTTCAGTGTAATCGAAATATTTGACTTCTCCTGAAATAAATGGACTGGCCAGATCGGACCACATTTTTTCCCAGCGATTTTTTCCTACCACTGCAATTTTTTTCATGTCGTTAAAATGCTTCAGATAAGTTTTTACATCTTCCCGGAATGCTTTGGGTTCAATTCCTTCCACATCGTTCAGCTGGATATAAAGTTTTATTTTCCCAAAGTCCTTCACCGCTTTTTCAATGAGCGGGGTGACTTTGTCATAGTCAACTTTTTTCAACTTGCCATCTACTTTAATGGCGATTAATTCACTTTTTGTAATATCAAGAATTTTAAACATAGCTAAATGGTTTTTATGCGCGGTTGCGCTGGTTAAATACTAAAATGGCTTCGGGACTTAGCACTCTGAATGTAAATGATCCGGTAAGAAATAATTTCACCTTTTCTGAAGTATGGCTGTCATACCCAATCGTATAATCCTGTCCGATTATCAATTCATAATCTCCTCCCCGCTGCGAGAGCAGGTAAGAATTGTTACTGAAATGATTGATCAGAACGTTTCCGCCAAGAACAGATTTCAGCTGTTTCTGAATGGGATAACCTTCTGATAATTTGATCAACTCCAGCCATTCTCTTTCATTTATAACTAAGGTGTAAGGTCCCTGAACTGCCTTGCTTTTAAAATGGATAATTTGATTCCCGATTTCTTTAAGAAAGGCATTCGGATCACTTGGGAGCGACACGGAATCGCCTTCCGCAGATTCTTCGAGCCCTTTAATAATGGCAGGTTCAAAACCTTCATAAACGGCATTTTCTTCGAAACCGGCCAGCTCACGGGCGGCATTTTCAAGAGGCGATAAATCAATGTCTTTTGCTCCTCGTTCCAGGTTATCGAGTTCCCACTGGTCGAGTTCAAATGGTTTTCTAACTTCGGCTAATGGCAAAAACTCCCGCAATCCGAAATTTACACCTTTCTCATCCTGGTGTGACGGTACTGTAAGTCTGCCGGTTGATATACCTCCCATTTCCAGTCCGTTGGGACCGTTGATGTCTGCAAATTTTCTTGCGGTTAAATAGTTTTCCAATACCTGTTTTGTTCTATTTGTTATTTCTTTCCAGGCTGCATCACAAACCGGAGCCAGTGATTTTCTTAAAATATTCATGTCTGTTATTTTTATTATTCGTTTTCTTCAATGCTTACAATATCTTTTTCAGTAAACAGATATTGTTTCATTTTTTCGTCCCATCCATCCATGTTTCTGCGCAACCACTCAAGGGCCATGCAAGCATGTTCCATTTCTTCCAGCTGATTGTGCCGAAGTATCTTTTTCAAATGTTGATCGGATGTAACGGTTAAACGCTGCTGGTACCAGTCGATGGCTTCAATTTCTTCCCTGAGTGTAACCAGAGCGCGTATAAAATCTCGTGTTTCTGTTGAAAGTTCGGATGGTGGTTCGTGATAATTTTCCATGTGAATACGATTTAAATTTTAGTGAATTAAATTCTTTGTTGTCTAATGTGTGTTTGTCGAACTGTTTACATGCTTTCTTCCATTTGCATACTGTTCATTATGGTCAATAACTGTTCGCGATTCATTCCTAATTTGATCTCCAGATTGTGAAAAATCTCATTTTCATAACCGTCGACATATTTCAAATCGGCCTCGGTTAATTGCGGATATTTCTTTTTAAGTTGGAGTCTAATCTCTGTCCAGTTGTTTTTTATTGAATTTTTTGATTTCATGACTGTTGTTTTTATTTGATACTTATGTTCATACAAATCATTACAACGGCCATAAATATGCCACTGTGCACGATATCTTCATACAATTCAGTGATTCTTCCTGATTCGCCCTGTGGTCAGGGCCTGGTAAAGAATATAGGATGGAGGAATTATGAGAGCTTGTATTTATTGGTGTGGAGTGGTTTCACAAAATGCGGAAAAAGGGCACAATGCAACAGCTTTATTTATGCATGCATTTTGCAACACGGTAATGCCTGATGAGCCATAAAAAAAGCAAAAGATTGATCGCCTGTTTTAGTGCGAATCAATTGTAAAAGCCTGGGAGTTAATCTGGATAATTTATTTGGTATACGGAATCCAAACTGTCATTTCCGATTTACCTCGGTTGTTCCAGGCGTAATAGGGAATTAGTTTAATTTTTGTTTTGGAAATGTTTTCCGTTGAAACTTCGCGGTACAATTTATTTTCCCAGTTGGCGGGTTCATCTGTAATAAAATCACCTTCCAGCACAACTAGCTTCGAATTGGCAACTTCAATCTCTTTGGGCGTAAACTCAACATCAGACGGGACTTTATAGTCAAATATGCGTTTTCCTTCTTCAACGTCCGGCGATTCGAGACAATACACCACCGGACCGCGTTGCACAGCAACCTGGTTGCGGGTTTCTTCAACAAGCGGATTGGCTTCTATCAGTTTGGCTTTCATCGGGAAATTCAGTTCAATCAAGTCACCATTTTGCCAGGCTTCTGACAGTTCCACATAAGATCCTGAAGTGATCTTTTTTGTAGATGTACTTTCGTTGACTTGTAGATTTACATCGTTTGCCCAGCCGGGAATACGCAAATAAACATTAAAGTCTTTGGGGATTTCATCCAGAGAAATTCTGATATTTCCATCCCAGGGGTAATTGGTCGTTTGTGTGATTCTTATTTTCTGACCGTCGGGTAAAGTTGTTTCAAGGGAATTTGCACCATAAAAGTTTATATAAATGCCATTATCAGATAAAGAATAGGCGTATTCCTGCAGCTGTGCAATGGTACGGATGGTGTTTGGCGGACAGCAATTGCAATACGAAATATAAGGTTCGCGATCTTTCGACCAGCGTAGATCGTGGCTCAATTCGTTGGCAACCATCAGCGGATTGGTATAAAAATATCCTTTGCCATCGAGGCTCACACCTGCCAGCAGACTATTGTACATCACGGTTTCCATGATATCGGCATATTTGGCATCGGCGGTAACTTGCAGCATGCGCCAGTTCCACAACAAATTACCGATGTTGGCGCATGATTCGTTATGGGCGGTGATATTCGGAAGCTGGTAGTCACGCCCGTAAGCCTGATGCACCTGTTGAATGGAAGGTTGATCGTAAGTGGTTCCATTAGGCGAAACGCCATCATACAATGCTCCACAGGCACCGGTAATATACATTTTTCTTTCTATCAGATCGTGCCAGATGTTATTGAGTGCAATCATCAGCGAATCGTCGCCACTTTCGGCATAAACATCCGCTACACCTGCATACAGGTAATTGGCTCGCACAGCGTGCCCATTGGCTTCGGTTTGCTGATTAAAAGGAATGCGGTCCTGGTTGTGGTCGGTGCCGTTTTCAACCAGACTGCGGATCTTGATCAGGTTTTCAGCCAGTTCGAGGTACTTTGGATCGTGGGTGGTTCGGTACATTTCTACCACACCCATATAATGCGACGGGCAGATCGCATTTCGCGCCAGTTCGGCTGTTGCCCGCTCAAAAAAATCGTTAAGGTAATCCGTAGCCTTTATAGCGATGTTGAGCAGGTTCTTTTTTCCGGTTGTTCTATAATGAATACACGCTGCTGTCATCAGGTGGCCCATGTTGTAAGTCTCGAAATCCATCCGATCGGCAAACTCATGTTTAATGCTCGGATCGTTAATTTCTTTAATCGAAGTAGGAGTGTGGATATACCCGTCGTCGCGTTGCGCTTTGCCAATCATACTTATGATCTCGTCGATCTGTTCGCCCATTTGCTGGTCTTTCGAAATGGCATAAACCATAATTTCGGCCTCCAGCATCTTGTAGAAATCGCCATCGTGAAATGGTGGTCCAACGTGCGATCCGGTGTCGAGACCGGCGGCGATTTCAAAATTTTTATAGGCATGGCTGATCTCGTCATCGAGGTAGCAGCCCATCATGTGGGGCACCATCGAGTTCTTACAAACATCAAAACGTTCGGCCCAAAACCCATAGGTCCAGTGTACATCGCCGATATTGGTGCTTTTGAGCTTTGCAAATTTGCTGTTTTGGGTATTTGTAAGTGCTTTATCTTGTGCCGAAAGGTTTCCGCTCAAAGTTACGAACGCGAGAATTAGTATGATCAGATTATGCTTCATCTTTTGTCAAATTAGAATTAAACGAGTAAGTACCCGAACCAAGTTCATGAATTTCAAATCCATTTTTCATCGGAACAGAAACAGTTGCCGTTGTATTTGGTGGAACAACGACTTTCAGTTCCAGTTTATCGTCTTTCCAGTTCCATTCTGATGTAGCCGGGCCATACATCGTATCAAGCTTTGCTTTTGCAAATTCAAGTTTCTTTGTAACTATTGGTTTTATTACGATCTTTTTGTATCCCGGAGTTCTGTTATCGGTTTGTAATCCGGCGACCCTAGTATAAAGCCAGTTTCCGATAGCACCGTAAGCGTAATGATTAAAGGAATTCATCCCTTCATTTTGGAACGTGCCGTCGGGTTTTATGCCGTCCCAGCGTTCCCAAATAGTGGTGGCACCCATGGTTACCGGATACAACCACGATGGGTATTTTTTATTGAAAAGCAGTTTGTAGGCGAGGTCCGGGCGACCGATATCGGTCAGAGCATCGCAAAGTGCGGGAGTACCCAAAAATCCGGTCGTAAGATGCTGAAAATGTTCTACGTTTTTAGCCAGTTCGTCAGCCGCTTTTTCAAGGTATTCGTCAGGAATAATCCCGAAAGAAAGTGCAACGGCATAAGCCGCTTGTGTATTTGAGAGCAGCCGTCCGTTTGGCGTGATAAATTCGTTTTTAAATGCAGCTTTTATTTTCGGAAGAAGGTTGGCATATTTTTTAGCATCCTCTTCTTTCCTCAGAATCTCAGCAGTTTGCTGCATAATTTTGGTTGAATAGTAAAAATAAGCCGTTGCCAGCAAATCTTTTTCGGTATGAGCGCCTGCAAAACCATAATCGGGGGCATTGTAAATGTAACTCGAATACTCAGCAAACGACAGCCAGTCGCCAAAATGAAAGCCGGTGTTGAACAGGTAGCTTTCACCGGCTTCTCCTATCATGAATTCTTCCCAGGCCTGCATGGAGTTGTATTGCCGTTCGAGGATGCGTTTGTCAGCAAAGCGCTCGTAAACCACCCATGGAATTATAATCGCAGCATCGGCCCAACCGGTGCCGCCAAAACCATCCGACCAACCGGTGCCTCCTCCGTCTTCAATTAAATTAGGAACCACCCACGGTACATTTCCGTCTTCCCGCTGTTCGGCTTCCAGATCCTGCATCCATTTCGAGAAAAACGGAGCGGCATTTACATTGAAACAAGCGGTTGGAGCAAAAACCTGTGCATCGCCGGTCCAGCCCATGCGCTCATCGCGTTGCGGGCAGTCGGTGGGTACATCGAGGAAATTACCGCGCAGTCCCCATTGAATATTTTGCTGAAGTTGATTCACCAACGGGTCGGAGCATTCGAAACTTCCCGTAAATTCCATATCCGAATGCATCACCTCAGCCGTATAATCTTCAGGATTGATTTGGCCCGAATAATCTTCAATCTTGATGTAGCGAAAGCCCATAAACGTGAAATGCGGAGAGTAAGTTTCTATACCTTCACCGTTAAAAGTGTATTCTATGCGTTGCTTTGCCGGACGCAGGTTGGTGGTGTAGAAATTACCTTCTTTGTCGAGCACTTCAGCGTGATAAATGCTGATCTTTTCTCCCGCTATTCCTTTTAGTGAGAAGCGGATCCGGCCGACTAAATTCTGCCCAAAATCAAGAACAGTTTCGCCTTTGGGCGTCCATATTTTTTTGATTGGTTTGACTTCCCGGGTTACTTTTACTTTTGATCCTGTTGATCCTGTAAGTTCCCTGAAACCATATGCTTTTACAACTACATTTGTCCACGATTCATCATTAAAGCCTGTTTTATCCCAGGCTGTTTTTTCGCGTCGGGCATCGTAAACTTCACCGTGGTAAATTTCCGATTCCAGAATAGCGCCGGTAGATGATTTCCAGCTGTTATCGCTTACGATCGTTTCTTCTGTTCCGTCCGAAAAAGTGAGGTGCAGCTGCATCAGCAAAGCTGTTTTTTCGCCGTAATGGTTTTTCTTGCCCTGCCAGCCAAAATAGCCACGGTACCAGCCATCGCCCAAAATTGCGCCAATGGCATTTTTTCCCGTTTTTACCTGTTCAGTAACATCGTAAACCTGGTACTGTATTCGTTTTTGATACGCGGTCCAGCCGGGAGTAAATTCTTCGTCACCTACTTTCTCGCCGTTAATTTGTAGCTGGTACAAACCGTGAGCTGTGGCATAAATCCGGGCACGTTGAATAGCTTTGTCCAGATTAAATTCTTTTCGAAGAATCGGGCAGGGATTTGATTTGGTAGAATCCTCTTTGAGCTCCGGTTCAATCCATTGTGCTTTCCAGTCATCTTTACTAAGCAAACCCATTTCCCAGAAAGCCGGATCACTCCATTCTGATTCTTCGCCGAGGTTATTCCATACCTTCACCTGCCAGTACATCCGGTCGCCTGATTGCAGTTCTTTTCCGCTGTATTCAACATGAACCGACTTATCCGAAGTAATTTTTGAGCTATCCCAAACCAGATTCGTGTTGTTTTCAAGATTAGCAACTGAATATGCGCAACGGATCTGATAAGCTGTTTGTACAATGTTTTCACCGTCACATTCCAGTTTCCAACTCAGCCGGGGAGATTGACAGTCGATCCCGAGCGGATTTTGATGATACTCGCTTACTAATCCATTAACTTTTAACACGGCAATTAATTAAATACAGTTTCTATTCTTCTTCAGCTTCGTCCAGCGATTTGCTTTTCATCCAGAAAGGGGCGGTTGCAAACCATAACACCATTCCTACTACCATTAGCCAAAAGTGATTTTGTAGCGTAACAACACCTTTTAATACAAGTATCGAAGGAATGAAAGTAAATGCCAGTCCAATATAGGATATTAAAATTAACAGCTTTTTCATGATAATCCTCCTTTTCTTATAAGTTGAACGTTTGCTTTTTGTCTCTGTTGATAATAGCTAAATGCCAGGTATAATATGGCTGCCAGTATCCACTCAGGACCTACCAGAAAAGTCAGGTCCATTTTTAAATTGTGGAGCCAGTCGGGCAGCTTTCCGTCAGTCATTTGTTGCAAAAAGGCGAGATTGTCTTTTCCATATATAAACATCGAGATCAGGAAAGGTCCGAACCAGGCAATTGCCGATGGCCAGCTAAAGGTCTTGCCTGATTTTTCGGTGAAGTCGCTGATCAACCCAATTCGAGGGAACAGCCATACATCGAGGATAATGAAAGCGCCCAGCGGAACAAAGAACAGTCCGTAATAGGCTACAATTCTATCGAGATTAGCCGTAACTGCGGGGATGCAGGCGGTGACGATCATGAATGCACCGGCAGCAAAAGTTACTTTCCAGCGCTGCCAGTTTGGTGTTGCTACCTGTATGGCCAAACCTGCGCGATACAAGGTCGGGTTGGCAGTTGTCCATCCGGCAATTACAACGGCAACGGCTCCGGCAAAACCGGCTCCGTAAAGTGCAATGGTTCCGGGTTGTGGATTGGTAAAGCCATCGGCAAGATAAGCGGCACACAAAATTCCCGAAGCGATCCAGGCACCAAAGTGGCCCAGAAACATTCCAAAAGCCGAAGCAAAACCTTGTGTCCAGCTTTTTGCATAACGGAAAATAGTTACATCCGACATGCCTAAATGTTGCGTTGCATTACATAGCCAGGCAAATCCGGCTACATGCCAGAAGGTATATTTCGAATTATTTCCAATCGGTTCTCCGGTAAAAATCTGATCGCTCATGATTTGCCAAAAACCCTGCTCGGGTGTAGCTGCTTTCAGCGTAGCCAAAATTGCAATGGCCGAAGCAAAAAATACAAGTACCATCCACGGCGCACATATTTTAGAGAATTGAGCTATTTTTTCGAAACCAAGAACAGCAAGCAATGCAATAACAGTTCCCACAATCAGTGCAATAATCATCCAGGGCATGGTTGGGATTACATCGCCCATGGCGTAATTGGGATTGGGTACATCAAACGGAATAGAAATGGCCGTAACCGCAACATTTACCATCGATCCGGCCAACAGACACAGTACGATGGCGTAAAACGCACTGTAGGCAATGGTAAGGTAGGGGCCAATTATCTTTTTTAGCTGCCAGTAAATAGTGAGTCGGGTTTTTACGGCCACCGGCGAAGTTAAGAGAGCCCAACTTAAAACGGCCAGGATGTTACCCACCAGCAAACCCCATATAAAATCTTTGGCCGATACTCCATGCATCACCATTAACGGTCCGAGAACAAACTCTGTTCCGGCTACGTGTTCGCCGGCAAACATGGCAATAAATGTTTTCCAGCCGTGCAATTTCTTTTCGGAAACGGGTTCCCGGTCGTATTCATACAGTGCGTCAAGCCGTTCGATTACGCTGGACTTACCCGCCGAAAGTTCCTGGTTTGAATTCATAATTTTATTGGTTAGTAAAACTTAAATTTGAAAGGGAACAAATCTAGTTTTAATTCTTTTTATTTGCAATAAAACGTTTGCATTATTCAGAAAATAAAAAATCTCAAACCTGTTGAAATTAAAAAGAAAGAGTGGATGTAAACGTTAACATTTTTTTGTATGTTTGTGATGTAATCGAAGGGGGAAATACGAATATTATAAGGCTTTTCAGTAATTGTATTGAAGACAGTAATATTGTATTATCTGGCATTCGGTATAACTATGAATAAACAAACCAATAAAGTGAAGGATTGGCGTCAAACCTGGCTTAAATTCAAGGAGGGCGATATGGATGCATTTAATCGTATTTATGTGGCCTATTTCGACAAGCTTCATGCTTATGGTTCTAAACTCACAAACGATAATTCAATTCTCGAAGACAGCATACAGGAACTTTTTTTGCAGTTGTACACACGACGCAGCAAATTGGCCAACGATGTTAACCTGGAATACTACCTGCTGAAATCGCTAAAACTTACAATCTATCAACGTTTGCGTCGAAAAGGGAGGATGGTTTTTTCCGGTTTGGCCCGCGACGATTCCGAAAGCGGTTCTTTTATTTTTAAGCTTGAAAACGAGGAAGAGCTGTCTGAAGATGAATCAAACAAACAGTTGAGAAAAGTTTTGGGAGAACTCGATCAGAAACAACGCGAATTACTTTATTTAAAATTCTACAACAGTTTATCGTATAAAGAAATTGGTGAGATTCTGGGGATAAATCCCGACTCGGCTAAGAAGCAGGTTTACCGGATCATCAAAAAAATCAAGCAAAATCTCAATGGCTTTTCGCTTGAATTGTTTCTCTATGTTGTACAGCATAGAAAATAATCAATTAAATCTGTCCACTTTTTTGTCTCCCATTCAATTATATGGAAACGTCACGATAAAAAAATGACCACATTGGAAAAATATATAGAAGATAAACGTTTCATTCGATGGGTGTTCCAGCCCGATAAAGAAACGGAGCAGTATTACGCAGATTATTTTATGCATGATCCGGAAGAAAAGGAGGAAATGCTCAAAATTCGGGAGCAATTGCTGCAGTTCGAATTTTCAAAGAAATCTTATTCAAGCGATCTGCCTGAAAATATTTATCGAAAAATTCAGGCCGATATTATTGATCTGGAAAGAGGTAATAAGGGGAATGTAAGAGTGCTGTCGATGCTGAAATATGCGGCCGTGGCTATTTTGCTTTTGGCCAGCGGATACTTTGCTAATTATATTATTACCGGGCAAGATCACAATCACCAGTTTTCGGAAGACTTGCTGTTGATCGGAACAATGGTAGAGCCACGGCTTTATCTGGCTGATGGCAGCAGCGTAATCGTGCCCGGACCCGATTACCGGGTGGATTATCTGAGCAACGATAAAATCGTGGTGGGGAACGACACTATTGAAGTTGACCGGAAAAAAATGAATAAATCGGGAAAAGATGCACTTGTGGTTTCTTTCGGAAGGAGAGTGAAGTTGGGGCTTCCCGATAACAGCCAGGTTTGGGTAAACTCAGGTAGTCGCCTGATTTTTCCGAGTCGGTTTGAAGCAAAGAAAAGAGAGGTTTTTCTTTCAGGTGAAGGATATTTCGATGTTGAAAAAAATCCTGAACGACCGTTTTTTGTTCGCACCACAGCCATGGCAGTGAAAGTATTGGGAACGGAGTTTAATGTTTCTGCTTATCCCGAAAACGAAACTATCGAAACCGTACTGAAAGAAGGCAGTGTGCAGATTGAAGAAAACGGTCGCAGGTGGTTTGGTGAAAAGGCAGTGCTTGTACCCAACCAGAAAGCAACTTTCGACAAACAAACCCACGAAATAAAAATCGGGGCTGTAGAACACGAAAACTACACACTCTGGAAAGAAGGACTGGTGACCATTGACCAAGAGACTTTGGATGATGTTTTCAGTAAGATTGAAAGGTATTTCAACATCGATATCCAGGTGGTTGATAAGGAAAATAAGAACATTCAGATTTCAGGAAAACTCGATTTCAATGTGGGGCGCCAACGGGTGTTCGAATACATCGAGAAACTCACCGATGGCAAGTTTACTGAAGTTGGACCTGACAAATATAAATTCGAATAAAAAGAAGCCGGGAAATGGTGGCTCATCTCCCGGCTGACATTAGATACATATTAAACCTATTTACATTTAATAATTACTAACAATCAAATGTATGAAAAATGAACTAAAAACTATCTTCTCGGAAACGGGAAGACTAAAACAATTGTGGAGAATGACTAAACTAACAGTACTGGTGTCTCTGTTATTTGTGGTATCGGTTTCGGCCAAAACCACTTATTCTCAGGTAACTAAACTAAACTTAAGTCTTACAAACAAGACTGTAAAAGAAGTGTTTGAACAGGTAGAGGAGCAAAGTGAATTTGTGTTCCTGTACAAAACAAACGAAGTAGACGAAAACCGCCTGGTTTCAGTAAATGTTGAAAATGCTCAAATTAACGACATTATGGATGATGTGTTGGAAGGGCAAAATCTCGATTATTTTATTTTGGATCGGCAGGTAATCATTCGCGAGAAAGCAGAAGACGGCAGAACCGTCGTCAGTTCAGATAATTTGCCTCAAAGCAAGGTGGTTACCGGAACGGTAACCGACGCATACGGCGATCCATTGCCGGGAGCTACGATCATTATTAAAGGAACTTCTAATGGCGTTTTGTCGGGTCCCGATGGTTCGTTTTCCATTGAAAATGTTTCGAATACCGATGTTTTGGTTGTTTCATTTGTTGGAATGAAAACCGCTGAAATCCCGGTTGGTGGACAATCAACAATAAATGTTCAGCTAGAGGAAGACGTGATTGGCCTCGAAGAAGTGATAGCTGTTGGTTATGGTACCATGAAAAAAAGCGACCTGACTGGTTCGGTTATTCAGGTAAAATCGGAAGATCTTGCCAGTGTTTCAACTTCCAATCCTATTGAAGCGCTTCAGGGACGCGCTTCAGGTGTGGCAGTTGTTAATGCTGACGCTTCACCGGGTAGTACACCCACCATCAGGATTCGCGGTGTTGGTTCAATCAGCGCCGGAAATGAGCCACTGGTTGTTGTCGATGGATTTCCGCTGGTAAACAGTAATTTGAACGACATCAGCACCAACGATATCGCATCGATGGAAGTATTGAAAGATGCATCTTCTGCAGCCATTTATGGTTCAAGAGGTGCTAACGGTGTAATTCTTATCACAACCAAACAGGGTGCAAAAGGAATGAACGATCTTGAGGTGAAAGCTTCTTATGGTATTTCCACCCCTGCAAGAGTTCCTGAAATGTTGGGACGCGATGAGTTTCTTACATTTATCAATGAAGCTTATACCTATTCATCAGGTAATCCAGTTTATTCCAGTTCAAATCCGGCACCGACTTACGATACCGACTGGCAGGATGAGATCATTAAAAATTCTTCTGCAACACAGGATTATTCGATTACATTCCGCGGTGGAAAAGACAAAACAACCTACATGCTTTCCGGAAATATTTACGATCAGGAGGGAATGTTGGAGGCTTCAGGTTTCAAGAAATTTACGCTTCGTACCAACCTCGAACATGAATTCAGATCGTGGTTAACAATCGGAACCCACCTTCAGGTTGGACGCTCGCAGCGCGATGTGAGAGAAAATGCAACGGGTAATATTTTCCGTTATGGATGGCCAACCGTTCCGGTTAAAAATCCCGACGGAAGCTGGTACTACGCCACCGAAGATCCATCGATCAGTTCTTATTTCGAAGGAACCTGGAATCCGGCAGCAGAGGCGTCGGAGGTTACCAATGAATTATCTACCGACAGGATTCTAGGAGATGTTTATGCGATTTTTACTCCTGTTGAAAATGTGACGTTTAAGACAAATTATGGTGTTGATATTGCTAACGAGAAAAACTATCAATATTATACTTCAAAGTCGGCTGCAGGAATTGGTTCGGGAAGTACCGGAGTTGGACAACAAAACTACTTCAGGAAAACCAGTCAACTGACCGAAAATATTCTGACCTACTCAAATACCTGGGACAAACACCGCTTAACTGTAACGGGTGTTTATTCTTGGCAGGAATATGTTTACGAAAGTCTGTCGGCCAGTGGTTCGGGATTCGAGAACGATGCTACAGGCGCAAACGATATGTCGTATGCCAGCCAGGAAAGTATTTCAATTGGCTCGGATAAGTATTCCAACCGTTTGATTTCGTGGACTGCAAGAGCAGCTTATTCGTATGCTGATAAGTATCTGCTTACTGCAACCGGAAGATACGATGGATCTTCTCGTTTTGGTGAAAATAACAAATGGGGATTCTTCCCGTCGTTGGGTTTAGGCTGGAAAATAGACCAGGAATCATTTATGGACAACGCTGATGCAATTTCGAATTTAAAACTGAGAACGAGTTACGGTGTTACAGGTAACCAGGAGATTGGTAACTACCAGTCGCTGTCGTCGTTAAATCCTTCGTATTATGTGTTCGACGGTGTTCCTCTTTTAGGATTTGTTGAAACCATTGGTAATCCCGACTTAAAATGGGAGCGCAATACGCAATACAATATTGGAGTTGATTTAAGCTTGTGGAATCGTCTGGATTTCAATGTTGACTATTACCAGCGTAAAACCACCGATTTGCTGTATAATGTACCCATTCCAACAACCTCGGGTTACAACAGCATGCTAAAAAATATTGGCGAGGTGAAGAATGTCGGATTCGAATTTAATTTGCATGCACGAGTGGTTGATTCTGAACTGAAATGGGATGTAAGTGCTAATTTGTCGACCAATAAAAACGAAATTGTTGAGTTGTATGGCGATGTTGAGGAAATCAACCTGGGATCTTCAACAGCAGGTATTGCCCGCTATTTAATAGTTGGCGAGCCGGTAAACAGCCTTTGGGCACGTGAATCGGCCGGAATTATTACCACACAGGCAGAATTGGATGCTTACCGCGAGATACGTTCCTCTGCTCAGTTTGGGGAGGAGATGTACATGGATCATAACGATGATAAAACGATTAACAGCGAAGACTACATCAATATCGGATCGACTGAGCCGGATGTATTCTATGGAATTTCTACTAATCTTTCGTACCTAAATTTCACACTTGATATCTACGGACAGGGTGCTACCGGAATTTCGGCTCAGGACAACAACAGTACCGGTTATTTGAGTTATGGCGAAAACCAGATTCAAAACCGGAATTACCTGCCGACAAAATATGCTTACGACAGAATGTGGAGTGAAAGTAATCAGAGTGGCTCATTTCCGCGGGCAGGTGCCCAGGAGATTTATCTGTCGGACAGAACGAACGGAGACTGGAAGTATTTCGTATTGAAAAATATAAAACTGGGATACGATCTTTCTTCGTTGATCGATAATGCAAACTGGGTGAAAGAGTTGAATTTCTATGTGAATGCTCAGAATTATTTTACATCTGCCAATCACAGAGGTTATAATCCTGAAAACGGAAATACAAACTATCCTTTTGCTAAGACAATGTTGTTCGGAATCAGTGCTAAATTTTAAACTTTAAAACCATGAAACGAATGAAATTTCTAAAATATATCATACTGGGTTGTACAGTTCTCATTTTATCAAATTGTACAGATTTAACCGAGGAGCCTTATACTTTCTTGTCTCCTAATAACTACTACAACAATGCCGACGAACTGGGTACAGCTTTGGCCGGTGTTTACGACGGATACCGCGATGCATTCGACGGGTACAACAAATATGTAATGTACTTGGAAGTAGTGACGGAGTTTGGTTCTCCCGCATATGCCAAAGACAATATGCACTTGTGGAATGTGTGGAGTGATATGAATAACGCCGATAAAATGGTAATTACCAACTGGGACAATGCATACGATGTAATTAACCGGGTTAATCTGGTTATCGGACGCGGTGAAGATGTTGAAATGGATGAGGCTTTGAAACAGAGATTCTTTGCTGAAGCACGCTTTGTAAGAGCAGCAACCTACTTTAACCTGGTTCGCATGTGGGGTGGTGTTCCAATTCCGGAAACATTCACTGAAGGATTGGATGGCCTGGAAATTCCAAGAGAGTCATTTGAAGACACTTACGACTATATCATCAAGGATCTGGAGTTCTGTATTCAGAATCTGCCCAAAAAATCAGAGTACGATGCAACCGACATCTGGAGAGCATCACAAGGTGCTGCTCAATCTTTGCTGGGCGATGTTTACCTTACGTATGCCGATATGACAGGAGATGAGAGTTATTATACCCTGTCGAGGGATGTTTTGGAAGATGTAATGAGTTCAGGTGAATATGACCTGGAACCTGATTTTAAAGATTTATGGTTTTGGTGGAATACGGAAAATAAAAACGGATTGGAGTCGGTTTTTGAGATACAGTTTGCAGGCCTTAGTGGTCAGCATAATAATAATCATGTAATGTTCGGAGTAAACATTACTGAATATACACTGGGTTGTTACATGTATCGCCGTTTCCATCCTTCAATTCAGCATTACCTCACTTACAGCGATACCGATGCACGTAAAGAAGGCACTTTCCTGACCAAATTCAATACAACGGAAAAAGGAAATCCAAGTAACATTTTAGATACTTTGGTATGGCTTCCTGAAGACAAAGGTTTTTATCCGGGTACCCGCGGATGGAAAAGTGCCGGACCCGGAAATGTTAAGTTTTACGACCGTACTCCAGAATCTGCGACCTTGAAAAGACCTCAGGCTCAAATGTATGTAATACGTTATGCCGATGTGTTACTAAACTTTGCCGAAGCCGAAAACCATGTAAATGGTCCTTCAACAGCGGCTTACGATGCCATAAATGCCGTACGTAACCGTTCGAACCTCGATAACCTTCCGACCGGTTTATCGCAGGAGCAATTTGCCGATTCCATATTCCGCGAGCAGGGATGGGAATTGGTTGGTGAAGCCAAGTTGTATTACGATGAGATTCGTACCGACCGTATTGGTGAAAACGTGCAAAAGCATGTTCAGTATGGTAACGACGAAGGAATTTACATGTATGTAGAGACTCCCCTTGAAATGGTACCTTCAAAAGACTTTTTGTTTAAAATTCCACAATACGATTTCGATTCAAATCCGGCTCTGGTTCAGAACCCGGATAACTAAAGAGATTGTAACCGGTTTATATTCATAGTTTAGTTTAGATGGGGGACAATCGACAGGTTGTCTCCCTTTTTTACTTCTGAATTATGCTTGCTCTCAACTATTATTTCCTTCATAACTGAAACGTAAATTAAGATTTCCGGTATAAGCCAGTAATGAATTTCAGAACAATAATTTAGAGCTACCGGATTTACGATAAAACGTTTGCATTATTTCATGGATTTAAAATGTCAAACTGCCTGAAATTTAAACAATAGAAACGATGTAAACGTTAACATTTTTTTATACATTTGTAATCCTAAATTTTGTGAACTATGAGTTTTCGAAAACGAAATCTTTCCCATTTGTCTGTACTTCTGTTAATGGCTTTGGTTTCTCTTGCTTCGTGCAGTAAGCCAAAAACAGTAATTCTTGTTTCTGCCAACTCAAATGTTCGTACGCAGTTTGGCCTTGAGCGTTTGTCGGAGGAACTAAATAATGCAGGTTATATTTTGACATCAGAGGAGACAAAAGAGGCAAATACGGAAAGTTATAAAATCATTATCGGCAGCACTAATGATGCTGCTGTCTCCAATCTCGACTGGATAGCTGAGCCCAATACAAATAAAGAAGGCTTTCATATACAGTCGAACCAAAATACGATCGTAGTTTCAGGGGCCGATGATAGTGGTACATTGTACGGATGTATTGAACTGGCTGACCGAATCAAAAAAGAAGGCCAGTTGCCAAGGTCCATCGATTTCTCTGATCAACCCGAAATGGTACTGCGTGGTACCTGTATCGGGCTTCAAAAAACCGAATACCTTCCCGGACGCCATGTTTACGAATATCCGTATACGCCTGAGAATTTTCCCTGGTTTTACGACAAAGAACAGTGGATTGAATACCTTGATATGATGGTGGAAAACCGCTATAATTCGTTGTATTTGTGGAACGGACATCCATTTGCCTCGCTGGTAAAACTCGACGATTATCCATATGCAGTAGAAGTGGATGACGAAACTTTTAAGCTTAATGAAGAAATGTTTGGTTTCTTAACTGAAGAAGCCAACAAGCGAGGTATCTGGGTGATCCAGATGTTCTACAATATCATTGTTTCAAAACCATTTGCTGAGCACAACAACATTAAAACTCAGGATCGTGGTCGTTCAATCATTCCGCTGGTAGCCGATTACACTCAAAAGTCAGTGGCAGCGTTTATTGAAAAATATCCAAATGTGGGCCTGCTTGTTTGTTTGGGTGAGGCCATGAATACCATCGACGATGATGTGGAATGGTTTACAAAAACCATTCTTCCCGGGGTGAAAGACGGACTCGAAAAACTTGGCATTTCCGGTGAGCCGCCAATTGTCCTGCGCGCTCACGATACCGATGCCGAAAAGGTGATGAAAGCAGCGCTGCCCATTTACAAGAATCTTTACACGATGTCGAAATATAACGGCGAGTCGCTTACCACCTACGAACCACGCGATTCATGGGAAAGCATTCCTCGGAGTTTGAGTGATCTGGGATCGGTGCACATTGCCAACGTCCATATTTTGGCCAAT
Organism: Maribellus mangrovi; assembly: GCF_037646455.1. Taxonomy (NCBI): domain Bacteria; kingdom Pseudomonadati; phylum Bacteroidota; class Bacteroidia; order Marinilabiliales; family Prolixibacteraceae; genus Maribellus; species Maribellus mangrovi. The sequence continues at coordinate 202,059 of NZ_JBBIXN010000006.1, read as the reverse complement.
CTCGAACCTTTCCGTTATGGTTCACCCGATTTCATTCAAAAAAGTACACAGGCTATGCACGACATTCAGGGCGCCAACGGACTGCACCTGTATCCGCAAGCCTCCTACTGGGACTGGCCTTATTCAGCCGATAAAACAGAACCACGACTGAAAGAAATGGAACGCGACTGGATCTGGTATGGAGCCTGGGGACGCTACGCCTGGAACTGCCGCCGTGATCGTACTGATGAAATAGATTACTGGATTGATCAACTGGGAGATTTCTACGGTTGTAGTCAATATGGGAAAGACATTCTGGATGCTTACGAGCAAACCGGGGAGATTGCACCAAAGTTACTTCGCAGGTTTGGAATATCGGATGGTAACCGGCAAACACTTTTGCTGGGAATGTTTATGAGCCAGTTGGTTAATCCTTACAAGTGGCATGTTTACGATAATTTTTATTCGTCGAACGGACCGGAAGGAGAGATACTTGTAAATTATGCACGCAAAGAATGGAAGGGTGAAGCGCATCACGGAGAACTGCCGACTCAGATCATCGAAGAGGTGGTGGAACACGGAAAACTCGCCGTTGGTGCCATTGAAAAAGCAGCACCACATGTGGGACTCAACAAAGAAGAATTTGAACGTTTGCGTAATGATGTACATTGTTATGATGCTTTTGCCAATTTCTTCAACCAAAAAGTAAAGGCGGCTATACTGGTCTTGCGTTATAAATATTCCAGTGATGTTGCCGATCTCGAAGCTGCGGTTCCTTTCCTCGAAAAAAGTGTGGATTACTGGAAAGAACTGGTGAATTTAACAGAGGATACATATTTGTATGCGAACAGCATGCAGACCCAGCAACGCCGTATTCCGATCACCGGTCGTGATGGTACAAACAAAACCTGGGTTGAAATGCTGCCGCATTATCAAAACGAACTCGATAATTTTAAGCGTAATATCGAAACCTTGAAAACAACCGGTGCAGGAGGTCAGGAAGCTCCTGTTCTTCAACCGGCAAAAGTAAAAGTGCTGAATAAAAATGCTAAAACCTATTCGCTGTTGCCCGGGCAAAAAGCCTATTCCGATCAGAACACTGTGATTGAAGAAGTAGCTGATGAACTGCAGTTACTGCAGGGCATTCAGTTTTCGGATAAAAGTCAGCAGGAAGATGGTACTGTTCTTCGCTTTGAAAACGATAAGCCGGTAAAAGTGGTTGTGGGTTATTTCAATACCAACAGTTACTCGGCGCTGCGTCCGCCAACACTTGAAACTAACGCCGCAGCCAACGACCGCGGACAGGCCGACATAAAAATCGCTAACGCTATGCGTTTTAATGGTTTGTACCCCGTAAATGTATACACATATTTATATGAACCGGGAGTGAATGAACTCAATCTTGGAAAAGGGCGGGTACTTATCCTTGGATTTATCGATGGCGATGTGGAAATTCCGGTTCACGATGCCGGAATCTCTGAAACAAAAGATGGAGTACCCGTAGACTGGTTATTTTATTAATCTAAAGAACTATGAGCGAGATGCTGTCCAGTAAAGAGAAGATTCCTGTCGATATCGTTCTGGCTCCCGAATGGTGGTTCCACAATGAAGGTCTGACTTTCGACGAGGATTTTTTTTATCATCCTCTCCGGCGGGTGGAGGCTGAGCAGCAGATGGAAAAAGCTCTTTATGAAAGATGGGGGCATTACGGACTGGGAGAGCATCATCGCGAGGCGAGACCTGAAATCGGCGCTGTTCATCTGGCCGCCGGTTTTTTACTTTCTGAAATGTTGGGCTGCAGGGTGAATTATTCTGAAAATCATCCACCGCAGGTGATACCTGCTAACTTCGATTCGCTCGAAATTAACGGGGAAGAAGCTTTTAAAAAACCGGCTTTCAAAAAAATGATCGCTTTGAGTGAGGAGCTACGGAAAAAGTATGGTTACCTTACCGGCGATATCAACTGGGGCGGAATACTCAACCTGGCACTCGACCTGAAAGGCGAAAACATTTTTATGGACATGATGATGGATCCCGATCAGGTGAAGAGTTATTTCACACAAATCGGTTCGGTCATCCAGCGATTTACTTCGATTATGGAGTATGAAACCAAATCGACCTCCATTTCAGTAAACCGGGTGGTCGGACATTTTAAAGATCCTGTTTTTTTGCACTCCGAATGTTCACATACCATGATCTCAGCCGAGGATTACGAAGAATACCTGCTGCCTTTTGATATTGAATGGAGTAGGCAACACCGACCCTTTGGCATTCATTACTGTGGACCTGATCCGCACCGTATGGCTGAACAGTTTGCAAAAATTCCGAAACTCGACTTCCTTGACGTCGGTTGGGGAGGTGATCTTAGAGTGCTTAGAAAACAGTTACCAAATACTTTCCTGAATATCCGTTTGAGCCCGGTGGAGATCATTCATCAGTCTAAAGAAGAGATCAGGGAAACCATCACACGTCTCGTAAAAGATTCCGGCAACACGGATCTCACGGGAGTTTGCTGTATCAATATCGACGAAAAAGTGTCAGACGATAAAATTGAGACAATTTTTAAGACAGTTGAAGAATTGAGGGAGGTGTCGGCATGAAGAAATTCAATACTCAACTGGCAGATTCGCAGGCGACAGCGGTTGCGCCTATCGCTCCCGAAAACTTCAATTTTGAAAAATATGAGGAATATGCTGCTAACCTGAATCAAACATGTGCAGCTTTCTGGCAGTCTGATGCAAGTGTTGTGGTTTACCGCCGGATGCGTGTGGCCGAGTGCTTTTCGTATGGTTGTTCCGATATGAAACAGTCGCTTGAGTGGCAGTTGGGCGCCCTTGAAAAAAGCATGCTGTTCAAAGCCGATGTTCCCAATTTTCTGGAACCGTGGTATGGATTGGGAACCATCGCAAGTGCTTTTGGCTGCGAATACAGCTGGAAGGAAGGGAATGCCCCGGTAGTTAAACCGCCTTTCAAAAGTCTGGATGAAGTACTTGCTTATCCGGAAAAAACGGTGGCAGAAACGGCTATCGGAAGGCGCACGCTGAATATGATAGAATATTTCATGGAGCAGACAAAAGGCCGGTTGCCGGTTTCTTTCACCGATTCGCAGTCTCCGCTCAACATCGTGGCCAGCCTGCTTCCGCTCGATCAGTTTTTTATCGAAGTGTTGCTAAATCCCGACAAAATCTTGTTGCTATTCGATTTGCTGGCTGAGCTTTCAACTGAATTCAATCAAGAACAAAAAAAGTTGATAGGAGATTCTTTGGTGCTTCCCGGTCATGGATTTGCTTCGTCGCAGAAATGGTCAGGAATGGGCTTGAGCGACGATAATGCGATAATGATTTCACCTGAGCAATATACCGAACTGGCCGTTCCGTCGGCAAAGAAAGTGTGTGATCCGTTGGGTGGCGTGGCTTTTCATTCCTGTGGCGATTGGTCAGGATGGATAAATGCAGTACTGAATATCAAAGGATTAAGAATGGCTGATGCTGCTTTTTCGCCAGAAACCGATCCCGGAGCAACTGATAAACTGGAGGCTTTTCATGCTTTTGCCGGAACAGGAGTGGTATTGAATGCACGGATCGTAGGCGATCTCGAAACCATCAAACGGCAGGTAAAACGCTTGTGGACACCCGAAATGAAACTGGTGGTGGTTACTTACTGTGAAACTCCTGAAGAGCAAACAGTAGCATACGATAGTATCAAAGAAATTTGCAGATAAATGATTGCAGCAAAAACAGATAAAATAGGGAATTATAGGTGGCGGATCATCATCCTGTTGTTCTTTGCTTCTACAATTAATTATATCGACCGTCAGGTATTAGGCATACTCGCTCCCGATCTGCAGGATCAGTTCAATTGGTCGGAAGCAGATTACGGTTTCATCATCACGGCTTTCCAATTTGCTTATGCCATCGGACTGCTAACCACCGGAACGATCCTTGACCGGATAGGCACAAAACGCGGATTTTCTATAGCCATTATAGTTTGGAGCATTGCAGGAATGGCTCATGCTGCTGCACGAAGCGTTTTCTCGTTCGCTGTTTCCAGATTTGCACTTGGGATAGGTGAGTCGGCTAATTTTCCGGCTTCAGTGAAATCAGTGGCCGAATGGTTTCCTAAGAAGGAAAGGGCACTGGCCACGGGTATCTTCAACACCGGACCGAACCTGGGTGCAATAGTTACTCCGCTCCTTATTCCTTTCATCGCACTGAACTGGGGCTGGGAATGGGCATTCATAAGCACAGGAGCATTGGGTTTTGTTTGGTTGTTTTTTTGGTTAATATCGTACAACCGTCCGGAAAATGAAAAGAAACTGGGTGAAAAGGAACGAGAATTCATTTTACAGGATGGAGAGGAACCTATACAGGAGCGCGTTTCGTGGAAAGAGATCATCCGGCATCGCCAAACTTTGGGGATCAGCCTGGCACGTTTCGTCACCGATCCTATCTGGTGGTTTTTTCTTTACTGGCTTCCTAAATTTTTAAATACAAATTATGGCATTGATCTGACGAATATAGGTCTGCCACTAATCACGATTTATATAATTTCCATGGGAGGCTCGGTGCTGGGCGGGTGGATCTCGTCGCGACTGATCGAAAAAGGGAAAAATCCGGTTAAGGCACGCAAGTTCACCATATTTATTATGGCCCTGCTGGTTGTCCCGATCTACTTTGTGTCGGGAATTTCGAGTATGTGGCTGGCTGTATTGTTTATTTCTATGGCAGCTTTCGCTCATCAGGGTTATGCAGCCAATATTTTTACCATTGTCTCCGATATTTATCCGAAAAACGCCGTTGCTTCGGTGGTTGGATTGTCAGGATTTGCAGGCGCAATCGGCGGAGTTCTGTTTTCGATGGCTGTAGGACTGATCCTCGAATTTACCGGAAGCTATCACGTTGTTTTTGCCATTGCCAGTATTGCTTATCTGGTTTGCTGGCTTGCTTTGAAAGCTTTGGTGCCGGATTATGAAACGATCAAAAAATCAGGAAAATGAAAGTACCGAGGATACAAATAATAGCCATATTCTTCTTGCTTATTTTTGTAGGATGTACCTGGGATCGGGAATCTCGAAAAGAATTCCGTTTTACCCAAAATCTGAACGAGGGATGGAATACTGCTTTTGCCGGTTCATCCGATTCTTATACTGGATTTGAACAGACGGAATTCGATAATGCAGGTTGGGAAAAGGTTGATGTTCCTCACAACTGGGACGACTACGGTGGTTACCGCCGCCTGCGCCACGGGAACTTGCACGGAACTGCCTGGTACCGTAAAACTTTTACTGTTGAAAATCCTGATCTGTCCAAACAATATTTCCTGTTTTTTGAAGGTGTTGGTTCCTATGCCACTATTTGGTTGAACGGTGATTCGATAGGTTATCATGCCGGAGGAAGAACGACTTTTACTCTCGATGTTACCCCGTTTATTAAGTTTGAAGGAGAAAACCTGCTGGCTGTTCGTGCCGATCATCCGGCCGATATTCGGGATCTGCCATGGGTGTGCGGAGGATGCAGCCTTGAGTGGGGATTTTGCGAAGGCAGTCAGCCGCTGGGAATTTTTCGCCCGGTAACTTTAATTGCCACCGATCCGGTGAGGATTGAACCTTTTGGTGTTCATGTCTGGAATGATAACACGATTTCTGTCGGAAATGCGGTCTTAAACCTGACAACGGAAGTGAAAAACTACGGTTTGGAGCAATCAACGATTCACGTGAAAAATACTTTACTGGACAAAACAGGAGAGAAAGTTACCACTGCAGAAACGGTGGTGGAAATAAATCCGGGTGAGACTGAAATAATCGCCCAGGGTTTTAGTGGTATACTGAATCCGCATCTTTGGTCGCTCGATGATCCGTATTTGTATACGGTTCAAACCGAAATCCTCGAAAATGAAAAAGTGATTGATAGAATTGAAACGCCTTACGGAATCAGAACCATTAAGTGGGATATTTTTGGAGAGAATCCGAGCAATCGTTTTTATTTGAACGGTGAGCCGGTTTTCATTAACGGGACTGCCGAATACGAACACATGATGGGGCAGGGACATGCTTTTTCCGACGAGCAGGTGAAAGCCCGGACAGAGCAGGTAAAAGCCATGGGCTTTAATTCTTTCCGCGACGGGCATCAGCCACATAATCTGCGTTACCAAAAAGTTTGGGATGAAAGCGGTTTGCTGTGGTGGCCGCAGATGACCGCGCACATCTGGTTTGATAATCCTGAATTCAGAGAAAACTTTAAAACATTGCTGACTGACTGGATCAAAGAGCGCCGAAACAGTCCGTCCATTATTCTATGGGGGCTGGAGAACGAAAGTACCTTGCCTGAAGATTTTGCCAGGGAATGCACAGAACTTATTCGCAAGCTGGATCCAACAGCTTCTTCACAGATACTGGTAACTACCTGTAACGGTGGTTCAGGCACCGATTGGAACGTGATTCAGAACTGGTCGGGAACCTATGGTGGAGATCCCGATAATTATGCCAACGAGCTTTCGGAACAATTGCTGAATGGCGAATACGGCGCCTGGCGCAGCATTGATATGCACACTGAAGGCGGTTTCGTTCAGGATGGTATTTACAGTGAAGACCGCATCAACCTCTTGATGGAATCGAAGATCAGGCTTGGAGAGCAAGCTTCAGATCAGAGTTGCGGACAATATCACTGGCTGATGGCGTCTCACGATAATCCCGGGCGCACACAAAGTGGTGAAGGTATGCGCGACATCGACCGTGTTGGACCCGTGAATTACAAAGGTGCACTCTCAATTTGGGGTGAACCACTTGACCTGTTTTACATGTTCCGTTCAAACTACGCACCCAAAGAAAGCGAGCCGATGGTTTACATAGTTTCGCATACCTGGCCCGATCGCTGGACGGAACCAGGCATAAAAGACGGTATCCGCATTTTTACCAATTGCGATGAGGTGGAACTGTTCAACGGTGTAAAAGAAAATTCGCTGGGTAGAAAAAAGCGAGGTCCGATCGGGACCCATATCGTATTTAATAATGTGAATGTGCAAAACAACCTGCTGTATGCCGTGGGCTATGTTGATGGAAAAGCGGTTGCCGAAGATCAGGTGTTGCTGCATCATCTGCCCGAAGCTCCGGGTTTGCAAAAACTGTCAGGTGAAACAAAACCATTGACTGAAGAAGAAAGAAATTATATCTACCGCGTAAACTGCGGTGGCGACGATTATACCGATCGGCAGGGAAATCTTTGGATGGCTGATGTGCATCAAACCGATCAGGAAACATGGGGCTCACGTTCGTGGACCGACGATTACGACGGACTCCCTGCCTTTTACGGAAGCCAACGTCAAACGCATGATCCTATTGCCGGAACTAACGAGTGGCCGTTAATGCAAAGTTTCCGTTTTGGACGGAATAAACTCAGCTATCATTTCCCGCTGCCCAATGGCTTATACCAGGTGGAACTCTATTTTACAGAACCCTGGTACGGAACCGGAGGCGGATTGAATTGTACTGACTGGCGGGTGTTCGATGTTGCCATCAACGATAAAGTGCTGATTGATGATCTGGATATCTGGGCCGAAGCCGGTCATGACAAGCTGCTTAAGAAAACGGTGGAAACTGAAATGAAAGGTGGTGAACTAAAGATCTCCTTTCCACAGGTCTTATCAGGACAGGCAGTGATCTCCGCAATCGCCATTTCTTCAGATAACAAGGATATTCTACCGGCTCCGGCTGCTTCAGGTGTCATTTCAAAATTAAATACAAACAACAACAGTTGGTCAGCAAAAAAATGGATGGACACCGGCAATGATCAATATACTGATGCCAAAGGTCAGTTTGCCCAACTTGCTCCTAAATTATACGGTGCTGAATGGATTCAAACACCTGCAGTTCTCGAAGCAGGGGAGGAGATTCCTGCCTTTGAAATTAATGCTGAAGCTGATGTTTGGATTGGAATCGATACAATGTTGAGCAATCTTCCAGCATGGCTAAAGGAATGGAAACCACTGAATAAATATCTGGTTACTACTTTCGAAGGAAAAACCGGATATCAAATTTATCAGAAACGCTTTGATAAAAGTACTGAAGTGCAATTGAAACGTCTTACTGAGGTTGATTTTAAAATGTATCCGATAGCTGTTTTGCCCCTAACGAATCTTGATGATCCGATCGATTTGCGGACGTCGACGCGTTGGGAAGCCGAAGACGGAAAACTTTATGGCAGTGCGCGTCAGGTAAATCATCTTGATAAAATTTGTGTGATGACATCTGGCGAAACGGGATCGATTGGTCCTGAATTCTCAGTCGGCCTGGCGTCAAAATATGGTCTGGAGTTCCGCTATATCAACCTGTCGGGTAGCGAGTTAAAAGCCGATATTCAGATTCTTGCCGCCGATGGTCGTGAAATGTGGACGGGTGAGTGGACCTTCCTGCCAACTCCGAATAAATGGAAAAGCTTCCGTACCGATACTCAAACAACGATCAATGCGGGAGCTTATACGATAAAGATCACTCCTAAATCGAAAGGTCCATTATACCTCGATTGGGTAAAAGTTCAGTAAAGCCTCTCCTAGCCTCTCCAAAGGGGAGGGAGAAGAAAAAGAGAAAGAAAAACGAAATAGAATATGAAAAACGAAATGAATAATGTTCTAAGGTTCTTATCCTCCCCCCTCGTGGGAGTCAGAGGGGGCCTTTGGTTATTGGTCCTGCTTATGGCTTGTACAACAGAATTACCAAAAACTGTTTCGCCTGAAAAAATGCAGGAAGTTTACGAGGAGGTGAAAACGCCTTTTAAATATGGCCTTGTTATGGCTCCGGCGGTTGATTCGCTGATGATTGACTGTCCGACGGTTTTCCGGTACGAAGGCGGTTGGTACATGACCTATTTTTATTTCGATGGTCGAGGTTATGAGACCTGGCTGGCCAAAAGCGACGACCTGCTTCATTGGGAAGAAATGGGGCGCGTACTTTCATTTTCGGATTCCACTGACTGGGATTCCAATCAAAAAGCTGGTTACCCAAGTTTACAGGACCCGATCTGGGGAGGTAGTTACGAGTTAAATCAGGTGGATGGTAAATACTGGATGCCTTATTTTGGCGGAAGTTCTACCGGTTATGAACATGGTTTGCTTTCGATTGGAATGGCTTACACCGACCAATCGCCGGCAACGGTGCACGAGTGGGATCGTCTGGATCATCCAATTTTTAAAGCAACTGATGAGGATGCCCGCTGGTGGGAGAACAGCACGATTTATAAAACCTGGGTATTGCTCGACGAGAGTAAAACTACCGGGTATCCATACGTGATGTACTACAATGCGCGCGGCGACAGCATCAATCCCGGGCATGGCGCTGAACGCATTGGTATGGCAGTTTCTGACGATATGGTCAACTGGCAGCGTTTCGGCGAGAATCCGGTGATCAATCATCACAAGGGAATTTCAGGCGATGCCGTTATCCAGAAAATGGGTGACGTGTGGGTGATGTTTTATTTTGGCGCTTTCTGGCCCGATCGTAAAGATCACGATGCCTTTAACCGTTTTGCCTGTTCATACGACCTGGTGAACTGGACAGAATGGGACGGCGTGGATCTGATCGCACCTTCGGAATCTTACGACAACTGGTTCGCGCATAAATCGTATGTGGTGAAACACGACGGTATAGTGTACCATTTCTACTGCGCTGTAAACAAAGACAGTCAACGTGGAATTGCAGTGGCCACTTCCTTAGATTTGGGCAAAAGTGAGTTAAGTTTTCAACTAAAAAATTAATGTTGACTGCGATAAAAAATTATTCATTATACCCCCGGCCCCTAAAGGGGAGCCGGAAAAGTCCCCTTTAGGGGATTTAGGGGTAATTTAATTAATGAATTTTCAGATTTAAACTAGAATATCGGATCAAATTTAAAAATAAGACCATGCTTCAAAGGCTTAAAAAACTATATCTGATCATCATTCTTGCATTATTTGCAGGGACAATATCGGCGCAGCAAACCCAGAAGATCTACCTCTCCGGAACAGGAAGTGATAACACAGTTGATTGGGAATTTTTCTGTACCGGTGGAAGAAACTCGGGCGAGTGGACCACCATTCCGGTGCCATCGAACTGGGAATTACAGGGATTTGGAAAGTATAATTATGGGCATGCTAAAGACGAAGAACGAGGGAAGGAATCGGGTTTGTACAAGTACGAATTTGAAGTTCCTGCGGCATGGAAAGGAAAGCAGGTTGAGATTGTTTTCGATGGCTCGATGACCGACACCGAAGTAAAAATCAATGGCAAACTGGCCGGCCCGATTCATCAGGGCGCTTATTACCGCTTTAGATACAACATTACTCCACAGCTAAAATTTGACAAACAAAACCTTTTGGAGGTAAAGGTCGACAAACATTCGGCTAACGAATCGGTAAACAAAGCTGAACGTTATGCCGATTTCTGGATCTTTGGTGGCATTTTCCGGCCGGTTTGGCTTGAAGCAAAACCCAACGAAAACATCAAACGTGTAGCCATCGACGCCAAAGGCGACGGTACTTTCTCAGCTGAGGTTTTTCTCAATAATATAAAAAATGCCGACCAGATTGTGGCCCAGGTTATTACGCTGGCCGGAGAACCGGTTGGTGAAAGTTTCTCCGTCCCGGTAAATAAATCCGATAAAAGTGTTTTTCTAAAAAGTAAAATCAACGACATAAAATCGTGGAATCCCGAATATCCGAATCTGTACAAAGTCAACTTTAACCTGATGCAGGATGGGAAGATTGTTCATCAGTTTACCGAACGATTTGGATTCCGGACAATCGATGTTCGTAAACGCGATGGCATCTATGTAAACGGTGTCAAAATAAAAATCAAGGGCGTAAACCGCCACACTTTCTGGCCAACAACCGGGCGTGCATCCAGCAAAGCAAGAAGCATTGAGGATGTGTTGACTATTAAGGACATGAACATGAACGGAGTACGTATGGCGCACTATCCGCCTGATTCGCATTTCCTTGATGTCTGCGATTCTTTGGGACTTTTCGTTCTTGATGAACTCACCGGCTGGCACGATGCATACGACACCGAGGTTGGTACAAAACTGGTTGAAGAAATGATCGTCCGCGATGTGAACCATCCTTCCATAATTTTATGGGACAACGGCAACGAAGGCGGGCACAACGAAGAATTGCTGCCTTTGTATGCAAAATTCGATATTCAGAAACGGGAAGTCCTTCAACCCTGGCAAACGTTTAATGGATTTTCTACCGAGCACTACCGCAGTTACGACTACGGAAACGGAACTTTCTGGCATGGCCACGAAATTGTTCTGCCCACCGAATTTTTACACGGAATGCACGATGGCGGACAAGGCGCCGGCCTTTACGATTACTGGGAACTCATCTGGAAAACACCGGTAGCAGCCGGCGGATTTATCTGGGATTTTGCCGATCAGGGAGTGGTTCGTGTGGATAAAAATGGCGAGCTGGATACCTACAATTCAAAAGGTGCTGATGGAATTATGGGATCGTATCACGAACCGGAAGGCAGCTATTTTGCCATCAAGGAAGTTTGGTCGCCGGTGCAACTCGAAGAACGCAACCTGACCGAAAAGTTTGACGGGAAAATATACCTTGAAAACCGATATCTGTACACGAATTTAAACACTTGTAAGTTTAGCTGGAAACTCGTGAAAGAACCTACTCCGGCTGAAAACGAAATTGAAAAAGAAGTGTCGGGCACTATTGTTTCACCTGATCTCGAACCACGGCAAAAGGGACATATTCAACTTGATTTGCCGAAGGACTGGATGACTTACGATGTGCTTTACATCACTGCAATCGATCAGTACGGACAGGAATTGTATACCTGGAGTTATCCGGTTTCCCTGCCTGAAGATGTGGTTAACGAATTGATGGCAAAAACAAAAGTGAGTGCTGCCGTAACTTTTACTGAATCCGGCTCCGAGTATCAGGTAAATGCAGGTGGAATTAAATATACCATCGGAAAATCAGATGGGATGCTGAAAAAAGTGGAGAATGCGAAAGGCGAAATTCCTTTTAACAACGGACCGGTCATCTCAGCCGGAATAACCGATTTTAAAGAAATTTCAGCAAAAATGGTGGAAGACACACTTACAATCACCAGTACTTTTGAGAAAGATTCAAGAATGAAAGAATTTACCTGGTCCTTCTTTCCAAACGGCTGGGCAAAACTCAGGATTTACTACCTGCCCGAAGAATATGATGTTCATTATGAATATATGGGTGTTGATTTTTCGTATCCCGAAGAACTGGTTGAAGGCGTAAAATGGATGGGGCATGGTCCATACCGTGTTTGGAAAAACCGCACGCAGGGTGTTGAACTGGGGGTTTACCAAAAAGACTACAATACGACCATGACCGGAATTCCGCCGGTGATTTATCCTGAATTCGAAGGTTATCATTCAAACCTGTATTGGGCAAAAATTCAAAGTAAAGACCAGTCGTTTACGGTAGCTACCGGAACAGAAGATGTGTTCTTGCGACTTTTCACTCCGGATAAACCGGAAGATGCCGATCCGCGATTAACACCGCCATTCCCGGATGGTGATATCTCGTTTATGCAGGGCATCCCGGCAATTGGAAGTAAAACCAACGATCCGTGGAACATGGGACCATCGGGAAGAAAGAACCAGTTTTTCGATTTTGGTCCCTACGATCACTGGCGCAAGCGTTGTAAAATAATGGAACTGTATTTTGATTTTAGTGTCAATCAATAGAAGTTGAAAAAATATGTGTTGTAGAAAATTACTCACCCTGATTACGATCCCGATAGCCATCGGGACACAATCGTCCCTCTCTTCGCGTAGAGAGGGAGAAGAGGGAGAGTTGGGGAGATGGAGATTTAAAGCAATAGTTAAAATATGAAACAACAAATATATCTATATCGCTTATTCAAAACAGGATTATCACTGTTGATGCTGATATCATTGTTTGCCTGCAGCGAGATACAGGAAACAATTCGGGAACGACTCGATTTTGATGCCGCCTGGAAATTTTCATTGGGCGACGATCCGGCCTGGCAAAATCCCGATTTTGACGATGCCGCCTGGAGAACATTGATCCTGCCTCACGACTGGAGTATTGAGGGCGAGTTCAACAATGATAATCCTGCAGGAACAGCCGGAGGTGCCCTGCCTACGGGAATTGGTTGGTATCGCAAATCTTTTACTATACCGGCTGCCGACAGCACGAAAATGATCTACATCGATTTTGACGGAGTGTATCGCAACAGCGAAGTATGGATCAACGGAAAATATTTGGGTAAAAGGCCATATGGATATTCTTCGTTCCGCTACAACCTCACACCATTTCTAAATTTTGGTGAAGAAGAAAATGTGCTGGCAGTGAAGGTGGACAACTCGCTTCAGCCTAATTCGCGCTGGTACACAGGTTCCGGGATTTTCCGCAATGTATGGCTGATAAAAACCGGGAAAACACATGTCGATCATTGGGGAATGTTTGTTACCACTCCGGAAGTTTCGGCCGATAAAGCCACTGTTCAGGTGCAGGTTTCGTTGTTGTCGGCCACGGTTGATGCAAAGCAGGTTCAGCTAAAAACAACAATTACCGGTCCACAAGGGCAGGAAGTTGCATTTGCAAAATCCACGTTATCACATCTGTCTTCAGGTAATTCGGTAACACAACAATTTGATATTCAAAATCCACAGCTATGGTCGGTTGATCAACCCGATCTTTACACTGCAAAAACTACTGTTTTTGTTGACGGAGAGCTTACTGATAATTATGAAGTCAAATTTGGGATCCGGACATTTCATTTCGATCCCGAAAAAGGATTTTTCCTGAATGGCGAGCACTTGAAAATTCATGGGGTGAACCAGCACCACGATATGGGAGCTTTGGGAGCCGCAGTAAATACTCGAGCTATCGAACGTCAACTCGAAATTCTAAAAGAAATGGGCTGCAATGCCATTCGCACAGCACACAATGCACCAGCACCCGAGTTTCTTGATCTGTGCGACAAGATGGGATTTCTGGTGATGGATGAGGCTTTCGACCAGTGGGCTAAAAAGAAAAACACCTACGATTATAACATCGATTGGGAAGAGTGGCACCAGGCTGACCTGGCCGATATGGTGCTGCGCGACAGAAATCATCCTTCGGTATTTATGTGGAGCATTGGTAACGAGATCCGTGAGCAGTTCGATAGTACCGGAACAACGATTGCCCGCGAACTGGCCGATCTTGTAAAAAGTATCGACGATACACGGCCCGTTACCTGTGGCCTGACCGAACAGGACCCGGAAAAGAATTTTATTTACCAGTCGGGAGCGCTGGATGTATTGAGCTTCAATTACAAACATTTGGAATACCTCGATTTCCCAAAAAACTATCCGGGCGAAGCGATGCTGGCCTCCGAAAATATGTCGGCGCTTTCAACCCGCGGACATTACGATATGCCTTCTGATGAGGATCGTTTGTGGCCACCGGCCTATAACCAGAAGTTCGTCGGTAATCCGGATTACACGGTTTCGGCTTACGACCATGTTTATGCCTACTGGGGATCGAATCACGAGGATACCTGGAAAGTAGTTTCGGAACACGATTTTATTGCAGGGATGTTTATCTGGTCGGGTTTCGATTTTATTGGCGAGCCGGTGCCTTATGAGTGGCCTGCACGTAGTTCATATTACGGAATCATCGACTTGTGCGGTTTCCCGAAGGATGTTTATTACTTCTACAAAAGTCTTTGGACCAACGATACGGTATTGCATGTTTTTCCGCACTGGAACTGGCAGGAAGGTCAGGAAATCGACGTTTGGGCTTATTACAATAATGCCGATGAAGTGGAATTGTTCCTGAACGGAAAATCACTGGGCAAAAAAAGTAAGGAGGATGGAAAGTATCATGTAATGTGGCGGGTGAACTATGAACCGGGAACCTTGAAAACCATTTCCTGGAAGGACGGAGAAAAAGTACTTGAAAGGACCATAAAAACGGCCGGAGAATCTGCTAAAATTGAATTAACTGCCGATCGTTCAACGATTACTGCCGACGGTCGCGATCTGTCATTCATAACCGTGAAAATCCTTGATAAGGATGGCAACATGGTTCCCTATGCCGATAACCTGGTGCATTTCGATGTATCAGGAGCCGGTTTTAATGCCGGTGTTGACAATGGCTATCAGGCCAGCATGGAATCATTTAAAGCTGATCATCGGAAAGCCTTCAACGGCATGTGCCTGTTAATTGTGCAGTCTGACGGAAATCCAGGAGAAATTGAAGTGAAAGCTACTTCCGAAGGTTTGGAAGCAGCTCAACTACAAATAAACGCGAACTAAATTTCAATAAATAACTTTGCGCCTTCGCGCCTTTGCGAGATAAAAAATGAAACAAACCAATTATCAGATCTACGATTTTCTGGATTTTGATCCGGCAGCGCCCGAGGCCGAAGGATTGTGGCGGGCCTGTCATCCTGTCGATATTGTACAGGAAGGAACCGACGTAACTGTTTTTATTCCTTTTCAGAAACAAAATCCGGGAAATGAGATTTATCCCGATCTTACCATTCCGCGACAGTATTATTACATGAAGTTGCGGGCTTATGGTGAGAAGATCCTGCGTGTAGCTATCAGTTTTAATGGCGAATCGATGGAAGACTCCCCGATGCTGCAGATGGACGCAGGACTGGAAGTTGTTCCGCTTCATTTTAAAAAGGAAAAGGACCGGTGGATCATTTCGGATGAGAACGGCATGAAACGCGCTGTTATCAACTTTAAAGAACCTGAGATTGATCACTGGAGCGATCTGCTGCCGCCGCCCAATGAAACGCTGGACGTGACTTTTTATCCCGACGGAAAACGTGAAGTAAAGTTGAGCGCTTACGACCAGTTTTTTCCGGCACGCCACGATGCACATGCACTGGCCTTTGTTGAAAAGGAAGAGAAAGTGGACCGTGCCACTGTTTCGTTTCATTCCGAACCTGACGAGGTGTTTGTTGGAACCGGCGAACGTTTTACAAAACTTGATCTTTCGGGAAAAACATTTCAGTTAAAAAACCAGGACGGACAGGGTGTAAATAACCGCCGTACCTACAAAAATATTCCGTTTTACCTCTCGAGCCGGATGTATGGCGTTTTTCTGCACACTAGTTCTTATGGTAAATTTTCATTTGCCGATCACTCTACACGATCGGTGCAGATTCTTTGCGAACAAAAAGTGCTCGATCTTTTCCTTTTTGGGGGAGACACAGCCGAAGAAATTTTATACGGTTACCGGCAGATTACCGGCTTCCCTTCTATGCCACCGCTGTGGAGTTTTGGCACCTGGATGAGCCGCATGACTTATTTTTCGGCCGAAGAAGTGGAAACGATCTGCAACCGCTTGCGAAAAGAGGATTATCCTTGCGATGTGA
The DNA here is from genome assembly GCF_037646455.1 of Maribellus mangrovi. Classification (NCBI taxonomy): domain Bacteria; kingdom Pseudomonadati; phylum Bacteroidota; class Bacteroidia; order Marinilabiliales; family Prolixibacteraceae; genus Maribellus; species Maribellus mangrovi. Next base: position 185,717 of record NZ_JBBIXN010000006.1, on the reverse strand, counting down.
TCCACCTCGATACCGGTTGGTTCCGCATCGACTGGCTCTGTGAATGGAAATTCAATCCCGAACGTTTTCCAGATCCACCGGGATTTATTTCGAAATTAAGGAAAGATGGTTTCAAAGTAAGTCTCTGGCAAATGCCTTATGTGGCGCGCGAAGCAGAGCAACTGGAGGAAGCAAGCACCAACAATTACATTTCGAAACCAAAGGAAGTAAAACAGGCAGGTGGCTCTAATTTTAGCGCACTTGATTATGCCGGGACTATCGATTTCACGTATCCGAAGGCGGTGGAGTGGTACAAGAGCTTGTTGAAGAACCTACTCGACATGGGTGTGGTTTGTATCAAAACCGATTTTGGTGAAGACATTCATATGGATGCTGAGTACCACTCGATGTCGCCCGAAAAACTGAATAATTTGTATGCGCTTCTATATCAGAAGGCTGCTTATGAAATAACCAAAGAAGTTACAGGAGACGGTATAGTTTGGGCGCGGGCCGGATGGGCCGGTTGCCAGCGCTTTCCGCTGCACTGGGGAGGCGACGCTGCCGCTTCGTGGGCAGGAATGGCCGGTTCGTTAAAAGGCGGACTTCACCTCGGATTATCAGGCTTTGCATTCTGGAGCCACGATGTTCCCGGATTTCATGGCGTGCCCGACTTTATGAATTCGGTGATACCGAACGATTTGTATGTTCGCTGGACACAATTTGGTGTATTTTCATCACATATTCGTTACCACGGAACCTCAAAACGCGAACCCTATGAATATCCCGAAATTGCCGACATGGTGAAGAAGTGGTGGAAACTACGTTATGCACTTATCCCATATATTTTGGAACAAAGTGAAAAAGCAACTAAATCAGGTTTGCCGGTAATACAGGCGATGGTGTTTCATCATCCCGAAGATAAACTTTGCTGGCACATCGATGACCAGTATTATTTTGGCGATGATTTCCTGGTGGCCCCGGTGATGAATTCGGAAAACAAACGCGATGCATATATCCCGGCCGGAATCTGGGTGGATTTTTTCTCCGGAAAAATTATAGAAGGTGGAAAGTGGTTGAAGAACCTGGAAATACCATTGGATGAAATGCCTGGTTGGGTGAAGCTGGGTACTGAAATCCCATTCTACCCGGAACATGTAAACAGTACCGATGATATTGATTTTGAGAAAGTAATAAAGCTGAAAATTGATCAATCCTTCAAAGGGATTTTTAATTTAAACTGGCTTGAAGAATAAAACTTAGCGTTTAAGTGCCTTTGCTGAAAATTGTTAACCGCAGAGTCGCAGAGACGCAAAGAAATAGAGTAAAATAAATAAACAACAAGAAAATAACTCGGCGTAATAGCGCCTTAGCGGTAAAAGAAATGAAAACATGGAAAACAAACTGGGAAGAATCCCAAAAACGATACATCGACTGGTGGGACCAAAAAGGAATTGTACTCACGATGTGGGAACACCTGGAGAAGGATGGAGCGCCACACGAAAAAGTGACGGCAACAACTCCTGCAAACGATCTGGATCAGTGCTGGTTCGATCCGAAGTGGCGGGCACAGAATCTGGATTACCAGCTTTCAAAAAGTTCATTCAAAGCCGATATTTTACCGGTCGCTAATACTCATCTTGGACCCGGTTCGCTGGCCGCTTGTTTGGGAGCGGAGTTATCTGGAGGCGAGGATACCATCTGGATCAAGGAAAATCAGGCTTTTGATGGCGAGATCAAACTCGATGAAAACAATAAATGGTGGAAGTTGCATCAGGATCTTTTGACTGAATGTAAAAAACTTTCTGCCGGAAAATATTATGTGGGCTGTCCTGATCTGATTGAAGGCCTGGATACATTGGCCAGCTTGCGCGGAACGGATACGGTTTTGATGGATATCATGCTTCAACCTGAAGTGCTGGAAGAACAACTTCAAAAAGTAAACGACATATATTTTGAAGTGTTCGACCGCCTTTACAACATTATTCGCGAAGGTGACGAGATGACCTTTTGCTATTTCTCGCTTTGGGCACCGGGAACCGTTTCGAAATTGCAGAGCGATATTTCGCTGATGATCTCGGAAGACGATTTTCGTCGTTTTGCACAGCCCTATTTGCGCGAACAGGCACAGAAAATCGATTATACTTTGTATCACCTCGATGGGGTAGATGCCATGCGCCATGTTGATGCCATCCTCGAAATTGAGGAACTAAATGCAGTGCAATGGACCCCGGGAGTTGGCGAGCCACAGGGCGGCGATCCCCGCTGGTATGACCTTTACAAAAAGATCTTGGCCGGCGGAAAATCGATAATGGCCAACTGGGTAACGCTCGACGAATTGGAGCCGTTGATCGATAATGTGGGCACCCAGGGTTTGCACATCAATGTCGATTTTAAAAGCGAAAAGGATATTGAAACTGCAATTAAAATTGTAGATAAATACCGTTAGGAGAAATGAAGAAGCTGGGAATTTTAGGACTGGGAGAAGGACGAAGCACCGTTTCGGCGGCGCTGAACAGTGAGAAAGTCGAGCTCGTAAAAATGTGCGATCTGAACAGAAGCATGTGTGAATTGCGGGCCAAAGAATTTAATTTCCACAAATATACCACGGCCTATATGGATCTGCTCACCGATAAGGAGATCGATATTATTGCCATTTATACGCCCGATTTTTTGCATGCCGAACACATAAAATTGGCGCTGAATTACGGCAAAAATGTTATCTGTACCAAGCCGCTGATCGACGATCTGAAAGATGCTAAAGAACTATTGCAATTGCAGAAGGAAAGTGGTAAAAAGGTTTTTGTGGGGCAGAGCTCGCGTTTTTTCGAACCAATGAGCCGTCAGCGCAAAGATTTTGAGGCTGGCCTGATCGGTGATCTGGTGACCGTTGAATCGAATTACAATGCCGATCACCGTTGGTTTTTAGGAAAAGGCTGGTCGTTGGATGAGCGATTTAAATGGCTTTACGGCGGACTGAGCCACCCCGTGGATTTTATTCGCTGGTACCTGCCTAACATTGAAGAGGTGATGGGCTACGGCATGCTCAGCCCGAATGGCTTAGCCGGCGGTTTGAAGAATGAAGACACCATGCATTTCATTTATAAAGCCGATGATGGCCGGGTAGCCAGTGTAAGCGGCACTTATTCTTCACCCACACAACCTTCGTCGCGCGATAGCGAAATGACTTGTATTTTGCGTGGAACCGAAGGCGCGAGTCAGGGTGATTACCCGGTGTTACGTTATGCTATCACCGACAAAGACGGCGAAGAACGGATGGTCACTTTTGATCACTGCGATAAACATTATTTCCGATTTGAGGGGCACAGTCATCACGCCGGCGAATACCAGAATTACATCGAATATTTTGTTGATTGCCTCGAGAACGGTGAAACAGCTTACCCTGATCTGAATGAAGGCATCGGAACCATAGCACTTTTGAAGGCGATGGAAAGGTCGCTGGAAACAGGAAAACCGATTAAAATAAAAGACTTGCTAGACGAATATGATTTATAGATAAAACCGGAACAAAAGCAAACCTATGAATAACATTTATGAATTACTAAAACCCATTGATTTTGCTGTAGTTGGAATTTACCTGCTGGTGCTGATCGGCATCGGTTACTGGGTAAGTTTTGTGAAAGCACGCAACAAAGACGAAAACCTTTTTCTTGCCGGGCACTCACTGGGCTGGAGCAGTATTGGATTAACCATGTGGGGAACGAACGTGGGCCCGTCGATGCTAATCGCTTCGGCAAGCATCGGTTATACATCTGGAATTGTAGCCGGGAATTTTGCCTGGTATGCGTTTCCCTTCATTTTTATGCTGGCCGTGGTTTTTGCCCCGCGTTATTTAAAGGCAAATGTGATGACTTTGCCGGAGTTCATGGGAAAACGCTTCGATGAGTCAACCCGGAATATGCTGGCCTGGTATTCCTTAGTAACGATTCTTATTTCGTGGCTGGCATTAACCTTATTCGCAGGAGGTATTTTGGTGGGGCAAATCTTAAACCTGCCACTTTGGAGCTCGGTAGTGGTTTTAGTTTTAATCGCAGGTTTTTTTACCATTGCCGGCGGTCTGAAGGCCATTGCTTATACCAATGTTTTTCAAATGATCTTGTTGATTGTGGTTTCGGCCATACTAACTTTTGTTGGAGTGTACAAAGCCGGTGGCATTATGGCCATCTTCGAAAATACACCCGGCCATTACTGGAACCTGCTTCGACCCATGGATGATCCGAATTACCCCTGGTTGGCCATTGTTCTGGGATATCCTGTAATGGGAGTTTGGTTCTGGTGTACCGACCAAAGTATGGTACAATCGGTTTTGGGCGCCAAAAACCTAAAACAGGGGCAACTGGGAGCCAATCTTACCGGTTGGTTAAAGATTTTTGATGTTGCTTTATTTATCATTCCCGGAATCATCTGTTTTATTTTATTCCCCGACCTAAGCGATCCTGATGAGGCATATATGACCATGGTTACCCGCTTGTTTCCTGCCGGGATGACCGGTTTGGTAATGGCTGTTTTGATAGCTGCCCTGGTGAGTACTATTGATTCGGCACTCAATTCTTTAAGTACGGTGTTTACCATGGACATTTATGTGAAAAAATTTGAACCGGGTGCTTCCCCAAAAAAGGTGACTCAAATCGGTCGGATTGTGACGGTGCTGGGTGCAATACTTTCCATCTTTTTGGCTCTTGCCATCGACTCAATAAAAGGTTTGAATCTTTTTGATACTTTCCAGGCCGTATTAGGATTCCTGGCACCTCCAATGGCGGTGGTTTTCCTATTTGGTGTGCTTTGGAATAAAACAACCATTAAGGCCGCCAATACAGCAATTTGGCTCGGAACCGTAATTAGTTTGGGAATTGGGATTATGTATCTCTTTCTTTCACCGGAATTATTCACAAATGCAAAACCGGCGTTTGTCTTTAATGCTTTTAGCTCATTTTTAGAAGCCATTCAGTCCATTCACTTTTTGTTATTATCGTTCTTCATATTTGTAATCATTGCGGTAATGACTTACCTGGTGACACTTGCAGATCGAGCAAAAGGCAACACCAAAGTTTCTGATCTCGATCTGTCGGATATTCCAAAACCCGGAAAACAGGTGAAATGGGCCTGGGCCATTTTAATTGTGGTGATGGTGAGTATGTATATTATTTTTAACGGACATTAAGAGAAATCTCACGCCAAGCCGTAGCGTCGCAAAGCGTTTAAATCAAAATAGAATTTGACATGACTGAAAATGATATTGCGAAAATAATAGTCAATACATGCTATAATATTCATGTTGAATTGGGACCGGGCCTACTTGAATCAGTATATGAAGAAATTCTTTTTTATGAATTAAGAGAGAAGGGTCTGAAAGTTCAACGGCAAAAAGGAATTCCGTTGGTGTGGAAAGATATCAAAATGGATATTGGTTCTAGGGCTGATTTGATCGTTGGGGAAAAAGTGATTGTAGAATTGAAATCAGTTGAAACAATTGCTCCGGTGCACGCGAAGCAACTTTTAACTTACCTTAAAATTACCAAACTAAAACTAGGATTATTAATAAATTTTAATGAGAAATTAATTAAGGATGGTATTACCAGAATAGTAAACAAACTATAGAAACTTGGCGTCTTAGCGCCTTTGCGTGAGGCATTTTTATCGCCAAGCCGCAGAGTCGCCAAACATTAAAATCAGAACTTAAATAATGAACCATAAAGAACGATTTTTAGCCACTATCGCCAATGCGCCAGTTGACCGTCCGGCATCGTGGATGGGATTGCCCGTACCTTCAGCTATGCCCAATTTGACAAAGTATTTTGGAGTGAGTACGTTTGATGAAGTCAAAACACTTCTCGACGATGATATTTATCCGATTGAAGTTCCATATAATTATGCACCGTCGAATCATATTGCCTGCGCTTTCGATTTTGCCAAACGCGATCACTTGGACAAACCCGATGACCGCACTTTAACGGCTCCGGGCTTTTTCGAAGATTACGACGATCCTGCTGACGTGGATAAATTCAACTGGCCTGATCCGGCAAAGTACCTGGATAGGGAAGAAGCCAACCGAAGAGTAAAGGCTGCCGGTAATGATTATGCAAAAATGGGCATTATGTGGAGCGCTCATTTCCAGGATTCGTGCTCGGCTTTTGGAATGGAAACCGCGTTGATCACGATGTTGATGAATCCCGATATGTACCAGGCAGTTTTGAAGAAGATCACTGATTTCTACCTGAAAGCAAATGAGATATTTTACGAAGCTACCAAAGGCGAACTGGATGCGGTGTTGTTTGGCGATGATTTTGGCAGCCAAACCGGTTTGATGCTCGATCCTGATCTCATTCGTCAGTATATTTTTCCCGGAACGAAGTTGCTGATCGAACAGGCCAAAAGCTACGGACTGAAAGTGATGTATCATTCCTGTGGATCGATCTTTCCGATCATAGATGATATTTTTAGATTAGGGGCAGATATTGTTCATCCCTTGCAGGCAAAGGCTACTGGTATGAGTGTGGAAAATATTCATGCAAATTTTGCAGGTAAAGGAGCTTTTTGCGGTGGTATAGATGCGCAGTATTTAATGGTGGAAGGAAGTCCTGAGGATGTAAAAAAGCGTGTGAATGAAGTGATCGATCTTTTCCCGACAGGACTGATCGTGTCGCCCAGCCATGAGGCGGTTTTACCTGATATTCCGCCTGCCAATATCGAGGCGCTGTTTAAAACGGTGGCCCGAAGAAAGTAGAAATGTAAGGCCGACGTCTTTGCAAAAGAGCAAAAATTGTAATCTCACGCAAAGCCGCGAAGTAAAAAATATACTCAGATAAAACATTAAAGAATTAATCTTGGCGTCTTAGCGTCTTAGCGAGAAATAAAAATGAAACGATTCGGACAGACTATCTACCTCAAGCCAGAAGGAACCGACGAATACATAAGGCAGCATGCAGCGGTGTGGCCCGGTGTTTTGGCCAAAATAAAGGAATGCAACATTTCAAATTATTCCATTTTTGTTCGCGACAATGTGTTGTTTGCTTATTTCGAATATACGGGAAGCGATTTCGAAAGAGACATGAAACTTATGGCTGATCATGAAGAAACACAACGCTGGTGGGATGTGGTAAAGCCATTGATGCAGCCCATTGAAACCGCCGGTCCTGAAGAATTCTGGGCAGATATGGAAGAAGTATTTCATTTGGACTAACTCTAAACTTTGAACACTGAACTAATATGATCACACCAAATCCAATAATAGGAACAGGATATCATGCTATCGGCGGAATCTCCGCTTCAACATGCTACTTACCTTTTCAAAAAATTAAAAAGTGGTCGTGGGGAACTTACTGGCTGGTGCAGGCCTTTTTTGCCTGGATCGTGCTTCCGCTGGTAATCGGCTGGCTTACCGTTCCCGGTTTTTTTCATATCCTGGCAACCGCTCCAAAAGATGTGGTTTGGGGTGCTTTTCTCCTGGGAGCTGTTTACGGCTTTGGCGGTATGAGTTTTGGGTTTGCCATTCGTCATATCGGATATTCATTGACTTATACTTTTGCCATTGGTTTGTCGGCCATCCTCGGAACCTTCGTTCCGTTGATCGTTTACGGGGGATTGGTGGAGTATTTTACCGCTCCCGGAGGAATGGTCATTTTATTGGGAATTCTTATCGCGTTGCTGGGTGTAGGGCTTAGTGGTCTTGCCGGTTTCCGAAAAGAAAAGGATTTAAGAGCTCAGACGGGAGAAAAGGTGCAATTCAATATGAAAGTTGGACTGGTGCTCGTACTCATTGCAGGTGTTCTTTCTGCGGTGTTTAACATTTCGCTCGAACACGGACAGCCTATATCCGATATGGCCCGCGCAAACGGTGCCGGTCAGTTCGAAGGAAATGCCAAATACATTGTTTCCACTTCCGGTACTTTTCTTGTCAACCTGGTTTGGTTTGTAGTCTTGGGCATCAGGCAAAAGACATTAAAAGAATTTTCGCTGAAATCAGGTATCAGCACCGGCAACTGGATGAAGAACTTTTTCTGGTCTGCGCTATCCGGAGCCTTGTGGTTCGGACAGTTCTTTTTCTATGGCCTTGGACACGTGAAAATGGGTAAGTTTCAGTTTATCAGCTGGGTCCTCCACATGTCAATGCTGATATTTTTCAGCTATATTGTTGGAATGATCATGAAAGAATGGCGCAATGTTTCAGGAAAAACTTTCCGAACGCTGATTGTTGCCCTGGTAATTCTGATCATTTCGTTTATTGTTATAACTTATGGAAGTTCATTCCAGTAAACCAATAGATAATGAAGCAAACAATTGTATATATCTTATTTCTGATCATCGCTTTTCGCGGAAATGCTCAAACGGTAACCGGCGAACCGGCCGGTATTCCGCCTGCTCCGTCGATTTATAACACTGAACCCTGGGAAGATCCGCTGGTAACTTCCATCAACCGCGATGCTCCGCGGACTACGGCTTATTCATATGCTTCGGAAAATGATGCCCTCACTTATGACCGCGATTATTCAAGAATGATTTTGTTGAATGGGGAGTGGGATTTCCATTTTGCGATCAATCCCGGTGAAGCTCCGGCCGATTTCTTCAATAACCGCGTTTCCGGGTGGGATAAAATCGAGGTTCCTTCTTGTTGGGAAATGAAAGGCTACGACAAGCCTATATACAAAAGTGCGGTGTATCCTTTCCGCCCTGTAAACCCACCGTGGGTGCCGCACGACTACAATCCGGTGGGATCGTATCAGACTACTTTTTCGGTACCGACTGACTGGGCAAACATGAACATCACGCTGCATTTTGGAGGCGTTCGTTCAGCTTATAAAGTTTGGGTGAATGGGAAATTTCTGGGCTATGCTGAAGACAGTGCCTTACCTTCAGAATTTAATGTGACGCCTTATTTGAAGGACGGAGAAAATATACTATCGGTTCAGGTGATCCGTTGGAGCGATGCTTCGTATCTCGAAGACCAGGACCACTGGCGGATGAGCGGAATATACCGCGATGTGATGCTGATGGCTGAGCCCAAGTTGAGGATTGCCGATTTTCATGTGCAACCCAAACTCGACAAACAATACAAAGATGCCACACTGAGCATTCGGCCAAGGATGGAAAACCTGAGCGGTGACACGGTAAAAGGCTACAAACTAAAAGCACAACTTTACGATGAAAATGAACAGGCGGTTTTAAGCGAACCGCTGCAAATAGACGTTCAGGAAATTCTGGATGAAAGTTATCCCCGCCTCGATAATGTGAAATTTGGTTTGTTGGAGGCGACTATCAAAAATCCCAAAAAATGGAGCGACGAAACTCCAAATCTGTATAAGCTTTTGCTGACACTGGAAGATAAGGATGGAATTATTCAGGAAGTAAAAACTGCACGAATCGGTTTTCGCAGTATTGAATTTTCGAAAGTGGACAGCAAACTGCTCATCAACGGAAAAGAAACGTATTTGTATGGCGTCAATCGTCATGATCACGATCCGGTGAAAGGAAAAACAATGTCGCGTGAAGATATAGAAAGAGATGTAAGGCAAATCAAACAGTTCAATTTTAATTGTATCCGAACTGCGCATTATCCCAACGATCCATATTTCTACGATCTGTGCGACGAGTACGGTATTTTGGTGATGGACGAGGCGAATCTCGAAACCCACGGGCTTGGCGGAAAGTTGAGTAACGATCCAATGTGGACGCATGCCCACATGGAACGCATGACGCGAATGGTTTATCGCGACAAGAATCATCCTTCTGTAATTATCTGGAGTTTGGGGAATGAAGCGGGCCGCGGTCCCAATCATGCTGCCATGGCCGGCTGGACGCATGATTTCGATATCACCCGACCGATACATTACGAGCCTGCACAGGGTAATCCGCATGTGGAAGGCTATGAAGACCTGTCGCATTTACCCAATGTCGGTCGCCTTGGTAACCCGATCGACGAATTTTATGTGGATATGGTCAGTCGGTTTTACCCCACGGTTCCATACATCAAAGAACTCTTGGCGCAACCCGGCGATGATCGGCCTGTCATTTTTGTGGAATACGCACACTCAATGGGAAATTCTACCGGGAACATGAAAGAATTCTGGGATTTGTTTCGGTCGACTCCACGATTGATCGGTGGTTGTATCTGGGATTATAAAGACCAGGGGCTGCTAAAAACCGATTCGCTGGGAAACGAATTTTATGCTTATGGCGGCGATTTTGGCGAAACACTCCACGATGGTAATTTTTGTATAAACGGAATAGTTGCCGCCGACAGACGTCCCAAAGCTGCCATGTACGAATGTAAGCGCGTTTATCAGCCGGTGTGGTGCGAGCTTGTTTCCGGTTCTACAATAAAAGTTGAAAACCGGCACGCGGTGTTGTCGCTCGATGAATACGACATTGCTATGACCGTTCTTGAAAATGGTTTTGAGATCAGGAAAATTACGCTGCCCGACATGGATTTGGCTGCCGGTGAAAGCACAACATTCGATCTTTCGGATTATCTGCCAAAAATGAAGGCCGGCAACGAGTACCTCGCCACAATTCAATTTCTGTTGAAGGAAGACAAGACCTGGGCAGAAAAGGGGTTTGAAGTGGCTTCGAATCAGTTTGCCTTGACGGGACTTGCACAAACCGATGAAAAGACAAAGAAAGAAGCGGACCTGCGTTTAACCGGCGATGAAGAACATATAAAAGTGCTGGGCGACGAGTTTGAAGTTGTTTTCAGCAAGAAGAACGGAGCGTTAGTTTCCTATGTAAACAAAGGTGAAGAACAGATATTTGCACCTTTGCTGCCACATTTTTCGCGTCCGCTCACTGATAATGATGAACGCGGCTGGAAACCGAAAAAGAAACTGAAAGTGTGGTACGAAGCACAGCCTGAAATGGTTGAAATGGAAACCTCGAAACCGCAGCCTGACGCAGTAAAAATTACCAGTACTTACCGGATTGTTGACGGACTTGCCAAAGTGATTATTGATTATACCATCAGCGGATCGGGAGCAATAAAAGTAGACTATAACTTACAAGCCGATAAGACGCTTCCTAATCTTCCAAAAGTAGGAATGACGATGGGTGTCAAAAACGACCTCAGAAACATAAACTGGTATGGTCGTGGTCCATGGGAAAACTACCTCGACCGACGTTGGGGATTTGATGCAGCTGTTTATTCCATGCCCATCAACAAGTTTGTGGAACCTTACATTATGCCACAGGAAAACGGAAATCGTACCGATGTGCGTTGGATGCTTCTGGCCAATCAACAAAATAACGGATTGCTGGTAGTTGCCGACAGTCTTTTAAGCATGAGTGTCTGGCCGTGGACGGAAGATGAAATCAACAAGGCAAAACATACCAATGAGTTAAAGGAAAGTGGTTTTCTAACATTAAATATCGATCTCATTCAGATGGGTGTTGGAGGCAATTCTTCGTGGTCGGATGATGCTCAGCCTATGGAGAAATACCAGGTTCCGGCCGGAGACTATTCGTACTCATTTTATATTGTTACTGCAAAAAATGATAAAAAAGTGCTTGAAAGCTTACCTCGAAGCATAAAGTTCTAAACAAAAGTCATGAATAAAGCCAAAATAACATACCTGATTTTATTCCTCAGTTTGCTTTTATCCGGATGCAGTAATCATTCGCAACAGGATCCGGAGGAATTTCAACCTTTGGCCAAGGCTGACGATACCAAGCCCTGGGTGTATTGGTTCCTGACGGATGCAAGCATTTCAAAAAAGGGAATTACCAGAGATCTGGAGGCGATGAAAGAAAACGGGATAGGTGGAGCTTTTTTATTTACCATTCGTGGGGCTGCCGAACCTTCCTTGTACGAACCGGTTACCGTGCAACTTACACCCGAATGGTGGGATATGATGAAATTTGCTGTTACCGAAGCTAACCGACTGGACGTAAAGCTCGGTATTCACGCTTGCGATGGATTTACAGCTGCCGGTGGTCCGTGGATCACGCCCGAACTTTCGATGCAAAAAGTGGTGTGGGCCGATACGATTGTCACAGGCGGGCAGCATTTCGAAGGGCAGCTTCCTCAACCTGAAAAAGTAGAAAATTACTACGAGGATATTGCCACATTCGCGTATCCTGCTTCGGCAGGAAGTGGCATTTCATCCTATAAAATAAAGCCAAAAATTACAACGAGTCTTCCCGATAAAGACGAATCTTTTTTAGCAATAAAAGGAAACACCGAAAACTTTACCAGTCGAGAGAAATGCTGGATTCAGTATGAATTCGAGAAGCCTTTTACCTGTCGTTCGATAACCTTGCAATCAGGATGGAATAACTACCAGGCCAATCGGCTGATCATAGAAACCAGTAACAACGGTGTAGATTTTAACCGTCATGGCCGACTGGATGAATATCGCCATGGTTGGGACGACCGTGGAGTAACAGTCACTCATTTAATTGAACCTGTTGAAGCTAAATATTTTCGTTTTGTTTTTGATCCCGAAGGGACCGAGCCGGGTGCCGAAGATTTGGATGATGCCAAATGGCGACCGCGTTTACGTGTTTCAGGCATTGAATTATCGGGTGAAGCAAAGATCCATCAGTTTGAAGGAAAGTCGGGGGCAGTTTGGCGAATTAGCAAGGCATCCAGTCAGGATTATTTACCGGAATCAGCTTGTGTTGATCCTGAAAAACTAATTGACATTAGTGATAAACTCGGATCAGATGAAATGCTATCGTGGAATGTTCCAGAGGGTGATTGGATAATCCTTCGTATGGGGCACACCTCAACCGGATCGACCAACTACATCGGTGGTGGAGGTGTTGGCCTGGAAGCCGACAAACTGAATCCGGAAGCTGTGAAAGTTCAGTTCGAAAACTGGTTCGATACCATTTACAATCACATGGGCGATCTGGCTGAAAATACAATTGAAGAATTATACAACGACAGCTGGGAATGCGGCAGTCAAAACTGGTCGCCGGTTTTCATTGATGAGTTCAAACAAAGGCGGGGATACGATTTAAGGCCATACCTCCCGGTTATGGCCGGTATCCCAATTAAAAATACTGATTTCTCAGAACAGCTACTGTACGATGTACGCACAACAATTGCTGAAATGTTAGTGGATAATTACCACGGAACCATGAAAAAACTGGCACACGAAAAAGGTGTTCGTTACAGTTCCGAAAGTGTGGCTCCGGTTTTTGTGAGCGATGGTATGTTGCACTTTAAAAATACCGATGCACCAACCGGGGAATTCTGGTTTCGCAGCCCTTCGCACGATAAACCCAACGATATTTTGGATGCAGTTTCAGGTGCACATGTTTATGGGAAAAAACTGGTTAGGGCAGAAGCGGGAACTGAAATTCGTTTGGATTGGGACGAACATCCGGGAATGCTAAAAACATTGTTCGACCGGAATTTTGCAATTGGCATAAATAAAATGATCTTTCATGTGTTTACGCACGATCCCTGGACCGATCGGGTGCCAGGTAAAACGCTGGGGGTGGTTGGTTCCTTTTTTCAGCCCAATCAAACCTGGTGGAAATCCGGGAAAGCATGGATTGAATACATCGAGAATTGTCAAACTCAATTGCAGCAGGGAATTCCGGTGGTTGACATTGCCGTTTTTACCGGAGAGGAAATTCCACGGCGAGCTGTTTTACCCGACCGGCTGGTGCCTGTTCTGCCCGGAATATTTGGCGAAGAGAAAGTACAGGCTGAAAAGCTGCGACTTAAAAACATTGGGCAGCCTTACCGCCAATTACCCAAAGGTGTAACTACCCTTGAGAACCTTGCTGATCCTGTTAACTGGATTGATCCGCTAAATGGATATTCGTACGATTCCTTTAATAAGGATGCCTTGTTAAATCTGGCTACGGTAAAAGATGGAAAAATCGTATTGCCGGGTGGAGCAAATTACTCGTTGTTTGTAGTTCCCGGTCAACGACGGATGAATCCTGAAGCGGGAATGAGTCTGGAAGTAGCTCAAAAACTTTTAAGCCTGGTTAAAGATGGTGCCATGATTTATTTTCAGGAGAAACCTGCAAAATTTTTAGGTGCTGAAGCGGATAAAAAAGCTTTTGAAGAGGTAATAAATGAATTATTCACTGAAGACAACCGCACAAATATTTCAGAAAACCTGAGCATCCATAAAATTGGTAAAGGGCAGGTGCTGACTGGTAAATTCGATTTGCCGTCGTTTGCAACGTTGAATATTGAAAAGGACTTTTTCGCCCTCGAAAATAACAAACAGGCAGAAAAACTGGCCTGGAATCACCGTTCTGTAGGCGAAAAAGAGATTTATTTTATTGCCAATCAAAAAGCTGAATCGCGTGATGTTGAGCTTTCTTTCAGAGTGAATGGAAAAGTTCCTGAATTCTATTTTCCTGTAAGTGGAGAAACAACATCCTGCAAGAATCGACGCATTGAAAACGGCAGAACAGTTATTCCGTTTCAGTTTGAAAGTAATGAATCAGTTTTTGTGCTTTTTGAAGAAGGGCTTATTGATTCAGAAATGACGGGAGGAAATAATAATCCGGAATTCGAACAACAACTTATTCTGGATAAAGATTGGCAGGTTGAGTTTGACAAAACACTCGGTGGACCTGAAAATCTTGTAGCATTTCATCAATTAAGCGACTGGAGTAAAGATCAAAACGATAAAATAAAATATTACTCAGGCACCGCGGTTTATCGGAAATCGTTTGAATGGAGTGGAAGCATTGAGAATGTTTTTCTGGATGTTGGAACAGTTTTCAATCTGGCAGAGATCAAGGTAAACGGTATCAATTGCGGAGTTGCATGGACTTCGCCTTATTGTGTTGATATTTCTAAAGGACTAAGAGAGGGTACCAACCAACTCGAGATCGCTGTAACAAATACCTGGGCCAATCGCTTAATGGGCGATCATGAATTGACGGAAGAAGACCGCATTACCTGGACAACCTGCGCGTACCGTTTAGAAGGAAATGAACTGTTGCCGGCAGGATTATTGGGACCGGTAATCGTAAAAAAGATTGTCCACTAATTTGGCGAATGAGAAAATGAAATATTGGAACAATGGATTTGTTGAAGGTGAAATGAATGGCTTTTTGTAAGTAACGCTTTTTTACCCCCGGCCCCTAAAGGGGAGTTGGGAAAGTCCCCTTTAGGGGATTTAGGGGTAATATTGCGAGAAATGCTTATTAATCCAAGATATTAAATAGAAAAGAAATATGAGTAGAATTATTAAACTAAAATTTGGAAAAAGGACACAAGTCTTGATCATGTTTTTTGTGTTCTGTTTGCTGGGATTTCAATCAAATGCCAAAGTAAAACTTCCGGCACTTTTTGCCGACCACATGGTGCTGCAACAACAGGCTGAAGTAGCCGTTTGGGGTTGGAGCGATCCAAACGCAAACATTGCGGTTAAAGGTTCGTGGAATGAAGAAACAGTTGAAACCAGGGCTGATAAAGACGGTAATTGGAAACTGATGCTTCAAACACCCGAGGCTGGTGGACCGTATGAACTGACCATTAGCGATGGAGAAGCCATTACCATAAATAATGTAATGATTGGCGAGGTGTGGATTTGTTCGGGGCAATCGAACATGGAAATGCCGATGAAGGGATTTCGCGGTCAGCCCGTTCAGGGATCAAACATGGACATTTTAAAGTCGGAAAATCACAATATCCGAATGATTACCGTACCTCGCAATGCGCAAACTACGCCGCAAGATAATTTTGAGGCAAAATGGAAAGAGGCAGACGCTGCAGCAGTCCGTAACTTTAGCGCCACCGGTTATCATTTTGGTAAATTATTGTACGAAATGCTCGATGTACCAATTGGCTTGATTGAAGTGAGTTGGGGCGGTTCCTGTATTCAGGCCTGGATGAGCAAAGAAACTTCTACTGCTTTTGAAGACAAGGGAATTCCGGCTCCAGGCGATTCAATATTGGTTGAAAACCGGACTCCAACCGTACTTTTTAATGGCATGGTAAATCCGGTAATCGGATATGGCATTAAAGGTTGTATATGGTACCAGGGCGAAACCAATTACCAGGAACCTGAAAGTTACCTGGAGTTGTTCCCAAAAATGGTGAAAGAGTGGCGAACCTTGTGGGGCATCGGTGAATTCCCGTTTTATTATGCTCAGATCGCTCCTTTCGATTATTCGGTTTTTACACCCGATGAACCAAAAGGTAAATACAATTCTGCTTATTTACGTGAAGCACAGTTAAAGGCGATGGATCTTATTCCAAACAGCGGCATGGCAGTATTAATGGATCTTGGTGAAGAAACATGCATTCATCCAAAACGGAAAAAAGAAGGCGGCGAACGTTTGGCGCTTTGGGCACTGGCAAAAACCTATGGCTTCCGCGATTTTAGTTATCAAAGCCCAAGCTATAATGCAATTGAAGTAAAAGGCAGCCAGGTGATTGTGTCGTTTAATAACGCGGCAAACGGATTAACTACTTTTGGAAAAGAACTGAGCGGATTTGAGATCGCCGGCGAGAACAAGGTATTCTATCCGGCCACTGCTTTCTTACGCACAAAATCAGTGATACTGTCATCACCTCGCGTGGAAAAACCGGTTGCTGTTCGCTACTGCTTCAAGGATTTTGAATTTGGTAACCTGTTTGGAACAGATGGTTTACCGGTTTCATCGTTCCGTTCGGATGATTGGTGATTTTTATAAATGGGATGAAAAACTTTCTGTACATACTATTTCTGATTATTCCCGCATTCTCGACGGGACAAACCTTGTTGCCTGAAAACTACAATGTGGTATGGAACAGCCAGAGTGTTAATTCTTCGGAATCAATGCCCTGCGGCGGAGGCGATATTGGCCTGAATGTTTGGGTAGAAAACGGAGATCTGCTTTTTTATATGGCACAAAGCGGCACTTTCGACGAAAACAACACCATGCCAAAACTGGGGCGGGTACGCATTCAGTGTGATCCGAATCCGTTTGATGGTGCGATTTTCCGACAGGAACTTCAACTCGAAAGAGGAAATGTTCTCATCACAGCCGAAAAAGATGGCGTAGAAACTAAGTTCGAAATTTGGGTCGATGTGTTTGATCCGGGCATTCATGTTGAGGCGGAAAGTGATGAGGCTATTGGTTTTCAGGCTTCCTACGAAAGCTGGCGGTATATGGACCATGAGCTTAGAAAATTTGAAAGTTTTCAGAATTCTTATAAATGGGCACCACTGGTTGGGCTGAAAACAAAAAAAGATGAAGTTGATTTTGAGGGAAATGCAGTACTTTTTTATCACCGAAACCGGGGTGAAACTGTGTTTGATGTTACGGTAAATCAGCAACAACTCGATGCCGTAAAAGACAGCCTTTTTAATCCACTTGAAAATCTCACTTTTGGAGGTTTCATGTGGGGTGAGAATTTGATTAAGGGTGGAACCTCTGATGGAAAGTACCTCCAAACAGAATACAAAAGCTGGAGCCTTAAAAGCAAAGAAGCGGCTAAAAAACATCACCTGAAAATTGTTTTGAATACCGGACAATTTGATACTGTAGATGGATGGAAAGCTGCTCTTGAAAGTCGTATTGAAAAAGAAAACAAGCAAAAAGATGCAAGAAAGTTGACGCTGGACTGGTGGCAGAATTACTGGCAACGAAGCTTTGTTTTTGTTCAACCCGAAAATGAGGATCGATCAAAGTCCGAATGGCAGGTAGGCCGAAATTACCAGTTGTTTCGTTATATGCTGGGATGTAATGCATACGGAAAGTACCCCACAAAATTCAATGGAGGCTTGTTTACAGTCGATCCGATTTTTACTAACGAAGAGCGTCCGTTCACTCCCGATTTCAGGAATTGGGGCGGCGGTACTTTTACGGCCCAGAACCAGCGCCTGGTATACTTTCCTATGCTCGCTTCCGGCGATTTCGATATGATGAAACCTCAACTGGAATTTTACCTTCGTCTTTTGAATAATGCAGAACTGCGAAGCAAGTATTACTGGGATCATGAAGGTGCCTGTTTTACCGAACAGATCGAGAACTTTGGCCTGCCAAATCCAAGTGAGTACGGTTGGAAACGACCAGAAAATTACGATCCTGGAATGATGTACAACGCCTGGCTCGAATACCAGTGGGACACTGCGCTTGAAATCTGCTGGATGGCTTTGCAATTGCACCAATATAATGGAATGGATATCACAGAATACATTCCATTGATTGAAAGTTGCCTGACCTTTTTCGACGAGCATTATCAGTATCTGGCGAGGCAGCGCGGTATAAAAGCACTCGATGAAAACGGAGATCTGGTATTGTACCCGGGATCGGCCTGCGAAACCTATAAAATGGCAACCAATGCCACTTCAACAATTGTTGCGCTAAAAAAAGTTGCCGAAGGACTGATTGAAATCGAAGATCAATATCCTGAGAAAATTGATACCACAAAATGGGAAGCTTTCCTTGAACGTATTCCTCCCATAAGTTTTCGTGAAATGAATGGTAAGAAAATGATCGCACCCGCAAAATTATGGGAGCGCATCAATAATACCGAGGCACCGCAACTGTACCCGGTTTATCCCTGGGGAATTTACGGGGTTGGAAAACCGGGATTGGATATGGCAAGAAATACCTACCTGTATGATCCCGATGTGATCAAATTCCAGGATCATCAAAGCTGGAAACAGTACAATATTTTTGCTGCGAGACTTGGGTTGAAAGATGAAGCCGTAAAATACACCTTATTAAAATTGCAGGATTCCGGCCGGCGTTTCCCCGCTTTTTGGGGGCCGGGTTTCGATTGGGTGCCCGACCATAACTGGGGCGGATCGGGAATGATCGGTGTTCAGGAGATGTTGCTGCAAACCAACGCCGATAAAATTTATCTTTTCCCGGCGTGGCCACCTGGTTGGGATGTGCATTTTAAACTGTATGCACCGGGCAATACAACAGTGGAAGCCGAACTCAAAAATGGAGAAGTTCGAATTATAGATGTTCAGCCTGAAACACGAAAAACAGATATTGAAATCCTGTTGAAACAAAACTAAGATGGAACGAATTATTGCAACATATTTGATAGAAACACCACATGATGTGGAGAAAGCAGCAACGGTGCTGGCCGGCGAACAGTCGAGCGGAACTTTTGTAGCCGTTCCCGGAGAAACCGATGAGCTGAAAACCCGTTTTGCTGCCCGGGTGGAGGAGATTGAACTGCTGGGAGATGTTTCGGAACCGAGCATGCCGGGTGACGATCTGGGATTTAGTACCTATCACCGTGCAAAGGTGAAAGTGTCGTGGTCGCTTGAGAATTTTGGATTCAATATTCCGGCGCTGGTTTCCACGGTGCAGGGGAATTTGTACGAGTTGCGCCAGTTTACCGGTTTAAAACTGGATGATCTGGAACTGCCTGTTTCTTTTTCGGAACATTTTGAGGGCCCGGTTTTTGGCATGCGAGGTACCAAAGACTTAGCAGGCGTGGGACCGGAACGACCGATGATCGGGACCATCATAAAACCCAGTGTGGGACTGACGCCGGAATATACGGCCGATTTGGTAAAAAAACTGGTAGAAGCCGGTATCGACTTTATAAAAGACGATGAGTTGATGACTTCAACGGCCAATTCAACTTTTGAAGTTCGGCTCAATAAAATCATGAAGGTGATCAATGCCCATGCCGACAAAACCGGTAAAAAAGTGATGTACGCTTTTAACATCACCGGCGATCTCGATACCATGAAAGCCAACTACGAGAAAGTAGTAAAAGCTGGTGGAACGTGTGCCATGGTTAGCATCAACAGTGTGGGATGGGCCGGCGTGAAAGAAGTTTGCAGTTGGGGGAAGTTATCTATTCACGGTCACCGTAACGGTTGGGGAATGATCAACCGCCACCCTTTGCTGGGGATTAATTTTCCGGCATACAATAAATTATGGCGAATGGCCGGAGTTGATCAGATGCACGTGAACGGCATTCAAAATAAATTTTGGGAATCAGACGATTCAGTGGTACGTTCCATAAAATCCTGTCACACGCCGTTTTTGAATAACGAAGCTGTTTTACCGGTGGTTTCATCGGGGCAGTGGGGCGAACAGGCTTTTGAAACCTGGCGACGAACAAAAACGACCGATCTGCTTTACATGGCCGGTGGCGGAATAATGGCACATCCTTCAGGACCAGCTGGCGGAGTGAAAGCCTTGCATCAGGCCTGGCAGGCTGCAGTTGACGGACTGACATTGGAACAAGCCGAAAAAGAATTCAAAGAGTTTGGTGAATCGGTGGCAAAGTTTGGGTAGCTAATAATGGAATTGACGAAAAACATACAACTGGCTTTTTATGGCGACGATTTTACGGGTTCGACCGACGCGATGGAGTTTTTGACCCGGGCCGGATTAAGAACGGTTTTGTTTCTGGAAAATCCTTCTTCGGAACAAATGGAGCGTTTTGGAAATCCTGAGGCGATCGGTATTGCCGGAATGACACGAGCTATGATTCCAAATGAAATGGAACAAACGCTTGCAAAGGCTTTTACGGAGTTGAAAAAGTTGAATCCACGCCATGTCCATTACAAGGTGTGTTCAACTTTTGATTCATCGCCTGAAATTGGCAACATAGGAACAGCCATTGAAACCGGGCAGAAAATATTCAAAAACGATTTCACGCCGGTGTTGGTGGCGGCACCACACCTGGGGCGTTACTCAGCTTTCGGGAACCTTTTTGCGCGAATGGGAATAGGCAGTCAGGGAAAGATTTTCCGCCTCGACCGGCATCCCTCAATGTGTGCACACCCGGTAACTCCGGCCACTGAAAGTGATTTACAAGTTCATTTAGGGCGTCAAACCCAGCTACCCATCGGATTGATTGATCTGGTCGATCTGCAAAATGAGGTTGATGAAATTCAGCAAAAGATAGATGTTGAGGTCAGTGCCGGCAAGCGAATTTTGTTTTTTGATGGCATCTGCGATGAACAGATGGCAAAGATCGGGGCGGTGATTGACCGACAAGTAATTGAAGAGCAGCCACTTTTTTCAGTAGGATCTTCAGGGATTGAAAAAGCTTTGGGCGATTACTGGGCCGACGAAAATCGATATCAACCTCGACAAAGCTGGACTGAGTTAAAAGCAAGTGGTCCGATGCTCGTGCTTTCCGGCAGTGTTTCTCCGGTAACTGCCGATCAGATCACCCGGGCTGTGGAAAGTGGTTTTGAAGAAATTGCCGTTGATGCATTGATCATGGATACGGATGATCCTGAAACGTTTATCACAGAATATCAGCAAAAAATAATTTCAGCATTCAAAAAGGGGCAAAGTGTTATTCTTCACACGTCAAAAGGACCTGATGATCCGCGTGTTCAGCAAATAAAAGAGCTGTTGGAAGGGAAAGGCTGGGATGAACAAACCCGACGTATTGAAACGTCTAAACGCTTTGGGAAAATTCTGGGGCAATCGGCGCGGAGAGCGTTAGAAGAGTTTCAGGTGAAACGAATGGTTATTGCCGGTGGAGATACATCGGGTTATGTGGCACGCGAACTGGGTATTGAAGCCGTGGAAATGATCGCGCCTGTGTTTCCGGGAGCGCCCGTGTGTAAGGCTTTTGCAAACGCATCTCCGGTTAATGGTATGGAAGTGAACCTGAAAGGCGGACAGGTAGGAGACGAGAATTATTTTATAAAGATTAAAAAATGGAAAATTTAAATATTATGGCAAAAACATTGGGTTTGATACATACTTCGGCAACACTGGTTCCGGTATTTCAGGAACTGACGGATAAATACCTTGCCGGAAAAGGATTAAAGATTTTTAATATTGCTGACGATAGCCTGATCAAAAATACGATTGAACGCGGCAAATTAACTCCCGATACGGCACGCAGGGTGGTGGGGCACGTGGCTTCGGCTGAAGAAGCCGGCGCGGATTTTATACTGGTTACCTGTTCTTCCATTGGGCCGGCTGTTGAAATGGCGGCAGAACTTGTTGATATTCCGGTTTTGCGTGTCGATCAGCCGATGGCAGACAAAGCCGTGCAGATGGGTAAAAAAATTGGCGTTGTGGCAACACTGTCGACAACCCTTGAACCCACCAGCGATTTGGTACGTCGTCGGGCGGTAGTGGCCGGGAAAGACATTGAACTGACTTCAAAATTGTGCGAAGGCGCTTTCGAAGCCTTAATGGGGGGCAAGCCGGAAGTACACGACGAAAAAGTGGCTACGGCACTTAAAGAGCTTTCGCAACAGGTAGATGTGATTTTATTGGCACAGGCCTCGATGGCACGCGTTGTCGACCAGTTAGCTGAAGAAGACAAAAAAGTACCCATTATTGCCAGTCCTGAACTGGCGGTGCAGCATCTTACTGAAATTTTATAAATGAAGGCGAAGCTGCAGAAAATAGCACTTTGGATTGGGCTGACAGCACTAGTGTTACTTGTTGTGGCATTTGTTTTATCGTTTACGGCAGTGGCAAAACCTTTGGCTGTTACTGCAGCGGTGGCAATCGCTTTTGGAATGGCATCTGTAAAAAGTTTACGCCCGTACCAATACACCGCCTGGATCATCGTAGCTATTGTTTGCGGAATGTTGTATCCATCGGCTTTTTTAAGCTGGGGAGAATTCGATCTGCGCAACAAATGGGTCATCATGTTTATCGTACAGTTGGTGATGTTTGGTATGGGAACACAAATGAGTTTTCGCGATTTTGGCCATATTAAAACCATGGGGAAAGGTGTTTTTGTAGGCGTACTCAGCCAGTTCACCATCATGCCCATTGTGGGATTTACACTGACCCGGATCTTTAATTTTGAACCCGAAATTTCTGCCGGAATTATTTTGATCGGTTCTTGCTCAAGTGGGCTGGCCTCGAATGTAATGGTTTACCTGGCTCGCGCGAACCTTACACTTTCAGTGACCTTAACTTCGGTAGCCACTTTGCTGGCTCCGATTATGACGCCTTTCTGGATGAAAGTTCTGGCGGGTACTTATGTTGAGGTGAAATTCTGGGATATGTTTGTGCAGATCATCCAGATTGTAATTGTACCGATTGGAGCAGCCATGTTGTACGACGTTTTTAATACCGGCTCCAGAAAATGGATAAAACGCGTAAACGCTGTTTTTGTGCTGTCGGTGTTATGGCTTATTGCTATTTCGCTTGGTTTCTGGAAGGTGCTTGAAGGTAATTTCGAATATGCCGGTTTAAAACTATTTGAATTATTATCATTTTTTGCTGGAGCTTTTGTGGTGGGAAAATTATATTATCTGGCCACGCAGTGCTGGGGAACGCTCCGTAATTTTATGCCAAAACTGTCGATGTTTGGAATCGTTTATTTCACCCTGGTAACCACAGCAGCCGCCCGCGAAAATATATTATCCATCGGTTTGCTGATGTTACTGGCTTCAGTCATGCACAATTCGCTGGGCTACACTTTTGGCTACGGATTAAGTCGATTGTTTGGGTTGGATAAAAACTCCTGCCGGACGGTAGCATTGGAGGTTGGTCTGCAAAACGGAGGAATGGCATCGGGGCTGGCAGGTGTAATGGGCAAACTGGCAACATTGGGTTTGGCAGCAGCTGTATTTAGTCCGTGGATGAACATTTCTGGATCGGTATTGGGAAATTACTGGCGAAAGAAAGCCGTAAGCGAAATACAGGAACAGGCCAACTGATTTTTTGAAGAGCTTAATCGATAAATGGTCTGCAAGCCCAATAAAAGCAGGTAAAAAGCAATATGTCAACTATTCAAAACATTTGTGATAGGAAAACTTTATACTTTAAAT
The DNA here is from genome assembly GCF_037646455.1 of Maribellus mangrovi. Lineage (NCBI taxonomy): Bacteria > Pseudomonadati > Bacteroidota > Bacteroidia > Marinilabiliales > Prolixibacteraceae > Maribellus > Maribellus mangrovi. The sequence continues at coordinate 162,078 of NZ_JBBIXN010000006.1, read as the reverse complement.
AATTTTGTAAAGGCAGGAATATGATTATTTCAAAAACAATAATCGTTACAGTACTTAGAACTGTTAACGGCGCTAACCTAAAAAAGAACCGTTCGATGAAAATGAATCGTATGCTAATCTTCTTTGCCTCCATGATTTTTTTACTGCAGTTTTCAGCGTGCAAAAAATCCGGCGAATTAAGCATACTTTCATCCTCGGTTAACCACATGGAGAATGCCACTGGTGTAGCTTCTGATTCTTTCTTTTTTAGTTGGAAATTGACTTCCTCAGAAAAGAATGTGTTGCAAACCGCATATCAGGTTCAGGTTTCAGAGCAAAGCGATTTTTCTGCGCCTGCCTGGGATTCGGGGAAAACTGAAAGTGATAAAAGCATTCTGGTTAATTACACCGGGCCAAAACTCAACAACGGACAAACGTATTTCTGGAGGGTAAAAACCTGGGACAATTACAACAATCAATCAAACTGGAGTGAAATAAGATCATTTACAACCGGACTTTTTACGGAACAGGATTGGAGTGGAGCAAAGTGGATTGCTTACGATGAACTACCTGAAGAAAAAAGAATTGTTCCCGGTATTCATCTTCCCGGAAAATCGTGGAGCGGAAAGGATCAGGGTTTACACAAATTACCGCTTTTGCGAAAAGAGTTTGAAGTGAAAGAAGGATTGAAACAAGCCCTTGTTTTTGTATCCGGACTTGGTCATTACGAAATGCGTTTAAACGGAGATAAATTGGGTGACCGCTTTATTTCACCCGGCTGGACCAATTACGACGAAACTATTTTATACAATACTTACGATTGCACCGAACAACTTCACTCCGGTAAAAATGCGGTGGGCATGATGCTCGGTAACGGTTTTTTTATTGTTCCCAACGAGCGCTACCGGAAAACCATGACGGCTTATGGAAATCCGATGATGATCATGAAGTTGAAATTGGTTTATCAGGATGGAAGTGAAGAAGATATCATTTCGGATAAAAGGTGGAAAACAGCACCCGGCCCGATAACCTTTTCGAGTATTTTTGGCGGCGAAAATTACGATGCCCGCCTTGAGCAGGCAGGCTGGGATGAAGCCGGATTTGATGAAAGTTCCTGGCACGATGTGATGGAGGTGGAACCCACCACCGATGTATTGCGTCCCGAAACCGATTACCCCGTGAAACTCACACAAGAATTACAGCCTCAAAAAATCACTAAGATTGAAGGTGCCGAAAACGCGTTCTTGTACGATTTTGGCCAAAATGCTTCAGGGATTTTTGAAATAAGCGTTGAAGGGAATGCGGGAGATTCCATTGTTCTAATACCTTCGGAACTGATATCGGAGGACAATACAGCAAATCAGCGAGCTACCGGTCGGCCCCACTATTATACCTACGTGCTTAAAGGTGATGGTGAAGAAACCTGGCGGCCACGATTTACCTATTACGGTTTTCGCTATATTCAGGTTGATGGTGGAATTCCGGCAAAAGATAATTCAAGTTCTGACCGGCCCAAAATTGTTAGTCTGAAAATGTTACACAACCGAAATGCTTCACCCGAAACGGGAAGTTTTCATACCTCTTTTGAACTTTTCAACCAAATTGATACCTTGATAAAATGGGCGATTCAAAGTAATTTTCAGAGCGTGCTCACCGACTGCCCGCACCGCGAAAAACTGGGCTGGCTCGAACAGTCTTTCCTTATGGGGGGCAGCGTGCATTATAATTTCGATATCTACAATGCATATTGTAAAATTGTTGATGACATGATTGAGGCACAAACGGCCGAAGGTTTGGTACCAACGATCGCTCCTGAATATGTCCTGTTCGATTTTGCCAACGGCGATTTCCGCGATTCGCCCGAGTGGGGAAGTGCAGCGGTGATTCTTCCATGGTTGATTTACAAATGGTACGGCGATTTGGAGCCGATGATAAAAGCCTGGCCGATGATGGAACGCTATGTAGCCTACCTCGAAAGCCGGTCTGAAAATCACATTGTCGATCATGGTTTGGGCGATTGGTACGATCTGGGGCCGGAACGACCGGGATTTCCGCAACTCACACCACGGTCGCTCACTGCAACGGCCATCTATTTTTACGATGTAAAACTGATGACGAAAATGGCCGCTTTGATCGGGAAGCAGGAAAAGGTGAATGAACTGGCCGATTGGGCATCAGAAATAAAAACAGCGTTTAATGCTAATTTTTTTAATCCTGAAACAAAAGTGTATTCTACCGGAAGCCAAACGGCTATTGCCATGCCGCTGGTAGTCGGTTTGGTGGAGGCCGAAAACCACGAAGCTGTTGTGCAAACTTTGGTAGAATCGATTCATAATTCCGATAACGCGTTGACTGCAGGAGATATCGGCTTTAATTACCTCGTAAAAGCACTCCAGAATAACGGGCAAGGTGAATTACTTTTCGAAATGAATGCCCGCAACGATGTTCCGGGCTATGGTTATCAGCTGAAAAAAGGTGCAACTGCACTCACCGAATCGTGGCCAGCGCTGGAAGTGGTTTCGAACAACCATTTGATGCTCGGACACATTATGGAATGGTTTTACAACGGACTTGGAGGCATCGGGCAAACTGAAAAGTCGGTGGCGTATAAGCAAGTTATAATTGAACCGCAGGTAGTTGGAGGGATCAAAAACACCGATACTTCCTTTGAAACGCCATACGGAACTGTGGTTTCATCATGGAAAGATGACAAAGAAACTTTCAGACTTGAGGTAAGTATTCCTGTAAATTCAGATGCAATTATTATCTTGCCGGCCAAAAACCGGGAAGAAATACTTCAGGACGGTGAAAAATTGCAGGAAGCAGACATTGAATATCAAAACAATAGTGCAACAATAAAAGTAGGTTCGGGATCGTATAGTATTGAAGTTAAAAAATAGACAGGAGTAATAATTTGGAACGAATTAAAGAAATAGCAGCTCAATTTGAGCCCGTTTCGCTGGAAGAAGCAGCAGCGGTGAAACTGATGAACCGTATCGATTGTAAATATTGGTTCCCATTTCAAAAACTTGAAGGACTGCTTCAACAACTTCAGGACGAATATTATATTTTGGAAATTGACGGCGAACGTTTGATGGAGTACAGGAACGATTATTTTGATACCGAAGATGATGTGTTCTACCTGAAACACCATAATATGCGGGTGAACAGGCACAAGGTTCGTTACCGTGAATACATTGTCAATCAGAAGAGTTTCCTGGAAGTAAAATTAAAAACACCCAAAAAGCGGGTAATAAAAACCCGGCTGGAATCGGAAAACAGCAATACCGGATTCTTTCAGCCCGAAGTCGATTTTTTGGAAGGATCACTGCCGTTGTCGTCAGAGGAACTCACAAAAAAACTCCATGTTCGATACACCCGAATGACACTGATCAACAAGAAAATGCAGGATCGGTGTACCATAGATATTGTGCCGGAGTTTCGGAATGAGCTGGGAAAAAAAACGATTCCGGGACTAGTAATTTTTGAATTAAAAAGAAGCCGAAACCTTAAACTGTCGCCTCTGCAAAATGTACTTCGCAGCATGCAGATCCGGCAGCGCGGACTTTCGAAATACTGCACCGGTCGCGCATTATTAGACGATACACTCAAACAAAACAGATTTAAAAGAAAACTGCTATTTTTGGAACGCAAACTAACTAATCAAGAATGAGTATTTTAACAATTTTCGATATCAATTCATTTACTACTGACCTTTTTCCTGAAGTTGTCATTCGTTTTGTATTTAATCTTCTTACAGCAGCACTGGTTGTTCTGTTGTATTCCCGAATGAGTAAAAAGAAAGAATTTTATTTCAGCTATATTGCCATTAGTGCGGCAGTATTTCTCTTGGTCTATCTTCTCGAGAATGTAAAGCTTGAACTGGGATTTGCGCTTGGGCTGTTTGCCATTTTTGGTATCATTCGCTACCGGACCGATACCATTCCGCCAAAAGAGATGACCTATTTGTTTGTCATCATCGCAGTGTCTGTAATCAATGCTTTAGCCAGGGACTACATTGGATACCTGGAGCTGATTTTGGTGAATCTAATGCTGATCGGCACTTTATGGATTCTTGAAAAGGCATTGATGTTGAGGCAGGTGGATTCGCTCGTAGTTGTTTACGAGAACATTGAAAATCTTCATCACAAAAAGGAAGAGGAATTGTTGAATGATCTGGAGATCAGAACAGGTATTAAAATAAAACGCTACCAGATTGAAAAGCTCGATTTTTTGCGCGATATAGCCATGATCACCATCTTTTTCGATGTTCGTGAGCAAAATTCAAAAAGAGAAGTCAATCAATAAAACAATTAGCGATCATATCAATCGATTATCCTTTTTTTCATTCTTGCTGAAAATCAGGTGAAACTCAATTTTGACCAAGTAATCCACCGACAAATTTTTAATTTATTCAATCCCTTGCTTATCTTTAACTGAACAAAAAAATAAGGTGAAACCTGTATTTCTTTTCATAGTTGTTTTAATTATTGCCCTTTCGGTATCAGGGCAGGAAGGTCTCATTATAGGCAAGATCAGCTTCGAAGGGAACAAGAGTATCAAAGCCTCACCCTTGCGCGATCAGATGATCATGGAGTCGAATTCGTGGTTCAAAGAAAAAATAATGGGTAAACAACCCGTTATTTATACTCAATCGCTATACAACCAGGACATCAACCGTTTGCGCATTTTTTATCAGATGGAAGGATTTTTAGACGTGAAGTTTTTGGCGCCTAATGTTAAGGTAAATGAAAAGAATAAGGTTGAACTTATCGTTCGGATTCAGGAACATGAACCTGTAATAATTTCCGGAATTACATTCGAAGTAGATTCGGCGCTTCAGTTGGAAAAAGCGTTGTTACCTCGTGAAGTTCGTAAAATGCAGTTGCAAATGGAGTCGGAAGCAGAAAAAATTTTCAGGGATGAATCAGTAAACTACGACCGGCGAGTCATTTCAGAAGTATTTTATAACCGCGGGTACCCCTATGCAAAAGTAGAGTCGGGCCTGAAGGTAGATACCACCGAAAATACAGCTGAAATTAACTGGAATATTGACCGCGGACCACTTTCTTATTTTGGTAAAACACTTGTTAGGGGCAATGAAAGAGTGCCCGACAAAAGCATATTACGCCAGGTAAATTACGAGGAAGGGGATTTGTGGTCGAAAAAGAAGATCGATCAGGCACAGGAACAAATCTATAACCAGGGAAATTACAGGGTAGCATCGGTGCGAACAGAGTTGCAAGCCAACAAACAAGACACACTTCCGATAACTATTACTGTTCGTGAAGCACCACGGTGGACTACCAGGTTTGGAGTGGGTTACGGAAGGGAAGATAAGTTCAGGGCTTATACCGATCTTCAGTACCTTAGTTTTTTAACAAACACCGGACGTCTGAATCTATTTGCCAAGCATTCCGGTCTGGAACCCTATAACATTTACCTTAAATTCTCGCAACCGTCTTTTCTGTTTTACTTTAATACCTTAACATTAAATCCGTATTTATTAAGGCAGAACGAACCCGGATTTCAACTTGATAAGCGTGGATTTACGGTTACTTTTCTGCAAAATTTTTCTAAAGCTCTTAGTACCTCAATCGGTTACATTTTCGAGGACGTCGACAATTACACTATCCACACAACAGATAGTAAAGATCAAACGGCTGACGAAACGTATTACAGTAAATCAGGATTTTCAGTGGGATTGGTTTACAATAACTCAGAGCCCATTCTTGATCCTGTGCACGGATATGTGATTTCCATGAATACCAAGACAAACGATCTCTTTGGACAAACGGAGATGCCTTTTGTTAGGGTGATTACTGAATTTAAAACATATGCGGGGATTACGAGAGGCGTTATTATGGCCATGAAAGTAAAAATGGGTGGGATTGTGCGGACTGATGAATACGATTATATACCTCCTGAAGAACGTTTTTTTGCAGGAGGTAGTTATTCGGTCAGGGGCTGGGCACGCAGTGAACTTGGTCCGAAAGACGAACTGGGAATCCCGGTGGGAGGGAACAGTCTGCTGGAAGGAAGTGCTGAGCTAAGGATTGATATTGGAAGGAAGTTCAAAGTGAGTCTTTTTACCGATGCCGGCAATGTATGGGAAAACTCTTTTAGTTATCATCTGAACGATCTGCACTATTCCTCCGGCGTTGGTTTTCATTATAAAACTCCGATTGGCCCGGCCGGACTGGAGTTTGCACGTCCGGTTTTTGACTCATTAACGAAGTGGCAGATTCATTTTAATATTGGTCACACATTTTAAACTTATGCGAAAAGTAGCAAAATACAGTTTTATTTTTTTGACAGGATTACTACTGATAATCCTGGTATTATCGCTGCTTACCCAAACAGCTTTTTTTAGGGAGAAAGTCAAAGAACGGCTAATTCTTGAAGCCGAAAGGCATCTTAACCTGAATTTGGAGATTGAAGAGTTAAACGGAAGTTTTTATCGGGATATTGAATTAGAACAGATAAGACTGATCGATGGGGAACATGAAGTGGCTAATTTTGCCTCAATCAGGTTGAAGTATAAACTACTTCCGCTTACAGCAGGAGAGCTTCATATCGACTCGTTGGTAATTAATGCTCCTGAAATCAAACTTTGGCAGGAAAAAGACAGTTCATGGAACATCGGTTCTTATTTTACCGCCACGGGTAATGAAAAGACTAAAAAACAAAAACCTTTTCCTTTAAGAATTAATTTACGAGCTGTTGCCATAAAGGGAGGGGGGGTATTTGTTACTGCTTTTTCTGAAACTATTCCCGAAAGGGTGGATAATCTCAACTTGCTTCTAAAAGCTGGAATCTCATCCGGTAAGCTTAGGATTAATCTGAAAGAATTGAACTTTACTACGCTGAATCCTTCTTTGGTTGTTAATGAAATAAGCGGCTTGTACGCTATGAATGATCAGGGTATTCAAATTGACAGTTTCAGGGTACGAACTGAACAGTCGGCGTTAAATACCGATGGTACATACAAGGCATTAGAAAATATGAATGCCGATGTTGATGCTTCGCGAATTGATAAGGATGAACTTACCATTTTCATCCCTGGATTAAAGCTGTTGTGTTCACCAAGTTTGCAAACCCGGTTCGAAACTGAAAACGATAAATTAGTGGCATCGATACAACTTCAACATGAAGAAGAAGTGATAAATGCTGATATTGAACTTGGCCCCATGTCGCAGTTAGTTAGTAACAAAGGGCCAATTCCGTATACTGTGCAGTTGCTTTTTAAGGATTTCAGTGTTGAACACTGGCTGGAGGTTGAAAATATTGAAACACTGTTGGAAGGTAGTGTTGATCTGGACGGAAAGAATATGCTTGATCCACAGTCTTTTACGCATGTAAAAGCCAACTTAAGCAACTCTGAATACAATTCAGTGAAGTTTAAAACCTTAACCATGGATGGTACCTGGCAAAGCGATAACATAAATGGTAAACTTGCGTTGACTTCCGATTTTGGGAATTTGTCAACTGAAGGAGAAGTTAAAGAGGTAACTTCAAACCAAATATACTCACTTGATATTTTTGCAGATCAGTTCAATGTTTCGGCCTTTTTCCCGGTAATGGAACAAACTGTAGTTAATGGTCTGATTAAAGCCGATGGTCGGGGATTTAATTTTAAAGATATGTCTGCCCTTGCTGATCTCCATTTGACGAAAAGCAGCATATATAACTTATCAGTCGATAGTCTTACGTCGTCTTTATCGTGGCAAAAAAGCAATATTCAGGTGGATACACTCGAAATTTTCGCTCCGGGTATCGATGCCGGAGCAAAAGGAGAATTTAATATCGATTCACTTACTCTGGATGTAAACGCCGTTGCAGATATTGATTCTTTATGGCTGATAAAACATTGGGTAGAGTTGCCTTTATCCTTCGATTCCGTATCTGCTTTTGCACGTGTTCATGGACCAGTAAACCAATTAAACATTCAGGGCAAAGCTGATGTATTTGACGCCTTGGGTTATAATGCCAGTTTGAGAACGACCTATGCTTCTTACGAAGTGAACATTCATCCTGATTCCTTAAAGGTGTCCGTCGAAGCGGTAAGTGGTGGAGTGGAGTATGCGCAAATACCGCTTGATTCTGTTACTGTTGATATGGAATACATGAACAATAAACTTGATTTAACAGCCGGTATCAGCGTACAAGACACATTGGATTTAGCTATTACAACCAGCTTTTTGCTTGGAGATACGATGGTGTTCAGCGTTTCAAACCTTGAGGCAAACACAATGTTATCAAATTATTTTCTAAAAGATTCTACGAAAGCTACACTTTATGGTATGGATAAAATTGAGTTGGACAGCTTTTTGCTGCTCGACAGAAATGCACCTGAATTTCTGTTAAGTGCCAATGGGAAAATTTCTACTGCCGACACCAATTCAATTCACCTGGAACTATCTGATCTTAATCTCGGGCAATTTAATCGCTTCATCTCTTCTAAAGATACGTTTAGAGGTATTTTGGATGCCGATTTAGATCTTAAAGGTACGGCACGCGATCCCATTCTTTCAACTACTTTCGAAGTTCAGGACCCGGGCTACGGTGTTTATGATTTTACTTCCATTAAAGGGGAAATCAATTATCTTAATCAGCAAGGAGAAATTCATCTGGAGATTCCGGAACTCGGCGAAGGTTTTTATGCCAATGCTTCATCCTATTTCGATGCTTATATGGATTCGTTGAAATTTATTTATTCGGAACCTGATTCATTTAATGCAGAGCTGAATTTTGGTGATATTAGAATAGGAGAGCATTTCTCCGAGTTTATTCCTAACGACAGTTTGAGAGGGGTGATTAATGCAAACTTAAGAGCCAGTGGCGATTTTAATAGTCCGCAAATTTACGGTAACATCAATCTCGACAAGGTAAAGTACCAAAACAAACAACTTGGTCTCGATTTTACTGATCTAAAGACCTCTGTATTATTTGACGGGAACAAGGTAAGTATCGATACCATTTTTATTCAGCAGAAAAACGGTTTGATCTCTGTGAGTGGAGATCTTGAATTTGACTCGACCATTGTAAAAGGTAATATCATATCGTCAACACTGGAAGCCGATGCCAATAACTTCTTAATTGCCAGGAACAAAAGTTTCGAGGTTTTAATTGATGCAAATACTTTCCTGAAAACGGGTAGAGACCATCCCGAGTTTGGAGGCCACATTACTGTGCTTCGGTCCGACGTGTATTTGCCAGCCCTTTTCAAAGGTGGCTTTCAGGATACTGAAGATGATGTCCCCATGCTGGTGGAGGCGCTGCAAAGTAGCGAGGATACGATGATTGTACTGGATAGTTTACAAATTAAAAAGAAAAATGACTTAGCCGATCTCTTTAATAATATAACAGGTCGGTTGCGGGTTGAAATTCCCCGAAATACATGGTTAAGAAGTGCTGATATGCGTCTGGAACTTAACGGAGATGTGGATGTAGTAAAACGTGGCCCTTATTTCGAATTGTTCGGCGAGATTGAAATTATGAGAGGTCATTACATTCTATACGGCAAAAAACTGAACATCAAAAAGAGCCAGATAATTTTTAACGGAGGAGAAGAGTTTGATCCGACGCTCAACTTTACCGCACAATATGTTTTTAGGGGACAGGACCGTGAAAAACGGTACCTCGATCTGCTGGTGACCGGAACACTTGAAGAGCCAAATATAAGTTTCAGACTCGATGATACAGAAGTAACGGAGAATGACGGAGTGTCAGTATTGTTGTTTGGAACTACTGCAGACAACATAGGTTTTGGTGAACAAAACGGACTGATAGCATCGGTAGGTTCAAACGCAGTAGCAAGTTTAATTACTTCGCAACTCAGCAGAACAATCGGTACTCAGCTAAACCTGGATATGATTGAAGTTACAGCTACCGAGAGCTGGCAAAGCGCTGCTTTTGTGGTAGGGAAATACATTACCAACGACATTTTTGTAATTTACGAACGAGGTTTTGGTGAAGCTGAAGGAGACGAGATCACACCTGAAACCTTTACCGTGGAATATGAACTCAACGACAAATTATTCCTTCGTCTGCAAAGTGGGAGCTCTAAAACGTCGGGAGCAGATGTTATCCTCAAGTTTGAACAGAATAATAAAAAGTAAGTTGATTTTTATCTATCTGCCTTTCTAATAAGTTTTCCCGAATATACCTGTTCTTCAACCTGTACACGGTAAATGTAAATTCCTCTATCTATTTTTTTCGGATTCCACAAAACTTCATTATATCCTTCTGTTTTATACCCGCTATACACTTTTTCAATCCAGTTTCCATCAACCGAGTAAACGTCAACTTCCACCTGTCCTGCCGAATTTTGATTGAAATAAATCCGTGTTGATTCAGTAAAAGGATTTGGGTAAGCTCCACTTTTTGGCTCCCGGTTATCGGCAATAAAACCGGCATCGGTTACCAGGTCGAATACTGCCGTGGTAATTGGCGACCATTCACTGCCCGATATTGCACGTGCTTTAACAATTTGTGCCGATTCAATCGGAACTTCGCCGGTGTACAACTGAGCCTGTTCCGAAATTGCCGATGTGATCTGTTCGCGCGGATCGCTGCCATTGGTGGTGTAATAAATATCGCCGTAATTGGTGGTCATACCAAGTGTTACAGCTTGTTGCAGTTCACCTCCCTTGTGGCTAAAAACAGGCGCTTCAATATTCGGGAACAAGCCCAAATTGCGAAATTGCTGCAGCACAATGTCGGTCCGGTACGGGAAATAATTATTGATCAGATCCTGATTGCGTTTTAGCCAGTGGTCATTTCGGGTATATAATGTACGAACACCGTCGGAAGGAGACACGTCTTTTCGGTAGTCGCCCCAACGAGCCGATTCAGCGATGATCGCCAGGTCGATTTCGTTGCTAAGTTCAGTATAGCGTTCAATGGCAGCTTCAGGCGTTAACGGGCCGCCGTTAAAAAAATTCTTTTGAATCAAATCGGCAAACAACATTCTAAAGTCTTCGTTGCCTTGCAGCTTGTTGTAATAACCACTTGGATTTTCATCGTTGTTCTCATCGGCATTGTTGTAATTAAGATCGGTCATCGATGTTTCGGCATCCCAGGTAAAAAAGCGAAACCCGGCATCGTTGGTTACGCGGTTTCTGGCCGCAATCCAGTTGTTGTGGTCCCAGTCTTCATTCCCGATATAAATGTTGTACTGCATGTATCCGGCCAGGTTTTCCACATCGAGCAAATTGTCGTAGGCAAGATTTGTCGTTCCATCGGGATTTTTCCCTTGTACTTTTTGATAATTTGTATTGTCGGAAAGCCCGTTGCTTGAAAACTGATAGAGGTTGCTCCAGGCTGTCCAGAAACCGTCTACTTGTCCTCCGTGGTCTTTAATTACATCAAAGTCATCTTCGTCACCATCCAGGTACGATTCCATAAAATCGTTGGTGAGTTTTTCTGAGACATTGTACATTCCCCAATACAATCCATTTAAATAAAGGTGAACAAACTTCTCGTGTGCTGAAACCTGTCCTATGGCGCGTTGTGTAACTTTCGTAAACGGATCTTGAAGATACTGTGCATTTGAACGTTGTTCAGGTGCATTTTTTAACCACGAGTAATTGTAACCGGCCCGAAGTACGAGTGCATTGAATTCGTCTGTTGCAGTTGGTTCTTCATAAAAATTGTACTTTAGTTTTGAAGGGCCGTACTGGCTTCTGAATGAAATACGGAACGAGTGTTTTGGACTGTTTTCGGGAATACGACTATTGCCGCCATGCAAACGCAATCCGCAATTTACCTGGAATTGTTTGCCCGTTTCGGGGTCGTAATATTCTACAGAAACCGGTCTTTCCCAGGTGCTTCCTGCGCCTCCTTCTCCCGAATTTCCCGTAAAAATGTATATACCCCCGGTGTCTTCGTCTTTCTCGTGCGAGAACAGATTGCGGATGTCCGTTACGATCGAAAGCGTGGGGATCGATGTCAACGCATCTTCCATTAGATCTTTGTATTCGCTGCTGTTGCAGATTTCGGGATCCATTTCGTAATCAGCCGGTGCAAATCCTGAACTGAATTTTAGCGGGCTCCAGTTATCCGGATATCCGTCCGGATTGTTGGATTGCTTTACAATTTCTTCAATAAAGAAATAGGTGTGTGAAACAATGGCACTTTCAGTACCTCCCGAACTTATTGTTATTGCACTAAGCGGTGTAGTGGTATTAATGCTTACCGGACCGTTGTACAAAGTACCGGTGGTGGCTGAAGGACGTGTTCCGTTTGTGGTGTAGTAAATTTTGTCGTTACTGTTTATCGGCGAAAGCGATACCTGAAACGGCGAATCGTAAAAGCCGCGAGAATGACTAAATCGGGGTACCTGTACAAGATTGCCTTCAATGTTTTCGGCACCCGGTGTAGGACGGTCGAAAAATACAAGCTGTCCTTCGTAAATTCCATAAGAAATGTCTTCCTGCTGAGGAGGAAATTCGTTGCCAAACGAATGCGAAATAGTTGTACCATCGGTTTCAACGAGTGCTAAAAATTCGCCCGAAGCCGAGAGTTTGAAGTTAGTATGCAGCTCGCTGTTCGGATCATCGCGCTTTTTATCGGAAGCAAAAACAAGCAAATATTCGCCTGCACCAAGTGTAATCGACGGGAAATCCCATTTTTGAAGATTATCAGCTTTATCTGTGAGGTACCAGTTTTTCAGATTAATGGCTTCATCGCCCGGATTATAAAGTTCGATCCAGTCGGGATAATCTCCGTCTTCGTCGGCAATCGTAGTGGAGTTGCTGGCCATAAATTCATTGATCAGAATCTTTCTGCTTTCCGCATAAATATTCAGCGTAGTAAGAATCAGCAGGACAGTTACCCACCCTGTTTTATGGAGATAGTTGTATTTCATTTTTAGATTTATCGGTCGAGTTCAATGGCTGCCATAATAAAAGGGGCGATGCCTTTGCAATCGTTTTTAACAATTTTTTCGCTGATGTAATATTCGTATGAACCATCTCTGTACGGATCTCCGCCAAGGCCACAGCTTCCGCAAATATTTACCATGCTGGGAAATCCGTCTTTGTCGGTGATGATAAAAGTTTTTACCATATCGTCGAAAGCACTGTTGGCTACATTCAGGTACGACTCATCCAAATAGCCTTTCTTGGCCCCTTTGGCAAAGGCGTAAATATACATGGCAGTTCCCGAACCTTCCGGGTAGTTTCCTTCAGCGCCGGCCCGGTCGAGTACCTGGTACCAAACACCGGTTTCCGGATCTCTGACTTTAAGCAAGGCATCGCATGTATTTTGCAGGATTTCAATGATCACCGGTCTTTTTGGATGATCTTCAGGGAGGTAGTCCAGCACATCAACAATAGCCATAACATACCACCCCATGGCGCGGCTCCAAAAGTGTGGCGATTGCCCGGTTTCCGGGTCACTCCAACGCTGATCCCGGCTTTCGTCCCAGGCATGATACAACAAGCCGGTTTCCGGATCGAGTGTTTTTTCGTGAACCAAAATGATCTGGTGTGCAACCACATCGAACCACTGTGGCTGGTTAAAATCTGCCGCATAATGTGCCAGAAAAGGAGAGCCCATGTACAATCCGTCGAGCCACATTTGCCACGGGTAACGCTTTTTATGCCAGTATCCGCCGGTCTTGGTTTTGGGGTGCTTCTCCATTTGCTCGATAAACTGGGGAAGCGCTTTCTTATATTTTTCTTCTCCGGTGCGCTCATAAAGCGTGAGCAAATTATTGGCAGGCCGGATCAGATCGATGTTGTAGTTGTCCATCGAATATCGTTCAATATTCCCATTTTCGTCTACCAACATATCGATAGTAGTTTTGAGGTAGTTCGAATATTTGGGATCGATCTTGCCCAGTTTGTCGATGGCGGCTCCTAAAAAGTAAACATCATAAGACCAGCCTGCACGGGTTCGCCCGTTATAAAAGGCTAGTGTATCGTATCGTTGCATTACGGCATCCGCCATTTTGATGCTCCATTTTTCGGATTCCTGCTCAGGTTTCTTTGTCGGTGAACAGGAAAATAGAAGTGCAAAAGCGGTAATCGGTAATATCAATCTGGTGAAGATTTTCATATTGTTATTCGTTTTTTGTTGTTGAAATGATCTTGGCCGGTTCGAGCAAGCCAAAAGGAATGTGGTAATATTTATCGGTCCAGATGGGGATATCAGCTCCTGATTTTCGTAAATCATACCAGTTTTTATTCCCTCTTCCATCGGGGAAACCGCCGGCTCCTGTAAAACTGTTTGGCCCAACTCTGGTTAGTTCTCCACCTTTATGATGGTGCGGTCCTAGCAGGTTTCGCAAAGAATTTACCACAACTAAGCTGACTTTATTTTCGCCTTTCGTGAGGTATTTTGTGATGTCGGTTTTATACGGCGACCAAACAAGCGTATCAACTGTTTGATCGTTGATTTTTACTACCGTTGCAATGGCTTCACAATTGGGCATTTCCAGGCAGTATTCTTTTTCGGGATCAATTGTACCGAGATCAAAAGTTTGTGAAAGCTCAAAAGCGCCCGCATAAAAAGGGTAGCCACTTTCAGTCAGTTCGCCTTCGAAACTTGTTTTTTCTTTGGTCATTAAATAGGAGGAATAGGCATAAACGGGTCTTTCTACGAAGTTCTTTGTTTCATTGCGTTGCGTATCATATTTTGTACCGGCATTCTTTCCCATAACAGCAAAATCTCCTGTAAGATAAATGCTTTCAATTTCAGTACCGTAGCGTGATTTCGGATCGGCGCTCAGTGGATTAGGAGCGTTAAATTCAAGTGTGAACTGTATTATATTTATACCCTGTTTAATCCATTTCGAAATGTTCGTTTTACGGAAAGTACGATCGATGAAAAATCCCTGGTCGGTAAATTCAATAAACTGACCATTAATGTTCATACTCCAAAATACATCAGGTTGTTCAAGCACAAGATTACAGTTTTTGGGCACGTTAACAACATCAAATGTGTAATCGAGTACGAGTGACCCGGAATAGTTTTGATCGGCCAATCGGTTAAAAATACCGATAACGGGTTCCGCCTGGCTAAATGTTTTTCCATCGGTAGAATAGCGTGCAAAATCAAGCGTGATGGCATTTGGCGACAAACGCTTACCCTCCCAGCTGTTTTTCAAAGTAAGCACTTCTTTGGCAGAAACAGGAAGTTGGTAGTTGCCACTTATCCTTGCTTCTTCACTTAAACTTCCGGCGGTGATCCAAAAATTAGACGAGGCCGCTAACTCCAGGTTATAAACGTTGTTCTCATCAGCTTTTAAAGCATAGCATTTTATTTTTGAAGGATCCCATAAAACCACATTTTTAGTAAGTATATCACTGCTCAATTGAAAGCTAATGCTTTGGGTATGCGATGTGTTAGCGACTTGAATCAGCGTGCCGTTTTTTACTGCACGGGTTTGTATCCAAATCTTTTCGGCGCCTTTTCCGCTAACGCTTACTTGTGGTTCCAGGTTTTGTTTTAGTACTTCACCCGCTTTATCATCAGGTAAATTAATCACTGTATTCTTTAAATCTTCCAGTTGACCGCCATCCTGTTTCCCATCGATATATTCCGGGAATCGGCCGGTATTAAAAACCATGCCTCCATTGGCTTGAAGTTTATGTATCAGGTCCAGTGTGCTTTGCCGGATCGAAATCATATCCGGCAGCAAAATGTGCCCGTAGCTCATTTCGCCAATCACTAGTTTATTGCCATTCACAAATGCAGTATCAGACATAATTTGTTCGTCACCAACGTCGTAATCGTAATGGTTGGCCTGCAGCATTTCCAAAACCTCAAGCATACCTGGCGTAAATATTTCATCATTCTCACCGCGAATAAATTCGCTTTCGAGCGGACTGATCACAAGCAGTTGCGGCTGATATTTACCCACCGATCCTGCATAGGCAATACGTCCGAGGTAATCTTCTATTTTTTTATTGTATTTCCAATAAGGTTGCTGGTAAGAGAATGTTGGTGGATAATCTCGCTTCCGATGGCCTTTCATGCTGTACAATGTAAGGTGCGGACAAAAATGATTGACACCTAAAATACTGTGCCATCCGGCCAGCCATTTCCGATCTTCGAAATTCATATTCTGACCGCTGATGCCAAACAACTCACTTAATCTTTTTTGTTTCCCAAATTGGTTGGCCACACTGCTCAGGTTACGCGCGGTAATAATTTTATTATCGATCGACAGTCCGAGCATGTCCATACCGGGTTGTTGCATGGTACGATAGTGCAGCATAGTATTTGCTGCCCTGTCGCGCACTTTTTGTAATACGTCTTCGGCTAAATAATGCCCGGTATAATCAAAGCCGTTTGCTCCGCAAAAATCGCTCAACTGCCTGGTGTAGCTTTCCTCAAAAAGAAGGGCTTTGGCCCGGTAATACTGCATGCGTACTTCACGCCACTTGCCCTTTTCTTCGAACAATTGCGGCAAGGAATCCCGCAAACTGTACCCGTACAATTCCTCGAACTTCTTTTCCAGCCAGGGCGAGTAGGAGAGTGTTCCATGGTTGGGTGTATTCTTGTCGAAATAGCGGGCATGAACATGTGGCTCATCAGAAAAAATAGCCGGTGTATAGCTGGTGATCTGCGATCCGTATTTTTCGATGTATGGTTTGTACGAAACATCGATAAAAGCCTGAACGGCCTCAGGGTTGAACAGATCGACATAACAGGTTCCGTTAAAAATATCGTAGCCGAATTGCGCAGTATACAATATATAATTGTATAAACTGTCGCTGGCAATTATTTCGGCACCGACCGGCAACTTGGTCGACTTATCGAGTTTTGCCAGGCATTTGGCCCGGTAATCCTTACTCATTCGCGGAATAATTCCTCCGGCGTAACCACTTGGCCATTTGTCTTCGTCGTAAAACATACAACGCAATCCAACTTCGTTTGCTGCATCAACAGCCGCCTGCATCACTTTCCACCAGTCCTCGCCCAGGAATTCGGTGATCAATCCTGAACGACTGTGCAGGTAAAATCCACCAAAACCGGCATCCTTAAATTCCCGTATCTGTCGGGTTATCTCTTCCTCGGTTAACGAATCATTAATGGAATAAAAAGGGTGAGAGCGAAATTCGTTGGGTGGATCAACAAAATAGGAATAGTCTAATGTATCCAGCTTTGTTCGATCTGAAGGCTGTTCTGTCACCTGGCAGCTCATCGTCAGCAGAACGAGTAAAATCAGCATATAATTTATTACGGTTTGCCTCATTTTAAATTGGATTATTAGATCTTCAAAATTACGAAGATTTTTGACAATGTAAACGTTACCACATTCTTTCTTTAAAAATGAAAGGTAAACGAAAAGTATTTTAGTTTAGTTTTCTTAATCTTTAATTTTTTGAAAAACATGTATGTATGATGCAAGTTATTATTATTCAGGTGTTTGTTTGAGAAAGAAATGTGTGCGCACACGGAATGTAAAAATAAAATAATGTTAAAGGTTTTTATTTTTAAATGAAAACGTTTACATTAGCTGAACTAAATTTTATCGGTAAAACTAAATTAAAACTTTGTCTTATGGCCAGTATGGATGATGTAGCAAAACGAGCCGGGGTTTCTATTGCCACGGTTTCGCGCGTACTCAATAATAACGGCAAAGTTAACGAAGCTACCCGCGCACGTATCCTTAAAGCAATCAAAGAATTAAAATATCAACCCAGTCGTGTAGCAAAACGATTGCGTTCGAAAAGTATTTCGAGCAACCTGCTTGGAGTACTTATCCCCGATATTCAGAATCCGTTTTATGTTGAGGTTCTCGAAGGAATTGAGGAAATTGCCTACCAAAACAATTATGCACTCATCATGTGCAATTTTGGGCAGGACGAGAAAAAGGAAAAACTCTACCTGGAAATTCTTCAGTCGGAAGCCATTGACGGATTGATTGCGGCACCTGCCAGCGAAGAAGATGTTCAGCTTAAAAAGATGGTGAAAGACGGGTTGCCGGTGGTTTGTGTCGATCGCGGCCTTTCGGAAATCGATGTGGACGTAGTGTTGATCGATAATGAAGCCGGAGCCTACAATGCCGTTGATTTTCTGGCAAAATCGGGCTATAAACGAATTGCACACATTACCGGTTTATTGTCTATTCCCTCGAGTGTTTTACGGGAGAAAGGCTACAAACGGGCCTTGCAGGACAATGGATTACCTATAATTGATGAATTGATAAAATATGGTGATTCGAAACTTCCGAGCGGAGTTCAGCTTTGTGAAGAATTGCTTGCTCTGCCTGAACCACCCGATGCCATTTTTACCGGAAATAACCTGATTACCCTGGGAGCGCTTGAAGTGATTCATAAAAAGAATTTGAAGATACCCGATGAAATAGCCATCCTGGGTTTTGATGATATGTTCTGGGCAAGTTCACTAAATCCTCCATTAACAGCGGTACGTCAGCCGGCGCGCGAAATTGGAAGACGGGCAGGGGAGTTGTTGATCCAACGGATCAATGAGCCCGAACGCTCAAGTATTCAGATGATATTAAATGCCGAGTTAATGAAACGTAGCTCAGCGTAAATGCGTAATAGAACAAACTGGATTTTATATCCTTAAAAATGTAAACGTTACCATTTATAAGGTAACAAGCATTGCTTAAGAAACTGTAATTTAGAATGATAAAAGAATAAAACGTAAACAGACAACAAATCACATTATTAACAATAATTGTCAAACTAAAAATTATACCTATGAGAAATTCTACTTTTAAGATTCTTATGATGGCTTGCATGGTTTTTATTGCAGGCTTTGCAAATGGTCAGGTTAAACTAGAGAACAGGTCCCAGATAGGACAAACCTATGTGAGAAGTCTTGAGACTCAGCAAGCTGTTTTAGACATTAGCTTTAATACTGATCAGGCGACAAGTACATGGACACAGGTGAATGATTCAACCGTTGAATTTTCCTGGGGAAAAGCACAGAACAGTAAAGGATTTGCAGTAACTGTTTGGGATGGAGAAGGTAATTCCTTAAATCCTAACGATGACTTCAAAGTAAGATCCGGAAGATGGCGGAATAATGAAAATCCAAACCATGTTGCCAGTGTGGATTCTTTACAGGCTCTTCTGGCCAAGTGGGAAGAA
This sequence comes from Maribellus mangrovi, assembly GCF_037646455.1. Taxonomy (NCBI): domain Bacteria; kingdom Pseudomonadati; phylum Bacteroidota; class Bacteroidia; order Marinilabiliales; family Prolixibacteraceae; genus Maribellus; species Maribellus mangrovi. The sequence goes on along the minus strand of NZ_JBBIXN010000006.1, from coordinate 143,023 downwards.
GTATACGCCGGAACAGCAGATTCTGCTAAAAATACACTTAATAATCATTCAGCTTGTCTTTTCGATGTAGGAGGAGATCCTGCTAATCAGGCTTATGGTGTACATCCGGGTATTTACAAAAAGTTGGAACATGAATTTGTTTTCTCCTTTAAGAATCTGGTATTAAAGTCAGATTTACAGTTTACAATTGATACCTACGATGAGGGAAATACCGGTGCAACCGCTACTTATGATTTGCGTGTTAAATTTGGTTCGGTTGATGAGACCAAAACCAGTTACTACACTACTGGTAGCGGGTTGAAAACGGTTAATCTTGCAGAAGCATTCGGAATGGATTTATCTGATCTTAATGGGCAGAGTGAAGTTCATGTTTATTTAAGTACAAATGGAACTGGTACAGCGATAGCGGAGGGATCTTATGATCCAACCATAATTGTTGATGATTTCACGGTTACTTTTGCAGCGCCGGTTTGGGTTGAACCTAATATGGGCCTCGACGGAGGTAATTACAGTAATGAAGCGTTCCCTTTTATGGCTTACATTGGGGAAGAGACAATGGTTAAAATGCCTTTGAAAATGAAAGGCCGCGTAGCTCCAATAAAAATTACCGACAACTTGTATAAGAATGGTTCAGGCGATAAATTCAACAAAATGCTGACCTTCCTCGATACTTTGGCAGTAATGGCAAACGACGGTAATGGAAACTATACTGTAGAGGTTCCTTATACATTTACACCGGCTACTCTTGATCCGGGAACAATGGAGTGGACCAATCAAAGTATCGAAATTGCAGCTCCCGATTCAGCTGTTGATACTGACCTGATGTTCTATTTTAAAGTTTTAGGTGAAGAAGTTCCGTACTACTCAAATATGGAGATTGACGCAGGTGTTCGAATTTTCTACCAGGCCCATGTTTATGGTATGGAAGCTCCACAAGAATGGAATATCAGTACCGATGACTTTAACGGACTTGGAGAACTGACTTCCGATACTACTGTAAATGGATTTACCATTTATGCCGCTGATGATAAAAAAGTAACCATTGATGATAACAATAAATCGGTTGGTGGAATGGATTTCACCTATCGTTTGAAACTGGGAGGTTCCGGTCGGTTTGTTGACGGAATGCCTGATGCAAGGGTATTGGCTTTTGATGTAAAAGGAAATACCACGATTACAATTGCAGGTATGTCTTCAAACAGCAGCAGCGACAGACTTCTGTATATTGCTGCAGGTTCCGAAGAGAACGTAATCGATTCATTCCCGGCATTGGGAACTCCTATTACAATGAAAGACTTTAGTTATGTTGGAGAGGCAACAACTATTTATATGTGGTCACCTAGCAGTGGAGTAAACATCTATTATTTAAAAGCTGCTCCGATGACTCCTAAAAAAGTGGCATATATAACTGCTGATAAAGAATTGGATGCCAGTGCGGCTGCATCTGATGATGATCCAATCATTCGTATGTTAAAAGCCGATCCTAATTTCTTTGTTGATGTGAAGGTTGTAGCAGATGATGCAACTGTTGACCTGGAAGGTTACGATGTGGTGGTTGCTCAGGAAGGTTTTGGATCCAGCTCTGATATTTTCAAGCCCGGAGGTTCTCTTGGTTTGGAAAATATTGAAGTTCCGTTCATTTATAATAAAGCTTATGCTTTGAGAGATGGAAAAGCTGTTACATCGGCAGGTGCCGCAACCAGTGAAGTAGCCGGACAGTTGTACCTGGAAGTTCCGGATTCAAGTCAAATGAGTGAGCTTTTCTCGGGTATCACTTTCGATGGCGATTCAGTTATGATCTTTAAAACCGGAGCAACAGACGACGGAGTTGCAGGTGAAAAAGCTTTCTCTTATACTACCGATCTTGAAATGTCGGATGCTGCAACATTATTGGGTCAGCCAAAAGGTGCTGCAGGTAATGTTTCTATCTGTTTCAACGATATACCGGCAGGAACCGTTCTTGGAACCGAAGATACTTTGCAGGCTAGAATGATTCATATAAGTGAAAACTATGGTGCAATTTGTAAAGATGGTGGTGATAATTTAACTGCCGAAGGAATCACAATTTGGCGTAACGCCTTATATATGGCTGCCGGACTGGAAGTACCTACAACGCTCTTAGAAGATGTTGCCACACTTGATACGCTTTATGCCTCAGAAGGAGAATTGAGCCCGATGTTTGATGCAGAAAAAACTGCTTACAGCTTAGTTCTGCCAAAAGGCACTTCAAGTGTTGAATTCATGGCAATGGCTACATCTGAAATGGCTATGGTGACAGTTCCTGAAGCGGTTTCTTTATCTGATGGTATGAACACTGAGGTTTCTGTTGAGGTGATGAGCCCGCTTGGAACCAAAACGATGACATACACTATTTACATTCATGTTCAGTCGGAAAAAGAGATATTATACCTTTCTGCATCAGGTGGAATTTATGCTGATGCCAAAGCTTTTGATACCAATGTTTATGATGGACTTGTAGATGCTGGTTACTCAGTAACATTTGCGCCCAAAGGTGCTATATTTGAATGGACACCTGACGGAATTATGCCATTTGATTATTCACCCTATGTAGGTATGGTAATAGGAGGTGGTGAAAGTTCATCAAATGTTAATGACTATGCTAAGCGTAATTATCCAATTCCTTGTGTATCAATGCAAAATGATGGACCTAAGAGTAATAAGTGGGGATGGGTTAACGATAAGAATGCCGAGCAGCATGCAAAAACAAAAACTTACGATGCTGTAACCGCTCAGATGAAAGTAACCAATAATTCACACTATATCACTGAAATTTATGATGTAGATGAAGTTATAACATGGACATCGGGAACAGCAGAATCTGAAGACTTCCTGGGTAAGGAAATAAAATCATACGATCTTACTGACAGTGTTCCTGATGCAATCCCATTGGTTACTATACCAGCTGATGGTACTTTGTTAACTACCATGTGGGCAGTTCCTGCAGGATCATCAGTACGTTCTATGAATGGCGATTACGATACTTACGAAAGGGTAACAACTGCAAGTAATGTCGTTTTACTGTACTTGTTCAACGATGGTTTATTATATGCTACCGAGAGCTTTGATACACTTTTGGTTAGGTCTCTTCAATGGGTATTGGGAGAAGATACAAATGCCAAACTGGAGTCACTTACTGCTTCTGAAGGAGATATAGTACAATCGTTCGATCCTGATAAAACAGAATATCAATTGAATCTTCCGATGGGTACTTCTGCTGTTAGTCTGACTGCTGTTCCGCAAGTTTCTGGCGCAATGGTTACTGTTCCTGAAGAATTAACATTGTCGGATGGTATGACAGAAATGCTAACTGTTAAAGTCGTTAGTTCAGGCAAGTCTGATTCAATGATGTACAACGTTATGGTACATGTTCAAACAGACGAAGAGATCCTCTATGTTTCTTCTTCAAGTGGAGTATATAATGACACTAAAGCATTCGATACGAATGTTTACGATGCTTTGGTTGATGCAGGCTATTCAGTGACTTTTGCTAAGAAGAATGAATTGTTCGAGTGGAGTCCTGAAGGAATTATGGCTTACGATTACAGCCCGTACATGGGAATGGTAATATCTGCAGGAGCAGGGTCTGATAATACAAAGGACTATGCAAAACGTAATTACCCGATTCCTTGTGTAACAATGCAGCCTGACGGACCGCGTAGTAATAAATTTGGTTGGGTAGAAAACGATAAAATGTACGTAACCAAAGTATACGATGAGCATACTGCACAGATGGTTGTTTTGAATAACCAACATTACATCACACAAAACTTTAATGTAGGTGATTCTATCATGTGGAGTTCCGGAACCGCTACATCTGAAGACTTCCTGGGTAAAGAAGTTAAGTCGTACGACCTGTCAGAAGACGTGACTACAGCGATCCCGCTGGCAACAATTCCTGCCGATGGTAACACGCTTACTACAATGTGGGCTATTCCGAAAGGAAGCACCATGCGTTCGTTGAACGGAGAGTATGATAATTACGAAACTGTAAACAATCCTGAAAGAGTTGTATTTATGAGCTTATTTAATGATGGTTTGCTGTATGCCACTGCCGGATTCGACACCATGCTGGTTCGCTCATTGGAGTGGGTATTAGGTGCCGGAGGTACTGTTGATGTACCGGATGTTGCATTTGAAAATGATGTAGTGCTTTATCCGAACCCGGCACAGGATCATGCCAGAATTAGGTTCAGCGTTGAAAGAACGCAGGAAGTAAGCCTGTCATTATACAATATGGTAGGACAGAAAATAGAGATCAGCTCACCACAGGTATTAACCGAAGGTGTTCACGAAATCGCTATTCCTGCTAACAGACTTAATGACGGAATGTATATTTACCTGTTGCAGGTAGGTTCTGAGGCCTTTAAAGGAAAACTTAATATTGTGAGGTAATTACTAATTGCCAGAATACAAAGGTGGGGCAAAATGCTCCACCTTTTTTTTAACCTTTTTTCTGGTTTTAAGGTATGAAGCGGCTTTGGAAGTGTTTGCCTGAAGAATTGATGATAATATGGAAAAACGTTTACACCCATTTTAATTTTTTAAAGATTAAATACTTTGTTAACAGTGCGAATAAATAATGTAATCGTTTACATTATTTTGCACTTTTTTTTCTATTTTTACACTTTAAATTGTAAAACTAATTTGTTCGAACTCTACTTATGGGCAGTATCACAGTGATATCTAATCCATCCAGGCTGGTTTTTGGATCCAAAAGCTTGTCAACTTTCGTTTCTGATGTGAAGGAATCCGGACTTCAGCGTTTGTATGTGCTAACGGTTTCTGAAATTATGTCTCAGCTTGAATCCGCGATTAACCATATAAAGGAAAATGGTTGTGAGGTTTCGGTGAATACCGAAATCCGCCAGGAGCCTTCGTTCGACGATTATAAAAAACTGCTTTCGGAAGTCGATGAATTCAAACCCGATGGTGTTGTCGGAATTGGAGGAGGCAGTGTGCTCGATACTGCAAAACTTCTTGCGGCAACAACCGGAAGTGAGGTATCGGTTCAGGAATTTTTAGCCGGTAAAGAACAACTAAAGCGAAATACAAAACTGATTTGTTTGCCCACAACTTCGGGCACCGGAAGTGAGGTTTCGCCCAATGCCATATTTTTCGATCCTGAAACAGCAGGAAAAGTTGGTGTGATCGATCCACAGCTTGTTCCTGATGCAACATACATCGATCCGGAACTAACATTGAGTGTGCCGCCGGCAGTTACCGCTTCAACCGGACTCGATGCCCTGACGCATTGCATTGAAGCTTACGCGAATCGCTTTGCAAATCCGATTAACGACCTGCTGGCCCTTGAAGGAATTAAGCTAATCGGGCAAAATCTGAGACAGGCTTTTGTTGACGGGAATGATATTACGGCACGTGAAAAGGTAGCGCTGGGAAGCATGTATGGAGGTATGTGTCTGGGGCCGGTAAATACTGGTGCAGTGCATGCACTGGCATATCCGCTTGGCAGTACCTACAAAATTGCACACGGTGTTTCAAATGCCATGCTGTTGCCTTTTGTGTTGGAATACAACCTGGAAGCAGCCGTCGAAAAATATGCCAATGTGGCTAAGGCTTTAGACGTTGAAGACAAAGGAGATGATAAAAAAACAGCTTTGGCCGGAATCGAGCTGATACGGGATATGATCAGCGAATTCAAAATTCCCGGTCGATTGACTGATTTGAATATAGGAGAAAACGAAATAGAAGAGATGGCAAATTCAGCAATAAAAATTCAGCGTCTGCTAAAGAATAATGTACGCGAAGTAAAATTGCAGGATGCCATTGATATTTACAGGAAAGCAATGTGATGAAGAGTGATTTGAAGAAATATGAAGGGGTGATAGTGCCGATGGTAACACCGGTCAACGATAACTATTCCATCGATAAAAATGGAGTTAAGAATATTATTCATTCATTTATCGATGCCGGCGTTTTGCCATTTGTTTTGGGAACAACCGGAGAAGTGGCATCACTTTCAACCGATCAAAAAACAGCGTTGGTGAAAGAAGCGGTAAATGTAGTTGACGGCAGAGTTCCTTTACTGGCCGGTTTAGCCGGGAATTCGATGTTGCAAACCATCGACGAAGCAAAACGATATGCCGATTTGGGAGTTGATGCACTGGTGGCTTTGATTCCGAATTATTACCCCATTGAAGATAAACATGCCCTGAACTGGTTTGGTAAACTGGCTGACAATGTTTCGCTGCCGATGTTCTTGTACAACATTCCGGCAACAACGCATCATTCAATTTCGCTCGATGTGATTGAAAAACTAAGCCATCATCCGAGCATCGTTGGTATTAAGGATTCGGAAAACAATCAGGCACGCCTGGAGGAATCGCTGGAACGCTGGAGTTCACGAAACGACTTTCTCTTTTTAGTGGGCTGGGCAGCCATGTCGTCGTTTGGATTAAAACGGGGAGCAAACGGAATCGTTCCCAGTGTGGCCAACCTGATTCCCGAACTGTATTCATCCTTATTCAAAGCGGCGCAAAACAAAGATTTTGATGAAGCGGAAAGATTGCAGGAGTTAACCAACAAGATCTCGGCATATAACCAAAAAGGCCGAACCATAAGCGGTGCAATTCCTGCACTTAAAGCCTTGATGTCGTTAAAAGGATTGTGTGGTACGCAGGTGATGCCACCCATGTTGCAAATGGAGCCTGAAGAATTGAAGGCTTACCTGGGAGAGATGGAAAATAAGATACTGAACCTGGCTTAACAGGAATAAATATGAAGAGTACTAAACCGATTTTAGCAATTACCATGGGAGATCCGGCCGGAATAGGGCCGGAGATTGCCGTTAAAACATTTGAAGGATCAGAACTTCATAAGGTTTGTCGGCCCATTTTGGTGGGTAATGCTGCTATAATGGAGAAAGCACTTACTTTTTCGGAGAAAAACTTAAAAGTCAGAACGATTTCCGATGTGAAAGAAGCCCGCTTCGAAACGGGTGTTATGGAGGTACTGGATATTGGAATGCCGCTGGATGAAACGATCGAATTTGGCGAGATTTCGGCTGTGGCCGGAAACCTGGCTTTTCATTCAGTGATTATAGCAATCGAACTGGCTAAAAACGGCGAGGTTGACGGAACGGTTACCAATCCGATTCATAAAAAAGCGATTAACGAAGCTGGTCATCATTTTTCGGGACATACCGAGATTTATGCCGAATATACAAATACCCCAAAGTATGCTATGCTGTTGGCCGATGATGCCATCAAGGTAATTCATGTAAGTACACATGTTTCGTTACGAAAAGCTTGTGATCTGGTTAAGAAGGAGCGTGTGCTGGAAGTGATAGGGATAATGAACGATGGCCTTAAACGACTGGGAATCGAAAAGCCACGGATCGGAGTGGCAGGACTGAATCCGCATGCCGGCGACGAAGGTTTGTTTGGTGATGAGGAAATTAACGAAATAGCTCCGGCTGTAAAAGAAGCCCAAAACAATGGTTTGGATGTAACAGGACCGGTACCTCCCGACACATTGTTTGCGCTGGCCAGCGGAGGTCGTTTCGACGGGTGTGTTGCCATGTACCACGACCAGGGACATATTCCTTTTAAACTAGCCGGTTTTCACTGGGATCAGGAAAAGGGAAAAATGAAAAGCGTAAATGGGGTGAACATCACGCTGGGATTGCCGATCATCCGTACTTCGGTTGATCACGGAACAGCTTTCGAAATTGCAGGCAAGGGAATTGCGAGCCCCGATGCACTGATGAACGCCGTTGAATATGCTGTAAAACTGACCAAAAACAGACAATAAATTGAAGAAGGAAATGATAGCAGTAATTGCTGATGATTTTACAGGAGCCGCCGAGATTGGAGGAGTGGGATTAAAGTATGGGCTCGATGTGGTCATCGAAACAAAGTTTGAAGAAAATGTTTCGGTCGACCTTTGGATTATTGCTGCCGATACCCGGTCGTTGCCGGAACATGAAGCTTCAGAAGAAATAAAGAAAATAGCCACACAACTTCAGGCAAAAAATCCCAAATATATTTTTAAAAAACTCGATTCCGTACTTCGCGGAAACATTGCGGCCGAGATCGATGCTCAACTTGAGGCGCTGGGAAAAAAGCGAGCAATAATTATTGCCGGAAATCCATCCTTTGGTCGAACCATTGAAAATGGCTTGTACAAAGTAAATGCGGTGCCGCTCGAAAAAACTTCATTTTCAGAAGATCCCGATTTTCCAGTTCAGTCATCAAATGTTCTGAACATTGTAAAGTCGGTCGGTTCATCGATTTATTCGTTGCCTGTAGATACCAAAATTCCTGATTCGGGCATAATTATTGGTGACGTGAAAGACCAGGACGAAATGGAATATTGGGCTGCATATATCGATGAAGATACAATGGCTGCAGGAGGTGCCGGATTTTTTGACGTGCTGCTGGGCAATAAGCACCAGGAAAAACCAAGTGAATGCCGCGAATGCCTGAAACTGGGTGATAAAACCCTATTTATTTTTGGCAGTAAATTCCCGAAAAGTCACAAACTTCCCATGGGATTGAAAGAGGAAGAAATTGTGAGGTTAAACATGCCGAATGAAATATACGACAAGAAGGATTTTCAGCCCGAATTTATACAGATATGGGCAGGACAGGTTGTGGCCGAATTGGAAGCAGGGAAAAAGGTGATCATTACCATCGAACAGGATTATAGTGTCGAAATGAACCTTTCAGCCCGAATTCGAAAAAATATTGCAGAGTTGGTGAAAATCGTTTCAGAAACCACGGAATTAACCGACCTGTTGATCGAAGGTGGTGCTACAACATCAGAAATACTTCGGTCGCTCGATATCGTTAAACTGTTTCCGTCTAAATTGTTGCATCCCGGGATCATTCAGCTCAAACCCGGAAAATATCCGGAGCTGACCATAACAACAAAACCCGGAAGTTACCCCTGGCCCGATAATGTTATTTTAAACGGAACCGATAAAGAAAAACTTGAAAAACTATAATGAACAATACATCCATACATATTGTCGACTGGATAATAATTCTTGCCACTTTTATTCTCACCATCGGTGTTGGATTGTTTTTTTCGAAGCGGCAAAAAGATACCGGTAATTATTTTAAAGCCGGTGGTAAAATTCCTTCGTGGGCAATTGGGATGTCGATTTTAGCCACACTGATCAGCAGTGTCACCTTTCTGGCTTATCCGGGCGAAGGTTATTCTTCCAACTGGATTCGGTTGGTACAGGGATTAATGGTGCCATTGGTACTGGTTTTTATTGTCGGAATTATTGTTCCCTTGTTCCGTAAGGTAATTCGTTTGAGTGCCTACGAGTATTTCGAACGGAGATTTGGATTTCTTGCCCGCTTGTACGCCTCGCTGGGTTTTGTACTGAACCATTTTGCAAAAATGGGTACGGTTTTTTATCTTATTGCATTGGCTTTAAATGGGATGACAGGAATCAGTACCGTGTATATTATACTGATAATCGGTGTAATTGTGGTTATAATTACCATGATTGGAGGTATTGAGGCCGTTATTTGGCTCGATGTGATCCAGGGATTTTTACTTATTGCCGGTGGTTTAATCTCACTGGGAATATTATTATTTTCAGTTGATGGTGGCCCATCGGCAATATGGAATGTAGCTATGGAAAATGGGCGTATCGGATTTGGACCTTTCGATTTTGAATTTGTCCGGCTTACTTTCTGGGTAATGGCACTAAATGGAATTTTCTATGCCATCCAGAAATACGGAACCGATCAAACCATTATTCAGCGCTACCTCACTGCAAAAACCGATAAAGAAGCCGTAAAAGCTTCATTGATTGGTGTGCTGCTGAGCGTTCCGGTTTGGGCCTTGTTTATGTTTATAGGAACAGCCTTGTTTAGCTATTATAAAATTATGGGTGGTTTGCCCTCCGATGTATTGGCCGATCAGGTATTTCCTCATTTTATTATGACGAAACTACCGGTTGGAGTGGTGGGATTGATTTTGTCGGCGCTGATCGCGGCAGCATTTTCGAGCCTCGATTCGGATTTAAATTGTCTGTCGGCTATTTGCCTCGAAGATTATTACCTGAGATGGAAACCCAATACTCCGGAAGAGAAACAAATGGTATTAAGTCGTGTGTTTACCATGCTTGCAGGTATTGGCGCCATTGGAGTGGCTTTGTTTTATGTGGCTGCAGGTGGCGAAGGTGTACTGGGAATAATTTTCACCTTGTACGCCATATTCTCGGGAGGTATTGCAGGCATGTTCCTCTTGGGTATTTTTAGTAAACGTGCAGGTAAAAAGGGAGTTTATGCAGGAATAGTGGCAAGTGTTCTCTTTACACTTTATGCACTGTTATCGTCAACGCCAATTGGAATCGGCGACAATAAAGTTTTATTGCTCGATCTGGGCAGCCTGAATTTTACCCAACATAAATACATGATTGGAGTATATAGTCACCTTGTTCTGATTGTTGTTGGATTGCTGGCGAGTGCTTTACTCAAGGATAAACCTGCCGATGAAAGCCTAACCTATTATGGATGGCTAAAATTAAAACGACAAAATAAATGAACTGAATAAAGAAAATTGCGTAAACTGAAATTCCAATACTAATTAAAAAATGAATACTATGAAAGAAAAGATTTTTACCTTAATTATTGCTTTAATCGCTGGATTTGGCTTTACTGCCAATGCACAACTTAATATCGGAACAGGCGTCCCATGGGGGTCACTGGGAGCGGCAGAGCCTTTAGTACTTAACGAAGACTTCACGGGATTTGAGTTCTTTCACTCTGACTCGACCACTGACATGGGAAACAGTAACAATACTTTTGATACCGATGGTGTCACTATTATTTATGGTTACAAAAACGACAGCGTTGAGGTTCCGATTCTTGGTTCTGAATCAGGAAAAATAACCTATGTTTTTGATCAGTGTGCTTTTGCTCCGGATTGGGAAACTGCTTGGGCCTTTAAAGACGGAGGCGGACAAACTCCGAATGTATCAAACGGATTTGTTGAAGTTAGCCGTGACTATGGTTCTAATCCTCCAACAGTGAGAGGCTCATTTAAAGTTGATTTACGTGAGCTTGATTTTGTTGAAGTCATTCAATGGACACATTCAAGTTGTGGCGGAAACAAACGTGGTGTAATGCTTGAGTTTTCGCTTGACGATGGAGCAACATGGGACACGCTTCGGTATCAACCCGGAAACGCCTGGGGCGATAGCTTTACAAAAGATCCTTTTACGCTTGATAAAACTCCAAATGGTTACCGTTGCGATCCATCAGCATATGGTATGACCTGGGAGGACGGTGTATATGCCGAGAATGTAATGTTACGCTTTGGTGAAGCAGGTGGACAGGTGCCTCGCATACACGACCTGAAAGTTTATGGAACTTACACCCCTCCAACTTCGGCCAAAGTGATCGATAAAGAAGATATAAAAGTATATAGTTTTAATCGCGAGATAAGGATTTCAGAGCCTGCTGATGTTGCCGTTTACACCATTACCGGTAACCTTATTAAAAAAGCAGTAAATACTAACACCGTTCAAATGCAGGAGGTTCCAAGCGGAATTTACATAGTAAACGCTATCAACGACGGTAGAACAGTAGTGAAGAAAGTAATGATACAATAGGGAATTAACATGAAGAAAAAGATATTTACATTTATTCTAAGTATGATGGGAGTGTTCAGCATGTCTTATGGGCAGCTGAACACCTCATCAGGTGTCATTTGGGGAACGCTTGGTGCCAGTGAACCGCTGGTGCTAAACGAGGATTTTTCGGGATTTGAATTTTTTCATACCGACGATAATCCTGACCAGGGCAACAGCGAAAATATGTTAGACAATGATGGTACAACCATCATTTATGGGTATAAAAATGATACAGTGGAGGTACCGATCCTTGGTTCAACCTCAGGTAAAATAACCTATACATTTTACCAGGCAGCTTTTGCACCTGAATGGGCAACCGCTTATGGTTACGTAGATGCACTGGCAGCTGAAGACCTTGAAAATTCGGAGAACTACAACTCAACAAATGTTTCAAACGGATTTGTTGAGCTTAGCCGTTTTGATACTATTTATTCAACCATTCCTACAGCTCGAGGCTATTTGACGGTTGATCTGCGTGAACTCGATTTTGTAGAAGTTATTCAGTGGTCGCATTCAAGTACCGGTGGAAATAAGCGCGGTGTGATGTGCGAGTTTTCACTCGACGATGGTGCATCGTGGGATACTTTGCGTTATCAGCCGGGCAATAGTTGGGCCTTAAGCTTTACAAAAGATCCTTATACTCTGGAAAAAACTTCGAACGGATACCGTTGCGATCCTTCGGCTCACGGAATGACTTGGGAAGACGGTGTTTACGCGGAGAATGTAATGCTACGTTTTCGCGAAGCAGGTGGTCAGACACCACGAATCCACGACCTGAAAGTTTACGGAACTTATATCCAAACAGCTGCCAATATCATTGAAAAAGATGGATTAAGAATTTATGCAGCACATAAAATCATTCACATTTCGGAACAGGCAAGAGTAGCCGTTTATAACATTTCCGGAGCAAAAGTACGCGAAGCCAATTATACCAGTAGCGTTTCGATGAGTGATATGCCAGGTGGTATTTACCTGGTAAAAGCGCAAACCGACAGATCAGTCAGAACAACAAAAGTGATCATTCACTAAATCAGTGTAAAATTGCTGAACATCAAACGATAGAACCAATAAACATGATAAATCTATAGGCAATGAATAAAAACAGAATTAATCAAATCAGGAATCTTAGTTCAGGATCAATTCCAAAACGGATCATTGTCCTGATCGCATTTATATTACAGTTGTTTACTGTGCCTGCTGTGTTTGCTCAAAACGAGATTAACGTCAACGGTAAAATAACCGACGAAGCCGGTGAGCCGATGATTGGTGTTAATATCGTCATCAAAAATACGGTGAAGGGAACGGTTAGCGACATTGACGGAAACTACACCTTAACGGTAGCACCTACCGATACGCTGCAGGTTTCGTTTATTGGTTTCATTCAGCAATTTGTACCGGTAAAAGGTCGAACTAATATCGATGTTGTTTTGGTAGAGTCGACAACCGACCTCGACGAAGTGGTGGTAGTGGGCTATGGCGAAGTAAAAAGAGCCAACCTGCTGGGATCGATATCCAGTATTTCGGCGGATGAGATCGAGGATATTCCCGCTGTTAGTATGACCAACCTACTGGAAGGTCGAATGGCAGGGGTATCGGTTTCGCCGGCACAACCAACCGGTAACCCGGGTGCTGCTACCAGGGTTACCATTCGCACCGAGACTACTTTTGGCAACTCGGGAGAGGGAGCCAAAGATCCATCGCCACTTTATATTGTTGATGGATTCGAGGTTTCGCAGGAAGAGTTCGATATTCTTGATCCTTCAGAGATTGAAAGCTATTCGGTGTTGAAAGATGCTTCGGCTTCGGTTTACGGGAGTAAAGGGGCCAACGGTGTAATTCTTGTAAAGACCAAACGCGGACGAGAAGGAAAACTCCGTGTTAGTTATTCAGGTAGTGTTGGTATCAGCGATGCAACCACACAAACCGAAATGCTGAGTGCTTACGATCATGCAAGAATGATAAACGCGCGTTACGCCGATGATACTACGGCACAAATTTCTTCAGCAGAATTACAGGAAATGAAAAACCAGAACTTCCGCTGGCTGGATGAAGCGTGGCAACAATCAATGGTTACGCGTCATACGGTTAATATTTCAGGAGGTAGTGCAAAAGTGAAATATTTTGCCGGTGGTACTTACATGTATACCGAAGGAAACTTTCCTGAAATGGGGGTTGGTAAATATTCTTACCGTCTTGGACTGGATGCCAATATCACTGATCAGTTAAAAGCTTCAGCTACGGTTTCAATCGATAGCCGCGATTTTAAACGCCCTTACATTTCCGGAGTTGGTAACAACACCCTCGAGGATTTATTCCAGCAGTTGCTGCAAGCACCTAAATGGACTCCTGCCTACATCGATGGTTATCCGGTAGCAAACAACCTCGACTTTAACCCATTGTATCTGTTCGAAACCAACAGTTATAAGCAATCGGTAGATAAAGGACATACACTTAACCTGAGCCTGTCGTACGACATTAAGCAAGTGAAAGGACTTAGAGCCTCGGTATCTTTTAGCCGGAGAGAAGGTCACGGATACAACAAAGACTATTTGGTTCCTTATGAGCTTTATCAGTTTAAGCCACGCGGAAACGGTTACAAATACATCTTAAGTAACGAAATTGAGGAAATTGTTACAATACAAAATAACAACCGTATTTCGGAATCATATGGATACAACGAGAATTACCAGTTCAACGCAAGTTTAAATTATGCACGTACTTTCGGTAAACACGATGTATCGGCGTTCCTTACCTACGAGCAGTCGGAAGGAAAGTCAAACGATTTTAGAGCAATTGGCGAGAACATTGAAGTTTACGGACTGGAAAATCAGAATGCATTTCAAACCAAAACCACCAGTGGAGGCAACTACGAAAGTGGTGATCTTGGAGCTGTTTTCCGTTTGAATTATTCATACGCCAGCAAGTATCTTTTCGAATCGGCCATGCGCTACGAAACCACAACCAGGTTTGCTCCCGGACAACGCGAAGGTTTGTTCCCTTCGGGCTCAGTAGGTTGGGTAATTTCTGAAGAAAACTTTATGAAAGACAATGTTGATGCCATTAACTTTCTTAAGTTGAGGTTCTCTATGGGATTAACCGGATATGCTTCAGTATCGCCATACGAATATGAACTTCAGTATTCGGTTAAACAAAGCGACGATCGTTACCTCTTTGGTGGTGATACGCCGGTTGGTGGAATCGGAATTGGAGGAAAAACCGATGTGGTTAGTTCAGGTGTTAGCTGGGAAAAATCCCTGATGCATAACCTCGGTATTGATATGAAATTTTTCAACAGTAAACTTGGTGTTTCACTCGATGGCTACTATACCTATCAATACGATATTTTAGACAAAAGAACGGTTGAGTTCCCTGAAACAGGTGGACTTGGTCAGTTACCCGGAGAAAATCTTGGACGACTGGAAGCCTGGGGATATGACATGTCGATCAATTATCGCGGAAGAATTACAGACGATATCTACTACGACATAACAGGTATTTTCAATTACGGTACCAACCGCATTATCGAACGTCCTACCGAGTACATTCCTGAAGATTTCAGGTACCCGATCGGACAAAGTACTATAGCAGCTGGACGTGAAGAGGGATTTATTACTCACGGAATCATCCGTACTCAGCAACAAATGGAGGAGTTGAACGCACAATGGCAGGCTCTTTGGGGGCATGATTATCAGATTGAAGGACGACCGGTAGATCTGGGAGCAATGATTTTTGAAGATATTGGCCGCCCAGGAAACACAGCGGCCGGCGAACCCCGCACGGTTTTCGAACCCGACGGTGTGATTAACGAATACGATAAAAAATATGTGGAACGTGTTGGTGATAAATTTACCTGGAAACACATGTTGCCTACCAGTATTAATATTGGCGGAGGCTGGAAAGATCTGAAAATTACAACATTGTGGACTATGGAATACGGTATTCGTAACCAGGTAGTTGATAAACTGGCACGAACAGTGCCAACCACAAGCGAAAGTTCACCCGAGTTCTGGAGTGATTTTTGGACGCCTGAAAATCCGAATGCAGCTTATCCAAGCCCGTATTATGCAAGTTCAGATCAGTGGGTATCTACTTTCTGGATGAAAGATGTTTACCAGTTGAGGCTGAGAACCTTGAATGTTTCATACAGCATTCCGAAAGACTTATCGCTTAAATGGGGTATACCTGAGTTGAGGGTATATTTTGTGGGAACAAATTTATGGTCGCCAATTCAAACTTTCGACTATAAAGAAGACGCTATTGCAAGGTATAACACCTATCCGTTACTGAAGACTTTTAGTTTTGGATTAAGCTTTAAAATATAGAAAGTAAAGGGAAAGTAATTGAATAACTTTTAAAAAGAAAAGAGATGAACATCAATATAAAACAAACAAGAACACTTCCTTTAGCTTTGATTATATTAATGGCAGTGCTAATGTTACCGTCGTGCAAGGATGTGCTGGATAAAAGTGATTTGAACGCACTTACCGATAAAATCTGGGACGATGAAGATCAGGCTACTTTATACATTAACAATTTGTATAACGATAATATGCCAAAATCGTATTTTGGGACCAACAGTCAGTTATCCGACGAAACCTATTCTTCCGATCTGCAATACGCCGACCTCCTGTATGGATTTAAAACTCCAAGCGATATCAATGCGGTAACTGTGTTACACAAGGATAAATATGAGCTGATCAGGAGAATTAATATTGCGCTTGAAGGACTGGATGAATCGGCACTTAGTGATGAACAGATTGCTCCGTTACGCGGACAAGCTTTGTTTTTCAGGGCATGGCGTTACTGGGAAATGGTGCAGCTATACGGCGGAGTACCAATGGTTATGACCGTTCAGGATCCTTATTCAGAAGACTTAAATGTTCCGCGAAGCAAAACTTCCGAATCGATCGACATGATCGTAGCCGATTTGGATGAGGCCATCGATTTGTTACCGGTTGATTATATTCTGGATGCCGATAAAGGACGGATTACAAGTGGTGCTGCTGCTGCTTTTAAAGGTCGCATTTTGTTGAATTGGGCCAGCCCGTTGTTTAATCGTAATAATGATGAGGCGCGGTGGCAAAGAGCCTACGATGCTAATCAACAGGCCATCGATCTTTTAGCTCAAATGAATATGCCCCGCGATCTGCATCCCGATTTCGCCACCATATTTACCACTGATGTAACTACAAATCCTGAAGCGATTATTTACAAACGTTTTAGCCTGGGAGCCGGTACATCCTATACCATTGGCTGGGAAAACAGTGTTCGTCCCCCGTCAGGAGGCGGAAACGGAGGTTATAGCCCTACCTGGCAGCTGGTTCAGGCTTTCCCGATGGCTAACGGTAAATTAACCAACGAAGAAGGTTCAGGCTACGATCCTACCTACTTCTGGCAAAACCGCGATCCGAGACTCTATGCCACCGTTGCTTACAATGGCGACCAGTGGGAAATGAGCGGACGCGATGAGGTAAATGTATGGACCTTCAGGAACAGTAAAGAACTGAACCGTGTTCCGAGTTCGGGATTCTACAACAAAAAAGCTTCTGATGCCACTGTTGCACGCGAAGACATCAATCAAACCAGTACGGCATGGATTGAATTGCGTTACGCTGAAGTGTTGCTTAACTTTGCCGAATGTGCCAACGAACTGGGTGAAACCGGTGAAGCACTCGAGCAAATTAGAGCGATCCGGGCCCGCGCCGGTATCGAAGACGGCGGCGGTACTTATGGTATTGAAAATTCGGTATCAAAAGAAAAGCTTCGTCAGATTATTATGGTTGAACGCCAGGTGGAGTTTGCCTTCGAGAACAAACGATACTGGGATCTTCGTCGTCGGTTGATGTTCAGAGAGGATTTGGGTGAATACGTAACAAAACTCAACGGAACGCAGCGCGGTGGATTTACCTACCGGGCGAAAGGTATCTGGGGACGCGAAATAACCGACCAGTCGTCGCCTTACTATGGCCAGTTGAATATCGACCAGGCTTTGGCTGAAGGCGATCTTGACTTGAATGACACGGAAAGTTCTGATGAGTATTTTACCAAATCAGATAAAAACCTCGATATCTATCTCGGACAAAGTGCCGAAATTGATTATCTCGAGCTTTACGATTTCTTTGCTGTTCCTTCATCGATGATCGAGAAAAGTCCGGCAGTGGAACAAACCGCCGGTTGGATAAATGGTACGTTTGATCCTCTGGCAGAATAAAACAGGAATAATAGAAGAACAAATTAGCTATGATTCGATTAAGCAAAATTTTATTTGCAATTTTTGGAGTGTCTGTTGCATTGTTTACCAGCGGACAACAACTGGCATTTCCCGGAGCTGAAGGATATGGGCGTTTTGCAAGCGGTGGACGTGGTAACGGAGAAACCGGACGAGTGGTTGAAGTAACCAACCTGGAGGACGATCTCGAAAATCCGCCCGAAGGCAGTTTGCGCTGGGCATTTTCACAGGCTACCGAAAAACGAATCGATCCGATATTAGGAATTGAATACACTGTTAAATTGCCGCTAACCATTGTGTTTCGAGTCGGTGGCGTTATAAACCTGATAGGTGAATTGCGTGTTCAACGCGACAGAATGACCATTGCCGGTCAGACCGCACCCGGAAACGGTATTTGTATCCGCGGTGCAACCGTTAATTTTTCGGGATCGAACAATGTTATTGTAAGGTACATTCGATTTCGTCCGGGCGATGAACTGGGTGAAGAAACATCTGCCTTCCGCATAGAAAATGGCAGTAATTTTATCATCGACCACTGTTCAATGAGTTGGGCGATTGAAGAAACCACGCACTTTTCGAGTAATTCCAACACTACGGTTCAGTGGTGTATAATCAGCGAATCGTTGTTCAATTCAATACATAAAAAAGGAGAGCGTGGTTATGCCACACAATGGGGAGGACAATATGCCAGCTACCATCATAATTTGCTGGCACACCACAATTCAAGGATGCCTCGCATTAACGGATCGAACAAAAACGACATCAATGCCTTGGTGGATTACCGCAACAACGTAAACTACAACTGGAGTAGCACCGGAGCTTTTTATGGTGGCGAATTTGAAGGAACCGACGGGAATGGATTTTGCCACACCAACGTGGTGAATAACTATTTTATTCCCGGACCGGCTACTTCTTCAAACGTAATTTTTGCACGGCCGTCGTATAACCGAAGCGGAGTGCAGGTTGATGGTTACGGCCAGTGGTATTTCAACGGAAATGTTATGGAAGGCTACGAAGCTATGACCAACGATAACTGGTTGGGTGTTGACGGTGGTAATATTCCGGGTGGCAAAGAAAATATTCGTAGCGAAGAAGAATTTGTGAAAAGTGATGGTGCACTCGAGGATTACGATGCATATACACAATCTGCTGAAGAGGCATTATCAGATGTTTTGGCCGAAGCAGGAGCAACCTTGCCCAAACGCGATACAATCGATCGACGTATTATTACCGAAGCACAAGGAATGATAGAAATTGTCCGGTATGAGCATATTTCAGATGATGATCAGGTGACTCCAAAAAAAGGAGTTGAATCAGGGATTATCGATACACAGCAGAACCTGGTTCCCGAAGACAAACAGGACTCGGTTACAGCTTGGGATGTGTACACGAAATCAACCGAAGCGCCTGTTGATGCCGATCACGATGGAATACCTGATGAGTGGGAGATGGATAACGGACTCGATCCGAATGACATTACCGACGGAAGATTAATTGCTGAAAATGGATACAGTAATCTTGAAAATTACCTGAATGGTCTTACGCTTACCGTTGCTGTTGATGACATCAGGTCGGACTCACATTTTAGAATTTACCCGAATCCGGCTGATCATACGCTCTATTTCCAAACGGCCGATAAACTGGCACAGGTTTCATTGTTCGATCTGAACGGAAGGAAATTAATATCAAGCGAGAATAAAGAGGGAGTGACTTCGCTTTCAATTCAAACTTTGCCAAACGGCATTTATATGCTTCAGGCTATTGGTATAAAAAGAACATACAGCCAAAAAGTCTTCAAAAAATAACTATGAAATTATCCGGTAAATACTTGCTGCTGTTATTGCTTGTGCTTTTCGTTAATGCAGGATGGGGCCAGGTGTTCGATCTGGTGGTTGATGCACACGGAACCGGTGATTATAATAATATTCAGAAGGCTATAAATTCGGCACCTGATAACAGCAGTGAGCGCACACTAATATTCGTTAAAAACGGAACATACTACGAAAAAGTCCTGCTTCCTGCATCGAAAATGAACGTTAGTTTGATCGGACAAAGTGCTGATGGTGTAATTCTGACTTACGATGATAATCCGCAGAAAGGAACTTCGCCGGCCGACACCTATACCTTGCATGCCGATGCAGCCGGTTTTTACGCCGAGAATATTACTGTTGAAAATACATCGGGAAATGTTGGACAGGCGATTGCCATCCGAACTACCGGCGATACCATGGTTTTTAAAAATTGCCGTTTCCTCGGTTTTCAGGATACCTATTATGCCCACAAACGCAGGCAGTACAACCTGAATTGTTATGTTGAAGGAGCAACGGATTTTATCTATGGCGATGCCACTACTGTTTTCGACAGTTGTAGAATTAATTGTGTAAAAGGAGGTAGCTACATCACAGCTCCCGCCGACACCAAATTAACAACCAACATTGCCGGAAATATCTTTTTGCATGGTTTGCTTTTTCGTTATTGCGATGTAAC
Source organism: Maribellus mangrovi (assembly GCF_037646455.1). NCBI lineage: Bacteria > Pseudomonadati > Bacteroidota > Bacteroidia > Marinilabiliales > Prolixibacteraceae > Maribellus > Maribellus mangrovi. The sequence goes on along the minus strand of NZ_JBBIXN010000006.1, from coordinate 122,672 downwards.
TGCAGATGCCGATGTGCCGGACAATAGCTATTATCTTGGCCGTCCCTGGCAACCCAATTCTTCGTCGGTATATATCCAGTGTACGTTGGGCGATCACATTAAATCGGAGGGTTGGTCTACCTGGAACGACGACAACCATTTAAGCTCTGTTTTTGCCGAGTACCAGAATATTACTCCTGGTGGTTCACTTGTCGATGTCTCTCAACGTGTAGACTGGAGTTCACAACTCGATTCTGCAATAGTTGCCAATCTGTACAAGCTCGATTTCTTTTTTCGCAAAACGTTTGGCGAACACTGGGATCCCACAAGATTGACGGATAACTTGTCAGATCCATACGGACTTAGTTTGAATGGAAATACATTAACCTGGGACGCAGTGGATGGTGCCATTGGGTATGTTATTCTGAAAGACGATGTGGTATTGGGTTTTGCAGACCTTGAGTCGTACACTAATGAAGCCGTAAATGGCGAAATCAGCAACTTCAAGGTAAAATCAGTTACTAAAAACGGAGCCCTTAGCACAGGGAAAAAGTCTGTTGAAACCGGCGTAATAGTTCCTGCTCAAAATGCAAATTTGATTCGAACTTATAGTAAAGGCATTATTAAATTCGAAGAACCTGTTACATTCAGGATTTACAATGTTTCCGGCTCTTTGATTCGCACAGGAGTAGGGGATGAAGTGGATATAAGCAACGAGCGTTCTGGTGTTTATATCGTTAAGTCCTCAAATAAATTAGGTGATTTAGAAATAAGAAAAATATTGAAATAGAGGATTTGTTATGAAGATTTTAAGATTATTAGTGATCATTACTATTGTAAGTTTTGTGAGTAAAATATCAATTGCACAGTATCCTGATATGGCTGAAGTGCAGCCAAAAGTTGATTCGCTGAACAGGGTTTGGGATAAACAGGATGCAGAAGCGTGGGAGAAAGCATGGCCAACGATTTATAACGACATGCAGAACAATAAAGCATACAACCAGTGGGCACAGCGTGCCGATGATTTGCCTCAGGCTGATATTCCGGCATTTCCGGGAGCTGAAGGCGGTGGTATGTATTCCTTCGGTGGCCGTGGTGGAAAAGTATTTGTTGTAACCAGTTTGGCTGACAGCGGCCCCGGTACTTTGCGTGAAGCTTGCGATGCCGGTGGAGCTCGTATTGTCGTATTTAACGTTGCTGGTGTTATTCACCTCGAACGTCCGATTAATATCAATGCTCCGTTCATAACAATTGCCGGGCAAACTGCACCAGGAGATGGTGTGTGTATGGCAGGCGAATCATTCCTGATCAATACGCACGATGTGGTTATACGTCATATGCGTTTCCGTAGAGGCGCAACATGGGTAGGACGTCGTGATGATGCGATTGGTGGAAATCCGGTAGGAAATATTATTCTCGATCACATTTCAGCTTCCTGGGGACTGGATGAAAACATGACCCTGTATCGACACATGTTTACCGATGCTCCTAATAATCCGAAAGCAACACGGCATAAACTTTCAACCGTAAATATTACCATCCAGAACTCCATTTTTTCTGAAGGACTCGATACCTATAATCATGCCTTTGGAAGTACGCTTGGGGGCCAGAATTCTATGTTTGTCCGCAACCTTTGGACCAATAATACCGGACGTAACCCGTCGGTGGGGATGAACGGTACCTTCAATTTCGTGAATAATGTAGTGAACAACTGGTATCACCGCACAATGGACGGAGGAGATTACAGTACCAGGTACCAGTTGATTAATAACTACTACAAACCGGGTCCGGTAACACCCAAAGATCAACCGGTAGGTCACCGTTTTGTTAAGCCCGAATCGCGTTATACACTGGGTGGAACAAAAATTTACGGTAAGGTTTGGGTCGAAGGAAATATCATGGAAGGTTATCCCGAAATCACAAATAACAACTGGAAGGGAATTCAGATTGAAAACATGGACGGTGCCGGAGAATTCCTGCCGCAATTAAAATCGAACAAACCGTTCAAAATGCCTTATGTACACCTTATGGATGCAAACGAGGCTTATGATTTTGTAGTTGAAAACGCTGGTGCAAACCTGCCTAAGCGTGATCCGGTTGATAAGCGAATTCTTCGTCAGGTAAAAACCAATGAAATTAATTTTGATGATTACACCGAAGTTGACTCGCTATATCAGTTTGAACACCGCCGCCTGGGAAGAGATTCCTGGAAGAAAGGAATCATAACCGATATTCGTCAGGTGGGAGGTTATCCCGAATATGAAGGAACACCTTATTCTGATTCGGATAATGATGGTATGCCCGATGAATGGGAGAAAAAATATACCAAACTCGGTCTTGATCCGAACGATCCTTCCGATGCCGTTGAAGATTGTAATGACGATGGTTACACCAACATCGAAAAATACATAAATGGCATTGATCCGACCAAAAAAGTGGATTGGACCGACCTTGAAAACAATCACGATACTTTGGCAAAAAAAGGAGGAGTAAGATAGGATGATAAAGCGAAGACTGATAATAATATTGAGTGGAGTTCTACTCCTGCTTGCGGGTTTTCAGGCAAAAGCCCAGGAAACCGCCGATGACGAATATACCAGAGTAATAACTGGTAGAGCCGATAAGATTGTTGATGGAATGGAATTTGAGGATAATGCGATCAAGTTTCAGGTTCGCGACATTATTGTTGAACACTACCGTTTTTTGAACGATGCAGAAGAAGCACGGAATGCTGATGTAGGGAAGATCCGTGAAGAATATGCCGACAACAAAGAATTACGTGATGCAAAGATCGATCTCCGTAAAGCCGAGCAGGAACTGAAAACAAGAGACCACCATTTTGCATTTTTAGCTCAGTTAAAACAAATAATTCCTGAGGAAAAGATCGACCAGGTGAAAGATGGATTAACCTACAACGTGCTGAATGTGACATACGGAGCCATGCAGGATATGATCCCCAGCTTAACGGAGGAAGAAAAAGACCAAATATATGTTTGGCTGGTGGAAGCGAGAGAGCATGCCATCGATGGTGGTTCGTCGCGTGAAAAACATGGTTGGTTCGGAAAATACAAAGGGCGAATTAACAATTACCTTTCAGCAAGAGGTTACGATTTGCAGGCCGAACGAAAAGCATGGGAAGAACGATTGAAAGAAGAGAAAAAGTGATACCGCTAATAGGATCAAATACAGAGTTCAAGAGGCAACACAGTTTTACTGTGTTGCTTGCTTTTTTTATGCTCATTTCCTTTTTGTCGTTTGCACAAAAACCAGAGCTGCCATCGCTTCGTTGGGGCGATGGACAACTAAATTATACAAGCGATAGTTTGGGCAATTCCATCCCCGATTATTCATGGTGCGGTTACAAAGCATCAAACGAAGCCATTTCAACGGTTCCGGTAAAAGTCGTAGTTTCTTCAACAACAGGCGATGCTACTGCCGATATCCAGAATGCCATCAACTATGTTTCTGCTTTACCGATGGACGAAAACAGATTTCGTGGTGCTGTTCTTTTGGAAGAAGGCGTTTTTGACGTTTCCGGTAGATTTACCCTCTCAGCTTCGGGAGTTGTTATTCGGGGCAGTGGGAATAAAACAATTGTCAGAGCTACCGGTACCGACAGATCGACACTTTTTCGTGTTTACGGTAAATCAGATATTCAATTTGAAAATTCTACCGCAATCGCTGCTGCTTACATACCTGTGGGAGCCAATCAGATTCCCGTGGAAGATGCTTCTGCATTTACAAAAGGGATGAAAGTAATTATTGAACGGCCCTGTACCCAGGAATGGATCGACGAGCTCGGAATGAATGAATATGGTGGAGAAACCAGTTGGCTTGGTTGGAAACCCGGCGAGCGGATACTTCGCTGGGAACGCACTATTACCGGAGTTCAAAACAATATGCTTACGGTTGATGCGCCGCTGACTACTGCTATCGACGAGAGATTTGGTGGAGGAGTGGTACACACATTTTCGTGGTCTGGAAGAATTACTAATATCGGAATTGAGAATCTGACACTCGAATCGGAATTCAATCCTGAAAATATAAAAGACGAAAACCATTGCTGGTTTGCCATTACCATGGAGAATTTACAGGATGCCTGGGTGCGACAAGTTCAGTTTAAGCATTTTGCAGGTTCAGCTGTGGCACTTTACGAAACAGCAAGTAAAATAACGGTTGAGGATTGTATTTCAAGCGAACCGGTTTCTGAAATTGCCGGTCAGCGCCGAAACACATTTTATACGATGGGGCAGCAAACGCTTTTTCTGAGGTGCTACGCCGAGAACGGACGACACGACTTTGCCACGGGTTTTATGGCAGCCGGACCCAATGCTTTTGTACAATGCGAAGCTAAGAATCCCCACGATTTTAGCGGTGGTATTGATAGTTGGGCTTCAGGTACTTTATACGATATAGTTAGCATCGACGGTCAGGCTCTTGGGTTTAAAAACCGCGGACAGGACGGCCAGGGCGCCGGATGGAATGCCGGAGGTTCTATGCTTTGGCAATGCTCGGCAGCTCGTATCGAATGCTTTGCACCGCCCACAACTCAAAACTGGGCCTACGGTGCATGGGGACAATTTGCGGGGGACGGCCTCTGGTACGAGGCCAACAGCCACATAAGTCCGCGAAGTTTGTTCTTCGCCCAATTGGCCGAGAGACAGAATAAAGACATTAAAGATTTTCGAAAAGAAGTTCTGCCTTTTGAAGGGGAATCTACATCAAGCCCAACGATTGAACAGGCTGCAAAGTTTACTGCTCAATCACTAAATCCACCTGTTCAACTAAAAGATTATATTGCTGATGCAGCAAGCAGAAATCCAATTTCCTTGGAACATGCCGGAGCAGTTTTTGCAAAGGAATTGGTAGGTGAAGACATTGCCAATGCACCTAAAACCACAGAAGTAACCATGCAAAACGGGTGGTTAACTTTTGATGAAAAAGTTCTTTCCGGCCGTAGAATGAATGTTCCCTGGTGGCGCGGTGATCCTCGTCCCTTTGAGGCAAAAAAAGCACAACCTGCGATCACTCGGTTTGTTCCGGGTAGGGTAGGACGTGGTTATACAGACGATTTGCAGCAGGTGGTTGATGGAATGGTAGCCAACAATGTGCTTATGATGCACCACAATTATGGTTTGTGGTACGATCGTCGCCGCGATGATCATGAGCGGGTAAAACGCCTCGATGGAGAAGTTTGGGCCCCTTTTTATGAACAGCCATTTTCGCGCAGCGGACAAGGTGAAGCCTGGGACCGGCTGAGCAAATACGATCTTACTAAACCGGATCCGTTTTATTGGGATCGCTTAAGGCAGTTTGCTGAGCTGGCGGGCCGGAATGGGAAACTGTTATTTCATCAGAACTATTTTCAGCACAATATTTTAGAAGCCGGTGCACACTGGGCCGATTCACCCTGGCGTCCGGCGAACAATATCAATAACACCGGTTTCCCGGAACCACCGCCTTATGCGGGCGACAAACGCATTTACCTGGCCGAACAGTTTTACGATATAAATCACCCGGTGCGCCGCGAATTGCACAAGCAGTACATTCGTCAGTGCCTCGACAATTTTAGAGGACAGTCGAATGTAATTCAGAGCATAAGCGCAGAATATACAGGGCCTTTGCATTTTATGGAATTCTGGCTTGATGTGATTGCGGAATGGCAGGAAGAGACCGGTGAAGATGCGCTGGTGGCACTCAGTTGCACCAAAGACGTTCAGGATGCGATTTTAGCCGATCCGGTTCGCTCAAAAGTTATCGACATCATCGATATTCGTTACTGGGCATATCGTCCTGATGGCACAGAGTATGCACCTCCGGGGGGTGTGAATCTGGCACCTCGTCAGCATGCCCGTAAAGTAAAACCTGGGAAACGTTCGTTTGCAAGTGTATACAGGGCTGTTTCCGAGTATCGGACGAAATTCCCCGAAAAAGCGGTGATCTATTCTGAAGGAAGATACCCAAGTTTCGGCTGGGCTATTTTTATGGGGGGTGGATCAATGCCGGTTATCCCGGCAGAAACTGATGCTGGCTTGATGAAAGCTGCATGCAATATGCTTCCTTTTGATACAGGTAATGACAAGACATTTGGTTTGAGAGATGAAGGAAATGGAATGATTCTTTACGTTCAAAATTCAAACCAGGTTGAGCTTGACCTCAGCGAATATAAGGGGGAGTATTCAGTTCAGTTTATTCAACCTGAAACAGGTAAATTATCGAATGAAAAACTGGAATTGAAAGGCGGTAGCAAGGCTGAAGTAAACTTGCCTGAAAATAAAAATCTAATTGTCTGGATACAAAAGAAGTAAATCATGAAACAAAGTCTGTTTATATTGGCATTACTACTAATTTTTGCTTGCTCACAACCTCAAAAAAAGCAGGTTGATGAATCAACAAAATTGCCTTTGCTGAAGGTTTCAGAAAATAACCGCTACCTGATGACAGAAGATGGAGATCCCTTCTTTTGGCTGGGAGATACCGGCTGGTTGTTATTTGGCAAATTGAGCCGCGAGGAGGCTGATAAATATCTGCAGGACAGAGTTGAAAAAGGATTTAATGTCATTCAGATCATGGTACTTCATTCGCTTGAATACGAGAGTTATTATGGCGACAAAGCATTGATCGATAATAATGTGGCCAAACCGCTGGTGACAGAAGGCAGCGATTTTAACGATCCGGAACAATATGATTTTTGGGATCATGCTGATTATGTTATTAACCTGGCTGCAGAAAAAGGCCTGTATGTTGGATTGGTTCCGGTTTGGGGATCGAATGTGAAAAACGGCGGAGTTTCTACCGAAGAGGCAGCTGTTTATGCCAAATGGATCGCCAACAGATATAAGGACAATGACAATGTTATCTGGCTAAACGGAGGAGATACTTTTGGCAGCGATTCCACAAGAACATGGAATGCCCTTGGAGCCGGAATAGACGCTGTTGTTGGTGACCGTCAGCTGATCACCTTTCATCCGCGTGGTCGTACAACCTCTTCAATATGGTTTCATAACGAGGACTGGCTCGATTTCAATATGTTCCAAAGTGGACATCGCCGTTATGATCAGGACGATACTGAATGGAATTTTGGTGAAGATAACTGGCGCTATGTGGAACACGATCTGGCCATGGAACCACTAAAACCTACGATCGACGGTGAACCTTCTTACGAAGGAATTCCGCAGGGTCTGCACGATACTTTACAACCTTTTTGGAACGATGCTGATGCGCGACGTTACGCTTATTGGTCGGTTTTTGCAGGCGCTTTTGGCTACACCTATGGGAACAGTGCAGTGATGCAGTTTTATAGACTCGAAGATGAAGGTGCAGCATACGGTGCCAAAGAATATTGGGATGAGGCTATTGATATGCCGGGCGCCGGTCAAATGCAGTACCTGAAAACCCTGATGCTTTCGAAACCGTTTTTCGAGCGTGTTCCCGATCAGTCGCTGATTGCATCAGGACAGGGTGAAAAATACGATTACCAGGTAGCGACCCGGGGTAAAAATTATGCAATGCTTTACACGTACAACGGAAGGGAAATTCATGTAGCCATGGGTAAAATTGCCGGCGAAAATGTAAATGCCTGGTGGTTCAATCCAAGAAACGGAGAGTTAACAACCATTGGCGATTTTGAAAATACAGGTGTACAGGCTTTCGATCCTCCGGGGGAGGTAGCCGATGGAAACGATTGGGTGTTGGTACTAAATTCTATTGGATAATGAGAATACTAAAAAATATAATTCCGCTGTTGTTTATTGTTTTGCTTTTCGGCTGCAATAACGAAAAGCAGGTTTACATGTTTAGCACCTTTCGCGAACCGGCCGATAAAGGACTTTTCCTGGTCTACAGTTACGATGGTTACACCTGGAATGATCTCGGTGGTCCGTGGCTGGCACCCGAAGTAGGGCAGCAAAAAGTTATGCGCGATCCTTCAGTGGTAAAAGGCCCCGATGGAACTTTTCACATGGTATGGACTTCTTCGTGGCGCGGCGATCTCGGATTTGGATATGCCAATTCAAAAGACCTGGTGAACTGGTCGGAGCAGGAATTTATTCCGGTGATGGATTACGATACATCAACCGTAAATATTTGGGCGCCCGAACTTTTCTACGACAATGAAAAAGACGAGTACATCATCATTTGGGCATCAACCATTCCATTTAAGTTCGAAAAAGGCATTGAGGAAGAGCGCAATAACCACCGGATGTACTATACAACTACAAAGGATTTCAAAATTTTTTCCGATACAAAATTGTACCTCGATCCCGGATTTAGTGTGATCGATTGTGTGATTGTGAAACGGGGAAAGGACGATTATGTGTTGGTATTGAAAGACAATACACGCCCCGAACGAAACCTGAAAGTGGCTTTTGGAAAAACTCCACTTGGCCCGTGGGAAAATATTTCGGAACCTTTTACTGATAATTTCACCGAAGGACCAACTGTATTGAATTTGGGGGATGAGTGGTTGATTTATTACGATGCATACCGCGAAAAGACTTATTCAACACAAATGACAAAGGATTTTAAAACCTTCGAAGACATTTCTGATCAGGTAAGTTTCCCCGAAGGACACAAGCACGGTACAGTTTTTATGGCGGATGTAAAGGTTTTGAACAATCTGATCAAACTATCGGAAGAGAAAAAGTAAGAGGATATGATGACAGGGATTAGAAATAGCATTCTTTTAGTTTTGGTATTAGCCTTTTGGCCGGGATTTTCGCAGGATACTGTCCATTATGTGGGCACAAAACAGGTGAACATCGATTATCATCACGGGCAGCTCAGTCCGGCATTGGGCGTGCACAACATTCAGGTAATGCGAGCCAATCGCGAACAGCCTGAAATGGCTGATGATTTGGGCTGGACCTACAATCACGCCCCCAATCTGGCTTACTGGAACAACACCTTTTTCTACCATTACCTCAACGATCCGGTAGGAGAACACATTCCGCCCGGCAGAACCATGCTGCTGCGATCGGAAGATGGATATAACTGGACAAAGCCAGTAACGCTTTTCCCGGAATATAAAGTGCCCGACGGAACCACAAAAGAGGGTGTGGAAGGTAAAGCCCGAAAGTTGATATCGGTGATGCACCAGCGGATGGGATTTTATGTGTCTTCCGACGATCGCCTGCTGACACTGGCTTATTATGGTATTTCGCTGAATGAAAAAGACAGCCCTAACGACGGTAATGGAATTGGTCGTGTTGTACGCGAGATTTACCACGATGGTACGTTTGGCCCGATTTATTTTATCCGGTACAACCACGGCTGGAATGAAGACAATACCGATTTTCCTTTCTATAAAAGTAGTTCTGATAACGGTTTTATTGCTGCCTGCGACGAATTGCTTTCCGATCCGCTACAAATGCAGCAGTGGGTGGAAGAAGCTGATCGCGATGATCCGCTCATTCCCATTCAGAAACAGTACAAAGCCTTTAACTTTTATCACGTTCCCGACGGAACAGTAGTGGGACTCTGGAAACATGCACTTACTGCAATAAGTAAAGACGACGGTAAAACGTGGACGGTTCCGCTGCGGGCACCGGGTTTCGTAAATGCCAATGCAAAAATCTGGGGGCAAAAAATGTCTGACGGGAAATACATAACGGTTTATAACCCATCTGAATTTCGCTGGCCACTGGCACTTTCGTTAAGCGACGACGGTTTTGAATATGATAAGTTATTGCTTGTTAATGGCGAGATTACCACCATGCGATATGGCGGAAACTACAAATCGTACGGGCCGCAATATGTTCGGGGTATCCAGGAAGGAAACGGAACTCCGCCCGACGGAAATGCCTGGGTAAGCTACAGCATGAACAAAGAAGACATGTGGATTTCGCGGATCAAAGTTCCTGTTCTCGACCGTGAAGCACAACAGGTAAACGACGTTTTTTCTGAAATGGAAATGGGAAACGAACTGGATCGCTGGAACATTTACAGTCCGTTTTGGGCACCTGTTAAAATAGTTCAGCAGGATGGCGATCGTTGGCTTGCTCTAAAAGATAGAGATGAATTCGACTTTGCCAAAGCCACTCGTTTGTTTCCATCCACTAAAAAAGCTGATGTAGAATTTACGATAAAAACAGGTCAGAACAATACTGGAAAACTCGATATCGAGTTACAGGATGCTGAGAATAATGCGGCCATTCGACTGATCTTTGATAACGACGGTTACCTGAAATACAAGGCCGGATACCGTGTTAATAATCTACAGGAATACGAAGCTGGGAAAGAATACACGATCAGGATTGAAGCAACCACCAAAGATCGTTTCTACAATGTTTTCCTCAACGGAGAGCAGGTACTTCGGCGTTTGTTTTTTGCACCGGTTCACGAGCTCGATAAAATTGTTTTCAGAACGGGTGACGTTCGACGTTTTCCTAATGCCGACACGCCAACCGATCAGGATTTTGATGTGGAACAAAGCGAAAAAGGAAAACCGGTTGAGGAAGCAGCTTTTTACATCAAAAGCCTGAATACACGAAAAGCAGAATCGGCGGCTATTTTAAAAACCGGCGATTTCAAACATTACGTGGATTATTTCAACCGGATGGAAGATGAGAACATCGTTCAGTTCATTCCAAACTCGGAATCGTGGGAATGGATGAAAAAGAATATTCCGCTGTTTGAATGTCCGCAGGATAATTTCGAAGAGATGTTCTACTACCGATGGTGGACCCTCCGTAAGCACATTAAAGAGACACCATTGGGGCTGGCCATGACCGAATTTTTGGTGCAGCGGTCGTATTCCGATAAATACAACCTAATAGCCTGTGCTATCGGACACCATACCTATGAATCGCGCTGGCTGCACAATCCGAAGTATGTGAAGGAAAATCTGAATGTGTGGTACCGCGGAAATGATGGCGGCCCGATGAATAAATTACACAAATTCAGTAGCTGGACACCCGATGCTGTTTACAATTATTATTTGTTAACAGGCGATACTGTGTTTGCTCTCGACATGCTTCCCGACCTGGAAGTGGATTACAGAAAGTGGGAAGAGGAGCGACGGAAACCTACGGGAATGTTTTGGCAAGAGGATGTAAAAGATGGCATGGAAGAGCAAATCTCTGGTGGACGACGGGTGAAAAACGACAGACCAACCATAAACAGTTATATGTACGGAAATGCAGTGGCACTTTCGAAAATGGCAGCACTTGCCGGAAATTCGGAGTGGGAAGAATTATATGCCGCCAAAGCCGATACAATGAAGCAACTTGTGGAGGAAAACCTTTGGAACCCGGAAAGTAACTTTTTTGAAACGGTGAAAGAGGAGGGTGGTTTTGCCAATGTTCGCGAGGCGATCGGATACATTCCGTGGTATTTCAACCTACCTGAGAAAGGTTACGAAACAGCCTGGGAGCAGATTGCTGATCCCGAAGGATTTTTAGCGCCGTTTGGATTAACAACTGCCGAACGCCGGCACCCCGAATTTCGCACACATGGTTGTTGTAAATGTGAATGGGATGGGGCAGTTTGGCCCTTTGCCACCTCGCAAACACTTACCGGAATGGCAAATCTGCTGAATAATTACGATCAGAATATTGTAAATGATTCAGTGTATTTCGACCTGCTGGAAACCTACGTGGAGTCGCAGTACTACCGCGGTCGCCCCTACATTGGCGAGTACCTCGACGAAACCACAGGCTACTGGTTAAAAGGCGATCAGGAACGTAGCCGTTATTACAACCATTCAACATTTAATGATTTACTGATTACCGGACTTGCTGGTCTGCGACCACGGAGTGACGATAAAATTGAGGTTAATCCGCTCATTCCTGAAGATAAATGGGATTGGTTCTGCCTGGATAATATTCTTTACCACGGAAAAATACTAACGATCGTTTGGGATAAAACCGGTGATAAATACGAACTGGGAAAAGGACTGTCAATCATGGTAGATGGAAAACTTGTCGGACAAACTGAAAATATTGGCCGACTGATTTGTAATTTATAATTTTTGAAAATCTATTGCTATTGTTTAAACACGAATCAAAATTGTACATGAATCATTCTGTAATCAAATACTTAAGCATCTTTATTTTTACTTTTCTTTTTGTTTTTAATCTGTCAGCCCAGGAATTAAACGATCAGGAAAAGAAAGCTACTAAATGGGTAGAATCGCTAAATCTGGATGACCAGGAGAAAGAACAACGGTTGGTCAAAGTTATTTCTACGCATTTAACGGCGGTTCGAAATTACCACAACGATCATCCGGTTTCTGAAATTCCTGAAGGCATTAATCCTCGCACGGGCGAAAAACTTTCAGAAATGGATCGCATGATTATTTCACATTCGGCTAAACCGGAATCCATTCATGAAAACCTGATGAACGGATTGAGGGCTGATCTGAGCGAAGAACAGGTTGAAGCCATTCTGGATGAATATACCATTGGCAAAGTGCAGTTCACCATGAAAGGATATCATGCCATTGTTCCCGACCTTACAGAAGAAGAGGAAGCTAAAATTCTGGCTTATCTCAAGGAAGCCCGTGAAATAGCCGTAGATTATAAGAACATGAAGGAGATTTCAGCCATTTTTGAAATTTATAAAACAAAATGTGAGCAGTACTTGAACAGCAATGGCCGCAACTGGAGGCAACTTTATAAGGATTTTGTAAAGCGAAATCAGGAAGAGAAAAAGAATAACTAAAAGGTGATGGATATGAAAAATTTGATAGTCGGAGTGATCAGTCTTGTTTTATTGGCAGCTTGTCAGTCTGTGACCAGTGAGAATAAATGGAAAACGGGAATTATCGTAGATGAGTTTATCTACACTGAAGCGCCCTATCCATCGTGTCATGCATCAACCATTGCCGAAACGCCTGAAGGAATGGTAGCCGCTTGGTTTGGAGGAGAGTATGAAAGACATCCGAATGTGGGGATCTGGGTAAGCCATTTGGAAGACGGGAAATGGACACCATCGGTTGAAGTGGCCAACGGAGTTCAAAATGATACACTGCGTTACCCGACCTGGAATCCGGTTTTGTATCAGGTTCCAGATGACGATTTACTGTTATTCTATAAAGTTGGCCCCAGTCCATCCACATGGTGGGGAATGATGATGCGTTCTTCCGACAATGGCCACACATGGTCGGACCCTGAGAAATTGCCTGAAGGATACATTGGACCCGTAAAAAACAAACCGGTTTTGCTTGATGACGGAACACTGATCTGCCCGACCAGCACGGAAGGTGACGGTTGGCGTGTTCATTTTGAAATGACCAAAGACTGGGGAAAGACCTGGGAGAAAACCGAGGCGATCAATAATCCGAAAGTCCATAATATTATTCAGCCCAGCATTTTGAAACATGAGGACGGACGTTTACAGATTTTGTGCCGTAGCCGCAACAGTGTTTTGGTAACTTCGTGGTCAGACGATAATGGAAAAAGCTGGTCGCTTACGCAGCCTTCAGGATTACCCAACAACAACTCAGGAACTGATGCCGTGACATTACAGGATGGCCGGCAACTGGTGGTATATAACCACGTAGCAACGCCAATTGGCGCGAGTAAAGGACACCGTACACCCTTGAATGTAGCCGTTTCTAAAGATGGTAAACACTGGGAAGCCGCGCTTGTGTTGGAGGATTCTGAGATCAGTCAGTATTCTTATCCTGCGGTTATTCAGGCTTCTGATGGTATGGTGCATGTGGTTTACACCTGGCGCCGTGAGCGGATCAAACACGTTGTGATCGATCCTGCCAAACTGAAAACGCAAGCGATAACCGATGAAAAGTGGCCTGAAAATTAAAAGTTATGGCTGTTAGAAAAACAATATTGCTTTTTACGCTGAATCTGTTTGCTTTATTGGTTCTGGCGCAAACTTCCGATACTAAATATGCTCGTCCGTTAACAGATGTTCTGAAAGATATTGAACAACGCTACGATGTAAAACTCCGCATTTCGGGAGATCCGATCGATGGATTGATGCTCGATTATGCCAACTGGCATTTTCGCCCCGATGTGGAAAAAACACTGACCAATGTTCTGGCACCTTTCGATTTGATTTTTATTCCTGACGGGGCCCCCAATAAATTCAAGATTCAGGGCTATCGTTATCATCAACGTTCGGTTGACGATGCCAAAGAGACGCTGGATTATCTGGCTTCGCTTTACAGCAATAAAAGTAAATGGGAAACGCGTCGCGATGAACTAAAAGAATGTATTGAGGAAGCCATTCGATTGGATAAAATGCCGGAGTCGCCCGGTTCTAAGCCAATTCTTTCAGACGAAAGAAAAATGGACGGATATTCGGTGCAGAACATCGGTTTGGAAGTACTCCCCGGATTTTATGTGGCGGGTACCATTTATCGTCCTACCAAAATAAAAGGAAAGATTCCTGTTGTACTTTGTCCGAATGGTCATTTCCCGGATGGAAGATATAACGAGCAAATTCAGAAGCGTTGTGCCGGCCTTGCGCGAATGGGTGCCGTGGCCGTTAATTACGATTTGTTTGGCTGGGGAGAATCAGCCTTGCAGGTAGGTTACGAATCGCACCAGACCAGTATGGCCAATACTATTCAGGCTCTGAACAGTTTCAGGATGCTTGATTATTTGTTGTCATTTGATTATGCTGATCCCGATCGTGTAGGAATTACCGGAGGTTCAGGCGGTGGAAGCCATACAATTCTGATGTCAGCCATCGACGATCGAATTGATGTGAGTGTACCAACAGTAATGATGTCGGCGATTCATTATGGCGGCTGTCCGTGCGAAAGTGGAAATCCGATTCATTTTTGCGGAGGTGGTACCAATAACGTAGAACTTGCCGGGATGTTTGCACCGAAGCCACAGTTGGTCATTTCTGATGGCGGCGACTGGACGGCCAATGTTCCTGACCTGGAATTTCCGTTTCTGAAACGTATTTACGGATTTTATGACGGTGCCATCGTTAAGAATGCACATTTTCCAAAAGAGAATCACGATTACGGTCCATCGAAACGAACAGCCATGTATCATTTTATGGCTGAACAACTGAATTTGGATAAATCAAAAGTATTTGCTAAAAACGGCGAACTTGATGAGTCGGCCATTAAGGTTGAAACCGCTGATGACATGAAAATATTTGGCACGGAAGGAGAGAAGCTTCCTGAAAACGCCATCCGAAGTTTTGATGAACTGGTACAGGTATTCAATCAGGAAACAGGGAGGAAACCAAAATCAGGTGAATTTAAAATTGCGGTTTGCGACTGGATGATCCTTAAACGCCAGAAACTGGGCGTTTTTGAACGCACTGCTGAGATTGGTGCCGACGGAATTGAACTCGATATGGGAGGATTGGGGATCCGACCGACCTGGGACAATAAAATGCTAAATCCGATAGAAAGGAAGATCTTTCTGGACAAGTTAAAAGAATATGATCTTGAATTTTCGTCGGTGGCGATGTCGGGTTTTTACTCACAGTCGTTTCCAACACGCGATGGTGTTGAGCGATTGATCGATGACTGCATCAACACCATGAACCTGATAGGAGTGAAAGTTGCCTTCCTTCCACTGGGTGTTGAAGGTGATCTCACCAAATTTCCTGAGCGCAGAACAGCCATTGTTGAGCGCTTAAAAATGGCAGGTAAAAAAGCAGAAGCAGCCGGTGTGGTAATCGGTATTGAAACTTCGCTCGATGCCAAAGGTGAAATTGAATTACTGGAAGAAATTGGCTCACCGGCCATCAAAATATATTACAATTTTCAGAATCCGCTGGAAGCCGGAAGAGATCTGTATCAGGAGTTGAAAACATTAGGGAAGGATCGGATCTGCCAGATTCACTGTACCGACACGGATGGTGTTTTGCTGGAGAACAATACTCGGCTCGATATGCATAAAGTAAAAGAAACACTCGACGAAATGGGCTGGTCGGGCTGGTTGGTGATTGAACGTTCGCGCGATGCCAACAATGTGCGCGATGTGGTTGGGAATTTTGGAGCCAACACACGATATTTAAAATCGATCTTTCAAAAAAAATAAACTCACGCAAAGACGCAGAGTCGCAAAGAAATGTTGCTAAAATCATTGCGTCTTAGCGGGATAAAAACCAATAGAACCATGAAGTACCTGATCTTTATAATTTTTATAATGCTGTTTTTACAGGTCGATGCCACTGAAATTTGGGTGTCGACAACCGGAAGCGACAATAATCCCGGTACAAAAGCCAAGCCTTTAAAGACACTTCAAAAGGCGCAAATAAAAGCAAGGGAATTAAGAGGGAATGATACCGCAATTGATGGTATTCGGGTAATAATTAAAGCAGGTAATTATTTTTTGCAAGAGCCCCTAATCTTTGGACCTGATGATTCAGGCACTGATAATTCGCCAACAGTTTATATGGCTGAAGAGAATGCAACGGTTGTAATAAATGGTGGCGTAAAAGTATCGGACTGGCAGCAGGTTGACGGAAATCTTTACAAAGCAACACTTGATCGGGATACTAAGCTTCGAACGCTTTTTGTCAACGGCAAAAGAAAGTGCATGGCGGGTACTGATATTCCTGTTAACGGTTTAGGCGATTGGGGTAGTTTTACTGTTGAAGGAAATGAACCCTGGGCATTTGGAGCCGGTTCGGCCATCGATGGGATAAAATTTAGCTCTGAAGATATTAAAGCCTATTCCAATCCTGAAGACATTGAGCTGGTACAATTCAATATCTGGACTGAAAAAATATTGTGTGCCAGAGATATTGAAGTGATTGGCGATACAACTGTAGTAAAATTGCAACAACCTTATGGAGCCATAGCTACAACAATGGCCTGGGCCGGGAAAATCAACTATAAAAAAAGCTTCGTGATTCGAAATGCATTAGAATTGCTCGATTCGCCGGGTGAATTTTATTTCGATCGGAAAACTAAAACGCTATTTTATTACAGCGAAGGTGAAGACATGGCAAAGGCAGAAATCATAGCCCCAACCTCTGAAGGTTTGATTCATGTCAAAGGAGAGTCGAACGCGAAGAGAGCGGAAAACATTCGTTTTGAGGGCATTACTTTTTCAAACGATCACTGGCCACTTATGAAGGTTGCTGATTCGTACGGATTTGCCGGGATTCAGAGTTTAGGACTGGCTGTAAAATACATTCCGGGAGGAAACTGGCATCCCACAAAATACAACAGTACCGATGTTCCGCGAGGTACAGTACAAATTGAAAATGCAGAGAGTATCCAATTTATCAGAAACCGCTTTGAAGGCATCAGTTCTGCCATTGCGATCAATCTGGTGAATGACGTAAAAGATTGTCTTATTGAAGGAAACTATTTTCACGATATGTTGGGAAATGCCGTAAGTATTGGTCACCCGCAACATTACGAAATTGGCGATGGAGCCATTTACGGTAAAGGTGTTGAAGGCCTTTGTGAGAATAATACAGTCAGTAACAATTACCTTCGTAACGTCAGCCTCGATTTTAGACAGGTGGAAGGCATTACTTCCTTTTTTGTTGCCAATACCAAAATAGAACACAACGATATTGCCGGCACTCCATACGGTGCAATAGTCTGTGGCTGGTGGTGGGGGAACTCAGGTATTCCGGCTTCTAAACTGGCTAAAAACAACAGCATCAGTTACAACAAAGCCGGCGATACGCACCAGGTTTTGGACGATGGCGGAATTCTGTACCTGTTAGGAGAGCAACCCGGCACCATAGTGGAAGGTAACTATGTTTTTAACGGGCCACGTTGTATTTATCCCGATGATGGATCGGCCTACCTGACCATCACACGAAACGTGATCGGAAATCCGAGTTATAAATGGATGTGGCTGCACCTGTGGACCAAAAGATGCCACGATATTGTTGCCCGCGAAAACTACGTGAAAAACAACCTGCTGATGGACAATGGCACCAACAATACCATTGAAGAAACGTATTCGTTCCGTGAAGATGAATTTTCAGAGGAAGCCCAACAGATCATGGAAAATGCAGGTATTGAAGATGAATTTAAGGATATTATCCCCGCATCAGAACCGGAGAAAATCAATATCCATCCGGCGGATTTTAAAGAAAGAGATGTGTTTCATTAGTAGAATTGTACACATTTAATTATCAAGAAAAATATGAAATACCTGCCTGTTCTACTTGTCGTTTTTATCACTGCAGCCTGTGGTCAGAAAAATCAAAAAAAAACGGACGAAGAAATTGTTCTGTCAAAGTCAAACAGTATTGCTATTGAATTTATCCTTAAAGATGAAGTAGGAAAAAATGCCTTACTGAATCTTCTGAAAGCGACTCCCATGGAATGCTACCAGTGGAAAAACCATGTTGTACTGTTTGGAAATGCAGCGGATACTGCCGGGATAGTGCCATCCATAAAACAGTCAGGTTTAACTGCTAAAATAAAACGCTACAATTCGCCCATGTACATTTTCGACAAAGCCAGTCGTTGCCCTGATACAACTACCGCACCAAAACCCTGGAAGAATTACTTGCTGACGGCTAACCTGGTTGAGGATAGCGCGCTTCAGCAAGAATATGTGAACTATCATGCCGCGCAATTTGATGAGTGGCCGGAAGTGGCTCAAGGTTTTTGCAATGCCAATTTTCAGCAGCTTTTGGTTTATAAAAATGGAAGACAGTTGTTGTTGGTGATCTCAGTTCCGGCTGATAAAACTCTGGATGAGTTGGATCCGCTTACCCTGGAAAATAATCCTAGGATGATGGAATGGAATAACATTATGTCCACTTACCAGGAAGGAATTGAAGGAACAGCTCCGTATGAAACCTGGGTTTTTCTGGAAAAAGTGGAATAAACCACCTCAAATAGTGATTTATTGATTTTTGTTAAAGACCGGTTCAGCTGAGTTAATTACTTTTATTCGGCATAAATCAAGCTGAAAATGAAAAATCTTTGTTTACTACTTTTTTCTGCAGTACTTCTCTTTTCTTGTTCAAAAGATAAACAGGGCCATCCATGGATTGCAAATGCACCTGCAGACGATCGTTATGTAGAGATCGATAACGAAGGTGAAACCATCATTCCCAACGGTCGGATTTTAACACCTGAAGGTAAAAGTATTTTGGTGGCGCCACATCCGTTTGGGCTTACACTTAGTCCAGATGGAAATACAGCCATAACAGCGAATTCTGGAACTAATCCACTGTCGATCACCATCATCCGGAATATTCTTTCCGATAATCCGGAAGTTCAGCAGATTCCACCCGGTTCATCCACCGACAAAGGAGTTTTGGCTTCGGTCTTTATGGGTCTTGCGGTTTCCAACGATAATAGCGTGGTGTATGTTGCCGGCGGGCAGGAAAACTGCATTTATATTTTCGACCTTGAAACCGGCGAAAAGACGGGAAGTATAGATTGCAGTTTTGTTTCGGATGAAGAAGATTATTCTGATGGTTACATCGGAGATCTGACAATGTCTAAAGACGGGAAAAAACTGTATGCTGTTGATCAAATTGGATTTCGAATGCTGATCATCGATTCCGAAAGCGGCAAACTGGAGCACAATGTCCCAGTTGGTCGCTATCCTTTTGGTATTTGCCTTTCGCCCGATGAAAAAAAGGTGTATGTGGCCAACGTTGGAATGTTCCAGTACAGCATGCTCGAAGGTATTACAGCTGAAAATGTCGGCGAAAAAGCACGCAGATACCCGACCTCGGCCTACGGAAGTGAAGATATGAAGGAAGGTTATGTAACCGAAGATAGTTTAACGGTGCCCGGGCTGGGAGATATGAACTCGCCGGAAGCTTTCTCGGTTTTTACAATCGATATTGAAGATCAGAACAAACCGGAAGTGATTGCCAAGACAAAAACCGGAAATCTGGTGGGCGATTTGGTCGAAGGAATTCCGGCAGTGGGAGGCGCCAGTCCGAATTCGCTGGTGGCTACTGATGATTTTGTTTTTGTAACCAACGGAACCAACGACAATATTTCAGTGATCTCGATCGAAAAAGATACCGTGGTCAACACCATATACATTAAACCTGATCCTAGAATCAAACAGTTTAGGGGCGTAATTCCTTTTGGTTTGGCGCTTTCACCTGATCAGGAAAAACTTTTTGTGGCCTGTTCCGGCATCAATGCTGTAGGGGTAGTCGATGCGAAGAAACTTGAAGTGTTGGGATACATTCCTGCCGGATGGTTTCCCGCAAAACTAAAAGTGAGTAATGATGGAAAAAAACTGATCGTTTCTAACGCCAAAGGATTTGGAAGCGGACCAAACGGAGGCTCCACTTTTAAACGTGGCCATGAAGGAAGTTACATCGGATCGCTTATGAAAGGAACAGTTCAGGTACTAGATATTCCAAATAATGAAGAACTAAAAAACATGACGGCTCAAGTGATTGCCAATAATTTTAATTTTAAAAAAGCTTCAGATTCGCGATTTGCCAAACGGAAGGAAAATCCGGTTCCGTTATATCCGGGAGAAAAGGAGAGTCCGATAAAACACATTGTATTTATTTCAAAGGAAAACCGTACATACGATGAGGTTTTTGGTCAGGTTGAAAATGGAAACGGTGAAGCCGGACTGGCCCGGTACGGGAAAGGTGTATCTTTTCATAACTGGAAGAAAACGGATTCAGTTCAGAATGCTGATGTAATGGTAAACCACCTGAAGATCGCTCGGGATTTTGCCATGTCGGATAATTTTTATGTAGATTCGGATGTGAGTGCCGACGGTCATCGCTGGTTGGTAAATACTTATCCGAACGAGTGGACTGAAACATGCACTGCCGCCAGTTACGGTGGAAACCGAAGTTTTAAATTCAACTCAAAAGCGCCAGGTATTTATGCCATGAATGGAACGGCCGGTGCCATTTACCCGGAAGATTATAACGAAGCCGGTTCTATGTGGGATCACCTCGAACGTAACGATGTGGATTTTTACAACTTTGGTTTCAGCATCATGTTCGAGCCGGGACTTTATGAGAAGGAGTTCAAGTACGCAGGAATTCATCACTATATCAATTATCCTTTACCACAACCGATCTGGGATAGAACTTCGAAACATTATCCCACTTATAACATGGCGATACCCGATCAGTTCCGTGTCGATCAGTTTAAAAAAGAGTTTGAGGAGAAATGGATGAACGACAAGGATACCATGCCTGCATTTATGACTGTGATTCTTCCGAATGATCACGGTGCAGGTGATCGACCTGAAGCCGGTTATCCTTTCCGCGAAAGTTACATGGCCGATAACGACCTGGCTGTGGGTAGGATTGTTGAATACCTTTCGCAAACGCCTTACTGGAAAAATATGTTGATCGTGATCACTGAAGACGATGCACAAAATGGCGTGGATCATATAGATGCGCACCGCAGTGTGCTGATGTTGATCTCACCCTGGGTGAAACGCGATTATGTGAGCCACGTACATTACAGTTTCGGTAGCCTGTTCAAAACATTCTGGAATATCCTTGGTCTGCCGTATTTAAATCAGTATGATGCCGGGGCAAACGATCTTGCCGATTTCTTCAGTTCTGATCCCGATTATACACCTTACCGTGCTGTCGCAGTCGACTCACGGATTTTTGATCCGCAAAAAGCACTTGATCCGTTTGATGAGAATTTCGACTGGAAAACACTGGAGGAATCACCCGTAATGGATGATAAGGAAGATATGATACGCGAAAGTAAGGAACGCGATGAGTACCGTTTGGAGAATCGTGAGAAAGATGACTAACCAGGTTAAAAGAAACGGAAGAATAATTATTCTTCCGTTTCTTTTAAATTCCGGCCTTTATTTATACACTTTAATATCAATGAAAAAATTCAGTGTTGAATTACTAATTTAAATAAGATTCCAAGCGAAGTTGTTTTCATATTTTAGAAAATTTTAGTAACATTATAATCTACAGAAAATTCATGTTGGACCATGTGCTGGTTCAATAATTGAATCCTCACATTGTTAAAATACTTCATTTATACCGAGGTAAAATCCACTTGCGCCATATTTTCCCCAGGCAAAATCAAGGTTCAGATTAGCTCTCGATTTTTTATTTAACATTATTCTCAATCCTGTTCCATAAGCGTAGTCCAGATACTCAAACAGGTTAATGTCAGCCAGGTTGCTTCCTGTTGTATTTTTAGAGCCGGCTCGGTTGCTTCCTGATGTTGCATTTATAAATAAAACTCCACCAAAAGTTTCTTTATTTTTTTGCAATGGGAACCGGTATTCAATCTCACCATATACGATATCCGGACCTCTGAAGCGACCCTGTGTATATGCGCGTCCTGATCTTCCAAACTGATCCCAGCCAACGGCAGGCAAGTCCAGGTAAGGTACATCTCCTGAAGTTACAAACCATCCATAAGTCCAAAATCCTATTAAATGACGTGGGCGTTCCGGATTCAAGTGGATATAGTCTCGATATTCCATCCAAAGTATGGAGGAGCTTTTAACGCTACCTAAAAATTCCGGATTAACACGTAAATTCACAAAAGCATATCTTCCGCTATACGGATTAATGGCATTGTCGCGACTGTCATATAAAGCATTTAAGGAAATTCCTGATAAAGTATATTTCTCACTCGAGAAACCTGTGAGTGTCTGATAACCGTAATGACTCGTGATAATTGGTGGATCAGCGTCTAAATCAAGCAAATTATCCTTTATTTTAGAATGAATATCAAGATGATAACCCAATCCGGCAAAAAAACGGGTATCCTCGATTTGTTTCAACACCGTTTCATGGAATCGCAGGTAATTAAACTCCATCATTTGCGCATCCGGGATTGGTTCACTAAACTGGCCATCGTCGTATTCAATTCCCTGACCTACAGGTTTTGTTGATTGCGGTCCGGTTCCAAGGCCATAAGTGGGTTGTGATGTTATAAAGTAACGCCAGTCGCCCAAAAGGTTCCAGTCGTCTCCTTCCAGAAATACATTCGTTTTGGCGGTAAACATGAACTGTTTCTTTGTTGTATAAATTAATGTGCCTAAACCTGAAGAGATACTTGTATTTGAAGCATCACCCATAAACCAACTTACTCCAGGTGCTACTCCAAACATCCACGCTGTAGTTGGGTTGTATGCAATTACAGGAAGTGGAATGATCGAAAGGTTTTTCTCTTTGTTCTCTTTCTTATCTTCTTTTTCTGTGTTTTCGGCAAAAGCTACGAATGTAAAAATGGTCAGTAGTATTGCTAATGTTGTTTTTGTCATATGGTTTATCACTCATTTATTGGTTTAATCTACTTTTTTCATGATTATTAAAACTTCGCCTTGTTCATCTGAAAGCGAGAGTTTCATGTTGGTAATTTTATAGCCACGAACCTGCGGAATAAGTTTGTTGAACTTATCAGGAATGTTCATATCCATGCACATTTTCTTTGTTCCGACCAGCATCCCAAAAACAAGTTCTGAATTGGTGAGCGTGGAAATTTTTCCGGAAATGTTATTGCATCCATCCGTTCCGGACACCGTTAATTCGGTACTGTTGATTTCGAGGCGGGGGGCTTTCCCCTCATCATTTATTGCTTCGCCTTCAACCACTTCGGCTACCCAAATATCGTTCAACAAAATTTTGGCTTCTGTTCCTTTGGTAAACTCAAGCAAATCGTTGCCGTTTTCATCCTTAAAAGTCAGCGTGTTTTCCGAAAGCTCGTATTGCTTCACAGCCTGAAGCGCTTTATTAAATGCAGTGGCAATTGCCATGTCGGGGCACATTTTCTGAGTGGCTGCCAGCGGACCGAGTTCGATTGTACTTTCACTAAGTTTGCTGATACTTCCGGTAAAATTATTGCAGTTATCGATTCCGCTTATCTGCATCTTAGTAATATCGATATAGACGGTTGGCAGAACACCTGCTCCGCGTGTAGAAGGCAGTTTTATTATCGAGCCATTTATTTTCTGGGCATTCCAGGTTCCGTTAAGACCTAACTTTGAGTCTTCTGTTTTCTCAAGTACGTCAACCAATATATATTTAATTGACGAAGCATCGGCCGGTACATTCTCGAGCTGTTCTTCTTTTACTTTTAGTTTGTAAATGAAACCGGGCTCGTATTCAAAACCTTCAATTTTTGAGTAGAAGTTTTGCCAGGTTCCATCTTCAATAGCTTTTCCTTTTTGGATCAACATACATTTCATCGGGCCAACACCAACGCAATCTACCTGGTAGCTGTTCACCCAATAAATATTTTCATTTGTTGTATTACAGGATACTATGATGAAGATAAGGGTCAGAAGATAAATAAATTTCATTTTGCATTTATTATTAATTCGACAGATATTAAAATTAGGACTGTGTACTTAGTTCCCAAAAATTTCTTTGAAATCGTCTTTCATACTCACCACATACCAGCCTTTTTGGTCAGCATCTTCAACAGCTTTTTCAGTGCCGTGCATGTAGCTGTATTCGCGTGTTTCGTCGTTGTGATGCACCAAAATTGCCATTGATGGTCCGCTGCCCGAAAGCGTGTATTCCATCATTTGGTAGTCGCCGTCGCTGTTACCGGCAGCAAAAATAGGTTTGCGGCCAATGTGCAATTCTATGTTAGGTGGTTTTATTTGTTGGTCGTTCGCCGACTGGATTTTTCCGGTACGGACCAGATATTTACCTGTATCATTGCTAACATACTCTAGCACAACACTGCTGCCAACCACATTCTCTTTCGGGATGTTGTAAATTTCCTCCGAAACCGTACGTACAGAAGTGATTTCGCCACCGGTTACGATGTACACTTTAAAGTCGTTAGCTTGCAGATAGTGAACCAACTGAACCATTGGCGAAAAAGTTGTTTCTTTTAGCGGGCGGTTAAACTTGCTGTGCTGAACAGTAGATAATGTTTGATATACAAAATCTTTGTAGTCTTCTTCTTTTTGTCCGTCGTGTGTTCCGAATAATTTGGCAATTAATGTGCCTGTATCATAATCCGCTAAAACCGACAGGTCGTTATTGACAATACCGGCAAACAGCTTATCGTCCTTCCATTCAGGGTGCTTTGGATATTCACTTTTTATATAGGCAAATTCGATCTCCACCGGAATATAGAGCGGTTTTTCGCACCACAAAGTACCATCGTTATCAAAAACAGCAATACGGTCTTCAACTTTTACAAAGTCAACGGAATTCTGATCACTTACATTCTTTACAAAATCTGAGATTGCAGTCTTTACTTCGCTATCGTTCCAAAGTGAAAGAGGATCGCTTTCAACGATTGATGTTGTTGTTGCCTGCTCGGAAGGGGATGTGCAACTTATGAAAGCAATTAATACCCAGATTAATACGGATTTATTCATTTTGATTCAGTTTTGATGAATTAAAATAATTGCCCTGCTGAACACTTACAGCAGAGCAATCACTATTTTATTAGTTTATGTAATTAATGGCCTCCACCCGGATTATTAAGCATTTCTTCAATTTTGCTCAAATTGAAAGCACCTGGTGTTTGCGATGGCGGATATTCCTTCATCGTAAGGAGAAACTGTGAAGCCAGTTGCTGAATGGGAACAAGTACAAAGGCATGATCCAGGAGCCAATCATAGTAAGTATTTGAATTATGCAGTGCCTTTTCAAACGGATCTCGTCTTAAATTAAAAACGTAAGGCACACGCAATTCCACGAAGGGTTCTATCCAAACGCCAAACTTCTCGCCCCTGTTTTCAAGAAATACAGCTTTCCAGTCGTCGTAACGGGCTGCAACAACCTGACCGTCGTCATTTACGTACCAAAATTCGTGGCGAGGTGATTCTTCAACCTTACCTGAAAGGTAATCGAGTTGATTGTAGCCATCAATGTAATTTCTGTATGATCTGCCATTTATAGTGGTTCCTTCTTTCAGGCGTTCTTTTACATCGGTATCACCGGCAGCCGCGGCGAAAGTAGGCAACCAGTCTTCGTGCGAAACAATACCGTTCAGCGTTTTTCCTTCAGGGAAATGACCGGGCCAGCGAATAAATGCCGGGACTCGGTAAGCTCCTTCCCAATTCGAGTTCTTTTCACCATGGAATGGAGTTGTACCGGCATCGGGCCAGGTATTGTAATGAGGACCATTGTCGGTTGAATAAAAAACAATGGTGTTATCGGCTATTCCCAGTTCATCCAGTACCTGCAACAACTGTCCAACATGCATATCGTGTTCAACCATTCCATCGCTGTATTCATCCTGTCCTGAAATTCCACGATGTTCTTCTTTTACGTGAGTTCTGAAGTGCATTCTGGTTCCATTCCACCAACAGAAAAATGGTTTGCCTGCTTCGTTCTGACGTTTAATAAAATCAACAGCTGCAGCCACCGTTTCATCATCGATGGTTTCCATGCGTTTTTTTGTAAGAGGGCCTGTATTTTCAATGGTTTGACCACCATTACCATCGGCTTTACATTTTAATACCCCGCGTGGAGCGTAGGTTTCTGCAAAAGTTTTGCCGCTCTTTAGTACCATATCGCCCGGATAATCTTCGTTTTCGGGTTCTTCCTCAGCGTTCAGGTGGTAAAGGTTCCCAAAAAATTCGTCGAAGCCATGCATTGTTGGGAGGTGTTCATCACGGTCGCCCTGATGGTTTTTACCAAACTGGCCGGTAGCATAGCCTCGGCCTTTCATCACTGTTGCAATGGTTACATCCGTTTTTTGCCATCCTTCCTTAGCACCGGGTAACCCAACTTTTGTCATACCTGTTCTAACTGGAACATTTCCGCCTATAAAAGCTGCTCGTCCGGCAGTACAACTTTGTTGAGCATAATAATCGGTAAATGCAAGACCTTCGTTGGCAATACGATCGATGTTGGGTGTGTGATAACCCATCATTCCCCGGTTATTGTGGCTAATGTTCCATGTACCGATATCATCACCCCAAATCACTAAGATGTTTGGTTTTTCGGTGTTCTGTGCATTTAAACTTTTGGGGCTTACAAATGAGGTCATGGCAAGAAGAACTACAAACACTCCAATACCTGACATTCTTAAAAAAGAAAATTTTAAATTTTTCATAATTACAAATTGGAAATTCTATGTTAACATTTATCTGTCTCATTACAAGTTAAGTGTATTTTGAAAAAAATGCAATTTAAATATGGTCTTAATAAGCTGTTCTTCGAATTCGTTTTTTACTCATCTCTGATAAATGCTCTTTGAGTTAGTGTAAAGAAGATTCTATGGAAATATAAACAGGCACGTATCTGATAGAAAATGCTGTCATTATTACAGTAGAATTCTTCATTGACTCTTTGAGCTTGCAAAAAGAATTTAGTTGCCGTTCACGAAAAAATTGGACTGTTTTTAAGCGAAATGTACTCTTGTTGTGCCAATCTGTTAGGTAGTTTCCAAAGTGCTGTTTAATTACAATT
Organism: Maribellus mangrovi; assembly: GCF_037646455.1. Classification (NCBI taxonomy): domain Bacteria; kingdom Pseudomonadati; phylum Bacteroidota; class Bacteroidia; order Marinilabiliales; family Prolixibacteraceae; genus Maribellus; species Maribellus mangrovi. The sequence continues at coordinate 95,462 of NZ_JBBIXN010000006.1, read as the reverse complement.
CCCTGTAATATTTGCTTTTCACCAAAAAAAGTCTTATTGTAAAGGCTTTCTGCTACCAAATGAAATTTCGTCTTTGCACATGTTTATTGGATGTTTTTTGTGAACAGGTGTACGATTTAAACAACGTTGCTTGTTAAATATCCCGGATGATTTGGAGTGGTCTTTTACGAAAATCCATGAGATTTTAAAAACATAAACCAATCAGGAAAAGAATAGGCTTGTAATTTAACACTTCATTATGGCAAAAAAAGAAAAAGCACCTCACGAAGGAGAAGCTCACCTGGTAAGCACCAAGAAGTATTTTGATGTAGACGGACCCGTTTTTTGGCCGGCAGCGATAGTAATTGTTCTTTTTATTGCAATTACATTGATTGTTGGCGAACCCATGAATAAGGTCTTCTCAACCATTCAAACTTCAATTTCGGATTATGGCGGCTGGTTTTTTGTAATCACCGTGAACGTTTTTCTCTTCTTTGTGCTTTATGTAGCCTTTAGTAAGTTTGGCAAAATTAGATTGGGAGGAAGCAAAGCCAAACCCGAATTTTCGAAAGGAGCCTGGTTTGCCATGCTTTTTAGTGCAGGTATGGGAATTGGTATCCTATTCTGGAGTGTTGGTGAACCTATTAATCACTTTATACATCCTCCGGGGGGCGAAGAACGAACCGTGGAAGCAGCACGCTTGTCGATGGAAATTACTTTTCTGCACTGGGGATTGCATGCCTGGGGTATTTACGCTTTGGTAGGAATGGCCCTGGCCTTTTTTACTTTCAATAAGAAATTACCGCTTACCATCAGCTCCATTTTTTATCCGCTGTTAGGGAAAAAAATATATGGCCCATGGGGAAAAGCAATTAATGTGCTGGCTGTTGTGGCTACACTTTTTGGTCTGGCAACATCGCTGGGTATGGGCGTACAACAGGTTAGTGCCGGCCTCGCTCACCTTTTTAACATGCCCGACACCATAACCTCGCAGGTTATTTTGATTACCGTCATTACGCTTGCCGCCACAGGATCGGTAATTGCCGGATTAAGCGGCGGTGTAAAACGATTAAGTGAACTGAACATGCTCATTGGAGCGGTCTTTTTGCTTTTTATGATTATTGTGGGACCAACACTTTTTATTTTCGATTCGTTTATTCAGAACCTGGGCGGATATATTCAGAACTTTTTTGAGTTGTCGACCTGGACAGAAACCTACCAGCAGTCGGATTGGCAACGCGACTGGACCGTTTTCTACTGGGCCTGGTGGGTGAGTTGGTCGCCATTTGTGGGCATGTTTATCGCACGTATTTCAAGAGGACGAACACTAAAAGAATTTGTGCTGGGTGTATTAATCGTGCCCACTTTACTTACGTTTTTATGGCTTTCAACATTTGGCGGAAGTGCCATGTTTCTCGAGTTAAATTCAATGGCCGATATTGCAGGTGCGGTAACCGATAATATTGCCACATCTCTTTATGTATTGCTGGAACAATTCCCGATATCAGCAGTAACATCAACAGTTGGAGTGATTTTGGTAACCAGTTTTTTTATTACCTCTTCCGACTCGGGTTCGTTGGTGGTTGACTCGTTAACAGCCGGTGGAAAATTAGATGCTCCGGTACCTCAGCGTATTTTTTGGGCGCTCACCGAGGGAGCTGTTGCAGCCGTTTTACTGATTGGTGGCGGGCTCGGAGCACTGCAAACCGCAGCCATCTCAACCGGTTTGCCCTTTGCTATTATTTTGCTCATCGTAGTTTGGAGTTTGTTAAAAGGATTACGCGAAGAGCACCAGGGATTAATGGAAATACAACGCGAAAAAGAACATAAAGAATATTTGGAAACCATTTCAAAAATGATCCAAAAACGGGGAACAGAACAACGCGTTTCAAAATCAAAAAAAGAATAACGACAATTTATAATCCTTTAAAAGTTAAAGCATGTATCGATTAAATCATATTCTGGTCTGCCTCGACCTCTCTGAGATGGATGACTCGCTCATTCGTTATGCACGGTTTCTGGTAAATAAAATTAAACCGGAAAGTATAACCTTCCTGCATGTGATGAAGCCCTACGATATTCCCAAAGAATTGTTCGATGCTTTTCCTGAGTTGGATAAACCCGTTCCTGAAATTATCCGGGAAGAACTGCAGGACAAAATTAACGAGCAATGCAGTTCGGATGCCGATGTTAACATCAACGTGGAAGTAAAGGAAGGTCATCCTATGGAAACGATTGTTAAGTTCACCCAGAAAAACAACATTACGCTTACTTTATTAGGGAAGAAAATGGGGTACCAGGGAAACGGAAGTATTGTCCGAAAAGTGATCGGTATTATTCCATCATCGGTATTGTTGATTTCTGAATCGGTTTATGAGCGCATCGACAACCTCCTGGTAAGAATGGATTTTTCGAAAGCCAGCGAAATGGCTTTACAAATAGCTTTTCGCTTAAAGGAGTTAACGGGTGCCAAGGTGGCTTGTCATCATACTCATAAATTGCCGGTGGGATACTTCCCGCAGGTTGACCCCGAAACGGATGAAAAGCTTAAAAAGTACGTCGAGAAAATCAGTACAAGAGAGTTTAATAAATTTATAAAACAATACCAGCGCGATACAGAGGACATTGCATTTTCGTATTCGGTAGATGCCGAAAATGAAGAAGATCAGATTTTATACAGAAAGGCTTTGAATACCGGCGCAGACATGATTATTATTGGCTCCTCCATGAAATCGGGACTGGCGGATATCCTTCTCGATACCACATCTGAAAAACTGGCTGAATCGGATAAAAATATTCCGGTACTGATTGTAAACGACAGAAGCAAAGCCATTGTATTTCTTAAAAGAATTTTCCAATAAAACCAACAATAAAATGATACCATTTTTTTCAAAGAATAAAGCAACAGCACTTTTGATCCTGCTCGCATTTTTTTCGTCGTGCCAAACGGGAACTAAGCCTGAAGACGAGCGTTCGCTAAAAATTGTTTATACCGATTGGTCGGAAAGTGTTGCCATCACTTATTTGTCGTATGTTTTGCTTGAGGAGCACATGGATTATGATGTGGTGTTAAAACTGACGGATGTTGAAACAGCTTATAATGAAGTGGCCAATAACGAGGCTGATGTATTTACCGATGCCTGGTTGCCCGAAACGCATAAACGATACATCGAAGCAAACGAGAATCAACTCGAAATGCTTGGGATTACTTATCCTGAAGCGCGCACAGGTTTGGTTGTTCCGGCTTACAGTAAACTGGAATCGATAGACGATCTGAAAAATTATCCTCACCCGATTGTTGGAATCGATGCTGGAGCCGGTGTAATGGAAAAAGCACAGGCAGCCATTGATAAATATTCCTTACCGAACTCGTTGCTGGCACTTTCCGAAGAAGAAATGGTGGAACAGCTGGGCGATTCCATTAAACGCCGAAAAGAAATTGTTGTAACCGGTTGGGAACCTCACTGGATTTTTGCCCGCTATGATGTTCGTTTTTTGGAAGATCCGGATAATATCTTTGGACAGAGAGAAAAGATCTACACTGTTGGTCGTAAGAACCTCGAAGAAAAACATCCGAACGCCGTTCGTTTCTTCGAACGTATGCAGCTCACCGAAAAGCAGCTAAATAGCCTTGTTTATGAAATCAGGGTGAGTGAGGATCCTGTAAACGGGGTGAAAAAATGGATGGAGCAAAATGAGTTTGTGGTTAACCAGTGGATGAAAAACCTGACCAAAGAACGGAAAAAAATTTACTAATCAAGATCGCTATTAGTCTTTAACACACCTGAATCCGGTGTGGCTCATTCCGGTGTAAATTTCGCCAGGCATACGCGCCGCTACCCGGTAACTCGAACAATAGCTGTCGTTACACAGAAACGAACCACCACGAATGGTTTTTCGCTCGTCGTAAGGATTTCGGGCATCGTTACTTTTATCCGGGCCTTTTGGATCGACCGTAACTTTGTCAGTTGGCAAACTCTGGTAATAATTCATGTCGTACCAGTCTTGTGTCCATTCCCACACATTTCCTGCCATATCAAACAAACCATAAGCATTCGCCTGATAAGATTTCACAGGTGAGGTGGCATAAAATCCATCTTTTTGGGTATTCATATTCGGGAAGTGTCCGTTCCAGGAATTGGCTTTTGGCGAACCGTCTTCAATGTGTTCGTTTCCCCAGGGGTAAATGTTGTTCTGTAATCCGCCCCGCGCTGCAAATTCCCATTCAGCTTCGGTGGGCAAACGTTTACCGGCCCATTTGCAGTAAGCCACGGCATCGTTCCAGCAAATATGAACTACCGGGTAATTTTCCCGGCCATCAATATTACTTTCGGGGCCCTCGGGGTGTTTCCAGCTGGCGCCAACCACCCACGACCACCATTGCGAATAATCGTTTAGCGGAACAGATTGCGAAGGTGGCGTAAAAACCATCGAACCGGCTTTAAGCATTTCAGCCGATGGCTTGGGCGTTCCCGGCGGAACCTGGGTTTTCATCACTTCCCAGTCAATGTCCTTTTCGGCAACAGTAACATAGCCGGTTTCTTCTACAAATTTTGAGAATTGCGCATTTGTTACCTCGTGCACATCCATCCAAAAACTGTTCACTTTTACCGGATGCTTTGGATATTCATCGGGGCGTGCCTGATTGTTATCGGCCCCCATTTCAAAGGTACCGCCTTCAATAAAAACCATTCCTTCGTGGCCTGCCGCATCAACTTTTATCTGAGTGGTGTCGGCACCCGTCAGAAATCGTGTTTTTGAATTTACTTCGCAGCAACTCAATTCCTTGTTTTGTGTCTGTATCGTGTCGGATCGGACAACAACTTGTTCTGCTTTTTTACTTTTCGATGGCGAGCAGGAGAAAAAGATGAATGCAATTATGAGGAAGTGTAGTAATGATTTTATCATTTCAGGAATATTTGTATCAGTGATAATAACCCAATTCGCAATGAAAGGTTTAAAGGTATTTTATTGGCAGAATAAGACAGTGGCGAAGTAGCTTCATATTTGATATTTGCAGGCGAAAAGGTCTTGAAGTTTTTATTTCAGCCTATCTAATCTAGTTGCCATTAAAGGCCCGCTTTCCATCTGCATTTTCCTTTAAAGAGTTAGATAAAAAATTAAATTTGCTGGAAATAAACAGTGATGAAACGAGTACTTATATTTCTGATATTTAGTATTGCAAGTTCATTGGTAATTGCACAAGACTGGCCCGATTGGCGCGGAGCTAAGCGCGATGCCGTCTGGAATGAATCCGGAATTCTGAACGAATTTGAATCGGATACGATTCCAATAAAATGGTCGGTAACTATTGGCCCGGGCTATTCGGGACCAACAGTAGCGAATGGCAAAGTTTATGTAAGCGACCGGATTGAAAAACCCGTTCAGCAAGAACGTGTGCTTTGTTTCGATGAGAAAAACGGAGCTAAACTTTGGGAATTTGCATACGATTGCGAATACTTCGGCGTTGGTTACCCTGCCGGCCCGAGAGCTTCGGTGGTTATTCGTGATGGAAAAGTCTATTCGTTGGGAACCATGGGGCATTTATTTTGTTTCGATGCGGCTTCGGGAGAGGTGGTTTGGAAAAAAAATCTCAATACAGCATACGAAATTGTAATGCCGATTTGGGGAATCGCAGCTACTCCTTTGCTTGTTGACGATAAGATTATTGTCCATGTAAGTGGCAGTAATAATGCATGTATTGTAGCCTTTAATAAAAATACCGGCAAAGAAATCTGGCGCAATTTAGAGGACAGAGCCGGTTACTCGGCACCCCTGTTAATCGAAAAAAACGGTAAGCAAGTAGTGGTCAACTGGACCGAACACAGTTTGTCGGGTTTAAACCCTGAAAACGGTGAAGTTTATTGGCGCTTTCCCTGGAAAACGGGTTCGGGAATGAGTATTGCCACACCAGTTTTAGCAAACGATCATATTTTTGTTAGTGCCTTTTACAGTGGATCGATTCTGGTAAAACTGGGCGATGATTATACCAGCGCCGAAAAAGTGTGGCAGCGGAGTGGCGAAAGCGAACGTAAAACTGATGCCTTACATTGCGTGATGAACACCCCGGTAATTTTGGGTAAATACATTTATGGTGTCGACAGTTACGGCGAGTTACGCTGTTTGGACTTTTTCACCGGCGACCGCATTTGGGAAGATCAAACTGCCGTGAAAAGGAACCGCTGGGCAAACATCCATTTTATTCAGCACAACGATAAAATTTGGATGTTTAATGAACAGGGAGAATTGCTTATTACTGAATTATCACCCGAAGGATTTACCGAGATCAGCCGGGCAAAATTAATTGAACCCACAAAAAAGCAATTGCCTCGCGGCGTAACCTGGTCACATCCTGCCTTTGCCAATAAGCATGTATTTATTCGCAACGATAATAAATTGATTTGTGCCGATTTATCGGAAAACTAATTGAGAATAAAGAGTTTGTTTTTCCGGGAAGAGTAATTGCCTACGGCAAAATATAAAAAAGTATCGGAAGCGATCTAAACGTGCAATTCAAACGTCTGGTCACTAAATTTCAGGCGCAAAGAATTGCTTTAAGCGATTGCCTTATTAATAGTATATTTAGGACATAAAACAGTTATCCGTTTGTTTTTGGTAATCGGCATAAAAAAATCAATTGTCATGAATAATATTACATCATTCCTAATCCTTTTTCTTTTTATTTCGAATATAAAGTCAAAAGTGTACAACGTGGCTGAACTCGGAGCCGATACCAGAGGGAACGAAAAAGCCACAGAGGTAATTAACGAAGCCATACAAACTGCATCAGTACAGGGAGGAGGTACGATATTTTTTCCGGCCGGAAATTACCTTACCGGACCCATTCATCTGGCAAGTAACATTACACTCCATCTTGAGGCGGGTGCGTACATTCAGTTTTCCGATAATTTTGACGATTATTTGCCTTACGTAAAAGTACGCTATGAAGGTTATTTTATGAAAACCTTTTCGCCGCTGATCTACGCCAACGGCGCAAAAAATATTGCCATAAAAGGCGAAGGGACAATCGATGGAAACGGAGGAGTTTGGTGGGCAGCAGTGCGCCAGACCATGAATTTTAAACACGAAGGCGACCGTGAAGTCGACCTGACACCCTACCAGGAATTCTGGGCCGATGAAAATCGCGAACTTGTAGGAACGAAATATGAGAAAGCACATTTTTTTCGTCCTCCCTTTATCCAGTTTATAGAATGCGAGAATGTGGATATTGAAGGAATCACTATAAAAAATTCACCATTCTGGACCGTAAATCCGGTTGGATGTAACGATGTTCGCGTGCATGGAATTACCATTTCGAATCCGCACGACGGTTATAATACCGACGGTGTAAATCCATCGTCATGCAGCAATGTTCGTATATCGGATTGCTTTATCAGCGTGGGCGACGATTGTGTCACAATCAAGTCGGGACGCGACGAGTTCGGCAGAGATTACGGTAAGCCCTGCGAGAATATCACGGTTACCAACTGTGTGATGTTATCCGGTCATGGCGGAGTGGTTATTGGCAGCGAAATGTCGGGTGGCGTGAAAAACGTAACCATTTCTAACTGCGTTTTCGATGGCACCGATAATGGCATTCGCCTGAAATCGGCCCGCGGGCGTGGGGGAGTGGTTGAAAATATCAGGGTGAACAACATCGTGATGCGCGACATTCAGAAAACGGCGTTCATTTTTAATCTGTTTTATGATAAAGGCACCAGCGTTGAGCCGGTTAGCGAGCGCACACCCATTTTCAGAAATATCCACATCAGCGATGTCACGGGAGTGGATGTGAACCAAGCAGGAGCTTTAACCGGTATTGAAGAAATGCCGGTCGACGAAGTGTCTCTAACCAATATTAACATGAAAGCCGAACTGGGATTTATTGCACATACCGGAAAAAATTTAAGTTTCTCTAACATTGATATTACGACCGAAGATGGACCTTCACTTTCGTTTACCGATTGCCATGGATTGATCCTTGATAATGTTCGATCGGGCAAACCACTCGAAAAGAAAGCAATTGTTGAGATAGATTCTTCAACACAAGTTTTAATCAATAATTGTTTTCAGATGGTACCTGCCGATATTTTTGCCAAAATCACTAAGAGTAAAGTACTTATCGGCGATAATTATCTAAACCTTGTAAAACAACCGTATTTGAAAGAATAGAAAACACCCCTTATTTGAAACAAATATTGTTCATTTGAGGCGCTGATAGTTCTATCTTTATCCTGTGGGATTATTCGACTGCGGACTTGGAATAAATCAAACTAACAAGGCTTAAAAATGAACAAAACTATACTTGCTTTCAGTCTCCTTTTTTTTGTGCTATCGCTTCAGGCACAGACAAGGCCCAATATTTTGTGGCTAACGATCGAGGATTCATCGCCTCAGTTTTTTGGATGTTACGGGAACGTAGTGGCACATACACCCGTAATTGATAAACTGGCTGATGAGGGCGTGCGTTTTACCAATGCATTTTCAACCGGGACCGTATGTTCGCCAAGCCGCAGTACTATAATAACCGGTGTGCGCACTTTTAAGACCGGTACCGGCAATCACCGAAGTAATTACCCGGTTCCCGATTATATCAAGGGATTTCCGTATTATCTGCAACAGCAAGGTTATTATGTTACCAACAATTCGAAGACCGATTACAATTTGGCCAATCCAAAAGCTTTTATAAGAGAAGCCTGGAATGAGAGTTCGGGAAAAGCAGGATGGTGGAACCGAAAGCCCGGCCAGCCGTTTTTTGCGGTTTTCAATTTTAACGAATCGCATCAGTCGCGGACCATGACGATGCCTTATGAATGGTACACCAAAAACGTGTGGGATCAACTCGATGAGGATGAGCGAATTGCCGAAACCGATTTTGAAATGCCACCTATTTACCGCGAAAGTGCTGAGATGCGTAAACACTTTGCACGTGTTTACAACTCCATTTCACTGACCGATAAAAGGATTGGCGAATTGCTCGACCGGCTTGACGGTGACCACCTGCGCGACAGCACCATCATCTTTTTTTATGCCGATCATGGCGAGGGAGAGCCACGGGGAAAGACAAACGGTATCGATTATGGTTACCGTGTGCCTTTTATTGTCTGGTTTCCTGAAATGTACAAGCACCTTTCGCCCTGGGGTACTTCCGGTGTAGTTACCGAAGAATTGATTAGTTTCGAAGACCTTGCGCCCACGCTTATTGCGCTGGCAGGTGGAGAAATGCCCGATTACCTTAAAGGACGGGTGCTAATGGGTGAGGACCGATCGAAACCGGTTGATCACCTGGTTTTGTCGGCAGATCGCGCCGATAACGGAATCGATATGGTGCGAACGATTTCAGACGGTCGATTTTTGTATTCGCGCAACTATTTGCCGTTCATTCCACAAGGGCGTTACATCCGTTACATGTACATTTCCGAGATAGTACAACAGATGCGAAGCGATTATGACAATCATCTGCTCGACTCACTTCAGCAAAGTTATTTCGAACCTCGACCGGAGGAATATCTGTTCGATATTGAAAACGATCTGTGGGAAACCAATAATCTGGCCCGAAATCCGGAATACAAGGAAGTATTGCAAAGAATGAGAAAACAACTGGATGATGAATTGCTTAAAGCGCGCGATGTCATGTTTCTGCCCGAATACGAGATCGGTTTGATTTCGGAAAAGCAAACACCTTACGAATTTCGACTAAACGAAAAAGCTTATCCTTTCGAAAAGATTTATAATGCTGCAAAGCTATCAGGAATTAGAGGTCAGAAAGTCACTAAAAAACAGATTCAGTTACTTCAAAATAAAAACAAAGTGGTGCGCTACTGGGCAATTATGGGATTACGCAGCCAGCCTCCCGGGTTTTTGGAAGATTATAAACCTCAAATCGAACAGAGCATCAGCGATGAATATCCACCAGTTTCGTTAGCTGCTGCAGCGATTGCATTTCAAAACTGGGGAAGCAGGAACGCCGAACAGGCACTGATGGAAGCCTGTAAATCTTCGAATCCCGATATCTCCTTGCTTGCGATAAACTTTTTAATGTACACCGATAACAAGCAACCGTTTATCGAAACCATCAGGGAAGTTTACGAAATGCCGGACAGGAATTACAATGTAAAAGCCGCCTGTATGGATTTCCTGGGGAGTTTAAATCTTGTTCCAAATAATTACGAAAACCGAAACTAAAACCAAAATGAAGAATTTGTTAGTATTGTTATTGATAGCATTTGTTTTACCCGCATTGGCGCAGGATAAAAAGCCAAATTTTATCATCATACTTGCCGATGATCTGGGATTTGCTGATCTTAGCTTGAATGGCAGCACGCAAATACCAACGCCAAATATCGACCGATTGGCTGAAAACGGTGTCAATTTCACTAACGGATATGTTTCGGGACCGGTATGCAGTCCTTCACGGGCGGGAATGCTGACCGGAAGAAACCAGGTTACTTTTGGTCATGATAATAATCTGGGTGGTGTTCAACCGGGATTTGATGAAGAATATAACGGTTTGCCACTCACGGAAACAACAATTGCCAAACGCCTGCAAAATTTGGATTACACCACCGGACTGGTTGGGAAATGGCACCTGGGTACCTTGCCAAAATTTCATCCATTACAACGCGGATTTGACCAGTTTTGGGGCTACACCGGCGGAGGCCACGATTATTTTGCGGCTTTATCTGACGGAAAAGGTTACAAAGCTCCGATTGAGTGCAATTACAAAACACCCCAGGAAATTACCTATATTACCGATGATAAAGGCGATGAATGTGTTGATTTTATCAAACGAAACAAAGACGAACCTTTTTTTCTGTTCGCCTCGTTTAATGCACCACATGCACCCATGCAGGCCACAGCCGCCGACCTCGAATTATTCCAACACATTACAGATAAAAAACGACGGACTTATTGTGCCATGGTTCACCGACTCGATGTTAACGTGGGACGCATTATGAAGGCGCTGGAAGAGAATGGAGTGGCCGAAAATACATTGGTCGTTTTTCTTAGCGACAATGGCGGTCCGTGTGATTCTAACGGATCGATCAATGCACCCTTTAACGGGCAAAAAGGCATTTTGCTCGAGGGAGGTATTCATGTTCCTTTTGTAATGAGTTGGCCCGGTAACTTGCCCGGTGGAGAAACCTATGAAAATCCCGTAATTTCACTCGATCTGGCTGCCACCTTTTTCGAACTGGCAGGAGGAGTGAAAACTGACGAAGTAAAATTCGATGGAGTTAATCTTATGCCCTATTTGAAGGATAAAGCCAGCGGTGCGCCTCATGAATCTTTTAACTGGCGGTTTACCATCAGTGCCGCTATCCGGCAGGGCGACTGGAAACTTGTGCGTTTACCCGATAGACTTCCCCTGCTTTTCGACCTGTCAAAAGATATTTCGGAACAGAATAATGTGGCGCTGGATCATCTCGATGTTACCACATCGCTGTTAAAACAGCTGGGAGATTGGGACGTATCGCTTCCGCATCCGGTATTTCTCGAAGGTGCCGTTTGGAAAGCACGCCAGTTAAAACTTTATGACAATCATTATCAGTTGGTTCAGCCTGAATAGGAATATTTAGATTACAGTTTCAGGCAGGCATATTCAATAGAATTAGTATATTGGCAAAACCTGAAGTTGATGCTTTGCTTTTGGATTAGAAAGTTTCTTGAACAAAAACTGTTTGAACTAAAGAATGAGATTAACTGATATGACAAGGTTGATCAAATATCAGCTTACCCTCTTTCTGATGTACTTGTCAGTTGTAATTAGTGCTCAGCCCGAACAATTACTTAAAAACTTTTATACTGTAGATAATGGCTTGTCGCATAACGAAGTAACTTCGATCGTTCAGGATTACGACGGATTTATCTGGATCGGAACGCGTGGCGGATTGAATCGTTACGATGGTTACGATTTTAAGATCTTTAACCAGGTTCCGGGTGATTCTAACAGCCTTGTAAATCCATCCATTGAATCGCTGTTTGTCGATAGTGAAGGGAACATTTGGATTGGAACCAAGTCGGGTGGAGTAAGTAAGTACGATGCAGATAAAGAGGTCTTCTCAAATATCATTTCAAATTATAAGAATAAAAGTGAAGTTTTGCCGGATAGCCGGGTTTTGTCGTTTTATGAAGATAAGTACGGTCGTATTTGGATGGGGACCTGGAACCACGGATTGATTATTTATGATGAGAATAAGAAAACATCAATTCGATACTTAAGCGGAACAATAAATTCAATTGTTGAAACCCTGAATGGAGATATTTGGGTAGGTACCGGTGGTGGACTTTACAGATTCTCCAGTACAAAAGAAAGTGTCGTACAGGCAGATCAGCCGAATATTTCGATGGTATGTCATGAAATAAAATATGACCCAAAAAGAAATGTTTTGTGGATAGCTGAGTCAGGATTGACCAGATTCGATTTGCACACCTACGAACGAACACGTTATGAAATTGAAAACGTTAATGCCTACGAATCGATATGTTTAGATAATAATGGTATGGTGTGGCTGGGAACCTGGGGTAACGGATTTTATTATTTCGATCCTGCAAAGGAGGTTTTTCAGCGCTATCAGATCTATCCTGAGAACAGGGCAACGCTGAACAAGGATTATGATGCCGTTTTAAATATTTTCGAGGACAAAGACCATAACCTTTGGCTGGGAACAAATGGTGGTGGAATATGTGTGCTTACGCCTAAATTGGACTTTAAAACTGTTGGATTTAATCCGGAACGCTTTAAAGGACTTCGGAATACTCGCATAATGACGGTGGTCGACGACAGGAAGAAAAATCTGTGGCTGGGAACTATCGGAAGTGGCCTGGTATGGTCGCCCGATCGCGAAAACTTTTATCCGGTACCTTATCCGCAGGGCGTGAATAAGTCCCGATTCCTAATCATAAAATATTTATACGAGGATAAAGACGGTGTTATTTGGGTAGGAACAAATCTGGGATTGTATGTAATCCGGTTCCGAGATAATGTTCCGCAAATGATCAGGCCAAAACTTGACCCGGACTATGAGAACAGGCGACAGATCGTTTCAATTATCGATGCAGAGGATAAACTGTGGTTAGGCAGTTTAATGAGTGGATTGTATATCCTGGACAAAACCAATGACTACAAGTTGATTAAGTCCCTCAATATAAACGACAAGGAATCTGGTAATTTAAACAGCGACAGGATAAGTTATTTGTACGAAGATAACCGCGGAAGAATTTGGGTGGGAACTTATAATGGTTTGCACTTTTATGATCCTTCGGATACCACAGTTATTCTGGCGGAAGAAAACTTCGAGATTGACGGAGAATTTACCGGAAACATCATCACCTGCATCGATCAGGATATTCGCGGAAATTTGTGGATCGGTACTCCAAACGGGCTCAATAAATTATCAGAGTCTGAGAATTCCCGTTTTACGTTAAAATTGTATACCGAAAAAGACGGACTTGCCAGTAATTTCATCAAAGGAATTTCAGGAGATTCGGATGGAAATATTTGGATTAGTACAAGCCTTGGTATTTCCAGAATCGAAGATCAGGATCAGGAGCTTGCTATTCGAAATTACAAGGAAACGGATGGTGTTGGCGGAAAGAACTTTACAGAAGCATCAGTTTTTCGAAACCAGGAGGGCGAGATATTTTTTGGTGGCTCAAATGGGCTTACCTACTTTAATCCCGGAAAAATAGAAGCGCTTCCTACCGCGCATAAGCCTATACTCACGGAGCTGAGAATTCATAATGAACCTGTTTCCATTGATCAGAAGTATGGTTCGAAAGTGGTTATGGATCAGTCCATAATTCATGAGGATAAAATTGTAGTTCCCTACCGGTTTAACAATTTTGAAATACGGTTCTCGGCGCTCGATTACCGTGCTCAGGGCGGTAATTTATACAAGTATAAACTCGAGAAGTATGATAATGACTGGCAATATCTTGGTACCAGGAGGTTTGTGAACTTTAACAGTTTAAGGGCCGGAGAATATGAATTATTGTTGATGAGTGCCAATAGCCATAATGTATGGAACACAGAACCGACGACTTTGACCATTGAAATTCTACCACCGTTCTGGCAAACCTGGTATGCACTGTTGTTTTACATCATTACTATTGTTGGAATTGTTACGGTGATCAGATGGAATGCGGTGAAACAGGTACGTCTTGCCAATAGTCTCGAAATGGAGAAACTGAAGCATCGGCAGGATCAGAAAATCCATGAGTTGCGCCTGCGGTTTTTTACTAACCTGTCCCACGAATTTCGCACACCCTTAACCTTGATTCTGGCTCCGCTTAAAGAATTATTGCGCAAAAAAGAGGAATATCAGCTATCAGAAGAGACCGAGCACAAAATAAAAATCATCAATAACAATTCAGTTCGTCTAATGAAGTTGATCAACCAGTTGCTCGACTTCAGAAAACTGGAAACAGGAAACGAAAAATTGGCGGCTTCAAAAACAAACTTAGTGGAGTTTGTTACCGAATTATGTTATCCATTTCAGGAACTTGCCGAGATAAACAACATTCTATTCAAAACTAATTTTGCGATTAATACTACTGATCTTTGGATCGACAGGGATAAGATTGAGATCATCTTTAATAATTTATTATCCAATGCCTTTAACCACGTGCAGGAAAATGGCAAAATTGAAGTAGCGCTGTATGAAGAAGAGGAGGAGGTTTTGCTTACGGTTTCTGATAATGGTCACGGAATCCCCAAAAGCGAACTTGAGTTTATTTTTGACCGCTTTTACCGGGGAGCCGATAGCAAAAAGGATGGGAGTTCAGGCATTGGTCTGGCCCTGGCAAAACACTTTGCTGAACTGCACAAGGGAAATCTATCGGTAGTAAGTGAGCCTTTTAAACTTACTCAGTTTACACTTGCAATACCAAAGGGAACCGGACATTTAAAACCCGATGAAATTATTGAACCCAAAGCCGAAAAGAAGCGCTCGGGCATTAGCGATGTGGTCATGAAAAATATCTTTCCGGATAAGCCTGTTGAAGCAATTGCCTCGGATGAATGTATACTGGTAGTTGAAGATAACCGGGAAATGAGAGAGTACCTGCTTACCATTTTAGCTCCCTTATATCATGTAGAAACTGCTGAAAACGGAAAAGAGGGATATGAGAAAGCACTGACACTAAAACCTGATCTCATCGTTTCAGATGTAATGATGCCGGAGATGGACGGCTTTGAATTTTGTAAGAAATTGCGTGAAAATGACAGTACATCAACCATCCCGCTTATTTTTCTTACCGCCAAAGATGATGAACAGTTCAGGTTCCTTGGCACACAACTCGGAGCCGATGATTTTATCTCTAAACCTTTCGATCCGGTTTTATTGACCGAGAAAGTCAAGAATATTTTCTCACGACGCAAAAAGTTACAAAAGAAATACAGTAAATCGGTCCGTTTGGAACCTTCTGATGTTGAGATAACTTCTTCGGAGGAAATGTTTATTGAAAATGCTATTTCCATTGTTGAGGACAATTTGCAAAACTCGAAATTTAATTCCGATGCACTCGCTTCCGAAATGCACATGAGCACATCATCATTATATCGGAGGCTGAAAAGTTTGACAGGATATTCTACCGCAGAATTTATTCGATCGCTGAGAATAAAACGCGCGGCTCAGTTAATGGCCGATAAAGAAAAAACAATCACCGAAATTGCTTACGATGTTGGATTCAACGACGTAAAACATTTCCGGACCGTTTTTCAAAAACAGTTTAAATGTACACCTACCGAATACCGTCAAAAGTTATAAGGGCATGTTTTCGATTTCCATTTTTTCATTCGCACTGCGACACAGATTTTAAATAAGTGAATTGATCAGATATTGATTTTTCAATATTCTAAATATCAGCGTTTTGTGTGTTGTGTTGACCGATTATTCCCCTTCTTGTGAAAAGTATAATAAGTTAGGTTTGATTGAATTTTCACCCATCATTTCCCAATGTAAATACCTCAAGCAAATTCAAAATATTGAGCTTTGAGGTATTGTTTTTATTGTAACTAAACCAAAGCTTATGGATAAGAAGAAAAACTATCCCAAAAGCCTGTTCTCTTTTCGAGCGGTCAATGTCATTTTATACATAGTACTTATCGCAATCGTGATTCTTCTATTTATGTTTCTTTAATATAACTAAATCAATACTTATGAAACAAACAAATCAAATTTTGATTAGAAAGTTGTGTTTGGTGTTCGTGGCCATCTTTATGGCTTCAGCAGTTTGGGCACAACAAACAATTACCGGTAAAGTGGTAGACGATGCCGGAGAACCGCTTCCCGGAGTTGCTGTCTCTGTGCAGGGAAAAACCATTGGTACCATAACCGATACTGATGGTGCATAC
This sequence comes from Maribellus mangrovi, assembly GCF_037646455.1. NCBI lineage: Bacteria > Pseudomonadati > Bacteroidota > Bacteroidia > Marinilabiliales > Prolixibacteraceae > Maribellus > Maribellus mangrovi. Next base: position 79,126 of record NZ_JBBIXN010000006.1, on the reverse strand, counting down.
ACGCTTGAGGTTTCCGGAAATGAGACTTTAGTGTTCTCATTTATTGGTATGCAAAGTGTAAGTGAACCTATTAATGGACGAACAACAATTGATGTTACCATGAAGGTGGATGCCATAGGGCTGGAAGAAGTTGTTGCCGTAGGTTACGGTGTGCAAAAGAAAGCAACTTTAACCGGAGCTGTGGGTAATGTTAAATCGGAAGAACTTGTTCAACGTCCGGTGGCAAACACCACCGAGCTTTTACAAGGGCAGGTGGCCGGTCTTTACACACGTCAGACCAGTGGTTTGCCGGGAGAAGATGGAACAACCTTAAATATCAGGGGATATGGAACTAATCCTTTGGTGCTGGTTGATGGGATAGAAAGTAGTCTGGCTAACGTCGATCCAAACGATATTGAATCTATAAGTGTATTAAAAGATGCTTCCGCCGCAATTTACGGAGCACGTGCAGGTAACGGTGTTATTCTTGTAACAACAAAAAGAGGGACAGAGAAACCTGCGACAATTACATATCACGGGAATGTATCTTTTACGCAACCCACTTTCTTGCCCGATCTTGTCGGCGCAAAAGAATGGGCGGAATTGTTGCATGAATCCGGATTAAATCCGGATGATTACAGCCCCAGTCATGTACACTACGATCCTGACGCGAACAGACTCATAAATACGATGGACAACACCGATTATAAAAGCTACGACTGGAGTGATGAGCTTTATCGTGACTGGACTCCGCAACAACAGCATAATATAAGTGCTACTGGAGGTACAAAAAAGATTAAATATTATGTCTCTGCCGGCTTTACGGATCAGGAGAGTAATTTTAAAGCGGGAGACTACGATTTTAACCGTTACAACGTTCGTTCAAACATCGATGCTCAAATTACTGATGATTTACAGGTAACCATGGATTTAACCTACAGGGCTACCAAATTTTACAGAACTAATGTAACGGCTGATAATATGTATAACAGTTTACAAACAGCGAAGCCGGTATATCCTGTAATACACGAAGCCGATCCAACCCGAGCAGCAACATCAGGATTTCTTCAAAGGTCGCCTTATTACCAAATGTTGGCAGATTTCAATGGTTACCGCGATCAGAAAGATAATGTGATCCAGGGAGCTCTTCAGTTAAAGTACAATATCCCCTTTGTTGAAGGCTTGGTTCTTAAAGGACGCTTAAATTTTGAAGATGGTTTTACCTGGAGAAAAACCGTTTCCAAACCTTTCGATGTTTGGGAGTACGATCCGATAGCAGCTCAGGCCGGAGAAGATCCATGGATAAAATGGGGAACACAGAACTCGAACAACATGAGCGTGTATTCATACCGATCGAATGAGATGTTGCCACAGATCAGCTTGAATTATGACAAAGTAATTGGTGATCATAATATCAGTGCTGTACTCGTAGGTGAAGCATGGACTTACAAAAATACAGATTTGACCGGATCGAGGAAAGACGTTCTTTCTTTTGAAGCACCATTCCTAAAATATGCTTCTGAAGAAGGTAAAGACAACAATGAGAACTTTAATGAAAGGGCTCGTGTAAGTTACATCGGTCGTGTAAACTATGATTATGCCGGCAAATACATGCTCGAGGTTTCGATGCGTGCTGATGCATCGGGTGAATATCCGCCGGAAGGACGCTGGGGTTACTTTCCAAGTGTTAGTGCTGGCTGGAGGATTTCGGAAGAATCTTTTATCAAAGAGAATTTCAGTGCAGTAAACAACCTCAAGTTAAGAGGTTCATACGGTATATTAGGTAACGATGCAGTTTCCTCGTTCGATTATTTAACGGGCTACACCATCTCTACTAATTTTTATGTATTTGGTACAGCTCCCGCACCTATTATTGCTTCAGCAGGATTAGCTAATCCTAATATTACCTGGGAAACTATGAAAATGAGTAACATTGGATTGGATGGAAATTTCTGGGATGGCCTTTTGGGTTTTGAGATTGATGCATTCTACCGCCTTAGGGAAAATATCCTGGCACAGCCGACCGAACAGGTTCCAAGCACCTTTGGTGCAAGCTTGCCAAGAACTAACTTAAATAAAAGAGATAACCGCGGTATTGAAGTTGCATTAACACATTACAACAAAATTGGTGACTTCTCCTACGATATTTCACCAATGATCGGATGGACCAGGGGAAAATATGTTGAACTGGATGAAGATGTGTTGCCGGAAACAGGTGATCTGGATGAAGAAACATTGGAATTCAATAAGCTTTGGAATGCCAGGTATGTAAATGAAGGCCAGTGGGATGACCGGCAGTGGGGATTCGTAACAGACGGATTTTTTATGAACCAGGAACAAATTGATAACCATACCATTGACCAGGATCAAGCCGGAAACCAAACGATAAAAGTTGGTGACCTCATTTACAAAGACCTCAACGGTGATGATTATATCGACTGGCGTGACCAGAAAGTAATTGGTAAAAACGGATTGCCTAATACCATGTACAGTCTCGATATGGGAGCTCAGTGGAAAGGATTTAGTTTAAGAATGCTGTGGCAGGGAGGAAGTGGATATATCGTTTCGATTGGCGGCTCGGCAAGAGCACCGTTCTCCAACGAATCAATTCCGATCGACTATCACTATAAATATCGTGCGATTGTTGGTCAGGATGCTGACGGAATGGATTATATTACCAATCCCGACGATTTTAAGTTACCTCCGGTGACTCAGAATGGAACAACAGCAAATAACAATACAGCAAATGATTTTTGGAATTTAGATGCCGCTTATCTGAGGCTCAAGAACATCAATTTATCTTACACTTTGCCAAAATCATTATTGGACAATATTGGAATTAAAAATTGTGTAGTGTATTTCAGTGGTTCAAATGTATTTTCAATCAGTAATCTGGGTGTTTACAAACATTCATTTGATCCTGAAATCACCGGTGCCAATAACCGTGATTACCCGCCGGTTAAAACAGCAACTTTCGGCATAAGATTAACGTTATAAACTCAATAAGAATAAGATGATGAAAAAGATATTATTTATAATACCATTATTCGCTCTTCTGTTTAGCTGTAGTGATATACTGGACATTGCTCCAACCAATATTATTTCAGAAGATGCGGTAAAAAATGATCCGGTCCTGGTGGACGCCTATCTGAATAAAATCTATGCCAATGTACGCTTTCAGTCGGGAGGAGAGGGACATGCAAATCTCGGTGTAACTGGAGGAGAACAAAATGTTTTTGCCGGTTGGCAGACACCTTATAATGTGGCCATGGATATTATGGATGAAAATGGAGCCCACAGCGGACTCGACTATTGGCCATACGGAAATATTCGTTCTTGTAACGAAATTATGGAGATCCTTCAGGAAGCTACTTTCGACCCGGACGAGGTAACACAAAAAGTGGCGGAAGCACGTTGGTTAAGAGCTTTTATGTATTTCGAACTGGTGAAACGCTATGGTGGCGTTCCATTGATCACTGAAGCTCAGAGTATTGATCAGCCCATTGAAGAGTTGTATGTTGAACGTAATTCTGAAAAAGAAATTTATGATTTTATTGCTTCTGAAATGGATGACCTGGTAACTATTTTACCGGAAAGTTATGGTTCTGATAATTTTGGCCGTCCGACAAAATGGGCTGCCTACGCCTTAAAAAGCCGTGCGATGTTGTATGCAGGTAGTATTGCAAAATATGGCATGCAACAGTTAAATGGCCTTCTGGGATTCTCTTCTGGCGAAGCCGATTCTTACTATCAGAAAGCTTACGATGCATCTATGGCAGTAATCAACGGTGGAATGCATCCGTTGTACAGAGAAGATCCGGATCCTGAAACAAATTACCACAACCTTTTTATTACCGACGGTAACTCGGAGGTTATTTTTGCAGAAGTCTATGATTACGGTTTGTTAAAAGGACATGGCTGGACATTCTATTGCATGCCCGATGGTTTCCAAACCGGATGGGGATCGAATCACTGGATGTACCTGGAATCATGGGAAAAATACGAGTACAACGACGGAACTTCGGCTGTTTGGGACAGAAGTATGTTGGATGGAAATCATAAGTTTTCATTGGATGAGATTATCCTAAACAAAGATCCGCGTTTCCTTGCCAATGCCTTCTATCCCGAAACTCCGTGGGGAGATGGTAAAGTTTACGTTCATAATAAAACTATTGGAACCATTCCTGATGGATCGGACTGGCCTAGTGTAGCACCCAGGAGGAACAGAATTAAAGCCGGTGTCCTGTTAAAAAAGCGTGTAAACGAATCTCTTATAGGGCTTTATAATGGCGAAGACGATTCCGATTGGATTGTATTCCGCACAGGTGAAATGTACCTGAACGCAGCTGAAGCCAAATTCGAAATGGGAAAAGCTGATGAAGCCAAGCCTCTGATAAATGAAATCAGGAACCGTGCAGGAATGCCTGATAAGGAAACACTTACCGTAGAAGATATTCGAAATGAGCGATTTGTGGAATTATATAACGAAGAACACCGTTACTGGGATATCCGTCGTTGGAGAATTGCTGTAGAAGAATTAAACGGCAAGGGATTTAACGGCGTAACATGGGAATACTATATTGAGGAAGGTATGTATACCCTTAAAATTAAAGATGCCGATTTTGGAAACATAAGAACTTTCACAGAGCGCAACTACTATTTTCCGATGGGTTTAGGTCGATTGGCTGATAATCCGAATTTAGTGGAAAATCCGGGATACTAGTATAGTTTTGTTTGGTTAGATGAATCCAGGGGCCATAACTTTTGGTCCCTGGCTTTACAGCTTAAAACAAAAATTCAAGGTCCAAATTAAATAACACAAAGAGCTGATATGAAAAGAGTGCTGCTTTACATGTTATTTCTCACCGCTGTTTCTGCAGCGTGCACCCAGGAGAAGAAAACTGTTCCTCCAAATCTGATAGTGATTCTGGTGGATGATATGGGCTATGCCGACGTGGGTTTTAATGGTTGTACCGATATTCCAACGCCTCATATCGATAAACTGGCAGAAGGTGGTGTGCGCTTTACCAACGGCTATGTAAGTTACTGCGTTTGTGGTCCCAGCAGAGCCGGTCTTCTCACCGGCAGGTACCAGGACCGTTTTGGTTTTAGTAGAAATCCGTTATTTGCACCAAACGATCTGGAAATGGGTCTGCCACTTAGCGAAGAAACACTTGCCGATGCATTGGGGAAAGCAGGATACAAATCACTGGCAATTGGGAAATGGCACATGGGAGCTCATGAATCGTTGCACCCGTTAAAAAGAGGATTCGACGATTTTTACGGATTTTTGAGTGGAGGTCATCGTTATTTTCCTGAAGAATTGACACTGAATGATCCTTTCGAGGCAAAGTCGCAATACGATGGTTACAAAACACGGCTGCTTCGAAATTACGAACGAGTAGATGAAACAGAGTACCTGACCGATGCTTTTTCGAGAGAAGCTGTTTCGTACATCGAAGAAAACAAGGACAATCCGTTTTTTATCTACCTGGCCTACAATGCTCCACACGCGCCATTACAGGCAACCGAAAAATACCTAAGCAGGTTCGACAATATCAGTGAGAAGAAAAGAAAAACCTACGCCGCCATGGTAAGCGCAGTTGACGATGGGGTCGGACTCATATTGAATAAACTGGCAGAATTGCATCTCGATGAAAATACACTTGTAGTATTTTTATCTGACAATGGTGGACCGGAAAACCACAACGCTTCGGACAACGGAGTTTTACGCGGACAAAAAGGCGATTTGTTTGAAGGGGGAATTCGGGTACCGTTTGCCATGAAATGGCCCGGAACGATTCCTGCAGGTGAAGTGTACGATAATCCTGTAATCTCACTTGATATTTTTGCAACGATTATTGCTCAAACCGGTAAGGAAATATCACTTAAAAATGAGATTGACGGAACAAATCTGATTCCCTATTTAAATGGCCAGAACAAGTCGCTCCCGCATGATAAGTTATTTTGGAGAAAATTTGATGCACAGGATTATGCCATTCGCCGGGGAGATGATAAACTGCTGATAAAAGGAGGGGAAACAAATATGCTGTTTGATCTCGGAACAGATATTTCAGAAGCGCAAAATGTCAGTCAATCGAATACTGATCGTGTCGATGAACTTACAAAAGAGTTCCGGAAATGGAGTGAAGAAATGCAGGATCCGATATTTATGGGCTTAAGGGAGGATAAAAAGTATAACGAACTGCATCCTGACAGATTTGAAAAACTAAAGGATTAAGAATACCTAAACCAAATGAACCTTAATAAACTTCTTGCCTTTGCATTAACAGGCGTATTTGTTGTAGTCGGGATCGGTCGGATAAAGGCTCAACCGGCCACAACGAATACAAAGCCCAATGTGGTGTTTATTATTGTCGACGACCTGAATGACTATGAAGGAGCATTTGGCGGTCATCCGCAGGTAAAAACACCAAATATCGATAAACTGGCGAAGTCGGGTACTTCGTTTACCAACGCACACAGTAACTGCCCGGTTTGTGCACCTTCCCGCAACAGTTTATTTACAGGAGTTTATCCTTTTGCCTCGGGCGATTTCGGCTGGACTGCCTTAAAAGATATTCCGGAACTTCAGAACAATAAAACAATTATGGAGTGCTTTTCCGGGAACGGTTACCATGTGATGGGAAGTGGTAAATTGCTTCACCACCATAGAAAAGACTTCTGGCAGGAGTGGGGAATCAACATCAACAATTACGGCCCACTGGCTTTTAATGGTATCGAGCCGGTCGGTCATCCATCGGTACCTGAACCCTATCGCAATATCGGGCCAATAGATGGTTCGTTTGCTCCTTTATCCGATGTTCCTACTTTCCCTGATAGCATTTCACACGGGAATAAAACGGGGTGGATTTATTCGCGTGGGAAAAAAGATTTTCTCGAATACAAATCAGAAGATGTCCGCGACCTGATGCCCGACGAAATGCATTCGGAATGGGCGGTAAAACGTATTGAAGAATTAGATGCCGAAAACAGCGAAAAACCCTTCTTTATGGGAATTGGCTTTGTACGGCCACACACACCGCTTTATGCGCCGAAAAAGTATTTCGATATGTTTCCCATCGATGAAATACAGCTTTCAGAAATAAAACCGGGCGATAATACAGATACGCATTATAAAGACATTTACCCGGCGGAAATGAAAGGCCTGCGCTATTACCGTACCCTGAAGGAATCGTATGATGGTAATGCAGAGGAAGGATTGAAGCATTTTCTGCAGGCCTACCTTGCCTGTATCGCTTTTACCGATGCGCAAATCGGTAAAGTGGTTGACGCCATTGATAACAGCAGGTTTAAGGAAAACACCATTATTGTTTTGGTCGCTGATCATGGTTGGCAGATGGGAGAGAAGGATTACCTTTTCAAAAATTCTCCGTGGGAAGAAAGTACGCGCATTCCCATGATACTGCGAAATCCGCAAAGTAAAAAAGGAGCGAAAGTAAAACATCCTGCCTCACTCGTGGATATATTCCCGACTTTGATTGATCTGTGTAATTTGGAAGGCGATAACAAAAAAAGTGTTGATGGGATCAATTTGTGCGGACACAGTCTGACTCCCTTTCTTGAAGATCCTGATACAAACGAATGGGATGGTCCGAATGGTGCACTGAGTATGGTGGGCAACGGATTAAACCGAAGCGATAAAATGAAGCAAACCTATTCTTATCGAACGCAGGATTGGCGCTATATTTTATACCTGGACGGATCGGAAGAACTGTACCATAATGCAACAGATCCTTATGAATGGACAAATCTTTCAGATGATAAAAATTATCAGGACAGGAAGAAGGAGTTAAAAGCAGAAATGTTAGAAATTGTAGACACAATCAATAAATGACATCGAAAAAAACATACTGGATTGCATTGTTTGCTATTCTGTTTATAAATTGCAGCAAACCAATTTATTCAGAAGAAAAGGTAAATCCTGAACGTCCAAATATCATATACATTCTGGCTGATGATATGGGCGTTTATGATTTGGGATGTTATGGCCAGCAAAAGATTAAGACACCCAATATTGATAAAATGGCCGCCGAAGGAATGTTGTTCACACAGCATTATGCGGGTAGCACGGTTTGCGCGCCTTCGCGTGGAACACTGATGACCGGTTATCACACAGGACACGGCTATGTAAAAGGCAACTTTGCCATGCCGAGCGAGGGAAATCTTCCACTGCCCGATAAAACCATAACAGTAGCTGAAAAGTTGAAAGAAGCAGGTTATAAAACAGGTATAATTGGAAAGTGGGGACTGGGAGGGCCAAGTGACGAGGGACACCCCAATAAACAGGGATTCGACTATTCGTTTTGCTATCTCGATCAGCGGTTGGCACATGAATATTATCCCGATCATCTCTGGTGGAATTACGAAAAAGTGATGCTTGACAGAGAATACAGTCATGATCTGTTTGCAGAGGAATCACTCGATTTTATTCGAAAGAATAAAGCTAATCCTTTTTTTCTGTACCTGCCGTTTACTATCCCTCACGGGAAATACCAGGTCCCTGATGATGAACCCTATTCAAATGAAAGCTGGACGGAGAAACAAAAAAATTACGCGGCCATGACTACCCGAATGGATAAGGATATTGGCCGCATATTTTCCTTGCTTGATTCGCTGAATCTGGATGAAAATACCATTGTTTTCTTTGCCAGCGACAATGGGGGAGTAAAAGAGATCAGTAGCTTTTTTGGAAGTCAAGGGCCATTTCGTGGTTACAAGACGGACTGTTATGAAGGTGGAATCCGTTCGCCGTTAATTGTGCGTTGGCCCGGGAAGATCGAAGCCGGATCAAAATCGGATCATGTTTCAGCATTCTGGGATTTTCTGCCAACTGCCTGTGATCTTGTGGGATGCAAAGCGCCGACAGAAATCGATGGCATCTCCTTTTTACCTGCCTTGCTGAATCAAGATCAAGAACAACATAAATTATTGTACTGGGAATATTTTAATTATAACTACAGTTGGAAGCCGGGTAGTACCAATCCACGAAATTATTTGCTCAGCGAAGCAATTAGAGTGGGCGATTGGAAAGGTGTTCGTAAGAATTTGTATAAAAATCCGGATGCTGACATAGAACTTTACAATCTTAAAAATGATATTGGTGAGGAGAATGATGTTGCTGATCAGTATCCGGAGATTGTAAAAGAACTAACTGATCTGATGCTTTCGGAACACAATGATTCAGAATACTTTAAAGTGAATCAACATTGACACAAAGTATAAAACATGAAAAATTTGATACTAATTGTTTTTTCCTTGTTTTTTTCTGTTACAACGGCTCAGGATTTTAAAGCGCTGTGCCCGGGTCCGCCAATGGGCTGGAATAGCTGGAACTACTTTGGGAAAAACTCCATCAACGAGGACATTGTTCGCGAATGTATTGAGGCCATTGCCGAGTCGGGATTAAAAGATGCCGGTTATAATTTTGTGGTTGTCGATGGTGGTTGGAGAGATACAAAACTGGCAGATGATGGCAGTTTGATGGCACATCCTGTAAAGTTTCCACATGGAATAAAGCCATTGGCTGATTATGCGCATTCAAAAGGATTGAAATTTGGCCTTCACACAGTTCCAGGAACTCACGATTGCGGTGGCGATGAGGTAGGAGCATACAACATTGAAGAGTTACATATTGACCAGTTCATAGACTGGGGAGTTGATTTCCTGAAAGTGGACCGATGCAAACTGGAACTTGATTGTGAGGGAAACTGCTGGACAGAAGAGAAGACCGAGGAGATTTACCGAAAATGGAGGAAGATTCTGGATGAAAAGGGAAGAGATATTGTTTTAAGTATCAGTGCTTATAAATTCAGGGAATGGAATCCGGAGATCTGTAACATGTCAAGAACAACCGGGGATATTGGAGCCAAAGTTTCCGGTGGTGGCTTTTTTACCGTAAATGATAAAGGGAACAATCCAAAATATACCCGATCAGTAATGGGAATAGCTCACATTAACAATGAAGCCGCGAAGTTTGCAGGGGCCGGTTACTGGAATGATCCCGATATGCTGGCGGTGGGTGACAATGGGCTGAACCTGGCGGAACAGCAATCGCATTTTGCATTGTGGTGTATTATGTCTTCCCCGCTTTTTTTAGGTAACGATCCGCGCAATATGTCAAAAGCTGAGAAGAATTTGATTACAAATAAAACAGCCATTTCAATAAATCAGGATCCGACGGAACAAGGGAAGTTTATTTATGCTGAAGATGGAGTTGAGATGTGGAAGAAAGATCTGCGAAACGGAAAAAGCGCTATTCTGGTCATTAATACAACTTCGGATCAAAAAACGAATATAGGATTAAGTCGGGCGGAACTTGGATTTGACAAAGGCGCCAATGCTCGTGATGTGTATACAGAAAAGAAGTATCGTTTAAGCGATAAAACAGCATTTATAATTGATCCTCACGACTGCAAATTTCTTTTGGTAGAATAAATTAAGCTGATTGATTTAAGGAAAATCATATAAATAACCTAAACGAATATAAAATGAAGAAACAAAGGAGAGCATTTATATTTTTCTCGATAATGGCGCTATTACTGGCCGGCTGTGCTAAAAGCTCTGAGGAAATGAATGCGTATTATCTGAACAGCAGTTCGGGGAATGATTTAAATGACGGGCTGACACCTGAAACGGCCTGGAAAAGTTTGGCAAAGATAAATGATGCGCATCTTGAACCGGGTATGAAAGTATTACTTGCCGAAGGAAGTAGATTTGAAGGGAAATTGGTTATAACAGGAAGTGGAACAACTAATGAACCGATTATTGTTTCTTCTTATTCTGCTGTTGACGACGGCAATTCAGCAAATCCGGTAATTGATGCCAAGGGCTATTTAACGGCCATTTATTTAAACAATGCGAGTAATATTCAAATCGAAAACCTGGAACTTACCTCTGATGCCGGAGAACCTTTTGAAGAACAGGCTAAGACTTTGCGATACGGTGTTTTGATTGAAGCCGAAAATGCCGGATTTCATCCGAATATTAAACTCAGCAATCTTCATATTCATCATATTTTTGCCACTGAAAATGTGGAGAAAGATGGTCAGAATCCGACTTCGAATCTGGGTTACGGCATATTCATTCGAATGAAAAACAACGAGGCGCGCATCAAAAATGTAACCATTGAAAATTGCAAAATTGAAATGACCGGACACACCGGAATACGCGCATTTGGAAGTGTAAAAAACGACGAGCGATCCTACCTCGACAGCTTAACAATAGTAAATAATGTACTCGAAAACATTGGCGGACCCGGAATGGTTCCGGGGCTGTGTAAACATGTATTGGTACGGGGAAATGTTACTAATTATACCGGCTCTGATGCCGATCCTCGAATGCATAATCGTGGAAGCGGTATCTGGCCATGGACAAGTGAGAACGTACTGATTGAGAAGAACAAGTTTATGAATGCCTGGGGGAAAATGGATTCCTATGGCGCCCACATCGATTACAATTGCAAAAATGTGGTGGTTCAATACAACCTGAGTGTCAATAATTCGGGCGGATTTGTCGAAATTCTTGGAAATGATCACAACTGCTGTTACCGGTATAATGTGAGTATTAATGACGGGTATCGGCAAAAAGGTGTAAAAGGTGTTGTTCACGACGGTAAAGTTTTGTGGACCAGTGGCTATGTGGGCAAAGCTCCACGAAAAGGGCCTTTTAATTCATACATTTATAATAACACCATTTTTGTAAAAGAAGAATACGACACGCGATTCTCGTTTGCAAAAACTACCGACGGGATTTTGATTGCCAACAACATTTTTTACATCATGGGTAAATCTATTGATGTGAATGATAATGAAGCAGTGAATTCCGGTTCCGGAACTATCCAGAATGTAGTATTTATGAATAACCTTTATCAACGAGGTGGGATCATTCCGGAATCTGTAATTATTCAGGATGCACAGCCTTTTTTTGGCGATCCGCAATTTAAGAATCCTGGTGGATTAAACGCTGAGGATTACATCCCTGATAATATTGATCTGATAAAAGATAAAGGGATAACTATTGAACCAATTCCGGGCGATCCAATTGGATTATCGATCGGGTTAGATGTAGAATATGATTACTTTGGCAATAAAATTGACGGCTTACCGGATCTGGGAGCTATTCAATGTAAATAATACTATTCACCGTAATGAACCAACTCGTATTAAAAAGAAGAGATTTCGCTTTGAAGTGATCAAAGATTAAAAATGTATAATCAGAAAAATTTATAAAAATGAATAAACTCAGAACTGCCTTTAATTCAGTTATTTTGGTATTTTCTATTCTGCTTGCTGCATGTTCAACAGATAGTAAATCTACAAAAGAAACGACGTCGCCTGACGCAAAACCAAATATCGTGATTATTTACATGGATGATCTGGGATATGGAGATATAGGTGCTTACGGAGCCACAGAAATTCAAACGCCAAACATGGATCGTTTGGCCAACGAAGGAGTGATGTTTACCGATGGCCATGCTTCTTCGGCTACGTGCACCCCGAGCCGGTACGCTATTTTAACCGGCGTTTATCCATGGCGAAACAAAGATGCCAAGATCTTGCCCGGCACTGCTCCGCTGATTATCGACACAGCACAGGTAACAATTCCGAAAATGTTGAAGAAACAAGGATATTACACCGGAGTCGTGGGTAAATGGCACCTTGGTTTGGGAACCGGACATGTGAATTGGAACGAGCATGTTTCTCCGGGGCCAAACGAAGTAGGTTTCGATTATTCATACATTATGGCAGCTACACAGGACAGGGTTCCTACGGTATATCTTGAAAACGGTTTGGTAGAAGGACTGGATCCGAACGATCCGATTGAGGTGAACTATCAGAAAAATTTTGAAGGTGAGCCGACCGGAAAAGATAATCCCGAGTTACTGACCATGCGCTGGCACCATGGACACAATAATTCAATTGTAAACGGAATTCCCCGGATCGGATTTATGAAGGGCGGAGAGAAGGCAAAATGGAGCGATGTGGATATGGCCGATCATTTTCTGGCAAAAGCTCAGGATTATGTGAAGCAGCACATAGACGAACCTTTCTTTTTGTATTATGCACTGCAACAACCACACGTTCCACGTACGCCAAATCCACGGTTTGTTGGAAGTACCGATCTTGGCCCGCGTGGCGATGTAATTGTGGAAGCCGACTGGTGTATTGGTGAGTTTGTAAAAACGCTGGAAGAAGAAGGAATCCTGGAAAATACACTGATTATTTTCTCGAGCGATAATGGTCCCGTGTTGAACGATGGCTATTACGACGATGCGGTTGAAAGACTTGGCGATCACGATCCGAAAGCAGGACTGAGAGGTGGAAAATACAGCTTGTTTGAAGCTGGAACACGTGTGCCGTTTGTCACTTACTGGAAAGGGAAAATTACCCCGGCTAAATCAGATGCTTTGATCAGCCAGATCGATCTGCTGGCTTCGCTTGCAAGGCTTACCGGAACAGAAGTGAATTCTACCGACAGTCGTGAAATGCTCGATGTTTTGATGGGAAAATCAGATAAAGGCCGGATAGACCTGGTTTTGGAAGCCACATCACGCACAGCTTACCGTAAAGGCAAATGGCTGATGATCCCGCCGTACAAAGGCCCGGCAAAAATTACTTCGGTAAACATTGAAATTGGTAACGCACCTGAATATCAACTCTACAATTTAAGTGATGACATCGGGCAGCAGCAAAATGTGGCAGAAAACTATCCTGATGTTTTGAAAGAAATGATTAAGGAATACACCGACATTGTTGGTGTCCCGAATTCGGATGTCGAGGCGGTGGAGCTAAAATAATTATTCGACAATAACATTATACAACGGATTTATTAGCTGTTTAAATTGCCAAAACATCCCGATATGTATCGGGATGTTTTGGCAAGTGACAGTTTGTACTTGGCAAGACACTAGTTAAACATTTCCTGAATTTCTTTTACCGATAATTCATCCGAAGGACTGAACTTATCGCCGGCCATGTATTTTTCGAGACTGAACTTCAATTGTCGTGCTTCAGGCCTGTTCTCAAGATCAGTAGTAAGATCAACTCCCGAAACCAGTAGTTTTCCTTTTCCGACACGGGCTTCAAAAAGTAATCCGAGCGGGCGGTTTGTTACCCAGTCATCAATTACCCTGACAATCGGTTGAACGGGCTTTGAAAAAACATCCAGTCGTAAAGCGTTTGAATGACTCATGGCATCCCACCACTGCCAGTTCGAGTGGTATTCGGTCGGAAATTCTTTGAGTGCCGGATGATTGGGATCGCATAGAATCCCCAGTGTGTGCGGCTTCTGTCCGTTTGTCCAGGCGGTATTCCAGAAAATGCTTGAAAAGCCAATTCCCACTTCGCCGCCATAACCTTCTTTAATGCTTCCTTTCTTTGTTGAAAGCAGTACTTTAGCTCCATTTTGCAAGGCCGAAATGGTTTGCTTATCCAGCTTATTAATCACTATTATTTCTGCAGAGATAGTGGAAAGTTGAGCCGGATACACCCACAGATCCCAACTATTCGAAAAATCTCCAACACTCACTTCTACCGTTACTTTTCGTGGGCGGTTTTCGGGTTGAAATTCATAAGCAATTTTTCCGAGTTGAATACAGTTTCCAACAGGAATGTTTTGTTGCCCCAATGTACCTTCCGCAATTACTTTATCTTCCTCCTTAAGCTTCCATAAAGGATTGATGGCCTCCAAAGGTTTTTCACCAAAGTGAGCTACTTCAATATCGGTGAGCAAAGAATCACCTTCGTTAAAAATCCGTTTCTGAAGTCGTGCAAGCGGAACAGTTTGATTACAAAATCTGCTGTATTCTTCAGGACTTATATAACCTTTTTCTTCCCAGAATGGATCGAGTACACCAACCAGTGCCGTTCCCTGACCCGGGAAATCATGCAGATCGAGTAACTGGAAGCCTGCAAATCCGGGTGTTCGTAAAGCTGCTTCAATATCGGCTTTGTAACATAGAGCCTGAATTTTTCCGGATGCCAGTAAAAAGCTGTCTGCCAGCTCTCCCATGTTATGGGCTTCCAGGCTTTCCTGAAACAATTCAAAGTTTTTGGCCTTCAGCACACCTGTGTATTTTTCTATCTCTTTGAAATTGGGATAAACGCACCACTGACCTATTTCGTGGCTCACTACCGGGATTCCATCGCCGGGCAGTTTATTTGTCCAGTCGTAATCCGTTTTTGGCGCCTGACCATTAATAATGCTGTTTAGTTGTTCTCCCCAACCCTGAATACGCGGAGCCGGGATATCGTGGTACTGGTTTACCGGAAGTGCCGGCCAGCCAGCTGCGCTTGTATACACTCGGCGATTATCATTTGCTTTCCAGTAATTCACAAATTCAGTGAGAAAATCCCTGTAATTCGGACCACCCGGTTCATTTCCATAGGCTAGCATCACAAACGACGGATGATTTCCATAAGCTTTTACAATGCGCTTACTTTCGTCCCAAATGTATTTATCGATTGGCAGGCCACTTCCCAGTTTTGTACTTTGGTTGGCCCACGACGAACACTCCACCTGCAGGTAAACACCCATTTCGTCGGCAACCTCGAATGCCGCTTTGGGCGGACACCAGGAGTGGAAGCGTACATGATTTAATCCATGCGCTTTTACGGCCGTGTATATTTTTCTCCAGTAATCAGTTTGGGTGGGAGGGTAGCCGGTTAAGGGGAAAATGGCACATTCCAGTGTTCCACGCAAAAATACAGGGCGCCCGTTAATGACAAACCTTGTATCCTCAGGTTTAAATTCACGCAGTCCGAAATCAGCTGTTCTGCTGTCGCTTTCCCGTCCTGATTTCAGATTTACAGTTAAGGCATAAACATTCGGATTGAATTCGTCCCAAAGCAGTGCATCTTCACCCAACGGGTAGATCATTTCGATTTCGTTTTCTCCGGGATTCAGCTCAAAGCTTTGCGACTTTGCTGCATTTTTGGTTCCGGTGCTTTTTAGTGATGCAACTGCACTGAGATCGGATGTTTGTAACTCATTTCCGGAGTTGATTAGCGTCGCTTTTATTGTTACATTTTTATTTGTTGCATCCGGGAATAACTGAATATCGTCGATGTAAATTTTATTAAAAGCGCGGAGTGAAATATCTCCCACAATACCGTTCCAGTTGCTTTGCGTATGATCGGTAATGCTATGCGAATTAATGCCGGGATCAACCTCTTTTATCCGGTTGTCGATGCAGATTGTAAGTGTGTTTTCTCCGATTTTAAGTAAAGCACTTACCGTGTAAACATGTGGAGTCGCCAGACTGTTCTGTGTGCCGACATACTCCCCGTTGATCCAGATTTTTGACTCCCAGTGGGGACGCTCGAGATTCAACTTTATGTTTTTTCCTTCCCAGTTTGCCGGGATTGTGATCGTTTTTTGATACCAGGCAGCGCCGGTGTATTTTTTATCGGGTTGAAGCCAAAAAGGAAAACGTATATTTTCCGCATCGGTATATGGCGCATAATTCGGATCCTTGTACCATTCCGGATTCTGAATACCACCGGTCCATTTAGTTTCCAGCGTAATGTCATTTCCTTTCCCGTTTTCAACCATCGAGCCCGGTAGCCTGACTGATTCCTGTAAATCAGTATTGTACCATTTTTCAAGTTCACCACGATCGTCCGGATCGGTTTGGAACTGCCATTCGCCAGAAAGGTCAATCTGCGCAACTTTCCGGTTTGAACACGACCAGATTGAAGCCGCACAAAAAAGAATTAGGATTAGTTTAGTTTTCATTTTGTTGGTTTATGTCCTCCTAATTTACAGGTTTTCCGGAACTTACTTATTCCTTTAGTAAAATGATTTCAGTGATCATTAAGTTAGGGCCGGTCATTGCACTGGTTTTAAGCTTTAACCTGCCATCGTTGCTATCTTCGCGCATCACATGAAATTTCACCCATTGTCCTTCTCCTGTATGTTTTTCCAGTTTTGTTTTGCGACCTTCAAATTCCAACACTCCGGTTCTGCCGTTGTTGTTCCAATCGCTGAAATGTACCAGCAAAGTTCCAAGAATTCCGTCGGGACATTTCAGGTTCACTTCCATTTCTTTTCCGTGCCAGGCCGAAATGTGGTCATCTTTCCAGATTCCGTCGGCTTTTACCGAATAGCTTATATCGTTGGCTACAATAACCTGATCTTCATTTCTTGACCATGGCAGGTTTTCATTTTTGCTGTCCAACTTAGCCGCTGCTTTCAGGTGGAAAATAGCATTTTCGAAATCGCTGTCAACCTGTGCATTTTCGGCTGTAGGTATTCGTGGAAACAAACTTTGCAGCCATTCTTTGCTCACGGCTTGTTTCGGATCGAATGCATCTGACTGCATGTAGCTTAGCAGACTGTGTTTCAGCTGTCGGGCAACCGGGAGTTCTGTCCCCAGATCGTAGCCACAAACCAACAATTTTCCTTTCCCGACTTTGAGTTCGAATATCGATCCTATTTTGTGGTTTCGGTGAAAATCATCAACCGGCTGTGCGATTGGTGTGTACTTCGCCGGCAGATCGTTCAGAATAAATCCTTTGCTGTTTTTGCTGATGCTTTCCCATTGCCAGTCGGAATGATAGGATGTTGGGAATTCAGAAAAAGCCGGATGGTACTCATCGAGAGCCAGGCCAATGTTTGTTTTTCCCTGCCCCGGGAAAAAGGTCAGCGACCAGTAAAGTGGGAAGAAATGTGCCGCAACCGAGTTTTCTTCAGTTCCCAGTTTATTGGCGTTTAGTAGTACCATTTTCCCGTCGTTTAACTCTTGCAGTGCTTCGTTGGTGAGTTCGGAACAAAGCATTATTTCGTCAGCATTTTCAAGCTCGGATAATTCTTCAGGATACACCCAAAGGTTCCAGTTGTTAAGGAATCCGGTATTTTCCACTTCAATGTTTACCACAAGTTCCTGTTCCGTTGTTATTTGGTTCAGATTGAATACGATTTTGCCAAGATCGTTCAAAGAACCCTGCTTAAACTGTTGAGGTGCAAATTTTCCTTTAGCCAGAACATTTCCTGAATTATCGGTAATTGTCCAGCTGCATTTTTCATTCAAATCGGTATCGCCATAATGTGCCAGTTGAGCTTCCGCAGTAAAAACTTCGATGCTTTGCCACACCATTTTTTCCATTCTTAACAGCGGCACGGTGGTCGTAAAATGTTGCCTGAATTTCTCTGGTGTTGTAATTTGTTTACTATCCCAAAAACAATCCAGCCAGCCGATCAGCGCTTCACCCTGTCCCTGGTAATCTTGCATACTAAGCAACTGGACTCCTGCACAACTTTCGGTCCGCAGAAACGATTCGGTTTCGTATTTGTACATGATCTGGTTGAGTGCTCCCGAAGCCTGTACCAGTTTTTCATTTTGACCGGCAATGCCATTTTTTTCTGCCTGTGCTTTCATTTCCTGCAGGTTTCTGGCTATTTGCGTTCCGGTATATTTGTCGATTTCGGTCCATCGCGGATAAACAGGCCACTGACCAATTTCGTGCGCAATAATGGGAATATCCATTTTGCTGTAATTTTCTTCGAAATCCCAATTGGTTCGCGATCCGTTTAAACCTCTTGTACGGCCAATTCCATGCAGACTGTGTGTAGCTGAATAATCATCTACTTCGGTTATTTGTCGGGCGGTAGAAACAGCATACAAACGGCGGGGATCTTTCTGTTTCAGATCAGCCACCCATTCTTTCATCACATCAAAATCTGAATTACCGAGCTCGTTGCCAATACAAAACAT
Organism: Maribellus mangrovi; assembly: GCF_037646455.1. Lineage (NCBI taxonomy): Bacteria > Pseudomonadati > Bacteroidota > Bacteroidia > Marinilabiliales > Prolixibacteraceae > Maribellus > Maribellus mangrovi. Next base: position 60,411 of record NZ_JBBIXN010000006.1, on the reverse strand, counting down.
GGTAAACGAGGGATTATTCCCATAGAAATCAATCACTCGATTCATTTCTTCCACCACAAAACTGTCGCGCGAGACATTGTATCCCAGTCCTTTTGGAAATCCTTTGGTATTCATTTCGGGACGTCCGCGTTCGGTGTTGTCAACGCTCATCCACCAGTCGATCCAAATTGATGATTCAGCCTGAATATAAATTCCAATACGGTTCGCAGCTTTAAAAGCGGCTTCGGGCGGACACCACGAATGAAAGCGAACGTGGTTCAATCCATAATCTTTGTAGATATTGAAAATCCGTTCCCAGTCTTCAATATTGCAGGACGGGTATCCAGTAATCGGAAAATGAACACAGTCGAGGTTGCCACGAAGAAATACGGGTTTTCCGTTGATGAGAACCTTATGCTTGCTTTTGCTGACTTCGTAATAACCAAACTCGGTAGCATGTGTATCCAAATTTTTGCCAGTGCTCAGTTTTACTTCAAGTTCATACACTTCTGGCGAAAATTCACTCCATTTTTTAAGTTTCCCCTCAGCCTGTATTTCAAGTTCAAACTGCTGTTGCCCCTGTGTTGGTCGAAAGGTTTTTTCTCCATGCAAAACCTCCGAATTCTCATTAAGAGGTTTAATGTTGTAACTCAAAACCACTGCTTTTTTAGCTGCTGTATTCAGGTTCACTTCCAGTGTCAGCAGATCTTCATTTATTTCAGGGAAAGTGCGTACATCGGCGATATGAACGGGATCAAATGCTTTCATTTCCATGCGTCCAACGATACCGTTCCAGATACTTTGAGTGTATTCGCCGTAGCCGTGTCCTTTGTCGCCAATGTTGTGAATCATATCGTTGTCTACCAAAACAGTCAGCTGGTGTACGCCCGGTTTTAGCTCGCCAAGTTGATGAACATGTGCTGTACCGAGTGCATCATTTCTGCTCAGTTCCGTTCCGTCGATAAACACACGCGATTCCCATAGAACGCGTTCAAGATATACTTCAATCTGCTTGTTCTTCCAGCTTGCAGGAATATCGATTTCGCGCGAATACCAAGCTTTGCCAATGTATTTATACGATGGTGTCAGAATTCCAAAATCCGATGAGTCGGTTTTAAAACCATAGCCAAATTCGGCAAGCGAAGCGGGCAGAATTATGCTGCCTTCGGTTTTGCAATCTCCCTTTTTAACCCATTCATTTTCGGGATCGAGTTTTACAGTCCAGTTTCCGGAAAGGTTGATTTGATTGGATTGAGCAAATACTGAAATTTGTAGAAACAAGGTAAAAAGGAAGCACAAAGTTTTATATGAAGCAATAGATTTCAATTTGTACTGATTATGATTTTTTGTTGTGTTCATTTACAAACGGTTAAAAAATGGTTGTTAAGGCCGGTTTTTGAGAGGCTAATACTTTCCAAGATTTATGGAACACCAGTTATTGTATGAATTCTGTAATTCTACCACTTTGTCCGGCATTTCTTCAGCCAGATTTATCCTTTCACCGGGATCGTTTTCGAGGTTGAAAAGTTTCAGACTAAAGTTATTCGAAACAGGCTTTATGTACTGTGCCGAAGGACGTCCTTTTCCCCACGATTCGTTGGTATTGGTTAGTTTCCACGGGCCATTGCGAACTGCCCAGGTATTACCCCACTTCCAAACCATTAGGCGTTCCTGATCGGTATCTGGTTTTAAAAGGTTTTTCCCGTCAATCATTTGGTCGGTTAGCTTAATGCCGGCCGCTTCAGTAATGGTTGGTAAAATATCGGTGGCAGAAACATAATTCTTTTGAACACTACCGGCCTCTACTTTTCCCGGCCAGGAAATTGCCATTGGTACACGAATACCACCTTCCCATAAGGAATATTTTCCGGCCGAAAGCGGTGCATTCAAAGCGCCTGTGATCGGGGAACCGCCGTTGTCGGAAATGTAAATAATAAGCGTGTTTTTATCCAGTCCTTCCGCTTTTAACGCATCTAAAACTCGTCCGATATTATCATCGAGGCAGTTAAGGTTGGCCAGGTAATATTTTCGCATATCCTCATCCTGAATTGTCCCCAGCCGGGTATATTTTTCGTAATAGGCCGAATATGAACCGGGCTTTTGATTTCCGAAAGTTTCCATGCTGTCGGGATCGTAATTGTGAATGGGTTTCACTTCGTATTTGTCGAGGTATTTTTGTGGAACCTCGTGTATTACGTGATGCACCGAATTGTAGGCTAACGTGAGAAAGAAAGGCTGATCTTTTTTCGACTTAAAATAGCTGATAGCCTCGTCGGTAAAAATATCGGTCAGGTAACCATCTTCGTAGCTTTTATATGCCTCGTCACTCATCAACGGGCCAAGGTGTGCACTGGTTCCATTTGGATCGGGCGTACGTTTGGCACTCTCCTCCGAATTCAGCCAGTAGTCGTGAGCATGTGCACTAAAACCCAGAAAATGGTCATAGCCATGGTTCAACGGATATTCCCTGACATCGAACCGGTGGTAGTTTATACCGTAATCGCTTTTGCCGATTCTGGCCGTGGTGTAACCGGCAGCTTTCAGGTATTCGGCGATGGTAAGTACACTGTCGGGTAGCCCTGGTCCCCAGCCGGCTTTTTCGTCCCAACGAAACTGAAATTTTCCGGTATTCAAGCCCGCTCTCGACGGACTGCAAACTGGTGCCGTTGTGTAAGCTTGTGTAAATATCATTCCACTCTCTGCCAGTCGATTCATGTTGGGAGTCGAAATCTCAGCAGAGTGATTTTCAAAAGGGGAGAAGTCGGCATAACCCTGATCGTCGGAAATGATCAAAAGGATATTCGGCTGCTGCTGTTCTACCTTATTCGCTGATGGGGAGCAGCCCCAAAAAGATAAAACGATCAATACAATAAATACATGTTTAAGTGAATGAGTCATAATCAGTTCTTTTTAGTTAGTTGGATGGTTTCTCCTGCTTTGGTGTTGATGTAAATAATGTTGTCTTTCATCGTGTATTTTCGATTGACCTTGAAAGCGCTTTTAAAAGGATTCGCAATGACTACAATGCCACCTTTTTCTGATGTGATGTTGACATTATCTGTTCTACCGTCTTTCAGTTCTGCAGACACAACAAATGCACCGTTGGCTCTTAATTTGTCGAAGCTGGCTGTTTTCCACCCGGCAGGAAGAGCCGGAAACACCTGAATAACTCCTGTGTGACTTTGAAGCAACATTTCCTGAATCCCCGAGGCAAAAGCAAAATTCCCTTCGAGCGTAAACGGGCGATACGTAAAGTTTGAATGTCCGGCTTTGCACTGGTCGCCATTCAGGTGAAATGAATTTTTTGAGCAGAAGCATTCAGCAAAAGTGCGTAGTGCGTCGGCTGCTTTTTCGCCGTCGAATGCCCGGGCATAGAGGTTACCCTGCCAGCTAAACGAATATCCGACCCACGCCGAAGAACCTTGTTTCGAAAGGTTTTTGAGTGTATTTTCAATTGTAGTTTTATCTGCTTCTCCGATAGAAACATCTACCAATCCCAGCGGATGAAAGGCCATCAGGTGAGAAAAGTGCCTGTGCGACTCATCATAAGGAAAGCCCGGAGCGAACATAAATCCCGTTTCCGGATCGATGGCATAATCCGGCCAAAGTTCCAATTCTTTTTTCCACCTTTCTGCTTCCTCATTCAAACCAAGTTCCAGGGCACATTCCTGTGCTTTTTCAAATGTCCAGCGGATGAGTGCCAGGTCAAAATTGGTAGTTTCAGGAAACCAGGCTTTAGCAGAGTTATTATGAATCTCAGGGCTTGAACTCATCCTAAGTTTATGAGCTCCAGATTCAGAACTTACTGCTATGTTTTCGAAAAAGGTGGCAACGTCTTTTAGCCATGGATAGGTTCGCGTTTTCAGAAAATCCCTGTCCATGGAGTATCGCCAGTGTTGGTAAAAATTGTGCCCCAGCCAGGCCGAAACAGTTTGCCCCATCGAATACTGAATCCAGCCCCCCATAGCTTCTCCATCCAGAGTTGTAACTCCGGGAACGTTTAGTCCTTCAACCTCAAAATAATCGCGTGTATATTTTTTAAATGCCGGGCGGTTGTTCCATAACCAATCCACAAATCCTTTTTCCAATTGAAGGTGGTTACCTGCGTACGAAGGCCAGTAACTCAATTGCGTGTTCAAGTCGTGGTGGAAATCACCTTTCCATGGTGGTATCTGGCCATTGTCGGCAGTCCACACAGCTTGCAACGAGATAGGAGGCGTGTTTTCGCGTGCAGCTGCTCCAAACTTATACATTTCGAGGAAATACTGTTTTTCCAAAAGCGGATCGGGAATGCTAATCGAAGATTGAGCCCAGTAATTTTTCCACCAGTTTAAGTGTTCTTTAAATGATTGATCAAATCCTTTTGAACCTTCAATTGATACCAACTCTGTAGCCGGAACGCTTTTCTGTGCTTGGTCTTTCTGAGATGAAATCGACCAGCAACCTTCCAATACCTGTCCTTTGGTTTGCCATTCAACATGAACTTCGTACGTAAATTCATTCCAGCCTTTCTGCTTGTAGGTTATGCTGTTGGCTTCTTTTTGTATTGTTCCGGCCGGGTATCCTAATTGACTGAGCGATTGAGCGCCTTGTTTCTCTTCGAACTCTCCCAGGTAGTCGGGCGCGATCAGTTCGGTACTTATTTCTTCCGGAATATTTTCGAAGCGATACCATCCAATCGATTTATCTGCCTGAATAAAAGTTTTAAGTATAGTGCCATTTTCCCATTCAACAGTGCTGCTTGCAGTGGGTAAATCGAGTGTCACTTGTTTTACTTTCCCCAACTTTTCTACAGCAAACTCTAATGCAGCAGCCGGGATTTTTGTCGGTGCGGCGTAGTTATTCGAAGGGCGGTCGAACTGCTGGTGCACTGTCTGATAGTCTCCCGTTTTCCAGTAATTATATACGTCATTGAATTTCCATTCGTTGAAGTTGATGTTTTCTTTTGGGCGTAAATCCCACAGATCCGCCCTGTCGAGCGAAAAACGAAGTTTGCCATTCTTTTCCCAAATAAGACAGCCCAGCATACCATTGCCAAGCGGAACGGCTTCGTCCCACTTTTCGGCAAGCTGATCGAAAACCAAATTGTGGTCAGTCGTATTTAAAGTCTTCTGAGGTTCGTGGCATGAAAATAAGACAACTATAAAAAGAGTTAAAGTAAAGAGTTTCATCGATTTAGTTTTATCTGATTTTTCAATGTACTAATTCCTATGATCGCAACGAAATAAGCAATTGGAATTTGATAGTGTTGAAATTTATAAGTAATGGATAATATTCTGAAATAATTTCAAACATATTAAAAAAATAGCATAAGTATTTCTGTTGAGGTGAAAATATTATTATCGCTTGTTAAAAATAATTCTATTCTTCTTGACATTAAAGCTCACAACTTAAATCATACAATAGATTAAAAAATATCCATTAGTTTTAGCATCTAATTGTACTTTTTACATTCAAACTTGACTATGAAAACATTTCACAGAAAACTATTTCTGGCATTTGGAGTCATCTCAGCCGTTCTTTTTTCCTGCAGCAAAGAAGATGAACCCACGGTTACGGCCTCACTTTCGTTTGTTCAGTCGACTATTCCTACATCGGAACTTTCGTATGAAGGCAGTTCTTTCGAAATTGAAGTGGAATGGGCGTATACAGAATGGAGCATTAAAGCCGAAGACGCTATTGAAGGGAAGGAATTTATTAGCGCGGTTACACCGGCTCGTTCGGGTGCGGTTGATGGTGAAACCACACGAACCACTGTAACTGTGTATTACAATACAAATCGCACTTCTACCGTAAATCGTCAGCAAATTGTATTAAAGTCACTAAGCGAAAATATCACAGACACCGTTATCATTGCACAGGAAGGCAAACCCATTCCCAAGAATTCTGTTGTTATCGATCCCGAAGTTACATATCAAACCATTTCCGGTTTTGGTGGAGCTAACATGATCTGGGGAACGGATTACCTCACCTCTGCAGAAATGGATCTGGCATTCAGTACCGACAATGACGGACTCGGACTTTCATTGTATCGTGTGCGCCTTTCTTCCATCAAGAACGACTGGGCCGGATTGGTAAACAGCATTAAAGGAGCGAATGAGCGGGGCGTAAAAGTGCTGGCTTCGCCCTGGTCGCCGCCGGCCGAATGGAAAAGCAACAACAGCACCAATGGTGGTGGATCGCTGCTGAAGGAACATTACAGCGATTTTGCCGGATATATCAACGAATTTATACAATTCATGGACGAGAATGGAGCTAAAATCGATGTGGTATCTATTCAAAACGAACCGGACTGGGCTGCTTCGTATGAAGGCTGCGAGTATACGCCGGAAGAAATGTTTGACTTTGTAAGAAATTACGCCGGCACCATTCAGGGAGCTAAAGTAATGGCGGCCGAATCGCTGAATTCAAAACATTCCTACACCGATGATATTCTGAATGATCCGGTTGCTGAGCAGAATCTCGATATTGTTGGTGGTCACCTGTATGGATCGGGACTGACTCCCTATCCGCTGGCGGCACAAAATGGAAAAGAACTCTGGATGACGGAACACCTGTTAAATCTGGATAGCGGAAATAATCCGGACAACTGGACGGCTGATACTGATCCGAAAATAATCTGGGACGAAACCATGGAGATGATCACGGAAATACAATCGGCCATGGAGTTTAGCTGGAACGCTTACATTTGGTGGTACATCCGTCGCTATTATTCATTTTTGGGTGATGGCGAAAAAGGAACGAGCCGTGGGACTATTCTGAAAAGAGGTTATGCCATGTCGCAGTTTTCAAAGTTTATCAGGCCGGGGTATGAGCGTATTGATGCGCAATTGGAAAATGCTTCTGCAAGTATTACAGTGACTGCTTACAAAGGTGAAAACGAAATAATATTGGTTCTTGTAAATGCTTCTGATACTGAATCGGCTGAGATGAGTTTTAAATTGCCTGATGGTTTTTCAACAGCAACGACTTATACCACATCGCTTTCTCAGAACCGGGGAAAAGAGGAACTGGCTGCTACGAACTCTGAAGTGAATTTTACATTGAGTCCCAGTTCTGTAAAAACATTGGTAATTAGAAATTAATCTGCACGTTGTTTATGGGCAAATTCGGTGGGTGATACGCCATAATAGCTTTTAAACGAATTACTAAAGTGCGAAAGGTTGGAATACCCCAGCGAGAAGGCCACTTCACTAACACTTAGGTCTTTGTTGGTAAGCAGGTAAGTTGCCTGTTTCATTCGGATATTACGAATAAAATCGCGTGCCGACTGATTGGTGAGTTCTTTAAGTTTACGGTGCATGTGCACCCGGCTGATGCCAACACCGTCGGCAAGCATTTCCACATTCAGTTTCTCGTTCGAGATGTTGTCTTTTATGATGGTCATTACTTTTTCCATCAAAATTTCATCGTGTGATTTCAACTCGATCTGTTCCACATCAAACTGCCCGTTTTCGGATTTAAGCTGCTCAAAAACTTTTCTTCTGTTTTCAAGAATATTACTGACAATTTTTTTGAGAAAATCGCTGCTAAACGGTTTAACTACGTACATATCAGCACCGGTTTCTATGCCTTCCGCCCGATTTTCATCTTTCGACAATGCGGTTAACAAAACCACCGGAATATGGCTGGTTTGCAGGTTACTTTTTATTTTTTTGCAGAGGGTTATTCCATCCATTTCGGGCATCATAATGTCAGTTATCACCAGGCAGGGTTTTTCCTCCATCAGCAATTCAAAGGCATGTTTGCCATCGGCTGCGCTGATCACATGGTATTTATCAGAAAATTCATTCACCAGATAATCGCGTATTTCCTGCTCATCGTCCACCACAAGAATTTTGTTGAGTTTTTTTATGCGCTTACCGTTTTTTGATGTTAGTTGCGATAAGTCGGGGAAGAAATTCCGGTGCAGACGGTTTATCGGTGCAGGTAGTATATTTTCGCTGCTAACCAGATCTTCAGCGGGTAGGTGGGCATTACCAAGTGGCAGTTCAATAATAAATCGCGACCCGGGGCCATCGTTTCTGTTCTCGGCGGTTAAAGTGCCTTTGTGCAGATTGACCAGAGCTCTGGATAAGTGAAGCCCAACTCCTGTTCCGCCTCGGTGGCTTGGATCTTTCGATTCTACCTGGTAGAACCGATTAAAAATACGTTCGAGGTCATTTTCTTTTATTCCAATGCCGCTATCACTCACCGTTATCTTTACCGCATCTACAAAATTCTTGTCCTCGGTTTTCATAACCGTGCTGTTTATGTTCAGATCGATAGTGCCATTTGCCGGCGTAAATTTAAAGGCATTGGACAACAGGTTAAGAATCACCTTTTCAAAATTCAACGGATCGATCCAAACCTCAATCGATTCATCGGACGCGTGAATATTAAAATTGATGTTCTTTTCAGTGGCTAGTATTTCGTACGACTGTGCAATTTCGAGAATAAAGTTGTAGAGATTGGTTTTTTGAAATTTCACAAGAATAACTCCTTTATCGATACGTCTAACATCCATTAGCTGATTCACCAAACGCGAAATCCGGTGCGCATTCTGATCTATAATTTGATACAGACGTGAGGTTTTTTCGTCGGTTTTTTGTAACATCAGTTTTTCAATCGGATCGATGATCAGAGACAGCGGTGTTTTAATTTCATGCGAGATATTGATGAAGAACTGCATTTTCATCTCATTCATTTTCTCTAAATGCCGTCTTTTGATCATTTCCTGGTAAAGGGTGATGATACCTAAAAATAATAGGACGAAAAGTACTGTCCATAAAACTTTGGCCAATGTGGTTTTGTACCAGCTTGGGTAAATGATAATGGTAAGCTCACGGGGATCGGAATAAAGTCCTTTATCGGCGCCCCTGACTTTAAACAGGTAGGTGCCGTAATTGAGGTTGGTATAAGTGGCCCGCCGGTTTAGCGAGGTGGTTTTTATCCAGTTCTCATCAAATCCTTCCATCATGTATTCGTACGATATTCGGGATTGATTGGCTAATTCCCCGGAAGTAAATCCAATGGAAAAAACATTGTCTTTTTCGTGCAGCAGAACGGTATCAGCGATAACGATTGATTTGTTCAGAATAATATGTTTTCCTGATTTATCTCCAATTTCAACAGGTTTATTGAAACGGCTAAACTCGGTTAACAGAACATCGCGAATTCTACGGGTATAGTCGAGGTAATTTCGTTTAATTTCCGTCATGCCGTTAATTCCGCCAAAAAACAATTCGTTTTTTTCGCTTCTGTAAGTGGCGTTCCGGTAAAACTCATTGGCCTGAATACCGTCGTAAGCATAATAATTGGTAAACGTGCTGTTATTTGGGTCAAAACGCGAAAGCCCATTGTGCGTACTTATCCAAATCTTGCCAAATTCGTCTTCATTAATGGCGCTTACCACATTGTTGCACAATCCGTCTCCTGTATCGTAGAACCTCGTTTCAAGTGAGTTTACATTAATTTTTACCAGTCCGTTGTATGTGCCCGCCCATATATTTCCGTTATGATCCGATTGAACTGTAAGTACGGTATTGTGATTCAGATTTCCGTTGGCCGTATTAAAATGACGTAACTTTTCTTGTTGAGGGTCAAAATAAAATAAGCCCACATAGGTTCCTATCCAGAAGTTTTGTTTACGATCGATGAAAATGGTATTGACCCATTTGGGAATTTGGCTGTTCAATTTTTCATTGTCGGTCATTCCCTGCCGAAATGTGTCAGTTTTCGGATCGAAGCGGCAAATGCCTCCACCCAGGGTTCCCAGCCAAAGTATTCCTGACCGGTCTTCAACGATGCTGATAATGTTATCGCTGCACACGCTGTTGTCATTTTCGGGATCGTGTTTGTATACTTTAATTTTTCCGGTTTTTTTATCGAATCGCAGCAGGCCGTTAAAATAGGTTCCCAGCCATACATAATCGTCGCTACCGTGTTGAATGGTAAGAATGTTATTGGCATCGATCTCACCGTTCTCGTTTTTCAATACCAGGTGATGAACCTTTTCATCAGATCGGTCAATTCGGTAAACACCATCGCCGTCTGTTCCAACCCAAAGCTGATTGTCGATACCAACGATGGAAGTAACACAACTCGAGCCGATGCTGTTATCGCCAAAAGCATGATAACCGTAGTGACGAAAAATCTCGGGGGCTTGCGGAAAAAGGTACAGTCCTTTCTGAAAAACACTTGCCCAAACGTTTCCTCCGTTATCTTCAATTAAGGAATGTATTTTACTTTTCGAGAAATCGAAAGGAGAGGTGTTTGGTGAATAGTTTTCCAGGAGCCCGGATTGTGGATTCAGGCGTTTTAGTCCAAAACCGTCTGTTCCAGCCCAGAGGCGTTTTTTCGAATCGAACAAAAGACTTTTTACCGGTAATTCCTTTTCCTCGTGCAAATCCGATTGAATCGGTTCCACTTTCCCGTCGGATTTGTTTATTCGAACCAAACCTCCCTTTAAACTGCCCACATATACCGAACCGAGATCATCCTCACAAATTGATGAAATATTATTGCTGGGTAAGGCATTTCCATCTTCCGACGATTCGGTATACAGGCGAATTTCTCCGCTTACAGGGTCGTACGCATTTAACCCGTCATTGTCAGAGCCGATCCAAAGTACACCATTCGAATCTTCAAAAACTACCCTTAAATAGGGGCTGCAAAGTTGTTTGTTCAGCGATTCATTATAATCTACCTGTCCCGTTGTCTGATCCAGGCGAATAAGGCCGTAACCCGAAGTTGTCATCCAGATGTAGCGATTGGCACAAACAATAATTGATGTTATGTAAAGGTGAATACGTTCATCGGAAACGTAAAGAGGAATTTCGGTAAACGATTCACTTTCAGGGTGATAGATCTGTAGCCCGTTGATCTGGCCGACCAAAAGATTGCCCTTATTGTCTTCGCCCAATGCCGTAACAAAGTTGTTTTTTAACGAGTTGTCATCGTCGGCTGCTGCAAAAAATGTTTTAAAATGAATGCCATCGAAACGATTTAATCCATCTTCCGTAGCCACCCAGATAAATCCTTTTTGGTCCTGGTGAATTGCGTTTATTAAGCTGTTTGATAAGCCTTCGTTGTAATCAAAAAAATTGTTGCTTTGTGCGTTTGCGAGGGATGGCAAAAGAATCAAACAAGCCAGTGCGAAAATGAAATTTCTCATATTCATATTACCACATCTGAACATGGCTTAAAGGTAGCAATTTAGTTTTAGATTTTGGTGCATGTAACCTATCATAAACAATATGTAACGAACAGAAAAGCGATGTAACAGGCATAAAAATACCTGTTACAGAAGAGTTAGGCTACTTTTTCCCCTTCGCCGTAACTTTACCTACAGTTATTTAATCAATAAAACTGCGATCTAGCGATCCGAACCTAAAATTTATGTCGATGAACTCTTTTCGGAAAAGAAAAGTCTTTATTGTACTGTTTCTGTTATTTACCAATTACCTTTTGGCAGGTAATAATGAAGACGGCTCGAAATTATGGTTTGCCAATTTTTTGTTGCCGGCAGAATATGAAGGACCACAAATCTCATCTGTGGTTGTTTCCGAAGAATCTCCCACCTTTTCATTAATTCGTTCAGAACTTATATCCAGCCTGGGCATTTTATTTGATCAGGAAATCACTTCTATGACTGAACCTGATGCCGGAAGCATCTGTGTTGGTGCCATAAAAAACGATTTTATTGCTGAGTTAATCAATCCCGAAGCTTTTCAGGAAATAGGAAATGAAGGTTATATAATTAAATATCTCCCTGAAAAAGACATGACAGTGGTTGCTGCTAATACCGATTTAGGGTGTTTGTACGGCACATATCATTTTCTCAGTGTATTACGCACAAATCCACAAGAACTTACTTCAACTCCAATAATTGAAACTCCGGCCTATGATCGGCGAATATTAAACCACTGGGATAACTTGGATGGTACCGTTGAACGAGGCTATGCAGGTCATTCAATTTGGAAATGGGATGATTTGCCCGAAAAACTTAATCCGCGTATTATTGAATATGCCCGTGCCAATGCTTCTGTTGGAATTAACGGTACGGTATTAAATAATGTAAATGCCAGCCCCGACATACTAAAAGAAGAATTCCTGCAAAAGGTTAAAGTTGTGGCTGATGCGCTTCGTCCTTATGGAATGCGGGTATACCTTTCGGTGAATTTTTCTTCTCCAAAAATATTGGGCGGATTACCTGATTCTGATCCCTTAAAAACGGAGGTGAAAAACTGGTGGGATAATAAAGTTCAGGAGATTTATGAACTGATACCTGATTTCGGCGGATTCCTGGTAAAAGCTAATTCCGAAGGACAACCCGGGCCGCAGGATTACGGCCGAACGCATGCCGACGGTGCAAATATGCTTGCCGATGTATTAAAACCTTACAAAGGCATTGTAATGTGGCGTGCATTTGTATACAATCCATCGGGTGATGACAGGGCCAAACAAGCTTACAACGAATTTAAACCTCTTGATGGAAAATTCCGCAGCAATGTATTGATACAGGTGAAGAACGGGCCGGTTGATTTTCAACCCCGCGAGCCCTTTAGCCCGCTTTTTGGTGCAATGGAACAAACCACGCTGGTTCCCGAATTGCAAATTACCAAAGAATACCTCGGATTCTCTGATCATCTGGCTTTTCTTGGCACCTTATTCGAAGAATTTCTGGATACAGATACCTATCAAAAAGGCAGAAATACAACAATAGCCCGAATTACCAATGGCGATATTTTCAACGACCCGGTTACGGCCATTGCCGGAGTAGCCAACATCGGACAGGACACCAACTGGTGTGGACATCATTTTGCACAAGCCAACTGGTATGTTTTTGGCCGTTTGGCATGGGATCCCGGTTTGTCGGCACGCGATATTGCCAAAGAATGGCTGGAATTGACTTTTTCGCAAAACAAAAGATTTATTCACGAAATGAGTCGTGTGATGATGGAATCGCGCGAAGCGGTAGTTAACTACATGACTCCGCTGGGGCTACACCACCTGATGGGATGGAGCCATCACTACGGGCCGGAACCTTGGTGCGAAATTCCCGGAGCGCGTCCGGACTGGCTGCCAAAATATTACCACAAAGCCGACGATTTTGGAATCGGATTTAATCGTTCGTCAACCGGGAGCAATGCTGTTGAACAATATGCCGAGCCATTACAGATCATGTTCGACGATCCGCAACTGTGCCCCGATAAATATTTGCTGTGGTTTCATCACCTTCCGTGGGATTATACCATGAGCAACGGCCGGGAACTTTGGGATGAACTCTGCTACAAGTACAGCGAAGGAGTTGATCAGGCTAAACTTTTCAAGGCAACCTGGAAAAATATGTCGAAATACGTTGATCAGCAACGCTATGATGAGGTAAGTAAAAAATTTGATATTCAGGTTAAAGAAGCCATTTGGTGGCGCGATGCCTGTTTGTTGTATTTCCAAACATTCTCGGAAAAGGAAATACCGGTCGAACTGGATAAACCGGTGCATCAGTTGGAGAAGCTGAAGCAATTAAAATTCGATATGACACATCACAATTAATATAAACTATATGAACCATTATTTTGATAAGAAAGTGACTAACAATCAAATTTATTAACTATGAAAAAAATCTGTGTTTTTTGTAAAGAGGTAGTATTAATGCTATTGCTCTTTTTACTCGTACATTCTGTGGCTTTGGCACAAAATGTTACGGTTAGTGGTACTGTTACAGATGATGCCGGGGAACCGCTTCCCGGTGTTACGGTTACTATTGTTGGAGTAACCGCGGTGGGAACAGTTACGAATATTGATGGTAAGTACGAATTGGAAGTTCCCGGTGACGGACAACTGGACTTTCGATATGTAGGATTTATTCAACAGATCGTTGATGTTAACGGCAGAACAACAATTGACGTTACTTTACAACCTGATTTAGTGGGCTTGGAAGAAGTTGTTGTTATTGGTTATGGTACACAACGAAAAGAAGCTGTTACAGGATCTGTTGCTTCAGTAGGAGGAGAACAGATGCGAGAAGTGCCATCATCGAATTTCACCCAGGCTTTACAAGGTCGTGTTGCCGGTGTTGAGATGTCGCAAACATCTACCAAACCGGGAGCAACCATGCAAATTCGTATTCGTGGTACACGTTCGTTGAACGCAAGCAATGATCCGCTGGTAGTACTCGATGGAATTCCATTTGCCGGTTCTATTGGCGATCTTAATCCAAACGATATTAAAAGTATTGATATTTTGAAAGATGCATCGGCAACAGCTATTTACGGTTCGCGTGGTGCCAATGGTGTTATTTTAGTAACAACAAATAAAGGAAGCAAGGGCCAAAAAGCAACCTTCAGCTTTAACAGTTACTATGGTGTAAAAAATGCCATCGAATTCCCTATGATGGACGGGCCTGAATTTGCTGAACTTAGAGCAGTACGCGGCCAGTATGCCAATTCTTTGGAGGAATCAGACGATATCAGTACAAACTGGCAGGAATTATTGTACCGAACAGGTATTGTAACCAGCAGCGACCTGGGCGTTTCAGGTGGTACGCAGGGAGGTTCATACAGTTTTGGTGTTGGATACTATAAAGATGAGGCGGTTTTACCGGGTCAGGAATATGAGCGTATTTCGCTACGTGCCAGTTTAGATCAGGAAATTGGAAAATATGTTCGTGTAGGTTTTTCATCCAACAACAGTTTCTCTATTTCCGACGGCAACAACCTGGGATTATACAGTACATTAAGTGCTTCGCCGCTTATCGATCCGTATAATGAAGATGGTACCTGGAAGAGAACCATAAAGATGCCTTCGGATGAACAATTTTTGTATTCCAAAGAAGTTATAGAAGGCCTGGGAGATAAATGGATTGACCAGGACAAAGCATATGGTACGTACAATAATATTTATGGTGAGTTTAAAATCCCGGGTGTTGAAGGATTGAAATACAGGGCAAATGTTGGTTTGAACCTTCGTACGGTTAATGGAGGTAATTACACCGGTCAGGGTGTATTTTCAATCAACCCTACAACAGAATCAACAGCAGCGATAAACAATTCAATAAATACGAATTGGGCAATAGAGAATTTGTTGACCTACGATCGTGTGTTTGCCGATAAACACAGTGTAAATGTTGTGGCTTTGTATTCGGCCGAAGAAAATTCTTACAACAGTTCATACATTGCTGCAAGAGACATTCCAGCCGATCATTTTCAATTTTACAACCTGGGGCGAGCTGATGGAGAGATCACCATAAATCCCGATTATCAGGGATATTCAAAAAGTGGATTGATGTCGTATATGGGCCGTGTAATGTATTCATACGATGGGCGTTACATGATAACTGCAACTGTACGTTCTGATGGTTCATCGCGACTTGCCGATGGAAAAGAGTGGCACACTTATCCTGCTGTTTCGGTGGGTTGGAACCTGGGCGACGAAAGTTTCATGCAAGGTATTTCTTTCATCAACCAGTTGAAATTACGCGCAGGCTACGGACAAACTTCGAACCAGGCAGTTGCTCCTTACGCAACACTTGGACGTTTGGCAACAAGGCCTTACAACTTTGGCGAAGAATTCGGCGTAGGTTATTACGTTTCAGAGTTGCCCAATACCGATCTGGGTTGGGAATATTCGGAAACAGTGAACCTTGGTCTCGACTTTACTTTATTCGACGGACGTTTATCAGGTACCGCTGAATATTATGTAACAAATACAAAAGATATCCTCTTGAGGTTAAGCCTGCCTCCAACAGCCGGGGTAGGAAGTTATATGGCCAACATTGGAGAAACCCAGAACAAAGGATTTGAATTATCATTAAATGGAATCATCATCGATAATTTGGATGGCTTTACCTGGGAAGCCGGTGTAAACCTGTATGCCAACCGTAATAAACTGGTAGCACTTGCTTCGGGACAGGAAAAAGATGAAGCAAACTGGTGGTTTGTCGGATACCCAATTGATGTAATTTATGATTATAAAAAAGTTGGATTGTGGCAATTAGGTGACGAGTACATGAATGTTTACGAACCGGGCGGAAATCCGGGGATGATTAAAGTAGAATATACCGGTGAATACAATGAAGACGGCTCGCCGGTTAGAGCTATTGGAGCTGCCGATCGTCAACCCATTACTCTCGAGCCCGATCTTCAGGGAGGATTTAATACGCGTTTGGCTTATAAGGGCTTGGATCTGAATATAGTTGGAGCCTTTAAAGTTGGTGGTAAACTGATCAGTACTTTATATTCTTCATCAGGTTATTTGAATATGATGACAGGTCGCCGTAACAATGTAAAAGTTGATTACTGGACACCTGAAAATTACGATGCAAAGTACCCTGCTCCGGAAGGATTGATAAGTAACGACAACCCTAAATACGGAAGTACATTGGGTTACTTCGATGCCTCTTATCTGAAAATACGTACAATTACCTTAGGGTATAATTTTGAAAATATCGAGTGGTTGAAAGACAAAGGAATAAGTAGACTTCGTCTTTATGCTTCGGCACAAAATCCGTTTGTTTTCTTTTCACCCTATCATGATGAATCAGGAATGGATCCTGAAACCAACTCTTTTGGTAATGAGAATGCAGCAGTTACAGGAACTTACCAGCGACGTTTATTGACGATTGGTACGAATACTCCTGCCACAAAGAATTATTTGTTTGGTATAAACCTGACATTCTAATCTAATTTGTAACCTTAAAGAAGATACTATAATGAAAAGAAAAATAATCACAAAAATAGGAGCAGCTTTTATAGCCCTGTTCTTTGTTGTTGGGTGTACTGACATACTTGATGAACATCCACGCAATATTTATGAGCCAGGTTTTTTCAAAACCGAAAACGGTGTGATGGGTGGTTTAACATCCTTGTATGCGCACCTCCGGTACATCTACGGACAGGCATACTATTATAATACCTGTGAAACAGGTACCGA
This sequence comes from Maribellus mangrovi, assembly GCF_037646455.1. Lineage (NCBI taxonomy): Bacteria > Pseudomonadati > Bacteroidota > Bacteroidia > Marinilabiliales > Prolixibacteraceae > Maribellus > Maribellus mangrovi. Next base: position 43,518 of record NZ_JBBIXN010000006.1, on the reverse strand, counting down.
TGAGTATACCTGGGGACAGAGTGCCGATGCAAACTTTAAAGATCATGATCATTCAGGCGAGGGACAATTAACGCCTAGTACCTCTCGTTCGGATGTCATTTGGAATGTAATGTTTACGAATATCAATACGGCCAGCGGAATCATTGAGAATGCTTCCGATGTAGGCCTTTCGGATGCTTTAATTGGTGAAGCCACTTTCTTCCGTGCATTCGATTACTTCGTGCTGGTACAGACTTTTGGCGGTGTACCTCTCGATTTGGGATCGGGTGAGTTAAAATTTAATGCAACTCCGGCACGTATATCTGTGCGCAACACCGTTCCCGAGGTTTATACCAAGTGTATTTTCCCCGATTTAAATTATGCAGTAGACAATCTTCCTGTCGATCCGAGATTAACAGGCGCCGTAACCAAAACTGTTGCCCGTCTTTTCCTGGCGAAAGCCTACTTAACTTACGGATGGTGGTTAGAGAATCCTAATAATATTCCAACTTATCCGGCAGCCGACAGGGTTGATCCTGACGGACATGATCCACAATGGTATTTCCAGCAGGCTTACGATATTGCCATGGCGGCCATTAACGATCCCGGACCTTATGGTTTGCAGGAAACTTATTACGATGTAAACCTCGCGCAAAATGAGCGTAACAGCGAACATCTCTTGTATGCCGATCATACACAGGAAAGCGAGTACTACAACGGTGGTAGCCTTACTTATGGTAGTGGTGGCGCACCCGATAACTTTGCGGTTTGGATGGTGACCTGTAACATCTATGTAATGAATGCACTGGATGCAGCAGGTGATCAGGTTCAAAGCCTCTGGCGTTCGGCTGAGCAATCCTATGGTCGTCCATGGACTCGTATGGCTCCGACTATTGAAGTATTTACTGAAACTTTTGCCGATAAAACCCATGATTCGCGATACGACGGAACTTTTGTTACCAGTTACCGCGGAAACTGGAATCTGGATGGTGCAGCTCCTGATGTAGACGTGTTGTACAATGCAAATGGTCAGGAAGTTGTTCCGGGTGATGCTATTCTAACTTTCCTCCCGGATGACAGCCAAACTCCGAATTACAGCGGAACTTTCAATAATGGCGGCAACATGGGTGGTGGTGAAATCTCCGGCAGATCGGATTATGTTATCGCGCCCAGCGGAATAAGCCGTCGTTCATACCCCGGCCTATGGAAAATGGGTACCTACCGTACCGATAATGAAGGTGGTTTGGGACAACCAAACGCCGGTCTTACCCGTCCGTTTTACATTGCTAAATTCTCTGAACTGTATCTCGTGGCAGCGGAAGCAGCAGTAAAAGGCGCTTCAGGTTCCATGTCGGCCAGGGAATTATTAAACGTACTTCGTGCTCGTGCCGGAAAATGGAGATGGGACAATGGAAACAACGTTGAGAAGGTAGCAGATTTCAGTGCCGAAATGGTCGCTGCTACTCCTCAAACCATCGATATCGACTATGTATTGGAAGAACGTTCTCGCGAATTGTTCGGAGAGGGTTATCGCTGGTACGATCTGGTTCGCACTCAAAAATGGAGTGAAATTGCTGAAACGTTTACTATTTGCGGAACTGAAGTCAGTGATCATACCCCGGTTGAATATACCCGTGATATTCCTGACTATCTCTACCTGCGCCCAATTCCTCAGGGGCAACTTGATGCTCTGGAAATGACCGATGCAGAAAAAGCTGAATACCAAAATCCGGGATATAACTAGAATGGGCATTTATAAGAACGATTAAAGATATTTGATATGAAAAATTATATAAAGATTCTTTTACTAAGCATTTTGTCAGTTTCCTTACTGACAACAGGCTGCAAAGAAGACGATGAATTTGCTACCGTAAATATTAGCGGATTAAGTGTAGAATCTGCATATCCGCTCGACGAGGTTTCAATCTCGGGTTCTAACCTGGAAACAGTACAGTCTGCTTTTGTCGGTACAGAAGAAGCTATGTTTACCTTCGATGGAGGTACCTTGAACCTGACTGTTCCTGAAGATGCCAAAATTGGTAATTCGTTTATAACTTTGGTTATTGCGCCACAATACCGTGTGGTAACTGCATTTGAAGTACTGTTAAGACCAACACCTGTTGTTCAGTCTATTAGCTCATCGGCAGTGGCTGTTGGATCGGAATTAACCATTCGAGGATTGTCTTTCAATACCGAATACAACCCGACGGTTAAAATTGGTGGTGCAGATGCAACCATAACTTCAAACACTGAAACCGAGCTTGTAGTAACCGTTCCTAATTTAGAACCTTACGAACAGGCTAATGTGGAGGTAACTACCATGCATGGTACTTCAAAATCTAAATTCTCGTTCTTCGCAGGCGAGAACCTGATTGTTAACGGTAACCTTGAAGCCGGTGCAGGCAATGATTTCGCCAACTGGACGAAATTGAACGGTGGCGATGGAATGACCGAAGTAAGCGGCGAAGATGCCTATTACGGAAGAGCCGTTAGAGTTGTGGGAGCTGCCAGCGATGCGTGGAGAACTCAGTTTGCCAGCGATCCAATTGCACTTATACCAAATACGGAATATACCATTGTTCTGTTGGCTAAAGGAGAACAGGATGGAGCCAAAATGAGGGTTTCCGTTTCTCAGTGGCCCGACGATTATTTCTACGGCGAAGATGTTGAGATTACCACCGACTGGGCACAATATGCCTGGACATTTACCGGACAGGAACTGGAAGGTGGCAGCAGGATTGTATTGGATATGGGATACACAGATGTTCCTTTTATTGTGGACAACGTAACCCTGATTCAGGGAGCTTCTGTGCCTGTTGGCGATTCTCCGGAATTATTAACGAATGGAAGCTTTGAAGATGATCTGAACAACTGGACTGTTTTGAATGGTCCTGATAATGCTGAAGTTACCACTGCTGATGCATACTGCGGTTCGAAATCGTTGAAAGTTGTAGGTAAGGGTGGAAATCCATGGGATGTGCAGGTTGCAGCTGATGGAGTTGAACTCGTGGTCGGAACACAATACGAGGTATCCTTCTGGGCAAAATCTGCCGGTGAAGAAGGCTTCTTTAGAATGTCGGCATCGCAATGGGCAAGTGGCCAAAGTGATGACTTCTTCTATTCAGGCAATTTTAATCTCACTACCGATTGGGCTTATTATTCGCGCATTTTTGAAGCAAAGGAAACCTCAACAGGAGACGTAAAAGTTCTGATAGATGCTGGTGAGTCAACTCAAACATTATACATCGATGCAGTAAGCCTGAAAGAATATGTGCCTAAAGAAAGCCTGTACGCCAATGGTGGATTCGAAGATGATATGACAGGGTGGACCATACTTAATGGACCTGATAATGCTGAAGTTACAACTGCAGACGCCTATGAAGGTAGTAAGTCGTTGAAAGTTGTAGGTAAAGGTGGAAATCCATGGGATGTACAAATTGCCGCCGATGGAGTAGTACTTACTGTTGGGCAGCAATACAAATTAAGTTTTTGGGCAAAAGCAGCCGGAGAAGAAGGATTCTTCCGAATGTCGGCGTCGCAATGGGCAAGTGGTCAAAGCGATGATTTCTTCTATTCGGGCAATTTTGAACTCACTACCGATTGGGCCTATTATACACGCGTTTTTGAGGCAAAAGAAACATCAACAGGGGATGTAAGGGTCTTAGTTGATGCAGGGGAGTCAACTCAAACAATTTATATCGATAATATAATTGTTACGGAGTACAGTGATCCTTGTGAATAATAAAACCTGATTTTAGATACAAAGGAATAACTGCCGGTACCGGCAGTTATTCCTTAAATCTTGTTCCCGGAATAAAGTGAACCGTTTAAGATGGCTGCAGAATCATTTTTATCTGTGTGGTCATTTAAGCACTACGTCTGGAAACAAAACGATATACATTTTAAAAAACTGGAAAGCTATTTTTTATATGAAGAAGAATGAATTCAGCCCGGAAAAATGGATGCTGACCGTCATTTTTGTATTATCCTTCTCTGTTATAGGATTTGGGCAGGATAATACAAAAGTCGAGGTTACAAACAGCCCTGTTTTTTTGGAGGCGATATACCAGGGGAATGATAAAATTTATGAGGAATTCCCATTGGAGGCGGATGAGTTTTACAACCCGATTCTGCAAGGTTGCTACCCCGATCCTTCCATAACAAGAAGAGGCGATGATTATTTTCTGGTCGCTTCATCCTTTGTAATGTTTCCCGGTGTACCTATTTTTCATTCAAAAGATCTGGTCAATTGGAAACAAATCGGCCATGTGCTCGATCGGAAATCACAACTGCGAATAGCCAAACTGGGAATCAGCAGAGGAGTGTATGCACCGGCAATCCGTTACAATCCTCACAACGAAACTTTTTATATGATAACCACACAGGTGGCGGGTGATTTGGGTAACATGGTGGTGAAAACAAAAGATCCGTTTAAAGGTTGGAGCGAACCCTACAAACTGAACTTTGCAGGCATCGATCCTTCATTGTTTTTCGACGACGACGGAAAAGCCTATGTGGTACACAACGATGCTCCCGATCCCGGGAAAACCTTGTACCAGGGACACCGTGTGATTAAAATCCGGGAATACGACCTGGAGAAAGATCAGGTGATAGAGGGCACCGATAAAATTGTTGTCGATGGCGGTGTTGACATCACCAAAAAACCAATTTGGATTGAAGCTCCTCATATTTACAAAAAAGACGGACGTTATTACCTGATGTGCGCCGAAGGTGGAACTGGCGGGTGGCACAGCGAAGTCATTTTTGTAAGCGACAAACCTGACGGCCCCTATACTCCTGCACCAAATAACCCGATATTATCACAACGTTACCTGAATAAAAACAGGTTGAACAGGGTTGAATGGGCCGGCCATGCCGATTTGGTCGTTGGACCTGACGATAACTATTACGGTGTTTTTCTGGCAGTTCGACCAAACGAGAAAGACCGTGTAAATACAGGACGCGAAACATTTATTTTACCGGTCGACTGGTCGGGCGATTTCCCGGTTTTTATAAACGGACTTATCCCGATGGAGCCCAGGCTAAAAATGCCTGACGGAGTTGAAAACAAAACGGGAAAAGATGGATTTTTGCCCAATGGAAACTTTACTTTCACCGAGGATTTCTCGTCAGAAAATCTCGATTATCGCTGGATTGGATTGAGAGGTCCGCGTGAAGATTTTATTTCCAAAACGAAAAAAGGATTGCAGATACATCCTTTTGAGGTGAACATTACAGAGGTAAAACCCACCTCCACACTTTTTTACCGTCAGCAGCACAGAGCATTCTCGTTTACCACGACCATGGGATATATTCCGGAATCGGAGAAAGACCTGGCCGGACTGGTTTGTCTGCAAAACGAAAAATCGAACTATGTATTTGGCATCACCAAAAAGGGCGATGAATATTATATTTTGCTCGTACGCAACGAATGGCCCGGAAGAGTTGGAGAACACAAATCGACACTTATAGCCAGCGAAAAAATTGAGTTAAACGGCGCTATCAATTTGCAGGTGAAAGCTGATGGAGATGATTATCAGTTTGCTTATTCAAGCGATGGAACTGATTTTAAGAATTTGGGAGGAATTGTTTCGGGCGATATACTTTCGACCGATGTTGCAGGAGGATTTACCGGTTGCCTGATTGGATTGCATGCTACGGCTGCCAACGATCTGCAACCTTAAAATAAAATACAGAAGAAATAGTTGAAGATGAAGTACATTTTTAGTTTAATATCGATATGGATTTTGTTGAATTACACCGCATTTGCTCAAGGCGACGGTGATTTGGGGAAGAAACCGGTTATTGTTGAAGCAGAATCGGGAAGTGTCGGGAGCAATTATTCGGTTCAAACTGATGGCGATGTAACATACGTGGCCACCAATGTAAACTACACCGGCCAGTCTTATCCCGAGGGTGCAGAAAGTGTGATCACTTGCCAGGTAAATTTTCAGAGTGCAGGGTCGTACCAGCTATTTGTGAGAATGCGTGTCGGGGCAGGTGGTTTCGACGATGACAGTTTTTTCAGTGCGAAGGGATTTGGCGAGAAAAGTCTGACTAACGGTGCCGATTGGGTAATGGTAAACGGAATGGCCAGTGCCGGATTTACAGGTATTAAAAATGTAGTTTACGAAGCAGGAAGTGCGGGTTCGCAGTTATGGAAATGGGTAAATATTACCCACAATTTCTTTGGAACCACCGTTGATCCTTTTGTGGTAGAGGAAAGCCAATTGTCCCTTACTTTTCAATTGGGCAGTCGCGAAGACGGGCTTGAAATAGATAAAATCGCTTTCGGAAAAGCTGATCTCTATTATACGGTTGAAGCACTGGACAATGAACTTCCCGGCTCGGTGGAATGGCCGGAAGAACCAATATATCCCGGTCCTCCTCTTGCCGAAGGAAAGCCTAAATTTCTTGGAAACGTGAAATCCTCAAGCGATCGTTCTTTTGATAAAATGTGGAATCAGTTAACGCCCGGAAATGAAGGGAAATGGGGAAGTATTGCCGGTACCATAGATACTACAAACTGGAATTGGTCGGGGCTTGATGAACTTTATGCTTTTTCCAAAGAGAACAACATTTTATTTAAGGAGCATACCTTGATCTGGGGGTCACAACAACCCTCCTGGATATCGAGTCTTGGTCAGGATAAGCAGCTTAAATATATCGAATACTGGATCAGGAAATGTGGAGAGCGTTATCCAGAAACAGATATGGTTGACGTGGTGAATGAGCCGCTAAAAAGTCATAATCCTCCTGATGGTTTAAACGGAAGGGCAAACTACAAAGAAGCACTGGGGGGCGATGGTACAACCGGATGGGATTGGGTGATCAAATCTTTCGAACTGGCCCGGAAATATTTTCCTGAATCAGAACTGTTGCTTAACGATTACGGGATCATAAACAGTACCTCTGCCACCAATTCCTATATCGAGATTATCAACCTGTTGAACGATCGCGGATTAATTGACGGAGTGGGTGTTCAAGGGCACAGATTTGCGCTGGAGGGTACGCCAAATTCGATGCTGAATTTTAATTTGAACAGGATTGCAGCCATCGGTTTGCCCATATACATAACCGAACTTGATCTGGGGAACCTCGGAAATACGGGCGAACCTGATGATCAACAGCAATTGGAATTGTATCAAAGAATTTTTCCGCTCCTATGGGAACATCCTTCAATTAAAGGAATTACCCTGTGGGGATATATCGAAAACGAGATGTGGCAGGAAACCTGTTATTTGGTGAGGGCAGACGGAAGTTGGCGGCCTGCATTAACATGGCTGGCCGAATATGTAAAAGATACTCCGCTCAGCGCCGACGATGAATACGCAATTGCTCATCGGGATGCTGTTGAGATTAAATGCTTTCCAAATCCCTTTAGCGCTTCAACCAAAATTCAATTCAAATTAGACCGACAAGAGCGTGTTAGCTTAAAAATACTGGACAGTGCCGGGCGAGAGGTGACAGCTTTGGTAAATAATAAACTGGATCCCGGGATACATGAATATACCTGGAATGCCAGAAACAATAGTGGAAACAGGATGAACGGTGGCGTTTATATTTGCCGTTTTATTGCAGGAGAAAAGGTTACAAGCATGAAAATTCTATTGATTGAATAGGAATTGAGTAAGCACAAATAAGGAGAGTAGCAAAAGAGCCTTTCCGAAAGTGTGCGAGAAATGTGTAGAATGGAATAGAAAAATAAAACCAAACGAAATGAATACGACTTCACAGAAAGTTTCTGTACTGGAAAAAATTGGATACAGCCTTGGCGACCTGGCTGCCAACCTGGTGTTTCAAACCCTGGTTACTTTCCTTGCTTTTTTCTATACTGACATTTATGGATTGCAGAACGAACACGCATCGGTTATTATGCTGGTGGTAGGTTTGGTAGCCGCTTTTGCTTTTAATCCGATAATAGGGGCTTTGGCCGACCGTACGAATTCACGCTGGGGAAAATTTCGTCCGTGGATATTGTTTACCGCCATTCCTTTGGGAGTGATTGCTCTGCTGGCTTTTACCACGCCTAACTTTTCGTATAAAGGAAAACTGATTTATGCAGCCGGAACTTACACGCTTCTGCTCTTAACTTATGCGGCTAACAACTTGCCATATTCGGCATTAAGCGGAGTTTTAACGGGCGATATGTCGGAACGAAACAGTTTGTCGTCGTACCGATTTGCAGCCGTGATGTTTGCCCAGTTCTTTGTGCAGGTTTTTATGTTGCCCATAATTTTGCATGTAGGTAAAGGCGATAAAGCCGCAGGGATTGAAGCCGTAATGACCTGGATGGCCATTATAGGAACCGTTCTTTTGCTGATCACATTTCTTACCACGAAAGAGCGAATAATTCCCAAACCGGAGCAGGCATCAACTATAAAAGAAGATTTAAGCGACCTCTTTAAAAACAAGCCATGGATTATCATGCTAACGCTTACCATCCTGGTTTTTATAACACTGGCCATGAAAGGTGGATCGTATGTTTACTATTTCAATAATTACGTTGATGAAGTTGCGCTGCATAGTTTTATTCAGCCCATCCTGGATTTTCTTAACCGTATCGGATTAAACTTTTTTGAATCGGATGTGCCGTCTGCGGGCTTTGGTTTATTTAATGCAGGTGGAATAATTTTCTCAATGATTGGGATAGCTGTTTCGAGAAAACTAGCCGACAAATTTGGTAAACGCGATGTTTTTGGGACTGCACTGTTTATTGCTACCTTATTTGTTATTTCTTTCTTTTTCTACAATCCCAAAGATGTTGGCTTGATGTTTCTGGCACAGGCCCTGCACATGTTTTTCTACGGAGTTACAACACCTATTCTCTGGGCTATGATCGCCGATGTGGCCGATTATTCCGAATGGATCAATAACCGCCGGGCAACAGCTATTATCTTCTCGGCCATGATGGTAGGTCTGAAGGCAGGACTGGCAATTGGTGGAGCGATTGTTACCGGAATTCTCGGACTCTATGGTTATGTGTCGAAAGATGCTGTTTCAGCGGGGCAGGAACTCGTTCAGCCCGAAAGCGTGGCACAGGGAGCCAAAATGCTGGTGAGTATTTATCCCGCCATTCCATTTTTAATTGGTGTTGTATTGTTGTTTTTCTACGAGATCAATAAAAACAAAGAAATTCAAATTCAACAGGATTTGTTGTCGAAAAGAGTTTGATAAACAGATAATAAATAGAAATCAATCTAAAACTAAATACAATGAAACGGATCAAAATGTATCAACTGTCTTTTCTAATGACGATCATACTTACGTCGTGCAGTATTTCATCGATGCGAGCGCCCGAAACTTTAAAAGAAGCTTTTAAGGGTAAGTTTTACATTGGAACAGCTATGAATGCGTGGCAGATTACCGGCAAGGACAGTGCCGGAGTTGAAGTAATTAAAACGCAGTTTGATGCAATAGTGGCAGAAAACTGCATGAAAAGCGAAGAGATTCAACCCCGCGAAGGAGAGTTCGATTTTGCATTGGCCGATCAGTTTGTCGATTTTGGTGAAAAAAACGATATGTTCATTACCGGTCATTGCCTGATCTGGCATTCGCAGGCACCTAAATGGTTTTTTACCGATAGCGAAGGAAACGATGTTTCGCGTGAAGTGATGATCGAGCGAATGAAAACACATATTTTCACAGTGGTCGGACGTTACAAAGGACGTGTGAAAGGCTGGGATGTAGTGAATGAAGCTTTTATGGAAGACGGAAGCTGGAGGAAAAGCAAATTTTACCAGATTGTTGGTGAAGACTTTGTGAAGCTGGCTTTTCAGTTTGCCCATGAAGCCGATCCTGAAGCCGAACTGTATTACAACGATTATAACGAATGGTATCCGGGAAGACGAGATGCCGTTGTTAAAATGGTTCGCGATTTTAAGGCCGAAGGAATTCGTATCGATGGAATCGGAATGCAGGGACACATTGGTATGGACAGTCCTTCGCTCGACGAATACGAAACAGCTATTGAAGCCTATGGCAATGAGGGAATGAAAGTAATGATCACAGAACTGGACATGTCGATTTTGCCACATCCACGTCGTGATGTTGGTGCCGACATCGCCACAAGTTTCGAGTATCAGCAACAACTCAATCCTTACACCGAAGGAGTGCCGCACAATGAAATGGAGAAATGGGACAACAGGATGCTTTCGTTTTTTAGTTTGTTCCTGAAACACTCAGATGTAATTTCACGTGTAACGTTGTGGGGCGTTTCAGATGGCACTTCGTGGAAAAATAATTTCCCGGTTCCGGGGCGCACGGATTATCCACTTTTGTTCGACCGTGACTATCAACCCAAAAGCATAGTAAGTAAGTTAATTGAAGAAGCACAGAAACCAGAGTATTAGTAGTAAGTAGTTTAGTTATGATTTCCCGGGAGCTATGGTACGCCTTGGCTCCCGGGTTTTAAAGATGTTTAGAATGAAGAAACCAAGGTATTTAGTCGATAAGCTGTATACCGCCGATCCGGCTGCACATGTCTTTAACGGGAAAATCTATATCTATCCCTCGCACGACATTGAATCAGGCATTCCTGAAAACGATTTGGGTGATCATTTCGACATGCGTGATTACCATGTTTTTTCGATGGATGATGTTGAGGGCGAGGTGACTGATCATGGTGTGGTGCTCGATGTAAAAGACATTCCCTGGTCGGGGCGCCAGTTGTGGGACAGCGATTGCGCCTATAAAAAGGGCAAATATTACCTGTATTTTCCCCTTAAAGATAAAACCGATATTTTCAGAATTGGAGTGGCAATCGGCGATAAACCTGAAGGTCCGTTTATTCCGCAGGATGCACCAATAAAAGGAAGTTACTCCATCGATCCCTGTGTTTTTGAAGATGAGGATGGCAGCCATTATATGTATTTTGGCGGATTATGGGGCGGGCAGCTACAGCGTTACCGCAATAACAAAGCCATTGAGTGCGGTCAGGAACCAGCAGATGATGAACCGGCACTTCCGGCGCGTGTTGCCAAATTAGGCGACGACATGCTTGAATTCGGTGAAGAGCCAAAAGCTGTTGTTATCCTCGATGAAAATGGCGAACCGATAAAAGCAGGCGATCACGACCGTCGGTTCTTCGAAGCCTCGTGGATGCATAAATACAGGGGAAAATATTACTTTTCGTACTCCACCGGAAATACACACAAACTGTGTTATGCCACCGGCGACAATCCATACGGACCATTTACATATCAGGGGGTGATTTTGACACCAGTGGTTGGCTGGACTACCCACCATTCGATTGTTGAATTTAAGGGCAAGTGGTATTTGTTTCACCACGACAGCGTTCCATCGGGAGGCCTTACCTGGTTGCGCAGTATGAAAGTAGTGGAGTTAAATTATAACGAAGATGGTACCATTCAAACCATTGAAGGAACAGGAATAAAGTAACTGGTTGGAAATAGGATTTACTCAAGAATGTAGTAGGCTGTATCTTAGTGGATGCAGCCTTTTTTTATGGGTTATTTAGTTGACTGTTGTGTAGAAGTTGCATTCCATAATTCATTTCTTTGTTTTTAAAAAGTGAGATATTCAATATCAGCCATCATTTCGATTTAAACTGTTTTTGTTTATACTTGTAGCTCAAATAACTGGCTAGCTTAAAGAATGGAATCAATTTCAAATCCCGAGTCATGTTTTACTTCAGCCAAGGCCATCTAAGCGTTCTTAGCAGCAATTGGGATAGCGAAGAGTAAAAATGAAATTTTATCAATGCCAGTGCAAGTTGATCTTTAACGGACCTACAACGAATGAGAAATAGGGGAAGAATCAGTTGTAATTTGTAAATTCAACGGACTAATCTTTCAAATAACTGATCAATGAAAATATTTATAAAAACTGCAGTGTTTCTGTTTGCCATTCTGACAGGTGTAAATGCCCTTGCTCAATCTTACTCTACTCAACCGGTGCCGTTTAACCAGGTAAAGATTACCGATCAATTCTGGAATGCTCGCCTAAAAGCGCATGCGAATGCAACTTTAGTGACCTGTATCGCTCAAACTCAGGATTCAACCGAACGCATCAATAATTTTATAAAGGCCGCCGGATTCTTGGAAGGCGGACACGAGGGGATTTATTTTGATGATTCGGATGTATATAAAGCCATGGAAGGCATTGCTTATTCCCTGATAAATAATCCAAATCCGGAACTTGAGGCGCTGCTCGACAAGTGGATCGCTTACATTGCCAAAGCTCAGCAACCGGATGGTTATCTGAATACTTTTTATACTCTGAATCATCCGGATGAACGGTGGACCGACATGGAAAAACACGAGATGTACTGCGGTGGTCATATGATCGAAGCGGCCGTTGCTCATCATAAAGCTACCGGTAAAACCACTTTCTTGACTGTGGCTACCAACTTTTCCGATTACCTTTGTAATAAGTTCGGTCCCGGAAAAAAGCACTGGGTGCCCGGGCACGAAGAAATTGAACTTGCTTTAGTAAAACTCTACCACGAAACCGGAGATCAAAAATACCTCGATCTTTCTTACTGGCTGCTCGAAGAACGCGGTCATGGTTACGGCAAAGGTGCTATTTGGGACAACAAGGATTGGGGCCCTGCTTATTGCCAGGATGATGTTCCGGTTTCTGAAATTTCGGATATAAAAGGACACGCTGTACGCGCTATGTACCTGTTTTCAGGAATGGCGGATGTGGCTGCTGAAAAGGATCTGCCGGAATATGTTGCGGCACTCGAACGTGTTTGGGAAGATGTGGTGGAAAGGAATATGTACATCACCGGAGGAATTGGAAGTTCAGGATCGAATGAAGGTTTTTCGAAGGACTATGACCTTCCGAACAAGGAAGCTTATTGTGAAACCTGCGCCTCGATAGGGATGGTTTTGTGGAACAAGCGCATGAACCTGTTTTCGCAGGATGCCAAATATATCGATGTAATGGAACGCTCGATGTATAATGGTGTGCTGGCAGGTGTTTCACTTGAAGGCGACCTGTTTTTTTATGTAAATCCGCTGGAATCCGAAGGCCATCATCATCGCCGTGCCTGGTACGGATGTGCCTGCTGCCCCAGCAATGTTTCGCGATTTTTACCTTCTGTGGGGAGTTATATTTATGCCACCTCCGATGAAAAAGGAGTGTTTGTAAACTTGTACGTTGGAAGTACTGCTGAGATGAAAGTTGGCAATACAAAACTTGTGCTTGTTCAGCATACTAATTATCCCTGGGACGGAAACATCGAGATGGAGATTAAACCTGATAACGAAGCTATTTTTCCTGTGAATTTGAGAATTCCGGGATGGTGTAATAGTTTTTCGCTTTCAGTAAATGGGAATAAACAAAAAGTAAGTAAACAAGAAAATGGTTATGTCGCTATGGAAAGAAACTGGAAAAAGGGAGATAAACTATCGCTTGTTCTTGATATGCCGGTGGAAGTGGTCGCAGCTGATCCACGGGTAGAAGCGAATGTAGGCAAACGTGCCATCCAACGAGGGCCGCTGGTATATTGCGTGGAAGAAAGCGATCAGAGCAACAAAGAATGGGATAAAATTCAGTTATCGAAAACCAGTACTTTGAAAACCACGAAAGCTTCCGGAAAACTGGATGGAATGTTAGAAATTGAAGGAAAAACCGGTGATGCGAATTTTACCATGATCCCTTATTTTGCGTGGGATAACCGAGAAGAAGGAAGAATGAAAGTTTGGCTCGATTATGAAGAATAAAGATATGAGAAACCTTGCACTATTGTTTTTTTGCTTGAGTTTGCTGTCTGTTAAAACAGAAGCTCAGAAGAGAGTTGGCAACAACCATAATCCTGTTTTTGAAGGCTGGTACGCCGATCCCGAAGGAATTGTTTTTGGCAACGAATACTGGATTTATCCGACGTACTCAGCGCCATACAACGAACAGGTTTTTATGGATTGCTTTTCTTCAAAAGACCTGGTAAGCTGGGAAAAACACGAACGAATTATTGACACAACTGCCGTGAAGTGGGCCTGGCGTGCGATGTGGGCTCCGGCCATTGTTCAAAAAGATGGAAAATACTTCCTGTTTTTTGCTGCCAACGATATTCAAAACGATAATGAAGAAGGTGGAATTGGAATTGGCGTTTCTGATAAACCCGAAGGACCTTACAAAGATTATCTCGGGAAACCGCTGCTCGATAAATTTCATAACGGTGCACAACCTATCGACCAGTATGTGTTCCACGATAAAGACGGCCAGTATTATATGATTTACGGCGGTTGGCGACATTGCAATATTGCCAAAATGAAAGACGACTTTACAGGCTTTGTGCCCTTTGAAGATGGAATCACTTTTAAGGAGATCACGCCCGAAGGATATGTTGAAGGCCCGTTTATGTTTATCCGCAATGACAAGTATTATTTTATGTGGAGCGAAGGTGGCTGGACCGGCCCGGATTACAGTGTGGCTTATGCCATTGCCGATTCGCCTTTTGGCCCGTTTAAAAGAATTGGAAAGATATTGAAGCAGGATCCGAATGTGGCAACAGGAGCAGGGCACCATTCCGTAATTCATATTCCGGGAACCGATGAATATTACATTGTTTATCATCGCCGGCCATTGGGTGAAACTGACGGAAACCACCGTGAAACCTGTATCGATCTCATGTACTTTGGCGAAAACGGTTTGATCAAACCGGTGAAAATTAGTTTTGAAGGCGTTCAGTCGCGACCACTCGATTAATAAAAAATCCTATACCAATGAAACAGATTTACCTTAGTTCAGTTCTCATTTTGCTTGTCATTCAGGTGACGCTTGGCAACGAAAAAAGAAACGAGCATTACATTACCAACCAGGCACCTTTAGTTGCACAACCATACACCGCATTACCGATTGGTGCCGTTCAAGCAGAAGGCTTTCTGCAGGAAATGCTGAAAATTCAAGCCGATGGTTTAACCGGTCACCTCGATAGCATTTACGAAATTGTGTGCGGCGACAATAACGGCTGGTTGGGAGGTACCGGCGATGGTTGGGAACGTGGTCCATACTGGCTCGACGGGCTGGTTCCACTGGCTTATTTACTTGATGATGATGAACTAAAAGCCAAAGCTCAAAAATGGATCGAATGGAGTATCGAAAACCAGCAGGAAGATGGTTACTTCGGGCCAAGACCTTTGCCTGAGAATTATGAACAAATTCCGGGTACTCAACAAGGAATGCGAAACGACTGGTGGCCCAAAATGGTGATGCTGAAAGTGCTGCAGCAATATTACTCTGCAACGGGTGACGAACGTGTAATTACCTTGATGACCAACTATTTTCGTTACCAACTGAAAATGTTGCCTGAGAATGAGTTGGGCTACGTGACATACTGGGCTAACCGAAGGGGAGGCGACAACCTGGCTGTGGTGTACTGGCTCTACAACATTACCGGCGATAAGTTTCTTTTGGACCTCGCGGAGATTATTCATAAACAAACTTTTGACTGGACAGGAGTTTATGCCGGTGATAAGATTCGACGTTTAAATCCGCTGCCCGATCTTCACTGTGTGAATGTTGCGCAGGGATTGAAAGAGCCGATCATTTATTATCAGCAACATCCGGAAGAAAAATACCTGGGATCGATAAAAAAAGGCCTGAATTCGATTAAGGAAGTACATGGTTTTGTAAACGGAATGTACGGCGCCGATGAACGCATGCACGGAAACGATCCGACACAAGGTTCAGAATTGTGTTCAGCGGTGGAAATGATGTTTTGTTTTGAAAACATTCTGCCGATAACAGGAGATGTGTATTATGCTGATTATCTTGAAAAGATCGCATACAATGTACTGCCAACCCAAAGTACCGACGATTACATGCGTAAGCAATATTTTCAGCAGGTAAACCAGATCAAGGTTTCCGATGACGAACGAAATTTCTTTAACGATCGGCAAGGGCGAAACGTTTTTGGAACTACTACGGGTTATCCCTGTTGTTTGACCAACATGCACCAGGGCTGGCCAAAGTTCGTTCAGAATACCTGGTATGCAACTGCCGACAACGGACTGGCAGCACTGGTTTATGGTCCAACAACTGTAACTGCAAAGGTTGCAAACGGAGAGTTGGTTTCCATAAAAGAGGAAACAGGCTATCCATTTAAAGAACAAATTCAGTTTACCATTGAAAGTGATGATGCGGTAAAATTCCCGTTTCACCTGAGAATTCCGGAGTGGTGCAAATCGTTCAGCATAAAAATAAACGATGCAACTCAGCAGGTTGAAGCACAAAACGGGATTGTCGTTCTTAATCGTGAATGGAATCCGGGAGATAAAGTTGAACTGCACCTGGGAATGGATTTTCGTTTTAGTTACTGGCACGAAATGTCGCTTGGGATTGAGCGTGGACCACTGGTTTATGCCCTCAAAATAAAGGAAGAGTGGCGCGAAGTGACCAAAGACGATTACGATGATACTTTTTGGGAAGTGCTTCCAAAATCGCCATGGAATTATGCAATTTGGGAGAAGACTGTTGAAAACACCGATTTTCACATCGAAATTGCTGATGAGATTCAACCCAATCCATGGAATCTTAAGAATGCTCCAATCATTGTAAAAACAAAGGGGAGAAGAATGCCGATCTGGACTGAAAACCGGAACATGGCAGGAAAAACACCCTCACCGGCATGGCCCTACCGAATTGTGGATGAAAATGAGGAAGAGATCACTTTAATTCCTTATGGTTGCACCACGCTCAGAATTACGCAATTCCCGGTATATAAACTCATGGACAAATAAAGAATTACCATAAAACTAAACTACCCGTAATTCATTTTAAATTTGGGCAAATATGAGTCGACTTGAACAAAATAAAGAAACTGATATGAGCAACAGAAGAGATTTTATAAAAGCAGGAGCAGTTACATTGGCCGGAATTGGCATTGCCGGAAGTTCACCAGTATGGGCAGCAAAGATTGGAAAAAACTACGTTAGCAATCGTCCGGCTTCAGGGGAGCGTAACTTTGTATCGAAGGCTGTGGAAGACGCAATTGTCAGTGCCAAAACAAAGATTAAAGATCCGAAACTGGCCTGGATGTTCGAAAACTGTTTCCCCAATACACTGGATACTACAGTGGAACACGGAACGTTGAATGGAAAGCCCGACACTTTTGTAATTACCGGCGATATTCACGCGATGTGGTTGCGCGATTCAACGGCTCAGGTATGGCCATATTTGCCGCTGGCCAACCAGGATGAAAAACTGAAGACTTTGCTGGCCGGAGTCGTGAACAGGCAAACGCAATGTATTTTGCTCGATCGCTATGCCAATGCCTTCAACAAAACCAAAGAAGAGGAAGTGCACTGGATGAGCGACAATACCGACATGAAGCCCGGTTTGCACGAGCGAAAATGGGAAATCGATTCCCTGGCTTATACCGTTCGGTTGGCCTATAATTACTGGAAAACGACTGGCGATACTTCTGTTTTTGATGCCGACTGGCAAAAAGCTGCTAAGTTGATCGTTAAGACTTTCAAGGAACAGCAACGCAAGGACGGATTGGGACCATATTCATTTCTGCGGGTAACCGACCGTCAGTTGGATACCGTTTCAAACGGAGGTTTCGGTCGTCCGCTTAAACCGGTAGGATTAATTAACTCAACTTTCCGTCCTTCGGATGATGCGACCACTTACGGATTCCTGATTCCATCAAACTTATTTGCAGTGGTATCACTTCGCCAGATGGCTGAAATAAGTAAAGAAGTAACAGGAGACAAAACCTTTGCAAAAGAATGCGAAGTGCTTGCTGATGAGGTAGATAAAGCCATCGAAAAGTACGGAATTGTTGAGCATCCACGACACGGGGAAGTTTATGCTTTTGAGGTGGATGGTTTTGGCAACCGTACTTTTATGGACGATGCCAATGTGCCCAGTTTGCTGGCTTTACCTTATTTGGGACTTCTTGACAAAAACGATAAGATTTATCAAAATACCAGGAACCTGGTTTGGAGCGAGGATAATCCGTATTTCTTTAAGGGAAAAGCTGCTGAAGGAATTGGTGGCCCGCATGTTGGATACGATATGGTTTGGCCGATGAGTATTATTATGCGTGCCATGACCAGCAATGAAGATGAGGAAATCAGGTGGTGTATAAAAACGCTGCGTAATACCGATGCTGACACCGGTTTTATGCACGAAACTTTTCATAAAGATGATCCGGAAAAATTCACACGTTCATGGTTTGCATGGGCTAACACTTTGTTTGGAGAACTGGTGCTGAAGTTAATTAATGAAGGCAAGGAAGAGATTTTGTCATAATTTAAATGCGATAACAGCTAACTGGATAGTTTGAATTATGTTTTCAGAAGTATTCTGAACAAGTGAAATGGAGAATTGCTAGAAGATTTATCCTGTTAAGGCAACAGAGTCGATTATACATTCGGCTCCAAAATTGTCCATACTAGTTATCTAATTCAGGCAGAAAATTAGATTTATGAAACACTATAGTTTAATCATTATATTCATTCTTGTTCTGAATATTCAGTGTACGCCGATAAAGGATAAAGTAGAACGGCCGAATATTTTGTTGATTAATATCGATGATATGGGCTGGCGCGATGTTGGTTTCATGGGATCGGAATACTACGAAACTCCCAATATTGATGCTCTTGCGGCAAACGGAATGATTTTTACCCAGGCATATGCCGGTGCCTCGAATTGTGCGCCCAGCAGGGCCTGTTTAATGAGTGGACAGTGGACACCACGTCATGAGATATACACGGTAAGTAATTCAGACCGGGGAAAAAGTAAAGACCGCAAGCTGATTCCCACACCTAATAACGAGTACATACCTGATGATAACCTGCTTATCCCTGAAATATTAAAACAGCATGGATACATCACTTGTCATGCCGGGAAATGGCATTTAACTGATGATCCGGAATTACGTGGTTTTGATGTAAATATTGGAGGAAGTCATACCGGGAACCCCGGAAGTTACTATCCGCCTTATAAAAGTGTTCCATCGCTAACACCTCCATCTAATGATTATTATTTAACCAATCTTATTGCCGATGAAACTCTCGGGTTTCTCTCGTCGGTACAGGAAGAACCCTTTTTTCTGTATTACTCGCCTTATGCTGTTCATACACCAATTCAGCCGGTTAGAGATTTACTTAAGAAGTATGAAAACAAAGCGGAGTGGAACGGGCAGAATAATGCTCAATACGCTACAATGGTTGAAAACGTTGACGCCCAAATTGGAAGAATTATTTCACTATTCATAGAACAGGGGAAGTTAGAGAATACTTTTATACTGTTTACTTCTGACAATGGCGGGCACTACGGAATTACCAAACAATGGCCATTGCGTTCGGGCAAAGGATCATACTACGAAGGAGGAATTCGGGAACCGATGGTGGCTTGCTGGGAAGGGAAAATTCCAAAAGGAGTAAAATCGGAAATCCCGGTAACGAATCTCGACTTTTATCCTACCATTTTGGCCGTTGCCGGCATTTCGAAACCAGAAGATAAAATTCTGGACGGAGAATCGTTGTTACCTGTTCTTACAAAAAATGAAACCATTGAAGAGCGTCCGCTATTTTGGCATTTCCCCATTTATTTGCAAGCGTATGTTAAAAACGATACGACAACTCAAGATCCATTATTTCGCACTCGTCCCGGATCAGCACTTCGTTATGGCGACTGGAAGTTGATCCAGTATTTCGAAAATAACGATATTGAATTATATAACCTTAAAGAGGATATTGGGGAAAAAAACAACATGGCGAACTCGAATCCCGAAAAAGTGGACGAGCTGTTGGAAATGCTGGAACGGTGGAGAAAAGAAACCGGGGCTCCGGTACCAACAGCATTAAATCCTGAATTTCAAAGCAACTAAAAAAAACTGTCGGTGGTAAAAAATATATAAGAATAGAATTAAGTACTTTATAAATAAGCACAGATGAATAGCTTTTGCTTGTTTCTATCTAATACGAATTTAGGGATTAGAAGCTCAGTAGGAAATTTAGCTTAATGTTGGATCGAGAGCTATTTTAGAAATAGAGTTATTGAGAACAAAACACTAATCAAATATGAAACAATTCATTTCAATACCGGCAATTCTGGTTGTAATCATTTTGAGTGGATGTCAGCCAGGTAAAGGAACCGTGGAAAAACAAGCTCCCAATATTCTTTTCGCTATTGCTGACGATGCTTCCTGGAAACATTTTGGTGCTTACGGATGCGAATGGGTCAAGACTCCGGCATTTGATCGTGTGGCCCAAAATGGAATTCTGTTTACTCGGGCCTACACTCCCAATGCTAAATGTGCGCCATCCCGTTCGTGCATACTAACCGGGCGAAACACATGGCAACTGGAGGAAGCTTGTAACCATTCACCCAATTTCCCGTCTAAATTTAAAACTTATACTGAAGTGCTTAGCGAGAACGGCTACTTCGTTGGAAATGTCGGGAAAGGCTGGGCTCCGGGTAATCCGGGCCAAATAAATGGGAAAAAAAGGGAGCTTACCGGAATCAAATTCGATGAACTTAAAGCACCCCCGATTACCACCGGCATTTCCACCAATGACTATGCGGCAAATTTTGAGGCATTTTTAGCTGCCCGTCCTTCTGATAAACCGTTTTGTTTTTGGTACGGTTGTTTCGAACCACACAGGAAATACGAGTTTAAATCGGGAATAAACAAGGGAAACAAGAATATTGACGAAATCGATGAAATTCCTTCATTCTGGCCCGATGGAGATACCGTAAGGGCAGATATGCTGGATTATGCCTTTGAGATAGAGCATTTTGATGCACATTTGAACCGGATGCTACAAAAACTGGAGGAAATAGGAGAACTTGATAATACCATTGTTATTGTAACCGCCGATAATGGAATGCCATTTCCTCGAATTAAAGGGCAGGAATACGAATATTCCAGTCATTTGCCACTGGCAATAAGTTGGCCGGATGGCATAAAAAATCCGGGTCGGGTTGTCGATGATTTTGTGAATTTTATTGATTTTGTTCCTACTTATCTTGAATTAACAGGATTGACAGCAGAGCAAGTTGGAATGCAGCCAATTACAGGGAATAGCCTTACTGATATTTTTTATTCAGAAAATGGCGGAAGTATTAATCCCGAACGTGATTTTGTGCTCATAGGGAAGGAGCGACATGATGTAGGCCGACCAAATGATCAGGGCTATCCCATTCGGGGAATAATCCGGGATAATTATTTGTACATCCGCAATTTTAAACCGGAACGTTGGCCGGCCGGAAATCCTGATACCGGATATCTCAATTGCGATGGAAGTCCAACAAAGACATACATTCTTGATACACGCCGAATGAAAGGGCAACTAGAGTACTGGCAACTTAATTTTGGAAAACGCCTTTCAGAAGAGCTTTACAACATTGAAGAGGATCCGTTTTGTATGAAAAATCTTGCATCAGAAGAAGCTTTTTCTGAACTTAAAGTCAGTATGAATGAAGAGATGATTGAAAAATTGAGGAAGCAAGGCGATCCCAGGATACTGGGCAATGGCGATGTTTTCGATAATTATGAATATTTTGGTGAAGTCAGAAACTATTACAACCGCTATATGCAAGGTGAAGAAGTGCCTACTAATTGGGTGAACAAGAGTGATTATGATGCTGACCTGATGGAATAAATTAGTGTTTTAGTTAGTATCACAGAAAATTAAAACCAATAGTCTGTTTAGTAGATAGTTACTTTTACGCTTGAAGTCCAATACAGCACTCGAATTGGAGCTAAATTTTTCTTTCAAGAAAAAAGATAAAAAGGAAAACTGAAAATGTGGAGTTGACTGTGCAGTGGTTGACCAGTGATTGGCAAAATAAAAAACGAACACATGTATTGTGTTCGTTCAGTGCGTGCTAAGTGTTTT
The DNA here is from genome assembly GCF_037646455.1 of Maribellus mangrovi. NCBI lineage: Bacteria > Pseudomonadati > Bacteroidota > Bacteroidia > Marinilabiliales > Prolixibacteraceae > Maribellus > Maribellus mangrovi. The sequence goes on along the minus strand of NZ_JBBIXN010000006.1, from coordinate 21,715 downwards.
AAAAGTGATCCCACCGGGATTCGAACCCAGATCGCAAGAACCGGAATCTTGTATTCTATCCATTGAACTATGGGACCTTTATCGGCTGCAAAAATAGCAAAATTACACAATCCCTGAACATTATTTTCCATTCATTCAGAATCGCTAAAGTTAGGCCCCTAAATAAGCGATGAAATGCATGTCAAATGTTAAGGTGTTAATAAATTTCCCGACGCGTTATATCGCAGCAATACATATTGGATTAGATTTGCGCATTATTTATAAGCGAATAAATGGAGGAAAGGGTTAACCGGACACAGTCGAATTTCAAGAACTATTTTGAGTCGTTTTCCGGACTAAGTCAGGAGCATCAGAACAATTTTGTAATTAAGTACGATCATTCATTAAGGGTGGCCGATTTGTGCAAAACATTGGCAAAAAAAATCGGACGATCGGAGGACGAACAAACGCTGGCCTTTTGTGCGGGGCTGTTTCACGACATTGGTCGTTTCGCTCAGTTGGTTGAATTCAATACCTTCAACGACAGTAAATCCGTAGATCATGCTGAATATTCGGTTAAGGTGCTTCGGGAAAATGATTTTTTAAGTGATATATCGGAGCAACAACAAACCGATGTTCTTGCAGCTATTTTCAGTCACAACAAACGAGAAATTTCGCGTGATGTAACAGGAGATGGTCTGGAACTGGCAAAACTGCTTCGCGATGCTGACAAACTTGATATTTTAAAGGTAATCACCGATAATTATACCAAGCCCCGATCGGTACCAAATCATACGCTTACCTGGGAGATGCCTGTCGGTTCTGTGGTAACACCTGCAGTGGCCAAACAGGTGCTGGCAGGCGATCTGGTGGACAAAGCATCGGTTGCCAGTCAGCTCGATATAAAAGTAATGCAGCTTTCGTGGGTATACGACTTGAACTTTAAACCGTCTTTTCAGTTTCTTATGGAAAGCCGGTTTATGGAAAAGATCTATGCAACACTGCCGAAAAGCGATACAGTGATCCAGATCTTCCGTTCTGTAAAAGTATACGCAGAGAATAAAGTAATGAATTAATGCAGGAAATTATTAGAGTAAGTACAAAGGAACACGATGTTTTAGTTGATATTACCGAGCAGGTGCGCGAAATTGTTCAACGTTCGGAAGTCAATTCAGGATTGGTTAATGTTTATGTTCAGGGAGCCACTGCCGGAATAATGATCCAGGAAAACTGGGATAATTCAGTGCAGAATGATGTGGTTTCTTTATTTCGAAAATTGGTGCCATCTGGAATTTGGGAACACGATGCACAGGACAATAATGGCGATTCACATTTAAAGGCAGGTATTGTGGGACCCAGCGAAACAATTCCTGTTGTGCAGGGAAAAATGGGACTTTCAACCTGGCAAAACATTTTTCTGTGCGAGTTTGATGGTCCGCGCGAACAACGTCGAATTATAGTTACCCTCATTAATTCCAGGGCATAATGGCGAGAAAACTGGTGTGTATTTGTAATTTGGTGGAAGAAAAAGAAATCCGGCAGGTATTGGATAAAGGAGCCGATTCAATTGAGTTGATACAGGAACATACCCGGGCCGGAACTTCGTGTGGCCGCTGCCTGATGGAAATCGATGTCATTGTGGAAGAACACAAAAAGAAAAAACCCGAAGACCAGCAACAAAGGCTCGATCTCGGGTTTTAGCCACAACATCAATCATATTATTATCAGAAATATCTGTGTATTACCTCGTCAGCAATTTTGCTGATCTCGTAAGAAATCATGATTTCATGTGTCCCATTTTGATAACCCCCAATCTCGCCAAAAGCAAAATCAACTGAGTAACCAATCCGTAATTTATTATTGATCACCCACTGAGCCAGGAAGCCAAAGGCATCGCCGGTTCTGTACATCGCACCCAACCACACTTTTTCAGCAATCAGGAAATTGGCCGAGAAATCGAATTGTGCCGGAGCACCTTTAACCATTTTTCCTAACATGGTTGGTTTAAATTTAACTTTTTCCGAGAGATCAAAAACATATCCACCCATGATGTAATAGTGGCGCAGTTCGGCCTGGCTGGAGTAGTTGTTGTAGTTGTTCTCAAATTCATTGTTCACAATCTTCGGAATTGAAATCCCTGCATAGAAATCTTTGTCGTACAGGAACAATCCGATACCAAAGTTAGGCATGAATTTGTAGTCGACTTCTCCCTGGAAAAAAGGATCGTCAGGAGTAAGTACCTGGTAATTGCTCAGGTTATTCGAATAGGCCGAGAATCCGGCTTTAAGTCCCATACGAAGCTTTACGTTGTCTGTTACCTGTACCATGTGCGAATAATCGCCAAATACCGAAAAGCGTTTTTCCTTACCGTATTTATCGTTAATCAGGTTCAGACCATAACCGGTTTTACCGTTTTTATGCAGGTTCTGGAACGAAAAGGTCTGGGTCGAAGGAGCACCGTCGATGCCCACCCACTGTTCGCGTGCCAGTAACATAAATCCCATGGCTTCCCACGATCCGGCGTAGGCCGGGTTAACGGTTTGCGTATTGAACATGTATTGCGTGTAGGATGGTTCCTGCTGTGCATATACATTTGTTGAAATCAGTACCATGAATACTACTATCCATTGTACACAATTTTTCAAATTCACTTTTTGATTTTTGTTATTTAAAGTTTTCATTGTTGTTGTGTTTTTATGGATTAATAGTTAATGAACAAGGTTCCTTTTTCAACATTATCATTATCCAGTATCAGGATGTAAATATAGGTGGCTGGTGGTACTTTACCACTTCCAATGGTCATTGAATTATCGGACCTTCCGTCCCACCAGGCATCTGCCTTGTTGCTTCCCCATTTAACGTAGTTTCCATAGTGCTCTTTTTCGAAGATCAGGTTACCCCAACGGTTGTACACGTATAAGTGTGCATCAGGATATTCTTCACCAAACAGGGTGTTGTCTAGATCTGATTCATTCATTCGAATTTCGAAATAATCGTTCTTGTTATCCGTATTTGGCGAGAATCCTTCAGGGATAATCAGTTCTACTGGTGAAATCCTCCTTTTCGGTAAAGGAGGTAGATCATCACGCCAGTCGCGAATACCATTTATTGTGTCACGTGCCATATCCTGAAGCGGAGCAAAACTTCCGATTGCATTCAATCCGATTAACCATTCATCTGTGGTATTGTATGAATCATAGGCATCATACAGACCGTCATTATCAGAATCAATTCCTGCAGGTAGTACATCAGCAATGGTATCATGTGGTGCTGCATCCCAACCTTCAACGCTATCATCAATTCCGTCATCATCAGTATCGGTATCCAGGTAGTCTTGAATATCGTCGAAATCTGTATCCCAGGCCGGGTACCAATTTCCACCATTTTCAGAATCATAGGCGTCATCCCATCCATCACCATTGGTATCGTTACCAGTAGGTGCAACGTAATCATAAATACCACCTTCTTTAATCATTGATTGCCATTCAATGTTGTCTACAATACCATCGTTGTCAGAATCGATATCCAGGCGGTCAACAATACCGTCGCCATCAGAATCGAGCGTTGACTGATTTAATGCATTGTCATTTTCAACATCATCAGGTATACCATCGTCATCGTCGTCGATATCAGTTACATCAGGAATACCATCGCAATCTGAGTCTAGTTGAACATAGATTGTTGCTTCGGCGGATGAACAATTTTCTCCTTCGGTGTTGCTACAGATGGTATAGGTAAACTGGATTACAGCTTCCGAAGATTCTTCGTTGGCATACAATACCTGACCATCAGTTAAACTTACCTGTACATTGTCAGGAAGATTATCAGCAGTAATTGTTACTCCTGAAGTACCAATGCCTTCGTCGTTAGCCAGCAGATTTAACACTCCGTTCACAATTCCACCCGGACAAACAACCAGGGTGAGCGTATCAGGAGCAGCTAATACTCTAACTTTTCCACAGTCTGCATCACCAGCTTCTACTGTAACAATTGAAGTATCAGTTGCTACATTTCCGCTTGCATCGATAACGGTAAGGATAACTTCATTTGTACCAACGTTGGCACAGGTGAAATCAGTTTTGTCGATAAACATGGTATCAATCGAGCAATTGTCGGCCGAACCATTTTCAATGTCCTCTAACGTGATAATTGCATTACCGTTGGCATCCAGATCAATGGTCATATCGCTGCTAACTGCTGTTGGAGCAATGGTATCAATTACAATAACGGTTGATGTACATGTTCCAATATTTCCGTCATGATCTACTACCGACAGAACGACTTCATTTTCACCAACATTGGCACAGGTAAAATCAGTTTTGTCGATGTACATGGTATCGATTGAGCAATTATCGGTTGAACCATTTTCAATGTCTTCCAAGGTTAGACTGGCATTTCCATTTGTATCAAGAGCAACAGTCATGTCGCTGCAAACAGCTGTTGGAGCAATGGTATCCATTACGATAACTGTTGATGTACATGTTCCAATATTTCCGGCGTGATCTACTACCGACAGAACCACTTCATTTTCACCAACGTTGGCGCAGTTAAAATCAGTTTTGTCGATGTACATTGTGTCGATTGAGCAATTATCAGTCGAACCGTTTTCAATATCTTCCAGAGTAATACTGGCATTTCCGTCAGCATCAAGAGCAATGGTCAGGTCGCTGCATACTGCAATCGGTGTAATGGTGTCCACCACGGTAACTGCAGAAGAACAGGTCGATACGTTGCCACAAAGGTCGGTAGCTGTCATCACCACTGTAATTCCTTCCTGCATACCTGCGTCGTTACATCCGAATTCGTATTGAGAAACGGTAACTGTGATATCTTCTTCAGCTGAACAGTTGTCAGAAACGGTATAAAGCTCTGCTATATCCGTATTACCCAGTGTCAGACTTCCACTTTCATCGGTATAAACCGTCATTGGATTACAGCTCAGTGTTGGAGCAATGTTGTCGCGAACAGAGATCGTTTGAACAGCAGTAGTTGCATTTCCGCATCCGTCGGTAACATTCCAGGTGCGCAGTACGATCTGCTCTCCGGCACATTCACCCTGAACAACTTCGTCGGTATATGTTACTTCAAGTTCAGCAGTATCGCAAGCATCATATTCGTCGGTTACCTCACCGGTTATCTCTATACCTGCATCGTACTCGCAATTTTCATCGGTGTAAAGTGTAACATCAGCAGGGACGGTGAATGTAGGCGCAATAGTGTCAATGACTGTAAAGGTTGCTGAAGTGCTAACAAAATTTCCACAAGCATCGAAGGCATTGAAGGTAACAGTTGCAAAAGCCCCACATTTCCCATGAGTAAGTTCGGTAAAGTTGTTTACCCATGAAACTTTGCTACATGCGTCAACTGCTTTTGCGCCTCCGTTATTTGCAAGCCATTCATCTAATGCAGCTGAAACATCTGAACTACAATCTACAGTCAGATCAGAGGCTTGATTGGTAATGGCAGGTCTGATATGATCTGAAATTTCAAATGTTGCTGTAGTTGAAGCACCATTCCCAAATTCATCGGTGGCTGTAAAAGTTACAGTTGCTCTTCCTGTCGGGCCACAACCATCTGATAAACCGGTAAAGTCATTAGTCCAGCTAACATCACCACATGCTTCTAATACAGTGGCACCCCCGTTATTTTCCAGCCAGTTTTCCAGTACAGTTTGCGCATACCCGGTACAAAGGACTTTCTGGTTTTGCGCATCGGTAATTTCAACAGGAAAACCTTTTATCGTAACAATTTGTGTGTGTGTTGTTTTATTGTCACAGTCATCTGCAGCAGTCCATGTCCTGGTAATGATCAGTTCGCCGGAATTCTCGCTTACTGAAGTGTCCTGACTCAGCGTTACAACAGCATTACCACAAATGTCTGAAGCTGTTAAAGTATGCAGAGTCGGAACGTCACCACAGGCAATGGTCGTATCGGCAGGTAAAGTTTCGTTAAATTCAGGAGCTTTAGTGTCCTGTACGGTTACAACCTGATTATGTACCGTGCTATTTCCACAGGCGTCAACGGCGGTCCATGTTCTTGTTATTGTATAAAGAACCGGGCACTCTCCAGGGGTTGAATCCTGTTCGAAAGTAACATATGCTTCACCACAATTATCAAAAGCAGTAAGCGTATCCGCAACAGGAATCTCATCACACTCAACTGTAATATCAGTCGGCAGAATTTCGTTGAATTCCGGAGCTTTTGTATCCTGTAAAGTAACCACCTGAGTATGCGAAATCGTGTTGCCACATGCATCACTGGCAATCCAGGTTCTGGAGATAATAAATTCATTTGGACAATCTCCTTCAGTTGAATCCTGCATCATCGTTACAGTGGCCGTTCCGCAGTTATCGGTTGCTGTTAGCGTTTCCATATCCGGTACAGCGTCGCATTCAACTGTAATATCAGCTGGTAAAGTTCCATCGAATGATGGAGGAGTTGTATCCTGGACTGTAATAGTTTGTATTTGTGATACGGTATTTCCGCAAACATCGGTAGCTGTCCATGTACGAGTGATCTCTGATCCATTGGCACATTCTCCTTCAGTTACAAAATCAGAATAAGTAACAGTCGGATTGTCGTCACAGTTGTCGGTTGCGCTGGCCGATCCTGTATTTTGCGGATCGGTGCTGGCATCACAATCTACAGTTATATCAGCTGGTAAAGTAAGAACCGGTGATGTAGTATCACTAACAGAGATTGCTTTTGTTGCTGAGGTAGTGTTACCACAACCATCTGTAGCCGTGAAAGTAACAGTAATTGTTTGACTACAGTTGCTTTGTGGAGCAGAAAAGTTATTAGAAACCGTTACGTTACCCTGACAAGTGTCGTAAGCAGTTGCAGTTGCCAACCAATCTTCTACTTTACTGAAGTCATAGCACTCCATGCTCAGATCTTCAGCAGGTATAGTTAATGTTGGTGCTGATGTATCTTCAATAGTAAATGTAGCAGTAGAAGAATTTATGTTTCCATTAACATCGGTAGCCGAAAAAGTAACAGTTATTGATTTATTGCAATCGTCACCAATCCATACCTGCTGATCAGCATTGTCGCTCCAGGTTACTCCACCATTACAAATGTCTGAAGCTGTTGCTCCACCATGATTGGCTAACCATGCATTATAATCATCTGTATTTCCATTTCCGTCGCACTCAACAGTAAGATCGCTCGCACTAATAACTTCGGGCTTGATCGTATCTCCCACGCTAATAGTGGCCGTGCATGTTGAGGTATTGTTTGAATTATCATAAACGGTTAATGTAACAACATTGTCACCTACATCATCACAGCCAAATTCGGTTTGAGATAAGGTTAATGCTGAAATTCCACAGGCATCGTTAGATCCATTGTCTATTTCACTGGCAGATACGGTCACGCTGCCATAAGCATCCAGTTGAACTGAGATATCCTGGCAAACTGCCACGGGAAGAACATTATCTTCTACCGTTACGGTAGCATCACAAGTTGATACATTGTCGTTATTGTCCGTTACGGTCAGTGTTACGGTATTAGCTCCAACATTTGAGCAGTCAAAATCAGTCTGGCTAGCAACCAGCGATTTGATTCCGCAGGCATCGTCTGAACCGGCGTCAATGTCATCTGCAATTATTGCCGCTGCTCCTGAAGCATCGAGCTGAATGGTAATATTCTGGCAGGATGCCACCGGAGGAATATTATCTTCCACAATTACAGTAGCCGAGCAGGTCGATGAGTTTCCGTTCGCATCGGTTACGGTTAATGTTACGGCATTATCACCAACGTTGGAACAATCGAAAGCAGTAATATCTGTATCGAAAGTCAAACCTCCGCAGGCGTCAGAAGAACC
>NZ_JBBIXN010000006.1:6309-13814 GCF_037646455.1 Maribellus mangrovi | reverse complement strand
GCATTATCACCAACGTTGGAACAATCGAAAGCAGTAATATCTGTATCGAAAGTCAAACCTCCGCAGGCGTCAGAAGAACCATTGTTGATGCCGTCTTCAGCAATAACAGCATTTCCGGTTGCATCGAGTTGAACGGTAATGTCTTTACAAACGGCAACAGGAGGAACATTGTCTTCCACAGTCACAGTAGCCGAGCAGGTCGATGAGTTTCCGTTCGCATCGGTTACGGTTAATGTTATGGTATTATCACCAACGTTGGAACAATCGAAAGCAGTAATATCTGTATCGAAAGTCAAACCTCCGCAGGCGTCAGAAGAACCGTTGTTGATGCTGTCTTCAGCAATAACAGCATTTCCGGTTGCATCGAGTTGAATGGTAATGTCTTTACAAACGGCCACCGGAGCCACATTGTCTTCCACAGTCACAGTAGCCGAGCAGGTCGATGAGTTTCCGTTCGCATCGGTTACGGTTAATGTTATGGTATTATCACCAACGTTGGAACAATCGAAAGCAGTAATATCTGTATCGAAAGTCAAAACTCCGCAGGCGTCAGAAGAACCGTTGTTGATGCTGTCTTCAGCAATAACAGCATTTCCGGTTGCATCGAGTTGAACGGTAATGTCTTTACAAACGGCCACCGGAGCCACATTGTCTTCAACCGTTACCGTAGCATCACAAGTTGAAACGTTATCGTTAATATCAGTTACGGTCAGTGTTACGGTATTAGCTCCAACATTTGAGCAGTCAAAATTAGTCTGGCTGGCAACCAGCGATTTAATTCCGCATGCATCGTTTGAACCGGCGTCAATGTCATCTGCAGTTATTGCAACTGCTCCTGAAGCATCGAGTTGAACGGTAATGTCTTTACAAACGGCCACTGGAGCCACATTGTCTTCAACTGTTACCGTAGCATCACAAGTTGAAACGTTATCGTTATTATCAGTTACGGTCAGTGTTACGGTATTAGCTCCAACATTTGAGCAGTCAAAATTAGTCTGGCTGGCAACCAGCGATTTAATTCCGCATGCATCGTCTGAACCGGCGTCAATGTCATCTGCAGTTATTGCAGCTGCTCCTGAAGCATCGAGTTGAATAGTAATATTCTGGCAGGATACCACCGGAGGAACATTGTCTTCAACCGTTACCGTAGCATCACAAGTTGATACGTTGTCGTTGTTGTCCGTTACAGTAAGTGTTACGGTATTTGCTCCAACATTTGAGCAGTCAAAATTAGTCTGGCTAGCAACCAGCGATTTAATTCCGCAGGCATCGTCTGAACCGGCGTCAATGTCATCTGCAGTTATTGCAGCTGCTCCTGAAGCATCGAGCTGAATGGTAATATTCTGGCAGGCTGCCACCGGAGGAACATTGTCTTCAACCGTTACCGTAGCATCACAAGTTGATACGTTATCGTTGTTGTCAGTTACGGTCAGAGTTACGGTATTAGCTCCAACATTTGAGCAGTCAAAATCAGTCTGGCTGGCAACCAGTGATTTAATTCCGCATGCATCGTCTGAACCGGCGTCAATGTCATCTGCAGATATTGCAGCTACTCCTGAAGCATCGAGCTGAATGGTAATATTCTGGCAGGCTGCCACCGGAGGAACATTGTCTTCTACCGTTATCGTAGCAGTACAGGTAGCTGTTTTTCCACTTCCGTCAGTTACAGTAAGTGTTATAGTATTTACTCCAACATTTGAGCAGTCAAATGACGAAGGTGATACACTCATTGAAACAATGCCACAATCGTCGTATGAACCGTTATTTACAAAGCTACTGTCGATACTTACGTTTCCGTTAGCATCGAGTTGAACTGTTGTATCCTTACAAACAGCAACAGGAGCGGATAAATCTGCCCCGCCGACTACTGTAAAGTTGATCGGTTCAACCTGGGCACAGTCACCATCTAATGCTAAATCACGCACATCCAGGGTATGGGTTCCGGCTGCAAGACCACCAACTACATCTCCTGAAGTAAAAGAAGTCCATGCTCCACCGTCGATACTATACTCCAGAACAGGAACATCAGACAGTGGAGAAGTTGCTACAATTGTAATGGTGCCGTCATTTTCCAGACAAGATTCTGGAGTTGAGACAGGTGTTTCTAAATGAACTCCTTCAACAGTAATGTTGAAAGAGCAGGTCTCAACTACCGGATCACCAGCAGTTGGCGTATACGTTGCAGTATAGGTTATAGTAGTGTCGCTTATAATAAAAAAACCTGATGGTTGTGGACCGGTAACGGTGAAGTCAATTCCGGATGCACAATCAACATCAAGCAAAAGACCATCATGTACAATGTCATCAATCGTGTTTTTATTTGAAATACTGCTAAGTTCAGTAGTAAAAAGAAATTTCACATAAAATGCTCCTGTTGTGTCAGGAGTTGTAAGGGTTGAACTTCCTGTGGTATCGATAAGATTTGACCCGATTTCCTTTTCTACTCCATCTTCATCAATCAGAATCAGATGCCAGGTAAATTCCTCTCCATTAGGATCAGTAAAGAAAACAGTTATATCTGTATTCGGCTGAAAATAGGTTAGCGGAGTAGTAATATAAGGATCTCCGGTTCCTGAGGATTGCCATAATTTCATCCAGCCATCACTCGACTGACCTGTTCTCTGCACCCCGTTAAATTCCCAGCATTGAGCTGCCAGTGAACTTTCCGGAAGGTCGAACGACATATAGAAGTTCTGAGTTTCTCCTGTATCTCCAACACAGGTCAGAGTAAAGTCAGGAGCAGTCCAGTCAAGGTATTTGCCTTGTTCTCCGGTAATCGCGTTAAGCGAATCGGCACAAATTACGATGTCTTCTGTAATGCAACCACTTGTAGTAATGGTACATTGACCATCACTTTTGCCGGGTGTCAGCACAATAAACAGCACCGAAAATAGTATCGCGATTTGTCTTAAGATCTTTTGGGTAAAACTTTTTTTCATTGTGTAAGGTTTAATAATTTCTTCAATGTTGTGTAACATAATATAATGCGTCCAGCTCGATTGTTAAATCGATGCTAATGCAGTAATTTTTTTTGTTAAGTACTTTGATTGAAATTATCGGAAAGATTAAAATAACCCCTTATTCCTTATCTGACCTAAATTTCAGAATCAATTATTGCTACTACAAATTACGACTTAACGTCATAAAATCCAAAGATTTGTTTTGAATTGCGTCTTTTTCATTATTTCAATTTTGTATTTAGTACGTTTGTGCCATTCACTAATCAAACGATGTGCCACTGACTTTAAAGTGTTGAAAAACAAGCATTAGTATTTTTTGAAAATGTGATTTTGTGTCTCAAAATGGGACAAAACTCCCGTATTGATCAAAAAAATACGTTTTTATCTGAATTTTTGATCCGGTTTTACGTTTTGGGGAAAATGTAAGATTTGCCTCTGCAGAGGCTCATTGAATTTCTGTATAAATCAGCCTGTTTATTTCCTGAAAAAGTCAGTTAATTTCCAATAATTTTACTTGTAAAAGTTGGATTGTTAATTGCAGTTTCCTAACATCAAAAAGAGAAAAACCCGGCACCATCAGACCTGATTGGAAACCGGGTTTCAAAAACACAACATCAAAATATCTTAGAAGTATCTCGGTGAGATCACATTCTCTTTTTTAAATCGTAACTCGTAAGAAACCATTACCTCGTGGGTTCCGTTGTTATGCTCTTTCAGATTGTTGGTCGAAAAATCGATGGCATAACCAATCCGAAGTTTTTCGGCAAAAATCCACTGAGCAATAAAACCATATGAAGATCCTGTTCGGTACATTGCACCCAACCAGAGTTTTTCCTTGATCAGGAAGTTTCCGGTAAGGTCGAACTGAACCGGTGTTCCGGTTTTCGAGGTAAACGAAGCTTTGGTCAGCATAGTTGGCTTGAACTTCACATTTTCACCCAGGTTGAAAACCGCACCTGCAACCAGGAAGTAGTGTCGGAGTTCTCCTTCCACAGAAAAGTTTTCCATATCGTTCTCAAAAGTTGTACTTACCACTTTCGGTATCGAGAATCCTACGTAGGCCTTTTTGCTGTATAGAAATGCTCCAACTCCAAAATTCGGTTTGAAGGCATTTTTGATTTCACCGACAAAATTAGGGTCACCCGGATCTACTATGTCATATTCCTGGAGGTTGTTGGAGTAATTGGTGAAACCACCTTTTAATCCCAAACGTAAGTTTGTTTTTTCGCCAACCGGTACCAGGTAGGAATAGTCTGCAAAGAGGTAAAACTTCTTCTCCAAACCAACTTTATCGCTGATGACATTAAAGCCCAGGGCTACCCGCTCGTTTTTAAGCGGGGCCTGAAGCGAAAATGTGTAGGTTTCCGGTGCACCGTCCCAACCGGTCCACTGGTGGCGGCCAAGAGCCATAAAACCTACCGACTCCCATGTACCGGCATAAGCCGGGTTAATGGTTTGTGTATTGAACATGTATTGTGTATACATCGGGTCCTGTTGTGCATTTACTGAAAAAGCTGCTACTATTAGTGCCAGAATCCCTAAACCTTTGATTATATTTAATTTTGCTTTCATCGTTCTAAATTTTTCGGATTTAACATTCATTAATTAATCAATTAATTATTTAGGAATACTGATCCTGTGAGAACCGTACCGTTGCTATCATTTACATACAGTATATAGAAGTATGTACCCGTTGGTAGTTTTTCTTTACCAAGCTGCATGTCATTCATCGATGTTCCATCCCACCAGGCTTCCAATTCAGCCCATTCGTCGTAATTACCATAATTGTCTTTTTCGTAGAGCAGGTTACCCCAGCGGTTATAGATCTCAATCTTTGCATCAGGGAATGTTTCACCAAAGTTGTCCAGGATAACGGTTCTGAGTGAATCTGTCATTACAATCTGGAAGTAATCGTTGTAATTATCTTCGTTCGGAGAGAATCCATTTGGAACAAAGATGATCGATGCTGGTGGTGGTGGTGGCGGCGGAATAATAGTATCCTGTTCTTGCCTCCAATCACGCTTGCCATTCAGGTCTTCATCCTGAAGAGCAACATTACTGCTGATCGTATTTTTATACTTATCTTTCTTCACGAACCATGTATCGTAAGTATCAAAAGCATCATCTAGACCATCCTTATCAGAGTCTTGGCCTGAAGGTGATACATCAGCTGCACCATCAAAATCGGCGTCGTTACCTTCTATAAGGTCAGGTATATCGTCTCCATCCGTATCCAGGTCAAGTTGGTCGGATATACCATCTTCGTCCTGATCCCAAAGCGGGAAGTAGTATACATTATCACCATAATCGTCGTAACGGTCATCCCAACCATCTCCATCTGAGTCAGTTCCGATTGGTTCCCAGTATTCAAATCCCAGGTCGTTAACGTGTCCTAAACCTTCGGCTACGGTCTGTTGCCATTCTACGTTATCCATAATTCCGTCCCCGTCAGAGTCAAGGTCGAGTCGGTCAACAATTCCGTCACCATCGGTGTCGATATCCGCATCTTCACTGGTTGATTTTGTGAGATCAACTTCATGAATATCCAGAATTCCATCGTCATCATCGTCGATGTCATCATCGTTTGGTACTCCATCACAGTCGGTGTCGAGGAGAACTGTTATACTCACATAAGATGTGGCACAATTATCAGGATTAAGCGAATCGCAGATGGTGTAATTGAATTGGATGTGGATATTTTCTATTTCACCAGTATAGAAATTCAAGTCACCAGTTAACAGATCCAGAGTAATATCCTGCGGCATGCTGTCAACAGTAATCTTAAAGTTTTCAATTCCATTCAAGTCATCATTGGCGAGCAGGTTCGGAACCCAGATCACCTGGTTGCCCGGGCATTCAACTACTGTTAAAATATCAGGCTCCGGAATTGGTAGCTTTCTTACTTCTTTGTTGCAATTAGCCTTACCTTGTTCAACTGTTACTGTAGCTGTGCAAGTACTCTCGTTACCTGCAGCATCAATCACGGTAAGGATTACTGAATTTGAACCTGTATCAGCACAAGTGAAATAGGTTTGGTCGATGAACATGGTATCGATGGAGCAGTTGTCGATCGAACCATTTTCGATATCTTCAAGCGAAATACTTGCCGAACCAAATGAATCCAGTTCAACAGTGAGGTCGCTGCAAACTGTAACAGGCGCAATCGTATCTCCGATTGTTAATTCAATGGTCAGTGTGCTGTCGCAACCTGCTGCATTGGTCAGGTGTTGCACATATACTCCTGTCTCTGTAAAAGTTTCATCATTGATTGTAAATGCTTCACAGGCACTGGCTAAAATGCTTTCTTCAGTACTACGGAGCACGGTTGCAATAACGGTTAATGTACTGTCGCAACCGGCAGCGTTAGTCAGGTTTTGAGTGTAGCTATCACTTGAATAATAAACTGTTTCGTTAATAACAACACTGTCACAGCCCTGAACCTGGATCGTTTCTTCTGTGCTTTCGAATACAGTAGCAACAATGGTCAGTGTACTGTCGCATCCGGCTGTGTTAGTCAGGATTTGAGTATAAGCACCTGAAACTGTATATACCGAATCGTTAACGATAACCGAACCACAACCTTCAACTTCAATGGTTTCAGCTGTTGGTTCCAGAATCGTAACGTTAACAGTCAATGTGCTATCACATCCAGCTGTGTTTGTCAGGTACTGATTGTAAGTTCCTGATTCGGTGTAAACGGAATCGTTAACAATTACCTCCTCGCAATCTTCAACCGAAAAGGTTTCTGTAGTTGGTTCCAGGATCGTAACATTTACTGTCAGTGTACTGTCGCAACCGGCAGCATTAATCAAATTCTGAGTGTATGTGCCCGATTCAGTGTATTCTTCATCGTTTATAGTAACTGAATTACAGTCGCTAACATCGATGGTTTCTTCAGTACTTTCCAGTATGGTGAGATTTAGAGTAATTGTCAGATCACAACCATTATCTGTGGTCAGGACCTGAGTGTATTGTCCACTCTCGTTATAAACTGTTCCATTCAATTCATACGAATCACATGCGGTTTCATTTAGTGTCTGTTCAGTACTTTCATTTACTGTCAAGTTAATTGTAAGTACACTGTCGCAACCTGCAACATTTGTCAGGTATTGTGTATACGTGCCACTTGAAGTAAAGGTCTCGCCATTAATCGTGAGTTGGTCACAGACTGTTCTATCGATGGTATTTTCGCTATTCTGATGAATTGTTACATTCAATACAGTATCCGCGGCACAGTTGTCACCTTCGTAGTGAACGGTAGTATCACCGTCAGTACCGAGGTATTCCACACTGTCAATACTCCAGGTATAAGTTTCATCCGAGCAGATGGTCACGTTGGTTACGATTGGATCCGGTTCCGGAGTTACTGTTACATTAAGTACTGTATCCGGTGCACAGTTGAGACCCTCATAATGAACAGTAGTATCACCATCTGTACCCAGGTATTCAACTCCGTCTGCATCCCATGTATAAGTTTCATCCGAGCAGATGGTCACGTTGGTTACGATCGGATCCGGTTCCGGAGTTACTGTTACATTAAGTACT
>NZ_JBBIXN010000006.1:2665-6211 GCF_037646455.1 Maribellus mangrovi | reverse complement strand
TGTATAAGTTTCATCCGAGCAGATGGTCACGTTGGTTACGATCGGATCCGGTTCCGGAGTTACTGTTACATTAAGTACTGTATCCGGTGCACAGTTGAGACCCTCATAATGAACATTAGTATCACCATCAGTTCCAAGGTATTCCATGCCGTCTGCATCCCATGTATAAGTTTCATCCGAGCAGATGGTCACGTTGGTTACGATCGGATCCGGTTCCGGAGTTACTGTTACATTAAGTACTGTATCCGGTGCACAGTTGAGACCCTCATAATGAACATTAGTATCACCATCAGTTCCAAGGTATTCCATGCCGTCTGCATCCCATGTATAAGTTTCATCCGAGCAGATGGTCACGTTGGTTACGATCGGATCCGGTTCCGGAGTTACTGTTACATTAAGTACAGTATCTGCGGCACAGTCAGCACCTTCGTAGTGAACAGTAGTATCACCATCAGTCCCAAGGTATTCCACGCCGTCTGCATCCCATGTATAAGTTTCATCCGAGCAGATGGTCACGTTGGTTACGATCGGATCCGGTTCCGGAGTTACTGTTATATTAAGTACAGTATCTGCGGCACAGTCAGCACCTTCGTAGTGAACAGTAGTATCACCATCAGTCCCAAGGTATTCCACGCCGTCTGCATCCCATGTATAAGTTTCATCCGAGCAGATGGTCACGTTGGTTATCAGTGGATCGGGATCATCATTGACTGAAACGTTTAGAACAGTATCTGCAGCGCAGTCAGCCCCTTCGTAGTGAACAGTAGTATCACCATCAGTCCCAAGGTATTCCACGCCGTCTGCATCCCATGTATAAGTTTCATCCGAGCAGATGGTCACGTTGGTTACGATCGGATCTGGCTCCGGGGTCACTGTTACATTCAGAGCAGTATCCGGTGCACAGTTGAGACCCTCATAATGAACAGTAGTATCACCATCCGCACCGAGGTATTCTAGGCCGTCTGTATCCCATGTATAAGTTTCATCCGAGCAGATGGTCACGTTGGTTACGATCGGATCCGGTTCCGGAGTCACTGTTATATTCAGAACAGTATCGGCGGCACAGTTGAGACCCTCATAATGAACAGTAATATCACCGTCGGTACCCAGGTATTCTACACCGTCTGCATCCCATGTATAAGTTTCATCCGAGCAGATGTTAACGTTGGTTACGATCGGAGCGGGCTCCGGAGTCACTGTTACATTCAGTACAGTATCGGCGGCACAGTCAGCACCTTCGTAGTGAACAGTAGTATCACCGTCGGTACCAAGATATTCTAGGCCGTCTGCATCCCATGTATAAGTTTCATCCGAGCAGATGTTAACGTTGGTTACGATCGGATCCGGTTCCGGAGTCACTGTTACATTCAGTACAGTATCGGCGGCACAGTCAGCACCTTCGTAGTGAACGGTAGTATCACCTTCGGTACCAAGATATTCCACGCCGTCTGCATCCCAAGTATAAGTTTCATCCGAGCAGATGGTCACATTGGTCACGATCGGATCTGGCTCCGGGATCACTGTTACATTCAGTACAGTATCGGCGGCACAGTCAGCACCTTCGTAGTGAACGGTAGTATCACCTTCGGTACCAAGATATTCCACGCCGTCTGCATCCCATGTATAAGTTTCATCCGAGCAGATGGTCACATTGGTCACGATCGGATCTGGCTCCGGGATCACTGTTACATTCAGAACAGTATCCGGTGCACAGTTGAGACCCTCATAATGAACAGTAGTATCACCATCGGTACCCAGGTATTCTACACCGTCTGCATCCCATGTATAAGTTTCATCCGAACAGATGGTCACGTTGGTTATCAATGGATCCGGATCATCATTGACCGAAACGTTTAGAACAGTATCCGCGGCACAGTTGTCACCTTCGTAGCGAACGGTAGTATCACCGTCCGTACCGAGGTATTCCACACCGCTAATACTCCAGGTATAAGTTTCATCCGAGCAGATCGTTACATTGGTGGTAATCGGTTCTGGTTTCGGAATGACATTCACTACTAATGTATCTTTTGCTACACAAGAACAACCATATTCAACGGTAATTACATAAATACCATCGCTGGCCAGTGTTGCATTAAAGGTTGGAGGATTTTGTCCAGTTTGTGAATAACCATCCGGTCCTTCCCATACATATGAAATTGCTTCCGGAACTTCACTGGAAAAGAAGATTACTTCATTTCCTTCACACACGGTAATATCTTCTCCTGCATCCACAGTTTCGTTACAGCAATTCTCTACAGAAATACGTTGAGTTTTATTTGTTAAATTTCCACAATCATCAGTTGCGCTCCAGGTTCGTACAATTGTGAATTGATCAAAACAACTTTGTTCATACAAAGTGTCAGCGCCAATGTATGTAACCGGAACATCACCACTGCAATTGTCATAGGCAGTTACAGTAGGTAATGCTGGAATATTTTCGCAATCTACAGTAGTATCGTTTGGTATATAGACTACTGGACCTGTGCTATCAACAACCTGAATTACCTGTTGTCCTTCAATCGTATTTCCGCAATTATCGCTTGCAGTCCAGCGACGCACAAAAATTTCATTGTATTCGCATCCTGAGAGGGCAGGGGTGAGGCAAACGTTATTAAAGGTAATTGTACCGTTTCCTCCTACCATTTTTTGTTTTCGTCCAAAAAGTCTCCAGGTTCCGTTCATGTCGCCTGTGAACTCGTCAAATCCTGATACAAGTGTAACGCCGGGAACGGTATTAACTGAAATAAGATCACCATAAGGTTTAAAATCTCCCACTAAATTTGCAGTAGTGGTGTTATCCCATGTTATTGAGGCAGATTCACTAAAGTTTGCATTAAATGTTCCAATTGTTCCACAAATGCTTGTACTGTTACAATAAGGACCTACTAAAATTACAGCCTGACCACTTGGTGCGATCAGCCAGAATTCAGCATTTCCAACTCCCTGTGTAACTGAGAAGCTCAGGGCCAGATTTTTTATGTCACTGGCTTTCAGGTTGTCAAGACCACTAATATCGAATTCCGCAATATTTCCTGCATCATTGGCGGTAAGTGTGAAAGAAACGTCGGTACCAAAACAGCTTCTATCCACAAAGGTTAAGGTCGGATCCGGATCGCAATTATCAGTTGCCATGGCCGCCCCTGTAAATGTAGTGTCAGTATCGTAAGAACAGTTCAAATCTGAATACACGATTGTATCGTCAGGTACAGTAAGAACTGGTAACGTATTATCTTCAACTGTAATTGTTTGTGTAAATGAAACATCATTTCCACAATCATCCACAGCTGTCCAACGTCTAACAATCTGTCCACAACCATCAGATACAGAATTGGTAAGTTCTTCGTAAATCACTTCAACATCTGAATCACAGTTATCTGTTGCAGTTATTTCTGGAGGAGTTGGTACTCCTTCGTCGCAAGTGATTGTCAGTGTAGTTTGAGGTGTTGAAATAAATTCCGGATCCATTCTATCTGATCCTGAATATGTCATTGTAAGGTCAAAATCGTTTGCAGCACAACCGTCAGATACGGTGTATGTTCTGACGAG
>NZ_JBBIXN010000006.1:0-2567 GCF_037646455.1 Maribellus mangrovi | reverse complement strand
GGTATAATCCGTCAATTTCTGTTTCGCTGGCACAGGCATTTATGCCAGTAACGCCGTCCGGAGTAGTTCCGGTTGGGGCATCCTGGTCTGATCCTGAATATGTCATTGTAAGGTCAAAATCGTTTGCAGCACAACCGTCAGATACGGTGTATGTTCTGACGAGTTCCCAGCTGCAGTGGTCTCCTGTCAGGTTTTGGCTTACGAAAGTAGCGGAAACCGTACCACAGTCATCTGAGTATGCTGCTTCGATAGCAGCTTCGTCATCGGCAGTTGGGTATAATCCGTCAATTTCTGTTTCGCTGGCACAGGCATTTATGCCAGTAACGCCGTCCGGAGTAGTTCCGGTTGGGGCGGTTTGATCGCTCCCGGAATATGTTATTGTTTCTCCAGAGAGTTCATTCCCACATTGATCAACTACTTTGTATGTATATGTAATTGTCCATCCACAATTATTATTTATAAATAATGTATCCGTAGGAATGGCAATCATACTACCCAGGCAATTGTCAGAATAACTACCTGCAATTGTGGCGGCATCAAAAGTATAAGTAGACAAAGCATCGGCAGCACAGAGGTCAACGTCGGAAACTCCGAAAGGAGCAGTTCCTGTAGGAGCAGTCTGATCAATTACCTTAATTATCGAATCACATGTAGAACTACAACCGTTTTTCCAAACCGTTAGAGATAAGGTGTAGGACGAATCACATGATGCACCTACGTTAATTGTGACAGTATTTTGTGTAGTATCTCCAACGATTGAAGCGTTACCCGAAACTTTCCATAAATAAGAATTCATAGTGTCTGTGGTGGAATAAACTAATGCGGTTTCGTTTGGGCAAACCCGGCCAGTTGGCCCGTCAATGGAACAAACTGGCACTTTGTCAATAGTGACTTGTGTCGTATCTTTTGTATCACACCTTCCGAAGGTATAAATGACAGAATAAGTACCTGGAAGAGTATTTAAAACATCGATCACTCCCGAAGCCGCATCAATCGCTAATCCGATAGATCCTTCAAATGTACCGTCTTGAATCCCATCGATTTGAGGTGCAGCGAAAGTGTCGTCAGCACAAATGTTATCATAGCTAATTTCTGCAGTTCCGAAATTGACATTTACAGGAATCGGTCTGACCACATCCAAAAGGTTGGCCGAAAGTGCTGTAGATGCTTTTGTCTTGACAATAATGGTTTTTACTTTAATGCCTTTACAAGGTGTATAATCCTGTAGCAGCTCGGAAATGTTAATTACCGCTTCCACAAACTGATAGGGTTGATAAGAATATGCATTGAATGCACCAATTGGAGTCCCAATAACTGAGGTATTAGTTAATCCATATGCTTTTGCATTACCCGGTATTGGTTGTTCAACATATTTCCATACGCCACTAATCTCTTTCCACAGATACAGTTTGAACGAAGCTGCTGATCCACCATTATTGTATTCCATTGAAATAAGAATGTCATTCGGACTTCTGTATCCTGTGGTTGAAGAAGCAGTAGTAGTAAAAGATAATCCGTCAATTGCAACTTCATCCTGTAGGAACGCGAAATCGATATAGCTCGAGCCATTGGTCTCTTTTCGGTCAGCCCCGATAAAAAGAAACTGATTAGTATCCTGGTTGGAATAGTGAAAGAAAACATTGTTAATATCCCCTTTCCCAGTTGACTTACCAACAGACAATTTCCAATCGATCACACTATCATCGAATTTACTCCCGGAGAATATTGTATCATCAGAAGAACTTCCATCAAATGGATCAGTTACGCGTAATGAGATAAATTCAGGTGTGTTTACTCCTGAAGAATCAAATACATATCCAAATCCGGTTGTTCCTGGAAACCAGTCTCCGCCTTTGAGTGAATTAGTTGATATACTACCTGCAGCAAGGTTGCCATCGAGTTCAAATCCTTGAGATGGTTGTTCAACATCTACTCGAATTTGTCCATAACTCAATAAAGTTCCAAAAAACAAAAACACCAACCCCAGAATCAGAGTTCGTATTACATTTCGCTTGGGTAAAGTTGTTTTCATATCGTTTGTTGTGTTAATGTTTCAAAAACAGTCGTCTACTTACATCGGCACAAAACACACATATTCAAATGAATACATGATTAGCCATGCTTAGCTTTTGTTTTTAAACTTTTTTGATATGAAATTTTCGGAAAGACTTGAAATAACCCCTTATTTTTTATCTACCTTAAATTTCAGAATCAATTATTGCTAATGCAAATTATGATTTTATAACATAAAATGCAAATAATTAATTGATTTGCGCCTCATACATTTTTAAAATTTTGTTGTTTGGTACGTTGGTTGTCCAATATGCAATTTTTATGCCGATCGGTGTAAGTGGCCATATATGAATTAGTTGTGTTTATGTTTGAATTTTTCTAATAGATTCAATTTGGGACAACCTTCCACCTAAGAGATTAAAATGTCTTAAAATACTGTTATGTTTTATTGGCAAAAAAATCATAAGATTTATTATTGATTAACGTGAGTTCGATCTAAGAGAAAGAGCAAACACGTCTTTCTTCGACAATTTCTTCCAGGTTGAGTTTTGGCT
>NZ_JBBIXN010000005.1:0-379553 GCF_037646455.1 Maribellus mangrovi | reverse complement strand
ATTCCGAACAGAGAAGTTAAGCCCGCCAGCGCCGATGGTACTGCGTAAAAGTGGGAGAGTAGGTCGCTGCCACCTTATTTAAAACCTGATTCCAGTTTTGGAGTCAGGTTTTTTTTTGAGACAAACTGGCAGATTTAATGAAAAATGAGATTCTGAGGGACACATCAAACAAAGTTCCGTCGGAACTGTCAGCAAATTCACCGACCAATCTTTCATGATCTTGTTATGTTTCATTAGGGGCTTTTTTATGGTGTTAATTATCTTAAAAAGTGTTATTCTATAACATTCACATCAATGCTTTTTTTAGTTTTGTGCTGAAAACTCTGTAATATATGCGGAAGCTCATTTATTGTTTAATTTCACTTGTTGCACTGGAATTGGTTGCGGTTCACGTTTCGGCTCAGCTCGACCGGGATATGCGACCGATGGGTGAAACAGATTTGGAAGATGAGAAGCCACTTGTGGTCATTGAACCGGGTGTTCGGCAGTGGTATCTTGACGCTAACGGAGCTTTCCAGGATTCAACAAAGCTAGATACACTGCAAGACTATTTTCACATCTTTCATCCGCTGTATAAAGATCAGAAAGTACTTACAGCTACTTACCTGGGGAATTATGGAACACCTGCCCTAGACAACAATTTCTTTAATCGACATTACAATACTAACTATTTCTTTGCCCGAACACGCGAATGGTACATTTTAACGCCCTGGGAACTAAAATATTTTAATACGCATACTCCATACACCAGACTCGATTATTCGCAGAGTGAAAATAAGTCGCGCAATAACGAAACACGCTTTAATGTAATTCATTCGCAGAACATAAATCCATGGTGGAATTTTACTTTCCGGGTTGATCTGGCTAAATCGGACGGACAATACGTGGCTCAGGAAACAAGAAACAATTCAGTCGCTTTGTATTCCAGTTACACCAAAGACTTCCTTAACATTCATGCCGGTTTTGTTACCAACTCGCTAAAAAACAACGAGAATGGCGGACTGACCAACGACAGCCTGATGTTTGACCAGAAAGATGCGAGGTACTGGAATGTGAATCTAAACGGAAGTAAATCACAATTCAGCAATAATTATTTCTTTGCTAACGGCGAGTACCGATTTGGAAAATACATTAACACAGGCGATTCCATTAATGAAGAAAAGTTCCGACCGATAATGGGAGTTATACTGTCGTCGGAAGTTAACCTGAACAGGCAAGAGTTTACCGACGATGAAGGCGAAAGCGTAGATTTCTTCGACAATACGTACTACCCCGACTTTTATACCAGCGACTCCATTCGGTATAACCGAATTACAAACGTGTTTCAGCTTAAGCAATATGAAAATGCTGATAAGAAATACAGCTTTGGGAAAAGAGTATTTATGGGAGTTGAAATCAACCGCGGATCGATGCCCGGAGAACTGAGCCCCGATTCATTGGTGCTTACAACTGATATTAAATATTCGAATACTTATGTTGGAGGCGGAATTTTTAGACAAACCGGGCGCTTTTGGAAGTGGAATTTCGACGGAAAATTTTATTTCGCTGGAAGGAATGCAGGGCAAACCGAACTTTCGGGATTAATTTATAAGCCGTTTCTTTTTATGGGCGATTCGCTGGCCTCGATAAGTTTCGATGGAAAATTGGAAAATATTGTTCCCGATTATTTTCAGGAAAGATTTTACTCGAACCACTACAGGTGGTGGCAGGATCTGGATATGGAGCAGCGAATGACGGTTGGCGGAACCTTCCGAATGCCAAAAAGAAAGCTTGAGATTGGAGCAAAATATGCCATTATCAATAATTTTGTATATAACGATACTTTAGGAATTCCAAACCAAACTTCGGATGAACTGCTGGTCTTGTCGGCCTACGTTGATAAAGACTTTAGCTACCGCGGGCTTCACCTCCGCACGCGTTTGCTCTGGCAAAAAGCATCAAACGAGGAATACCTTCATTTACCCGATTTTTCTGCTTTTGTATCGGGCTATTTTCAGTTTACCATTTCGAAAGTTTTGCTGACACAGATTGGTTCCGACGTGCGGTATAACACCAAATATTACGCCGATGCCTATGCTCCTTCTACGGGACTTTTTTACCTGCAGAATGAGAAAGAATATGGTAACTATCCCTACATTGATGTTTATGCGAGTTTGCGCCTGAAAAGAACTCGCGTATTCTTTAAATACATGAATGTTGGAACGCACTTCCTGAACGGAGAATACATGACTACGCCGAGTTACCCGATGAACAGAGCCACATTTAGATTAGGACTTTCGTGGGCTTTTTATGACTGAGATTGTTGAATTTCGGTAACTTTTTGAAGCACATCGTAAAATTCGGAAAGGATCATAGCAGTCGCACCCCAAATTATTTCTTTAGCGAATTTTACACAGGGCACTTCAAGTTTGCCGGTTAGCGTTTCCATTTGAATTTCCTCAAATGGCGGAGTAAACTTTGCAATAGGAAATGACATGATTTTTTCGACTTCATCGGGATTGATCCGAAACACCGGTTTCGAATTTAACCAGCCCACTATCGGCCATATCTGAAAACGACTTACTTCAACATAAAAACCAGATAGTTTCCCGAGAATTTCGATTTTATTTTCAGTGATACCGATCTCTTCGTAGGTTTCGCGCAATGCGGTTTCAATGTCGGTTTCACCTGCTTCAATTCTGCCTCCGGGCAATGCAATCTGCCCGGCATGGTGCTTCATGTGTGCCGGACGCTTGATCAAAATCACTTTTAATTCTTTGTTTTCCTCGAAAAGTAATAACAGAACGCTACTGTTTTTTACCCGCTTTTTGTCCTTCGCGGTAACCTTCAGCACACGGTTCGGTGGCAGTAATTTGGAGTGTGAAACGTGCCCGGGTAACTCATGTTGCAGAGCTTCAGCGATATTTTCTTTCGTGAACATCATCGACAAAATTAATGAAAATGCCTTAGAAAAATTATCCTTGCCCGCTTTGTTTAATCGAAGCGGATGGTTTTGTCGGGCGAAATTTTACTAATGAACCAGCTTGGAATGATAAGCATTAAGGAGGTGATGGCAATTGTTCCTGCATTTAGCAATAATAAATGGATGATCGAAAAGTTCATTGGAACATATTCAACGTAATAAGTGGAGGGATCGAGGTGAATAATGTGAAACCAATTTTGCAGCAACACAATGATTATTCCGATCAGGTTTCCCCACAACATCCCGCGACAGGTAAGGAAAACCGACAGGTAAACAAAAATTTTACGTATGCTCCAACTCGGGCTTCCCATCGCTTTTAGTACCCCAATCATTGAAGCACGTTCTAAAATAAGCACAAGCAAACCGGAAACCATATTAAACGAAGCCACCATCACCATAAGCAGAAGAATCACCCAAACATTCATGTCGAGTATGCTTAACCAGTCGAATATTTGCGGGTACATGCGCGTTATACTCTCAGTTCGGAGAATATCGGCATCTTTGTCGCGGTACTGAATAACGAGACTCCGAATATCCTGTTCGATGTTTTCGATCTGATTAAAATCGGAAAGTACTACTTCAAAACCGGTGATCTGGTCGCTGCGCCAATCGTTCAAACGTTGTATTTGTTTGAGGTCGCCAAGGATAAATAATTGATCAAACTCTTCAAATCCGGTATGGTAAATTCCGCTGATTTCGAGTTGCAGCATGCGAGGGGTAACATCACTTTCGTTGATAAAATAAACAATGGCTTTGTCGTTGATGTCGAGACTCAATAGTCTCGATATTTCTTCCGAGATCAAAATTTCATTGTTTCGAGCACTGTCGTTAATATCCGGGAGTGTTCCTTCGACCAAATTTTTATTGAAAAAATCCCAGTTAAAATCAGTATCCACACCCTTAAACACAATGCCCTGAATGTATTCGTCGGTTTTTATCATCCCGGGTTTGGTGGCAAACGGCTGAACATATTTTACGCCCGGAATTGTTGTTATGGTTTCAAGAAAAGGTTGATCTTTTGAGACTGGCTGTGTTTCATACGAGCTGTTGGAATCGTAATTAATAATTTGAATGTGCGATCCGAAACCGATCACTTTATTGCGAACTTCCTTTTTAAACCCGGTAACCACGGCCACCGAAACGATCATAACAGCCAATCCAAGAGCAATGCCTGTAAGCGCAATCCGAATGATGCGCTGCGAAAGCAATTTCTTGTGTCCTTTATCGAAAAACAGCCTGCGTGATATAAAAAGTTCGGTGTTCATTCCGCCGGGTGATGGTTATCGTTATCGAATTAAAACGCAGAAACTATGCGCTTATTTTCTACTCAACTATTACTTCATTGCGTCGGTTAATAAACGGAAGAATAAGAATCGAGATGATCCCGATAATAATGATCATTCCGGTCATTGAAGTGTGCGCCACGAAAGCGAAGATAATTCCGTTTTCATTGGGAACTCCATACAGCGAGAGTGCTTCTTTGGCCATAAAATGCCAGGCTCCGATACCTCCCTGAACGGGTGCAACCATTCCAAAACTCGCCAGCACAAAGGTGGTAAGTCCGGCAATCGGGCCAAGGTCGCGCGTAAAATCAAACGCAAAGAATATAACGTACAGCATTACATAATACATCAGCCAGATAAAGACTGAATGAAAGTAAAACCAGCCTTTCTTTTTAATGTTACGAATGGAAATAAAGCCCACCTTAAAGTTGTGGATGACCTCCATGATCTTCCTAAAAAACCTGGTGTCTTTAAATTGT
Source organism: Maribellus mangrovi (assembly GCF_037646455.1). NCBI lineage: Bacteria > Pseudomonadati > Bacteroidota > Bacteroidia > Marinilabiliales > Prolixibacteraceae > Maribellus > Maribellus mangrovi. The sequence continues at coordinate 374,829 of NZ_JBBIXN010000005.1, read as the reverse complement.
TTTCTGAAAATATAAAAACCGATGATTACAACCACAACGCCAATAATTAGCCATGGCGATGAAATTGCGGCAAGCAGTTTGTCTTTAATTTCAGGATTCTCCTGCATAAAACGCAACATGTGCCCGAATTGCGATAAAATGACGATTGCCAGCAAGATCAGTAAAGAAATCATGTCAACCAATCTTTCGGCAACTACGGTTCCCAGTAATTTGGTGAACGATATTTTTTCGTAGCGGGCCAGTACTCCGCACCGCGAAACTTCGCCCATTCGTGGCAGCGCCAGGTTCATCAGGTAACCCACCATAACGGCCAGAAATGTGTTAATGAATCTTGGCTTATGACTGACTGGTTCGATCATTAATCCCCAGCGAAGTGTACGACTAATGTGGCTTAGTAAACCCAGAAATAAGGATAGTACTACCCACCAGTAATTTACGTTATTTTTTAAGACCGATTTTATGTGTTCAATGTCCTGATCTTTGTAAATGAGCCAAAAAATAAAGGCACCCACAGCAAAGAATGCCAGAAATTGTAAAATCTTGAGAACCGTTTTTTTCAAAATTCAGATTTTTACAGCTTTATTTTTGCCCACGGAATTACTCCTTATTTTTTTACTACTTTTGAGGGGCAAAATACCCGCGGTTTAAAGCCATTCGTAGCGAACAAAAGTATAAATTTGTTTTATTAATCGAAGTAAAAAGCCTAAGAAGTACCATCTGAAAATGGAAGACCCGGATAGTAATGAGTTTTGTAAAGCCCAAAAAGAAATTAGGCCAGCATTTTTTAACCGATCAGAATATCGCGCGAAAAATTGTTGACAGCCTTGGGACCGATGTTCAGGATGTTCTTGAAATCGGACCGGGAATGGGAGTACTAACTCAATATCTGATCGAGCGTCCGGAACTGAATGTAAATGTTGTTGAGATTGATAAGGAATCGGTAGATTATCTTAACCGCCACTTTAGCGCCATCAAAAACATTTGGTCGGAAGACTTTCTTAAGGCTGATATCGCATCACGTTTCCCCGGCAAGTTTAATGTGATCGGGAATTTCCCCTACAACATCTCATCCCAAATCTTTTTTAAGGTTCTGGAATTGCGAAACCGCATACCCGAAACTGTTGGGATGGTGCAAAAAGAAGTTGCTGAACGAATTGCAGCCCCGCATGGTTCAAAAATTTATGGGATACTGAGCGTGCTGCTTCAGGCATTTTTCGATATCGAATACCTTTTTACGGTTTCAGAAAACGTATTCAATCCGCCACCAAAGGTAAAATCGGCCGTTGTGCGTTTACGCCGAAATAAAGTTGAAGCGCTTCCATGCGATGAAAAGTTATTTATCCAGGTAGTGAAAGCAGCTTTTAACCAACGACGAAAAATGCTTCGGAATTCACTAAAAGATATTTGCAGTGAGCTTCCTGTACAATATGCCGAAAAAAGGCCTGAACAATTATCTGTTAACGATTTTATAGTGTTAGCAAGTGATATTGAAAACCTCAAAAAGAAAGATCTATGAGCTTCGAAACCATCAAGGAAAATATTGAGCAGTTTAAAGAGCTGATTGAGAATGACAATAAAAAAGAGGTTATTGCCATTTTGGAAGAACTCCACCCGGCTGATATCGCCGAGTTGATGGACGACCTGAACATTGAAGAGGCAAAGTACCTGTATTTGTTGCTCGAAGGTGAAAAAGCTTCCGACGTTTTGATCGAGATCGATGAAGACGACAGACGACGTTTTTTGAAAGTGCTTCCGGCCGAAGTCATTGCCAGTAAGTTTATTGAGCATATGGATTCGGATGATGCTGCCGATGTGGTTTCCGAACTCGACGAAGATGTTCAGCGCGAAGTTCTGAACGAGATCATCGACAGTGAACAGGCCGGCGATATTGTTGATCTGCTGGAATACGAAGAGGATTCGGCGGGTGGTATTATGGCTAAGGAGCTGGTAAAAGTGAATGAGAACTGGAACGTGGCCACTTGCTTAAAGGAGATCAGTAAGCAAGCTGAAGAGGTAGACGAGATATTTTACATCTATGTTACTGACGATGGAGATAGATTAAAAGGAGTTCTTTCGCTGAAAAAGCTGATTTTGAACCACACCAATACAAAAGTTTCAAAGCTTTACAATCCCGATATTAAAAAAGTTACCACCGGTACGCGGCAGGAAGAGGTGGCCGAATTGATGGACAAATACGACCTTGTAGCTGTTCCTGTGGTTGATGAGATTGGCCGCTTAAAGGGGCGGATTACCTGGGATGATGTGATTGATATTGTTCGTGAAGAAGCTGAGCGCGACTACCAGTTGGTTTCGGGTATTACCGGTGATGTGGATCCGGGCGACAATGTTTGGCAAAGGGTTCGGGTGCGCTTTCCCTGGCTGATGGTTGGCTTGTTGGGTGGTATATTGAGTGCCACCGTTTTGCGTACTCATTCTCAGGCTTTGTCAAACGTAACTCAACTGGCTTTCTTTATTCCGCTTATTGCCGCAATGGCCGGAAATGTGGGGGTACAATCGTCGTCAATTATTGTGCAAAGTATTGCAAGCGGGGTAAAGGATATCGAAACTCCCATGAAAAAACTGATGAAAGATATTTCGGTGGCCTTGCTGACGGCAGTTGTCTTTTCACTGTTGCTTTTTGTATATAACTATTTAACTGCCGATAATTTAAACCTTACCATGTCGGTTTCTATTTCACTGTTTATCGTTATCCTTTTTGCATCGCTGTTCGGCACTGTAATTCCTTTAATTTTGAATAAATTCAAGATCGATCCGGCACTTGCCACCGGTCCGTTTATTACTACCATGAACGATATTGTCGGTCTGTTGATTTACCTGACCGTATCCAGTTTCTTTTTTAATTTGGTTTAAAGCGAATTGATGGCAATAACGGGGTCGAGTCTGGCAGCAGCCCGCGCCGGCATATAACCTGCAATAAATCCGATAACACTCGAAATCACCAATCCTTTAACAATGTTGGCTGCCGTTAGCATAATCTGGAATTCGGTGGCATAACTTACTATCAGTGCTCCGATGTAAATAAGCACGAGGCCAACTATCCCTCCAAGAATAGACAACACAATGGCCTCGAAAATAAATTGCAGAAGTATAAAGTAGCGTTTAGCACCCAGCGATTTTTGAATGCCGATGATTTTTGTGCGTTCTTTTACCGATACAAACATAATGTTGGCAATACCAAAACCTCCCACAATAATTGAAAAACCACCAATGATAGCACCGGCCAAATTTATCCCGGTAAAAAGCTGTTCGAACCTTCCCGTTAACTGGGATGATCGGTTTAGTGCAAAATTATTTTCTTCCATGGGTTTTAAGCGCCTGATGCTGCGTAGTACTTTTTCTAGTTCAGCCATCAGATAATCACCATCTACTCCGGGTTTTGCTTTCACCCCAATGGTTTGGTTATAGTTGCGGTTTCTGATATCGACAAGAGAAACTGCTGAAATATCAGAAATATGAATATAGCGATCCATACTGGTACCAAACAAATCCTGCCCGCTTCTTTTGTACACACCAACAATGCGGAACTTGTAGCCCTGAATTTTCAAGGTTTTCCCAATTGGATTTACGTCCTTGAAAAGCTTTTCCACTATTTGATCTCCAATAACTGTTACCGGTGCACCCGATTTCATCTCGTGTTCACTAAAGTAACGTCCTTTGACTACTTCCAGGTTCCAAAGATCATACAATCCGTACGAAGTAGCCAGTATTATGGCATTGTCTAATTCATTGGATCCCGACTGTACCGATTTCCCAAATCCATACCAAAAAGCTGCACTCTGAACAGAATTAGCCTGACGAATTATTTCAGTGGTTTCCTCGTGTGTGGCGAGCGGACGTTTTATGTACTTCCACATTGGGTATTCGGTTTCACCTTCCTCAAGTCCCCATGGCATTTGCTGAACGTAAACAATTTCACTGCCCAGCGAATTCAGGCTGTCTTTGATAAAACTTTCCAGCGAGTCGATGACAGTAAAGACCGAAATAATGGAAAAAATTCCGATGGTAATACCAAGAAGCGAAAGAAAAGTGCGCAGTTTGTTCGCTCTTAAGGAATTAAAAGCAAAAGAAAGGCTTTCGTAAATCAGGCGAACAATTAACATGCGGTTTAATATTCAGGTTAAAAATAGCACTAGTTTTTTAACAATCGAATTTTGTTTGATATTCTTATGAATATTAGTGCCGAAAATTGAAATGGATTACACCAAATTCAATGAATTCATCCTGTGATGATAATAATATTTTTAAAGGGCTGTTATATTAAGTATGTTAACTGTTTTTTTTATCTTTGCATGCGAATCCGAAAAATCCAATAAATGGCTGATAATAAAAAAATTAAGACTGCTTTGGTTTCAGTCTTTCACAAAGAAAACTTAGATAAGATCATTCATAAACTAAACGACTTGGGTGTTAATATTTTAAGCACCGGAGGCACAAAAAGTTTTATCGAATCATTGGATGTTGAAGTAACATCGGTAGAAAGTCTGACAGGTTATCCATCAATTCTGGGAGGTCGCGTAAAAACACTCCATCCAAAAGTATTTGGTGGAATTTTATCGCGTCGTGAAAATCAGGGAGATGTGAGCCAGTTGAATGAATACGAAATCCCGGAGATCGATTTGGTTATTGTTGATCTTTATCCTTTTGAAAACACCGTGGCATCGGGTGCAGATGAACAGGATATTATCGAGAAAATAGATATAGGAGGAATTTCATTGATTCGGGCAGCAGCCAAAAATTTCAAAGACGTGGTTATTGTTCCGTCGCAAAATGAATACGGACCGTTGTTGAGCCATCTCGAAAAAAATAACGGAGAATTTACACTTGCCGAGCGAAAATGGTTTGCCAGCAGGGCTTTTGGCGTTTCGTCGCATTACGATGCAGCTATTTTTAGCTATTTCGACAGTAGCGTTGAAGACGAGGCCAAAGAACGAATCAGCCTGAACGACGGCCATGTTCTGCGTTACGGCGAAAATCCGCACCAGGCAGCCACCTTCTATAAATTCAACAATTCTAAAGAAGAAGTTACACTGGCCAATGCAGAGGTTTTGCAAGGTAAAGCACTTTCGTACAACAATATGCTCGATGCCGACGCAGCATGGAAATCGGCCAGCGATGCTTACCATTCAGTTACGCATCTCGAAAACAAAGTGGCCGTTTCGGTAATCAAACATCTGAATCCATGTGGATTGGCGGTTACAGATAATATTCTTGAATCGCTCGATCTGGCCTGGGCCGGTGATCCTATCAGTGCATTTGGCAGCATTATTTGTTTTACCGACACTGTTACTAAAGAAGTGGCCGAATGGTTTGGGAAAAAATTTGTGGAAATTTTGATCGCGCCGGCGTATACCGACGAAGCACTTGAAGTGCTGGGCAAAAAGAAAAACCTGAGGGTATTGGTTACACCGATTCGCGAAGCTGTGGCCGGAGAAAAATTGTACCGCTCGATAAGTGGAGGTATGCTGGTTCAGGACGAAGATGAAGGCCTGGATACGGAATTTAAGACGGTAACCAATAAAGAATTTGAAGAATCGAAAATGAACCTCGCCAAATTCGGAACAATAGCATGCAAACACCTTAAAAGTAATGCGATTGCAGTTGTTACTGAAAACGAAAACGGAGCATTTTGGTTAACCGGAGCCGGAATGGGACAACCCAACCGACTCGACAGTTTGCGCTACCTGACGATGCCACGTTTCGAATTAAAAGATGGTCTCGATATCACAAATTCAGTGTTGATTTCCGACGCTTTCTTCCCGTTCCGCGATAGCATTGAGGCGGCCAATGAATACGGTGTAAAATACATCATCGAACCGGGTGGCAGTATTCGCGACGAGGAAGTGATAGAGGCTTGCAACGAATTTGGTATCGCCATGGCCTTTACCGGAAGAAGACATTTCAGACATTAATAATTATTTTATCTTTATATCCTTAACAGAAGGTAAACAGGAACTTTAATGGGATTATTTTCATTTTTAACACAGGAGATTGCCATTGACCTTGGCACCGCCAATACCATTATCATTCATAATGATAAGATCGTAGTGGATGAACCATCTATTGTAGCGATCGATATGAAAACTGAAAAGATGGTCGCCATCGGTGAAAAGGCCCGGCAGATGCAGGGGAAAACGCATGCGAACTTAAAAACAATTCGCCCGCTGCGTGATGGTGTGATCGCTGATTTTAATGCCGCGGAACAAATGATCAGGGGAATGATTAAAATGATTAATCCCAAGTCGAAAATGTTTTCGCCGGCTCTTAAAATGGTAGTGTGTATTCCATCGGGAAGTACCGAGGTGGAATTACGTGCGGTACGCGACTCCTCGGAGCATGCCGGTGGCCGCGAAGTTTATATGGTTTACGAACCGCTGGCAGCCGCCATTGGTATTGGTCTCGATGTGGAGGCACCTGAAGGAAACATGGTGGTGGACATCGGTGGTGGTACTACCGAAATCGCGGTGATCTCGCTCGGTGGTATTGTTACCAACAAATCCATTCGAATTGCAGGCGACGATCTCACCGCAGATATCATGGAATACATGCGTCATCAGCACAACATTAAAATTGGTGAACGCACAGCTGAAGAAATAAAAATACATGTTGGATCGGCACTTTCACAGCTACAGGATCCACCGCAGGATTATGTGGTACAGGGTCCGAATCAAATGACAGCTTTACCGATTGAGGTTCCGGTTTCTTACCAGGAAATTGCTCACTGTCTTGAAAAATCGATTTCAAAAATTGAAACAGCGGTGTTGAGCGCTTTGGAGCAAACACCGCCCGAATTGTATGCCGATATTGTTTCAAAAGGAATTTGGTTGGCAGGTGGTGGCGCCCTTTTGAAAGGATTGGATAAACGTTTAACTGATAAAATCGGGATACCGTTTCACATTGCAGAAGATCCGTTAAGAGCCGTTGTGCGTGGTACGGGAATTGCATTGAAAAACGTGGATAATTTCTCATTCCTGATTCGATAAAAAAGAACATCCGGACAATTAAATGCGAAGTTTATTTAGGCTACTGATTAAAAACTATCCGTTTCTTCTATTTCTTGTTTTAGAAGTTATTTCAGTGGTTTTTATAATAAACTACAACAGTTTTCAGCGGGCCAGTTTTTTGAATTCCTCGAATGCGGTAACGGCAAGTATTTATAATTCCTACAGTTCGGTGGTTCAGTACTTTAGTCTGGCAGGTGTAAATGCCGAATTGTCGGAAGAAAATGCCAGGTTGCAGAATGCACTCCGGAGTTACCAAAATACGCTTATCGATTCAGTTGACATCGTACATCAGCAGGATACCGCATTTCGCTATATTCCTGCCCGGGTTATTAATAACTCGGTCAACCGGCAGCAAAACTACATCACATTAAATAAAGGCAGAAAAGATGGCATAAAACCCGACCAGGGAATTATCTCGCCAAACGGAATTGTCGGAATTATTACCAATGTATCGGAATCTTATGCAATGGGGCTTTCGGTTTTAAATCCGCGCTGGAGCATTTCGGCAAAAATCAAAAAGAACGGTTTTTATGGCTCATTAATTTGGAATGGAGAAGATTACCAAAGGGCACAACTAAACGAAATTCCATTTCATATTAATCTGCAGGTTGGAGATACTATCGTGACCAGCGGCTATTCTTCGGTTTTCCCAGATGGTATTTTGATTGGGACGATCGACAGTTTTGAGCGCCCCGAAGGTGAGAATTATTATACGATCAGTGTATTGCTTTCGGCCAATTTTAAATCGGTTACTTATGTTGAGGTGATTGAGAATACAAAAATCGATGAGTTGCGAAACTTAAGAAGTACAACAGAAAATGGAACGCTCGCTAATTAAATATCTTTTAATGTTCGTTGTACTGGTAGCTGTGCAGGTACTTGTGTTGAACCAGATTCAGTTTAGTGGATTTATCAATCCCTACATCTATGTTCTGTTTATCATGTTGCTGCCCTTAAACGCTCCCCGATACGCGGTGTTACTGTTTTCGTTTTTTATCGGGCTCGCGGTCGATATATTTTCCAACAGTTTGGGCATACATACCTTTGCTGCAGTTTTTGTGGCTTATGCACGTCCGCTTGTAATTCGTATAATTACCAACAGGGAAGAAGAACTAAGTGACTATCCGGGACTGGTGCAAACCGGGGTGGTATGGTTTCTTTCCTACACTGCAATAATGGTGGTTTTGCATCACACCGTTTTGTTTTATATCGAAGTATTTACCTTTGATAATTTCTTCAATACCTTATATCGGGTATTTTTAAGTTCCGTATTTTCAATTTTTGTGATAGTTTTAAGTCAATTTATCATTTTTAGAGATTAGGTAAAAGCGTGAAAGAAAACACCAAGAGGAGTTACCTTATAGCTTTAATTTTTTTGTTGGTTGCATTGGTTTATCTCGGGAAACTGTTTCGTTTGCAGGTGCTCGATTCCACCTACAAGCAGTATGCCACCAATAATGTGCTGCGCGAAGTCGTGCAGTACCCGGCTCGTGGATTGATATACGACCGTAATGGAGAACTGTTGGTTTACAACAGAACCGCCTATGACTTGCTGATAACACCGCGTGAAGTCAAGCAATTCGATACCATATTATTCTGCAATTTGCTCAATATTACCCGGGAAGAACTGGAGGCCGGAATTCAAAAAGCCAAGAATTATTCATGGTATAAACCGTCGATCATTGTCAAACAGATATCGCCCGAGAATTATGCCATTTTGCAAGAACAGCTGTACAAATTCGAAGGTTTTCACTCGCAATCCCGTACACTTCGCGAATATTCAACCACAGCAGCAGCGCATGCCCTTGGATATGTTGGCGAGGTAACTTCGAATGATATTAACAAAGATGCTTACTATAAACCCGGCGACTACATCGGAATCAGCGGTATTGAAAAAACATACGAGCGTCAGTTGCGAGGTACCAAGGGTGTAAAGAAAAACCTGGTTGATGTGCACAACCGGATTCAGGGCAGCTACCGAAACGGTAGAGAAGATGTTCCGGCACAGATCGGAAATAACATCACCACAACCCTCGACCTCGATCTGCAACTGTATGCCGAGAAATTATTTCAGAATAAAAAAGGTGCAGTTGTTGCCATTGAACCTTCTACCGGGGAAGTGCTGGCCATGCTCAGCGCACCGGTTTACGATCCTCGTTTGCTGGTGGGTAGAGTTCGGGGAACAAATTACTCTAAATTACTGGCTGATACCTTGAAACCGCTTTTCAACCGTGCACTGCAGGCGAAATATCCTCCCGGATCTACCTTTAAAACTGTAAATGCTTTGATCGGTTTGCAGGAAAAAGCAATTACCACGCAAACGCGCTTTACCTGTAACGGCCCCGGATCTTATCCCATTCGTTGTACTCACATTCACGTTACACCAACCAATGTAGTTCAAGGTATACGCGAATCATGCAATCCTTTTATGTGGAACACCTTTCGGTCTATTCTGAATAAAACCGGATCGGCCAAGGAAGGCTTTCAAGCGTGGTACGACTATGTAAAAAGCTTTGGAATCGGCACTATTCTGAGCAGCGATTTTAGCAATACTTTAAAGGGCGATCTGCCGTCGGTGGAACTATATGATAAAATTTACCGTGGAAGCTGGAATGCGCTGACGGTGCGTTCGCTGGCAATTGGGCAGGGCGAACTGGGAGTAACTCCTTTACAAATGGCCAATGTTGCCTCTGCTATTGCCAACCGCGGATTTTATTACGAGCCTCACATTGTAAAAGCTGTTGAGAACGATACGGTACGAAGCAGTATCAAAGTAAAACACCCGGTGGGGATCGATGCCGAAAATTTTGAACCCGTAATCGAAGGAATGAACGAATCGATTAAAGGCCTGTATTATTTGCCCGGAATAAACTACTGCGGGAAAACAGGAACCATTCAAAATCCGCAAGGGCTAGAACATGGAGCGTTTGAGGCTTTTGCTCCTCGCGACGATTCTCAGATTGCCGTTTTTGTGTATGTTGAAAACAGTAAATGGGGAGCCAGCTATGCAGCACCAATAGCCGGACTGATGATCGAAAAATATTTAAACGATACCATTGCACCCAATCGCAAATGGATTGAAGAGCGAATGATTAATGCTAACCTTTTAAGCAGCGAAGGACCACAATAATATGCCGGAAAGAAGCAATATATGGGCAAATATGGACTGGGTAACGGTTGGACTCTATCTTGTTCTTATTTTTATGGGATGGCTGAATATTTATGCGGCTGTTTTTAATGTCGAGCATCAAAGTATTTTGGATACTTCGCAGCAATATGGTAAACAGCTCATCTGGATTGGAGCAGCCATAGCCCTTGCGGTGGTGATCATGATTATCGAAACCAATTTTTACGTCTTCTTTTCCTATATATTTTATGGTGTAACCATAATTCTTTTGATGCTGGTATTGCTTGTCGGAAAGGAGATTAACGGTGCAAAATCGTGGTTTGCCATTGGAGGGGTGCTTATTCAACCGGCCGAATTTGCCAAGTTCGCAACAGGATTAGCACTGGCCCGCTACATGAGTACATTTGATTTCAACATGAAAAAACTGAAGTCGGTCGCTACTATCGGACTCATTATATTTTTGCCGGCAGCATTCATCCTGCTTCAAAACGATACAGGTTCCGCATTGGTCTATTTTTCGTTTGTTCTGGTACTTTTCCGCGAAGGAATGTCGGGGCTGGTGTTGTTCCTGGGTACCCTGGTTGCCATGCTTTTTATCCTTGCTTTAATTCTTCCAAACATAACCCTTATCCTCGTTTTGGTGGGGCTTGCTTTACTCATGTACCTAATTCTTAATCCTAAACTGAATCAGTTTGCCCGGGCCGCACTTATGCTGGCCGGAGGTGTGGCTTTGTTCTTTCTGTTAAACCTGATTGTCGGTGCTGGTCGTGATCTGTCGGAAATAATTTTGGCGGGAACTGTGTTAGGAGCATTTCTGATCATGATATACTCTTTTCAGAAACGATTTACAAATTACATTATAATTTCTTTATTCTTTATAGGTTCGGTGTTGTTTACCATTACCGTGGATTATGCTTTCAACAATGTGCTTGAGCCACATCAACAGGTTCGGATCAATGAATTGCTGGGAATAGAATCGAATCCGTACGGAGCTGGATATCACGTAAATCAGAGTAAAATTGCCATTGGTTCCGGAGGTTTTTGGGGGAAGGGATATTTGAACGGAACCCAGACCAAGTACGATTTTGTACCTGAGCAAAGTACCGATTTTATTTTTTGCACGGTTGGCGAAGAGTGGGGTTTTGCCGGAACATTCACCGTAATTGCACTTTTTCTGTTCTTGTTTTTTAGACTGATCTTCCTCGCCGAACGGCAACGATCGGTATTCTCAAGGATTTACGGTTATGCGGTGGCGGTTATTCTGTTTTTTCACTTTGCGGTTAATATTGGTATGACTATCGGGATAATGCCTGTAATTGGTATTCCGCTACCTTTTTTTAGCTACGGCGGATCTTCGCTATGGTCGTTTACCATATTGCTTTTTATATTTATTAGATTGGATGCAAGCAGGCTGGATAACTTCCGCGATAGCCGTAATGCCTGACCAATGTCATTCCCTTGGCCTTTTATCATATTTTTGTTATATTCGCTTGCTTTAAAAAATCGGATAGATTTTTTTACTTTCTACATAAGGGAATTTTAGACAGACAGATTTAAAAGCAGCTTTTTTCATTATCCTATCGGAGGTAATTTTAATAGCTGTGTAATCGGGATTGGGCGGATACTTTTAAAGTGTTCCGGAGGTGGATGCTTGCTGGTAAGGTATCCCATTAAAAAAACTTAATGAGATGAATTACAAACCTTATTCTCTTCGCAATTTCAGGGAGATTCCGCAAATGGAATTATTGACTGAAGAGCAAAAATTTGAAATTGAAGTAGTTGGCACAGTCTTGCCATTTAAAACAGATAATTACGTTGTGGATGAATTGATCGAATGGGAGAACTTCGAAACCGATCCGTTTTTCATTCTCAATTTTCCACAGCGCGATATGCTGGATCAAAGGGATTTTCTGAAAATTGCTTCTTTATTAAAAAAGAATGCATCAAAAAGCCTGATTCAAGGCGAAGTCAATAAGATTCGTTTAAAACTAAATCCCAATCCGGCCGGGCAGGAAAATAATGTTCCGGTTTTTAACGGCAAACGATTGAACGGAATACAACACAAATACCGCGAGATCATGCTGTTTTTTCCAACGCAGGGGCAAACTTGCCATGCCTATTGCACTTTTTGTTTTCGTTGGCCGCAGTTTGCTTTGAACGAGTTTAAGTTTGCAATGAAAGAGGCGGACCAAATGGTGGAATACCTGAAAGCCAATCCGCACATTACCGACGTACTGTTTACAGGTGGAGATCCGGCAGTAATGAAAACAAAATTCTTTGAAAGTTATTTCAATGCCTTGCTGGAAGCCGACATTCCAAATCTGAAAAATATTCGTATTGGTACAAAATCGCTGGCTTACTGGCCCTATCGATATACTACCGATCCGGATGCCGATGATTTGTTGCGCCTGTTTGAAAAGGTAAAAAAGCACGGTATTAACATTGCATTAATGGCTCATTTAAATCACCCCGGAGAATTGAAGACGCCGGCGGTTCAGGCAGCTGTTCAGCGCTTGATAGGTGCAGGTGTTCAAATTCGGTCGCAGTCGCCAATAATGCGAAACATTAACGATCGGTCAGACATTTGGGCTGAGAACTGGAAAGAACAGGTTCGCCAGGGAATTATACCTTATTACATGTTTGTGGCTCGCGATACAGGAGCGCAGGATTATTTTTCGGTTAGCCTGAATCGCGCCTGGCAAATTTACCGAAACGCTTACAATCAGGTAAGTGGAATTTGCCGGACAGTAAAAGGTCCAAGTATGTCGTGCAGTCCTGGGAAAGTGCAAATTGTTGGCGTTTCAGAAATTAAAGGTGAAAAGGTTTTTGTACTTAACTTTTTACAGGGACGTGATCCGTCGTGGGTGGGTAAGCCGTTCTTTGCAAAATTCGATCCCAACGCTGCTTGGTTTGATGATCTTGACCCCGCATTTGGCGAATCGAGTTTCTTTTACGAACAAAAGTACATCGAATTACTCGCATAAATCATGGCCCGGAAATCCCGGGCTTTTTTATTGATGGGGTGGTAGGTTAAATTCAATCCCGAACTCGGTTTGGACATAAACTATAAGTTCTTCCATAAAAGCTTCAAAGTTTTGTTCCAGTTCGTTATAGTTGTCCAGTAAAGCTATTTTGGCACGTTCCGATTTCGACGGCAGTGAAGAATATTTACCCATCACGTGCAAGGCTTGTGTTGTCCCTTCGCTTGTCGCGTATGATTCCAGCCTTCGGTGCTGGATAAGAAAGGGCAGGAATCCCTGGACTCGAAGCGGAAGATGCTTGAAGTTTGAAAGTAGAACCGAATGCGACCATTTGGCAAACCATCGCAAGCTGATTTCTGAATAGTTGTTCCAGTTTCTTGCCAGAAAATGGTCGTAAATTACATCCACCACTATTCCAGCATAATGCCCATAATCGGGGCGGAAGAATTTTTTGGCTTCACGATGCAGCTCATGTCCATCGGTAAAACTATCGATGTGACGATGTAAGATTATTCCGCGCGAAATTTCATCAGGATAACTTCGGTATTGCTTACCTTTCACATAATCGCCAATAAAATTGCCAACCAGTAATTTTTCCGAATCGCCCGACAAGTATAAATGTGCTAAATAATTCATGGCTAATACATTCAAACGTAAGGTTGGTAAAAATGTTTTCGTTGTGTTCCTTCAACAGTTCTACCAAAAATTTTATGTTATACTGAATTAACTAACCCCATCAAAAACCCATTTACAAATAAGCGTAAATTTCAGCTTTGAATCCATATTTTTATCATTACTTTTGGACGATATTTTTGTGGGATGAAAAAGAAGATTGTTGCATTTGGAGAAATTGTGTGGGATATTTTACCGAATGGTAAAGTACTAGGAGGAACTCCTTCAAACCTGGTGTTCAGGTGCAATTTGTTGGGCGAGGAAGGACATTTGTTGTCGAGAGTTGGGGATGATGAACTTGGTTATGCAGCAATTGAAGAACTAAAAAAGCTGAATATTTCGGATCGAAATGTACAAATGGACTTCGAGTTTCCAACAGGCGAGGTTCAGGTTACTTTTGATGAAAACGGAGAAAGTCGTTACAAAGTAAAAGAGGATGTGGCATTCGATCATATTGAATTTTCTCCCGAAGCGCTGAAACTTGCCCGACAGGCCAATTGTTTGTTCTTTGGTCTCTTGCCTCAGCGTTATGGCTTATCAAAAAATACGATACGTGAACTTATCAATGAATCACCCGATTCACTTCATTTTTTTGATTTAAAGCTTTTTGAACATTTCTTCGATGTGCAGGTAGTAACGCAACTGTTGAAATGTGCCGATGTGGTTCGAATAAAAGAGAAAGAAATTGAGTTTTTGGCTGAACAGTTAAAAATTGCTTCTGATTCCACTGAAGATTTTCTCAAAAAAGTTGCCGAGCAATATAACGTTGACCTTGTTATTGTTACCCTGGGTAAAAACGGAGTTAAAGCTTTTCACCGAAAAGAGGGCTTGCTTTTCGATCCCGGGTATGTAGTTAACATGGTCGATAACGTAGGTTCGGGGATGGCTTTCTCAGCCGGCTTTCTGCATTATTCTCTAAATGGAAATTCTCTGATTGATTCACTCCGCTTTGGTAATGCTGCCGGCGCATTAAACACTACAATGCGCGGAGCAACAGGCTTCTTCAACAAAAAAGATGTATTGCAGTTTATGAAAAAAACGAAGCAATACAGCTAATACCTAACGTTCGATTTTAAATTCTAACGCTTCTACATTTACAAAGTTTTTTTGTATTAAACAATACTTTTAAACATTTGCTTTTTAGTAACTTATAGACTCGTTTTCGGGTTTAAATAATCAGGAAACCGTGCTGATTATTTCAAGACTGAATAGTTAGCCGGATGACCCGACTGAATGACAAAGTAAGATTAACTTAAAAAGCAACTGATGAGACTTTCAACAAATAAAGTTACGGCTCTACTTCTCGACCGATTATGGGAAGCCTATTTGAGCCGGGTTCCATACGCCAAAACATATTCCGACCTGGTTACATCAAAAGGAGGAAAAGTAGTAAATGATCATATTGCTTTCCGAACCTTTAATACACATACGGGGGAACAGCCCGAAGGAATAAGAGCGATTAAACATGTGCTGAATTTCTTTGACTATAAGCCGCTTGGCAAGTACGTATTCAAAAAGAAGAAACTGAATGCCGTTCATTTTGAACATCCCGACGGCACATTCCCAAAAATATTTGTGAGCCAGCTTGAAGTGGAGCAATTGCCATCGTGGGCACAAACCGAGATTCACCAGGCAGTTGTGGATACGCCATATTTGATTTCCGATCAAAGCCTCGAGCTGTTGTCGATGCTCAAATCCGATGGTCATATTCCAAGGGTAGCTGCCGAAGCACTTGTGATCGATTTGGCGCAGTATTTCAGAAGACCTTGGAAAACACCGGATAAGCAGTTGGTGTTAAAAATAAACGATGTGTCACAGTATGCTGCCTGGGTATTGCTGCACGGAAACTCAGTGAATCATTTTACGGCCTTTATTAATGACCAGAATGTAGATGAATGGCCCGATTTGGAATCTACCTGCAAGGCAATGTCAGAAGCAGGAGTACCCATGAAAGATCAAATCGAAGGAGAAAATGGAAGTAAATTACAACAATCGGCAACTCTGGCTGTAAAAGAGGATGTAGAAGTGATTGGTGACGATGGTTTGGAAAAGATGAGCTGGACCTACGCTTACTACGAACTGGCACAACGTAACTTCATATCTGAAAACGGTCAGGAAAAATTGTTTTCGGGCTTTTTAGGTGAACAGGCTGCCCACCTTTTTGATATGACGCGTACCCGCGACAATTAGTACACCGAAGGAACAAAAGTCATCTCTTCGATAGGCGGACGAACATAGCCTTTATTTTCTTTTCGCTCAGGCAATTCAATGGGTTGGTGTTCTAGTTCTTTATACGGGATCATCGATAGCAGGTGGTGAATGCAGTTCAGTCGTGCCCGTTTTTTATCGTCGGATTCTACTACAAACCATGGACTTATCTTGGTGTCGGTGTAGGCAAACATTTCGTCTTTGGCTTTTGAATATTCCACAAAAAGTTCCATCGATTTCATGTCCATCGGACTGAGTTTCCAGCGTTTTGTCGGGTCGTCAATGCGCGAACGAAATCTTTTTTCCTGCTCCTCCTGGCTCACCGAAAACCAGTATTTTATCAGGATAATTCCCGATCGGATCAGCATGCGCTCAAAATTTGGGCACGAGCGCAGAAACTCCCAGTATTCATCGTTGGTACAAAATCCCATCACTTTCTCTACACCGGCCCGGTTATACCAGCTGCGGTCGAAAAGTACCATTTCGCCGGCAGCCGGAAGATGTGGCGCATAGCGTTGAAAATACCACTGTGTCTTTTCGCGTTCGGTGGGTGTTCCGAGTGCAACTACTTTACAGATTCTGGGATTTAGGTATTGCGTAATCCGTGCAATTGTTCCACCTTTTCCAGCAGCATCGCGGCCTTCGAAAATTACCACCACTTTTAATTTATTTACTTTAATCCATTCCTGGAGTTTTACCAGTTCAACCTGGAGCTTTTTGAGTTCACCTTCGTAAAATTTCTTGTTGAGTTTTTTTGTACGGCCGGGTTTTGGTGTTTCCATATCCGATGGTATTTGCATGCCATTTAAAGGTAGTAAAAATCAATCAAAAGCAGAATCAGAAAAAATCGTTAGATTTATTTTAGAAAATTGTCGTTTAAACCCAAAGGTAGGCCCCGAATTTGGTGTCGCTCTGTGCATCGGTTAGTGACAGAAAACCCGATTTTATTCTGGAATCTTGAAGTACGAGCGGATGTTTCTTTTGCATATGTTCTTTAAACTGCAGGTAACTTTTACCTCCTCCGTACCAGGTTCTGAATATTCCTTTCTTTCCGGGAACAAGGAAATGTTCGAGGTGAAGCGACAAAAGCCCCATGTTTTGCCTGAGGTTAATCTCGAGACAAGGATTTACAAGAAGTCTGCCTTCATTGTTTTTATACACCAACGCATCTACACCAAGGTTCCCTTCGTAATTTTTGGGCAGTTCACTATTTTCGAGTGTGTACAACAAAGGTTCAATAATTTTATCTGGCAAAGTTTGTGCAAATTCACGCACTCCGGCATCTATCGAATCGGGTAAGCCGTTCAGGTGATTACCCTGGTATTGTCCTTTCGAATCGGTTGAAAAATTACTGATGCCAAGAAACGATACTTTCCCTTCTACGATCTGAAACTGAAAAGCAATGTCGAGTTGTTTGTTGAGTAAAGGCTCCACAATGGCGTAACCCTGATCGTTTACAATCCCGAGCAGTTTTTCCCACACTTTTTCATGTACCGGTGTTTTGCTAATGCGCTGTAATCCCCGGCCCGAACTGCTCCAGGGAGCTTTTGCCATTAAATTACTCCACTCCTGCAAACAGGCTTCTATCTCCGTTTTTGTAGTGCATATTCGGGCAGTATGGTTTTGGTTGATAAAGGTGTTGTCAGGATACTTTTCCAGTAATTGACCAAGGATCTCGCGACCGAATTTTTTGGAATAGAATGCTCTGTGTTCTGCCTTCCATTCATACACCGGTGAATTTTTAAATCTGCTTGAACAATTCTTTTTTAGCGGCTCCAGTATTTTATGGGCCGCCGGACTCCACCCCCATGGTTTTAGCCTGTTATGTGCTGTGTCGATGTATTTTTTACTTGCAAGCGCTTCTTTTTTCTTTATAAACTTTGGAGGGATGAAGTGCAGTTGCTCCAGGCTCTTCAGGAAACTTTCGGATGGCAGTTCTTCAACTAATATATGATCAGCATGATCCGCAAGAAACATAGGAAGAGTGGCAAGGTCGCTTTCCATTTTTTGCAACAAGCGATTAGCCTGCCACGAAGCTGTTCCATTGGCAATTGCATATTCGCATGTGGGATTAAAAAGATAGATGTCGGCAGCTTTTTTCAATATTATGGCATTAAAGTGCAAATAAAAGACTTATTTATTTGTTTGGCGAAATGTTAAATTTGTCAATTTCACACTAAGTAGGTTTATTCCCGATTTATTTGACATTAAAAGTGTAATTAATATGACACTCGCAGACTAATTTTAAACTTTATTAAGGATTTTATGTTGGTTTGTTAAAATTTGTATAAATTGTCAACTCTTGAAGAAATTAAAGGGTAGTGCTAGTTACTATAACTTGAAGTTAGAAATAACTCAAATTGTTGCTGTTTGATAAAAATGTTACTGCAAATATTGATACCGCGGCCATTAAAATCCTGGCAATTTTCAGGTTTAAATGGAAGCACATTAAATTACCATGTTATATCATTTTAAAAATTAATCTATGAAAAAACTTGCATTGCTGATTTTCTGCGCCCTTTTTATTGGGGTACAATTTGCAGATGCACAGACAAAAAAGGTTACGGGAACGGTTACAAGTGCCGATGATGGTACATCCATTCCTGGCGTATCTGTGCTCGTAAAAGGAACGACAATTGGTACCATCACCAATATTGATGGTTACTACGAACTGCAGGTTCCTGAGGATGTTGAGGTGTTCATCTTTTCTTTTGTGGGACTTAAAACCTTAGAGGTTCCTGTGGAAGGCAACGTTGTAAATGCCGTAATGGAACCTGA
This sequence comes from Maribellus mangrovi, assembly GCF_037646455.1. Classification (NCBI taxonomy): domain Bacteria; kingdom Pseudomonadati; phylum Bacteroidota; class Bacteroidia; order Marinilabiliales; family Prolixibacteraceae; genus Maribellus; species Maribellus mangrovi. The sequence continues at coordinate 356,041 of NZ_JBBIXN010000005.1, read as the reverse complement.
TGTACTTGGTTTGGATGAGGTTATGGTAGTGGCTTATGGTACTGCTAAAAAAGAATCATTAACCGGATCAGCTGCGGTCATTGGAGAGCAACAAATTGAATCACGTTCTGTATCCAATGTTGCTCAGATTCTTACAGGATCTACAACAGGTGTTCAAACTACCGCAGGTTCCGGGCAACCCGGAAGTTCACCGGGAATTCGTATCAGGGGAGTTGGAACCTTAAACACGTCGGCAGATCCACTGATCATTCTTGACGGTATTCAGTATGAAGGAAATATTTCCAGTATTAACCCCGGCGATATTTCTTCGATGACAGTGCTTAAGGATGCCTCATCAACAGCTCTTTACGGTTCTCGTGCAGCAAATGGTGTGATCATCATTACCACAAAAAGAGGTACGAAAGGTACCGAAAGCTTGAAAGTAAATCTTAAAGCTCAGGCTGGTGTTATTAATCAGGCACTTCCTTATTACGAAGAGGTGGATGCTTACGATTACTACGAATTGCAAGCAGAGGCTTTTGCACAGTCAAGATTCAACTCTGATAACGATAACTCCATCGCCGAGGCCAGAGCGTATGCCTACGAGAATATTTATCAGCAGCTGAGGTATAATCCTTTTGTTGGAATTCCTAACGACCAGATTGTTGGATCGGATGGAAAAATCAATCCAAATGCAGTGGCAAGCTTCCCTGATGTGGATTGGTATGATGCTGCCAAACAACAGGGATACCGGCAAAACTACGATTTAAGCCTGACCGGTGGTAGTGAAAAAACGAGCTACTTCTTTTCTATGGGATATTTGGACGAAAGAGGATATGTAATCAAATCTGATTACGAACGTTACAATACCAGATTAGCTATTGATTTTGATGTTAATGATTGGTTAGAGATCGGAACAAACCTAAGTGGTTCTATTATTAAAAGCGACATAGGTTCCTCCAACTCAGCGACCTATGCCAATCCATGGCGTAATGCCAGGATGACTCCTCCTATCTATCCTGTTTATTTGGTTGACCAGGCAACTGGAGATTATATCCTGGATGGAGCAGGTGAAAAACAATACGATGACGGTGGTGAATATTCAAGACCGATTAATGCGGGTAGGAATGCCATTGCTGAATTAAACTGGAACAGCGACGATTACAAACGAAACAATGTTGGAAACAGATCCTTTGCCAGGTTCACACTGATGGATGGACTTACTGCAACTTTTAACGCAGGTGTTGATATTCAAAATTATCAGTATAAAGGTTTTGAGAACGCAGAGATTGGCGATGGAGCACCAACCGGAAGGATGGATGTATCGAGGTATACAAGGACTACAGTCAACCTCAACCAACTGGTCCAGTACGAAAGGACATTTAATGAGGTACATAATGTTAGCGTTTTGGTAGGTCACGAATCTTACAAAAGAGAATACACCTATCAAAGGGGTTTTAAAAACCAGTTTATCGTAAGTGGTATTTACGAGTTAAACAACTTTGTTAATACTTCAACCAACACCAGTTACACGACTGATAAAACCGTTGAAGGTTACTTTGCAAGGTTGAAATACAATTACATGGATAAATACTACATCGAAGGATCTTATCGTAGAGATGGGTCTTCCGCTTTTCATAAAGATGTAAGGTGGGGTAATTTCTTCTCTGTAGGTGGAAGTTGGAGAATTGATCAGGAACAGTTTATGGCCGGAACCGCCTGGGTAAATAGCTTGAAACTGAGAGCATCGTACGGTGAGGTAGGTAACGACAATATTGGATCATACGGTTACCAGGCGCTTTACGAAACCTATCCGAATGCCGAGGAGCCTGGAATCCGCTGGTCTACTGTTGGTAATACCGAACTTACCTGGGAGGTGAATAAAACCTTTGATGTTGCTGTCGACTTTGCATTGTTCGATAGAATGAGCGGTAGCATTGAATGGTATAATCGTAAATCGGATGATTTGCTTTATAGCATGCCCTTACCTCCTACGATGGGACTGATGGAGCAACCTCGAAATATTGCGTCAATGTATAACAGAGGACTGGAAATCAATCTTAATGGCGATGTGGTTCGAACCAGTAATTTCAGGTGGAATCTTAGTTTAATGGGATCGACTAACCAAAATGAAATTACTTCAATCCCGGAACCGTTTGTGAACGGAACTAAGAAATGGTCCGAGGGACATTCGATCTATGATTTCTGGCTGAGAAAATATTACGACATCGATCCGGATGACGGTGCGACCCGATTCCATGTTTGGGAAGATGTTGAAGACGAAAATGGTGAACTGACTGGAGAGACACAGTTGGCTTACGACGAAAACGGCGATCCTGTATTGACTAAAGATGCCGATGAAGCCAATTATGGATACGTTGGTGCTTCCGCTTTTCCAAAATTGCAGGGATCAATTGGTAATGAATTCACGTACAAAGGATTCACCTTGAGTGCGTTGTTCACATACTCATTGGGTGGTGAAATGATCGATGGTGTTTACCAGGGTATGCTTAGCTCGCTTAATGTTGGTGAGTCGTACCATCCGGATGTGAAAAATTCATGGATGAATCCGGGTGATGTAACCGAACTTCCACGTTTGCAATATGCCAACTCTAATTTATATGCCACTTCTGATTATTTCCTAATTTCTTCTGATTATTTGAATATCAGAAATGTGACACTGAGCTACGAATTCTCAAGTCAAACGTTGGAAAGTTTGGGTGTTGGGCGTTTAAGTGTTTTTGTAACCGGAGAGAACCTTTACTTGTTTACTGCAAGAAAAGGAATGAATCCAACTTATAATTTTTCCGGAACACAAAGCGAATTTGCATACAATCCGAGCAGATCATTCATGTTAGGCTTTAACTTGCAATTTTAATCATTAGAAAAAGTATACTACAATGAAGACAAAATATAAAATTTTAACATTCTCGATGGTTTTTGCATTTGCACTGGGCTTAAGTTCATGTAGCGAAGACTTTTTGCAAACCGTTCCTACAGATTCGGTTTCTACTGAAATTGCCCTGGGATCGACCGATAACATGATGCTGGCCATTAATGGTATTCATCGTACCCTTTACGCACAAAATCCAAATATTGTGCGCTATTATGCCGGTCAGGAATATATGATACCTGCGGCAGAATACGGAGCCAGCGATGCCTTGCATTCAAGTACAGGTAATGGTTGGTTCAGGAGTTTTCTGCAATGGAACTCACATACTCAGGCTACCTCGAACGATGTAACATATCCATGGTGGTTTTATTACAACGTAATTGGATCGGCAAACAATATTATAAACGCTGCCGCCGATTTGCAAGAGTCCGATGATCTGAATAATGTATTAGGTCAGGCATACACCTATCGGGCCTGGGCACATTTTAACCTGGTTCGCTTTTTTGCCAAGCCATATATGATTGGCAATCCTTCTTCCGATCCGGGTGTGCCGATTATGCTTGCTACAGAACCTCCATACGAAGGTTTGGCTCGTAATACTGTACAAGAAGTTTATGACCAGATCACAGCTGATCTTGGCACCGCAATATCACATTTTGCCAATGCTTCTGACCGACCTAATATCTCGCATTTGAATGTGGATGTTGCTAAAGGCGTTGCAGCAAGAGTTTATTTAACCATTGGCGATTGGTCAAATGCTGCAAAATTTGCCAATGAAGCTCGTCAGGGTTATACTTTAATGGATGAGGCTGAATATAAATCAGGTTTTAACTCTGTTGACAATCCGGAATGGATGTGGGGATCTAAAATGATTCAGGACCAAACAGCTTATTACTGGTCGTACTTCTATTATACATCAAACAACTTTAACGGTTCGCAGAACAGGAGTAATCCTAAATTCATAAACCACGAGTTGTATGATATGATTTCGGATACAGATTATCGTAAGGATCTTTTTCTGAAAGATTGTCCAAGTACTTTCGACGACTGGGATAAAGGTGAGAATGCCGGAAGATATGCCAGCGAAGAGGAATACGATGCTGCAGTTGATGAATACCGGGATATTATAAATAATTCGGGTAATCACAATATGGTTCCTTACCTGCATATTAAGTTATTGCAGTCTGATGGCCCAACTATTTCTCCTATGGATGTATTGCATATGAGAGCTTCTGAAATGTATTTAATTGAAGCAGAGGCCCTTGCTCGTCAGAATCAGGATGGGGCGGCTCAGGATGTATTGTTTGAGCTCGTTTCTGAAAGGGATGCCGGATACACAAAATCAACCAATACCGGACAAGCTCTTGTTGATGAAATTTTAGTTCAAAGAAGGATCGAATTGTTCCTGGAAGGACATCGCCGTTTTGATATGCTGAGAAATGACGAAGAACTTGATTTGACAAATTCAGGTGCCAGCCCCGACCTATACCTGGATGGCTTCAAACAAGCCAAACCAAGTGAAAACGATGACTGGCTGTTCCAGATCCCTCAAAGAGAGATCGACGCCAATCCCAATATGGTTCAGAACTAATTCCGGATCATTAAGATTTTTGTATAGAAAAAAGCGGGTTGAATTTTCAGCCCGCTTTTTTAGTCTTTGGATTCTGTTTTACCCCTTATAAAAAGGAATGCTGTCAAGGTCGGCTGGCACGATAGTGTATATTTTATCCTTCTCGTCGAGGCCAGAAACGATTGTAACTTCGTTGTCATTGTCATACCCGGGGACTACCTCTTTTTTCCAGATTTTACCTTCTTTCTTGATGAGCACATAATTTGTTTTGCTGTCTCCCAAAAGATATTCACGCGGAATTTTGATGGTATCGTCCAGCTTTTTCAAAATGATTTTATTGTCAGTGGTCATTGCTGGTTTAATGGCATCGTCTTTTTTGTCAAGGTCGATCAACACTCTGAATACTTTGGTGTCGTAACCTGCCAATTCCTGGCCAATGTTGGCAATTTTCGATATCACTCCGGTATATTGTTTATCGGGTAGCGCATCGATGGTAATCAGAACAGAATCGCCAAGTGCAATTTTTGTGATGTCGATTTCCTGCACATAAGTTTCCGAAACCAGTACCGACATATCGGGAAGGGTTGCAATTGCCGGCCTCCAAATATCCACGTTGTCACCAACCTGAAGTTTAGTGCCGTTCCAGCGTTTTGCATAAAGAATGATGCCGTCTTTAGGTGCCATCACCCGACACGCAACCATTCCTTCTTTCAGCATCTGGTCGTGCCTCGAATAACGATCGAACCTGGCCTCAATACGTTGAATTCTCGTTTTCAGATTTAGCCGGGTTAATTCCAGGTCGCGTCTTTTTTGTTCCATCATCCGGAGTGTTTTGTTGTACTCCGTTTGTTTTTTACGCTGATAGGCTGTCGATTCGTATTTCGACTGTTCCAACTCCAGTTTTTTGTACTCCAGGTCGTAATTAAATTCTTCCAGTTCTTCGCGAAGATTAGTCAGTTGAATGGTGGAATCGATTTGTGCGTCTTTAAGTTCTGCTCTGGCCTGTTCCAGGTCCTGACTATTTCTTTGTATTTGCTGGGTAATGGTCGCGGCATCGAGGGTAGCTACCCAGTCGCCTTTTTTTACTACTGTTCCTTCTGCAATCAGGTCCTTTATCTGAAGTTGATAAAGCCGAAGTTCTCTTTTCCGAAGTATATCGGGCATATTAATTAGCACTGCATTCTTCCCCTGAATTTCACCTTTGGTACTTAGAGCCAGTTCGAACGAGCCCGAGTGAACCGTGTAGATATTCTCATTCACGATAAATTTTTTCGCGATAAAAACTCCCGCAACAGCAAGAAGCAGTACCCCTGCAACCAGTATAATATATTTGTTTTTAAACTTTGCCATGGATCAGGAATTAGTAGTTTTCAACAATTTGATTGAAGTCTTCTGATAAAGTAATGTCCTGCTCAAAATCGAAAAGCGTCAGGTACCTGATGGTGTAGAAATAATTCCAGTATGAGCGCAGGGAACTTATGTATGCTCTGCGTGCCTGGTCGCGTTCGGTGCGCGCTATGTTTAGTCGGGTGATATCCTGCTTTCCAATCAGGAATCGTTGCTGGGTAACATCGTAACGCATTTTTGCAATGGTATCGGCTTTGGCTGAATTTTCAACCTGCATATCCTGCAAATTAAATTCCATCACATTCATGATCACGTTTTGTTCGAAATCGATCTTTTCCTGGTTGATACTCAGTCGTACCGCCTCGCGGTTAGCTTCAGCCATCATTAACTGCCCTTTTCGTCTTCCCCAATCCAGGATCGGGATATTCACACCAACACGTAAACGTTGCTGGTCGAGGGGCTCTTTGTACACCCCGTCAAATTCCTCAGAGTTCTGATTTAATCCGTACAGCGCAAAAACATCGCCACTGATTCCGTTTTCACTTTTTGCCGCTTTTACATTCTCATCCTGACTAAGCAAACGCTGTTGTTGATTTATGATATCAGGATTGTTGGTCATGGCTTTATCCACTGCAGCTAAAGCATCAATCTCCAATTGAGGAAGTTCCTCCGGAATAATACACTCAACTTGTGTGTTTTTATCCAGTCCCAGAAAGGAGTTTAGTTGAGCTTCCGCACGATCAAGAGCCAGCTTACCTCTGGTCAGTGCCAGCTGTGCGTTCATATAACTCAGTTCCAAATCTAGCAGTTCATCCTGGGTAACCGTTCCCACCTGAAAACGTCCTTTACCAATGTTGTATAAGGTGTCGGCATTCGCGAGATTGGTTTCCGAGATAGTAACTTCAATTTGCGCATCCAGCAAATCGAAAAACAGCCGTGTAGCTTTTATCGAAAGATTTTCCTGATCCTGTATAAACTGTTTCTTTGCTTTTTCGAATTTGATAGGTTCGATTTTCGCTTTCCATTTTAACTGGTTGTAACCATTAATGTTTTGCGAATAACCGATCATGAACGGTGTGGAAGAAAAAGACGAAACTTCTTCGTCGCCCAGTTTTTGAGTCATACTCAGGTTTGACTGTACAAAAAACGAACCCCCGGTAATTCCTACATTTTGATTAAGGAGTAAAGAAAGGTCAGAATCAAAAGATTCCCTTTCAACAAATTCATCACGGTTTTCGTCGTAGTTATATACTTTTTGTACCGATCGGTTGTAGTTGAACGGAGTAGCATCGAGTGTAAGCGATGGCAACCTGTCGGCTTTAAAATACCTGAACTCCCAGTAGCTCGACAAATACATGTTCTTATTAATAAAAGCATCGAGCGATTGCTGCGAGGCAGTGGCGATCACCTCCTGAAGGGTCATGCTTTTTTTGTTCTGTGCCAACAAACCACAGCTTAACAGAAGGGTAAGTATGAGTGTTATACTAATTCTTTTCATTGTTTCTTGATTTGGTTTTTAATAACGAAGAGAGTTAACAGGATCCTGTTCTGCGGCTCGTTTGGCCGGGATGTAACCAAAAATTACTCCTACAAGAACAGAAACTCCGAAAGAAATAATGATGGAAAACACGGAAACGATGGTGCTGATATCAAAAATTGCGGTGATGGTTTTTGATAACACAACACCAAGAACGATTCCGATAATTCCGCCGGAAACACTAATGATGGTCGATTCCGACAGGAACTGTACAATGATGTCTTTTCTGGACGCTCCAATAGCCTGTCGCACGCCAATTTCACGTATTCGTTCCATAACCGAGGCCAGCATAATGTTCATAATACCGATACCTCCAACAATCAGTGAGATGCCGGCAATAACTCCCAAAACAATGTTGAAGATCTTTTTAGTCCGTTGTTGTTGCTTCAGCAGCAATTCAGGAATAGTTACTTCAAAGTCGTAAAGTCCGTTGTGGCGCCGCAGCATCATTCTGCGAATAACTTCAGCAGTACTGCTTAAATGTTCAGTTTCGGCCACCTGTATGATGATCTTATCCAGTTGATTCAGGTTTTCAGAACCTGAGGAACCGGATTCCTGGTTTCTGCGCGACATCAATTCTTCAACTTCGTCGGCACGTACCAGCGATCGGTTTTTAAACCTAAGCAGCATGGTTTTGGCCGGAATAAAAATCTTATTGTCGGTACTCGAGATTCCCATTTCATCGGAGGCCGAAGCCGTAAAATCACGGCGTTCAATCACACCTACCACTTTAAGCCAGGTTTGTCCGCATTTGATGTTTTTGCCAATCGGATCCTCTTGGTTAAAAAATACTTTGCGGATGTTGTCGCCGATAATGCATACCGGAAAACCATTCTCATTTTGTTCCTGGGTAAACAGATCGCCATTACTTAGGTCGATTTCAAACAGTTTAAAGTAGGAATTGGTCACGCCTTCCAGCACAACCGGTTTACTTTTCCCGTTGAGTATGGCCGAGTAATTAAAATCGATAACCGGACTTACTTTGCTTACGGTTGGCAGAATTTCTTCAATGGCCTGTGCATCGAGCAGCGTAAGGCCTTTTGAGAATTTCTTGGTGCTGATCTGTACTCCATCCGCTGATCCCGACTCATCGGCATCTTCGTTAATGCTAGTTTCAGTTGGTGAGACGATAATATTGTTCACCCCAACCATTTTTATCTGGTCGAGAATTTCCTGTTGCGCACCGTTACCAATTGCCAGCATGCTGATCACCGCAGCAACACCAAAAATAATACCCAGTGCGGTCAGGAATGATTTAACCTTATTGGTAAAAATGGCCTCTAAACCCGATATTACATCGTGCCCATAACGTTGTACATATGCTTTCATGAATTCAGTATTTAGAGATTAACCAATAATGATCATACCGCCCGAAGGATTACCCCTTTTATTGTTATTCGGTACATACGGTTTCTTTTTATCCGCTTCTATTTTCTTTTGTTCCTCCAGCTCTTCACGGATTTTACGTTCTTTAATCTCCTGGTAGATGTCGAGACCTTCCAACGCCAGCTCTTCAGCATTCTCGGGAACAGTCAGTAAAATGACATCCCCTTCGTTGAGTCCTTTTCGAATAAGTGTCATGTTCTCGTTCTGGTCGCCCAGATCAACAACCTGCTTCACAGTGTTTCCTTTTTTCAGGTAAACAAACTGAAGGGAGTCGTTTTCGAAAATGGCTTCAGTCGGGATAAAAGTGGTGTCGGTTAAAGTATTGGTGTAGATGGTATTGCTGGTGGTCATTGCCGGTTTTAGATCACTCACATCGCCAAAAATCCTGATTTTTACTTCAAAAACTTTAGCATCACTTTTTGGCATGGGTTGTCCGATATTTGCCACCGATACCACTTCGCCTTCCAGTTCTTTTTCAGGTATAGCATCGATTCCAAGCTTTACTCTTTGGCCGTTCTCGAGTCGCGAAATGTCGATCTCGTTTACATAAGTAAGCGAAAGCATCGACGACATATCGGGGAGCGTTGCAATTACCGGCATCCACGGAGTCACTGTTGATCCGGGTTTTATCTTTTCACCCGAATTGTCTTTCCCGTAAATTACCATTCCGTGTTTTGGAGCTGAGATCACGAGCGAGTGATAAATCTCTTCGAGTTTATCCGCCCGGGTTTGTTTTTGCTGAACGTCCAGTTTTTTACGCTCAACTTTTGCCTCCGCCTGGCGTTCTTTTAAAACGTACCCGTTTTTTTCCTGTTCCAGCTTTCTGCGGGCTTTGTCCAGATCCATTTCCGCTTTTCGAATAACGGAAGGCGATTCATATACCGATTCATCCAATACAATCTGGAATTCCTCCACCTCTTCGCGTGCGTTAATGATCTGGTCACGAACACCGCTAAGCGTCAGGTTCGAATCCATTTTGGCATCTTCAAATTCATTCATTGCGGTTTCCAATTCTTCGCGCGCCGTATTTAGTACTTCTTCTACGGTCTTCTGGTCGAGTGTAGCGACATAATCGCCCGAATCAACCACCGATCCTTCTTCAATAAGGTCAGTAATGTTAATTTCGTAGATGCGTACATCGCGGTCTTGAAGTTGTGCGGGGACTACAATGTTTTCTGAATTTTGGGCTTCCAATTGTCCGCTTGAGTAAACAAGGATTTCAAACGGACCTTTCTGAACGGTTGCTGTAATTTCTGAACTGTTGCTCTTTGAGGTCGGAAATACCACGAAGGCAACGAGGATAATTGCAACAAGAATAATTGCCGTTATCCAGGTTTTTCGTTTCATATGGTTTTTTTTTGAGTGATGTTTGTTATTTAACAAAAACTATGCCTTGCGAAACATATTGTTGCAATATTAAAATTTATATTCAGAAAGGGTGTTAAAAAAATGCAAAAAGAACTAAAATTATAGTTTCTTAACTGAAATTTCAGTTTTCATTCTGTTTTGATTTTCGAAAGAGGCCGGCCTTGGCAAGTGTCATCACCAAAACACCGATTACCGTTATCATTCCACCAATAAACTGATGCCTTACCGGGAAAGTGTGAAAAAACAGGAAAGCACCGATCAGCACAAATATTCCCTTTAAACTTTGAACGATGGCCGAACGTGAAGCTTCAATGTAGGTGTACGAATAATATACCGAAACAATGGCCAGGAAAGGCCCAAGTATTGATCCGACGGCAATATTTTTAAGCGCCGAAACCGGAATGATAAAAGATTGTTTGTAGATTAAGAACATGATCAGACTATACACGAGTAGCCAGGCTGTTCGGTTGAGTCCCAGCAATTCGGGGCTAAGTTTTTTGACATGTACTTTTACAACAAGTGTGGCCGAAGTGGCCAGTATGGCATTCAGGAAAACGATTCCCGTTCCGCTGATAAACAGCGTTTTTAGTGTTGTTCCGCCTGTGTAGCTGATCAAAAATGCACCAACAAGTGCCAGAAACACGCCGATGGCTTCAATCCAGCCAAATCGTTCGCGTAAAAGTACAACTCCACCCAAAGTAACCATTACCGGAAACATGTTTCCGAGGAAGGATGTGACCGACGGATCGGGGATGATGTTTACGGAAAGAAAAAAAGTGGTGGTGGTAAGAATTTCGAGTATTCCCAGAATGATGAGGGTTCGAACCTGACGTTTGGAAAGTATGCGAACTTGCGCCAGCTTTTTGTTTTTAATGGCAAAACCAAGGCTGACCAGAAAACCGATGGCAAACCAGTAAACCCCGAATTGTGTGAGGTGTACCTCGTTTAAAGCGGCTTTGCTGAATATGTATACATTGGAGAAGGCCAGTGTGGCAACCAGCGCGAAAAAATAGCCTTTAAGTATGTTCGATCTCATGCCAGCAAAGATAGAAAAAATGGAATTTGAGTTGCTTTTATCTCCTGTTTCCTGATCGATAAAAATGTACTGCTTTTTCCATTATGAATTTCTTAAAAACAGTACTTGCTTTATGCTGCTTCAGTGGTTTCATGGAAAATATGATTTATTTAGAGGCAAATAATGAAACGAGGCTGTAAAATTTATCGTTCACACGATAAATATTATAAGCGAGTTCCATCGAATACCTTTGAAGAATGACAATTTTAATGAGATGAAATATCTAATGAAAATAATCCTATTTCTTATCCTAATATTTTTTGCAGGCAGCATTGCTGCCGAAACTTATTATGTGGCTACCGATGGTGATAACGGAAATGCCGGTACATCGATCGATGCTCCGTTTAAAACGATAACTAAAGCTATCTCTGTAATGGAGCCCGGCGATACAATTCTCGTTCGCGGAGGTGTTTACATCAATTATTCCACCATTCGAATTTCGAAAAGCGGAACTGCAGAAGCGAAGTGCTATTTGTTGGCCTATGGAGATGAACGCCCGATCCTTGATTTTTCGAGACAGGATTTTGGTGACCGTGGAATCAGCCTAACTGGAAGTTACTGGTACGTAAAAGGCATCGATGTTTGTTATTCCGGTGACAATGCATTGAACATTTCAGGCGGAGGCTTTAATGTTTTTGAATTTTGTCGATTCTACGAAAATAAGGATACCGGTGCCCAACTTGGCGGCGGTGCTCACGACAATACATTTATCAATTGCGATTCGTATTACAATGCCGATCCCGAGGATTATGGCGACGCCGATGGTTTTGCCCCAAAATTGGATGTGGGAAGCAACAACAAGTTTGTAGGATGCCGGGCCTGGGGTAACTGCGACGATGGCTGGGACGGATACATGCGTGGAGCAGATGATGTGACGACCATACTTGAAAACTGCTGGACCTGGGGAAACGGCTACCTGAAAGACGGAACCGATCCCGGGGCAAAAGCCAACGGAAACGGATTTAAAATGGGTGGCAGCGACGACAGGAACCTGAGCCACAATTTTGTACTTACCAACTGTGTATCATTTTACAATAAAGCAAAAGGTTTCGATCAGAATAACAATACCGGAAACATGCAACTGCTGAATTGCACCGGTTATGGTAATCTTTCCGCCAATTATCGCATTACACGTAATTTGGCTGCCGGGAAAACGCTGGAAGTTAAAAACTGTGTTTCGTATGACGGATTAGTAGAATTGGGCGATTTTGCCATTCAGGCCACTAACAGTTGGATGGACCAATTTACAGTTACAGCTGATGATTTTCAAAGCCTCGACACTACCGGTATAGGTGGCCCAAGAAAAGCCGATGGCAGTTTACCCGATGTTTCTTTTCTGAAACTGGCTGAAGGCAGCGACCTGATCGATGCCGGAACCGATGTTGGCTTGGAATTCTCAGGAACTGCACCCGATCTTGGCGCTTTCGAATATGAGCATGCTACAGCAATAAATACCATGCCCGAGACTTCGGTAAAAATGTGGTTTGCCAACAATAAACTACGAATAGAATTGTCGGCAGATCAAAATTCAGAATACCGGGTGAATATCTATTCCGTAAGTGGTCAGGTTTTGTTGCAGACTGCACGCAACTTTGGCAATACTTCGTTGGATTGTTCTTCCTTAAAATCGGGTATTTATATTGCTGAATTTGTATATCGCGAATCGAGGACATCCAAAAAACTGGTTAAAAATTAAGCAGCATTTCACAATCCATTAAAAATTATTAAACCACCATTAACCTTTATTTCGAAGTAACAGTCAATTTTTTAATTCCATTATCTTTGTGCAAGGTTAAAGTATTCATAAACAACAGATGACCGCAGCACTTCGTTGCCGGTTTTCAGACTAAAGCATAAATTATGTTGCCAAAAATTAATCCGATAGAAACAACTGCCTGGAAAAAGCTTGAAGAAATTTATTTCGAGTTCGAGGGCAAACATATGAAAGAACTTTTCGAGGACGATGCCGATCGTTTTGAAAAATACTCGCTGAAATTTGGTGATATCCTTCTGGATTACTCGAAGAATATCCTTAATGATGAGGTAAAATCAGTATTGTTCGAACTGGCCAAAGAGTGTGGTGTAAAAGGTGCGATCGATAGTATGTTTTCGGGCGAAAAAATTAACGCTACCGAGAATCGTGCGGTGCTGCATACTGCATTAAGAAACCGCAGTAACAATCCGGTTCTGGTCGATGGCAAAGATGTAATGCCCGAAGTGAACGAAGTACTCGCTCAGATGAAAGCATTTTCCGAAAAAGTGATTTCGGGAGAATGGAAAGGATATACCGGAAAGGCCATTACTGACGTGGTGAACATTGGTATAGGAGGATCTGATTTAGGTCCGTTGATGGTGACAGAAGCTTTGAAGCCGTATAAAAATCACCTGAATCTGCACTTCGTTTCCAATGTCGACGGAACGCATATTGCTGAAACCTTGAAGGCCGTTGATCCGGAAACTACTTTGTTTATTGTGGCTTCGAAAACCTTTACTACGCAGGAAACCATGACCAATGCCAATTCGGCAAAAGACTGGTTCCTGGCTTCGGCAGAAGATATTGCGCAAGTTGCCAAACATTTTGTTGCCGTCTCGACCAATGCCGAGGCCGTTTCTGCTTTTGGTATCGACACTGCAAATATGTTCCGTTTCTGGAACTGGGTAGGAGGTCGTTATTCCTTGTGGTCGGCAATTGGCTTGTCGATTGTACTGGGAATCGGTTACGAGAATTACATCGAGTTGCTGGAAGGCGCTCATGCGATGGATAATCATTTCCGAAACGAAGATTTTAACAAAAATATACCGGTGCTTCTCGCGCTGATAGGAGTTTGGTACAACAATTTTTATGGTGCCGAAACAGAGGCGATCTTGCCGTACGATCAATACATGCACCGTTTTTCGGCTTATTTCCAGCAGGGGAATATGGAAAGTAACGGGAAATATGTCGATCGGAACGGGGAGCAGGTGGACTACCAAACCGGACCCATAATTTGGGGCGAGCCGGGTACAAACGGTCAGCATGCTTTTTATCAGTTGATTCACCAGGGCACCAAACTTATTCCCTGTGATTTTATCGCTTCGGCAATCAATCACAATCAGTTGGGCGATCATCATAAAAAATTATTAGCCAATTTCTTTGCGCAAACCGAAGCCATGATGGTGGGGAAAACCGAAGAACAGGTTACTTCTGAATTAGAAGCCGCCGGCAAATCGGATGAGGAAATTGCAGCCTTGTTGCCGTTTAAAGTTTTCCTCGGAAATATTCCAACCAATTCAATCCTGGTTAAAAAACTCACACCTCATGTTCTTGGATCGTTGATTGCCATGTACGAACACAAAATATTTGTTCAGGGTGTGATATGGAACATTTACAGTTTCGACCAGTGGGGAGTTGAACTTGGTAAACAGCTGGCCAATGCCATTCTTCCCGAGTTGGAAGGCGACAATAAAGTGACCGGCCACGACGGATCGACCAATGGCCTGATCAATGCCTGGAAAGCAATGAAATAAAAGAAATTTCAGCATAAAATATGAAATGCCACCTGTCAGCTGATCGGTGGCATTTTTTTTACGCTCAGGAACTTATGAAGTCTGAAAAAGACTAAATTTAACTCAACCAAAAATCGCTGCAATGGGGGAGAAAGTTGTTAATGTGCCAAATGCGCTGAGTTTATACAGAATACTGATATTCCCTTTTATCCTGTACCTTGTAATAAGCGGCAATGAAAAACTGTTTGCCCTATTTTTGTGCATTAATCTTATTACCGATTTCCTCGATGGTTTTATTGCCCGAACGTTTAATCTGGTTACCCGCCTGGGAGCCCGCCTTGATTCGTTGGCTGATTACGGAACATATTTTCTGGCGTTTTACGGAGTTATAGTTTTTAAAAAGGCCGACCTGGCAGGAAACGGATGGATATTCTATCTTTTTATAATTATGATGTTACTAACGCAGGCGATTCACTATTATCGGTTCGGAACGTTTTCAAGTTATCATTTGTATTCGTTTAAAACAACCGGATATTTTCACGGATTGCTTTTTACCCTCTGGTTTTTTGTAGGATTTTATCCGGCCTACTACTACTTTGCAATGGGCTTTGGAATTTTGGCAGAAACAGAGTCGATCATTTTAACGCTCATGCTCCGCAAAACACGATCGAATGCGCGGGGTTTGTATTGGGTATTAAAAGAAAAAAGCCTTTAGCATTAGTGTGAATTCTCCCCGAGCTTCTTTGTAAGTTTTGAGATGGCACGAAGTGGTGCCATATCTTCGTAAAGAATATGGTAAACGGTATCAGAAATAGGCATGTAAACGCCATATTTTTTATTAATGGCGTGAATGGATTTTGCCGCATAATAACCTTCGGCGATCATGTTCATTTCCCATTGTGCTGCTTTTACCGAATATCCTTTACCGATCATAGTTCCGAACATTCGGTTTCGGCTGAACTGTGAATACGAAGTTACCAAAAGATCACCCAGATAAGCGGGACTTTTAATGTCGCGGTTAATCGGATGCACGGCATCAACAAAGCGCTTTATTTCCTGAATGGCACGCGAAATCAGCACGGCATGAAAATTATCGCCGTAACGCAAACCGTGCGCTATGCCTGCGGCAATGGAAATAACATTTTTTATTACTGCTGAATACTCCGTACCCCAAATGTCATCGGAAAGTGTGGTGTATATGTAATCGCTCTCTATCAATTGGGCAAATTTAGCAGCACGGCTCTCGTCCATTCCCGCAATGGTCAGATACGACAATTTCTCCTGTGCAACTTCCTCGGCATGACATGGCCCCGATATAATTCCGATCATATCGATAGAAACATTAAAATGCCGGTTCAGGTACTCAACTACCAACAGGTTTTCTTCCGAAACAATGCCTTTAATTCCCGAAAGAATGTACTTGTCTTTAAGGTCGTGCTTGAGGTTGCCAAAAATGGTGGGTAAAAATGCAGAAGGAATAGCCAGGACCAGGATATCGGATTCTTCAACAATTTTATTGATGTCGTTATAAAACGTAATTCGTGAAGTATCAAATTCAACATCACGCAGGTAACGCGGATTGTAACCGTCTCTAATAAATTGTTCTACGATTTCAGGTTTGCGGAAGAACCAGTTGATTTCGTTTACATTTTCAAGCAACATTTTCGAAATTGCTGTTGCCCAGCTCCCACTACCAATTACTGCAACTTTATCCGTTTTAATATTCATATTGATTTTGATAAAGCGACTTCCTATCCCTAAAAAATAAGGTCCTGTCACCGGTTCGACTCGCAAATATAAGCAAAATCAGCTAGTCAACCGAAGTTCAGCATTTCTAACAGCCGGAATTAAAATGGATAAATTTGTCTGAATATTTGTGTTTTGCTTGTTTACAGTTGATGCAAAATTTCATATATTACAACAAAATTACGACAATGTACGACAAAGTAAGTGAAAGCGCCATGCGATTGAGGGCTATGATTGAAAAGGCCATTGAGGACCATAAAATAACACGGGAGGAATACGACAAGATTCTGAACATTGCGGCTGAAGATGGTTTTATCGATCGGCACGAGCAGGCCTTGCTCAGCGAATTGCAGCAAATGATCGAAGAAAAAGAAGTTTGTTTTGTGATCTAGTTGAGTTAAACAGAAAAGAAAAGTTGGCTGCTGTCATTTTAGAATGTAAGCCACAATTACGCCCAGGTAATTACCTATGGCGTAACCTGCAATCCCCACAAACATTCCGGTAAGAATTACCTCGCGGTTTTTAAGTGCCGATGCTACAACTGGTACAAATGGTGGCGAACAGATTAAAGCGCTACCGGAAATAATAACCGTATCGGCATCAATTTTAAAGAAACGTGCAATAAATGCATGCAGAATGTGTGAACCAAACATGGCAATTCCAACATAATAAAACAGCGATATGGAGACATTGGCCAGTTTACTGATATCAGCCATCGAAGCTACCGAAACACAGAAAATCAGGATGAGATACATTCCCAGTTGAAAGGTTTTTTTGATCCGTCTTATCCTTGGGACAAACGATAGAGCAATGCCAAATGTAGTGACAAATATTACCACGGCAGCATTGGCAAAATCTTCGTTAAATAGTTTGCTCAATAAAAAACTTGTACCAAGAATGAGCACCGACAATCCGAAAGCACCCATTAGGGGCCAAAAAGTGTTTTTCTTGAAAAAGCCGCTGTATGATTCGTATTCTTCCTTTAGGTCAATGGTGGGCACCTCTATTTTTGGATCTCCTTCACCGGGCAGTTTTTCGTTCGATTTATAAGCTGGCAGGAACCACAAAAATACTTTTTGCCCCACCGAAAAAATAAAAACCAGGTAAATGGCACCCAGAGTCATTTCGTAAGTGTGGGTAAGAATATAAATCTCCTGCGAAACATTGAGCGCTGTTTTAATGGCGGCCATATTTGGCGTTCCGCCGGTGTACACACCGACAAGCATGCCCGAAACTTTCCAAATTTCGTCGATGCTGCCATTGAATATCCAATACCCTAAAAAAATCATCAGCAAAACAGTAAACAGCCCAATGAGGAGGGACTCCATTGCAGCTCGGGCATGCGAAATCCATTTTTTTACATCGAGCGAAAATAAAATCAGGGGCAAACAAAGTAATATTGTGATATTGGTGAATGTGTCCTGAATAAAAGCAATAGCATTTCTCGAAACATCCTGCTCAGTAACCATACCTGCTGCGAGGTACTCCTTCATTTTTGCAAATGGAATAAAAACTTCACCTCCCAGCAGGTTGTGATAGGCATCCGACATGGCAGGCAGGATCCCAACATTTCCGATAAAAATTCCAAAGCCGTAACAAATCAAAACGGCTCCGATTTTTTTGGCCAGCGAATATTTGCTTTCGAGATAAATGATGATGATTGGGGCGATAACGAACAAGAAGACAATTACAAAAAAATGCGTATCCATCTTTCACAAGTTCGGTTTATATACAAGTAAAGTTAGAATTATATGCTGAATAAGCAAGTACACCTCTTTCTAACTTATCAACCGAAGAGTCATACTAAGGCCTATTTCAGAAGGTAGGCGACTAAAACGCCGAGGTAATTTCCGACTGCGTAACCTGCAATTCCTACTACCAGTCCGGTCAGAATCACATGTCGGTTTTTTTAAGGCTCCGGCAACTACCGGCACAAAAGGTGGTGAGCAAATCAGGGCACTGGTTGAAATGATCACTGTATTTATTGTTCACCAAATCCCCCGCCTCCCGGTGTTTCAATTATAAACTGATCGCCCGCTTCAATGTTTATATTCTGAATGGAATCCAGTTGTATTTCCTCGCCGTTTTTACGGATTACTTTTTGAGATCCGGGTAAGCCGTCTTCACCGCCATTTAACCCAAAAGGTCCCGAATTCCTGCGTTGCGAAAGCACCGAAAGATTCACCGGCTCCAGAAACGTTAGTACGCGTTTTATCCCGTCGCCTCCGTGCCATTTACCTTTACCACCTGAGTTCGCACGAATGCAGAATTCTTCCAGCCGTACCGGGTAACGGTGTTCCATAATTTCCGGATCGGTAATGCGCGTATTGGTCATGTGATGGTGAACTACGCTGGCACCATTAAATCCCTGGCCGGCACCGCAACCACCACAAATGGTTTCGTAATAGCCAAAATGTTTGTTTCCAAACAGGGTGTTGTTCATGGTTCCCTGGCTGGCAGCTACCACACCAAAAGCTTTTAGCAGCGTGTCAGTCAGTCGCATACTTATCTCTACATTTCCACCAACCACTGCGGGGCACTTTTCGGGATCATCGTCAAAAACCGGGTTCAGCAAACCATTGGGCAACATAAATTCTACCGGTTCCAGCAACCCGTCGTTCAAAGGAATGGGTTCATTCAACAGCAAGCGCAATACGTAAATCGTTACACTTTTTACGATTGCCTCGGTAGCGTTCATATTTCCCGGATGAACTTCCGAACTGCCTGTAAAATTGATGAGGCAATTTCCATCATTTAAATTGATTTGCACTTTCAGAGGCGAACCGTCATCCAGTTTTTCTTCTGCAGAATAAATACCGTTCTCGAATTTTTGCAGTGTTGCCTGCATTTTTGCTGCGGCATGTTCACGCAGCAAATTCAGGTAAGTTTGCACGGTTTCTTTTCCTTGTGTTTTAATCAGGCTGATCAATGCCTCCGAACCGTTTTTATTGGCTGCCAGAGCAGCATTCAGATCGGCCAGGTTATCCTCTACCGAGCGGGTGGGATATTTTGCTGACAAAAGAATATTGCGCATTCCTTCCCAGTTGGGTTTTCCGTTTTTCACCAAGTGAAAAGGAGAGATTGTTACTCCTTCTTCTTCCAGTTTTGTGGCATTTGGCGGCATCGATCCCGGGCTGATCCCACCTATTTCGGAGTGGTGCGCACGATTTACCACAAAGCCCACGCGTTCACCCTCGTAAAAAACAGGTGTCACCAACGTTACATCCGGCAAATGCGAGCCTCCATATTTCGGATGGTTGGTTACAATCGTATCACCTTCTTCAAAATTGAAATGTTTGATCAATTCGCGCACGCAAACACCCAGTCCGCCCAAATGCACCGGAATGTGTGGTGCATTGGCAACCAGGCGTCCTTCGGCATCGAGTAAAGCGCACGAAAAATCGAGTCGTTCCTTGATGTTCACAGACAGCGAAGTGCGTTGAAGCAGTGCGCCCATATTTTCGGCGATCGCCATAAAACGGTTGGTAAATAATTCCAATTCGGTTTCTCGGGTTTGTTCATGTTGAATTTCAGAACCAGTTCCGGTAAATATTAACACACCGCTGCGATTGGAGTCGATTTCCAGTTTCCAAGCCGGTTTTACATAGGTCGTCGAGAAACTGTCGGGGAAAAGTGCCGGGCCTTGAAAACTTGCTCCCCGCTTTAGTCCTTTCCGAATAAAAACAGGCGTTAGATTTTCCATTTTATGGTCCGGTTCAGGGAGATAATTCGTTTCAGTATTTGTTGTTTTGTCTCTCGGATTACTTTGTACTGATGCGATCACGCGCAAAGTCTCCACTTCAATTTCACGGTTCTTCACGCGGTGACCATAAAGTTTTTCGTACTGAGCATGAAAATTCCCGAGCAGTTCCTGATACGAAGAAAATGGAATTTCAAGACTAGAATCCTGGCCCTTAAAACGAAGAAAAACCATTTGCTGTCTGATTTGTATTTTCTCCGGCGGGAACCCTTCACCAACTAATTTCTGAGTGGCTTCTTCCGCTAATTCGCTAAACCAGGACATGAGTTTTTCCTGAACTGAATCCAGATTTTGCAAGATCTGTTTTTCCACAAAGCGTTCTACAGCGGCGTTTCCAATTCCGTAGGCGCTGAGTAATCCTGCATCTTCCGGTAGCAGTATTGTTTTGATGCCCAATATTTCGGCAATATCGCAGGCATGCAAACCACCTGCTCCACCAAAAGCCACCAGCATAAAATCGGTGGGGTTGTATCCTTTTGAAATGGAAATCTTCCGAATCGCACCTGCCATAATCTCGTTGGCAATGTCGATAAAGCCATTCAGAATGATCTCCGGAATTTGCTTTTTGCCTGTTGCTTGTTCGATTTCTGCGATCAGTTCGTTCAGTCGGTTTTCAGCAGCGCTTTTAAAGACCGGAATGCCGAACTGACTGGTGTCGAGTCGGTTCAACAGCAGGTTCACGTCGGTAATGGTAAGTGGGCCACCCGCGCCGTAACATGCCGGGCCGGGATGCGCACCAGCACTCTCGGGACCCACAAAAAGTTTATAGCCATCGAAGCCACAAATGGAGCCGCCGCCTGCCGCTACGGTCTCGATGGCAATGGCCGGGCTGTTGATTTTTGCATCGCCCACCTGCAATTCAAAACGATAATCGAATTCGCCGTCGATGCGTGAAACATCGGTACTGGTACCTCCCATATCGAACGTGATTAGTTTTGAAAAACCACTTTGTTCGCCAATTATTTTAGCACCAACAACGCCTCCGGCCGGGCCGCTAAGCAAGCTGTCTTTTGGATGGAACTTTTTGGCAGAAACCAGTCCGCCTGCCGAGGTCATGATCTGAAAGGATTGGTCACCGACGCTTTTGGAAATCCGGTTCACGTAGTTGTAGATGATGGGAGAGAGGTAGGCATTTACTACTGTGGTTTCGGCGCGGTTCAGTATTTTAATCAGCGGAGACAAGCTGGTGGAAGTGGAAACAAATTCAAATCCAAGTTCCTGTAAAATTTTTGCAATTTCTTTCTCATGTACCGGGTAAATGTAGGAGTTCATCAAACCGATGGCCACCGACTCAATTTCGTTTTTATCAAGCGCCAAAATTTGTTTTTTGAAGGCTTCAAGGTCAATGGCTTTCAGGATATTTCCTTTGGCGTCGATGCGTTCATTTACTTCCAATACGTGATGGGTAAGCTGACGCGGCTTTTCCACGTTCAGTGCAAAAATATCAGGACGTGCCTGATTGCCGATTTTCAGCAGATCGGCAAAGCCTTTGGTGACGATGAACAGTGTTTTGGCCCCCTTGTTTTCAAGCAAGGCGTTGGTGCCTTTTGTTGAACCCAGTTTTAACTGAAGGTCAGGAAAAGTTTCGTGCAATGCCGTTTGTGTGATCAGCCGGGCACCTAAAACCGGTGCTTCTTCATGAGAGGTCAGCTCGAAATTTTTACCCTTCATTTCAGGTTTAAAAAAAGGAGACTCGACTTTTAAAATGTTTGTTGCTGAATCAAATGATGCAATCTTAACTTCGATGTTATTTTCTCCCAGCAAGCGAATCGTAAATCCCTTAAATATATCACGTTCAATGTTCCAGGAATCTGCAATTTCGCAAGTGGTTTCTGAAATCACGTTTGTGATGGTACTGCGCAAGCTGCTGCTGCTTAGTACTTTTTGCCGGTATTGTTTGCCGTTTTTGTCGATGCCAATACAATCGGTAAAAGTACCTCCGGTATCTACAAAAAGCTGGAAGTGTTCGTTTTGCATATTTTTTGAATGTGAAAATGCATTAAAGTCAATGGATAAATATAAGGATGAAAAAAGTCTTCTTTAAAATTTAAAACGGTTTATACATTTAACGTATACATTTTTCATTTGCTCAATGATGTAATTTGCTACTTTTTCACTCGAAGGGAGTATTCGAACCAGCAAAGGAATCTGCTGCCGTCTTCTGAAGTGAGTTCGGCATTACAAAGAAGTGCAATTAGCGGTTATATTTGAAAATCGATTAATAAAAATTAATTTCGGGTGCAATACGATACACTTACAGGAAAAGGATGCAAATAGCACATCAGCGTGAGAGGGAGTTACTGGTACAGGCAGGCCTGAAACTGGTAGAACAAGGTTTGGTAGCACGAACCTGGGGCAACATCAGTGTAAAAATAAGTGAGGCAGAAATGCTGATAACTCCCAGTGGCAGATTTTATGAAGACCTGACTCCATCCGATATGGTACTCGTAAATTTTAAAACAAATACTTACGATAAAACAGGAATAAAGCCGTCTTCGGAATTTAAATTGCACTCAGGCATATACAACGACAGAAAAGAGTTCAGTGCCATAATTCATACCCATCAGATGAATGCCTCAACTTGTGCTGCTGCGCGCATTGAAGTACCAGCTGTACTTGACGACCTTGCTCAAATCATAGGACCTTCAGTGCGCTGCGCTGAATATGCACCTTCTTCGAGTAAAAAAATTGTTCGCAAAACAGTCAAAGCGCTGCGCGGAAGAAATGCGGCTCTGATGGCCAATCATGGAGCAGTTTGTGCGGGGCGTGACCTCGATGAAGCTTTTGCTGTTTGCCAGGTGCTCGAAAAAGGGTGTAAAGCATTTATTGAAGCAAAATTCCTTGGTGAGGCAAAACACCTCAAAAAATTTGAAGCCTGGGCCATGCATCAGGTCTACCTGAAGAAGTATTCGAAAATTGCTAAAAAGAAGAAGTAAAGCTTATTTAATTCAATCTTTCTCATTCTAACTTGTTCCTGGTTTTTCATTCTTTTGGAATGCGAAAATGCATTAAAGACTTCGGATAAAGATAAGGATGATTTACCGTTGAGTTTAACTTAATTTGGGATGTTCAGTATAATATTCAGGATAACCCAATTTGTATAGCAAATGAATAATTAGCAATTGGTTGCTATATTTGGTGTAATTCAAATTTGATGATTACATGTCAACTTTGTTGAAAAACGTTATTCATTAAGTAAACTTGTAATTATGAAGAAAAAAATTGGGCTGTTCTTTCCTGCTTATTTCCTTAGTTATTTGCTCTTAATCCTGTTAAGTTCATGCGGTCAACGATTAGAAATTCTTGATCAGGAAGTAAGATTAAACGTCCGGGAAACCGGAGATCACAGTGTTAGGATTACTATTACACCTACCGATTTTGAAAACGAATTTCCATATACTCCGGCTCTTATTGAAAGGGAATATTCCGGTACTTCTTTCCGTATAACCAAGTTGGGAAGAACAATGAATAAGAAGGTTGGAAATATGTCTGTGGTGATTACAAATGACCCTCTTAAAGTTCAGGTTTCGGACAAACAGGGACGAATTATTCAGCGACTAACCTTTCTGGATGATGGAAGTGTGTTATTCGATATCGATGACAATCCCATCCTCGGCATGGGAGAAGGTGGTCCAAGGATGGGTAAAGACTGGGAAAACGAAAAAATAGAGTTTGACCGTAGAGGTAGATACCACAAAATGGAACCACGCTGGCAATCCAATGCATATGGTTCGCGCAATCCGGTTGCAATGCTCGTCGGCACTGGAGGATGGGGCGTTTTTGTCGCCACACCATGGGTGCAGGTTGATCTCAGAAATAAAGAACAGGGAAAGTTTATCCCGCGAAATTTATTGAATCTCGGTAATGAAACCCAAACACAGACAAACCAACAGCAAAATACGGGAAAAGGAATACCACCTGCGAAATATGAAATCCCCGGGGTTTA
The DNA here is from genome assembly GCF_037646455.1 of Maribellus mangrovi. Taxonomy (NCBI): domain Bacteria; kingdom Pseudomonadati; phylum Bacteroidota; class Bacteroidia; order Marinilabiliales; family Prolixibacteraceae; genus Maribellus; species Maribellus mangrovi. Next base: position 331,948 of record NZ_JBBIXN010000005.1, on the reverse strand, counting down.
TGATATTTTGATTTTTGATGCTGCCAAACCTGAAAACCTGATGAAAGAGCTTGCAGAAATAAGTGGTAAAGCTGTTCTGCCGCCCAAATGGGCACTTGGATACATGCAATCTCACAGAACATTGGAAGATGAAGACCAAATGATTGATATTGTTGAAACTTTCAGGGAAAAACAAATACCTGTAGATGCCTTGATATACCTTGGAACCGGATTTTGTCCACGGGGATGGAATACCCAACAGCCTTCATTTGATTTTAATCCCGAGGTATTTAAGAGGGAGCCTTCTGAAGTTATTGATGACCTTCATGATTTAAATGTTAAGGTATCATTACACATTGTTCCATGGGACCGCGATAAATTGCCAACACTGCACGGTTCAATTCCTCCCGGACCTGATGAATTGGTTGATGAATCACATATTTTAAATTACTGGAATCAGCATCTTGGACTGGTAAATGCTGGTGTTGATGCCTGGTGGCCTGATGAAGGAGACTGGTTTAATTTACATGAAAGGATGAAGAGACATCAGATGTACTATGAAGGGCCGGTCTATACCAATCCGGACTTGAGGCCATGGAGTCTGCACAGGAACGGTTATCTCGGTGTGGCTCGGTGGGGTGGCTGGGTTTGGTCGGGCGACACTCAATCCTCGTGGAAAACCCTGGAAGGACAAATTGCCGTTGGCATAAATCATTCCCTGAGCCTGTCTCCCTATTGGGGTTCTGATATAGGTGGTTTTTATCCGGGCGAAAAATATACAGGTGAAATGTATGCCCGGTGGTTTCAATTTGGTGCATTCTGCCCATCATTCCGTTCGCATGGCAGAACATGGTGGACTTCTCTGCCATGGGGTTTTGGACTTAGCGAAATGGGTCCCCTGGAAAACCATGGAAAAGAACCCAGCATAACCGAGCTTAACAATCCGGCAATTGAAACTATTTGCAGGAAATATGATGAATTGCGCTATCAACTCCTTCCATATAACTACACACTTGCATGGGAAGCCCGTGAAACAGGAATGCCATTTATGAGGGCCATGTGGTTGCATTACCCCGACGATGATATCGCAAAACGTAATGGCAGACAATATCTGTGGGGAAGGGATCTGCTTATAGCTCCCGTATTCGAGCCCGATGCAAAACAATGGGAAGTTTATCTGCCTGAAGGCAAATGGTATGACTGGTTTACAAACACCGTTCATGATGGTTCTCAAACAATAACGAAGAAGGTAAAACTGTCTGTTATGCCTATATATGTGAGGGCTGGTGCGATCATTCCCATTGATCCGGTAAGGGAATATGTTGACGAGGAGGTTACTGAAACTACGACAATAAGAATATATTCAGGTAACGACGGCAGCTACACGCTTTATGAAGATGATGGAATTAGTAATGCATATCTCGATGGAGACTATAACCTGACGAGGTTTAGCTGGGAGGATGATAGCAGAAAATTGGTTATTGAACCCAAAAAATCAACCTCTTCGACAGAGTCAGTTGAAAAGGTTTACAGGATACTTGTTTTGCCGGAAGGAGAAACTAAAAAAGTGATATACAAGGGCGTGCATGCAGAATATAAGCTGTGATTTCTCAGGAGGAGATTAATGCGTTACTCGATGCGCAAAATTATTTCCGTCAGTTAGGACTATTGTGCGATTAAACTATATTAAAATGAAAAAAATAATTTTAGTACATATTCTGTTAATTTTATCGTTATCTGCTTTGTTGATCTTGGAATTTAACAGGAAAACAAACCTCTATATAAGTTTGCAGAATATAGATGGCTATAATTTTCAATTAAGTGATTCTGTTACTCAGAATATTGATCATATCATTCTAAATCAAGAAGGAAAACTATCTTACCAGCGATATGAATTTGACATTGATACGGCAAAGATAAAAAAGGTTAATATTGGAGATATGAGTAGTCATGTAACTTGTTCCACATATTTTATAACTAATAATTTTGGATGGAATCGAGAATTAATTCCCGATTTATCTCGATTTAAGTTATTTTTTTTCAAGAGCGAAAATCAAGAAGCTTATATTCTGCCAATTGAGGAAGTTCATTTTATAATTGAATAATTCACCCAATAACTGTCCGGAATGAAAAGAGTAGTAATAATTATGATGGTCATTTTCCTACAGCTAAGTTGTAACAAAAAGCAGGAAGAACCGAAAGAAAAGGCTACCTATTATTTTTTATATGAAAAACCCTGGGAATATCGGACCTTTGACAATCGCTTGTGTTACACATATTCATATCCACCAGATAGTGCCAGGATAGGAGAACTAATGAATTCATTAGAAGCAGTAAGGCATCGCGTTAGCACATACGCAAAAAAGAGCATATTTCTTTTGGATAGTATTCGTTTTCATGGAGAGCAATTCGAGCTTAGACACAATATAGGGATTGACACCGTTTTTGTAAAGGATCCTGCTTACTTGGATTCAATTACCTATTACAACACCCAGTTTTTTTCAGATACGGTAAAAGTGAGAAAATTCTGGGATGGTTACTTTAATAAAATGGACACTTTGGCGATTTATGTAATTAAAAGGGAAGGTGATTCTCTGACTTTCAGAAAAGTAAACAGGTATGTAATGTCTTCTTTGTAACCTCAAATTGCACCATGATTGGAATTCAGGAACTTTAGAAACGAGATTTCAGAGAGAAAGGATAAGTGCTAATGATTATAGAAGATGGCATCCAGTTGGGTGCCATTTCACTTTCTGCTCCCTTTCATCCAAACCCAAACTGAAATAATTACGGCTACTATTCCAATTCCCCAAAGCACCGAATTTCCGGGAATATTGTTTGTTATAAAAACGCCAAAAAATGCCTTTGTTGCACTGTTCAACCCCAGTACAAGTGTCACAAAAATAACAACGATCATCAGCAAATTCAACAGTAAGGGATTGCTTTGATGCACGGTGATTTTTTTATTGTTGATGACAATAAAGAGGAAGATGCTTACAAACGGCAAAAGAAATCCGTTTAGTGCCTGCGCCAGAATTATGGCCGGAATTGGTTTTACATTTACTGCGGCAAATCCGATTCCGATCAGCAATACGGCAAGCCAGCCCAATCTAAAATTCAGTGAACCGGTTTCCCATTTTTCAGGATTTTTATTTCCGAAGAGGCTTTTTAAAGTGATGGCAGCTGCCAATGGCGCAGTAACCGATGAGGTAAATCCGGCAGCAAATAATCCAAAACCCAGCAGGTATTTCCCGGCTGGTCCAATTTTGTGTTGCAAGGCCAGCGAAAAGCTTTCAAATGAAAACTCTGTAAGAACAGCCGTCCCTACGATCAGCACTGCCATTGAAAACAGTCCACCCAGTAAAATTGCCACTGCCAGTCCGAAACGCATGTCGCCTATCGATTGTTTATTGCTTGAAATCCCGGATCCTAAAAACAGGTTGTAGGGGACAATGGTGGTCCCGATCAATCCTAAAACAAGGATTCCGGCTTCCGTGGTTTTGGGAAACTTTGGTATAAATATTCCTTTTAAAACTGGGGTGATTTCCGGTTTTATTAAAACTGCAACAATCAGAAAACCAAGGCCCATTAATACCACGGCAAATCCCATAATGGTAGATATGACTTTTAGTGAAGGGATGCTTAAAATTACTGCAGCCACTGTTCCGATGATCAGCACCAAAATCCATGCTGGGAGATCAAAGATCAATCGGAATCCGGCAACTGCGCCCAGCAGGTTTCCCATTTCGTAGGCAGCTGCTCCCACTACAATGGCACCCAAAACCAAAATTAAAATCGGTATTTTGGCTGTGCTGATTTCGAACTGCTGAACAATGGCCTGACCAAGATTTTTCCCTGAAACGATGGTTAAACGCGCAGCAGCCTCCTGCAATAACAGGCATGCAAGTGTTGAAAAAAGCAATGCCCACAGTAGCTCGGTGCCAAAAGCAGCTCCCGATTTGGCGGCAGTGGTAATAGTGCCGGGACCAATAAATGCTGCCGAAACCACCGACCAGAATAAAATATTTAGGATGCGTTTTTTTGTGGACATGTTAATGAAAGATTAGAGCATGTTGAAGTTTCATCCTTCGACTTCGCTCAGGATGACCTTTCTAATTTGTAGTGGTTTTCAGGATCCAGTCTTTCATGGTTTTAAGAACCTCGGGATCGATGGTTTCTTCTATCTGCGAATATTCACTAATTGCACCGGTTTCGCATTGCTGAAACAGGTGATTATGGTTTTTAAAACTGATGGTATCAACCTGCATATTACCTCCCGAATTTACCGCTTCAATGATATTTTTGAGGTTTGATACAGGCACTTGCAGATCCTTTGTTCCGTTAATCGCAAGCACTGGGCATTTTACTTTCGTCAGCGTGGGTTGAGGATCATAGGTCAGAAAATAGCGAAACCAGGGCGAATTTACTCCCTGAATTTTGGCATCTATCATCTTCTTCATGTCATCATTCATTCCGTCGTACATTCCCTGAGCCAAAATCTGGCGGAGTTCGTCCACTATTGTTGCGGAATCCGGCTCGCTCTTAACAATGTCGAATATTTTTTGATTGGTTAATCTGCCCTGTTCGATGGCATATTCAGGAAGTCCGGCAGCTTTTGAAACCAGTGCACTTTGTTCAAGAACTATCTGTTCGCCGGTGACTCCCGGCCCTGCCATCATAATTATAAATGCCACATCATCAGATTCAACCGCAGCAATTGGTGCAATCAATCCTCCTTCGCTGTGTCCGATCAGTCCTATTTTTTTGGGATCGATCTCTTTCCGTGTTTTTAAAAATTCCACTCCAGCAAGCACATCTCCTGCAAAATCCTGGCTGGTTGACGAGTTTACATCGCCTTCCGAACCGCCCACACCACGGTCATCGACACGCAAAACGGCGATTCCGTGCCTTGTCAGGTAATCAGCGATTACAGCAAATGGTTTGTGCCCGAATACGGTTTCATCACGGTCTTCGGCTCCCGAACCCGTAATCAGAAGAACAGAGGGACAATTTTTTTCATCCTTAGGTAAGGTTAAGGTGCCTGCGATTTTAAGCCCCGATTTTGGATTAGTGTATTCTACCTCCTCGGCCAAATAAGGAAAAGGAGGAACAGGCAGCTGCGGACGTTTCAATTCAATAATTTCTTCAGTCCGACTGAGGTTTACGTCGAAGGACATTCCGCTTTGTTTCCACTTTCCTGAAATCGAATCTGCGGAGATGAGTTTTCCAGCATAGTTTCCAAGAATGGCCGGTACTGCAATCTTTAAGCTGTCGCCTGTAAAAAGTACTTCGCCCACAGGAAGGTTTGTTGCTCCCTGTTTGGGTACATCCATTTTAGCTTCGTACTTTCCTTCAGCTTTCGAAATCTTAAATATCATTTCCAGTTCTCCACCCGGAATTGAGATGTTTCCTGACCAGTTGCCGGAAATATCGCTCTCCTGTGCAAAAGTATATCCGGACACCAGGAAAAAAAGTATAAGGGGAAACAACAATTGGAATTTACGTGTCATTTTCTTTGGTTTTAAATTATCGGTTGAGCGCATGAATCTCTTTCAGCAAAAGTTCAATTGCAGGTGAAACCATTCCTCCATGATCGAAACCATCGAGTTCCAGCAGCTTGGTTTGTTGGTGTCCGGCAACTTTCATCATGCGGTACATGTAGGCATTTTCTTCGTAGCGCCCCAGCATTTCCAACTCTCTGTCACCGGTGATCAATACCAGCGGTGGAGCCTCGGCCTTTACAAAATACAACGGAGCAAAGTTGTCAATAATCGGTTGAGTACCTGGAATTCCGCGCTCATCGCGCACCGTAAAATGTGTGATAGTATGGCCGCTGAAAGGTACAAGTAATTCAATATCATCAGCATCGATGTTGTAATCCGCCAGGTAATGTTTATCGAGTCCGATCATTGATGTTAGATAGCCTCCTGCCGAATGCCCTGAAACCACGATCTTTCCCTTATTTCCACCATACTTTTCGATGTTTTTAAAGGCCCAGGCAACAGCTGCTGCCGCATCTTCGATATAAACCGGGCATTTTACTTTAGGATACAGGCGGTAATTCACGCCGATAACAGCAATGCCTTTATCCATTAGTTTTTCAGGAATAAATTTTTCGCCACTGGTCAGTCCGCCTCCGTGAAACCATACCACAGTTGTATAATCCTTCAAATTTTCGGGATAGTACAGATCAAGCCGACAACGTTCGGTAATGTATTCATCGTCAGCTTGTTCAGAGTCGGTCCGGTATGGGATATCTTGAATTAGCTTGTAATTGGTGTGGGCAAGCAGGCTTCCTGCCAGAAGAAATAATAGTAAGGCTAAATGGTATCTCATTGATAATAATTTTCCGTCGACTAAAGATAAAGGAAATAATACCATTCAGTAAAAAGAAGCAAATCAAAAACTTGGTTTTGGTGCCGATTCTCTCTTTCCTTTAACACAAGATGTTGAATAAAAGGTGTCGGATAAATATTGAAAAAGTATAATCCTTTATATTTTGCAGTAAATTAGATCAAATAAGTTTTTAAATGGATCTGAACAAAAAAATTGACCATCTTTTTCGAAAGCTAATCCTTGGACTTGCGCTATTTTTGCTCAGTTTTCCGGCATTTTCGCAAAACGATACACTATACACCGTGACGGGAGATGTATTGGTGGGAGAGATTATTTCGATGAAGCTTGGTGTACTCACTTTTGACACAGATTATGCCGACAATGAATTTAAGATTGAATGGCTGGAAGTTGAAGGTCTTGAATCGAACCGGTTTTTTGTGGTTTATACCCGCGATGGAAGACAGTTAATAGGCAGTATAAAATATGTAGAAGGTGCCGAGCGCATTGTTAGAGTGATTACTTTTACCACCAGCATCTCTGTTTCGCTGTACGAGATTGTGGAAATAAAACCGGTGGAGTCGAAGTTTAAAGATCGATTAAAAGTATATATCGATGCGGGTTATTCATTTGCAAAAGCCAATACCACCCACCAGCTATCAGCAAGTGCGAAAGTGAATTATCAGACCGAGAAATGGCTGTGGGAGGCAGATTATAACCAGGTAGGAACATATCAGGATCAAATTGATCCGTCAACACGCACTTCGGGTGGATCGAGCTTGAATTATTTTTTGAAAGGAAAATTGTTTGTTTTTGCCGGAATGGATTTTTTAAGTAACAGTGAGCAAAAACTGGATTTGCGACGTACCTCGAAAACAGGGTTGGGTTATTACATTTTTCGTACCAATCGATGGTATTTAGGTACTGGTGTTGGACTGGCGCGCTCGTATGAAAAGTATGGGGGAGACACGCCAACATCAGATAGAAATTTCGAAGGAATGGGAGCTTTTGATATAAATGCTTACGATATTGGAGATCTGGATTTAAAAGCAAAGTTTAATTTTTATCCGGGCATAACTTCCAAAGGCGTTCGTGTGAATTCAGAATTTTCAATGAAATACGATCTTCCACTCGAGTTTTATATCAAATTGAGCTTTACTCATGACTACGACAGCGATCCGGCAATCGATGTTTCTAAATCCGACTTCGTATTTCAAACCAGCATTGGCTGGGAATGGGATTGATCGAAAGCTCCTAATTTCGGTGAAAGCTTGTCGGGAGTGGAGCTAATTTCGTAAATTTAGTTGAAAATAGATATCAACAATATGAAGCTCTTTACAACCAGACAAATCGCAAAACTTGATAAATATACCATTGAAAACGAGCCCATCGAAGATATTGATCTGATGGAACGCGCCGCACTGCAAATCACGAACTGGATCGTACAGCGTTTTTGCAACGAACGTAAATTTATCTTTTTTGCCGGGCCGGGTAATAATGGCGGCGATGCGGTGGCTATTGCGCGGCAGCTGGCCGATCTCGACTTTCAGTGTGAAGTTTTATTGCTGGATTTTGGGAAAGGATTAAAAGGATCGCCGGCGATGAACTGGAAGCGTTTGGAAGAGCAGGATAAAGTTGAACTTAAAAAAATACATTCGATTGATGATTTTCCAGAGGTGGGTGAAAACGATGTTGTTGTCGACGGGTTGTTTGGTTCGGGGCTTAGCAGGCCGTTGGAAGGACTTCCGGCGCTGATCGTATCTGATATCAATAGAACCACAAATACAATCGTTGCCATCGATATTCCCAGCGGTTTAATGGGCGAGGACAACACGGGGAACAACATGGAAAACATCGTTCGGGCTGATTTTACACTTACCTTTCAGTTTCCAAAGCTGAGTTTCTTTTTTGCCGAAAACGAGCAATACGCGGGCCAGTGGGAAGTGTTACCCATAGGGTTGCATCCCGACGGAATTGAACAGGAGAAGTCAGATTTTAGCTGGCTCGAAAAAGATGATATTCGTGAAATTCTTCCGGTTCATTCAAGGTTCGACCACAAAGGGACACTTGGTCATGCCTTGCTGGTTGCTGGCAGTTTCGGTAAAATGGGCGCAGCTGTTCTGGCTTCGAAAGCTTGTTTGCGTGCGGGCGTTGGTTTGCTCACTGCCCATATTCCGCGTTTGGGATATCCGATTCTTCAAACTGCGGTTCCCGAGGCCATGGCTAGTGTCGATCAACACTACTCGGTCATTACCGAATTCCCAAAAACCGATCCTTATTCGGCCATTGGTGTAGGACCGGGAATCGATCAAAAGCAAAATACACGAAAAGCACTTTGTTATTTGTTGGAAACTGCACAGGTTCCACTGGTAATTGATGCTGATGCGCTAAACATTCTTTCGTTACAAAAAGAATGGCTCGAAAAATTGCCCGAAGGCTCGGTATTGACGCCGCATCCGGGCGAATTCAGACGCCTTGTCGGTGAAGCCGAAAATTCATACCAGTACATTCAAAAGCAAATTCAGTTTTCAAAAGACCATAATTGCGTGGTGGTGTTGAAAGGGGCTTTTACCAGCATTTCATCGCCTTCCGGAAAGCTTTGGTTTAACTCAACAGGCAACCCGGGCATGGCGACCGGTGGCAGCGGCGATGCTTTGACCGGGATTATTCTGGGACTATTGGCGCAAGGATTATCTTCGGAAGAAGCTGCGTTGATCGGTGTTTATGTTCACGGCCTGGCCGGGGATATCGCTGCAAAAGAACTTTCTGAGTTTTCGATGTTAGCCGGCGATTTGATCAATCATTTGGGAAAAGCTTTTAAGAAGCTCGGTATTTCGGAACAGGACTTTGATAATTTGTAGCATACACTTATAATAAGAATAAACACCTCATTCCAAATGTCGTTAGAAGAATTTCAAAATCACATACAGCGCTTTGAAGAACTGGAGGAGCATTATAAGCAACTTTATTCAGGATTTAGTAAAAAAATAGCATTGGCGCTCACCGAATTGGTTTTTTTGCACTGGGACAAACGGGTAAAAGATCGGCGTAAAATCGAAGAAGAACTGCTGGAATTGGGCCATGATTTTGCCAGGAAGATTTGGGACGAATTTGACCATGTTCATTGGTTAAATAGCAACGGTGGAAAAATGGCAGAGCTCAGTGAGGTACCAAAGCCGAATGACGCCAGGGAAAAAGCGAAAAGCCGACTCGGGAAATTAAAAAAACAATTACCTGAGGATTATCATTCAGAGCTGGAACAATCGTTTTGGGAAGATTACGAGAGAGAGTTTAAAGATGTACTTTTTACTTACGCCGTATATAAAAAGATGAAGGAAGTTTTCACTGAATTCTATATTGATGATATTTTGGAGTTTGAAAGCCACATTTTACGTTATTTCGATCGTGGTCTTTACCTCATGTGTACATGCCCTTGTGTTCAAAAAGTATATTTATTGCTTTAGGTTTTTTGTTGCTTAGTACGCAGCGGTGCATCCTTTACGGGGATCAAGGACGTTATCGTGAAGTGTTAAAAGTTTGGAGTATCTACGAATAAACTGATATTCGTATATCCCATTCATATTTTATATTTTTCTTTTCCGTATTTTTGATGGTGCAAAACAGGATACATGAACACATCTTCACATACGGCAAAAACGCGTCCGGCTATTTTTAAGCAGGAACAGATGCTGATGTTCATGTACATCTTTTCCGAACTCTGATACATCCGTTTTTCTGTTGCCCCTTACCTAAAATCATTGGTTTTATTAATGCTATGGTTAAAAATGGATGCGTATTTAAAGTGGCAAAATTCGCTGGTGAATAAAAACAAGGCGGAAATTGCAGGATGGGACGAGCTTCGATGGCTGAATGGTTACAACGCAAACGAAGCGCAGCAACAACGGGATAATTTGATCAAAAATATGAACGGCAGCCTGCTGTTCAAACAAACCAAACCGTATTACAATCAGATTTCAAAGGGGTGTAAACTCTGTGGATTGGGGCAGTGGAATTGTTTGTTCATTACCGGGAAATGCAATGCTTCATGTTTTTATTGTCCTGCATCGCAGTTGACCGATGACGTTCCAACTACTCAAAATCTGAGTTTCCCGGATGCTCGATCTTATTCTGAATACGTTAACCATTTCAATTTTAAGGGTGTAAGTTTTAGCGGTGGCGAACCACTGCTTTTCTTCGACCGAACACTGGAATACTTAAAGCAGGTGCGGAAACACTGTGATCCCGAAATGTATACCTGGATGTATACCAACGGCATTCTTGCCGACGAGCGAAAATTTAGAAAACTGGCCGCTGCCGGGTTGAATGAAATTCGATTTGATATCGGTGCAACGGCCTACAAACTCGACAAAGTGAGGCTGGCAAAAGGAATCATTCCCAATGTAAGCATCGAAATTCCGGCTGTTCCGGAGGAAAAGGAACGTATAAAAAAGCTTCTCCCTGAAATGATCGACGCCGGAGTCAGCAATCTGAATTTGCATCAGCTCAGACTAACCCAACACAACTATAAACACCTGTCGAAAAAGAAATATACTTTTTTATTTGCCGAGCATCCGCTGGTGCTGGAGTCGGAACTGGCGGCAATGGAAATTCTGGAATATGCCCGTGAACAAAACCTGAAAATTGGTGTGAATTACTGTTCGTTTTATTTTAAGAATCGTTTTCAGAAGGCGGGTTTTCGCAGCCGGTTGGCACACTCGCTGGCCGAGCCTGATGCCGTGTTTACTCAAAACGGATATATCCGCGAATTTACAAGCGATACAATTGCTTATTCATCCATAAGGATTTTTGATACAAAACCTGAATTGTATTCAACAAAAGAATTTGTTCTGCAAAGCAAGAGTTTTTATTTTATGAAGGAACAGGTCATGAAACGGACAGCGCTGGATTCGGAATATCGCTCCAAAGTGGAAGAACTTATCAGTAATGAACCCGGTGAAATTCCTGTTGATCCCTTGCTGTTTCGCATCTGGCAACTGGAGTATATTGAACAAGGATTGAGGGAATATTAGGCGTAAAAACAATTCTGTTAATCCTTAGCGAGTTTGGTCCATCTCCCGCGTAAAGTTTGTTCCTGCAATGCCTTTTCAAGCATCTCCAGAAAGTCTTTTCGTGGGATGGGTTTTGCGCCTAAACTGGCTAAATGTTCTGTCGGTTGCTGGGCATCGATAAAAGCAAAATTGTTTTTAAGGGCAAATTGTACGAGGTGGTAAAAAGCTACTTTGCTGGCATCGGTTTTTGTGAAGAACATGGATTCGCCAAAAAAGCAATTTCCAAGCGAAATGCCGTAAAGACCACCCACCAATTCCCCTTCAAAATAACTTTCAAACGAATGCGCATAGCCCAGCTCGTGCAGTTTTACATAGCCTTCGATCATGTTGTTGGTGATCCAGGTTTCGTCTTCGTGACTTCTTTTAACCTTGCTGCAGTTGGTAATTACTTCCCGGAAAGCGGTGTCAATTCGTACTTCAAAAGTGGCTTTGTTGATCACCTGGCGCAAGCTCTTTTTTAGTTTGAAATCGGTGGGCAGCAAAACCATACGCGGGTTAGGCGACCACCACAAAACAGGTTCGTTTTCGCAAAACCACGGGAAAATACCCTGCTGATATGCCGACAGCAAATACTCCGGTGTCAGTTCGCCGCCATATGCGATCAGTCCTTCATCATTCGCCTGGTTCGGATCGGGAAATTGAATCATGTTTGCAAAGATAATACGCAACAAAATTTAAACAACATGCCCGGAAGGGGCTAAAATCAATTCAGAACACAAAATAATTTTAATACTTTTGGGTTTTACAAAAAACAATTATGACAATGAGGTATTTAGCATTGATTATTGCGGTAATGCTGGTTATCCCGACTTACGGGCAGCGCAAAAAGAAGGACGATGAAGAAGGTTTAACTCCTGCTTATGTTGAAGGAATTGCGTATGCTTTACCGCGTACAGGAATTAAAGTGCATGTTGAAGCCATCCGCGAGAAATTTGAACCGGGTCCTTATGCGGCTTATGCCGAGCAGTTGCTGGGTATTAAAGATGCCAAAACCCGGCCGGAGGTAAAATGGTCGATCAGCCAAATGAAGATAGAAACGTTTGCTGAACCCGATCCGGAACAGGTATACAAAGCCATGGGAGAGGGAGCTTTTACAATTAACCTGGCGGCCAACGGTTGCTTAGCCGGCATTAACTCTTCGGTTGAGTCGGAATTGCCGCTTCAAACCTCATCCAACAAAACTTTTCAGAAACCCGATATCGATGATGGTTTTTCCTTCGATTATTTCTCGGATACCCCGTTTGTGATTCCGGGCGATTCCACCAATAATTTCAGACCGACACGGGTAAGTGTAGAGCAAAAGGCCGCAGAAGCTGCACAACGCGTGCTTGATTGCCGCATGAACCAATACGATCTGGCGGCGCTGCGTATTGATGGTGAATACCCCGACGGGAAAGCCTATGAGGTGAGTCTGGAAGAACTAAAACGCACCGAACAGAATTACATAAAATTGTTTGTGGGAAGAACAACGTATAAAAACGAAACCTACAGTTTTGATTACGTTCCGGGATCTGCAGATAAAAATACGGCAGTTATTTTCAGGATCTCAGACGAGAACGGTATCGTTCCGGCATCCGATCTTTCCGGTAAGCCGGTGATGATCGAATTTGAAGAAGTATCGGGACTCACTGCTAATTATAAAAGTGAGGCAGCTTCTGATAATCCGGAAGCAGGAAACAGCGGTGTGTATTACCGCATGCCCGGATTGGCGAAAATTAAGATTACCTACGAATTGAATACACTGGCCACTGCGCGTGCTACCATTGCGCAGTTCGGCGTTGTTGCTCCTTTCCCCGAGGATCTTTTGGGTGGAGCTTATGCAGTAGAATTTCATCCCGAAACGGGTGCATTAAAATCGGTTGAACTGAAATAAAGTTATTGCAGTTCCTTTCGGGCAAAGAGTACCCTGTTAAATCATTTAAACAGGGTATTTTCCTGAAAGCCTATCCAGTTATTCATTCATATATAACCATCCTCTTTTCCCATCTTTTGTGTTTGTAGAAATCCGTTCATTCAATCGTTGCATCTTCGTAGCCTCCTTTTTGGGCAAAAAAATACCCGACCTTTTAAAAGCCGGGTACTTCCTGTATTTATAAAATACCTTATTTTCTATTTGATTCCGTGCATCATCTTTTTCAGCCAGGGAGAAAGAATGATTGCAATAACAGCAATAATTGCCGACTGAATGGCAATTAACCAGAACACCTGGATTTCAGTTCCAAGCGCACTTTCAAGTTTTATTGAGATGGCTTTCATTTGTGAGGCAACAAAGTTACCTGCAGCGATAGAACCAAACCAGACTCCCATCATTGTAGAGACCAATTTCGGTGGCGACAATTTGGTGACCATCGACAATCCGATTGGCGAAAGACAAAGCTCTCCAAAAGTATGGAAAAGGTATACCACGATAAGCCATAATGGACTAACCAAACGAACTGTATCGCCTCCGGTTGATCGGCTGTAGGCAATTGCCATTATTACAAAACCAAGAGAAAGCATAATCAATCCCCAGGCAAATTTCATTGGTGTATTGGGATTCATTTTTATTTTATCCAGCTTTATCCATAATACACTAAATAAAGGCGCACATGCTACAATCCAAATGGCGTTGATACTTTGAAACCATGTTGCCGGGATCTCCCAGTTACCGATCATTCGCTGCGTATTGTCGCGGGCAAAAATATTAAAGGTTGTTCCGGCTTGCTCAAAACCACTCCAGAATAAAATGTTGAAGATGGCTAAAACAAGTATTACTCCAACACGCGACCATTCAGCCTTACCATTGGTCCCCTTGAATATTGTGGTGGTAAGTATGATTACTCCACCAACGCCAAGTATCCATATGATTGCACTACTTACCGCTGATGGTATAGCTCCCCATCCTAAAATTATCACAAAAATTAATGCCACAATGCCAACAACATAAAGCAAGATGCTAAACCAGTCTTTTAAAATTAAGCGTACTCTTTCTGTCTTTACTTTCGGAGGCATTCCAATGTGCCCGAGTGTATGGCTGCGTACAAAAAACCAAATTGTACCTAATAACATTCCGACACCAGCTGCCAGGAATCCATATTGCCAGGCAACCTGCTCGCCCAATTTACCGGCAACCAGTGGAGAAAAGAAAGCTCCAAGGTTAATACCCATATAAAAAATCGTGAAACCACCATCTTTGCGTGGATCGTTGTTATCGTACAATTCGCCCACCATGGTTGAAATGTTTGGTTTGAAGAAACCATTACCCAGGATCAATATTCCTAATCCTGCATAAAAAATGGTTTGACGGAATTCGATACTTGCATCAGAACCATATAACCACGCACTTCCGGCCAAAAGGAACTGGCCTATCGCCATGGTTAAACCTCCAATGTAGATCGATTTTCGCTGCCCCAGCACTTTATCGGCCAGCATTCCGCCAAGAATTGGGGTCACATACACCAAACCGGTGAAAATACCATAAATGGTAAAGGCATCAAGTTCTGCCATTTCAAAACCACCCGAAGCAAAAGTTGCTGTAAGAAAAAGAACCAGCAAGGCCCGCATTCCGTAGTAACTAAAGCGTTCCCACATCTCACTGGCAAACAGTGTTGAAAGCCCGATCGGATGTCCAAAGAAGGCTTTATTTGCATCTCTACTCATAATAACTATAGGTTTTATTTTCTAAGCTCGCTAAAATATCAATTATCTTCAAAGATTTCCGTGAAACATGTCAGCTTTTGTATTCTTCTGCCTAATTTTATCAGTTTTTAGAAGAAATTGGATACAAACAGCACAATTTGATTTTTTAATTGTTACAGTTTCGGCACATAAAATCAAGAAACAAGGGTAATTTAAAACATATAAAATATTTTGTTATGACAGAACAGATAAAAGCACTGAATCCAAGGGAGGTATGGGAAATATTTTCTGAACTAACCCAAATTCCACGTCCTTCAAATCATGAAGAGGAGATACAAAACTGGGCCGTTAATTTTGGCCGTAAACTTGGGTTGGAAACATTGAAAGATGAGGCCGGTAACGTGATCATCAAAAAGCCGGCAAGTCCGGGAATGGAATATCGTAAAACTGTTGTTCTGCAAGGGCACCTCGATATGGTCCCGCAGAAAAACAGCGATAAAAAACACGATTTTCAAACCGATCCGATCGAAGCCTTTATTGATGGTGACTGGGTTACAGCCAACGGAACGACATTGGGTGCGGATAATGGTATTGGCGTTTCGGCGGCTATGGCGGTTCTTGCATCGAAAACACTAACGCACGGACCAATCGAAGTGTTGCTTACTGCCACCGAAGAAACCGGAATGGATGGAGCCAATGGGCTAAAAGCAGGGATGCTGGATGCTGAAATCCTTATCAACACCGACTCGGAAGATGAGGGCGAACTTTATGTGGGTTGTGCCGGAGGAGAAGATGTAACCATCTCATTTGATTATAGCGAAGACGAAGTGCCGCTGGGATACACTGCTTTGAAACTTAGTGTAACTGGTTTGAAAGGTGGCCACTCGGGAATGGATATCATTCTTGGAAGGGGAAACTCTATTAAAACGTTTTTTAGGATCATTAATGTGTCAAAAGATCTGGGTGTTCGGCTGGCATCAATTGATGGAGGTAGCTTGCGAAATGCTATTCCCCGCGAGGCTTTTGGAGTTGTTGTAGTAGAAGAAGCCAGAGCAGCCGATTTTATTGGTATGGTTGATGAAATTGCCGATACGGTGAAAGCAGAACTTTCGGTTACAGAACCTGACCTGGTAATTAAAACAGAGGGTACTGAGTTGCCTGAAAAATTGATTGATGCAGCAACACAGGATAAACTGGTGAAAGCCGTGGTTGCCTGCCCAAATGGCGTGATACGCATGAGTGACAGCATGCCGGGATTGGTTGAAACCTCAACAAACATGGCTACGCTAAAATCGGATGCCGACAGTAAAACCATTGTGGGTGGCTTTCTGATGCGTAGTTCGGTTGATTCGGCCAAAGATGAACTTGGCTCACGAATTAAAGCAGTTTTCGAACTGGCAGGTGCTGAGGTTACTTTCTCAGGTGCTTATCCGGGCTGGAAACCAAATATGGATTCACCCATCCTGAAAACCATGCAAAATGTGTACGAAAATAAATGGGGAAAAATACCCGAAATAAAAGCCATTCATGCCGGTCTGGAATGTGGTATTCTGGCGCAAAATTATCCGCATTGGGACATGATCTCTTTTGGTCCGACCATCCGTTTCCCGCATTCGCCCGATGAAAAAGTGAACATTGAAACGGTTCAGAAATTCTGGGATTTTCTGGTGGCAACACTTGAGAATATTCCGGAAAAGTAAGATAATCAGCAAACTCGCATTCTAGTTAAATTAAAATTCCATTTGTCATCAGGCAGGTGGAATTTTTTATACCAGCAGGTTACCATGCTCGTCGATCTGTGCATATGGATTCCAGGCTATTTCCCAGGAATTATCGTCGGGATCCGCAAAATAAGCATCGTATCCACCCCAAAAAGTTTCCCGCGGTTCTACAAGCGATTTTCCGCCTTTCTCAATCACCCGACTGTATAGTGAATCAACTTCTTCTTTCGAATTGAGATTGATTGCCATGGTAACTCCCGAAAAACCCGTCCTCTCAGGTGAAAGCTGAGCATCTTCTGCAAGTTTGTCGAGCGGATACAAACCAAGTACAATTCCGGTTTGGTTATAAAAAGCTATATTCTCATCGCTCGATTCCGATGGTTTCCAGCCCAGTGCTTCAAGGTAAAACTTACATGAAAGTTTTAAGTTTTTTACACCCAGCGTAACAATGTGAAGTCGTGTTTGCATAACCAAATTTTTAGAATTAAAAATAAACAAAATTGGGACTTAAGCTGTTTTCAGGTTTTAACAAAATAAGATTAAAATCAACAGATTATGAAGAAAACAGTAATGCTTACCTTTTTACTGGCTTTTGTGATCATTGGTGCCTCAACACCTCAGGTATACGCTCAGGAAATTTTCGATAAAGTGACCATGCTTAATGGTGAAGAACACATCGGCAAAGTGACTGCCATGGATAACGAAACCATAAAATTTGTGCATAAAAACGAATCGCTTGAGTACACCTATCAAAAAGCCGACATCAACAAAATTCAGTTTTCGAGCGGTCGAATCGAGATTGTCAACAAAGTAATTGAAGGGAGTGGAGATGAATCCAATTTACAGGATCATCATAATGTGGTGGCTGTGCTGCCGTTTACGTATTTGAGCAGCAATGGGGCACACGACGAAGCCATGGAAAAAAAGGTACAGTCGGATTGCTATACGTTGCTAAGTAAATTTGCCGACCAGTTTAAGCTTCAGGATCCAACCACCACTGACGCCATATTAATTAAAAATGGGATAAATTCCAGCAATATCGATGGCTTTACACCCGCCGAGTTGTGCGACGTTGTGGGAGCCGAGTACATTGTTATGGGAACAGTGAGCGTGATGTACACAAGTACTACCAATTATTCAGGATCGAGCCAGACGAGCAAAAAAGATGACAAGAATAATACAAAGTACACTTCAACTTCTTCGAGTTCAACCGATAATTTCAAAACGCAGGTTGACATGAAAATGTACAGCGACCAGGGACAGAATATTTATGCCAATTCACATACCTCGTTTTGGCAAACCCAGGATGCATATACGCTGACTTTGCAATGGCTTATTAAGCGTTCGCCATTGTACCGCAAATAGTAAATTTTCATTGTAGCAAATATTAACCATGCCTTACAGGTATGGTTTTTTTGTGTTGTTTAGTAGCGAGGGATCATTCTAATGGTTTCGCCTTCGGTTGTGATGTAATGTCCCATCAGGTTAGCTGTCAGGCAGGAGTGAACAGGGATGATCTCGATAACATCACCCACGTTAATAAGCTTGAAATTGGCCGGTGTAAGTTTTATAATACCATGTTCCTGCGAAAGTTTCGACAGGTAATTGTTGTTGTCGAGCAATACCTTTTCTCCATCTATTTTTATGGCAATTCTTCCATAAAGTAGTTTACCGTCAGTATTCAGGATGGTATCTTTTGAGAAATGAATAGCTCCGCCATAGATCACTATTTCGTTGCGCGACACGTGTTTCGCCACAACCGGACACTGCATTTTTACAGCAATGTCACTCAGAGAACAAACACCAAGGCTATGCTGCATCAGGTCGTAAAAAACAAAATTCCCGGGGCGTATTTCATCTACACTGTCAAAATTCCCACAAATACTGGCAGATGGCGTATCGCCCATGCTGATCTCGACATTTGGATAGGCTTTTTTATACTGATTTTTTAAGGATTTCAATTTCAACAGAGCATCGAAATGGCGGCTGAAAATCTCGTTGGTCGATCGTGCCGTGTAAGTGTGCCCTGTATGAGTAAGAAAGCCTTTGAAGGTCAGTTTCTTATTTGTTTTAATAATGTTCAGGATGTTATCGATGGTCCCGGTTCGCGACGAAGGAATCCCGGTTCGATGGTACCCTGTATCGATTTTAAAATAAACACCGAGTCGACCTTTGGCTTTTTTTGCCAATGCTGTGGCAGTTTCTTTATTTTCGATCAAAACGTTGATCTTTGCTGATTGCGTCAGACGATTTATAACATCGATCTCGTGTATGTTTAATGATATGGCAATGGTCACATCTTTCCAGCCGTTAGTGATAAAATATTCTGCCATGCGTACCGAAGAAACGGTAATTGCTTCAACGCCAAAAAGCCTGAACCAGTCACCGATTTCTGCTGACTGGTGGGTTTTAAAGTGAGGGCGAAAACGCATATTGTGCTTTTTTGCTTTTTCTGCCATCCACTCGATGTTATGTAAACATATTTCTTTGTCAAGTACTAAAGTAGGCCTGATAATATCGTTCGTCTTCATTTAGTTGGTAAAGCGTTTTATTTTATTTGCAAGAGAATTCCGATTTTGCATCAACTGATGCGATATGCCTACTTTGTATATATGCGGGCTTATAAATCGTTTGTGTTCTTCGGGTAATAATTGTGCTCTTGTTTCCAGAAAGTCGTGTATTTCGGTTGGGTATTTCACTGGGAGTAATGATTTTCCGTGTTCCCAGGCTTTTACATAAAGGTATTCATATTTCATACCCTTAACCGTTGTGTTTTTTTCGGGGTATACGGGATGATACAGGAAATCGACTTCTATCGGATTTTCGTTGTTCAACAGTATGCCGTCGCGGTAAAATTTTTCTTCTTCGTCAAAATAGCGGATCACCTGTTTTTTCCCGGGGAGTGTTACTTTCTCTATATTCTCGGAAAATTTCATCCTCGATTCTCCATCGATTTCTGTGAGTTTATAGACGCCGTCGAGTGCAGCATTTTCTTTGCCAGTAATTAGTTCGGTTCCAATTCCAAATGCATCAATGGCAGCGTTCTGGTCTTGGAGCAAGGTTTTTATTACATGTTCGTTCAATTGATTCGAAGCTACTATTTTTACCGATTGCAGCTTGGCATTGTCAAGCATCTTTCGGGCTTTTTTACTCAAATAAGCCAGGTCTCCGCTATCGAGGCGAATAGCCTGCAGCCGCTGACCTTTTGCCTCCATTTCGCGGGCAATGGTAATGGCGTTTGGAATTCCCGATCGCAGTGTATCGTAGGTGTCAACCAGTAAAGTGGTGTTGGTAGGGTGAGTGTTGGCATAAGCACGAAAAGCATCCAATTCATTGTTGAAGCTCTGAATCCAGCTGTGAGCCATGGTTCCGCTAACCGGTATATCAAACATTTTTCCGGCCATTACATTCGATGTTGAACCGGCACCTCCTATACAAGCCGCCCTGCTGGCATGCAATGCTCCTAGTCCCTGCGCCCGACGTAGTCCAAAATCGGCAAATGGTTTTTTCCCTGAAACCAGCTTGATCCGAAATGCCTTGGTGGCAATCAGCGATTCGAAATTTAAAATATTCAATAACAAACTTTCAATGAGCTGGCATTCCACCATGTTCCCTTCAACACGCAAGATGGGTTCGTTGGGGAAAACCATCTCACCTTCGTTCATACTGTAAATGGTACCGCGAAAACGGAATTCACTCAAATACTTTAGAAAATCCCGGTCGAGCCCCTGCCCGGCTAGAAAATCAATGTCGGAATCGGAATATGAGAAATGCTCCAAAAGTTCCAGAAAATCGCGTAGTCCGGCAAAAACAGTAAATCCACCTTTATAAGGGTTGGTGCGAAAATAATAGTCGAAAGTAACTTGTTGGCGATGTTTTCCGCAGGAGTAATAGCCCTGCGCCATGGTCAGTTCGTAGAAATCGGTGTACAAGCCAAAATGTTGGTTGTTGAAAATCATACGCCACTCAATTGAATGGCATTAAATATAACTAAGATAAATCAGGAAATAAAACAAATGTAGGGTAGGACATCAAAAATTAGAGTAAATTTCTCAGAGAGGCAGAAATTAAAAAGTTCCGACTCTGGTCAGAATCAGAACTTTTATATGTTGGTTAAATATTATTCCTTTTCCAGAAGTATTGTTTGTTCACGGTTTGGCCCCACAGAAGCAACAGTGACCGGGATTCCCATTTCATCTTCAATGAAATTGATGTAATTGTTCAGTTCTTCCGGGAACTCGTTTTGGTTTTTGATTTTGGTCAAATCTGTTTTCCATCCGGGAAGTTCTACATAAACCGGTTTTACATCATCGTTCAGTTCAAATGGAAATTCTTCAACCACTTCACCATCAATTTCGTATCCTACACAAACTTTAATGATGTCGAAATCATCCAGTACATCGGCTTTCATCATAATAAGTTCTGTAACACCGTTTAGCATCACTGAATATTTCAGTGCAACCAGATCGAGCCAGCCACAACGGCGCGGACGCCCGGTGGTTGATCCGTATTCGTTTCCTGCATCCCGGAGTTTATCGCCTGTTTTGTCGAACAGTTCGGTGGGGAACGGTCCCATTCCAACGCGGGTACAATAGGCTTTAAAAATGCCAAAAACTTTACCAATGGTTTGTGGAGCAATGCCAAGACCGGTACAAGCACCTGCACAAATGGTGTTCGAACTGGTAACAAAAGGATACGAGCCAAAATCGATATCGAGTAAAGTTCCCTGCGCACCTTCGGCCAAAACCGATTTGCCATCTTTCAGGGCATTGTTTATCAGGTGTTCGCTGTCAACAATCTTGAACGATTTTAATAACTCAACGCCTTCGAACCAGTCTTTCTCGCATTCGTCAAGCATTTCGGTATAATCGAATTTAAAGAATTCGGTGAGCATCACCTTATGGTTATCAATGCGTTGTGCATATTTTTCGTCGAAATTATGCAGCAGGTCGCCAACGCGCAAGCCATCGCGGCCAATCTTGTCTTTATATGTTGGTCCGATACCTTTTAGGGTTGAACCAATTTTTGTTTTTCCTTTTTTCTGTTCCGATGCGGCGTCAAGAATGCGGTGTGTGGGAAGAATCATGTGCGCTTTTTTCGAAACGTACAGGTTCTTCGAAATGTCGATACCGATTTTGTGAAGCGATTCAATTTCTTTTTTGAAAACAACCGGGTCGATAACAACACCATTGCCGATCACATTCATTTTATTCTCGCGGAAAATTCCTGAAGGGATGGTGTGCAGAACGTGTTTAATCTCGTTAAATTCCAATGTGTGGCCTGCATTGGGTCCTCCCTGAAATCGTGAAATAACATCGTATTTCGGAGTAAATACATCAACAATTTTTCCTTTTCCTTCATCTCCCCACTGGAGACCCAACAGTACATCTACCTTCATTTGAATTTTGATTTTATTTTACATGCAAAACCGTGAAAATTAATCTGTAGCGATAAATTTTCACGGCTTTCTGTTTAAGCAGTTAAAAGTAGTAAATATTTCAATGCACAGGCATAAAAAAATCCTTCGCAATGGAAGGATCTTATCTTTTATTTAAAACATTCGCCTTATTTCGGTTTAATATTTTCCCCGTAAATATACAGGGTGTGGTGCGACAGTTTAAAGTTGTGCTTTCTGCAGGCATCTTCAATGATCTCTCTGATCCGGGGATCATAAAATTCAACCACATCTCCGTTTGTTAAATCGATAAGGTGATCGTGCTGAAGGCTTGCAAAAGCGCGCTCAAATTGTGCAATGTTTTTACCAAACTGGTGTTTAACAACCAGTTTGCAATCGAGCAGCAAATCAATGGTATTATATAAAGTGGCCCGACTCACCCGGTAATTGTTGTTCTTCATCGAAATGTACAGCGACTCGATGTCGAAGTGACCATCACGGCAGTAAATCTCATCGAGAATAGCAAACCTTTCCGGTGTTTTTCTGTGTCCGTTCCGTTCCAGATATTCGGTAAACATGTTCCTTACCGTTTCCCTGGTTTTCTGGTTATTCATAATTAAACCAATTTTAAATAGGACTCAAAAATATAAATTTTTTTGATTCTTTTAGAACGATTATAAATTATTCATTCAGGTTTTCTACGCGGGTGACGTTTTCAATTCCTTTAATGGTTTTCAGGCGAATGATCAGCTCTTTTAAATCTTCGGCATTGTGAATGTAAAGAAACAGGTCGCCGCTAAAAATACCGTCGTGAGTATCGAATTTTACTGACCGCATATTGATGTTGTGCCGTTTCGAGATCATATTGGTCACTTCGTTTACAATGCCCAGGCGGTCGAAACCTTCAAGATTGAGGCGGGTAAGGTACGACTGCCGTTTAAATTTACTCCACTCGGCTTTTATAATTTTATCGCCTTGATTGGCTAGGAATTTAGCTACTTCGGGGCAGCCGGTTTTATGAATGGTTACATGGTCTTCGGTGCTTAAATAGCCAACAACCGGATCGCCCGGAATAGGATTACAGCATTTGGCCAACGAAAAACTTACATTGTCCTGGGTTTCTTTAAGCAGAAAGGTTTTTTTCTTGTCGATTTTTTGAAGCGGTTCTTCCTCTTCCTGATTGTTATTCTTCTTCTCGCCACCGCCAAAGGTAATGTTCCAGTATTTAATCAGTTTGTTCTCCGATTTCTTACCAATTATTTCCTTAATGTTGTTCAGTTCGATGAGGCCCATACCAACTTCAGAATACAACTGGTCTTTGTTATTGAGGTTGTAATGGGCAGTTAGCTTTTTAAGGTTGTTTGAGCTGAGCAGCGCATTTGCTTTCTGAAAAGCCTCCTCGATGATCTCTTTCCCTTTTTCGATGTGTTTGCTTTTTTCGAGCTTGAAAGCATTTTTAATTTTTCCGCGAGCTTTGGCCGTTGATGAGAATTTTAGCCATTCGGGTTTTGGTACCTGGTTTTCAGAAGTTAGGATCTCCACTTGGTCGCCGTTTTGCAATTCATGGCTAAGCGGTACCAGTTTCAGGTTTATTTTTGCCCCGATGCATTTGTTCCCCAGATCGGTGTGGATATCGTATGCAAGATCGAGTACTGTGGATCCCTGTGGCAACGAAATCATATCACCTTTAGGCGTAAATACGTTGATTTCGGTCGCATAAAGGTTGAGCTTAAAATCATCCAAAAATTCAAAAGCATCTGAATCTTCACTTTGAAGAAGTTCGCGAATTTGCTCGATCCACGGATCCAGTTCATTTTCGAAGGTACGGATATCTTTGTAACGGTAGTGCGCAGCAAAACCGTGTTCGGCAATATCGTCCATCCTGTCGGTCCTGATTTGTACCTCAACCCAGTTACCACGAGGACCCATCACTGTAACGTGCAGCGATTCGTATCCATTTGCTTTTGGAGTGGTAATCCAGTCACGGATCCGGTCGGGTTTGGGTTTGTAGATATCGGTAACGATGGAAAGTACATCGAAACACTGTCGTTTTTCCGAAATCTTAGGATCGGATTTTATGATGATTCTGATGGCCAGAATGTCGTAGATTTCGTTGAAAGATACCGACTTCTTCTGCATTTTGTGCCAGATGGAATACGAAGATTTTAGACGGTGGGTCACCGTGCATTCGAATTCCTCGCCCTTTAATTTCTCAACAATGGGCTGAATAAATTCGTTGATCAGGTAATTTCGTTTTTGTTCCTGGTCGTGCAGCATCAATTGAATCTTGTCGTATTCTTCCGGGTGTTTGTGTTTAAAACTGAGTTCTTCAAGTTCGTTTTTAATAGCATGCAAGCCTAGGCGGTGTGCGAGCGGAACATAGAGGAACAAAGTTTCGCCGGCAATTTTTATTTTCTTCTGCGGAAGCATCGAGTCGAGCGTTTGCATGTTGTGCAGTCGGTCGGCAATTTTGATGAGAATCACGCGTACGTCGTCCGATAGCGTCATCAACATCTTCTTCAATGTTAAGGCATGCCTGGAATCAAAATCGCCCGAAAGTTTGGTCAATCCATCAACAATTCGGGCAACGCGTTCTCCAAACATATTTTCGATGTCGGAAAGCCGGTATTCAGTGTCTTCAACTACATCGTGTAGCAGCGCAGAAACAATGGATGTGGCTCCAAGACCAAGATCGACTGCAACAATTTTCGCCACGGCAATCGGGTGAATAATAAAAGGTTCGCCCGACTTTCGTTTTATCCCGTCGTGTGCCGCATTCGAAAAACGAAAAGCCTTTTCAATTCGTTCAAGCCGTCCTTCATCAAACTTCCCCTCCAAAACTTTTCGTAAGTCCTGGTAGCGGTCTTCAATGTGTCGTAATTCAGCTTGTGTAAAGTGTTGCACCTTCGCCGTATTAAATGTTGTTTTGCCTTTTAAGCCTCATATTTAATGAGGTTTTGAATATATAAATTCTTTCCAATTCCTGCATTCATGCCGGCGTCTATATCTCGTTTTTTATCGCCGATAAGTACCGAATATTTTGCATCAATATTATACTCCTTTATTGCCTGAACAATCATTCCCGGATTTGGTTTGCGGCAGTCGCATGGTCCGGTAATTTCCGGCAGGTGAGGACAGTGATATACTTTTTCGACAGGAATTCCCTTTTTTCGGAATTCTTCCTTCATCCATTCGGTAAGATGAAGGTAATCGTTTTCAGTGTATAAACCGCGTGCAATTCCCGATTGATTGGTAATGATAAAAATTAAATAGCCTTGGGTAACATATTTGCTGATCAGCTCAAAAATACCGGGAAGAAATTCAAAATCTTTTTTCTTGAAAACATATCCCTTGTCCACGTTGATGGTACCATCACGGTCGAGGAATAGTGCCTTTTGTTGGTGCTCAGTTTTCATCTCCGAATAACTCCTGCTCCACATTTTCGCACAAGATATGTCCGATCAATAAATGGATTTCCTGGATGCGGGGAACGCTTGTTGAAGGAACTTTGAGGCAGTAGTCGCTGAGATTAGCCAATTTACCACCTGTTTTGCCGGTTAAAGCAACAGTGACGATGCCCATTTCGTGCGCCGTTTTAAATGCCTCAACAATATTTGCCGACGTTCCCGAGGTAGATAGCCCAATCAAAATATCGCCTTTTTGACCAAAACCTTCAATGTAGCGCGAGTAGACTTTTGTAAAATTGTAGTCGTTGGCCACCGCCGTTACAAACGACGAGTTGACGTGACAAGCTTCGGCTGGAATGGGTTTTCGCTCTAAATTAAATTTCCCCGATAACTCTGCAGCCAGGTGTTGTGCTTCGGCCGAGCTACCTCCATTACCACAAAAAAGCGTTTTGCTTCCGTTTCGGTAGGCTTTTATCATCCTTTCGGAAACCTCGCCGATGAGTTTCAATATATCGGCATCATTCAGAATCCCGGCACTGAGGTTTGTCAATTCTTTAATCTGCTCCAAGGTTTTTGGCATTAACTGTCTGTTTTAATTTACTGACAACAAATTTATCAATCGGGAAAGTAATTTCATCTTCTTTTAGTGTATTTATTTTTGTCCACCTGAAACTTTGTGTTTGCCGGCCTCCAATTTCAAAATCGAAAGCTTCTTTTGAAATTTTAAATTTAAGTGGTTGTTTCAGGTCGACGAGATAGTACACACTGATTAGTTGAGTGTCTTCAAAGAACTGAGCCGGCTGATGGAAGTGGGTGGTATAAAAATGATGGATGTTTTCGATCTCCTGGTTGTTACACTCTTCCCTGAATTCCCTGATGAGTGCATCTACAATACCTTCGCCAAATTCAACACCACCACCCGGAAATTTGGTCATTTTAATATTCAACTCAAATTCATCTGAGATCAGAATCTCCAGTTTTTCGTTGATAACAAGACCGTAAACTCGAAGCAGGAACTTTCCTTTTTTATTCATCAGTTGTAATTTGTTTCTGGATGTACTCGATTATTTCTTTAGTATCGCCCGGTGAAAACCAGTGCATTTCCTCATCGCGCCTGAACCAGGTAATTTGTTTGCGGGCATACCGGCGCGAATTACGTTTGATCAGTTCGATGGCTTTTTCTTTGCTGATTTCTCCATCGAACCAGACGAACAGTTCGCGATAGCCGACTGTGTTCAAAGCAACGAGTTGCTTTTGAGGATATACTTTCCTGGCTTCTTCTATCAATCCTTCTTTAATCATCATGTCGACCCGCTTATTGATGCGTTGGTGCAACACATCGCGGTCGGTGTTCAATCCGATTTTTATGATATTAAAAGGTCTTTCTTTGTTCGGATTGGTTCGGAATGAGGAGTAGGGTTTTCCGGTCATCAAGCTGATCTCGAGGGCGTGAACGATTCGTGCCGGATTTTTCAGGTCGACTTTTTGATAATACTCGGGATCGAGTTTTTTTAATTGAAGACGCAAACTCTCCAATCCTTCCTGTTCAAGTTGATTTTTCAGGGTAGCCCGAATTTCAGGATCGGCATCGGGCATGCTGTCTATGCCTTTACATACGGCGTCGATATACAACATCGAACCGCCAACCAGAAACAAAATGTCGTGTTTTTGAAAAAGGTTTCCCAGCAATTCCAGTACTTCCGTTTCGTAGCGACTGGCGTTGTAATTTTCGGTGACCGAATGTGTTTGAATGAAATGGTGGCGAATGGCTTGCAATTCTTCTTTCGAAGGAACAGCTGTGCCAATGCTAAGTTCCTTAAATATCTGCCGCGAATCGCTAGAAACAATTTCCGAACGAAAATGACGGGCAAGCTGAATACTGATGGCTGTTTTCCCAATTCCGGTGGGGCCGGTAAGTACCACAAGCGTTTTCGGCATAAATTCAAGTGTTTGGCACAAAATAATGACAAAAAAAAGACTGTTCAAAATGAATCGAACAGTCTTGGAATTTCTTAAGATTAATTACCACTTGTCGTGCTGATGATCAAAAATCGTCCATCTCGCCAAAGATTTCAGTATAGTCATCGAGCTCGCCGAAATCCATGATGACTTCTTCATGGTTAAACTCTTGTTGTTCCTCTGAGGTAACATCTTCTCCGAGAACCTGAACAGGGGCATCACCTTGTTTGAGCGTGACTAATGGTTCATTAAGATTCTTTTCCATAATAATTCCAGTTAGTTCTATTAAAAAAGATCTGTCGTTCAAAAAATCGAAGGTATAAAGCAACTTTTGGCCCGCTTGCTGCAGCAAATCACTAAGTCTTGTTTTCTGCATAATGTAATAGGCCACTCCATTTATACCTAAATCAAGCATAGATATTTCAACCAGCTTTTTCCATCGCTTGTCGGAAACAAAAAACGATGCCAGTTGATGCGACTCAAAACCAACACTTTTCTGAATAATGGTATGGAAATCGAAAAATGAATGATTGTAGCCGAGAGCTACTTCCAGCCGGAAGTTTTGGGATTCTTGTGAAACGATTTGAAATGTAAAAATCATAACTTTCACTTTGAATGACCTCCAAATTTTACAGGAATTTTTACAAATTCCAAGAAACATTTTGTTCTATTGTTCGAAAAAATCTATCAGCCTGAAACTTTCTAGCGGTTAAATTTATCAATCATATTTTTTAAAAGGCTTGGTACAAAACCGTTTAAAACCGATTCTGACGAATCAGATTTTAATTGATTTTTGTCAGGATTTTGGAGTTTTTAAAAAATGTTAAAAAAAATTAAGTTGAATATTTTCTCGAACAATCGCACAATATGTTCAGAAGGTGGTTTCTTGAAATTAGTCCAAATTGTGACAAAAAGCTACGTAAGTCGCACTCCTCGAAGCATTTGTCTTTTCCCTGGCGGTCCGGGCAAACGTTCCATGCTAAAACCTGAGTTGATTAGTTGCCTTCGGATACTGCCTTTTGCACTATAAGTAACAAAAACTGCTCCTGTTCTACTGGCTTCAAAAATCCGGTCAAAAATTTCAGCTTGCCAAAGTTTAGGCTGTTTATCGGGCGCGAAAGCATCAAAATAAATCACATCGAATGGCTCCAGGTTTTTTAGCGAAAACGTAGTCAGGTCGGTTTCGATTTTATACAGCGTGAAAAATTCCGAGATTGTAACTTCTTTCCCCCAACTCGCAGCATGTAGTTGTTGAAACAGGTCGACAGCTTTTCCCGAAATTGTTTTTCCGTAATCGAGGCTTTTAATCTCATTGGAGCTAATTGGGTATTTTTCGATGCTGATAAACGTGGTGCTTCGTTTTTGTTCCTCAGCTTTCAGCGCTGTGACTAATGCGTTTAGGCCGGTGCCAAAGCCCACTTCAAAAACTACAGGAGAAGGAGAAGGATGATGAAAGTAACCTTGTTTTAAGAATACGTACTCCGATTCGGTTAAAGCCCCGTTCACCGAATGGTACTGCTCGTTCATCTCAGGAATAAAGAGTGTTTTTGATCCGTCTGCTGTTTGTATCACCTGTCGTTTCATTTCTTTATGCGGCACAATAAGTTTGAATTCACGCTTAAAAAAGTATTTTTGAGGGCAAAATTAGAAAATAATGCTGGTAAGGCTGTACGATGAAAATCCTAATCCCCGGGAAGTGCGAAAAATTGTTGATATTCTTCGGGAGGGTGGAGTGATCATTTATCCAACCGATACTGTTTATGGTTTGGGCTGCGATATTACCAACCAAAAAGCGGTGGAGAAGATTGCCCGTTGGAAAGGAATTAAAATCGAAAAGAACAAATTTTCGTTCATTTGCAGCGATTTTAGTCACCTTTCTCTGTACACCAAACCCATTTCAAATCCACTTTTCAAACTCATTAGAAAAAATTTACCGGGGCCTTTTACTTTTATTCTGGAGGCGAATAATAACGTACCC
Source organism: Maribellus mangrovi (assembly GCF_037646455.1). Classification (NCBI taxonomy): domain Bacteria; kingdom Pseudomonadati; phylum Bacteroidota; class Bacteroidia; order Marinilabiliales; family Prolixibacteraceae; genus Maribellus; species Maribellus mangrovi. The sequence continues at coordinate 302,489 of NZ_JBBIXN010000005.1, read as the reverse complement.
AAGTACTTTAAAGGCAAAAAGAAGACGGTTGGAATTCGTATCCCGGATAATAACATTATTCGTGAAATTGTCACCGAATTGGGGAATCCGATTCTTTCCTCATCGGTTCACGACGATGATGAAGTGCTGGAGTACACTGCCGATCCGGAATTGATTCATGAAAAATACCAGGATTTTGCCGATGTGGTAATCGATGGAGGTTATGGCGAGCTGATTCCGTCAACCATTGTTGATTGCTCAGGCGACCAGGTGACCGTTATTCGCGAAGGCAAGGGAATGTTGGTGTATTAATTATTCTTTCCAGAACGACGGCGAGAACAATACAAGCACCGTAAACAATTCCAGTCGGCCAAGCAACATCAGAAACGATAAGAACCATTTCCCGATGGGTTTGATGTGGTAAAAATTTTCGGCCGGACCAACACTGCCCAGTCCCGGCCCAATATTTCCAAGACTGGTGGCTACTGCTCCCATCGACGATTCCATGTCGGGTTCAATCAGCGTAAAAATGATGGTACTCACAAAAAAGATCACCATGTACAACATGAAAAATGCCAGGATATTGGTAACGATTTTGGAGTCGACTGAGTGCCGGTTGAATTTTACCGGAATAATGGCATGCGGGTGAATAAGCCTTTTTAATTCGTAATAACCGTTTTTGGCCAGCAGCACGATTCGCATAATTTTTATTCCTCCACCAGTTGAACCTGCCGAGCCGCCAAAAAAGAATAAGGCAAAGATCAGCATGGTTAATATCGGCTTCCAGAGCAGATAATCGGCTGTAGCGTAACCGGTTGTGGTTACAATGGAGACGACCTGGAAAAGTGAATCGCGAAATGCCTGTTCCCATCCAAGCTGGCTTGTAATCAGCAGTCCGGTGGTAATTAGTGCGGTAAAGCTGAGGATAATAACGACGTAATATCTGAATTCTTCATCTTTAAATACGTTGCTGAAACGTCCTTTTATAGCCAGGTAGGAAAGCGTAAAGTTCATACCCGCCAAAAACATGAAGAATGTAATAACATATTGAATAAATGGCGACGACCAATAAGCAATGCTGGCCTGTTTTGTAGAGAATCCGCCGGTGGCCATTGTCGTAAATGAATGACAAATGGCGTCGTAGAATGTCATTCCGCCAAGCCAGAGTAAAAGGGTTTCTGAAACGGTGAAGAGCATGTAAATCCCCCACAGTGTTTTTGCTGTTTGTTTTATTCTTGGGCTAATTTTATCTGGTGTGGGTCCCGGAACTTCGGCAATAAAAAGCTGCATACCACCAATCCCAAATACAGGGAGGATAGCCAGTGATAATACAATTATTCCCATTCCACCCAGCCACTGTGAAATGCTTCGCCAAAACAGAATGCCGTGCGGTAGTGCTTCAATGTCGTTCAAAACTGAAGAGCCGGTAGTGGTAAATCCCGAAATGGTTTCGAAAAAAGCATCGGTAAAATTTGGTATGGAGCCGCTGATCATGTATGGGAAACTTCCGAACAATGAAAATACGAGCCACACCATCGAAACGATGATAAATCCTTCGCGTTTGCCAATGTCTTTTTTGGCGTTCCTGGTGAGTGCGGTTATCAATCCGCCAGTTCCAAGGTTGATGCCGGCAGAAATTATAAAAGCCAAAACATCGTGTTCGTTGTAAATCAGTGCAACTGCCATGGCCAGCAACATCGCAATTCCTTCCACAAGCAGGAGTAATCCAAGTACTTTAAAAATGATCTTCAGATTCATCCTTTCGAGTGTTTTATTTGTTGCTGCTGATTATTCATAATTCCTTTGAAGAGGGCTTATTTGAAGAACTTCTCGATTTTTCTGATTCCTGCAGGAAGAGTGAAAACAACCACCTTGTCTCCCTCCTGGATGTGGGTGTATCCGTGTGCGATGTATCCCATGTTACCACGAATAATACCTCCGATCTTTGATTCGGCAGGGAAATCGAGATCCTTAACCGGTTTTTGGGTAATGCGCGCTCCCGGTTTGGCGATGAATTCAAAAACTTCAGCTTCAGAAGCCGTCAGGCATTTCACTTTCGAGATTTCTGCATTCAATGTGAAACGGTAAATGTAACTTGCTGCAATCAGCTTTTTATTGATAATGCTACCGATTCCCGTATTGTCGGCCAGTTTCATGTATGCCAGGTTTTCAACTTCGGCAACGGTACGTTTAACGCCCAGCGTTTTTGCCAGGTTACATCCAAGAATGTTTGTTTCCGAGTTGCCGGTGGTGGCTACAAAGGCATCCATTTTTTCAATACCTTCTTCCTTCAGCAGATCGAGATTTCTGCCGTCACCGTTTATCACGAGAACATGGCCAAATTTATCGGCAATCTGCTCGCATTTCTCACGGTCGTTCTCAATTACTTTTATCCGGTAGTGCTCACCAAGTTTTTCGCAGGCTTTTTGTGCAATCCGGCTACCACCCAAAAACATGATGTTCTTAACATCAAACTGTTTTTTCCCCATCAGGTCGAACACATTGTGTTGTTCTGCCGGAGTTGTAACCACAAAAACCACATCGCCGCTTTGTATCGAGTCGGTTCCGATTGGAATGATGGTTTCGTTGTTGCGCTTAATTGCTACCACCAACAAGTGCTGGTGTTCAACCGCCAGGTTTTCAAAACTCTGGTCGAGCACCGGGGCATTGTCGCGAACTTTTATTCCAAGCAGCAACAGTTTCCCGTTCGAGAATTCGATGCTTTGGCGCGTAACGGTTTGTTTTACCGAAGCCACAATTTCTTTGGCTGCAAGACTTTCCGGGTAAATCAATTCGTGAATACCCATGTTATTCAGTTTTGCCCGGTATTTTTCCTGCAAATATTCCTGATTATTGATGCGTGCTATGGTTCTGCCAACGCCCAGGTACGACGCCATGGCACAAGCCAGAACATTTCGTTCTTCAAAAGGTGTTACGGCAATAAACAAATCGGCTTTGGCGAGGTCTGTTTTTTTCAGGTCGCTAAATGAATGCGCCGATCCTACAATTGTCATAAGATCAACCTCGTTACTTATTCTTGATAGCCGTTCAGGAGAATCATCGAGCAAAACAATATCGTGATCTTCGTTCGATAACATTCTGGCCAGATGTGTTCCAACTTCGCCGGCACCGGCAATTACAACTTTCATAGTCTGCTGTCTTTGTATTCAAAAAAACGCAACAAAATAATGTATTAAGTTACAGAATCCAATATGAAAAATGCACTTTTAACCGGTGCGTTTCTGTAAATTTAACATTCTCAAAGTTTCGAAATAATAGCATACTCACCAATCATAAAAGAAATGGAAGTTATTTTTTGTTTAAATAAATCCCGTTATTCGTTAGTTTACTGCCTGTTTGGTTTTCCATTGCTGCTTGTAAGCTCCTTCGTAGCGCAAAAAATGAACGTTCGGATTGTTCGATTTTTTAGTGTAGGCATTACTGATCAAACTTGTAGAAGGAAATTCCGGCAGATCGGCCAATGTATTGCTTGCAGAAATGATAAAATCGGGATTAATAAATTTTGGCCTGTTGCTTTGGGAACAATCGATCCATATATTTTTATCCCCAAAGCGAATAAACTCTTTTTGAAGGAAGAGAAGTTCATCAGTATAATTTTCGTGAAATGTGTAGTATTCGGCAGTTGCAAGTCTTTGTCTTAGTTCGACATTATGAATTGCACGGAGAATAAAGTCTGTTGAATCGAGAGGCGCTTCCGAGATCACATAGTTTTTTGAGCCGCTTATGAGCTGGATAACCAAGTTTCGTGAGTTATTGTAAACAATTAATTCCGACTTATTTTGTTGCTGAAGTTTTAAGGTGAGATTCGATCCGGCGAGAATTATAAGTGCCGATAGCACAAACTTTATGTAGCGCATTCTTTTCTGCTCCATAAATAGAAAGGAAAAAAGAAGCACAGCAATCACACAATACAAAGCCATTTTTGTGAGGTTGATGTTTTGAACTGCAAAGGGCAGGTTCTCGATCCAGGCCAGAAAAATGTAAACAAATTTTACTGCCCAGCCGGTTACAACTGCCAACCACGTTGCCAGTATTGGAAACGCAGAAAAAATCAGCAGAGCCATACCAAGCGAGATAAGTACAATAACGGCAGGGATTACAAGCAGGTTGCTTAACCAAAAGTAAGTTGGGAACTGGTTGAAATAATAAGCACTGAGCGGAAAGGTGGCAATTTGTGCAGCAACAGAAACCGTCAAAAGTGTCCAAAAGAATTTGGCCACTTTGTTTTTTGCAGGCCACAATCCGTACAATTTGGGTTGCAAATAAACAATGCCAAAAACCGCAGTATACGACAGCTGGAATCCAACTTCAAAGAGATTGTTGGGATTAATTAGCAGTAAAAGCATTGCTGATGCTGTGAGCGTGTTGTAAATGTTGGTTCGGCGTTGAATGGCGCTTGCAATGCAAACCAGCGAAAACATAGCAGCTGCGCGCATTACTGAAGGAGACAGCCCCGTAATAAACGCATAGGCCCAAAGTGTTCCCACCGCAAGCAGAACATAAAGAATTTTGCCTCTTTTCTGATTTTTCAGAAACCCGAAAAACAAGGCAAAAATGCCAAAAATAATTCCAACGTGTAATCCCGAAACGGCCAGCACATGCATGGCACCTGCCGACGAAAATGTACGTTTTGTTTCTGGATCGAGGCCACGTTTATAGCCGAGTGTTAATGCCGAAAGAATTTCTGTTTCTTTGGTGCCCAGATGGTAACTTCGGTAGATTCTCAATAAGCGTTCGCGTACATTTTCGGCCACAGTTTTAAACGATTGTTTTTGTCGTGTGCTAAGTGTCCAGTCGCTTTTTGTAAGATAAACGCTCCGATAGATCTTTTTTCGCGACAGGTATTTCCGGTAATCAAACTCATAAGGATTGCCGTTGTTTTTTACCATTTCGGGGTTTCCCGAAAATAAAATAGTGTTGCCCGGTTTCAGATTCATAGCTGTCGAATCTTTTTCGAAATACACCAGTAACTTTTCATTGCATTGCCAAACTTTCTCCGAATCTTTAACGGCATTAAGCTGAACGAGCGATTTGTAAGAATTGGATTTTTCTTCAGGAACTTCCAGTATTGTTCCCCAAAACATGCCTTCATCGAAAAATCGAGGCGTGGAATTGTACACGTTAAAATACATGCTGCCTACCAGAATAAAAAGGAGAAATACCAGGCTGCCAAAAAAAGCTTCCAGATGAAAACGGTAGTTCCGGTTCAGAATAAGTAAACCCGCCAAAAGCAACATACTGACAATTAGCAGGACCGGTACTGGAACAATAATTTTTTCTGCAATAAGAAAACCCACTGCCACTGCAATGATAAGTCTTAACGAGGGTATGTTCTGAAAAAGGTTTTTCAAAGTTATGTTTGTTGGATTTAATCCTTCAAACGTGAAAAACCGTAAAGGGTTACTATTTTACGGGTATTTTAATACGGTAGTGCGGCTGCACTTTGCCTTTGGCAATGTTATTCAGCTTTCCTTTTAACAATCTTTTTTTGAGTGGCGTTAAGTAATCAATAAACAGAATGCCTTCCAGGTGATCGTACTCGTGTTGAATAACGCGGCCGGCAAAACCTTTGAACGTTTCTTCGTGTTCCACAAAGTTTTCGTCGAAATAACGAATGGTTACTTCATCGGGGCGTTCAACATCTTCACGTATTTCGGGCAAGCTCAGGCAGCCTTCGTTCATAATCCATTCTTCGCCGTCTGTATCCAGAATTTCGGGATTAATAAAAACCTTTTTGAAGTTTTCCAATTCGGGCTCTTCGTCGGCACCCGAACTGGCATCAACCAAAAATATACGAATGGACAAGCCCACCTGTGGTGCAGCCAAACCAACACCATCGGAATAATACATGGTCTCCCACATGTTTTCGATCACTTCGTTCAGGTTGGGGTAATCTTTGCTTATTTCTTTCGCTTTTTTGCGAAGCAAGGGATCTCCGTATACGGTAACCGGATATTTCATTTTCGTTAACTCCTTAAATTCCTTTTTTGTTCTAAATAACTTTGCAGAATGATGGTAGCGCTCACTGCATCAATCATGGCTTTGTCCTGTCGTTGTTTCTTTTTTATGCCTCCGTCAATCATGGTTTGAAAAGCCATTTTTGAAGTGAATCGCTCATCAAATAATTCCAGTTTAACTTCAGGATAAACTTTCTGAAATTTCTTCAGAAACGGATTTATGTAACGAACAGCTTCTGAAGCTTCATTGTTCATTTGCCGCGGATACCCAACCACTAATAGCTCCACATTTTCTTTTTCAAAATAGGTTTTCAAAAACTCCCACAAAGTGTGTGTAGGAACCGTGGTTAAACGGCTGGCTATGATTTGTCCCGGATCGGTAACTGCAATACCCACCCGTTTCCTTCCATAGTCTAAACATAAAATCCTCGCCATTATTCTGATTTTTCCGCTGCAAAAGTAGAGAGAATTGTCAAGAAAAAAAAGATATGCTATCCTGTCTCATTATCAGAGAGTAAGTGCGGAGTGTTAATAATTGTTGCAGACTTTGGCACAGCCTTTGCAAAGTGAAACGTAATTACCGGTTTAAATAATTTAGGCGCCAAAAGAGAGAAGCGAACAACTTTTTGAATTTTAAAGATTCAAGCCATGAAAACAACAAAATTCAGACTGTTTGCCACGATGATTACTCTGGCGGCAGTTATTACAGCAAGTATAATTCCAGCGAATGCACAACGACGTTCTTCACAGCGCGAAACACGTAGCAATGAATCGCGAAGAAGTAACGACCGAAAAAATACTATCCAGAAAAAAAGCACGTATAAAAATTACGACAAAGTCGATCGGTCGTCAGTTAACCGACGTGTAACCACACCTAGAAACCGATCTCAGCAGGTAGCAACAAAGTCATCAAATTCGTCTAAACGTACAACGCGTTCCTCAGGCAATGTTTACCGCGCGCCAAGACCGGTTAACACGAGTCACAATCAGAGAACCAAGGCGAATACCAATAGTCAGAGGAACAGTTCATCTCCTCGTCAGGTAACAACCACTTACAGTACCAGAAACAATGCGAATTCTGTTTCTAACAGAAATGAAAGAGCTACCAGGGAGGTTCGGAGTGCTTCTTCCCGCGAGGCAGCAAGTGTAAATTCGGCCAGTCGAGGCGGAAGAACGACAAGCGAAAACCGCGATTTCTACAGAATCGATAAATCGGACCGACGTTATACACCTAACCGCGACTACCGTGGAAGCAATAAATACTGGAAAGATAATTATCGTCCGCGCGACATGAGGTACAACCACAAGGGCAAAAAATATTACTCGCATTACAACTATTATAACAGTAATCACTGGGACAGAAGGTGGGAACGCTATCGCTGGAACCACAGCAGCTGGCGCGATTACTATATGGGATACAATCCGTATTCGTACAGGTACCACAAGTATTATTTCCATCATCCACGATATGGTCATGTAATACGCCGATTTGATGTTCAACCACTTGTGTTTTACCACAACCATAACAGGTATTATTGTTACAACGGGCATTTTTTCCGCTTTCGTCCGGGAATAGGTTTTATCCTGGTTGATCTGCCTTACGGCTTTGCATTCGATTATTTACCCACCGACTACTACGAACGCGTTTACATTAACGGTTATCTGTATTTCAGAATTGGAAATTTGTTCTTTGAATCAACGAACTACGGTTTTCGTCTTATCCACTATCCCGAAAGGTATTATGCATACAACGACAGTTATGTAAGCCCGGGTGTTCATATCAATTTCGATATCGATTTTTATTAGTGAGTGTTGGCTTTCGAAACTAAAATGCATGGTATGATTTTGCCTTGTAAGGGAGACTAAACCTTCCCCTCATATAATGTTCGACCATCTACCCGTAAATCTTTTTGCGGGTAGATTTTTTTGCAAAGGATCCGATGCTTCTAAAGGATCGGATCCTTTGACCTGCAGACAAATTAAAACACCGCAATTTGAAATGCTTTTCTCCTAAATCAGTTTTATGTTTAAGAATTTGTTTTTCCCTGTGATTTTTTAGCTATTTTTAAACCACCAAATGCTTGAATAAAATGACTAAAAAATTGAAAAGAGATCAGCTCCCAGCTGCCAAAGCCAAAAACTGGCGCGAAAATTTTAAAGCAGAAAAGGATAAAACCTTTAATCTGAAAGTTCCCAAAATTATCCTTCAAAAAGATACTTACCTGGCTTTAGCGGGCGAAAATGAAAATCGGGTTCGTATATACCTGGGGCTGGAAAGCGCTAAAGATGATGGTAAATATAAACTTTGCGCATTTGCTGTATCTGCTTTTTTACTGGGTAGCGGCGACGTTTACGCCGATTACGAAACTCCGGTGTTTAAGCTGGAGAAGGAAAATGTTGATTTTTCGAACAACACAAAAGCAGTGATCGAAAGCATACATTTATACCGCAAATGGCGAAGTGGCGAAATCGACGCCGAGGATCCGGGTGCTGTGTATCGCCAATACATTTATCCGAATGCTTACTTGCTCACCAAATTCGAATTGCACGAAATATTTATGGTTCAGAAAAGGGATGAGGCTTTGATTGATTATGGAATCGAAAAAACCATGAGCGTGATGATCAGCGGAGTAAAAACAACAACGACAATGGAAGCAGCAGCTGCAAGCACTGATGATGAAGAGCAGGAAGATTTTGATTTAACAGCACCATGCCCACCATTTTGTGACGAAAGAAGCATCTATAATTCATAAAAATTAATGCCTTTTTATCTCTATTTGGGTCCGTTCGTCGAATTGTTGGCGATAATTACAGGTACTTATTTTTTAAAACAGATCAGGAATAGTTTCCTGTTTTTGTATGTATTTGTAATCATGGCTTTCTTAACTGAATCAACACAGTTCATAATGTACTTTTTCGGTATCACAAGAAATCACTGGCTGGGCCAAATTTATTTCCCATTAGAGTTTTTATTTCTGGCTTTGTTCTATTCGAAAGTGCTGGTTGGGATTGTTAAGAAGAAGTGGATGATGGTAATCATTGTTGTTTTTATGGCGTATTGCATTCTGAATCCCATTTTTTTACAGAAATTTACTCAGTATTCTCATGTGCGTTCATTCAGTAGTATCCTACTAATAGTTTTTTCGATACTTTATTATTATCGGATTATGACAGAAGCGAATATAAAAAAGTTAGTCGATGAACCCATGATCTGGATAAATACTGCCATACTGATTAATTTTTCCGGAGTATTGTTTTACAACATTTTGTTTACGCTATTACTGGAATATTCTAATGACATTGCTAAACAAGCTGCAATCTTTAATGCCTTTTTAAACGTAACATTTTACTTCTTAATTGCTGTTGGTTTTTGGAAGGCCGGAAAACAGAAAAAAACAGTTTCATCATAATTTACCATGCTAAGTAAATGGTAACTTTTTAAAAAAAGTGAATCTCAATAATATGATAATCAAGTTTTGTTGGTACTTTTATTGTTCGGACAAAATTTGAGCATTGGGAGCGGGAAATTCTGACATAGTACTGGTGTATTTTATCGGGACGGTAGGCATGTTACTACTGGCTGGTGGTTTGGTATTCTTTTTTATTAGTTATCAGAAACGCTTATTGCGGAAACAATTGGAGCTAAACCAGGTAAAACATGATCAGCAAAAAGAGATCATTAAGAATACCATTCAGGCCCAGGAAAAAGAACGAAAACGTATTGCACAAGATCTGCACGACGAAGTTGGGGCCATGCTTTCGGTGGTAAAACTAAATGTGGGCCGCATTGAAAAGCAAAGCGAGGACAAAGCCCGTAAAGTGGCCGGCGAAACAAAATCGTACCTCGACGAAGTGATCACACAGGTTCGGGGAATTTCACGTTCATTATTACCGCCTTCACTCGAGAAACTGGGTTTATACAGTGCTATCGAGGAAATGGCCAACTGGGTGAACAAAGCCGATGAGGTAAAGGTCGAGTGTTGGAAAAGCGGCGAAGCTTATCGTATAGACATTAAAACCGAATTGGCTATTTTCAGGGTAGTACAGGAAATGGTGAACAACGCCATTAAACATGCTCAGGCCGAAACTATTTTTGTGAATTTAAGGTTTGCAAGCGGCGTTTCGGTTGTGGTCTGCGACAATGGAAAAGGTTTTGATCTGACCAAAAAAATGGCAACCGGCTTGGGCTTAAAAAATCTGGAGAGCCGCACCGAAATGGTGGGTGCACGTTTTAAATTGAAATCGAAACCCGGGAAAGGCACTTGTGCCATAATTTGTTGGAACGGCAATGAACAAGGATAAATTAAATATTGTAGTTACCGACGATCACAAACTCTTCAGAAAGGGGATTTGCGCGCTGCTGTACGATTTCGATTTTACCAACGAGGTGGAAGAAGCCGCAAACGGACAGGAACTGCTTGATCTGTTAGCTGCAAAAGATGAACTTCCCGACCTTGTTTTGCTCGATATCCAAATGCCAGTGATGGATGGCGTTGAAGCGACAAAACAGTTAAAAATCCGTTATCCCGGTATGCGCATAATTATTATCAGTATGGAAGAAGATGTGCAACTGGTTTCGCACTTGGTGGAACAGGGTGTTGATGGTTACCTGCTAAAAAATGCTGATCCGGAAGAGTTGGAATTGGCCATCCACATGACGATGAAGAACGAATACTATTTTTCATCGAGTTTAACCAACGGATTTTTACGATCCTCGAAACTTAAAACAAACAAGTCTTCAGTTGAAGCATCCGATCAATTTTCAGAACGTGAGTTGCAGGTGCTTAAGTTGATTTGCAAAGAACTCACGGCCTCCGAAATCGCTGAACAATTGGCACTGAGTGCCCGTACCGTTGAAGGGTACAAACGCAGCCTGCTTGCTAAATCGAATACCCGGAATGTAGCCGGCCTGGTTATTTTCGCCATCAAAAATCATTTGGTGACGGTTTAAACAAAAAATTAGCTTTAAAATTTTAGGCAAAAAAAAGGGGCACTTAAAAAGAAAGTGGCCCCTGGTTGGAAATTCGTTCCTTATTTTTTATCACCGGGCTCAGGGAAGAGGGACAGTAATCGAGTGGGACAAAAAAATTGAGTAATTCTCGGTGACATTGAAACAAGGAACGCTTGGTGTCTTTGAGTACAAATTTTGATGATGTGTAATATTTTGTTTTAAAGTTTTCATTCAGTTCAAAATTTGTTTTACAAAGGTCAACAAGAAATACCTTCCAGTCAAGAGTATTTCTACGTGAAATACATACGTAGAACTACGTGAATTTGTATGCGTATTTCTACGTGTCGCTTCCTAAAGGCACAAAAAAAGAGCCGTTCCATGCGGAACAGCTCTTCTTAAATATAGTGCTAATAGCTTATTTCAAGTTAGCCTGTGCTGCGGCAACACGTGCAATTGGCACGCGGTATGGCGAACAACTTACGTAGTCCATTCCAACACTGTCGCAGAACATTACTGAAGATGGTTCACCACCATGCTCACCACAAATACCCACTTTCAGGTTTGGTTTAGTGCTTCGGCCTTTTTCAACACCCATGCGAACCACCTGTCCAACACCTTCCTGGTCGAGCACCTGGAACGGATCGTTTTTCAGGATACCTTTTTGCAGGTAAACCGGTAAGAATTTACCGGCATCGTCGCGCGAATAACCAAAGGTCATCTGGGTAAGGTCGTTGGTCCCAAACGAGAAGAATTCAGCTACTTCAGCAACCATATCAGCGGTTACTGCTGCACGTGGGATCTCGATCATTGTTCCTACCATATAATCTACAGTGGCACCTTTTTCGTCGAATACCTTTTTGGCAGTTTTATGAATGATGTCAGCCTGAAGTTTCAATTCTTTCACAGTACCGATCAGCGGAACCATAATTTCAGGACGGGCATCAACACCTTTTTGCTTCAGGTTAACGGCAGCTTCAATAATGGCGCGAGCCTGCATTTCGGTAATTTCAGGATAAGTATTTCCTAAACGACATCCGCGGTGACCTAACATTGGGTTGAATTCGTGAAGGTCTTCAACCAAAGCTTTAACGTCGTCAACACTGATTCCCATTTCGTCAGCCATTTCTTTTTGGTTGGCTTCTTCGTGCGGAACAAATTCGTGTAATGGCGGATCGAGCAAACGGATGGTTACACCGTAGCCTGCCATTGCCTCCAAAATTCCCTCGAAGTCTTCACGCTGGAAAGGCAGCAGTTTGTCGAGTGCTTTACGACGAGCTTCTTCTGTTTTAGCAAGAATCATTTCGCGCATGGCTTTAATTCTTTCGCCTTCAAAGAACATGTGCTCTGTTCGGCACAAACCGATACCTTTTGCACCAAAGTCGCGTGCAACCTGTGCATCGTGAGGAGTATCGGCGTTGGTGCGAACACTCATACGGGTGAATTTCTCAGCAAGATCCATAATTTTTGCAAAGTTTCCACTTAACTCAGGATCCATTGTATCTACTTTTCCTTCATAAACCTCACCGGTTGAACCGTTCAGTGAAATCCATTCACCTTCGCGGAATTCTTTTCCGTCGATGGTCATCACGCGGGTTTTATAATTAATTTTTACAGCACCTGCACCCGATACACAACATTTACCCATTCCACGGGCTACAACTGCCGCGTGTGAAGTCATACCTCCACGAGCAGTTAGAATGCCTTTAGCAATGTTCATTCCTTCTAAATCTTCAGGAGAAGTTTCGGTGCGAATCAATACTGACTCCGGATATTTTGCAGCTTCGTCGGCAAAGAACACAATCTGTCCCGTTGCGGCACCGGGAGATGCAGGTAACCCTTTGGCTAATACTTTTGCAGCTTTCATTGCCGCTGTATCAAAAACAGGGTGAAGTAATTCGTCTAATTTAGCTGCATCAACACGTTGCAATGCAGTTTTTTCATCAATGCGGCCTTCTTCCAGCATATCGACGGCCATTTTTACCATGGCTGCTCCGGTGCGTTTCCCGTTACGGGTTTGCAGTAACCACAATTTACCTTCCTGAATCGTAAATTCAAGATCCTGCATATCGCTGTAATGATCTTCCAGTTTTTGTTGAGTCTCGTTTAACTGTTGGTACATTTCAGGCATTGCTTCTTCCAGCGAAGGATATTTCGCTGCTCGATCTTCTTCCGAAACTCCCTGCAGTGCAGCCCATCTTCTTGAACCCTCAAGAGTAATTTCCTGTGGAGTTCGAATACCTGCAACTACGTCTTCACCTTGGGCGTTTATCAGGTATTCACCATTAAAAATATCTTCTCCGGTTGCAGCATCACGCGTAAATGCAACACCTGTTCCTGATGTAAGACCCATGTTTCCAAATACCATGGCCTGGCAGTTTACAGCAGTTCCCCATTCGTCAGGAATTTGCTCCATCCTGCGGTAATATATGGCGCGGTCGTTGTTCCAACTTCCAAAAACTGCAGCTACTGCACCCCAAAGTTGTTCCCATGGATCGGTAGGGAAATCTTTTCCGGTAACTTTTTTAACGGCTGCCTTAAAACGTGTAACTAGCTCTTGTAAATCTTCAGTAGTGAAATCAGTATCTAATTGTATTCCTTTTTCTTCTTTTAATTCTTCAATAATTTCTTCAAAAGGATCAATTTCTTCTTTACTTGCAGGTTTCATTTCCATAACTACGTCGCCGTACATTTGTACAAACCGACGGTATGAATCCCAAGCGAAACGGGAATTCCCTGATTTTCTAGCAATGCCTTCAACTGCATCTTCGTTCATTCCCAGGTTAAGAACAGTATCCATCATGCCGGGCATCGATGCACGTGCACCTGATCGCACTGACATCAAACAAGGATTTTCTTTACTTCCAAATTCTGTTCCAGTAAGTTCTTCAACCAATGCAACTGCTGCTTCAACCTCGGGCTTAATTAAATCGAAAGTTGCTTTCTGACCCTGCTCGTTGTACATGGTACAAACTTCGGTGGTAATGGTAAATCCGGGTGGAACCGGTACCCCGATAAGGTTCATTTCAGCAAGGTTAGCACCTTTACCTCCAAGGAGGTTTTTCATGTCTGCTTTACCCTCTGCTTTTCCAGCTCCGAAGGTATATACATGCTTTGCCATAAAATGTATTTTTTAGTTATATAAATTAGAATTAGAAACGTTTTAAAAACGGGCTGCTAAAGTACTTCAATTTTTTAAAAATTGAAAGTTTTTCGGGGCATAAGTGACTGTCATTTAGATATAAATAATCCAATATGAAAGTAGTATAATGTTTTCATATTTTGATTTTAACTTTTGCCCGCTATTCTCGAATCTTTTGAATGGATCAATAAAAAATTCGATGCATTTAACAGGCGGTTAAATTGTGCTGTCAGATTGTTTATTTTTCGCGGATCGATTTGTTATCAGAGCTTTCAGAGAATCAATGCAAAAAATGGATTTTGAGTGTTAACATTCTTTAACTTCCGTTGGTATGAGTTAACTAAATTCCGCCTTATTTTTGTCATAAGAAATTTGAATAGTTTTAGTGTTTTTTCATAGAGAATAGATTTGGTTAGGTTAGGAAACAGGGGTGGTGTTAATCATCTCTGTTTTTTTATGCGCTCATCTGCCAAATTTACCTGGTAAAATTCCCGTTTCCGGAAATAGTTTCATGCTTTTTTGTTTCTGCTCGACATTCTGTCATTCAGTAAGTTATGGCTTGTAGTTTGTTGTGCAATTCCTTAAAAAAAACAGAAAAGGAGTTAGCTATGAATATGAACAATTTTACCATAAAATCGCAGGAAGCCATTCAACAGGCTTTTAAAATTGCACAAGCGAACAATCAACAAGCCATCGAAACTGCACATTTATTGCGCGGAGTAATGCATTCTGCCGAAAATGTTTCTGAATTTTTGTTGAAAAAGCTGGGTGTAAATACTTCGGTTTTTCAAATGGCACTAAATAAAATTGTGGAGTCTTTTCCAAAAGTTTCCGGAGGAGAACCTTATCTCGCTTCCGGAGCCAACCAGGCGCTGCAAAAGGCTTTGGGACTGGCCCAGGAAATGGGCGACCAGTATGTTTCGGTAGAGCATATTTTAATGGCACTGCTCGAGGTAAAAGATTCCACCAGTCAGTTGATGAAAGACAACGGCATTACTAAAAAGGAGTTGAAGCATGCCGTTGAAGAATTGCGAAAAGGTTCGAAAGTGGATAGTCAGACAGCCGAGGACAAATTTAATTCGCTCAATCGTTTTGCTATTAATCTGAACGAGCGTGCCCGAATCGGAAAGCTCGATCCGGTTATTGGTCGCGACGATGAGATACGACGAATTTTGCAGATCCTGTCCCGACGTACCAAAAACAATCCTATTCTTTTAGGTGAACCGGGTACCGGTAAAACTGCTATAGCAGAGGGTTTGGCGCATCGTATTGTGCGTGGCGACGTGCCTGAGAATCTGAAATCGAAACAGGTTTTCTCGCTCGATATGGGAGCATTAGTGGCCGGAGCAAAATATAAAGGGGAATTTGAAGAACGTCTGAAAGCTGTGGTCAATGAAGTGATACAATCCAATAACGAGGTGGTTTTGTTTATCGATGAGATACACACTTTGGTGGGTGCCGGCAAAGGAGAAGGAGCAATGGATGCGGCCAATATTCTGAAACCTGCACTGGCAAGAGGTGAGTTGCGCGCCATTGGTGCAACAACCCTGGCCGAGTACCAAAAGTATTTTGAGAAGGACAAAGCATTGGAGCGCCGTTTCCAGATCGTTCATGTGGACGAACCGGATACTTTAAGTGCTATATCAATTCTCCGGGGAATCAAGGAGAAATACGAAAATCACCATAAAGTACAGATCAAGGACGATGCGATTATTGCTGCCGTGGAGCTTTCACAACGTTATATTTCCGATCGGTTTCTGCCCGACAAAGCTATCGACCTGATGGATGAGGCAGCTGCCAAACTGCGTCTTGAGATCGATTCAGTACCGGAAGAACTCGATGAAATTCAGCGCAAGGTGAAACAACTCGAGATTGAACGTGAGGCCATTAAACGCGAAAATGATAAGAAAAAACTAGAGGCTTTGAATGAGGAGATTTCGAACCTCAAAGAAGAACAATCTCATTTACGCGCTAAATGGGAATCGGAAAGATCGGTGATCGAGGCCATACAGAAACGAAAAGAGGAGATCGATCAACTAAAGTTTGAAGCCGAGCAGGCCGAGCGTCAGGGCGATTATGGCAAGGTTGCAGAACTTCGCTACGGTAAGGTGAAGGAGGCAGAAGCAGAAATCGAACGCTTGCAGCAGGAACTGGAGGAAATGAAAAAAGGCGAGAGCCTGATTAAAGAAGAAGTAGACACTGAGGATATTGCGGAAGTAGTTGCCCGGTGGACCGGAATTCCTGTAAATAAAATGTTACAGAGCGAGCGTGAAAAGTTGTTGCACATGGAAGAAGAGCTGCACAGACGAGTGATCGGACAGGATGAAGCCATTGTTGCGGTTTCCGATGCCGTTCGAAGAAGCCGGGCCGGGTTGCAGGATGAAAAGCGTCCGATTGGTTCTTTTATTTTCCTTGGAACTACCGGAGTGGGAAAAACCGAGCTGGCAAAATCACTCGCCGAATACCTGTTCAACGATGAGAACATGATCACCAGGATCGACATGTCGGAGTACCAGGAGAAATTCTCGGTGACCCGACTGATCGGTTCGCCTCCCGGATATGTGGGTTACGATGAAGGAGGACAGCTAACCGAAGCTGTTCGGCATAAACCTTATTCAGTGGTACTGTTCGACGAGATTGAAAAAGCACACCCCGATGTGTTTAACGTACTGCTTCAGGTTCTCGATGATGGCCGATTGACTGATAATAAAGGTCGCACGGTGAACTTTAAGAATACGATTATAATCATGACTTCGAATCTTGGTTCGCAGATTATTCAGGCGAATTATGAGAATATGAGCGATGAGAACGAGGCCGTAGTTTTGGAGAAAACTCAAAATCAGTTACTCGAACTGTTGCGGAAAACGATCCGGCCCGAGTTCCTGAACCGGATAGATGAAACGATCGTGTTCACACCGTTATCGAAAGAAGATATTCGTGAGATCGTGAAAGTACAGTTCAATCAGGTTGTAAAAAGGATGTCGGGTTCCGAAGTGAAAATTACGATCACCCCGGAAGCTACAGACTTCCTGGCAACCATTGGTTACGATCCGCATTTTGGAGCTCGCCCGGTAAAACGTGTATTGCAACGAAATGTGCTGAATGAACTTTCAAAACGTATTCTGGCCGGAACGGTGAACAAAGAAAAACCAATTGTGGTGGATATAGCTGACAATGAGTTGATCTTTAAGAATTAACTACAAACGAGGATCCGATTTTTCTGAAGGATCGGATTCTTACTTTGTGGAATGTTTTTTTGGATAGGTATATTTGGCCCAGATCAAATAAGTGGCCATAAAAATATTGGCGATGTAATTAAAATAGAGGGGGAAATGGGCGATACCTGTTTCCCAGTCTCCAATCAGGATGTAGACAAACGTGAGTAACTCGCCCGACATCCACAACCACAAAAACAGAAGGCTCAGATCCTTCGCACTTTTC
The DNA here is from genome assembly GCF_037646455.1 of Maribellus mangrovi. Taxonomy (NCBI): domain Bacteria; kingdom Pseudomonadati; phylum Bacteroidota; class Bacteroidia; order Marinilabiliales; family Prolixibacteraceae; genus Maribellus; species Maribellus mangrovi. The sequence goes on along the minus strand of NZ_JBBIXN010000005.1, from coordinate 285,001 downwards.
GAGCGGTAGGTTTTTATCACCTGCGGAATTCCGCAAATGGCAAACAAAATATTGCCCACCCAGCCAATGGTTTCATTAATCATTTTGAATTTTTTAAAGCGATTGTTTGAATTGTTCCAGTTCGGGAATGGCACCTTCGAGCTGTTCAACAGCTTGTTTTACCATTTTTGGAACCTCGTCGAGTTCGTTTGCTTCGCAACGCAGCTGAATATTTTTTAACAAAACTCCGGTTTCATCCATGCCAAAAGTCATGGCCGATGATTTTGCCGTATGTGCCTCTCTGGCCAGTTGCAGCCAGTGTTCTGCCTTCAGGTTGGTGGTCATTTTACTAACGAAATCAGGAATCTGCACCAGAAAGATATCCACCAATTCGGAAAGAAATTCAAGATCGCCCCCTGAAATTTCTTCCACTTGTTTTGTACGAATGTGTTGAAACCTGTCGTTCATTTTTGTACTTTCGGGCAAATTTGCAAATTTATGGATGAATAATTCAGTTAATGGCTGATAAATTTCATGTGAATGCTGTGAGTGAATCCATAGTTTTGCAGCAAATTTACTAAGCAAAAAATGAAGACAACGGCTTTTAATAAGATACACAAAGACCTTGAGGCTAAAATGGTTGAGTTTGCCGGATACGAGATGCCCATCGAGTATTCAGGAATAAAAGATGAGCATATGACCGTGCGTGAGGGAGTCGGTGTTTTTGATGTATCGCACATGGGCGAATTTTGGGTGAAGGGACCTAAAGCTCTCGATCTGATTGCGAAGATAAATTCGAACGATCCACGAAATCTTACCCCAGGACAGGCGCAGTACAGTTGCCTGCCAAACGGTAAAGGCGGGATTGTTGACGATCTACTGGTTTATTGTTACGAGCCCGATAAATACCTGTTGGTAGTAAATGCCGCCAACATCGAAAAAGACTGGAACTGGATCGTTCAGCAAAACGAAACAATTGGCGCCGAACTTGAAAATGCCTCCGAAAGCATGAGCCAGTTGGCCGTTCAGGGGCCTCGAGCATTGGCGGTATTGCAAAAACTTACCGATGTAAATCTTTCCGAAATTAAATTCTATACGTTTACTGTCAATCGATTCGCCGGAGTTGATAACGTCATCATCTCAGCAACGGGATACACCGGAGCGGGTGGTTTTGAATTGTATTTTAATAACGATACAGCTGAACATGTCTGGTATGCCATTTTCGATGCCGGAAAAGAATTGGGCATAAAACCCATTGGATTGGCAGCGCGCGATACGCTTCGCCTGGAAATGGGCTACTGTCTTTACGGAAACGATATTGATGATACCACTTCGCCGATTGAAGCCGGATTGGGCTGGATTACCAAATTCAACAATGGTCGCGAATTTGTCGACCGTGAGTTTCTGACCATGCAAAAGAATGAGGGCGTAACACGTCGTCTTCGTGGTTTTAAAATGCTGGGAAGAGGAATTCCAAGAAAAGGTTACGAGTTGATCAACGCAGAAGATGCGGTGATTGGCCAGGTAACTTCGGGAACCATGTCGCCGGTGCTGAACGAAGGAATTGGAATGGGATATGTTGCCAAAGAATATTCGGCATTTGGTACCGAAATTTTTGTGAAGATCAGAAACAAGAAAATACCCGCCGAAATTGTAAAAACACCTTTTATCTAAAGCAATAAAACGAATCAAAGTTACAGGGCTGCATTTCAAAATTGCAGCCTTTTTTATTTCCTCTCTCTTACTTCGGTCAGATTAAATTCTGTTTAAATAAATCAGAAATGTGATATTTCTCATGCCTTTAATGGGTGATAATCGTCAGAATCCAATATTTTTGTTAAAAATAACAGGTTGATTTTGATAATGTTAACCTGCGATTGAGAGCTAAAATGATTTCTGTCAATCGATTCTGTGTTGTATATCAATGTTTTAAAACTCATAAGAATAGATAATAACTTGATTTTTCTCATCTGCTAAACACCAATTTATCCTGAACTTTGAAGAGGTGTTTACAAGAAAGGATTAAAAATTACTCACCTTAATTGTTGTATTTATGAAGAAGCACAATTTTTATGCAGGACCATCAATTCTGTCGGAATTTACAATAGAAAAGACGGCCGAAGCAGTTATGAATTTTGCCGGAACCGGGCTTTCAGTAATGGAAGTTTCGCACCGTAGCAAAGAATTCGTAGCGGTTATGGACGAAGCAGTAGCGCTGGTAAAAGAACTGTTAAAAGTACCCGAAGGCTACTCTGTACTTTTCTTACAGGGAGGTGCAAGTACCCAGTTTTTAATGGCTCCATACAATTTAATGGATAAAAAAGCCGCTTACCTGAACACCGGTGCGTGGTCGAAAAAAGCCATAAAAGAAGCCAAGTTTTTTGGTGAAGTGCTTGAGGTTGCTTCATCGGCTGATGCCAACTTTAATTACATTCCGAAATCGTACGTAGTGCCTGCCGATGCCAGTTACCTGCACTACACCAGCAACAATACCATTTTTGGTACCAAGGTGGATGCTCCGGATGTAAACGTGCCACTGGTAGCCGATATGTCGTCCGATATTTTCTCGCGTCCGATTGACGTAGCCAAATACGACCTGATTTATGCAGGAGCACAGAAAAACCTGGGACCATCGGGAGCTACACTGGTTATTGTAAAAGATGAAGCGCTGGGTAAAATCGATCGTCCGATTCCTACCATGTTGGATTACAACACTCACATCAACAGTGGTTCTATGTTCAATACTCCGGCTACACTTCCTGTATATGCCAGTTTAATGACATTGCGCTGGCTGAAGGAAAATGGTGGGGTTGAAGCCATGGAAAAAGTGAACGAAGAGAAAGCAGCTTTGTTGTACGACGAGATCGACCGGAACAAACTGTTCGAATGCACTGTGCCGGCCAAAGAAGATCGTTCGTTCATGAACGTGACTTTTGTAATGGCTCCGGAATATGCGGAAGCTGAAAAAGAATTTCTCGAATTCGCCACTTCAAAAGGAATGATCGGTATTAAAGGACACCGTTCAGTGGGAGGATACAGAGCATCAATTTACAATGCGATGCCGATCGACAGTGTAAAAGCACTGATCGAGGCCATGCAGGAATTTGAAAAAACGAAATAGTTCAAATAGTTCAGAAAATGCAGGGCGAAAGTCCTGCATTTTTTTCACCTGAAGTTTTTCAGGAGCTCCCGGTGAAAAGATTTTTTATGAGTTGTTAGCGAATCAAGTTAATTATAAAAAACCAATAAGATGAGAAAGATCCTAGTTGCGACTGTTAAACCTTTTGCTCCCGTTGCAATAAAAAAAATCAGTAAAATATTTAATAAAGCAGGTTACGAATTGTCGCTGCTCGAAAAGTACGAATTGAAGGAGCAGTTACTCAGTGCTATTGCTGATGCTGAAGCGGCCATAATCAGAAGTGACAAATTTGATGAGGAGGTGTTTGAAGCTGGGAAAAATTTGAAGATTGTTGTACGTGCCGGAGCCGGTTACGACAATGTTGACCTGGAAGCTGCCAGTAAAAGAAATATTGTGGTGATGAACACGCCGGGACAAAATTCGAATGCCGTTGCCGAACTGGCTATTGGTCTTGCCATTTTTGGTTTGCGCGAATTGTTCTCGGGAAAAGCCGGAGGCGAAATGCGCGGACGTACGCTCGGACTGCACGGTTTTGGTTACGTGGCCCGTAATGTTTTTCGTATTGCCCGGGCCATGGGAATGAAAGTGATTGTTTACACCCGTTACAGCAAAGGGGCTGCAGCTGCTATTGGACTGAAAGTAACCAATTCGCTCGAACAGCTATACGAGAAAAGCGATATCGTTTCCATCCATGTTCCTGCTCGTGGTGAGCACATAAAATCGGTGAGTTATGAAGTTCTTCAACACCTGAAAGACAATAGTGTAATCGTGAATACCGCACGTAAAGAAGTAATCAACGAGCCCGATCTTATAAGGATAATGGAGGAAAGGCCAGGCATTAAATACATGTCGGACCTAACTCCGGATGCTGAAGCCGAATTCGTAGAGAAGTTTCCGGGGCGTTGCTTTTTTACGCCTAAAAAAGCCGGGGCTCAAACTGCAGAAGCCAATTTGAATGCAGGTCTGGCAGCCGCCGAGCAGATTGTCGACTTTTTTGAAAAAGGCGATACTACTCACCAGGTAAATAAATAAAACAGGAATTGGGTAATTGAGTAAACGTTGGATCGTTGGTTTTTTTGTAACTTTTGCTTTCAACTTAAAATCAATTAGTATGAAAAATTATCCTCATTCCAATCTCTTCGATTTTGAATCGTTGGAATTGTACAAAAAATCACTCGATTATTCAGATTTTGTTTACGATTTAATAATCCGGTTTCCTAAAGAAGAACGATTTGAACTTGGAAGTCAGTTTAACAGGGCAGCTACTTCAATTTCTCTCAATATTGCGGAAGGATATGGTGAGAGTATTCCTTTGGCCTTAAGATATTTGCGTATTGTTCGAGGTTCAGTTCGGGAATGTTTGGCTTGTTCAACAATTGCTTTTAGAAGGAATTACATTGATGAACTAAAATATATCGAGTCAAGAACACTTTTAGTCGAACTGTCTAAAATGGCGGCCGGATACAAAAAGTATTTAAATAGGAAACTGAATAAATAACTATTTTTGTCTCAAATCAGTGTTAGGTTGGAGAGTGATAATTACGCATTCACTCCATTACTCATTAACACAAAACTGTAAAAATTAGTATGGCGATTATAAAACCTTTTAAAGGGCTGAGGCCACCCAGCGAAATTATTGAGGAACTGGCTTGTTTACCTTACGATGTAATGAACTCGGAAGAGGCTGCCGAAATGGCAAACGGAAAGGAGAAATCCTTGCTGCGCATCACCAAGGCTGAAATTGAGTGTCCCGATGTGGAGGACATTCATTCGGATAGAGTGTATAACAAAGCTGTAGAAAACTTCAAAGCTTTTCAGGAGAAAGGTTGGCTGCAACAGGATGGTGAAGCCAAATATTACATTTATGCACAAACCATGAATGAAGTAACGCAATACGGAATTGTGGGGGCCGCTGCCTGTGCCGATTACGAAAACGGCATCATAAAAAAGCACGAACTTACCCGCCCTGAAAAGGAAGAAGACCGGATGGTGCTTACCCGCTACCTCGATGCGAACATCGAGCCGGTGTTTTTTGCGTACAAAGCAGTGACCGAGATTGATGCCATTGTTGATTCGATTGTGAAGAACCAAAAACCGGTGTACGATTTTACGGCTGAAGATGGTTTTGGCCACCATTTCTGGACCATCGACGATGCAGAAACCAACAAACAACTTGAGCAGCTTTTCACCGATAAAGTGCCATTTACTTATGTAGCCGACGGACATCACCGCACAGCGGCAGCGGCACGCATCGGTCTGGAAAAAACGGAGCAAAACCCAAATCATACAGGCAACGAAGAGTATAACTTTTTTATGGCGGTTCATTTTCCCGATAATCAGTTGCAGATCATCGATTACAACCGTGTTGTTACCGATTTGAATAGATTGTCAGATGTCGATTTTCTGGCAGAACTTTCCAAAGGATTCGATGTAGAGAACATGGGCGCCGAGATCTACAAACCCGCGGCCTTGCATGAATTCAGCTTGTACCTTGGCGGAAACTGGTACAAACTCACAGCAAAAGCCGGAACATACGACGACAATGATCCGATCGGTATTCTGGATGTGACCATTTTGTCGAATCAGGTGCTCGAACCGATCCTCGGAATTAAGGATTTGCGTACCTCGAAACGGATTGATTTTGTGGGTGGAATTCGCGGACTAGTTGAATTGAAACGCCGTGTTGATGCAGGCCAAATGAAAGCTGCTTTTGCACTTTACCCGGTTTCAATGGATCAACTGATCAACATTGCCGACAGCGGAAACATTATGCCGCCAAAAACCACCTGGTTCGAACCAAAGTTGCGTTCGGGGTTGGTGATTCATAAATTGGATTAATTGAGTTCATGATATAAAAATCCCGGTCCGTCTGCTGACGGATCGGGATTTTTTGTGCACTTACTTCAGCGAAAAAACAAAAATTGGCTAACTTCAAAATCTAAATCCGAACAGATGGACATTGACAATATTTCATTATCACGTCTTTACAAAAAGCGTAAAACCGACCGCGATATTTTCCAGGAACTCATGCCTACAAAAGTGAAGGAGGTATTGCTGGTAGCTACTTTGTACGACTCATATTCCATTGTTCGTGAAGGCCAGTTCAGCGATAAAATTTTTGGCGAGTACCTGCAGTTAAATTTGTATGCCGCACCACGTTTTTCCAGCGTACATACCAAGGAAGATGCACTGCTGATGCTCGAACACCGCGATTTCGACCTGATTATTGTGATGGTGGGTGTGGATAAAGATACGCCGATTGCTACATCTAAGGCTATTCGAAATATGCGGCCTCGCGTTCCGCTCTTGCTGCTGGTGAACAACAACGCCGATCTGCGTTTCTTTCAGGCCGAGAAGAGAAAGCTTGATTTTATCGATCGGATTTTTGTGTGGAATGGTAACTCGAATGTTTTTATGGCCATGATCAAATACATCGAGGACATAAAAAACGTGGCCCGCGACACACAGAACGGTAATGTTCGGGTAATCCTGCTCGTGGAGGACAGCATTCAGTATTATTCGCGCTACCTGCCGGTTTTGTTTACAACCGTGATGACCCAGACCCAGGTGCTGGTGAAGGAAGATGCCAAGGATGAATTACACAAGATACTTCGGATGCGTGCACGGCCAAAAGTAATTCTGGTCGACAATTATGAAGATGCCGTAAAATTCATTAACAGTTACCGTCGATATATGCTGTGTGTAATTTCGGATGTAAAATTCGAAAAGGATGGCGTGGAAGACGAAGATGCCGGAGTTGAACTGCTGAAATATACCGAGCGCAACAGGAAATTCCCGATCCCGCTTTTGCTGCAGTCGCATGACATTACCAATGCACAGCGGGCCAAAGAGATCGGCGCTGATTTTATCAATAAGAACTCCGAAAGTTTGTCGATGGACATTCTTAATTTTCTTTACCGGCGTTTGGGCTTTGGTAATTTTGTGTTCAAAGGAATCGACGGGTTGCCGATTACTGAAGCCCGCAATCTGACTGAATTTCAGGAGAAATTAAAAGTGGTTCCTGCCGGAGCACTTCAATACCACGGAAGCCGGAACTCGTTTTCAACCTGGTTGATGGCACGTGGCGAGATCAATATGGCAGAAAGATTGCGGCCGGTTCAACTTTCTGATTTTGACTCGCCGGAATTGCTTCGTCAGTTTTGTCTGGATGTATTTAAAACCGTTCGTTTCGAAAAGCTGCGAGGTACCATTGTTAACTTTGATCCCGATGTGGTGAATTCCAATCGCTTTATCGTTCGTCTGGCCAAAGGATCGCTGGGAGGAAAAGGAAGAGGAGTGGCTTTTATCTGCAATTTTATTGAAAACATCGATTTTCTGAAACTGGTCCCGAACATGAACATTCGCATTCCGTCAACAGCCATAATCGGGGCACTGGAATTCGACAAGTTTGTGGAGATGAACAACCTGTACGACGACATTTACTCGTTGAATGACTACGATGCCATTCGTAAACATTTTCTCGATTCGGAATTCGACGAACAGATCCGCAGCAAACTGATGCGTTACCTGGAAGTGATGGACAGGCCACTTGCTATTCGTTCGTCGGGATTGTTTGAAGATTCGCTGCTGCAGCCATTTTCAGGGGTTTACGCTACTTATCTCATCCCGAATAATCACGACGACATCAACGTGCGCTACCGCCAGCTGGAAACGGCCATCAAACTGGTATATTCAAGTATTTTTACTGATTCGGCACAGGCATATTTCGATGCCGTGAATTACAAGATTGAAGAGGAAAAAATGGCGGTGCTCATTCAGGAAGTGGTGGGGCACAACTACAACGATAAATTTTACCCGACCATTTCGGGAGTGGCGCAATCCTACAATTATTACCCCATTTCGTACATGGAACCCAACGACGGTTTTTCGGTGGCAGCAGTAGGACTTGGAATGTACGTGGTAGGCGGCGAAAATTCGTTTCGCTTTTGCCCGAAATATCCTAACCTTAACGCATCAGCGCTGAAAGATCAGTTGCGCGATACACAAAAGCAATTTTATGCCATCGATCTATCGCAGCCTGAATTCGACCTGGTTAGTGATGGCGAAGATGCTGCCATCAAAAAATACCGCATCAAGGAAGCCGAAGCCGACGGAACACTTGAACATTCTGCTTCTACGTATTCCATGGAAAACGACGACCTGATTCCGGGTATCCAGGGAAGCGGACCGAAAGTCATCGATTTTGCCAACATCTTAAAATACAATCACCTGCCGCTTGCCGATGCCTTGCATCTGATGCTGAGGTTATTCAAGGAAGCCATGGGATCGCCGGTTGAGATTGAATATGCCCTTGATATCGAGCCGGCTGAAAATGGCTTGCCAACACTTTATATCCTTCAGATTAAGCCACTGATAAGGATTGAAGAAAAGGTAGATGTTGATATTAGTGCAGTTGACGAGGACAAGGTTTTTATGTATGCCGAACGCGGCATGGGAAACGGGAAAATCGAAGATATCAGGGATGTGGTTTACGTCGATCCGGATAAATTCGACCGGATGCAGACCAAGCAAATGGCCGAAGAGATCAAGCACCTGAACCACCAACTCGACGAGGCCGGAATTGGATATATTTTAATTGGTCCGGGGCGCTGGGGATCGCGCGATCAATACACCGGTATTCCGGTATTGTGGTCGGGTATTTCGCGGGCACGAATTATTATTGAAATGGGTTTGCCCGACTTCCCGCTCGATGCTTCGCTGGGTTCGCATTTTTTCCATAATGTTACTTCCATGAATGTGGGGTATTTCTCGGTTCCGCATAATGCACGAAATTCAAAGTTAAAAATGGAAGCATTGCGCCAACAGGAAGTATTGCACGAAACCGAATTTATCAAGCATGTTCGCTTTAATAAGCCGCTAACGATATTAATGGATGGCCGGGAACGCAAAGCAATGATCCATTGTTAAAAGTTTATTCAGAAGGCACGGCAAAGCTGCGCCGGGCAGGATGAGCTTCGTTTTCTTAAGTTAGGAAACGGCAATAATGATACTTGTGATGAGTTGAGCGAGAGCTACCGGTGCCCAAATACGTTCAATCTTACTCGGTGTAATGGAATTCATAACCGTTGAGATGATAAAAAATGCAACAACAATCCAGATACCAAAACCGGAAATTGGATGTAGTTGGAGGAACATAATGCCGGCTTCGGCTAATACAAGCGCTGCAAAAAAGCCCAGAATAAGCATGTTTACAACGGCAACGATTCTCATTTTTGGTGGATATTTTCCCGGATACCGGCCACCCATAGATGCTTGTCCCCATGGCACTCCGGCAGCCAAACATCCCTGAAAAAGGATGACGATAGCTGTTAATGCGCTAAAAATTATGGCCAATACAGTTTCTAACATATCCAATGGATTCGTTTAATGGTGAACTTATTTTATGAAGGAAAGCAACAGCTTGTATCTTTTCAGTGGGGTATTCCAATCCCGTATTTCTCCGAGAGGTAGCGGTAGATCAGCTCCTCGGAATTTGTAAAATAATAATCGCCGTACGAATCAAAATAACTGAGATCATCGCCGGAGCTTACTTCTGATTTTGGAATTAACAGGTTGGGGCAACCCTGGTTCTCTTCACCTACCAGGTCGACCAAAACTTTGCGCGGACGCTCAAAATCAACATATACCACTTCCAGCAGTTCTTTCAATTTTGGGTAGTATTCCAGTACACCTCTCATTTGCGCTGCATGCGGACAAAAGTAGCGGATGTTATCATCGCGTTTTTTATCGGTAAAATCAGGATTGAGTAAAAATAATTTTGCCATCAGAACTTCTTTATTGCGATTCGTTATGATCTAATAACAGTGTGTAGCAAGAATCGTTCGCAGCGAGGAGTTGATTATTTAAATTCTGTTTTATTCAAATTTATACTCACTGTTATTCATCGGAGCAAAGAATTCCACTTTCCCGCATTTGGGGCACAGGTATAAATCAAACGATTCCCGGTTAACAAACGCTTCAAATACATTTCCCAGAATTCCAATTTTCGGGCCTTCGTGAAATTTATATTCTCCCGAAAACAGCATGGGCACATCGCATCGTAAGCAGTCGATTTGTCTTTTGTTTTCGTTTAAATCTTTTATGTCGATTATTTTTTGCTCGGTGAAGCTGTAATTACAATTCCAGCACAGTTCGAAATTATCTTCGATTTCGGCCTTGCAATTCGGACAGTTTTTCATGGTTTTAATTGTTATTGTTGATCGTATTTATAAGTGATTATAACTCAGAGTTCCCGCGCGATTGTATCGCGTGGTAAATATAACCAGCACCACGCGAAAGGATTCGCGCGGCAGCGAGGGCACCACTGAATCCCGCCCTGCAATATGTATTTTGTTACAAACTGTTTTTTATTCTTTTTTCTTTATAAAACTATAAGTTATCGAGGCAACTAATCCTGTTTCGAGAATAGAAATTCTGTCAATGTCTGTTTCCACATTACCTTTATCCTTTGGCTTTTCAAATGTATTCTGCACTGTTGCTGCAATTCCTAATTTAAACCTTGGACTTATCCTAAATGAATAACCTAAAGAGCCTGAAATATATGGTAAATTATAGTATTTGATACGTTCATATTGCCCTCCTCCGGAGGAGACACTTTTATCAACATTCTTTGAAAAACCTGTACCTGAAGCGAGTTCTAGAAAAGGGCTGTGTTTTTTGTCCAAAATAAAGTATCTAAGAAATATACCAAATATAATGTTCCTGTAATTTTCTTTATCGTCATAGGCTCCTCTATAGGCATTATAATTTCTAAAATATTGGAAGTCTAAACCGACAGATAACTTCTTGGTTAAACAATATCCAAATCGGGGAGCAATTGAGAAAGAAGTAACATGATATTTTTCTCCAACAAGCTCTACAACTTCTCCATCTCTGTTAACAAATGTCTTTGATTGCCAAAAAGAGATACCTGTTTTTCCTACGAAAGGCATATAATCTCCACCTCCAAACATTGTAACTCCTGTTTCTAAAAAAAATCCACCTTTTTCGTTTTGGGAAAAAGAAAATAGTGGCAGTAATACAGAAAGGATTGGAATTATTTTTTTCATTTTAAGTCTTTTGTGTTTAAGAATGTTTTGGTTTTATCTTTTTAAATTGATTGTAACGGTTGTGGATATATAACAGTATTTACTTCCTTAATATCAACTGTATTTATAATCCCAGGTTGGGTGTGTATATGTAGTTTTTCAGATTTTTTTTGTGAGGGCAGTATTTTCATTAGTAAGCGTATGATTTTTAGTTTCACCCGAAGTTAAAAATAAAAATGTTTGGCACGGCTGATTAACAATAAAATTTTTAAACGGAGCTTTTTATAACGTTGAGGAGCAGCTGTTTCGGGCAGGGATGGAAGTGGCAGCTTGCCGTTTTAGTGCCGTTGGTTGAACGGTGCTTTGCGGGCTGCCGGAGAAAGCCCCGGTAAAGCGCCTGTGAAACCCGGCAACAAAGCGGTAACTATAAGGTACAGCCCGTAGCACGCCCAATAATTACAAGTACCCGTGATGAACTCCAAATTTGCCCGTGAAAGATCGAATTCGAGACCTGTAATTTAGACCCAATTTATATAAGGCCGGATATCGGAATAAACTGAGTGCGGGAGTGTTAACAAATGCACAAACTGTTGTGAAATAGGTGGCGCGGATTATTGTAATTCAGCAATAAATTTATCTTTGTTTACTCGAAATTTTTTTAAACCGAAACGAAAACCAGAGAGAATTTTTAAATCATATCTATAAATCTAAACCGTAACTGAGGTTACACAAAATTTATCATCTTATGAGCAGTATTTTTATTATAGTACCAATTGCCTCCGTACTGGCGTTGGTGTTTGCCTGGATTTTCTTCAAATCGATGATGAAGAGTTCGGAAGGTACTGATCGCATGAAGGAGATTGCACAATACGTTCGCGACGGTGCAATGGCCTATTTAAAGCGGCAGTACAGAGTAGTAACACTAGTATTTGTGGTGCTGTTTATACTACTTGCCATTATGGCATTTTTTAAAGTTCAAAACCCGTTTGTTCCTATTGCTTTCCTTACCGGTGGTTTTTTCTCGGGCCTGTGTGGATTCCTTGGAATGAAAACTGCAACTTTTGCATCGGCACGTACCGCTCACGGTGCCTCTCAGTCGTTGAACAAGGGATTGCAGGTAGCTTTCCGCAGTGGTGCCGTTATGGGACTTGTAGTAGTTGGTTTTGCACTTCTCGATATTGCAGCCTGGTATCTGTTTTTGAGCAAGGTGGTGTTTACCGCCGATAATATGGCGAACGGTCTGCATTTCCTGGGTCTCGACTTTGTACATGCCGGAACTACTGAGCAACAAAAACTGGTTGAGATTACAACCACGATGCTGACCTTCGGTATGGGTGCTTCTACCCAGGCATTGTTTGCTCGTGTTGGTGGTGGTATTTACACCAAAGCCGCCGATGTGGGTGCCGACCTGGTTGGTAAAGTTGAAGCCGGTATTCCGGAAGACGACCCGCGTAACCCTGCAACCATTGCCGATAACGTTGGTGACAACGTTGGTGACGTGGCCGGTATGGGTGCCGACCTTTACGAATCGTATGCAGGATCGATCCTTGCAACCGCTGCTTTAGGTGCAGCACTTCCTGCCGTTGCACTGGAGAAAACGGGTATTTCGGCCATTCAGGCGGTTACCGCACCGATGATCGTGGCTGCATTGGGTATCATACTTTCGATTGTTGGAATTTACATGGTACGAACCAAAGAATCGGCTACACAAAAGAACCTGCTGAATGCCTTGCTTTTGGGAACAGGAGGTAGCTCGGCGCTTATTCTTCTGGCCATGGTTGGTTTGGCATATGCAGGCTGGGTAACCTGGGGAGTTTTTGGAGCTGTGGTTATTGGTCTGGCTGCCGGTGTTATCATTGGTCAGGCAACCGAATATTATACTTCTGATGAATACAAACCTACTAAAGGAATCGCCAACCAGGCTCAGCAGGGACCGGCTACCACCATCATCGATGGTATTGCAGTGGGTATGAGCTCGACCTGGATTCCGGTAGTGACCATTGTACTGGGTATTTTGGGAGCTTTCTATGCTGCCGGTGGTTCATCGCAATTTGCCATGGGTGTTTACGGAATTGGTTTTGCTGCCGTTGGAATGCTTTCTACTTTAGGTATTACACTGGCTACTGATGCTTTCGGACCGATTGCCGATAATGCCGGTGGTAACGCCGAGATGTCGGAACTCGATCCTGAAGTTCGTGAACGTACCGATGCTTTGGATATGCTTGGAAATACCACTGCCGCAACCGGAAAAGGTTTTGCAATTGGTTCGGCTGCGCTTACTGCCATGGCACTGATCTCAGCCTATATGGAAGAGGTTCGTTTGTGGTTTGGTAAGATTGCCAAGGGCGGCGAAGGTTTTGTAACCAAAGGCCAGTATATTTTCTACAACGATGTGGCTCCGGCCGTTCAGGACGGATTTCACGCTGTAAAAATTTCGGCAGCTTCGGTAAAGGATTTTTCTGCTGCTTACGATATTACACTTTTTAACCCGATGTTCCTGGGAGGTATCTTCCTCGGATCGATGATGGCCTTCCTCTTCAGCGCATTGACAATGAAAGCTGTAGGGCGTGCTGCTTCGGCAATGGTAGAAGAAGTACGTCGTCAGTTCCGTGAAATTAAAGGTATCCTCGACGGAACCGGAACTCCGGAATACGCCAAGTGTGTTGAGATTTCGACTAAAGGTGCTCAGCGCGAAATGTTGTTGCCTTCGCTGGTTGCTATTATTGTGCCGGTGATTGTTGGTGCAGCCATGGGAGTTGCCGGTGTTATCGGTCTGCTGGCCGGTGGTTTGACTGCAGGATTTACCCTGGCCGTGTTTATGAACAACGCCGGTGGTGCCTGGGACAACGCCAAAAAGTTTATTGAAAAAGGAAACTACGGCGGTAAAGGAAGCGAAGCACACAAAGCAGGTGTGGTTGGCGATACTGTTGGCGATCCTTTTAAAGATACTTCAGGTCCTTCACTGAACATCCTGATAAAACTGATGACGATGGTTTCAGTTGTAATGGCCGGATTAACAGTGACTTTGAGTTTGCTGTAGATCCATCCCTTCTTCCCCTAAGGGGAAGCGGATAAAATATTTTGAAAAGACCATCTGTCGGAAGGCAGGTGGTTTTTTTTATTCGAAGACGTTTATTCCTGTGAACCAATGTTCAACACCGAAAAATAATGGAAATTACATCAGAAATAATTTCTTACCTTGAACAAAATATTCTAATTTCAGTTAAACTAAAAAAGCAATAATAATCAACAAAAAAACAATACACTATGGCAAATCTATCAACAACCTACATGGGCGTTCTGTTAAAGAACCCACTGATTTTAGGAGCAAGCAACCTGGTTTCGAAACCGGATGTAATTAAACAAATTGAAGAAGCCGGGATCGGAGCAATTGTTTATCGCTCACTTTTCGAAGAACAGATTCAATTGGAAAACCTGCAAATGGATGAAATGCTTTCGGAGTATGAAGAGCGAAATGCAGAAATGACAAGCCTTTTCCCGGGCTTGGAACATGCAGGCCCCAAAGAACATTTATATAATGTTGAAAAGCTGGTGAAAAGCGTGGACGTTCCCGTGTTTGCTAGTTTAAATGCGATTTACGAACCTACCTGGGTTGAGTATGCAAAGGAACTGGAGAAAACTGGAGTAGCGGGTTTAGAGTTGAACCTCTACGCTGTACCGGGGTATTTCGAAGTTAGCGGCGAATCGATTGAGGAGAAACAGGTGCAGATTGTTAAAGCAGTTAAGAAGGCGGTTAAAATTCCCGTGAGTGTAAAAATGAGTTTGTTTTACACCAACCCTTTGAATTTTATTAAAAAGATTGATGAAGCCGGGGCGGATGCTTATGTACTTTTCAACCGCTTCTTCCAACCCGATATCGACATTGAAAAAGAAGAATACCACTATCCATGGGAATTGAGCAATCCAAAAGACCACATGGTAGGTTTGCGTTTTGCAGGTTTGCTGCATGGAAACCTTGAAGGCAGTATTTGTATCAGCCGTGGCATTTACGATGCCAACGACGTGATTAAAATGATTTTGGCCGGTGCCGATGTAGTGCAAATGGTAAGTACTATTTACCGCAATTCACCTACGGTTGTTTCCGATATTCTGATGGATATGAACAAATACATGGACGACAAAGGATACAAATCGCTGGAAGATTTCCGTGGTAAGCTTTCGCGTAAAAAAATGAACGATCCGTTTGCGTATCAGCGTGCACAGTATGTTGATATTCTGATGCGTTCGGAAAGTATCTTTAAAAAATACCCGATGGTGTAATTGATTTTGAATTGAAATATTAAGATAGGCTGTCAAATTTATTTTTGGCAGCCTTTCTTCATTTATTAGGTGGATAAATTCATCAAGTTATGATTCCGATTCCATTACAACTTTCAGCTTTCTGATCTGATCGCGGTTGCCCAGAACAAATAACTGGTCGTTTCGTGAGAGGATCATCTTCGGATCGGGATTGAACACATAACGGGCGCCACTTATTTTAACGCCAATAATATTTGCACCGGTAAGTTCGCGTACTTTTAATTCGGCAATCGACTTTCCAACAAAACGCTGGGCCAAATTTTTGCAGGATACTTCTTCGAGGATCACATCCTGTGTTTTCTGTAGCAGGATGTACTCAATGAATTCAACCACATCGGGTTGATGAACGAGTTTGGCCATCCGTTGTCCGCCGATACGCTCGGGCATGATTACGTTGGTGGCGCCGGCACGTTTTAGTTTCATCTGGCTTTCCAATTCCGAGGCGCGACTGATTACTGTCAGTCCCGGGTTCATACTGCGTGCTGTCAGCACTACAAAAACATTGTCGGCATCGTTGGGCGTAGTGGCAATCAGCGCCCGGGCGCGGTAAACTCCGGCCTGATCCAGCACTTCCTCATGCGTGGCATCTCCTCTGATATAAAGAAGGTTAGGATTCTCGCGTACACGCGAAATCACATTGTCGCGCTTATCGAGGATTACAAATTCAACCCCGTTTTCTTCGAGTTCCATGGCTGCCTGTTCGCCATTTCTTCCATAACCAACAATGATTACGTGATCTTTGAGCTGTGCAATTTTTTTGTCCACCCTGTACGTTTTTATATAGTTTGCTAATTCACCGTCAAAAATAAACCTGGCCATGTTCGAGCCTACGTAGGCCAAACTTCCTAAACTGAATATTATCAGTACAATAGTAAAAGCCATTCCTAGCTCAGAAGGATCATGGTCGACATGTCTGAATCCTACCGTAGAAACGGTTATCACAGTCATGTACAAACTTTGAAGTATGGTTAGATTTTCAATGTAGTAATAGCCCACAGTGCCTACTGTAAGTATCAGCATTAACAAAGCGAGACCTGTTTTAACAGTCCGACTCGAAACTTCCTGAAATTTATTATAAGGTTGGCCGCTTGTATTCATTTTCGCTGTTTGTATTTACGAAGTAAGCAACTTCGCACCTATTTGGCAATTTAAGCATTTTTTTTGTTCGCAGTAATTGTTTTTTAACTGAAGTAAAGCCTGCGATTCGAAAGCCGAACGTGCTTTAATCCCCAACTCCGACCATTTCCCGATGATCGAATTTTTCTCGGCAGGCAGTTGTTCCAGCAATTCGAGAGCCCGGTTTTTTAAGGCCGGTTTGTTTTGCCGTTCGCCGTAAACAAACAACATGGGGATCACCACATTAATAATTGCAATTTGAATGGATGTGTCGCCCAGTTCTTTGCTCACTTTTCGTTTCGATAACTTGTTGAAGTTATAGTGGGTGTCCCAGTAATCGGAAGCTTTGACGCGGAATAAGTCTGTCAGTTCCTGCAGGTTTTTAGCTTCCAGAATCTTGGAGAATAATGTGTCGGAGCCATGAATGATAGCGGCCAGTTGTGCAATTCGAACCGTTGGGAAGTTGACCGGCCGCAAGCGCAGAAACTTCCACAGGTGCCCTTCAATGGCTTTCAATCCGTATTTCTTATACAGAAATGAATATTCCTCACGGAGCCGGATGTAATAATCATCGCCTAAAAGCTGTTGGTTGAGTAACCCGGAGTTCCCAAAAAGAAGGGCCTCCAACTGAAAAAGATTGTCTTTGTGTTTGCCGAGAATACTGATCGGCAGAGATTTTGCGAGCAGTTCGAAAGGCAGGGCATTTACCTTAAAACCAAAAGTCCGGGCGAGTATCTGGTAAAACGTTTCGTTCCAGTCGTTGTTGTTTTGCTTTAGTTTAGCCAATATTTCCCCGGTCTTGTTTTCGAGTCGTTCGATCATCAGCCGATTAAAACCAAGCTGTAAAAGCACAGGATCGATTTTGTGAAATTGATCTTCGCAGGGAATCCAGGTTTTTGAGTCGAGCAGGTGCCGGTAATTGTTTGCCAGCTTTTCGGAATATTGCAAGTGCAGTGCAGGAATCGGTGTGCCATCGGTTCTGCTTACTTCTACATCCGGGCTTTCCACAACATGTAAAATCACATTATCGTAGGCTTTATCTTTCTGATGTCCATGCTTGAGCCAGTCGCTTGCCTTTTGATGAATTTCGATGTTTCCGGCCCAAATGGTATTGTCGATTCTGATTCGCGCATTGAAAAAATCGGGACCTGCATCGGTGTTTCGTTTGCCCTGATCGATAATCTCAAGACGATCGCCGGCTTCCGTTTTCACCTCAGTTATAAAAAGACGGTTCTCCCAAATGTATTGTAAGAATTCTTCGGGCATGTTAAATGGGGAGCTCATAATGTTTGATTTTCAATAAAATTAAGGAAATTTATTGAATTGAGAAGATCAGGATTTCTCCTGCTTCATCTTCTGAAATATATCCCATAAAACAATGCCGGCACTTACCGAAATATTGAAAGAATGTTTGGTGCCGTATTGAGGTATTTCGATGCTTCCGTCGCAAAGATTTACCACCGACTGTTTTACACCCTTTACTTCGTTCCCAAAAACCAGTGCCACTTTTTCTCCTGTTTCGGGCTGAAAATCGGGCAGCATAATACTGTTGTCCACCTGTTCGATGGCGTATACTTTAAAACCTTTAGTTTTGAGTTTTTCCACCACTTCTTCGGTATGTTCGAAGTATTCCCATGCTACCGATTTCTCAGCATCGAGAGCCGTTTTCCTGATTTCGTTATTGGGGGGTGTTGCCGTAATTCCGCACAGGTAAATTTTATGAATAAGCAGAGCGTCTGAAGTCCGGAAAACCGATCCAATATTATTGCAACTCCTGATGTTGTCCAGAACCACAACAAGCGGTGTTTTTTCTGTTTGTTTGAATTCTTCTACCGAAAGCCGGTTCAGTTCTATATTTCGTAGTTTTCGCATCGTTTTTTACCAGTTTACTTTGGCTCGTCTGATCGGTTGTGTCATGCAACGGGCACCACCACCGCCGCGTGCCAGTTCCGAACCTGCAATGGTAATCACACATTTGGCGTAATCGTCGGGCGACACTTTTCCTGATATTACATCGGCGGCCGTCACTACTTCATAGCCATTTTTACTGAGTTCTTCAACGGTGTGAACATTGCGTTTATAGCCGATAACTTTTCCCGGCTCAAACGCCAGGAAGTTGGCGCCACTGTGCCATTGCTCGCGTTCCTGTACCCATGGATCGCCGTTGCCCCCACAATAAATGGGTTTTAAATCCACGCCCAGTTTTTTTAATGCAGCCGGAATATTCTGGTGTTCCTGGATGCGGGTTACTGCTCCGTTTTCAATTTCAAGATGAATGGTTTTATAACGGCTCATTCCGTAGATCACCGGGGCATAAACCATGCATTCGTTGGTGTTCAGGAAAGTGAATACCATGTCGAGGTGAATGAACGACTCCGGCGACTCCGGCAATTCCTGAACGATGATATGATGTTTTTCCTGCTTAAGTTGTTTAACATTCTCGATGATAAAATCAATGCCCTGCGTACTTGTCCTCATCCCGGTTCCAATCACAAAAACATCTTCGCGACCAATTTGAACATCGCCTCCTTCAATCGTCGATTTCGGACTGGAGATGATTCCACGGTTGGGTTTTACGGGATTAAGAATTTGTGTATCGATTTCGTGATGGTAGCGAAATATGGCATTCATGATCACCGATTCGCGTTCGCGAACGGGATTGGCCATTTTCCCGATCAACATATGCTCGTTCATTCCCATAGCCGAATCGCGGGTAAAAAAAAGGTTGTGTAGAGGCCTCAGCAAAAATCGTTCGCTGCTCAGGTAATTGGTGAGGTTGTTGCGCTGAAGCGCCACGCCTTCTATCAGAATATCTGATAAAACGGAATCGGGTAAATTGAAGAGGTCATCGCTTTGCTCTACTTTTTCAATGGAGCAGATCTCCTTTAAAAGTTCTTCCTTTACGCTTTCGGTTTTTAAAATATCGTGCAATAACGATTTTACCTCGAACACTTTTGATACCTTACCTAAAACACCTTTTAATTGCTCGTATTCTGTTGAAGCGATCGACAGGTTCAGTATATCGCTGTACAGGGCGCGCTCAGCATTTTCAGGCGTCATATTTTCCACTTCAGAACCCGGAGTATGAATGATCACACCCTCTAGTTTCCCAATCTCGGATTGAACACATGTCTTCATTTATCGTAAAGTATTTAATGCATATTGATTAGATCACAAGCAAAGATATAAACTTTGAATGGCTATAATTGGATAAACAATTAAACGTTTTACATTTACGTATATGTTTAGAAAAAGGTGGATTTGAGAAGAGGAGTTTTTATATTATTTCTGATGTTTTGGGTGGTGTCTGTTGATGCGCAACAACAGGATACGGGTAACGTGACCATGGGAATTGTCCAGGATGGCGACACTTTGATCTTTAAAAACATCAAGGAAGTGGTTGTCTTTCCTGAACGCGAATTTAAAAACAAGCGACAGTACCGCCGTTATACCCGCTATGTCCGAAAGGTAAAAAAGGTATATCCGCTGGCTGTTGAAGCCCGTGAACTATTAAAAGAATACGAACCCCAGTATGAGGCTTTGGAAGATCAGCGCGACAAACGGAAACTGATGAAGCAACTGGAAAAAGAGTTGCTCGATGAACACATGGACGAACTGAAAAAATGGTCGATCTCGGATGGACGTATTTTGCTTAAGCTTATCAACCGCGAAACTGAACGCACACCTTATAGTCTGATCAAAGATTTCAGGGGAGGTTTTAGTGCCACTTTCTGGCAAACGCTTGCCAAATTGTTTAAGAACGACCTGAAAGATGGCTACGATCCGGAAGGTGACGATAAAATGTTGGAGGAAATTGTTACATTAATTGAATTGGGATACTATTAATGCAAAAAGAAATAAGAACATTTATTGCTTTGAAAATCAAGCCCGAACAGGAACTTGTCACTCAGATGAGGACGTTTAAAAAGCTATTTAAAGATGAAAGCATCAACTGGGTGCCTGAAGATAATTTTCACCTTACACTGCGATTTATAGGAAATACAACCCGTGAGCAACTTTATAATCTGGTCGATAAACTTGAGGACGTAACAAAAGAACAGGCTGGCTTTAGTTTCAAAATTGAAGGTGCCGGTTACTTTAAAAGCAAGGGAAATCCGCGTGTACTTTTTGTAAAGATCACTGAAGAAGAAGCGCTGAAACAGCTTGCCAAAAAGGTGGAATCCGCTGTAACTTCCATAGGTTTTTTCCCGGAGCTGAAATCCTTCAGACCGCATTTGACTTTGGGCCGGATTAAATTTCTTGAAAACCGAAATCGATTTATGTCCATCATTGACGAATTACCTGAAAAGGAGTACCAGCAGGTTGAAGTTTCAGAGTTTGTTCTTTATCAAAGTATTCTTCGTCCTGAAGGCCCCGTCTATAAACCGATTCAAACATTTCAGTTACAATGATTGCAAAAACACCACAACCACCTTATTTTGCTGTAATTTTCACTTCCATTCGAAAGGATGGAGACAACGGCTACAATGCCATGTCGGACAAAATGCTGGAGTTAGCCAAGAAGCAACCCGGTTTCCTCGGTGTTGAAAGCGCACGCAACGAAATAGGAATTACTGTTTCTTACTGGGATTCGCCGGAGGCCTTAAAATCATGGAAGTCGAACCTCGATCATTTGGAAGCTCAGCAGTTGGGGAAGGAAAAGTGGTATGAAAATTATAAAGTTAGAATTGCGAAAGTGGAGCGTGACTACGGAATGAACGCCTGAAGGAGAATGCTTTAATGCGGGAATGCTTGAATAAACTGAAAACTGAGACTCCGACTGCCAACTGTATTTTGCTGATCGCCTACTAGTAGATTGAGGGACTGAAGGTTTGATGGGGTGAAAGCGAAGTTTTATTTGTAAGGAACTCTTAATTTTGAAGACTGAAGACTGAAGACTGAACACTGAACACTGAACACTGAACTCACTTCCCGTTTCCTCTTATACTAACCAGAACCGTGTAAATAAGAATTTTAAGGTCGATGTAAAGCGAAATGTTTTTCAGGTACATCATATCGTAGGGAAGACGTTCCAGCATTTCTTCCAGGTTCGAGG
The DNA here is from genome assembly GCF_037646455.1 of Maribellus mangrovi. Classification (NCBI taxonomy): domain Bacteria; kingdom Pseudomonadati; phylum Bacteroidota; class Bacteroidia; order Marinilabiliales; family Prolixibacteraceae; genus Maribellus; species Maribellus mangrovi. The sequence continues at coordinate 263,343 of NZ_JBBIXN010000005.1, read as the reverse complement.
CATAACCGTACTTAACCTGACCCCATGAAGTAATTCCGGGACGAAGTTTATGAAGGTGCGTGTAATGTGGTGCTTTCTTCACAATTTGTTTTATGTAATAATCCCGCTCGGGGCGAGGTCCTACCAGCGACATCTCACCAATCAGTACGTTGTAAAATTGCGGAATTTCGTCGAGGTGTGTTTTGCGCAGAAATCGTCCGATTGGGGTGATGCGTTCATCATCATCAGAAGAAAGAGCAGGTTTGCCGTTCTCGGCTCCGTGTACCATACTCCGCAGTTTGATAATATGAAATGGTTCGCCATAGCGACCGATCCTTTCCTGTTTATAGAAAATCGGTCCTTTTGATGTGGCTTTTATGATAATCGCCAAAACAATAAAAACAGGTAAAAAAATAGCCATGGCAATCAGCGAGAACAAAACATCGAGTAAACGTTTTGTATTTTCCTGCCAGGCAGGCATTAAGCCATTGCTGATTTTAATGAGGGGGCTGCCGTAAATGGAATTGAATTTTACCGTTCCTGAAAGGAAATCGTACAGATCAGGGATGCCCCAAATCGTAACCTGCCGGTTTTCGATTACAGTAAGAATATTGCTGGCCTTTTCATGCTCGTGCGTTTCTATGGCCAGAATTACTTCTTCAATACTGTTTTCTTCAAGGATATCGAGAATTGTATCTATTTCACCCAGTTTGGGTAGAAATTCACCCAGCGGATCTTCTGTTTTATTCTCCACCGAAACATACCCCACAAATTTATTTCCGGCCGGCCGTACCTGGTTCTCCATCTCGCGAAACAGCTTTAATGCCTTTTCGTTGCTTCCGATTATCAGGGTGTTAAAACCGATTTTTCGTCGGTGGATAAGGCTTGTCGTCCGGGCGGTAAGAATAAGCCTGAACAAATAGGTGAGCGTAAAATGTACACTAAACAAAACCAGCGCCGATTGGTAATAATTCTTATACGATTCAATCCAGTCGTCGAGAATAAACACAAAGAACAGTACAACAACACCGGCCAGCGAAGTGGCGAAGGTTTGCCCAAGTTCAAGCAGTCGCGATCGCCGGTAAATGTTTTTGTAAAATCCGGTAATGTAGTAGAAAAGAATCCAGAACGATGGGATAATAATCAATGCCAAATAGAACTGAGGCGTAAATTCGAAGGGTACATTCCAGCCATTGAAATACTGCGGCTCAATCACTTCTTTACGGTAGATGAAAAGAATGGTCCAGGAGAGGGCGGCTGCTAAAAAATCAAAAAACAAGTATTTGCCAACTTGCCACTTTTTATTCATCATGAAGGATTAAGTCAGGTTCTGTCGTACGCAATTCACGATAAAAACGATTTCCCCGAATTTTTATTGCGGTAAAAATAGGTTTTTACCGGGATTTATTCCGATGAAACAAACATGATTTTAGCAAGCAGAAATTAGACCTTCTAGCGTGGATTTCTTTTGCGCTGTATAAGAGGATATTATGTTTTTTCTTGCAAAAAAAATCCTGTTTAGTGCGACGAGAACAGCGTTAATTTCTTATTTATTTTTTGAACCAGATGCATCGCTATGAGGTAATCTTCTAGGCTGCTGGTTTTTTCTGTTTTGTGGTCGATAGTATCCAGGAAACTAACGAATTCGTCGATGTTTTTATGCGGTTTAACATCGATCGCTTTATTGTCGCATACAAAAGTATTCTGTGTAAAATTGAATGTAACAAACTGGTTGTCGGCATAAATCCTGATCTTGAAGTCCTTTAGCGACTCCAGTTTGCCAAAACTCAGGCTTATTACCGAACCATCACTGAATTCGAGCCTCACATTCGAAAATTTGGAGTTATTGTAACCCGGGAAAGTAACTGCACCAATTTTCTTTGGGCTGATCCCGGTAATCCCCAGCAACATCAGCAACATGGTGTAAAGCGATTCACTGGCTGTGCCGGCCTCAAAATTCGAATATTCAATAAAAGCCGGCGTTTGTATGTTCGCATTCATCCACTGAATTGCCGGTGTATAGTAATACGGATTGGTTACCTGCACGATCGAGCCCGACTCGTTGCAAAGTTTAGTCAGTTCGGTACATTCGTCGATGCTAAGTTTAGGTTGTTCAGTACAAAAAATATGTTTCGACTTGCGGATGATTTCCTGCATCAGTTTGAAAGGATTGGGTGTGGCGTTATCCATCAGGATCACATCGGCACGTTCAACCAGTTCAACCTTGTTAAATTCAGGTATGGAATAATGAAAACTATTCAGCGCATCACTGCTTCCAACCGAGGCTTTACCAATAATATTTACCCGTACATTTTCTTTTAACCGGAGTGCATGTGGCTCCAGAATTCGGGTGTTTCCAATTAATCCAACATTAATCATTGGCATGGTATTTTTGAGTTATCTTTACAAATGTAGTTCTCAGCCTAAAAAAAAATAGCTTTTAGTAATTTATTTATTAACGTTAAATGTTAATATTGAAAGCCATTATCGGTGTTTGATGAGGCATCAATTCAATTAATTTTGCGGATATTTAAACATTATGGAAAGTAACGATACGCTGCGTCATCAGGGCTTACGAAAACGACTTGTTGATGGATTAAAGATCAAAGGGATACGCGACGAGCTTGTTTTGGCAGCTATCGGAAAAGTGCCGCGCCACCTCTTTATGGACAGCGGATTTATCAATTTTGCTTACAAGGACCAGGCATTCCCGATTGGTGCCGGGCAAACCATTTCGCAACCTTATACGGTAGCCTGTCAAAGCCAACTCTTAAAAATCGAAAAAAACGATAAAGTACTTGAAGTAGGTACCGGTTCGGGCTATCAGGCAGCGGTGCTGGTTGAAATGGGAGCCAGCGTGTTTACCGTCGAACGTCAAAAAGAACTGTACAACAAAGTCCACCGGTTTTTACCATCGATCGGTTATACGCCGGCTTGCTTTTTTGGCGATGGCTACAATGGTCTGCCCGATTTTGCTCCTTTCGATAAAATAATTGTAACTGCAGGTGCAACTACTGTTCCCCAGACTTTAAAAACTCAACTTAAAATTGGGGGAAGGATGGTAATTCCCGTTGGAAACAACAATAAGCAGGAAATGTATGTTGTAATTCGTATAAGTGAAAACGAATATAAAATCGAGAAACGCGGGAAGTTTTTGTTTGTTCCCATGTTGAAAGGAGTGGTAAATAGTTAGATATGATTAGAGTAGAGAAGTTTATGGTGAATCCACTGGGTGAAAACTCATATGTTCTTTCTGATGAAACCGGAGAGTGTATTTTTATTGATCCCGGCTTTTATTTCCAGGAAGAACACGACGAAATAAAAACATACATTGCCGATAAAAAATTGAAACCCGTAAAAATTACGAATACGCACTGTCATTTCGATCATATTATGGGCGTTGAGTTTATCCGCCAGGAATACAATCTTCCTTTCCATGGCCACCCCGACGATGCTTTTTTGATTGAACGGGCAGCCACGCAGGCACAATCATTTGGAATGGAGATGAGCAGTGTTTCGCCACTTGATCATCATTTTCAGAAAGGAGATAAAGTAAAATTTGGCAACAGCGAACTGGAAATTATTCATGTTCCGGGTCATTCGCCTGGTCACGTTGTTTTTTATTCGGCCGAAGATAATTTTATCATTGCCGGCGACGTGTTGTTTTACGGGAGTATTGGCCGTACCGATCTTCCCGGAGGAGATTACAATACCTTGATTTCGGGGATTAAAACAAAACTTTTTAAGTTACCTGACGACACAAAAGTCTATAGTGGTCATGGTCCGGAAACAACGCTTGGATTCGAGAAGAATTCAAATCCTTTTTTAACTTGAAAAATCGTTGCACTTAATGGTTTAAAATCATTTTTTCAATGCAATGCAGTTTATATACTTGCACCTTAATTAATCATCACATTAAAAAAGCTATAAATGTCTCAGGATAGATTTGTAACCCGCCACATTGGCCCGCGTGATCAGGAGATTGCTGAAATGCTTAAAGCCGTGGGCGTTTCGTCGATGGAAGAACTTTTGGAGCAAACCATTCCCGCTAATATCAGGTTTAAAACACCCTTGAAATTAAACGAGGGATTGTCGGAAAGAAAATATTACCGACGCATTTTGGAATTGGCTTCCAAAAATAAAGTGTTCAATACCTACATCGGAATGGGGTATTACGACACCATAACACCGGCAGTGATTCTTCGTAACGTACTCGAGAATCCGGTTTGGTATACTTCGTACACTCCGTATCAGGCCGAGATTTCGCAGGGTCGCCTGGAAGCCTTACTGAACTTTCAGACCATGGTGTGTGAGTTAACTGCAATGGAAATTGCAAATGCTTCGCTACTCGATGAATCGACTGCGGCGGCTGAAGCCATGGTGATGATGGCCAATCTCCGTTCGCGAAAAATGGTAAAAGCCGGAGTAAACACTGTTTTGGTCGATGAAAAAATGTGGCCGCAAACCATCGATGTATTAAAAACCCGTGCATTGCCGCTCGGCTTTGATCTAGTCATTCAACCGATGAATGAATTTGAACCGGATGAGTCAGTTTTTGGAATCATCGTTCAGTATCCGAATTCAGACGGTGAGATTACCGATTATTCGGAAATGGTGCAGAAAGCTCATGAAAAAGATATTAAAGTTGCTGTAGCTGCCGATCTGCTTTCGCTGGCTATATTAACTCCTCCGGGCGACTGGGGAGCCGATATGGTATTTGGGAACTCACAACGTTTTGGTGTTCCGATGGGATACGGCGGTCCTCATGCTGCATTTTTTGCAGCCAGGGAAGCTTACAAAAGAAATATGCCGGGCAGAATTATCGGTGTAACAAAAGATATTCACGGAAGCCGGGCTTTAAGGATGGCTTTGCAAACCCGTGAGCAGCATATTAAGCGCGAAAAAGCGACTTCGAATATTTGTACAGCACAGGCCTTGCTGGCCATTATGGCTGGCTTTTTTGGCGTATACCACGGACCGGAAGGAATTAAAGCCATTGCCGAACGGATTCATAACATTGCAGCCTTTCTGGCGGTGGAGATTGAAAAGCTTGGTTACACCCAGGTAAATAAATATTATTTTGATACCATTCGCTTTTCGTTGCCTAAACATGTAATGCGCGAAGACATTGAATGGCTTTCGCACGAATTGGAAATGAACTTCCGTTATTTCGAAAACGGTGATGTCGGTATCAGCATCGATGAAACCACCAATCCCGAAGACATTGGTTGGATCATTGAAGTTTTTGCCAAGGCAGCGAATAAAAAATGGCAGGTCGCCAAAGAATATCCGTCGGGATTTAAAATTGACAAAAAATACAGGCGTACTTCGGAGTTTATGACCGAAGAAGTTTTTAATAAATATCGCTCGGAAACCGAAATGCTGCGTTACATAAAACGCCTAGCCAAAAAAGATATCTCGCTCACACAATCCATGATTTCACTTGGATCTTGTACCATGAAACTAAATGCTGCTACTGAATTATTCCCATTAAGCTGGATCGAATTCAATGGGCTGCATCCCTTTATTCCTAAAAATCAGGCACGTGGGTACCACGAAATGATGGAAGAATTACGCCGCGACCTTTCTGAAATTACCGGTATGGCCGACGTGAGTTTAATGCCAAATTCTGGTGCTGCCGGAGAATATGCCGGATTAATGGTTATTCAGGAGTACCATAAAAGTCGTGAAGAAGGACAGCGCGACGTAGTACTTATTCCTTCGTCGGCACACGGTACCAATCCGGCCAGCGCTGTAATGGCGGGGCAAAAAGTGGTGGTTGTTGCCTGCGACGATAAAGGAAATATTGATGTTGAAGATTTGCGTGCTAAATCGGAATTGCACCAAGACAGGCTTTCGGCCTTTATGGTTACTTATCCTTCTACACACGGTGTATTCGAAGCATCAATTGTAGAAATGTGCGAAATCATCCACGATAATGGTGGTCAGGTTTATATGGATGGTGCCAATATGAATGCTCAGGTTGGATTAACCAATCCGCGGTTGATCGGTGCCGACGTTTGCCACCTGAACCTTCATAAAACTTTTGCAATTCCGCACGGTGGAGGAGGTCCTGGTGTTGGTCCGATTGGAGTGGCCGCTCACCTCGTTGAATTCCTTCCTTCGCATCCGGTAATGAACAATGGGCATGTTGGAATTACTGCTGTTTCAGGAGCTCCATGGGGAAGTGCATCGGTGTTACCCATTACCTACGGTTATATAAAAATGATGGGCGCCGAAGGATTAACAGAAGCTACAAAAGTGGCCATTTTAAATGCCAATTATATAGCCACCGCATTAAAAGACAATTACGGTATTCTGTATACCGGAGAAAATGGTAGGGTAGCTCATGAGTTGATCCTTGAATGTCGGCATTTAAAAGCTTCAGCCGGAATTACCGAAGAAGACATTGCCAAACGCCTGATGGATTACGGTTTCCATGCACCAACACTTTCATTTCCGGTTCACGGGACTTTAATGATCGAACCTACCGAAAGTGAATCGAAAGGAGAACTTGACCGGTTTATTCATGCGCTGAATTCAATTTTTGCTGAAGTAAAAGAGGTAGAAAGTGGTGCAGCAGATAAAACCGATAATGTGCTGAAAAATGCACCTCATACCGATAAAAGTGTTTGTGCCGATGAATGGGCACACACTTATGGAAGAGAGAAGGCGGCTTATCCGCTGGACTGGGTTCGTGAAAACAAATATTGGGTGCCTGTAGGTCGGGTTGATAATGCCTGGGGAGATCGGAACCTGATTTGTACCTGTGGCTCGCCGGAGGAATACGAAGCTTTTTCGAAGGAATAATATCTCAACAATAAATATTTAAGAAGCCATCCGAGAATATCAGGTGGCTTTCTTATTTTTGTGACATGATCGCTTTTCCGAATGCTAAAATAAACATTGGACTAAACGTGGTAGCAAAACGTCCCGACGGATACCACAACCTGGAAACCGTGTTTTATCCCGTTAAGCTGTCAGATGCACTCGAGTTGGTGGAAGCCGATAAAACGGAGCTCTCCGTTTCAGGGATAAAGGTGGATGGCGATCCTGAAAACAATTTAATTTTTAAGGCTTATAGCTTGTTAAAGCAGGATTTTCAATTGCCTGAGTTGCGGTTTCATTTGCACAAAACCATTCCATTTGGTGCCGGACTTGGAGGCGGATCGGCAGATGCCGCTTTTACATTGAAAATGCTAAACCACAGGTACGAATTAAATCTTACTGATGAGCAACTGATAAGTTATGCAGCCCGCCTGGGAGCCGACTGTCCGTTTTTTATTCGAAACAGGGCAACTTTTGCTCATGGTATTGGCGATCAGTTTGAGCCTGTAGAACTCGATCTTTCGGAGTATTCCATTGTAATTGTAAAACCCGGTTTTTCGGTAAGCACAGTTGAAGCTTATCGGAATATTGTTCCGATGAAACCGGACTTCAATCTTCGTGGATTAGCGAATCTTCCCGTTGAAGAATGGCAAGAGAATATAAAAAACAACTTTGAAAAAAGCGTTTTCCCGATCTATCCTCAAATTCAGGAACTGAAAAATAAACTGTATGAACTGGGTGCAGTTTATGCCGCCATGTCGGGAAGCGGATCGGCGGTGTTTGGTATTTTTCGCCATTTACCGATGGATTTAGATAATTCCCTACCAAAAGGTATTTTTATTTACCGATAGTTAGGGTCATTTACCGACCTTAGTATTTCATTAACATTTTTTTTATTCTTTTTAACAAAAGGTAATGTAACCTTTGTCCAAGTTGTTAGTCTATTAAAGTGTAATCAGAAACAAAACAACAAGAAAACAAAAGACCTTAACGAAGGCAAAACAGAAAACAACAACAAGTAGAAAGACAAACAATTAAACAACAGAAAGCATGAAAGCAAGAATGAAACAATTAGCAGCATTGACCATTTTCTCCATCATATTTTTAGCAGGAAATGTAAATGCCAAAGGAAACAAAGCGATTACTGCCTCGAGCCTTGAAACTACTGTAGAAACAACTTTGGAGATGGAAAGCTGGATGACTAACGAAGCCATCTGGAATACATCGAACACCGAATTTGTTACGGTTGAAACTGACAGTCAGTTGGAAGTGGAAGACTGGATGATCAATCCTGAGAGTTGGGAAGTAACTCTGGAGATCGTCATGGAACCCGAATCTGGTTTGGAATTGGAGAACTGGATGGTAAATGAAAACAATTGGAAAATCTAAAGTAATAGAACAGCGCGATTAGTTTTATTTGAATTTTTAGGGGGTTGTCATGAATTTGGCAACCCTTTTTTTATGCACAAAAAAACCGCACATGTTTACACGCGCGGTTTTAATTATTATCAATCTTTATCTAAGTTCGTTTTATTTCAATCATTAAGTGGCGTTTCGGAATGATTTCATCCTTTTTTATGTGGATTTTAACAATCTGTCCGTCGAAAGGCATACGCACCTGGTTTTCCATTTTCATGGCTTCCAGTAACAAAAGCGTTTCTCCTTCTTTTACTTTTTGCCTGGTCTTAACGAAAATGTCAACAATTGTACCCGGAATAAATGAGTAGATCAGATTCTCGTTGGGAGATTCGTAATTTATCCTGTTTTCGAATTTCCAGGTATAGTTTGTTTTATAAATAGCACCCTGAATGATCAGGTTTTTCAATCCTTTTTCTTTTGCCATAGCTTAAAGTTAGTTGATTAAAACGGTGGGATACCGTGTTTTTTATTCGGCATCGAAGCGGTTTTATTCTCTGAAACCTGCAATGCATGAAGAATGCGTGCGCGTGTTTCTTTTGGCTCAATAACCTCGTCGATGTAACCTTGTGCAGCAGCAACGTAAGGATTGGCAAATTTCTCCTTGTATTCCTGAATCTTTTGCTGACGCATCTCTTCCGGATTTTCCGCTTCTGCAATTTCTTTACGGAAAACAATATTCGCGGCACCCTCAGGTCCCATAACCGCAATTTCAGCAGTTGGCCATGCAAATACGAAATCGGCACGTAAGTGACGCGAGTTCATGGCGATATAACCACCACCATACGCTTTACGAATAATTACAGTTACTTTCGGAACAGTGGCTTCGCTGTATGCATAAAGAATTTTGGCTCCGTGACGAATTACACCGGCATGTTCCTGGTCAACTCCCGGCAGGTAACCCGGCAGGTCTTCCATAGTAACAATCGGGATGTTAAAGGCGTTGCAGTAACGGATGAAACGTGCGGCTTTGTCCGAACTGTCAATATCCAATACTCCAGCAAGTACCATTGGCTGGTTGGCTACAAAACCAACGGTTTCACCGTTCATGCGTCCGAAACCAATAATGATATTGGGTGCAAAACGTTCCATGATTTCAAAAAACTCAGAACCATCGGTGATACCTTTGATCAGGTCACGCATATCGTATGGAATCCTCGGATCGGCAGGAACAATGTCCTCAACTTTTGCTCCTTTAACCGGATTCTTTGGTTTATGAGGCAGTGCTTTTTTCAGGTTACTGCGTGGAATGAAGCTGATCAGCGTTTTGATTTGTTCAAAACAATCGAGCTCTGTTTCAGCATAAAAATGTGCATTTCCGGTAACTTCGGCGTGTACTTTTGCACCACCCAATTCTTCCATCGAAACTTCTTCACCCAGAACTGATTTAACCACTGAAGGTCCGGTGATAAACATTTTTGAAATGTTTTCGACCACAAAAACAAAATCGGTTAATGCCGGCGAGTAAACTGCTCCACCTGCACACGGGCCAAGAATCACTGATATTTGTGGAATTACACCCGAAGCCAGGGTGTTACGGAAAAAGATCTCTCCGTAACCTGCCAGCGAGTTAACACCTTCCTGGATACGCGCACCACCCGAGTCGTTTATACCGATAAGCGGCACCCTCATTTTAAGAGCGTGGTCCATTATTTTTGTAATCTTGCGTGCATGCATCAAGCCAAGCGAACCACCGGCAACGGTAAAGTCCTGCGCAAATATACAAACCGGTTTATTGTAGATGGTACCGGTACCAATAATTACACCATCGCCGTGTAAAACTTTCGATTCCATACCGAAATCTTTGGCGCTGTGTTCTACAAATAAATCATATTCGTGAAAGGAATTTTTATCGAGCAAAGCCAGTATACGTTCACGTGCCGTGAGTTTACCCATCTTTGCCTGTTTTTCAATGGCTTTATCTCCACCACCTTTTTGTACTTCTCTCTTTCTTTTACGAAGATCAAGTACGTTGCTTCTTAGTGACATAAAGTAGTATTTAAGTTATCAGTAAAACCCGTGATAGTTGGGTCTTTTTATTTTGTGCTGTCAAAATTATAATTTTTTCCGGTTGCCCTTCGTAAATACAATTATGTATTACGAATATTAAGGAACATGGATACACAACATTCGAATTATGGTATTTTTTGTTTGAAAAGTTTTTCTGAAAATGTGTGATTTCAGCTCGATGTTCTATTTAAAAATTATCGGGCGGCCCATCGATAAAGGAAAACGGCAACAACTGCATACAGAAAGTTGGGAATCCAAACCGCAACAACCGGCGGAGTAGAACCGCTGATGGCGAAAACCGTTGAAATTTGCAAAAACAGAATGTACGAAAAAGCCAGCAATAATCCCAGCCCAAGGTGAAAACCAAGTCCTCCTTTAACCTTACGTGAAGCCAGACTAACGCCAATTATAGTGAGGATAAAAGTTGAAAAGGGATTGGCAATTCGTTTGTGTTTCTCAATTTCCCACTCCACAAAGTTTACACCCCGCATTTTCATCAAGTCAATTTCCTTGAGTAATTCGGGTGTTTTATAGGTCTCCATTTCATCCTTCAACACCTTAAAATCTTTTGGTGTCATATTCAGCATGGTGTCAATTTGGTAACCGCTTTCCAGTTCATCATAGCCGTCGTGGATTGTTCGCTTAAAGTATGAATTTATAATCCATGTACCGGTTTCTTCCTTCCAGCGAATATTCGGTGCGGTAAGTTTTTCTTTGAGTTTTGCACCCTCAAAACGCTCAAGAGTAAAACGATGGCCCACGTTGTTTTGAGTAAAACTTTGCAGGTATACGTAAGTGCCCGGCTCAATTTGTCGGTGTACATTTCTTTCCGTCCCTATAGATCGACTTTTAATGTACTTGTCCTTAAAGTTGATCATGGTTTTGTTGGCAGGCGGAATTACGTAATTTCCCAGCACAAACGAGAGCATCGTAATTACAGCTGCCGAAAACATGTATGGCCGCATCAACCGGCGGTATGAAACTCCGCTGCTTAAAATGGCAATAATTTCGGTGTTGTAGGCCATTTTCGAAGTAAAGTAAATAACCGCAATAAAGGTAAACAGCGGACTGAACAGGTTCCCGAAATAAGGGATGAAGTTCATGTAGTAGTCTACAACAATAGCTCGGGTAGGGATGTCTTTTGAAATGAATTCATCAAGATTTTCCGAGATATCAAATACAATGGCGATGCTCAGAATTAAAGCGATGGCATAAAAGAAAGTACCCAGGTACTTTTTTGTAATATAAACATCTATGGTTTTGTACCACTTCATTCTGCTACAATCTGTTTTTTAATTTGATGACCATTTCGTTTTTCCAACTCACAAAATCGCCGTTTATTATTTTCTCGCGTGCCGTTTTTACCAGCCACAAATAAAACGCCAGGTTATGCTGGCTGGCAATTTGAGCGCCTAACATTTCTTTCGAAATAATCAGGTGCCGAAGGTAAGCTTTCGAATATTGGTCAACAAACGATGTCCCGCTTTCGTCGAGAACAGAGTGATCGTTTTCCCATTTTTTATTTCGGATGTTAATGATCCCTTCCGAGGTGAACAACATTCCGTTGCGCCCGTTTCGGGTAGGCATCACGCAATCGAACATATCAATTCCGCGGTGAATTCCTTCCAGAATATTAACCGGAGTTCCCACTCCCATTAAGTAGCGCGGGCGGTCTTCGGGCAGATCGGCGGTTACTATCTCCGTCATTTCATACATTTCTTCCTCGGTTTCGCCCACCGATAAACCGCCAATTGCGTAACCGTCGGCATTAAAGGTTTTTACATGCTCAACAGCTTTTCGGCGTAAATCGGTAAAGGTATTTCCCTGAACGATGGGGAACAGACTTTGTCGGTAACCGTATTTGGGTTTTGTATTGTTAAACTGAACAAAGCAACGATCGAGCCAGCGTTGTGTAAGTTCAAGCGACTTTTTGGCATAATCGTAATCGGCGCCTCCGGGTGTACATTCGTCAAAAGCCATGATAAAATCAGCACCGATCGTTCGCTGAATATCCATCGCATTTTCGGGTGTGAACATGTGGTACGAACCATCGATGTGCGATTGAAATCGCGCACCTTCTTCCGATAATTTTCGGAGATCGCCCAGCGAAAAAACCTGAAACCCGCCACTGTCGGTTAAAATAGGTCGGTCCCAGCGGTTGAATTTATGTAGCCCGCCCGCTTGCTCAATCACCTCCAATCCCGGTCGCAGGTATAAATGGTAGGTGTTGCCGAGGATGATTTCGGCTTTAATATCGTCACGGATATCGCGAGTATGAATACCTTTTACTGAACCTGCCGTGCCAACGGGCATAAAAATGGGCGTTTCAATCGTTCCATGATCAGTGGTGATTTTTCCGGCCCTTGCGCGTGAGTTGGAAGCTGTATTTTGTAAGAGAAAATCCATATACCCAAAATTGATGGGCAAATATAGCCAATTAACTCGAATAGAATAAGGCTGAGACCAACCGTGTCCTGTTAATAAAAACTAATTGATGTAAATAAAATTAGTATCTCCTGATAAGTGGATTCATTATTTATTTACCACTTTTGTCATCAATTAAAAAATCTCATTATTTGATCTTCGTCCTGAATGAACCACGACATTTTAGATAAACTGCATCAACTCAATTCCGTTGATTGGATCCTGATCGGTTCATTACTTTTTCTGTTTCTGATACGAATTTATTACCTGCTGTTTTTTACCGGGAGCCAGGTGATAAAAAGCCGAAAAGAAAACATTTCGAACGAAAAAGCCGCTCAACCCATTTCGGTATTTACAACCGTGAGGAATGAAGAGGAAAATCTGCGGCGAATTTTGCCACAGCTGCTTCAGATCAATAATGTAAAATACGAAGTGATTGCGGTTGACGATTATTCGCTTGATAATACCTATACGATCTTGGGGTACTTTAAGCAACATTACCCGCATATTAGAATTTCTGCGCTGAATGAGGAAACGCGGTTTTCGGTAAAACTAGCCCAGAATATTGCGTTAAAAGCAGCACAGTACGACTGGGTGTTGCTCTTTCCGGTTGAAAGCACCGAAGTTAAAAGCGACTGGCTTAGCGGCTTTACTTCAAACACCACCTCCAAAAATCGTAAAGTACTGATAGGCTACAATGGAATTCAAGTAAAACCGGGCTTATACAACCTCCTCTGCCGGATTGAATTTTTTTGGCAACAGTTAAAAAGTGCGGGTTATATTTCCAACGGAATCCCTTTTATTTATTTCGAAGAGAACATTGCTTTTAAAAAGCAGGAATATTTTAATATTGGAGGTTACGGATCGAAAACACGCGAGCCTTATGCCAATCTCGAACTGCTTATCAATAAGTTCATCACGAAGAAACAAACCGCCATACTATTTAACGAATCAACACGCTTAACCCGAAACGTATGTACCGAGAAAGACGATTATTTGAACCTGATAAAACGCAGTGTTCGAATTGAAAACGACTTGCCCTTATGGAAGCGGGTTTTCATTGCTTGTGAAACGTTAACTGAAATAATATATCTGCCTGTTTTGGTATTTATTCTGATTTATTTTTTCGAGCTATGGTTACTTATTACGGTGTTGGCAGGGCTAAAAATCCTGGCTCATTTGATCATAATTAAAATCGCTCAAAATCGTTTGAATGAACGTAAAATATTCATACCTTCGTTAGTATACGCTTTGCTAATGCCTTATTTTAAAATGGTTTACAAGTGGTACTTTAAACGGCAAAGTCGTAGGCAGGTATGGAAGACAAACGTTTAATATTATCGGAAAAGGCACGTCAGGATTACGAGCTTGTAAAGTCGGCTTTGCAAGGTAACGAGAAAGCTTTTGCCCGTTTATTAAACAAGTACAAGGATGCGATTTACTTCATGTTGCTTAAAATGGTGAACAATCGCAGCGACGCAGAAGACCTGACTTTAGAAGCCTTTGGTAAGGCGTTTAAAAGCCTCCATCAGTATTCTCCAACCTACGCATTTAGCACCTGGTTGTTCAAAATTGCCTCGAATAATTGTATTGATTTTCTCCGTAAGAAGAAGGGTGTGCATGTATCCATCGAAAACAAAGAGGAGAACGAAAACACCGATTCGGTGCGGTTAAAATCGAAAGAACCCGATCCCGAGGAAAAATTGATAAGAAAACAAAAAGCCATTCTGTTGCGGAATGTGGTGCGAAAACTAAAGCCTCGTTACCAGGTGTTGGTGGAGTTGCGTTATTTTAAAGAATTTTCGTACGAAGAAATTGCAAAAACCTTAGATTTGCCGCTCGGTACAGTTAAAGCCCAGTTGTTCAGGGCCCGCGAAATGTTGTTTAAAATGATTGAAAGTACCGAGATCAATCCAAAAGATTAAGGTGTAAATGGAAATTATTCAGAAATACTTCCCCGATTTATCAGTAAAACAAATTGAATTATTCGGACAACTTCAGCCATTATATGCCGACTGGAATGCAAAGATCAACGTGATCTCGCGAAAAGATTTTTCAGAATTTTACGAACGGCATGTATTGCATTCGCTGGGCATTGCCAAGTTCATTCGTTTTACAAAAAATACAAGGATCCTCGATGTTGGAACCGGTGGTGGTTTCCCCGGAATTCCTTTGGCAATAATGTTCCCCGATGTGCAGTTTCATCTGGTGGATTCGATAGGAAAAAAAATTAAGGTGGTGAAAAATGTGGCCGAAGCACTGGGGTTGGAAAATCTTACTGCCGAACAGATCAGGGCTGAACAGTTAAAAGACAAATACGATTTTGTAGTCAGCCGTGCTGTTACACGTTTACCGGAGTTTGTGCAATGGATAAATTTTAACGTTTCGAGGCAACAAAGAAATGCGCTGCCCAATGGAATTCTTTACCTGAAAGGCGGCGATTTGAAAGATGAACTGAAGCCATTTGGCCGAAAAGTTTTTGTGCAGGAATTGTCGGCATATTTTTCGGAGCGGTTTTTCGAAACCAAAAAAGTGGTTCATTTACCGCTGTAAAAAAGCGTTCCCCGAGAGATCCGAAGAACGCAATTGTTTATCCTGTCATTTATCCTTATTACAAGTATTCGTCGCCAAACGAAACGCCCATTTTCCTTGCTTTTGCAATAAGTCCGTTTTCCGGTTCAACCAGTCGAAGTTTTCCTCCAACTTCTTCCAGCGATACTGTTGTGAGGTCGTTGTCTTTTATAGCGACCATTGTTCCGAAATTACCTTCGGCAATGCACTGTGCCGCAAACGCACCGTAACGGGTTGCCAGAATCCTGTCCATAGGCGTTGGCGAACCACCACGCTGGATATAACCCAACACGGTTTCGCGTGTTTCAATTCCGGTGTAAGTTTGAATGGCTTCCGCTATGTGAGAAGCTGCCGACACTTCTTTTGGGTGATCGATCCCTTCGGCCACTACCACAATTGAGTAGGGTTTATTGTCTTCGTAACGGTTTTCGATTTTTTTGCAAACCGAACGGATGTTGTATTCCAGTTCGGGCAATAAAATAATGTCTCCACCACCGGCTAATCCCGAATAAAGTGCCAGCCATCCTGCATGGTGTCCCATGATTTCAATGATCATAACGCGTTGGTGCGAGTTGGCTGTGGTGTGCAAACGGTCGATAGCATCGGTGGCAATTTGAACGGCGGAATCGAATCCAAAGGTTACGTCTGTTCCCCAAACATCGTTATCGATTGTTTTTGGAATTCCAACAACATTTAAGCCTTCTTTTGCAAGCAGGTTAGCAGTTTTCATGGTACCGTTTCCCCCAATGCAAACTACGGCATCGAGTCCCAGTTTTTTATAATTCTTTTTTATTTTTTCCGGCTTATGGAGGTCATCGCCGTTTTTCTTCATCTTAAAGGGTTTTTCTCTCGAGGTTCCAAGTATTGTTCCTCCAAGCGTCAATATCCCCGACAGGGCCGATTCTTTTAAAACGTTGTGTTTCCCGCTGATCAGTCCCGAATATCCGGCATGAAATCCTAATACTTCCATTCCGTATTCAACTATTGCGGTTTTACCAACACCTCTTATCGCAGCATTTAAACCGGGGCAGTCTCCTCCGGCGGTCAATATTCCAATTCTTTTTGGTTTTACGGTATCATTCATAATTATTAATTTGTGACATACTACCAGTTCATATCCCGAATTTACAAAAGATGATTTTAATAAACGGCCCGAAGGTCGGTTAAATCGGTTTTTTCTTAATTTTTACCTTTTACAGACGGGAAAGAATAGAATTTAATATTTTTGTACTTTAGTCGTTCAATCGAATAAACGACATTTAATCTTTAACCAATTAAATAATATCAAATGAAAAGAATTTTCCTTTATCTGCTGGCAGCATCCTTTGTTTTTACCATGTCGTGTAAAAGTACCAAAACAGGTGGATCAGCCGGATTAAATCAATTAACAAAAAAAGAAAAAGAAGAAGGCTGGGTAATGCTATTCGACGGCAAAACCAGTGAAGGTTGGAAAGGTTATAATAAAGATCATTTCCCGACCGGTTGGGAAATTGTTGACGGTACTTTACATTGTAAAGGTTCAGGCCAGGGTGAAGCCGGTGGCCGCGATGGTGGTGATATTGTTACGACAAAAGAATACTCCAACTTCCGATTAAAACTGGAATGGAAAATTTCGGAAGGTGGAAATTCCGGTATTTTCTACCTGGGACAAGACAACACCAAATGGCCTCAGATTTATTACACCGCACCCGAGATGCAGGTGCTGGATAACGAGCGCCATCCCGATGCAAGAGCAGGAAAAGACGGTAACCGCATGGCAGGTTCGCTGTACGATTTAATCCCTGCAGTTCCGCAAAATGCAAAGCCTGCCGGCGAGTGGAATACAGTTGAGATTGAAGTATACCGCGGAAGTGTTTGGCACCGCCAGAATGGAGAAACGGTTTTGGAATATCATTTATGGACTGATGCCTGGAACAAAATGGTTGCCGACTCAAAATTCCCGGGTTTGAATCCCGACTGGGCTAAAGTTGCGAAGTCAGGTGTAATTGCTTTGCAGGATCATGGAGATGATGTTTGGTTCCGAAACATAAAAATATTGGAACAATAAAATAACTAAACACGATACTACGAAAAGCCCGGTAAATTTTACCGGGCTTTTTGTTTCCTAACCCGGATCATATTCCGATTCGTTCAGAATTTGCTGATATTCTTTGTTGTTCATTAATTCTTCCAGCGTTACTTCAGGATGTTCTTTCATGTATTGGCGAACAATCTGCCAGCCGATCCATACACCTGTTCTCCCCGGCGATTCTAATGGAAAACCGCTGGTGGTAGGGGCATCGTTCACGTATCGTACAATGTCCATTCGTTTGTTCGAATACAACATTTTATGCTCGATAAGATAGGTCCACATTGGCACTTCATTCATTTGGCACCAGTTGAGTTGTTCGGTGCTGTAACCGATTTTAAGAGAATCGGGCGTATCGGGGAGCATCGCATCAACCAGGTACATCAGTTTCCCTTTCTGTACAATATGGTCCAGCAGGTTGGTGGCCGAATTCGGATCTTCAAACTCTGTAAGTGCCCAGGCATAAGCCACTTCCGGAACGATGCGATCTTTGTGCATGTTCTGAATTTTGTATTGCGGAGTGGTATTTAGTTGCTGGTAGTATTTGCAATCGCGCCCAAGGTATTTGTCCAAACTGATCCCAACCAGGTTTTCGGCCGTAACAATCGACTGATTAAAACCCGAGATGTAGGTATAGATGGTCGGGATTTCTTTATCGGGGAAATGCCAGGCAAAATATTTGAAGGCTTTTACCAGCTGTTTATCCAGCTTTTTCGGATTATTGAAAACCGAATCGGTTTTAACTTTTACTTCCTGAATCAAGGTGTCAGCAAGAAATGTTTTCATCAGTTCCGGAAAATCCTGGTCGCCAATTCCTCCTATTCGAATGATCCGATAAGTGAAGAGGTTAAAAAAATCGGGATATTCATTGCTTAATTTTGCTATCGCTTCAAGTGTGTCGCCTTCTTCAATATTAAAAAGCAGTTCGCCAAAAGGTACAATCTCGGCCTCCGATTGGATGTCGGAAATGTCAACTTTCAACGGATTTCGCTTACAGGCCGACAGCACAACAATTAACATTATGAGTAGAAAAACAAGATGCTTTGGTCGCTTCATTTTACAAGATTTTTAAATCAATACGCATGCTGCAGATTAATATTGCGAAATTGAACTAAAAATTGAACTTTTGCAATTGTTATTCATTCAGGTTTGAAGCGACGAAGACCATGCTGAACTTTAAACGCTGAACGTTAAACTCTAAAGGATGAAAGTTGAACTCGCGCAATTAAATTATACCATCGGCGATTTTGAAGGCAATTCAAAGAAAATTATCGATGCGATCGAACGGGCAAAAAGAAAGCAGGTCGATCTGGTGATTTTTTCCGAATTATCGGTAACCGGATATTATCCGCACGATTTACTCGAAAAGAAGGAATTCATCAAAAAGGCTGAAGAAGCAGTTTTGGTTATTGCGAAGTCGTGTGAAGGTGTGGCTGCCGTTATAGGGGCACCGCGCATCAATGAGAACGAACGCGGTAAAACACTTTTCAACTCAGCTTTCTTTTTGAGCGACGGGAAGATCCAAAGCATGCACAATAAAACACTGCTGCCGACTTACGATATTTTTGACGAATACCGTCATTTTGAACCCAACCGCGAGTTTCAGATTGTGGAGTATAAAAACGAACGTATCGCCATAACCATTTGTGAAGATTTGTGGGACGAGCAACCTACTGCCAATGAGTTTGGAAAAGATAAGTTGTATTCCATTTCGCCCATGGAAGAGTTGGCCAAACTCGAACCCGATTTTGTGGTGAACATTTCCGCCTCGCCGTTTTCGTTTAACCAGGAAGGCTGGCGAAAAGATGTATTGGTAAAAAAAGCGAAAAACTTCGGTATCCCAATTTTATACTGCAACCAGGTGGGCGCACAAACCGAATTGATTTTCGACGGAGGATCGGTTTTTATTGATCGTGATGGCGAAATTGTGAAAGAATTGAAGTATTTCGAAGAAGATACTCTGGTTGTTGATACCGAAGATTTAGGTCAAAAGCAAGTGCAGAAACACACTGATTACATCGAAAAAATACATGATGCACTGGTGCTTGGAATTCTTGATTATTTCCAGAAAATGGGATTCAAACAGGCTACTCTTGGCCTTTCCGGCGGAATTGATTCAGCGGTAGTTGCCGTGTTGGCTGTTCGTGCACTCGGGCCTGAAAATGTGCGCGTACTGTTAATGCCATCAAAATATTCATCGGAGCACAGCGTGGAAGACGCACGTATTTTGGCCGAAAACCTCGGAATTCGTTACGATGTTGTGCATATTCAGGAAACGGTTGACGCATTTGAGAAAGAACTGAAGCCGCTTTTCGAAGATCGTGCACCTGATGTGGCTGAGGAAAATATACAGGCACGCGCCCGTGGTATTTTTGTAATGGCCATTTCGAATAAATTCGGGCACATACTTTTGAATACCACCAATAAAAGTGAGAGTGCTGTGGGCTACGGAACGTTGTATGGCGATATGAATGGTGGATTGGCCGTTTTGGGCGATGTGTATAAAATGGATGTATATAAACTATCGCGATTCATGAATAAAGACGGCGAGATCATTCCTGAAAATACCATTGTTAAACCACCTTCCGCCGAATTGCGTCCTGATCAGAAAGATACCGATTCGCTGCCCGATTACGAAGACCTGGATGTGATGTTGTTTAACTATATTGAACTTAACAAATCGCCGCGCGAAATTGCCGATATGGGTTTTGATGAAAGTGTTGTACGAAAGGTAGTTCGCATGGTGAACATGAATGAATATAAACGCTTTCAGGCGGCTCCTATTTTAAGGATAAGTTCAAAAGCATTTGGCTTTGGCCGCAAGATGCCGCTGGTTGCCCGCTATTAAATAAAATCTTTAAAGTGTTGGATTTACAATTACAGAATTCGATGTCTGTAGTGTAAAATAAAGGTTAAAAAAAATCTATTATTAACATTTTTTTTTAGCTTTGATGCTGTAAAACATACAGACGGTAATATGTTAAATACAGAGATGGGAGTGAAAGATATTGTCGAGAATCAAAAGTCGATTTTTTACCTTTTATCTCCGGATGAAAAAGAGGAACTGCAGCATCATATTTCCTTATCTCATTATAAGAAAAACGAGTTTGTTTTTAAAGAAGGCGATAAACCAGCCGGATTTATGATTCTCGTAAATGGGAAAGTGAAGATTTTTAAGGAAGGCGTTGGTGGCCGCGAGCAAATTATTCGCATGTCGAAACCACTTGGACTGATTGGTTATCGTGCATTGCTCGGCGAAGAAAATCATATTGGTTCAGCAGTTACACTTGAAGAATCTCTGATTTGTACGATAAGTCCGGATTTTATTTTTAACCGTGCGTTGAAGAACAGCGATTTTTCACACAAAATCATTCGTAAGCTTTGTAAAGAACTGGGATTCTCGAATGCCCGGACCGTCACACTAACCCAAAAACATATTCGCGGAAGGCTTGCAGAATCGTTAATTTTGTTAAAAGATAAATACGGTTTTGAAAACGATGGCACCACTTTGCGCGCTTATCTTTCGAGAGAAGATATTGCCAATCTTTCAAACATGACCACTTCGAATGCTATTCGTACGCTTTCGACTTTTGCCAGCGAAAAAGTGATAGCTATCGACGGGCGAAAAATAAAGATCCTCGATCCAAATCGTTTGGAACGGATCAGCAAATTGGGTTAGTGTCGTGTCAAGCCTGCTCTAACGGACAATGATTTGTTCTTTTGAATTTTTTCGACGTTAAAAAATATTTACAGAACGCCGCTATGCGCATATTTTTTGCCTTGTATAAATCCAAAATAACTTCATCCTATACGTCATTTCAGACATGACAAGACACTAGAGTAGATATAAGATTTATATAGTTTTCGAAATGTCACCTGTTGTTTTCCGGGTGGCATTTTTTTATTCCTGCAGGTAAACCCGTTTCACGCGTTGCGAGATTCCGGTAAGTATTTCATATGGAATGGTTCCTGCCTTTTCGGCAACTTCGGTCACTGTAATATTAGGCCCAAACAATTCTACCCGATCACCCGCTTCAACTTTAACTGCGCTTACATCCAGCATTAGCATGTCCATACAAATGTTACCGATAATGGGCACTGTTTTACTGTTAATAAAAGCAGTTCCGTTTTTGTTTCCCAGTTTCCGATCAATTCCGTCGGCATATCCAATGGGAACGATGGCAATTTTACTTTCGTCCTTAACTTCTCCTTTTCGGTTGTAGCCCACTGTTTCGCCTGATTGAATGGTTTTTACCTGCGAAACCGTGCTTTTTAGTGTACCAATGTTTTCCAGCGGAAGTCCGGTTTGCGAAACGCCGTAAAGTCCAATACCCAGACGAACCATTTCGAACTGTTTATTGGGGAAGCGTTCAATTCCTGCTGAATTCAGGATGTGACGATCAAAAGAATAAGGAATCCGTTCAGCGATGAATTTAGTGAATTGTTCAAACCTTTCGAACTGTTCGCGCGTGTAATCATCCAGATTTTCATCGTCGCTGCCAGCCAGGTGCGAAAATACCGAATGTAATTTTACCCGGTTTGAATTTGTCAGCAGTCCAACGCTTGTGCTAATCTCAGCATCTGTTTTCAAACCCAACCGGTTCATTCCCGTATCGATTTTGAGATGCACTGGAAATTCAAGAATGTTGGTGGTTGAAATCGCATCCACAAATTCTTTCACCAGATCGGTACTGTATAAATTCGGTTCCAGCCGGTGGTCGAACATATTCTGAAAACTGTCGCGTTCGGGATTCATGACAATAATGGGCAAATGAATTCCGGCTTTTCGCAGTTGAACGCCTTCGTCGGCTACTGCTACAGCCAGGTAATCAACCTTCTGAAACTGTAATAATCGTGCAATTTCCACATCGCCGCTGCCATAGGAAAATGCTTTTACCATGACCATTATTTTGGTTTTAGGTTTTAAAAGCCCTCTGAAAATATTCAGGTTATGCACCAGAGCGTTCAGGCTAATTTCCAGCACGGTTTGATGCGCCTTTTGCTGCAACAATCCCGAGATCCGTTCGAAACGGAATTGACGTGCCCCTTTTATCAGTATGGCCGAGTTCTGAATGGAGTACCGGCTAAAACGACTTTCAAAATCCAGGATATCCCGGTAGAATTCGCTGTTTATTTTGAACTGTTCGCGATTGGCACTGATGTCTTTTCCAATGCCCACCAATCGATCAATTCGCCATTTTTTCAGCAAATTATTTACCCGGCTGTAAAGTTCTGGCAGTGGCAATCCGGTTTGTTGAATATCGGAGAGTATAATTACCTTTTCCTGTTTCTCGCCCGCTTGCTGCATCAAAACCGATAGCGCAATCGACAGCGAATTCAGATCGGAATTGTAGTAATCGTTGATTAAAATGTTTTGATGGTTTCCCTGTTTGATTTCCAGACGCATGGCCACCTGCTGCAATTGCCGAAAGCGGGAAAGGAATCGTTCAGGATCTTTTTCGAGAGCAACAATAGCCGCAAAGCAGTGGCAGGCATTTTCGATGGCCGACTCGTCGTTAAACGGAATTTCGAAAGAATATTTTTTCGCTTTATATCGGGCCACTAATTCTGTATTTGTTGCTTTCTTCTCAACTTCAAAATGAATCGCAGTCTTTTTGTTTTTAGTGCTCCAAAAAACAGGTTCAACATTGTTGGCGTGGCAAAATGCTTTTACAGTCGATTCAACTATCGGATCATCGATTCGGCAAACCAGTTTTTTTGCATTACGAAATAAAAGCAATTTTTCATCCAGCTTTTGCTCTACTGAAGTAAAAAATTCCTGGTGCGCATCACCAATATTGGTCAGGATGCCCAGTTCCGGTTGAATCACTTTCTCAAGGTTCTGCATCTCCCCGGGTTGTGAAATACCCGCTTCAAATATCCCGAGTTCGTAACTTCGGTCCATCAGTAAAACCGAAAGCGGAACACCCACCTGCGAATTATAACTTTTAGGATTTCGAACGATTTTTAGGTCATGTTCCAGAAGGTCGTATAACCATTCTTTAGCGATGGTTTTTCCGTTACTGCCAGTAATTCCCACAACCGGGTAATTAAATTGTTGCCGAACGTATGCAGCAAGTTGCTGTAGCGCTTTAGTGGTATCGCTTACTAAAATGAACGCGGCATCGTTGCTTATAAATTTCTTATCGGAAATGACAAAATACCTTACACCTTTAGTGATCAGGTCGGCAATAAAATGGTGCCCGTTGTGCACGGGACCTTGAAGTGCAAAAAACAATGGATTTTTTTCGGTAGAATGCAAACGGCTATCCGTAATTACTCCCAAAATATTACTGGCTAATTCTTCCTCTGTGGCATTTACTTTTCCATAGATTGCTGTGGCTATTTGATTTAATGGAAGATTCAGCATAATTATTTTACGGCTTTGTTATAGCAACTTCGGCACAGCGGTTCGTAAGCTTCTTTTTCACCTAAAAGTACAACTTGTTCCTGTTCGGTTAAGCGGTGCGAAAATTGCGCAATGCTTCCACAACGAACACATATGGCATGCACTTTTGTTACGTAGTCGGCAATGGCCATCAATCCGGGAATGGGGCCAAAAGGAACACCTTTAAAATCCATATCGAGACCGGCAATGATCACTCGCGTGCCCATATTGGCCAGTTTGGCAACCACATCAATAAGACCTTTGTCAAAAAACTGGGCTTCGTCGATTCCCACAACATCAACATTTCCTGAAAGCAACAAAATGTTTGCTGAATTTTCCACAGGTGTGGACCGAATGGTATTCTCGTCGTGCGAAACCACTTCATCCTCCGAGTAACGCACATCAACAGTTGGCTTAAAAATCTCGACCGACTGACGGGCAAACTTCGCCCTTCTCAACCGGCGTATCAGTTCTTCTGTTTTTCCCGAAAACATTGAACCGGCTATAACTTCAATGGTGCCAACTTTTTTGTGGCCGTTTACATCCCTTTCAATAAACATTAAACGTTACTCTTATAGATTTTACTACTTTTACAAAAGTATAATTTAAACGTTTTTCTTCGCATAATGGAAAATAAAAAACTACTGAAGTTTCTTTTGAAGGACATTGCCAAGATTGAGGAACTGTTTGCAGAAAAGGGCAGTACGGGTTTTGATGATTATGAGCTTGAATTTTTACAAAGTCGCTTTAAAGCAGCCAAACAAATTATTCAGATTCTGGAAGATAAAGAGGGAAAATCGTTGAATCATTCGTCTTCGGTAGAGCCGGTGAATGCACTGTCGGAGCAGGAAACGCTTATTGAAACTTCGGATGAAAAAGCAGACACGAAGGAGGAAAATACACAGGCGCCTGAAATAGAAGAGCCTGTAGCAGCAAAAAAGCCTGAGGACGAAGAAGTGTCGGAAGTTCAGACTGTTGTAGAAGAGATTGAAGAAGTGAAAGAGGAGAGGGAGGAAATTATGGATGAAGCGCCTGAACCTGAAGATGAGAACGCAGATACAGAAGAGATTCTGGAAACGGATTCTTCTCCCGAAGAAAATAAAGTGGTATCGAATGATGATGTGGAACTCGAAGAAGAAACTGAAGAGCTGAATGGCCGAACTTTGGGTGATAGCTTTTTAAAAGAAAAATCAGTGAACGATCTACTGTCAAATGGCAGCGGTAAGTTGGAGAATAAACTGTCAAACAGTCCCGTGGTAAGTATTCAGGGCGCCATCGGAATAAACGATCGTTACCAGTACATTCGCGAATTGTTTAATGGCGATGCCGATAATTTTGTAAAAACCGTGACCGAACTCGACCAACTGAATAACATTCAGGAGGCGGTGAGCTATCTTCAGCAAAATTACAGGTGGAAAAAAAATGAAACCAGTCTGAAATTTGTTAATCTGGTAAAACGTCGTTTCCCTAATGGATAAAAGCGGCAAATTAATATTGGTACCAACTCCTATTGGCAATTTGCAGGATATTACTTTGCGGGCGATCGAGGTGCTTAAAAATGCCGATGTGGTCCTCGCCGAAGATACCCGGGTGTCGTCAAAACTTATGAAACACCTCGAAATTGAAAAACGCCTGGTTTCGCACCACAAATTCAACGAACATAAAACGGTGAATTCCATTGTTCAGCAGATTGAAATGGGGAGTCTTGTAGCTTTGATCTCCGATGCAGGAACACCGGCCATTTCCGATCCCGGATTTTTACTGGTGCGTAGTTGTGTGGAAAATCAGATTGAAGTGGAGTGTCTGCCCGGAGCTACGGCACTGATCCCGGCATTGGCAGTTTCCGGACTCCCAACCGAAAAATTTGTATTCGAAGGATTTTTACCGCAAAAAAAGGGGCGTCAAACCCGACTGAAATTTCTGGCAGAAGAAACACGAACGATGATTTTGTACGAATCGCCTTTTCGTTTAGTTAAAGCGTTGAATCAGCTGGCCACTTTTCTTGGAGAAGACCGACAGGCTTGTGTTTGCCGCGAACTCAGCAAAATGTTCGAAGAAGTAAAACGCGGAAGCCTGAACGAACTGGAAAACTACTATACCGAACATCCGCCAAAGGGCGAAATTGTGATTGTAGTTGAAGGGAATAATGGGAAGTAACCGCGCTGCCAGAGGGCACAATTAGGAAATATGCAACGAAAATATACACACCTCTTTTTCGATCTCGATAATACCCTCTGGGATTTTAAAACCAATTCAAAAATTGCCATGAAGTCGGCATTCAGATTGTTGAAGCTCGATAATGGCGATGTAAGTTTCGAAGAATTTTATGCTGCTTATTCCCGACACAATAAAGACTTGTGGGACGCCTACCGTAAAAATCAGGTAAAAAAGAAGGAGCTAACTTTTCAGCGTTTTCAATTCACTTTCGATGATTTGAACATAAGCGGAATTGATGCCAATAAAATGAATGAGCTTTACTTGCACGAAATGCCAAAGCAAAATCAATTGGTTGACGGAACACTTGAATTACTAAACATATTAAAAACAAAAAATTACAAGCTATTCATCATAACCAACGGATTTAAAGAAGTGCAATATAAAAAACTGCAAAGTTCGGGGCTCGAGTCCTATTTTACAAAAGTATTTATTTCGGAAGAAGTTCGTACGCCGAAACCTTCACGTGAAATCTTCGAATATGCACTAAAATCGGCCAATGCAAAAAAGAGCAGAAGTTTAATGATCGGCGACGACTGGGAGGTGGATGTTTTGGGAGCACTTCGCTTTGGGATGGACGCCGTGCATTATCAAGCTTTTTGGCAGGCTGACGGTAATAAACATAAACCTTTGGAGCGCACACCGGAAGGGGCATTTAGGGTTGTTAATATAAAAGATATTGCAGAACTATTATAGCAGCAAAAATAAATACAAACAGATATTTTATTCGGCGTTTGTCACTTTTTAGGGCAAAAAACTTACAATTTGTTTGGCAGATTTGAAGTTTATTCGATATTTGCATAATGTTATTTTAACAAACTTTAAGAATTATGACGGAAGGGTAATTTGTGACATGACGGATTTGGGGGAATCCAGTCACAAATTAAGACATATTGAAATTTACTATAAATGCTGTTTAATTATTAATTTAAAACTATTTCTATGGGGGGTAGTATATGTACAACCTGTTTATTTCCTGATAGCTTATTACATCATAATTTTTCAGGGCAAAATACTTTGCCGGGAGGATCCCACTCAACATATACTCACGATTACCCTTCGTAGGATTTTGGCCTCCCGGCATTTTCTATCACCTTGCATAGGTAGTAATCAGTTGATTAACAGAACATAACCAGATTAATTCATGCAATGAATACATTTTACATTTTTTACAGCTGTTTAATTAATAACTAAAAATTATTTCTATGAAAAAAATTGCGATTTTTTTATCGATGCTCCTTTTCATGGGTAATTTGGTAGTAAATGCTCAAACGAAGACCATAACCGGACAGGTTGTATCTTCTGAGGATGAGATGCCAATACCCGGGGTTTCGGTAGCAGTGAAGGGTACCACCTTGGGTACAGTTACCGACATCGACGGAAACTTTGAATTGAAAGTTCCGGAGGATGCAAAAGAACTGATTGTTAGCTTTGTAGGGATGAAGAATCAAACTGTGATTCTGACCGAAGCAACAAGTTATTCTATTTCTATGGAACCCGATTTAGTTGGTATCGATGAAGTGGTAGTAACTGCAATTGGTATTGAGCGTTCAGCGCGTGAGGTTGGTTACTCGATGAGTAAAGTAGACGAGGAAACGCTGACTATGGCCAAGTCGCCAACTCTGGCAACAGGTTTACAAGGTAAAGTTGCAGGTTTGCAAATTTCTACTACCAGTACTGGTGTAAATCCCGATCAAAGGGTAACACTTCGTGGTAACCGTTCTTTTACTGGTAATAACCAGGCACTTCTTGTTTTAGATGGAGTTCCGGTTTCACTGAGCTATTTAACTTCGTTGAATCCGAATGACGTTCAGGACATCAGTATTTTGAAAGGGGCTAACGCTTCTGCTCTTTATGGTTCTGATGCTGCTAACGGTGTTATCATGGTTACAACAAAACAAGGTAGCAAACAAAACATTCAGATTCAATTTAGTAATTCAACTACCTTCGACAAGTTGGCTTATCTACCTGAAATGCAGAATCGTTTTGGTTCAGGCTCATCGAGCGATGCTTATGGTAACCCGGTTTACGAATCGTACGAAAACCAGCAATATGGTCACGAATTCGATGGCGAACCCATTATGATTGGTGTTTATGATGAATATGGAAATTTTCAGGAAGTACCTTACTCTCCTATTTCCGGAGAGAAAGAAGCCTTTTTTAATACTGGTTTAACGATGCAGAACGACCTCTCGTTTTCTGCTGGTGATGATAAGGGCTCATTCTTTATTTCATTGCAGGATGCGGTTGTTAAAGGTCTGATTCCAAAAGATGAATTAAGACGCGATGCGGTTCGTTTTAACGGTACCCGCAAATACAAAGGCTTTACTGCAAGAGCCAATGTTAACTTTACGCATATAGAGGATGATGTTACAGTTGACAATGTATTGTGGTCGGTATACAATACTGCACAGCACATCCCATTAACTTCTTATTCCGACTGGAGACCACTTTCAACTCCGGAATGGACCAACTGGGCCGATATTAACCACTATTACAATGCATACTACGACAACCCTTATACGCAAATTGATAAGGATCGTAGAAAAAGAAGACGCGATCAATTGATCGGTACTTTGGATTTAAGTCAGCAAATTACTCCATGGTTAAAAGCCACTGCAAGGACATCGATGAACTTGATGACAAATGTTTGGAAAACGACTTATGAAGCCTGGGATTTTAGCGATTGGGCTATTCATGATTCAGGTAGGTCTATCTCCGGCGATATTAAAGCCGATGTTCAGGATGGTTCTACTTTGAGCTGGCGTTGGACCAACGATTTCCTTTTAACAGTTGATCATACCTTTGGCGATTTTAGTCTGAATGCAATTGCCGGTGCTTCAACACGTTCAACCTATTATAACTACTTAAGAACCGATGTTTCTGAACTTGAAGTACCGGGAGTATACAACCTCAGAAACCGATTAGGG
The DNA here is from genome assembly GCF_037646455.1 of Maribellus mangrovi. NCBI lineage: Bacteria > Pseudomonadati > Bacteroidota > Bacteroidia > Marinilabiliales > Prolixibacteraceae > Maribellus > Maribellus mangrovi. The sequence goes on along the minus strand of NZ_JBBIXN010000005.1, from coordinate 234,515 downwards.
GAATTAACCGGCGATCAATATTATACCGAAACCAGACGTTGGGGTGTTTTTGGTGATTTAACTTTAGGTTATAAAGAATTCTTATTCCTGCACGCTTCAGGCCGTAATGACTGGGATTCTCGTTTGGATCCAAGCAACTGGTCATTCTTCTACCCGGGAGTTGATGTATCGTTTATTTTTACCGAAGCTATTCCGGGATTAAAAGACAACTCAGTTTTGTCATACGGTAAAATCAGAGGAGGTATTGCCAAAGTAGGTAGTATCAACATCAGTCCTTACGATCTTGAAAATACATTTGGTGTCACAGGTGGATTTCCATACGGAAGTTTAACTGCTCACTCAATTAGTAATTCATTGAAAAACCGTTACCTGGAGCCTGAATTCACCTTGTCGAAAGAGATTGGTCTCGATCTGAACTTCCTTGAATCAAGAGTTAATCTGGAGGCTACCTACTACACTATGTCGACTACCAACCAAACACTGCCGGCAGAAATTGCCTATTCATCAGGTTACAGTAACATGAATGTTAACTCTGGTGAAATGAAAAACAGTGGTCTTGAACTGGAGTTGGGATTAGTACCTGTTTCAACCAACGATTTACGTTGGGATGTTAACGTAAGTTATGCCTACTTAAAAAGTGAGGTTGTTTCTTTAACCGATGCTTTCGATGAATTGTACTTAGGAAATAACTTTGTATATGCGATTGTTGGTGAATCTTATCCGGTGAATAAAGCATCTGATTTTGACCGTGTAATGGATGAATCCAGTCCGTATTATGGAAGAGTTATTGTGGATGCCAGCACTGGTATGCCAACTAAAAGTACCGATCTGCACATTACAGGTCAAACCACACCAAAACATATTGTAGGTGTTCAGACTTACCTTCGTTGGAACGGATTTACAGCAGGTTTATCAGCAGAATACCGAGGCGGACACGTAATGCGTAGTGGACTTGGTAACGACATGATGTTCCCGGGAATTGATGCAGTTTCTGCTTCAGCCGGTCGTGAAAGATTTGTTTATCCTAACTCGGTCATTAATGTTGGAACAGCCGATAATCCGGAATATGTTGAAAATACCAATATCACAACCATTGAAGGTAATGTTGATTTCTGGACACAAACTTATCGTAATATTTCAAGACCGTTTGTAGTGAACGCAGCCTTCCTCAAAATTAGGGAAGTTAGCTTGTATTATGACGTGCCTGGTTCATTCCTTAATAACTATACCGGCGAATTCATTAAAGGTATAAGAGCCGGTTTTATTGGACGTAACTTGTGGACCTGGTTGCCAGAATCAAATGTTTATGGAGATCCGGAAGCAAATAATGGAAGCGGTAATGAAGTGGGTTATTCTCCTGCAGGAGCTATTCCTCCTACAAAATCGTACGGTTTTAACTTGACAGTAACATTCTAACCAGTTAAAAATGAATAAGATGAAAAAAATACTTATATACTCAGTGATGATGATCCTGTTCGCAGGATTCACGGGATGTAATGATTGGTTGGATATTAATCAGGATCCAAACAACCTGACATCTTCAACAAAAGAATTAGTGCTAACCGGTGCTGAAAAGCAATTCGCAGAACGTCAGCAAATCGGGAGCAGCGGTGGATACAATGCGCTTTATGGAGCTTGGATCGGATATTATGGGCACTCCGGAGGATGGTCAGGATGGAATAATGTTAAAAGTTATAATATGACATCTTCTGATTACAATGCCGATTTTAACGATCCTTATCGTGCAGAACTCAAAAGCTTGCAGTATGTGAAAGCTGCAGCGATGGAAGAAGGTAACTTTGCATACATGGCTATTGCCGATATATTATCTTCGGTAACTTATCAAAGATTAGTTGATACATACGGCGATATTCCGTACAGCGAAGCTGTTGGAGGTTTCGATGGTAATGTAACACCTGTTTACGACGATGCTCAGGAAGTATATAATGATTTGGTTATGAAATTGGATTCGGCAATTATTTATTTGAATTTAGCCGCTGAAAATTCACAGACCGTTGATGAAACTTCTGACATTATTGGTGGTGGTGATCTTGAGTACTGGAAGCAAATTGCCAATACTTTTAAGCTTCGTATACTTATGCGTCAGTCGCTTGCCAGGGACAGTTACGTTAGCAGTAATATGAGTTTTGATGAAGTAGGATTTATCACAAGCTCTGTAACTGCAAATCCAGGGTATATCGATAATACATCAGGTAAAATGAATCCGATTTATACAGCCTATGGTAAAAACACCAGTGGCGATTTAACCAGTGCTAACCAGCAATATGGTCTTAACGTATTTTTGTCAGCCTTATATAAATCATCAAACGACCCACGTCTCGAACTGTGTTGGGAACCGGGTGTTGAGTCTGAAAATTATGACCATGCGCTTCAGTTAGGGCAAAACGGTGCTCCGGAAGACCACTGGGGACATAGTTCTGTACGTATGGGACCTGGTATCTACGGTGGAACCACTAACGGTGATGTAATGGTGATTTCGATTATGGAAACTGATTTCCTGATTGCAGAAGCCCTGGCAAGAGGTTACAATCTGTCGTCGGCAGGAGTTACCGGTACCGCACAGGAATACTGGGAAGCTGGAGTTGTTGCATCTATCGAATATTATGGAGAGAGAAAAGGTGTTGAAACGGATGATTTAATTACAACTTATCTGGAAAACCTTGTCGGTGATGCTGCCTGGAATGATGGAGATCCTATAAGATCTATTATTTATCAGAAATACATAGCCATGGTAGGAATAAACCATTATGAGGCATATGCCGATTTCCGCCGGACAGGTTATCCTGAACCAGGTGATCCAAATGAAATTGAAACATCGATGATCTCTTATTATAATAACATTATACGTGCACAGGTTCCTGTTCGGATGCTTTATCCTCAGCGGGAACTCGATATTAATTCAGAAAATGTAAATGCAGCCATCGATAAAACAGGAGTTACTTATAACTCAGAATTTATAATGGATGCAAAAATTTTCTGGGATGTTAATTAATCATTGAACAAAAAAAATGAAATATAAAATGAAGACATTGAATAAAATACTAATAGCAATGACAGCTGTTGCGTTGATGGTCACTACTTCGTGCCTCGACGATAGTATGGTTGATATTGAGGTAGAGAACTTTGCCGGTTCTCCCTATATTGCTGATTTTAACGAGTTGCCGAATTCTGCCGGGTATATAAAAAGGTCATTTCAGGGTACTACAGATCCTTCAGTAACATATTCTGCCAATTTTAGAGTGAATTTATCTTCACCCTGGCAATTGGACGAAGATTTACAGGTAACTGTTAGACTTGATGAACAGGCTGTTCAGGAATATATTGCGAATGTGGATCCTGAATTCCAGGTGCTTTCTGCTTCGAAACATAATTTTTCAGAGACTACTGTTACTATTCCGGCAGGTGAGCGGGAGGTTGAATTTTCAGTTGATTTTTCTCCGGCAGGTCTGTCGGCCGATGATAAATACATGATCGCATTTTCGATTGTATCTACATCAAATCCTGATGTTCTCATTAGTGGAAACTATGGAACACAATACGTACAGATTGGTGTAACCAATATTTTCCATGGTTCTTATACCTTGGATGCATACTGGTTATATGGTGGTGCAACGGATTATTCATTCCTGTGTTCTACTGATGATTTAGCGTTTGGAACAGTTTCTTCACGTACTATTATTACATCGTATACTTATCCGGGATGGGGATATAACTACCTGATCACGGTTGATATGGATAATCCTCAAACTATTGAAGGACATGAAGGTGCGATGAAATTTACTGTTACAGTAGAAGGTAGAGAAGATGCCTGCGAACAGCATGACGATTACAATGGTGAAGTGTGGAACTACTGTTATCAGGATGAAAACGGTAAGTATCATTTCAAATTGTGTCAAACCTATACATCGGGAAGTGGACCACACTTTTCGGCGAACTGGTATCACCAGAATTAAAGATTTATGGTATAAAAAAGAAGTCACCTGTTTTAGGTGACTTCTTTCTCTTCAACCTGTGGCAATTAATTAAATGATTAGAAAAACATTTATTCCCTTAATTATACTGTATTTTCTCAGTTTTACGGTAAAGGGTGGTAATTCCGAAAGAATATTGATTCCGGAATTAAAAACTGAAAACAGAGATTACGTGAGTGACGCAGAAGAGAATTCAATGGTTCGTATGCAGAATAAATTTCTTGCAGGAATTGAAACATCACTTAATCCTTCATTCACGGCTGACGATGATTTTATGTTTAGAACGTTGGCGAATTTCAGAATTGGTTATCGCCTGCAGCAACACGTTCTCACCGGCGGACTTGGCGTTGAGTTTACCGATGAAATGTTTATTCCCATTACGATCGATTATAAATACTACTTTAATTACACACAAAAATGGTCGCCTTTTGCATATGGTCAGGTAGGCTATAGCTGGCATTTAAAAGGCAACATCAATTCGCGCTACAACACTTCAAATTATAAGCAAATCGATCCCGGAGCACTGGCTTCGGTTGGCTTTGGTTATTCTGTTACTACTAATCTTAACGAATTTTATTTTGCTGTGGGATACTCCTACCGCGACTATGTAGAAGTTACTGTTGTAAGTTCGAGCGGTGCTGAGCAGCATCTTGATAAAACCAACAACGGCCTCGCTTTTACCCTTGGATTTAACTTTTAACCATCATACCTTGTAAAAATGAAAAAATATACTTTTCTCTTCGGACTGTTTTTCGTGTTTACACTTTCGGTATATGCTCAGTACGATTGCAAAGTGCTGGTAAAAGAATTACAGGGGCAGTACAACGGTGATTGTAGAAAAGGTTTGGCAAATGGTGAGGGAGCAGCCAAAGGTACTGATAGCTATATCGGAAGTTTCAAAAAGGGATACCCGCACGGGTATGGAGTTTATACCTATGAAAATGGCTCGAATTACGTTGGAAACTTTACAAAAGGGAAAAAAGATGGCTACGGTTTATTCAATAATCTGACCGAAGGAGGCCATTTAATCCAGGAGTACGGTTTGTGGGTAGCCGATTCTCTGATAATACCCAACGATCCAAAAGCCCTGTATAAAGTCAAAGAACGCAGAGGAGTCAAATTGATTGATCCTGAACTCACCAGAGATGCATCCATAAAAAATGAAGTCTGGATTAACTTTCAAACCGATGGCGTTCCCGATAAATCAGTAGTGATAACGAATACTGAGATTTCCAGTGGGCATAAATTAGAAACCAGGGAGCGTTCGTTGAATACCTTGGTTGCTTTTGGCGAGATTGAAGATTTTCCGGTTACTTTCAGACTGGAATATGAGATTCGAAAAACTTCACATTTCGAAATGACAAACTGTGTTGTGGAAGTAGTCCTGTTTACTGCAGGTAGGTGGGATATTGATATAAACCATTAGTTTTTTTCTTTTTCAGGAACAGAACACAAATAGGTTTTTAGACCGCGGGACCGCTTGATTTCCCGTATCGATGAAAAAGATCATAAAAAAATATTTCAGACCGGGAGGAACTTACTCTACACTTACTCACAATTACCCTTCGTAGAACTTTTTTTATCCTCCCGGTTTTTTAAAAAACACACAAACAAACCACCGTTTTTGGTTTATTTAACCTTAATTAAAATAAAAATTCAAAATTTCTTGTGGGTGTTAGTTTTGACGTTATCAGGCATTAACGCTTTCACTGTGTCATAAAAACCGAAAAAATGATTTCATAATTTTTGGAGTTATGATTTTTTTTTACACATTTGTTACTGTTAATTTTTTTAACAATTGCAAGAGGGTAATATGTGATATTTGATTTGGGGGAATCATAACAAAATATCCATTTATATTTTATACGCTGTTTAATTATTACTAAAACCGTTTCTATGAAGGGTAGTATATGTAGAACCTGTTTATTTCCTGTTAACTTATTAGAATTATGTTTTTCGGGGCAAAAATATTGCCGGGAGGATCTCACTCAACATATACTCACGATTACCCTTCGTAGAATTTTTTTATCCTCCCGGCTTTTATTGTTTTGTGAGATGAGATAAGATTTAAGGAAAGTGAAAAAACCAAAAGAAGATCAATTCATACAATGAATACATTCTACATTTTTTATAGCTGTTTATTTAATAACTAAAAATTATTTCTATGAAAAAAATTGCGATTATTTTATCGATACTCCTTTTCATGGGTAATTTGGTAGCCTTTGCTCAGACAAAGACGATAACCGGTACGGTTACTTCGGCTGAGGATAATATGCCAATACCCGGAGTTTCGGTTTCGGTGAAAGGAACAACTTTGGGAACGATCACCGACATTGATGGTGTTTATACCTTAAAAGCACCTGAAGACGCTAGAACTTTAGTTTTGAGTTTTGTGGGTATGAAAACCCAGGAAATTGCCTTAGGGACTTCTACTACCATTAACGTAGTAATGGAACCTGATGTACTGGGTTTGGATGAAGTTGTGGTTACCGCACTTGGTCAGTCACGCGAGAAGAAAGGTTTGGCTTATGCCGTTCAGGACATTGAGGGTGATGAACTGATGACCGCACGCGAACCTAACGTTGTAAACTCGCTGCAAGGTAAATTATCGGGTGTACAGATTACCAACTCTTCTGGTAACGTTGGCGCCGGTTCTCGTATCATCGTTCGTGGTATGAGTACTTTAACTGGTAATAACATGCCGCTTTTCGTTGTTGACGGTATCCCGATCATTAACTCATATTCTGATGTAGGTGCTTACAGTGGTACTGACTACGGTAACTCTTCAGCTGACATCAACCCTGCTGATATCGAAACCATTTCGGTACTGAAAGGTGCGAACGCTGCTGCACTTTACGGATCACGCGCTGTGAACGGTGTGGTACTTATTACCACCAAATCCGGTAAAATGGGCCGCAAAGGTTTAGGCGTTTCTATCCAGCAAAACATGGTATGGTCAAATCCATTGAAATTACCTAATTTCCAGAACAAATACGGACAAGGTTACGACGGCGAATTTGAATACGTCGATGGTAACTGGGGTGGTGTAAATGATGGTATTGACGAATCGTGGGGACCTGCTCTCGACGGACGTTTGATTCCTCAGTTCGACAGCCCTTACGATCCTGTAACAGGTATTCGGGAAGCAACTCCGTGGATTGCACATCCTGATAACGTAAAGAATCTTTTCGATACCGGTTTGAACAGTACTACTTCTATTGCGGTAAACCGCATGGAAGACGATTACAACTACCGTCTGTCGGTTTCGCACCAGGATCAGACAGGTATGATACCGAATACCGATCAACGTAAAAACACATTCACTTTGAATGCCGGTTTGAATGTAACTGATAAAATCCGTGTTCAGGGTTCTGCTTCATACATTTTAACCGAAAGCGACAACATTATGTCGTCGGGTTATACTTCAGCAGGTATTTTCCAAAGTACCATGCAGTGGTTCGGTCGTCAGGTTGATACTCAATGGTTGAAAGACAACTGGCAGGAGATCGATCCTGTATCAGGACGAAACTACAACTGGAACCACAGTTACCACGATAACCCATACTGGACTTTGAATAAAAACACCAACTCTCTGAACCGTGAACGTTTTATGGGTAATGTAAACATCTCTTACGATATTAACGAGTGGATGATGTTGAAAGCCATGGTAGGTACCGATGCTTATTCACAAGGTATCAAGGAAGTTCGTGCCAAGAATTCTCACGACTGGATGGACGGACGTTTCGACAACTACGAATCAGTTCGTAGCGAAACAACTGCCAACGTTGTATTGAATTTCGACAAAAACTTTGGCGATCTGGACGTACTCGGAACAATCGGTTCGGAATACAACCATTACGACTACCGTAGTGAGGCTACTCACGTTGCAAGTTTGATTATTCCTGACTTGTACGCTGTAAGTAATGCTGCTTCTCCTGCAACAACAGGTATGTCAGAAACTCATACTGAGCTTCAGAGTGTATTTGCCAGTGTTAACTTTGGTTACGCCGACATGCTTTACCTCGATTTAACTGCTCGTAACGACTGGTCTTCAACTTTGCCTGTCGATAACAATTCTTATTTCTATCCTTCTGCTTCACTTGGTTTCATCTTTACTGAAGCTTTGGGAATCGAATCAGGAATTCTTTCTTACGGTAAACTGAGAGCCAGTTATGCGCAGGTTGGTGGTACTGCAGGTGCTTATGCATTGCAGGGAACATTTGGTGCATCTGATCCATTCAGTGGTCAGCCTTCATTATCGTATACCAATACTTTGGCTCCTCTGGGATTGAAACCACAATCGAAAAACTCGCTTGAGTTTGGTGCGGAATTAAAATTCTTCAACAACCGTTTGAGTCTTGATGCAACATACTACAACGAAGTTACCGAGAACCAGATTATGAACATTGCGATCTCGAATACTACCGGATTTAGTACCAAAACCATCAACGCCGGTGAAATCCAGAACGAAGGGGTAGAGATCACATTAAATGCAACGCCTGTATTGACCAAAGATTTCTCATGGGACATTACAGCCAACTGGGCAACCAACAAAAACACGGTTAACAAATTAACAGGCGACCTGGAGTACATTAACCTGTACGCCGGATCGTGGGGAATGACCGTTCGTGCTCGTTTGGGTGAAACATACGGCCAAATGTGGGGATACGACATTGTTCGCGAAAACGAAACCGAAGTATATGACTCGAAAGGTGATTTAGCTTACATTAAGTACAGCGGAAAACCTGTTGTTGGAACCGACGGTCGTTATATCCGTTCGCCACAGCAAACCGAAATTGGTAACGTAACTCCTGATTGGTATGGTGGTGTTAACAACGCATTCCATTACAAAAACTTAAATGTGAGCTTCCTGGTTGACTTCCGTTGGGGTGGCGATCAGTACTCAATTACTGACTGGTTCGGTAGTTATTCAGGTGTAATGGCTAATACAGCTGCTACTAACGACAATGGCAAAAACGTACGTGACGCTGTTGCAGACGGTGGTGGTGTAAAAGTTGATGGTGTTTATGGTAAACTGGTTGACGGACGTGTTGTTCTTACTGATGGCTCAGGAAACGAATCATCTACTCCGGTAGCTAATAACTCGTATGTTGAAGCACAAACTTTCTTCGAGACCGATTACTGGGGAAAACCAAGTCTTTCAGTTTACGACGCAGGTTTTGTTAAATTGCGCGAAGTGATTGTAGGATATACCTTCAACAACATTCCTTACCTGAGCGATATAGGTGTTAGAGACGTGAACCTTTCGTTTGTAGGACGTAACCTTTGGATCATTTACGACAACATGCCACATGTTGATCCTGAGAACGGAATCAGTGCCGGTAATACTTCTGTGGGTATGAACTCTACTCCAATACCATCGGCCAGAACTCTTGGTTTCGACTTGAAAATTAATTTTTAATAAGGATGGTTTAACTTAAAAATTCAATGAACATGAAAAACATATTGAAAGATTTTAAATTAGTCCTGTTTACCGTCCTGATTTTAGCAGCAGGATCGTGTACAGACGACTTTGAGGAGATGAACACCAACCCGAACTCTCCGGTTGATGTTCCTGCAATAAATATTTTTACCCATACAATTGTATCTCAGATCGGATATGAAATGGGTGGATGGATGCAGCACACCTATCTTGGAAACTGGTCACAACAATGGACCAAAGTGCAATACATTGATGAAGACAAATATCAGCCTCGTAACCTAGATGGATATTTCCACTCGCGTTATACTGATCCGCTTCAGGATTTGGCCATTATTATGGATAAAACCAATCCGGCAAATGAAGATGGTGGAGATCCTGAATTGTATGCAGCAGCAAAGATATGGAAGGTTCTGATAATTGATATGATGACTGACCTGTGGGGCGATGTGCCTTACAGTGAGGCTAATATGGGATTGGTATCGGATAATGTAACGCCGGTGTACGATACACAGGCCGACATTTATGCCGGTATGATTGCAGAATTGGACGAAGCAAACGATCTGCTGACTTCTTCATCACTTAACTTTGGTAGTGGCGACCTGCTTTTTGGTGGCGACCCAATGATGTGGAAAAAGTTTGGAAACTCTCTTCGTTTAAGAATTCTTAACCGTGCCGCCGGTACGCCTTGGGATTTTACTTACGATATGGTTGGCGGAACCCAGGTAACAACAAGTGCCGGTTCTGCAGCTATGAGCGATGCTGATGCTCAAATCGCTACAATTTTGGGTAATTCATCGCAATATCCGATTATGACAAGCAACGACGATAATGTACAATTGGCGTATCCGGGCTTACCTTACCGTAATCCGATTTTCAACACCTTGTTCTCACGTACCGACCAGGGTATCAGCCAAACTATGGTTGACTTCCTGAATGCACGGACTGACCCAAGGGTGCACATCTACGCACAGCCTATTCCTAAAAGTGTGGGAACTGATGCTATTGAATACAACGGACATCAAAACGGTTTGGCCCATGCAGCCGCAACTTTCCAGAACGTATCCTTACTGGGTACAGCAATAGCATATACCGAAACTGCACCGCTGTATGTTTTGTGTTTGGATGAAGTTGAATTTATTCAGGCTGAGTACTATCTGCGTAGAAACGACGAAACAAGTGCACAGGCTCATTACGAAGCCGGTATTGCTGCAAGTATGGATCGTTGGGGATGTGCTGACGGCGCAACTGTAACACCATCGAACAAAGCCGGTGACGACTTTTCTGCATTCTCTGTAACTGTTGATCAGGCTGCTTACCTGGCTGATCCGCTTGTAGCATGGGGTGGCTCGAAAGGCGAAAAATTCCAGAAGATTCTTGAGCAAAAATGGGCGGCGATGTTTGGTCAGGGCGTTCAAGCCTGGATCGAAGTACGTCGTACAGGTTTCCCGGCTCGTATATTCGAATACGAACTGGAAGGTGCTTACTATCCTAATTTGGGTATGCCTACACGTTTGACTTATTCAACGGTTGAAGATACCTATAATGGCGAAAATCTTGACGCTGCGAAACAACGTCAGGGTGTTCAGGACCTGAACGAAGGATTGTTCGAGAGTTGGGTATGGTGGAACACCAGAAGAAACCCGATTCCAACAGAAATCGATCCTCCTGCTGAAGACAAGCAATAACATATTGTTATGATATAAGTTAAAAGGTCCGCCATCTCGGTGGACCTTTTCTTTTAGGTTGCAGTTGAAAATTTGGTTGATTATTTTTTTACCTTTAAAGCACTAAAAATTGATTAACATGAAAACAGTTATTTTTTCCTTATTATTCTTTTTATCAGCATTTTTGGGTACAAACTTAAGTGCACAGAACTACGTGATGGAGCTCAACGCATTTATAGAGTACAACAACATTAATCTTACCAATTCGCGTTCGGGAAGCACCTACGAAGATGTGCAGGGAACACCTTTTTTATACGGCGATTTTGCGGTGGGCCGCGTAAAACTCAACAATCAGAAATATTACGAGGGCGAACTGCGCTACAACAATTACAAGCAACAGTTGGAATTTAAAAACGAAAAGGGTGAAGTTTATGATGTGCTAACTCCGGAGAACATCAGCTCGGTTAAATTAAAAGACGTAACATTGGTCTACGAAGACATAGACGGCTCAGGAGGTTTTTACCGGCAGCTGGTGCCCGGGGCCTATATGCTGTTGGCTAAAGATAAGGCTGAATACCAGGAACCCAAACCGGCTCGTCCTTATGTGGAAGCAAAGCCGGCTCGCTTTGTCACAAAAAACCCCGAATATTTTCTGTACAACGCAGCCAGCGGTTTGGTCGAACTTAAAAATAAGAAAAGCCTCGACGGGATTTACCCTGAAAAATCGAAAGAAATACAGGCCTTTGTGAAAAAGGAAAAAATCAAATTTTCTGATGAAGAGGATTTATCCAATCTTGTTAAGTTTTTAAATACACTATAACACGGCTAGGTTTTCCGTTTCTTCTTCTTAGCAGCCGGAAATAATACGTTATTTAAGATCAATCGGTAACCCGGTGAATTGGGGTGCAGGCTCAGATCGGTAGGCGGATCGCCTATCAGGTGGCGGTAATCTTCCGGATCGTGGCCTCCGTAAAAGGTCCAGAATCCACGGCCCTTTTCACCATGAATATAGCGTGCTTCATTGGCTGGTTTGTTGTCGCCCAATACCAACACATTCGATTTCAGTACCTGTTTGCGATATGCCGTGGTTTGCCCCATAAAACCTTTGATCAGGTTTTTATGGTTCTGGCACAACATGGTTGGAATAGGATCCCACTTGGCCGAAAAATCGAACAGGGTAAAATAGTCGTTTTCACGGGCCACTCTTCTGGTTTCGGTTGCATCGATGTTGGAAAATTCATACTGATTCGGATCTTTAACCAACTTAAAATTTTCGAAGGCAAAAGTATGGTTAAAATCAAGTTTACTATCCACGTCGGGATCCATAGGGTCGCCGTCAAACATCGGCTGACAAATATCGATTCCGGCAGCGGCCAAAGAAATATCGTAGGTATCAGTAGCGGCGCACATGGCAAATAAAAAGCCACCGTTCATCACGTATTTTTCAATTTCGCGCGTAACAAACGATTTCATTTCCGATACTTTCATAAAGCCCAGCTTTTTGGCGAGTTCATTGTTAATCCGCACTTCCTGCTGGTACCACGGCATATGTTGGTACGAGCGCCAGAATTTACCGTGCTGACCCGTAAAATCTTCGTGGTGCAGGTGCAGCCAGTCGTAGTCTTTTAGTTTACCGCTTAAGATTTCCTCGTCGTAAATTACGTCATAATCAATTTCTGCGTAAGTGAGCACCAGGGTAACAGCATCGTCCCAGGGTTGCTTGTTGGGTGGCGAATAAACCGCAATTTTAGGCGCTTTGTTCATGCTCACCGCATCTTGGTTAATATCGGGCCGGGCAATTTCGGTAAGTATGGCGTTTGCCTGTGCATCGGCAATGTTTTCGTAGCTTACACCACGCACCACACATTCGTTTTCAATTTCCGGGCGATGCTCCATAAGGAAGCTGCCGCCACGGTAATTCAAGAGCCATTTTACTTCCATGTCGCGTTGGAGTGTCCAATAAGCAATACCGTAAGATTTAAGGTGATCTTTTTGCGAATCATCCATGGGGATGAGCAGGTACATGGCTTTTACCTGGATAAATATGAGCGTAAATAACAGTATAAATATTGTTTTGAGCTTCATGGCATAACTTTTCCGAAAGATACAATTTTAGTGGTAAAATGGTTCAAGAGAAATGTGGGGAATATTTTTATACTGCGAACTTGTTTTTTGTACCGCCCTAAAGGTCGGAGTAATAAAAAGGTATTATTACTCTAATTCATTGTATATATTTTCGGGGGAAGTAGTATTCAAAGCGGAACGCTAGAACGGTGCATCCGAACCACCCGATTCTGAATCGAAGCCACGATTACCACTTATGCCTTGTTGTTCATAGCTTTCCTGGTCGGCATTCATCGATGAACCAAAAGTCTGAACATCGCCAAAACCACCCGAATCGAATTGCGGATCCATGTCGGAGAATTTGGCCATTTCTTTTTTGAACCGGAGATGTACATCGGCAGTAGCACCGTTACGGTGTTTTGCAATGATGATCTCGGCCACGCCCAGCAATGAATTACCTGAATCATCTTCCGTAATTCCAAAGTATTCCGGACGGTGAATAAAGGTAACAATATCGGCGTCCTGTTCGATCGCTCCAGATTCACGCAGGTCGGATAGCTGTGGACGTTTCCCTTCACGCGATTCCACCGAACGATTCAGCTGCGACAGCGCAATAATCGGGACATCCAGTTCTTTGGCAATGGCTTTTAGCGAGCGCGAAATGGTACTCACTTCCTGTTCACGGCTTCCGCGCATATCCGTTCCGGCAGTCATCAGCTGCAGGTAGTCGACAATAATGATGTTGATGTCGTGCTGCATTTTAAGGCGACGGCATTTTGCCCTGAATTCAAAGATTGAAAGGGCAGGAGTGTCGTCAATGAAAATTGGGGCATCGTCAAGTGCTTTAATGCGCTGGTTCAACTGTGTCCATTCATAATCTTCAAGTTTACCGGTTTTAATTTTTTCGGCTCCTAATTCGGTTTCGGCCGCAATTAAACGGTTAACCAGCTGGATGGATGACATCTCTAGCGAGAAGAGGGCAACTCCCTGCCGGTGATCAACAGCCATGTTGCGGGCCATAGACAGCACAAAGGCAGTTTTACCCATTGCCGGACGGGCTGCCACAATAACGAGGTCTGTTTTTTGCCAGCCCGAAGTAATCCGGTCGAGTGCCGAAAATCCCGAAGGAACACCACTCAGGCCATCCGGTTTACTCCTTGCCTTTTCAATTTGTTCAATTGCCTGGTTCAGTACCGGTTTAATCGGAACCGTTTCTTTTTTAATGTTGCCTTCAGATACCTTGAACAATTCCGATTCTGAGAAATCCATCAGGTCGTCAACATCTATGGTATCGTCGTATGCTTTAGTCTGAATTTCGGTGGAAACGCGTATCAGTTCGCGCTGCATAAATTTCTGCGCAATAATCCTTGCATGAAACTCGATGTGAGCAGCCGATGCCACACGCCGGGTAAGTTGGGTAATATAGCCCGGGCCGCCAACAGCATCCAACTCATCGCGGTCTTTCAATTCCTGGGTAACCATCAACAAGTCAACCGGTTTTTCTTTCCCTGACAATTTTTGAATGGCTTCGAAAATCTTTTTGTGTTCTTCCTTGTAGAAACTCCGGGCATCGATAATATCGGCAACCGTAACATAAGCATCGCGTTCGAGCATAAGCGCACCAAGTACTGCCTCTTCAACGTCAATTGCCTGAGGAGGAAGCTTGCCGTATTGCGCGTTAATTTGCTCTAAGGTGGATGTGGAGTTGCTTTTTTTACGTTCTGCCATAGTTCGATTACTAAAAAGTTAGGCTTTTTCTGCGAGCTCAAAAGTATAAATAACAGATGCTGTTGGCAAGTTAAAAACCATGTCTTTTTAATGGAATATTAACCTGTTATTCACACAGCCTGTTAATTGATTTTTATCCGATTTTATCGTCGATAATTTGTGTGATAATTTCCTTCAAACTACTGCCCATAGCCGCTATTTGTTGTGGAATAAAACTGGTTCCGGTCATCCCCGGAGTTGTGTTTACCTCGAGGAAATAAAAGGTATTGTCTTTTAGGATATAATCGATGCGGACAATGCCCGAGCACTTGCAGTAGTCGTAAATTTCGGAGGTGAGTTGCTGGCATTTTTTGAACAGCGGTTCCGGCAGGCGGGCGGGTGTAATTTCCTCTGTAACACCCGGAGTGTATTTGGCCTCGAAATCGAAATATTCGTTTTTGGGAATAACTTCGGTAATCGGAAATATAGTTTTCTCTCCTTTAATCTTTACTGCGCCACAGGTAAACTCGTGTCCGTCGATAAATTGTTCAACTATGGCTTCGCTGCTTTCTTCCCAGGCTTTGTTAATGGCAGCTTCAACTTCATCAATGCTCTTCACCTTTGTGATGCCAAAGCTTGATCCGCCGGCATTGGGTTTTACAAAAATGGGCAGTCCAAGTTCTTCAACAACAGCTTTTGGATCGATGCTTTCGCCTTGTGTAAACAGTAATGATTTGGCCATTTTTACACCCTGACTGCGCAGATAGTTGTTGCAAAACCATTTGTTGAAAGTAAGCGACGAAGAATGTACATCGCAGGTGGAGTAGGGAATGCCGATTAGTTCGAAATACGATTGTAAAATTCCGTCTTCTCCGGGGGTGCCGTGAATGGTAATATAGGCAAAATCGAACCTTACTTTCTCGCCGTTAAGCATAAAGCTAAAATCCGATTTATCAATGTCGTTTATTTTTTCGTCGTTTTGAAAGACTTCCCAGCGGTCGTTCTGCATTTCAACCAGCCAGGGATTGTATTTATCCGTATCAACTGCATTGATGAGGTTGGCGCCGCTTTTTACCGAAACTACAAATTCAGAGGAGTTTCCACCAGCAATAACGGCTATATTGGGTTTGTTTGTGTTCATTTTAGTCATTTCTGTTAGCTATGTAATTTTCCCATTTATCGATTGCCTGCTGCATATCGTCGGGTATTTCGGAATTAAACTGCATTTTTTCACCTGTAGCAGGGTGGACAAAACCCAGTGTTTTGGCATGAAGTGCCTGGCGGGGAAGCACTTTAAAACAGTTGTGTACAAACTGTTTGTATTTGGTGAATGTGGTTCCGCGAAGAATCTGGTCGCCGCCATAATTGGCATCGTTAAACAGCGGATGGTTGATGTATTTCATGTGTACCCTGATCTGGTGTGTCCGACCGGTTTCGAGCCGGCACTCAACCAGCGAAACATAACCAATACGTCTTAGCACTTTGTAATGGGTAACGGCATGTTTCCCGTAATCTCCTTCGGGAAAAACGGTAAACACCTGTCTGTTTTTTAAGCTTCTGCCAATATTCCCGGTAATGGTTCCTTCATCCTCTTTAACACTCCCCCAAACCAGTGCCTGGTAACGGCGTTCGGTGGTTTTTTCAAAAAACTGCAGTGCCAGGCGGTTTTTTGCCTGTTCGGTTTTGGCCACGACCATTAATCCCGAAGTGTCCTTATCAATGCGGTGCACCAGTCCCGGCCGCGGATCTTCGCTGTTAAACAGCGGAAGGTCTTTAAAATACCAGGCCAGTGCGTTGACCAGGGTTCCTGAATAATTTCCGTGTCCGGGATGCACAACCAGTCCCGGTGGTTTATTGATCACAACCAGGTGGTCGTCTTCAAAGACAATATTGAGCGGAATATCTTCGGCAATGATCTTTAGTTCGCGGCGGGGGTAGTCCATCACGATCTGAATGTCGTCGTTGGGCTTCACTTTGTAATTCGATTTCACCGCTTCGCCGTTCACCAGGATATTGCCGGCGTCGGCTGCCGACTGTATCCGGCTGCGTGAAGCATTTTCGATCCGGTTTGACAAAAACTTGTCTATCCTGATTGCTTTCTGCCCGGGATCTACAGCAAGACGGTAATGTTCATACATTCCCCCATCTTCCAGTTCGTCATTTTCTTCAATATAGTCGCTCATGGGCAGCTATTGCTGAAATTCGTTATTTATGAGTTTCTCATCATCGACAGTCAGCCACAGATCAACCGACGAACCCAGGTATACACTTCTCACCACATCGGCATCGGGCATCTGTTTCCACACCCGAGCATTCAATGAGTCGTCTTGTGTTGTTATTGTGTTGTCGTAAATTACTACACCCAGGTTTAGCCTGGCATCCGTAATTTTTGCCTTGGCATCGTCCACAAACATACCAAACAATTTGGGAAGGGCAGTTTCCATATTTCCTTTGCTTTGTCCAACAACCACTACAACGGCACTTCCGCGAACCAGCCGGTCGCCTTCGTTCACCTCAGTCGAATCTTGCAGGATGTTAAGCACCAGGTCATTGTATTCCGAGGGCTTATAAACAATGCTGTCGATTAATAAACCGCAGTTTTCGAGGAGCACCTGAGCTTGCCGGAACGAAATATCGGTGAGTTTTGGTGTTTTAACCTTTTCCGGCTCAGTGGAATTCATTGTCACAAAAATCACACGTCCTTCTTTTACTTGTTTGTGTGATTTTGGAACCTGATCGACAACCGTTCCGGGAGCAGCACTTTTATTATAAACCGAATCGAGAACTTCAATCTTAAGTTTTCTGTCATTGGCTGCCGTGTTGGCTTCTTCAAATGTTAAACCGCTTAAATCGGGAACCCGGTATGAAATCCCGTGATGTGTGTAGCTTTTGAGCTGGTTCATGGTTGCCGCGATAATTGCCACCAGCAAAACAATAGCCACTGCGAGGCTGATTAAAAAGGCACGGCTCACTAAAAATTTTTTGAAACTCATAATACAAAGCTTGTCGATCTTTTTTATAAAGAAACAAAAATAAGCCAAAAAAAGTATGTTCAGTCCCGGTGATTATTAAATGAACTCAATAAACGTTCAGTATTTGCCCGAAGGATGAAGTACCTTTTTGATTATCAGTAAAAAAGGGGAGATAAAAAAAGAAAACTTATTTGGCTAAATACGTGTGTTAGTGGTTTTAGTCTTGCACGTTCGCACGTCGGTTCCTATAAATACGAAAAGGTAAAGAAATTGCTTTCTTTACCTTCCCGTGAATATTCTTCAGAAGATATATTTATCTCTTATGTCTCGGTTCGTCTGAAACCGAAAGTTTTTTTCGACCTTTAGCTCTACGGGATTTTAATACTTTACGTCCGTTGGCAGTGGACATTCTTTCTCTGAATCCGTGCTTGTTCTTTCTTTTTCTGTTCGATGGTTGAAATGTACGTTTCATTTCTATAAAGTTTTAACTATTTACTTCTTGAATTTTCGGACTGCAAAAATAGTGTTTTTTTTAATTCCTCCAAAACTTGTGTGTTTTTTTGAACGAAAACTGAATTTTAATATTAGGGTCTTGCATTCAGTTGCTTAGCTATTTTGAAAAAATGAGTTTTAGGGCCATTAAAATCATCAGTACTCCAAAAAGTCTGCGTAGCGTACGATCGGGAATGGTTAATGAGAAGTACGAACCAAGGTAGGCGCCAACCACAAAAGTGAGGGATAAAACCAACGCAAATTTCCAGTTTACATGTCCTGCTTTCCAGTAGTTCCAGGCGGCTAAAATACCAACCGGAGGAATCATAAAAGCCAGGCTGGTACCTTGAGCCTGGTGCTGCGTGAGCCCCAGGATAAAGATCAGTGCCGGAATAACGATTATTGCCCCGCCAATTCCGAACACCCCAGAAAGTAGTCCGGAAACCAGCCCGATGAGAATGAGTATGATCAGTTGTGTTACAGTCATTTTAATGAATTTTTTCGTTTACGCATTTTCTTTTTTTACCGAAAATCGAAATCCAATACCATGCAAGTTAACGATCTTTACCGACGAATCGGCCTTAAAGTATTTTCGAAGTCGTGAAATAAACACATCGAGACTGCGCCCTAAAAAATAGTCATCCGATCCCCAAACCTTTTCAAGTATCTCATTTCGACTTAGCACTTTGTTTGGATGCTCGGCAAAAAAACGAATAAGTTCGGCTTCTTTCATCGTCAGGCTGCGGGTTGTATCGTCAATGCTCAGCGTAAGTTCTTCGGGATGAAACGAAAAACGGCCAATTTGCATGTAGCCATCTTCGCCTGTGTCGTTTAGCGGCTGCGACTGGCTGCGACGAAGAAAGATTTTGATCTTCAATAGCAGTTCTTCCATACTGAATGGTTTTGGAATATAATCATCGCCGCCAATGGTCAGTCCTTTAATTTTATCTTCGGTCATACTGCGTGCGGTCAGAAAAATAATCGGGACCTGTTCGTTTGTTTTCCGAATTTTTTCGGCCACCTGAAAGCCATCTATTTTTGGCAGCATTACATCCAGAATGATCAGGTCGAAACTGTCTTTATCGAACAGTTCGAGTGCCTCCCGGCCGTCGGCAGCAGCTAACACTTCGTAATTGTGTTGTCCGAGGTTGTCTTTTACGATAAAACGCAGCGCTTCGTCGTCTTCAACCAATAGTATTTTAAAATTATTATCGCTCATTTTTAAACAGGTATGCTAATGGTAAATGTACTTCCTCCTTGTTTGTTTTCGTCTACTTTAATTTTCCAGTTGTGAGCTTTCACAATTTTATACACGTAATCCAATCCCAGTCCAAACCCTTTTACATTGTGTACGTTTCCGGTAGGGACACGATAGAATTTCTTAAAGATCTTTTTTCGGTATTCTTTAGGAATACCAATGCCGTTGTCGGAAAAATTCAGGAGCCAAAGGTTCTTGTCTTTTTTAAGTTCGATCAGAATTTCAGGTTCTTTTTCACAATATTTTACAGCATTTTCCAGGATATTGCTTAACAGGTTGGATACATGGAATTTGTCGGCTTTAATTGTTGGATTCAATCCGTTCAATTTAAAGTGAATAATCAGTTCCTGTCCTTTATTGCTTTGCTTAAAAAGCTGTGCCGTTTCTTTTACAAAATCGCACAAAGCCATTTCTTCTTTATTCAAATGAATTCGGCTTTTCTCCAGCGAAGCGAGGTTAAGTACCTTTTCCACGTTTTTCGACAACCGATTGTTCTGGTCCTGAATGATGCGGGCATATTCCAGCAAGCGTTTGGGCTCGCTTACAATTTTTTCGTCGTTAATAACCTGGGCCGAAAGTGCGATCGAAGAAATAGGTGTTTTTAGTTCGTGGGTCAGGTTATTAATAAAGTTTTTCTGAACTTCGGAAAGTTGCCGTTGCCGGATGATGACCGAAAGCGTATAGCCAAAAAAGAAAACCACAATTACCAGCAGGCCGGTTAAAAAGTACCAGATTGACAGCCGTGAACTAAAGTAAGCCGAGCGGTCGGGAAAATGAATGGCGAAATAGTTGGTGTACTCTTCATTCACCGGGAAATCATAATTTGAAACCTGTTCGTTGCCGTTGGGCATCACCAGCGTTCCTTCTTCCATTTGCTGTTCAGTCGGATCGTAAATAGAATATTCGTAGTCGTAATAGAGTACATGTCTTTTTAGCTGCTCGTCGAGGTTCGGCTTTAAAAGTTCTTTGTCGATGGTTACGCCAACGTTTACCAAATAAGTATTATCATTTATAATTTCTACCGGTGTAATGCTGTCGAAACTTCCGGTAGTTCCGGTTGCCAGCATAATTTGCCAGGCTACTTCTTTTAAAGCGACACTGGCGCTCTCGGTAAACTGGTTTTCGGATAATCGGTACGAATAACGAACAAATGCGAACTGAATCAGAAAAACACCGGCAATGGATATTGTCGCCAGGATGATAATGTATTTTAATGCTTTGTTTTTCATAGAGTTCGAATGGCAGAGGCGGAACTAAACTAGTTATTTTTTTACTAGAATGGGCCGGTTAACAACTCGTTAACAAATTATTGAGCTTGATTAACAGCCATTGTTATTATGCATCCTTACATTTGTTTTAGTAAATCTGAATATTACCTACAAATTTAAAATATTTATTATGAAAAGAGTTCTACAACTAATGATGGTTTTCGCCTTTGTTGTGGCTTTTGTTTCAGCAAATGCCCAGGGGAAATCCAAAATTGCTTTTGAAGAATCGACACATGACTTTGGTTCATTTAAAGAATCAGACGGTGTGCAAAAAACAACTTTTAAGTTTAAAAACGATGGAGAGGTACCACTGGTACTTTCCAATGTTAGGGCTTCCTGCGGATGTACCACTCCCAAGTGGACTCGCGAGCCGGTTGCGCCCGGAGCCGAAGGATCGATTGAAGTGGCTTACAATCCTAAAAATCGTCCCGGATCATTTAACAAATCAGTTACTGTAAGTTCAAATGCCTCAAATTCTACTGTCGTATTGCGTATTTCAGGAAAAGTTGAACCACGCGAAAAAACACTGGCAGAAAAATACCCAAGGAAAATAGGAGACTTGAGGGTTAAAACGAATTATTTGTCGTTTGGAAAATTAACCATGGGTAAAGATGCAACCAAAGAACTGGAATTAGTAAACGATACTAATGAGCCAATCGAGGTAGGTTTCAGAACTGTACCAAAGCACTTAACTGCCAAAGTTGAGCCAACCACCATTCCTGCCCACGGACAAGGAAAGCTTATTGTTACTTATAATTCAAGTGAGGCCAATACCTACGGTTTTGCTTCACACCGTATTTATCTGAAATTAAACGGTAGCGATAATTATAAAAACTCGGTGGGAGTAAGTGCTACTCTTGAGGAAGATTTCTCAAGCCTTTCGCCTGAACAATTGGCCAGTGCTCCGGTTGCTAATTTCGAACCTAAAACTTTCGACTTTGGTGAAATGAAACAAGGCGAGAAAAAATCACATACTTTCACTTTAACCAACGATGGTAAATCAGAATTGCTGATCCGTCGGGTTCGTTCTTCTTGCGGATGTACTGCCGTTGCACCATCAACTAAAGTAATTGCCCCTGGAGAATCTGCTCCTGTTAAAGTTACTTTCGACTCGCGCGGTAAAAGAGGCCGTCAGAGTAAATCAATTACTGTAATTACCAACGATCCGAAAACGCCAACCACAACTTTGCGTATTTCGAGTAACGTAGTAACAACACAGGGAAGTTAAGAAGTTTAATGTCAGTAATATATCGAAGGTGTTGGAGGGTAAAACCTGCAGCACCTTCTTTTTTGCGTGTTAGGCAAGCTGTATATTTTGTTTTATTTTTGAGCAATATATAAAAAGTACATGGCAGAAGATAAGAAAGCACATCACCCGGAGAACAATCCGGAATTTAAGGGACTCAATGTGAATTCCGGTATTGAAAAGCCCGATTCAGTTAATCACGATTCGGTAAAACGATTTTTGACTAAGAAGCGTTCAGTACTGGCACCGGAGGCATATATTAAAGGCATTCTGGCAGGCGATATTACTTTGCTGAGCAAGGCTGTAACTCTGGTAGAGAGTTCGAAAAAAGAACACCAGCAGGTGGCACAGGAGGTGATAAAAGCATGTCTGCCGCACACCGGAAATTCAATACGGGTAGGAATAACCGGTGTTCCCGGCGTTGGGAAAAGTACTTTTATTGAAGCATTGGGGCGATACATTACATCACAAGGTGGTAAGTTGGCAGTTTTGGCCATCGACCCGAGCAGTGAACGTTCGAAAGGAAGTATTCTGGGAGATAAGACACGGATGGAAGAACTTTCGGGCGATAAAAATGCTTATATCCGGCCCAGCCCTTCTGCAGGTTCGCTTGGTGGTGTGGCCCGTAAAACCCGCGAAACCATTATTCTTTGTGAAGCTGCCGGGTTCGATCATATTTTTATTGAAACCGTTGGAGTGGGGCAAAGTGAAACAGCCGTGCATTCCATGACCGATTTTTTCCTTTTACTGATGCTGGCCGGAGCCGGCGACGAACTGCAGGGAATTAAACGCGGAATTATGGAAATGGCCGACCTGATTGCAATTAATAAAGCCGACGGGAAGAATGTGGAAAAAGCTGATATTGCAAAAGCGCAGTATAAAAATGCCATCCATCTTTTCCCTCCTAAGGAGTCGGAGTGGAGGCCACAGGTGTTAACGTGCTCGGCTTATCATAAAAAAGGAATTGAAGCGATTTGGGAACAAATAGAAAACTATCGCGCGCATACCCGGAGAAACGGTTACCTCTTTCAGCACAGGAATGCACAGTCTACCTACTGGATGCACGAGACCATCGAGGAACAGTTGAAAAGGAACTTTTATGATCATCCTGAGATTAAGGAGAAGCTCAGGGTAATGGAGAATTATGTAAAGCACGACGCCATGAGTTCGTTTGTTGCGGCAGGCGAATTACTCGAATTGTATTCAAAGCTGAGATGATACCACATTGTACAGGACAATGTTTTCCCGTAAAACAGCTAATTTTGTAAAACCTTTCCATAAAAAAGGTGTTATTAATACTTAAAATCAATACATCAAAAAAAATAAAATGACTTACGATTTAATAGTGATTGGAAGTGGTCCGGGCGGATATGTTGCCGCTATTCGCGCTGCCCAATTAGGACTGAAAGTTGCCGTTGTTGAAAAAGAAAACCTCGGAGGAATTTGTTTGAACTGGGGATGTATTCCCACAAAATCGCTTTTAAAAAGTGCCCAGGCCTATGAATACGCCGCTCACGCTGCCGATTATGGCGTTTCGATTAAAGGTGATGTGAAACCCGATTTTGCAGCCATGGTAAAGCGCAGTCGTGGTGTTGCCGATGGCATGAGCAAAGGAATTCAGTTCCTTTTCAAAAAGAATAAAGTTGAATCGATTGCCGGTTTTGGAAAACTTACCGCTAAAAACAAGGTGGAAGTTACCGACGATAAAGGAAAGAAAAGCACCTACGAGGCTAAAAATATTATAGTGGCAACGGGGGCACGCTCACGCGAATTGCCAAACCTGCCGCAGGACGGAAAGAAAATTATTGGTTACCGCAAAGCGCTGACACTTGAAAAACAACCCGAAAGTATGGTGGTTGTTGGATCGGGAGCTATCGGTAGCGAATTTGCCTATTTCTATCATACAATTGGTACAAAAGTTACCCTCGTTGAATTTATGCCGACACTTGTTCCGAATGAAGATGAAGAAGTGGCCAAACAACTGGCGCGTAACTTTAAAAAAGCCAAGATGGATGTGATGGTTGATTCGTCGGTTGAAAAAGTGGATACTTCAGGCGATAAGTGTAAAGTAACCATCAAAACTAAGAAAGGTGAGCAGGTTGTTGAAGCCGATATCGTTCTTTCGGCAGTGGGTATTACACCGAATACCGAAGGAATTGGCCTGGAAGAACTGGGTGTGAAAACCGAAAACGGTAGGGTTGTTGTTGACGAATACTACAAAACAAATGTTGAAGGCGTTTATGCTATCGGCGATATTCTTGCCGGCCCGGCGCTGGCGCACGTAGCTTCTGCCGAAGGTATTGTTTGCGTTGAAAAAATTGCCGGACTGAATCCGGAACCTGTTGATTACGGTAACATTCCCGGATGTACTTATACCAGCCCGGAAGTTTCGTCGGTAGGGCTTACCGAAGCTAAGGCCAAAGAAGCCGGATACGAAATTAAAGTGGGTAAGTTCCCGTACTCGGCCAGTGGTAAAGCAAGTGCTGCCGGACAAAAAGACGGTTTTGTGAAACTGATCTTCGATGCCAAATACGGCGAATTGCTGGGGGCTCACATGATCGGGGGAAACGTAACGGAAATGATCGCGGAAATGGTTGTGGCCAAGAAACTCGAAATCACAGGTCACGAACTGATCAAAACGATCCATCCTCACCCAACCATGAGCGAAGCTGTTATGGAAGCTGCCGCCGCTGCCTACGATGAGGTAATTCATATTTAAAATATCATGCAAAATAGGAAGCCCGGAGATAAATTCTTCGGGCTTTTTTTTGTCCATGTATCTGTTTGTAAAAACAATTCTAAATAAGATTATCGTAGTGGAATTTTAGTCTTATTTGTTCTAATTGTCCTTAATTGCAGGTAGTCAGGATCTTAAAATTGACTATAATTCGAATGAGAAAAAACCTCGAATAGAATTTTAATGTAATTTTCATAATAATCAACTAACAAACTTATTATGAAAAAACTAGTAACATTCATCTTTTTGTTCTGTTTCGGAACTTCATTATTTGCTCAGACAGTAGTCTCAGGAAATGTCAAAGATGCTAAAACAAGTGAACCGATGTTGGGCGTTAATGTTTCTGTAGAGGGAATGACGATTGGTACTACCACTAACTGGGAAGGTAATTTTTGGCTAAATCTGGATCAGAACCCACCTTTTAAGCTCATCTTCTCTATGGTTGGATATCAAAAGAGTGAGGTGGAAATCAACCAAAATAACCAGGAAATAAATATTGATTTAACAGAGACTGAAACCAAACTGAATGAGGTGATTATATCAGCATCCAGAACTCCTGAGCGAGTTATGGAATCACCAGTTACCATTGAGCGAATGGATACCCGGGATATTAAAAATACAACTTCAGCAACATTTTACGACGGATTGGTAAACCTGAAAGGTGTTGATGTGAATACAAACAGTTTTACCTTTAAATCAGTTAATACCAGGGGATTTGCAACCTTTGCCAATACCCGTTTTGTCCAGCTGGTTGACGGAATGGATAATTCATCACCGGCACTCAATTTTAATATTGGTAACATGCTTGGGATGTCAGAACTTGATGTTAACACCGTTGAAATACTTCCAGGTGCGGCATCGGCATTATATGGGGCAAACGCTTTTAATGGAATTATGTTTATGGAAAGTAAAAATCCATTTGAATTTCAGGGAGTAAGTGTTTATGGCAAAACCGGATTTACCGTGCAAAAAGCCGCAGGAACAAAACCGTTTGTTGATGCAGGATTTAGAGCGGCTCATGCTTTTAGTGATAAATTTGCTGCAAAGCTTTCTGTTTCATTTCTTAATGGTACTGAATGGTATGCTACAGATTACGAAGATTATTTCAATCCCGGATATACTCGACTAAACCCTGACTATGATGGTCTGAATGTGTATGGTGATGAAGTGTTTACCACATTAAATTTTGAACAAATTGCTCTGTCAGCTGGTGCGCCTGAACAAATTGCCTCCATGTTGGGTTCGCAAACTATTTCAAGAACCGGATATAACGAGGTTGATGTAATAGATTATGGGGCCGAAAGTCTTAAAGCTGATCTCTCATTAAATATTCGACCTAAAGGCGATGATTTCGAAATTATTATCAATTCGAAATTTGGAATGGGAAATACCATTTACCAGGGAACAAACAGGTATTCGATTCAGAATTTTTACATGTACCAGAATAAGTTGGAAGTCAGAGATAACAATTTCTTTGTAAGAGCATATATGACGGGTGAATCGGCGGGAGATTCATACGATACAAGGTTTGCAGCCATTAATGTAAATAGAATGTGGAAATCAGATACTCAATGGTTTACTGAGTATGCACAAGCATATGTTGGTGGACGGCTTGGATTAATACCCGGAATGCCTGTGCTGGATGATGCAGCAGCACATCAGTTAGCTCGACAAGTGGCACAAATAGGCGCTTTGGAACCAGGCACACAAGCATTTAAAGATGCTTTTAATAAAGTAATTTCAAATCCTGATATAGCTTCAGGGGGTGCCAAATTTGTTGATGATACCAAAATTTATCACGTCGAAGCCAACTATAATTTTAAAAATATTATTGAATTCGCCGACATTCAAATTGGCGGTTCCTGGCGCCAGTATTCATTAAATTCGTCTGGTACTATTTTTACCGACTATAATAGTCCAATAAATTATAGTGAATACGGTGCTTACGGACAACTTCAAAAAAAATTAGCCGATGACAGGCTGAAATTTACCGGTTCAGTGCGTTATGATAAAGCACAACTTTTTGACGGTAATTTCTCTCCACGAGTTTCTTTTGTATATACAGCTGGGGAAGACAGGAATCATAATTTTAGAGTATCTTACCAAACAGGTTTTAGAAATCCAACTACACAGGATTTATACATTGGATTGAATGGAGGTAGAGCTATTTTGGTCGGTTCTGCTTCTGATAATTTGGACAGATACACCAGCAATCCTCTAGAGGTTAGTGCAACAGGTCAGGCATTAGGATATCCTGAAACAGTGCAATTATCCGGTAGAGCAGCGTACGACAATTCTTTCTCCTATTCATCAATATTGGCACAAACATTTGAAAAATCAGATTTTGATTTGGTACAACCTGAAAAAGTAAAAGCCTTTGAAATTGGATATCGTGGTGCAGTTGGAGGCATAACAGTAGATTTGAGTGCTTATTATAATATATATAATGACTTTATTGGAAATAAAACTGTAATTGTGCCTTTTTATGGCAAAGCGGATCTTTCTGACATCACTCCACTGCCTCCGGAATTAGGAGGCCCTATGCCAACAGCTTTAATTGCTTTAAATAACGGAGACTATTTCCCCTTTCAGATTTATACAAATTCTAAAGCTGAAATATCATCCAACGGTATAGGCATTGGTCTGTCAAAAAAAGTATTCTCCAATTATAACTTAAGCGTCAACTACACCTGGTCAAAATTTCATTTTGATCAGGAAACAGATCCTGATTATGAGGCTGGGTTTAATACGCCGGAACACGTGTTTAAAGCCTCGTTTGGAAGCGGACGTGTTGTCAAAAATCTGGGATTTAACCTCAATTACAGATGGCATAATGAATATTTCTGGGAATCGACTTTTGTGGATGGAACCGTACCGGGAAATTCAGTGTTTGATGCACAGGTAAATTATTCCATACCCAAGTGGAAGTCTGTTATTAAAATAGGAGGAGCCAACATCGGAGGTAATGAATATTTTAGCGCGCCAGGTACGGGTTATATTGGTTCTCAGTATTATGCGTCATGGACTTTGAATTTATAATGAAGAGCATATTCAAATTGAAAGTTAACATTCATACCATATAGATTGGTTTTACTTCGACAGAAAATTGGCTGAATGGTTTGGGAATCGATATTTATTTAAGCCTAATTAACATAGCTTATAAACCCGCAGTAATTACTGGGGGTTTTCTTTTTTTGAAAATTTGAATTATTGACTTAATTATTCAAATTATATACAAGGTGTTGTACATCAGACAATATTGTTTTGTGGTATAATTTTTAATTCTAATTTTGCGCCCTGAAATCAACTACAGCAACCGATTTATTTCCGTAAGTAAGAATTTTATGAATAGGATAAATTCACGGAATTAAATTTATGTATATAAAATGAGCATCAGTGTGGAATTCATCTAAGTGGATACAAAATAATCATGCGAATTCTATATGATGCTTTTGAAAAAACCAAATTAATCGTATGAAAAGAATCAAATTAACCATGGCATTTATGATGCTGCTTCAGCTTGCATTTGCAGGAGGAATTTTGACTAACTACAACCAAAGTGCACAGTACATCCGTATGTTATCGCGAAATGCTTCACTGGATGTTGATGCAGTGTTCTACAATCCGGCCGGTTTGATAAAACTCAATGATGGCTGGCATTTTTCATTCTCGAGCCAAACCATTTGGCAAACGAGAGAAGTAACATCAAATTTTCCTTTGTTAATGAATGATCATGACAATTATTACGAAGGAAAAACATTTGCTCCTGTATTTCCCGACTTTTATGGAGTTTACAAAAAGAACAAATGGGCATTTTCTTTGGGTGTAGGTCCTGCTGCCGGTGGTGGTAGTGCTGAATTCGAAAATGGTCTTCCGTCTTTTGAAATCCCGATTTCAAAATTAGGTTCGGGATTAGGACAATTGTCCCCACTTTTCAATTCATATCAAATACCAAGTGTAAATGGATATAGTATAGACATGTCATTTGAAGCTTCTTCGATTTTCTGGGGTATACAACTAGGGGCAAGTTATGCGATCAACGATATGATCTCGGTATATGGTGGTGTACGTGTAATGCCATCTATAAATACATACGATGGGACAATCTCAAATATATCCGTACTTACTTCCCAAGGAAATCTTCCTGCTGATAACTATCTGGCACTGGTGAAACCTGTTCTTGACGGAACCATTAATTCAATAGATCAAGCATCCAGTGGTTTACAGGCTGCTATAGGTGCTGGCTTGGTAGATGGTAATGCTTCCGTCTCAAATCCTGAAATTCTTCAACTGCTTGGTGCTTTTGGGATTACAGATGTCACAAATCAAGAGGCAGTATACGCAATGGAAGCCACAAATCTTAAATTGGGAATAATAAGAGATGCTGATGTAACTGACAAGGAAGTAGATTCCAAACAAACCGGTATTGGTTTTACTCCGATTATTTCAGTGAATATTTCTCCTAACGATGACTGGAATATTGCTTTGAAATACGAACATAGAACCACCCTTAAATTAACAAATGACACGAAAGTTGATGATATGGGACTTTTCCCTGACGGAGCTGAATCCAGAAATGATGTACCCGGACTTATTGCTGCAGGAGTTGGATATCGTGGTTTGGATTGGATGGAAGTTCAGTTGTCCTATAACTATTTCCTGGATAAAGGTGTTGATTGGGGATACAATGTTCGATACAATGCAGTAGGGGAGGCAGTGCACCGTGAGATAGACAAAAATACACATGAAGTAGCACTCGGTTTGCAATTTAATTTAACCGATAATTTTGCATTGAGTGTAGGTGGTCTGTATTTATCAAACGGTGTTGCTGAGTCGTTTCATAGTGATTTCAGCTATAATAACGGAGCTTATGCGATCGCAGGAGGTTTGGAATGGAAAATTACGGACAGACTTACTTTCGACGCTGGTTTATCACAAATAGCTTATCAGGAAGAAGAAGTCACTTTTTTGGATCCGGATATTGGTAATTACACCGATATTTACGGGAAAAATGCATTCATGTTTGGAGCAGGTGTTTCAGTTAGCATTTTTTAAACCAATAGCAATATAAGATCATAAGGGCGCTGAAACTATTCTGCGTCCTTTTTTTATGCTTTCCATTTCAACGATTTTGAGTCGATGGCCCGTTGAGTAGCCAAAATCCCGTTCAGGTGATCGTATTCGTGCTGAATTAATTCGGACAGGTCATCTTCCAGATTCCAGGTGTGTTTTTGAAAATTTTTATCGTAAAAATTTACGCTGATGTTTTTGTGCCGCCGAACTTTTACCAGCAGATTTGGAAAACTCATGCAATCGTCCCATAACTCGATCATTTCCTTACTGAATGAAACTATTTCAGGATTGATCATTACCAAAGGTTCGTCGATATTCAGGGCAATAATACGTTTTTGCAGCCCGATCTGAGGTGCCGCAATTGCCCTTCCAAAACCATAAGTTTTTCGAATATCGAGAATGCTCTCCCACATCAACCCGATCTGAGCTTGTAGTTCTCGAAGTTCATCCACAAGCACGGGTGCTGCTATTTTATAGAGTTCCGGATCGCCCAATAACCTGATGTCTTTTATGGCCATAAAAACTTGTTTCTCCAAAAATACAAAAGCTGCTCCTTTTAAAAGAAACAGCTTTTATTTTGGATTAAAAGTATTTTCTAAAGTGGGCTTGCCTCAACGTGCAGGTTGAAGTATGTATTTACCGAAAAATCCATAGGAGCAGCATTGGTTGAGCCTGAAACTATTACTGTTAATTGTTTCTTGATATACAATAAATTGGCAAGTTGAACCAGCACCGAACTGTTGATATCCGGTGTGTAATTCAGTTTAGAAGCGTCAATGTTTTCGATTGTTACAATTACTCCAGCTCCATCTACTGCGATATCTACTTTTTCGATGATCTGATTAGCCAGCAATCCACTAAATTCAAAATTCACCTCATCAATCTCTATTTTTTTCAATAAGTCAAGATAGTCGTTTATTTTGTCATTATCTTCCAGAGATTCAGTAAGCGATTCCTCAAAAGAATAACTTACAAGAGCAGATTTAGTTGTTGATATGGAATCTGCCTCCTCCACCAACACGGGGATTTTTACAGTCATGGTAGTCTGGAAATCTTCAGTGGCTGCATCCTTTATCTTTTCGCATGACGAAAATGCGATCAGGAGGGAGAGAAACAGGGAAAGTGTGAAAAAGCGTTTCATTTTGTATTTTTTAAGGTTTATGACTGCAATATAAGACAAAAACCTATTTAATAAAAACGATTTGCTGCATTGATTTATCGCTAAATCTCATGGGTGAAAAAAAGCTGCCTCAAAAGAAGCAGCTTTTCGAACTAACTGTGCAACAAAAATATAGGAATACCACTCCTAGTTTATCTCAAAAATCTCATTGAAAATTTCGTCGTTTAATAATTTGGCGGTTAGTACAAACTCGGTCTTTCCTTCGGCCAGCAAGTCGCTTAAATCGAATCGGAACTCCCTTGTAAACCATGCCTCGCATAAATCTCCGTTGGCGTTGTGGCGGATCTCGAAAGTAGGGATGGTTGAACTTGAAGCCGTCCACGGATGCATACGTGCCAAATCGATGGTGTGATCCTGGCAACCGCCACTGTACGAAATCTTCAGGTACAAACAGGTACCGTCCATGTAAGCTTCGTGCAAATGAACCGGGTCGCGCGCCAGGCTGTCGTAATTCTCGAAATACAGATCGACATAGGGCGAGCACGAAAGTTCTTCAGCATAATTGATTTCGCACGGTATGCCCCGGTCACAACCGTTTTTTACATTGTTCATTTCAACGTATTCCACCAATACCCGTTGACCTTGCGAGAACACAAAGCCTTCGGGGTAATACATGGGCTGAATTTTACTGCCGCCGTCGAGTTCGATGACGATACCGCAGTCGCCTGCTCCTGCATAATCGACAACCGTCCCGGTATCGGTAAGAACCGGCTCGTTTTCGTCCTGGCACGAGGCCAATGCAAAAAGCAAAACGGTGAATAGTATAATAACTTGTTTCATGGCTTAAAGTGGCTTTTCGTTATAACGCAAAGTTTTCCGATTTATTCTTCATATTCAGGGTTTTGCACTTCGCCAATAAATAAAATGGCATTGGTATCTTTTT
This sequence comes from Maribellus mangrovi, assembly GCF_037646455.1. NCBI lineage: Bacteria > Pseudomonadati > Bacteroidota > Bacteroidia > Marinilabiliales > Prolixibacteraceae > Maribellus > Maribellus mangrovi. The sequence continues at coordinate 202,536 of NZ_JBBIXN010000005.1, read as the reverse complement.
CAGTAATGGCAAACACAAATGGTTTATCCACGGTAAAATAGATTTTTTTAGGCCCCGGTCCAACACTGGTGGTTTCGAAAACAATAGCTGTTACTGCTGCTGCCTCGGTTCCTGTTTCATTTACATCGATGTAAGTTTTGTGGATAACATCGCTGATAAACAGCTTCTCGCTTGATATTTTTGAAAAATCAGCTGCTGTGGTAAATGCTTTCAGCATACCCATTTGTTTAAGTATTTCTACCAATTCGCTTTTAAAACCAAATTTGAAACGTGGCATGGTCACCATAATATTATCCTGTTCGCTGAATTGCGATGCCCACTCGTTCCAGTTCTCCATACTGAGTTCCCCGATCAGATCGGTAGAAGTGATTCCGTCTGCCGGACGCATCACTACCATTTGGTACTGGCCATTTCCATAGGGCAGTTTTATGGCGCTAAATGACTCGTTGGTACTATATTGAAGTTTGTCGGTTTTGCTCATCATCGGCACGTCGAGTATGGTTCCATCGTTTTTAGTAAAGCGGTTCATTTTTGTGCCGTCTTCATCAAATTCTTGGGCCCAGGTTCCATAAAAATAAATGGCGTTTAAAAGTACCATCCGGGCATCGGGCGACAAGTCATTAATGATCTCTTTAATTTTATCGTGCGTTTTATCGGCCACCCAATCATTAATTGTTTTTACGGCTGCAGGACCAAACTGCAGGCTTTCAACTTCGGCCTTGTAAACCATTTGGTTAATATCCAGAAAACTTTGATGCACAGGAAATCCTTCCTGGTAATATATTGCATTGGCAATCTCAAAAACTACATCTTCATCGAGCGATTGGAGGGCATCCACCAGCATCTCGTACGAATTGTTGATCTGATCGGTTGACAAACCGTTTAGCTTCATCGCATGCTCCATTTCGGCTTTGGTGGTATTGTCGGCACCGTTGTAAGCCATGGCAAGTGCAAGTGAGACACTGAGTGGAGAGATCATCAGGTTTTCTTCGTCGCTAGTCTCACGAATGCGTTGAAAGAGTTCGAGACCAAACGTATTGTCGGCTTCAATCAACTGTGCCGATTTCGTATCGAGATCAATATTCTTGACTTCGTTTGCCGAATCGTCGTTGGCATTGCAGGCAAAAAGCAGCAGTACCAGTATTAATGAAATAAACAGATTAATTCGTTGCATTTCTTGTTTTTGTTTTATTGATTTCTGCTTTTGGTAATTTGGTTTTACTCTCTAAAATGCGTTTTGTTACGCCATTTTACTCCGATTTGATTGCTTTGTTCTACACAAAGATGATACCAATGTGAAAATGGTTGCGTAAGAATAAATATTATTTATTCTGAAGTTATTTCTCAGGAGATAATCAAATACTATCAATCTGATTATTTGCCGAATAAATTTGAAATGTACGCAACCATTTTATCAGCTGTGCCATCTAACCTGTGATTTTAAATAAATTAACCGTGCAACCGAATTGCAAAAGTCGGATGAGTGATGTTTACCAAATGGGTAATAATCTTTACATTAGCGGCACATTTGCAGTAGATTTTGGAAGACCTAAAACAAATAATAAAGGAGTGTGCCAAAGCGGATGTGCGCGCTCAGGAACAACTTTACAGGTTGTTTGCGCCAAAAATGTTTGGCGTTTGTTTGCGCTATTCCCGTGATAAAACCGAAGCCGAAGATAATTTGCAGGAAGGTTTTATTAAGGTTTTTACCAGCATTAAAGGTTTTAGGCACGAAGGTTCTTTTGAAGGTTGGATGCGAAGAATAATGGTAAATGTTTCGCTGGAGAAATTCAGGAAGCAACAATTGATGTACCCGGTGGAAGATGTAACGATTTATGAGGGACAGCAGTTTTCGAACGATATTTTGGCGAACATTTCGGCTCAGGAATTAACCGTGTTAATACAGGAACTTACTCCGCGGTACCGAATGGTTTTTAACCTGTATGTGATTGAAGGAATGAGCCACGAGGAGATCGGAAAGGAAATGAACATTTCAAGCGGTACTTCAAAATCGAACCTGGCACGGGCAAGAGAAATTTTAAAGAGTAAGGTAAAAGCACTTTACGGAGGACTTGATAAAAACAATACGGCTTAATGAAGGACGACTTACATATGGATAAAATGTTCCGCGAGAAATTTGAGGATTTTTCAGTGGAGCCTTCTGCTCATTTATGGAACAATATCCAGGAGCAGATGATAAGCCGACGCAGAAAAAGGCGAATGGCCTATATTGGCTGGATAAGTGCAGCAGCCATTGTGGTGTTTGCATTTATTGCCGGTTGGATGCTGAACGAAAGATCGGGAGGTATTACTGAAACGGTGGTGGAGAAACAAATTCCACAGGAACAAAAACAGAATATTGAACAAGTGGAGCCAAAGAACAACTTGGATGTAGATGAAGAAAATGCACTTGTAGCCGATAAAAATGAATCGATTGATCACGAAGATATTGAGTCTGTAACTTCAGCAAATAACTCAGAATTGGTTGCTACGGCAAAGATAGTGTCAGAAAGCGAAGAAAATGTGGAGCCCAAAAGACAGCTCCTGAATTACGATTATTTGGCGGCTACTACTATTCAATTTCCTGTTCAACCGGAAGAATTGACCTTACGAACCACCGCGAAAGAACAAGAAACAGAAACGTCAGTAACTGTTCAGACTGAGAACGAGCGTGTTCTCATTGCGGCAAACATGAAAAACCTGAATGATGAGCAGGAGAAAGGCTCGAAATGGATTTTAGGTGCTCAGCTTTCCCCCGGTTATTCGGCGCATTCATCAAGCTATTCGAGCGAGTATTCACAGAACATGAGCCAGGTGCAAAATGGTGGCGTGAGCAACGTTGGTGGCGGAATTTCTATTCAATATAAAACCAGCAAACGACTGAGTATTGAAAGCGGTGTTTATTACGCTCAGAATTCACAAAGCTCGGGGGTATCAAATTCGCTTTTCTCTGCCCCGATGTATGAATCTTCTTTTGATATGAGTATGGTCGCCGATGCACCTTCGTATGCCAATAACGTAAGTGTTACGCGCGAAGGAATTGCCATGAACAGCACCGCAGGCGTTGTTAAAATGGCGACTGCACCACAGGGAACGGAACTCAATGCAAAAAGTGAAAGTGCCAACGATTCGTATGCAACAACCATGGTTTCAGACGGTGACTTTTCGCAGGTGTTCGATTTGGTTGAAATTCCTGTTTACCTGCGCTACAAAGTACTCGACCGTAAGTTTGGAATTGATCTGCTTGGTGGCTTGAACGCCGGGATGGTAGTGGGCAACAACGCTTACATCGAAAACAATTATGGCAGGCAGAATATCGGTAGCACCGAAGACATTTCTACGCTCAACCTTTCGGGAACTGTGGGTGTAGGTTTTAATTATGACCTTGGCCGCCATTTCTCACTGGCCATGGAGCCACGTTTTAATTATTTCCTGAATTCCATAAATTCCAATCCCGAGATTGATTACAAACCTTATCGTTTTGGTTTATTCACGGGTATTTATTATGCTTTTTAATTTGTGGTCATCGGGGCATTAACCGATCGAGGTTGCGGGATAGGATCTTTGGCGCTCCGAAACGACAGCCTGCAAAAATCTGAAAATTTAATCCCTGGTGTGTGATGGCATTCGATGCTTTGTCCTGGTTATAATGTTCGTAAAAACCTGCCGTTTGAATTCCGGCAAAAAACCGATTCGCATTGTATCCCAGTGCAGCCGAAGCTTCGGTCCTGAAAATGGGAACGGTATTATAATCGATGAATTTTTCTTCGGGATAGCGCGTTAAAAGTTTTGTAGAAATGAATCCACCTCCCGTGGCTACTCCGGCAGCTGCATACAAGCTTTTATTGATTACAAAAGTGTAGAAATAGCCCAGCGACATATTCACTTCAAAATTGTTCGATTTCTGCGAACTTCTACCTTCAGTGAGTTCTATTTTATTATCGACAGTATAAAATCGATAAACAAGAATAGGCATTAAACTACCCGCACTTTTTAACTGACGTTCGGTTTGGTTTTCAAGGGCAAGGATCGAATAGTTGGGATTGACCTTATAGGCTGAAGATCCTGTGAATCCTTTGTATTGCAGTTCGGGAAATGTGAAGTACTGATCATTTATCCCTGGGGCATAAGATGAATTTTCGGTATAGAAACCTGAGATTTTACTGTAAGCTAAGCGGTGAAACCATTGTTTCATGTTAAGGTTTGTTGCAAATTCAAAAATATCCGATTGCCCTTTTTCTGAGTTATCATTGTTTCCGGGAAGAAATCCCGGGGCATAAGCTACTGAAAACAAAATGAAGCGGTAGCTAAAATATAGTTTTAGTTTAAGGTCGGTATTAGGCTGCAGGGTATAATCGGTATTTCCGCTGTGTACCGAAAAGAATTCTATGTTATTAGTGATGGCTAGTTTGAGTGACAGTTCCTGTTTGTGTAATTCAATGTACTGATTTCTTGAATTAATACTGTCGCTTTCCTGTCCGGAAGAAATGGTCGGAATCAGGATTGCCATTAACCAATAAAGGAGGAATGTAAATAACCGGGAACTAATTATGAAGCTCTTTTTTATCATTCAGTGCGTTACTATTTTATAATCAACTAAATATGCTGCTTCTTTGTTTAATAGTTGTATCAAATTATTTAAAAATGAAAGTTAATGTATATCTGTTGTTTGACGGTAACTGCGAAGAAGCCTTTAATTTTTACAAAGCGGCATTTGGAAAAGAGTTTGAAATGATCAATCGTTTTAAGGAAATGCCTCCTGTGAACGGGCAACCTGCCATGCCTGCAGAAGATGCTGAAAAAATAATGCATGTTTCTTTGCCAATCGATGGTGACAGTGTTTTAATGGGCAGTGACAGTGGCGCGGACATGTCTGAGCATTACAAAGCCGGCAATAACTTTTCAGTGTCGATAAGTACGGAAACGCGTTCAGAAGCCGATCGTCTTTTTGCTGCCATTTCCGATGATGGTGAGATTACCATGGCCATGGAAGATACCTTCTGGGGCGAATATTTTGGGATGTTTACCGATAAGTTTGGCATCAGTTGGATGATTGGGAGTCGCGAGCAACCGGCAAGTTAAAAGTCCTTCTTCTAATTTTTAAAATATTCTACAACATTGGTAACCTGTCCGTAACTTCTTAATGTGACAAGCGTTGAGTTGTGGACATCAATTGCTTTTATTACAGCATTATCGAATTTAAGGTCGCGGGTAGCGCAGGCATCGCCAATAACCGTGCATTGGTAGCCGAGGTCGTGAGCAGCACGTGTAGCCGCTTCGAGGCACATGTGTGTTTGCATGCCGGCCAGCACCACTTTGTTTATGCTGTTTTCAACGAGGTACTCGTTCAGACCTGTTCCCAGAAAAGCATTCACTTCCTTTTTTGTAAACACCTTTTCGCCATCAATAGGTTTTACCAGCTGATTAATGCTGCCACCCGGCTCAAAATCATGGCGGATGTGTACAACTAATCCGTGCTCTTTCCGAAAATATTCCAGAATTGCCTTTGCCTGTTTGGCTGCTTTTTCAGGTTCAACCAGTTCGCTGGCTCCACCCGGAAAATAAAACTCCTGAATATCGATAAGGATCAAGGCTGTGGAATCGATTTTCTGTGCAAAAGTTTGTATGCCCAATACAAGGAGCATGATAAGGAGTGCCGTTTTTTTCATTGCAAATTAGTTTCCGGAAAAGTACAAGTTTTTGAACGAATACAAAATTCGCAAACAAAAAAAGGATGCCTCAAACTGAAGCACCCTTTCCACTCAAATTAAATATTTTGCCAATTAAGCTAACAATTCTTTTACCTTGTTGTACACGTTCTCTCCGTTAAATCCAAGTTTTTCGTCGAGAACGGTGTAAGGTGCAGAGAATCCAAATGATTCAAGCCCCCATACTTTTCCGTTTTCGCCAACCAATCCCTCCAGAGTCACAGGCAGTCCTGCTGTCATTCCAAAACGAGGAATACCAACCGGAAGTACGCTGTCCTGATATTCTTTGGGTTGATTACGGAAAACACCTTCTGAAGGAACAGAAACCACTTGCACTTTCAGTCCGTCTTTATCGCGAAGTAAAGCGGCTCCGTCAACTAAAGTCGATACTTCTGAGCCACTGGCCAGAAGCACAACATCAGGAGTGCCTTCGGCGGTCTCAACAATGTATGCACCTTTTTCAGCCTGAAGCGCACTTTCGTAAGCATCGCCTTCGGTTGGAAGGTTTTTGATGTTCTGGCGCGACAGTATTAATGCCGACGGGGTAGAAGTATTTTCGAGTGCCATTTTCCAGGCCGCAGTTGTTTCGTTTGCATCGGCCGGACGCAATACCAACATGCTGTTCTCGCCATTATGATTTTTCAGTTTCTCTAACAATCTTATTTGTGCTTCTTGTTCAACCGGCTGATGAGTCGGTCCGTCTTCTCCAACACGGAAAGCATCGTGTGTCCACACAAACTTAACTGGTAGCTCCATTAATGCCGATAGACGAACAGCGGGTTTCATGTAGTCGGAGAATACAAAGAAGGTTCCACAAACCGGAACTACACCTCCATGCAATGCCATTCCGTTCATCAAAGCGGCCATGGTCAACTCGGTAACTCCTGCCTGCAGGAACGATCCGCTAAAATCACCTTTTTTGAATGAAGTAGTTTTCTTCAGGAAACCATCTGTTTTATCCGAGTTTGAAAGGTCGGCTGAAGACACGATCATGTTTTCGATTTCAGTAGCAAAAGCGGCTAAAACCGTTGAAGAGGCACCACGAGTTGCACTGTTGGCTTTTTGCTCAATCTTCGAGAAATCAAACTTCGGAGCTTCTTTCGAGAAAAACTTATTAAGCTTGGCAGCCAATTCAGGATTGGCAGCTTCCCATTCAGCTTGTTTGGCTTTTTTATCCGCAGCTGCTTTAATCAATTCTTCTTTTCGCTGCTCATATACTTCCTGCACATCTTCGAAAATTACAAATGGATTTTCGGCGTCGCCCCCCAGGTTTTCGATGGTTTTTGCAAACGATGCTCCAGCACCTGTCAGCGGCTGACCATGCGTAGAACATTGTTTTTCAAAATTATCGCCTTCAGCAGTAACGGCACCTTTACCCATAATCGTTTTTCCAATGATCAGGGTCGGGCGTTCGGTTTCGTTTTGAGCGTGTTTCAGCGCACCGCGAATCTCGTCTGTATCGTTTCCGTTAATCGGAACCACATTCCATCCCCATGCCTCGTATTTTTTCTGGGTATCTTCAATGGTTACTTCATCTGTTTCGGTAGAAAGCTGAATGTCGTTCGAATCGTAGAACATAACAAGGTTGCTCAATCCAAGGAATCCGGCAATACGACCGGCGCCCTGCGAAATTTCTTCCTGAATACCACCATCAGAAATAAAAGCATAGGTTTTGTGTGCCATCCAGTCGCCAAATCTTTCAACCAGGAAGCGTTCGGCAATAGCTGCTCCAACTGCCATTGTGTGTCCCTGGCCAAGTGGTCCTGATGTGTTTTCAACGCCTCGGTCAACATCCACTTCAGGGTGTCCCGGAGTTACGCTTCCCCACTGACGGAAGTTTTTCAAGTCTTCCATATTGTAAAAACCTGCCAGCGATAAAACGCTATACAACATCGGCGACATGTGTCCCGGATCGAGGAAAAACCGATCGCGGTTGATCCAGGTCATATCCGATGGATCGTAATTTAAAAATTCGGTGTAAAGGATGTTGATAAAATCGGCACCACCCATGGCACCTCCCGGGTGACCTGAATTTGCTTTTTCAACCATAGATGCAGCCAGAATGCGAATATTATCGGCTGCTTTAACTTCATTTCTTTTAGTCATGTTCATTTTTTTAAATTCGTTCAATATCAGCTAGAACAGGAATGCCAAAAGTACAAAATTTGGGCTAATTAGGCTTGACTTCATTCTTCGAATTAATGATAATTTATTAAAGGTAATATTTACACTTTATTGATTTAAAGCAAAAAAGAGAAACCCGGAATTCCGAATTTCTCTTTTATATTATTTTCTGAGGTTCTCCTTTTATTCAGAATGAAATAAGTTTTGATTCTTGTTCTCGATTCCTCGGTTTTATAAATAGGATTGTGAACCGGTAATTAGTTCAAAATTCTTACCATGAAAATTCCTTCAACGGCAAGTAATTCCTCTTTAACCGATTCATCAACGTTTGAGGTACCAACATCGATAATGTTATAAGCGATGTCATCGCGTTTACGGTTCAACATGTTATCGATGTTCAGTCCTTTTGTGGCCAGGATACTTGAGATCTGGCTTACCATATTAGGAACGTTTTTATTGGCAATGATTATACGCGATCCTCCGTTTCTTTCCATCTCGGCAGCCGGGAAATTCACCGAATTCTTGATGTTACCGTTCTCCAGGTATTCGCGCGTTTGTTCCGCAGCCATGATGGCGCAATTTGTTTCCGATTCTTTGGTTGATGCACCAAGGTGAGGAATTGAAATTACCTTGTCCATCTGCAGGCATTTTTCATCGGGGAAGTCAGTTACATACGACGAAACTTTACCCGATTCGATGGCACCTTTTAAATCGTCGTGATCAACAAGGCCTCCACGTGCAAAATTCAGGATTTTTACTCCGTCTTTCATCATGGCAAATTTATCCTTGTTGATATACCCTTTGGTTTCGGGAGTTAGCGGTATATTAATAGTAACAAAATCGGCTTGCTGCAGCAGCACCTGAATGCCTTCAACCCATGTTACTTCACGGCTTAGTTTCAGTGCGTGTTTTACCGACATGTACGGATCGTAACCAATCACATTCATGCGTAATGCGGCAGCAGCGTTGGCTACTAAAACACCGATGGCGCCCAGCCCGATAACGGCCAGTGTTTTTCCCTTGAGTTCTTCACCGGCAAAATTCTTCTTGCCTTGTTCAACCAGCGCCGGCACTTCGTCGCCTTTACCAATAAGTGTTTTTGCCCAGTTGGCAGCGCCGATAAAATCGCGTGAAGCCAAAAGCATGGCAGCAATTACAGCTTCTTTTACCCCGTTTGCATTAGCTCCCGGGGTGTTAAAAACAACAATACCTTTTTCGGTGCATTTTTCAATTGGGATGTTGTTGACACCGGCACCCGCTCGTGCCACCGCTTTTAAGGTCGACGGCAATTCCATATCGTGCATTTTAAAACTGCGCAGAATGATGGCATCGGGATTCGGAATCTCGCTGGCTATCTCGTAATTATCTAGAGGAAATAACTTTAATCCGTCGGGGTCAATCTTATTTAAAGTTTGAATTTTGAACATGTGGTTAAATTTAAAATTGTCGAATCGTGTAGCTGAATAACGACAAATATCAACATTAAATCTATAAATCGTAAGTAAAAACAGGGATAAGTTTTCAATATGAAATTAACATTAATAGGGAAGGTTGAAATATAAATAAAATGCTCTATTTATTGGGTGAAGAACACAAGTGCTAAGATGACTTTTTCATAAAAAAAAGAAAGCCATCCGTTCACTAACGGATGGCTAATCAACCTTCAACTACTAACCGATTTTATAACCCAAAAAATTATGAAACAATAGTTATGAACAATGTTACATTGTCATATTGTTTGATGCAAAGAAAGGATGTTGGACGGAACTGGTCTGTAATTTAAGTCACAGAAGACCTGAATAATCGATAAAATTTCGCGAAAGTGAAACTTTCCCTTCTTTTTCGAGCTTTTTAAGCATACGAGAAATTACTTCGCGTGATGAATTCAGTTTTAAAGCCAGCATTTGGTGAGTCCCCGAATAGGTGGTGGTACCCGATTTTTTGTAACGGTCGAGGAAGTATTTCTCGAGTCGTTCATCGAGCCTCATAAAGGCCACAGCATCGAGTGTGTCGATCAGTTCGCGAAAACGAAACTGGAAAGTCTGCATAACGAATTGCTTCCACAGCGGATATTTGGTGATCCACGAATCGAGCATATCAACAGGGATGAGCAGTATTTCGCTTTCAACCTCGGCTACTGCGTTCAGATCGCTCACTTGCTGAGCCATGCAACAGGTAAGCGACATAGCACATACTTCGTTTTCCTTTAAATAGTAAAGTAACAGCTCATTGCCATTGTCGCTGGTGCGCGACACCCGAATTAGCCCGCTTAGAACAAGAGGGAAGCTGGAAATAAATTGCCCCTCGCGAATAAGTGGTTCATTGGCCTGAAGTACTTTGGATACACCGATTTCGGCAATCTCTTTTTGAAGTTCAGGTTCCAGAAATTTATATCGGTTTATAAAATCTTTCACAGTAGTTGAACAGTGTGAACAAATTTAAGCTTGTAAAGGAGTTTTGCAAAAAAAAGCTTGAATAATGTTACTATTATGAACGTTTATAATTTTGGGAATCCTTTTTTTAGAGCGTTTTGATGGCCACTGGTTATAAAAAGAACTGCAATAAATGTTTACTGCAGTTTTTTTCTGTATTTTTTTGAAATCAGGATTCAAACATATCCCTCATTTTTGCGAAAAACGATTTTTCCGAACTTGATGGCCCATCCTGAAATCCGGGCGACTCCTGCAGTTTTTCCAGGGTCCGTTTTTCTTCGTTGCTCAGTTTTTTAGGAATCCAGACATGCACACGAACCAGCAGATCGCCACGTCCGTAACCGTTTACATCGGGGATACCTTTTCCGCGTAATCGTAGTATTTTTTCGGGCTGAGTACCCGGATCAATTTTAACTTTAACTTTCCCGTCAACAGTTGGTATTTCAGAAGTGGTTCCCAAAGTAATTTCCGGGAACGACAAAAATAGGTTGTGAATAAGGTTATTCCCATCGCGAACCAGTTCTTCATGGTCTTCTTCAGTAATTACTACCAGCAAATCGCCGTTAATGCCGCTGCGTCGTCCAGCGTTTCCTTTTCCCGAAACGTTGAGCTGCATACCTTCGCCTACACCTGCAGGCACTTTAATATTGATCACTTCTTCGCCTCGCACCACGCCTTCTCCGGCACAGTGATGACATTTATCGGTGATCATTTTCCCTTCGCCCTGGCAGGTCGGACAAGCCGAGGTGGTTTGCATTTGGCCAAGCAGCGTATTCTGAACGCGTGTCACTTGTCCTCGTCCGCCACAAGTTCCGCAGGTAGAGTAGGAGGATCCGTCTTTTGCTCCTGTTCCGCTACAATGGTCGCAAGTGACGTATTTTTTTACTTTTATCTTTTTCTCAACGCCATTTACCACTTCTTTGAGGTTCATCTTTACCTTTACCCTCAGGTCCGATCCGCGGCTAACACGTCGTCCGCCACGGCTTCTTCCACCGCCGCCGCCGAATCCGCCGAATCCGCCAAAGTGGCCACCAAAAATATCGCCAAAGGCCGAGAAAATATCCTCAATATCCGAGAATCCGGCTCCACCGAATCCGCTACCACCGGCAGCGCCACTCATTCCGGCATGACCAAACTGATCGTAACGTTGTTTTTTCTCCGGGTTACTTAAAACTTCATAAGCTTCTGCGGCTTCCTTAAATTTTTCTTCTGCCGTTGTATCGCCCGGATTTTTATCGGGGTGATATTGAATGGCTTTTTTCCGGTAGGCTTTTTTTATGGCCTCCGGACTCGCATCCTTACTAATTTCAAGTACCTCGTAATAATCTCTTTTCGCCATGTTTTCCTCCAAATTACTCTCCGATTACAACTTTGGCAAACCGAATAACTTTTTCGTTTAAGCAATATCCTTTTTGAACCACATCAACAACTTTACCTTTCAACTCTTCGCTTGGTGCCGGAATCTTGGTGATGGCCTCGTGCAGGTCAACATCAAAATCCTGTTGCAGGGCTTCAATTTCTTTAATGTTATTTTGTTTCAGGAACTCTTTGAATTTGTTGTAAATTAGCAGTGTTCCCTGTTTTCCCGTATCTTCGTCTTCAACTTCTTTTAAGGAATCAAGTGCTCTTTCGAAGTCGTCGATAACAGGAAGGATATTCACCAAAACCGACTCTCCACCTGATTTAATGAGGTCAGCCTTTTCTTTCATGGTTCGTCTTCTAAAATTGTCGAATTCGGCCTGAAGACGAAGGTGTTTGTCCTGCACTTCTTTAAGCTCTTCCTGCAATTCTTCAATTTTAGTTTCCTGCTTATCTTTTTTCCCTTTTTTCTTTTTCTCTGATTTTTTGTCGGCGTGTACCTCTTCCTGCTTGGCTGCTTGATCTTCTGCAGCCTGAGCCCCGTTCTCCAACTCTTCAGTGTTGTTTTCCGCCTCTTTGTTTATTTTTTCTTCTGCCATATTTTCCAATTAATTTTGCAGTGCTGTCATTGCAAATAGTTTGCCATGCAAATATAAACGACAAATTGACACCCAAACGAATTGTTGAGTGTCAATTTGAATAATTTTGAATAATCTTAAAACAGTCTATAAGTCAGACTATTTCACATATTTTTCGAGTGCGGCATCCAGGGCAGGGCCACGTAAATTACGGGCCAGAATTACACCGTTTTCGTCCAATAAGAAATTTGATGGAATACTCCGAATTCCATAAACAGCACCCAGTTTGGATTGCCAGCCTTTCAGGTCGCTGATGTGGTACGGCCAGTTCAATTTATCCTGTTTAATGGCAGCTTTCCACTGATCGGCAGTGCGATCGAGCGAAACGTTAAATACAACGAATCCATCACCATTTTCAAATTTCTTGTCTTTGTACTTGTTATAAGCTTTCACTACATTTGGATTTTCGCGGCGGCAAGGTCCACACCACGCAGCCCAAAAGTCGAGTAAAACCACCTTCCCGCGGGTGTCGGATAATTTTACGGTTTCTCCGTTTGGATCATTTCCAATTAACTCAGGTGCTTTATTCCCAACATTAATTCCCAGCTCCTGTGCCTGCAGGCCAATAACGGAACTAAATAAAATGCTTGCGATCAAAAAAAGTTTTTTCATATGTGTCGAAATTTTCTGTTTGTTCAAAAATAAAATTTTCTGCAATAGTAACGAAAGCGAAATGGATTTGTTTGAACATATCTGCATAAATCGATACTTAGATTCGAGTTATCTTTGCACCAATGGCATTTAATCGCCCGTCAATGTTCTCGTATCCGCGGTCGATTTGTTCAATGTTATCAATGGTACTGGTTCCTTTGGCCGACATAGCGGCGATAAGCAAAGCAATTCCCGCACGTATATCGGGCGACGACATTTTAGTGGCCCGCAGGGAATGTTTGCGATCGAGGCCGATAACCGTGGCGCGGTGCGGATCGCATAAAATTATTTGGGCCCCCATATCAATGAGTTTATCCACGAAGAAAAGACGACTTTCGAACATCTTCTGATGAATAAGAACGCTGCCTTTTGCCTGCGTGGCAACCACCAGAAAAACACTGAGCAGGTCGGGGGTAAGACCCGGCCAGGGGGCATCAGCAATGGTCATGATCCCTCCGTCGAGGTAGGAGTCGATTTCATAATGACCGGTATTTTTTATGAGAAGGTTATCACCCGATTGTTCTACTTTTATACCTAGCCTGCGGAACGATTCAGGAATGATCCCAAGGTGTTCGATCCCAACATTTTTTAAGCGAATTTCGGAAGCTGTCATAGCTGCCAGTCCTATAAAACTACCTACCTCGATCATGTCAGGAAGCACCCGGTGTTTACATCCTTTAAGCGAACTAACACCTTCGATGGTGAGCAGGTTGGAGCCAATGCCCTGGATTTTTGCGCCCATGTTCACCAGCATTTTGCAAAGTTGCTGCAAATAAGGTTCGCAGGCGGCATTGTATATTGTAGTTGTGCCTTCGGCAAGAATCGCAGCCATCAGGATATTTGCGGTTCCGGTTACCGATGCTTCGTCAAGCAGCATGTAAGCTCCTTTCAATTGATCGGCTGTTACTGAATACCAGTGATTTTCTTTGTCGAAATTGAATTCGGCACCTAACTTCTGCAACCCGATGAAATGCGTATCAACACGGCGTCGGCCAATTTTATCGCCACCCGGCTGTGGGATAAAACCACGTCCGAAACGTGCCAGCAGCGGTCCGATGATCATAATCGATCCCCTTAATCCGGCCGCTTTATCTGCATATTCCGGACTTTTTAAGTAATTAATATCGACATTGCCGGCATCAAAACTGTAATTTCCTTTTGAAATCCGCTCTGTTTTTACACCTAAACCATTCAGTATATCGATGAGTTTCAGTACATCGCGAATCTCGGGGATATTATCGATTGTGGTAATTCCTGAACTTAGCAATGTGGCACAAATAACCTGAAGTGCCTCGTTTTTTGCACCCTGCGGTTCAAGGTCTCCTTTGAGTTGGTAGCCGCCTTCAATTTGAAAAGTTGACATTGGCAGGTTAATGAAAGGTTGTTGAAATTATTTTTTCTTTTTTGACTTTTTCTTTTTGCCTATCAGCGATTTTGCATCAGAAAGTTGCAGGTCTTTCGCTGGAACCAGTTCGCCGTTCGACATTTCATCTAAATCGCTAAGTATTTTTTCGTCTTCCACGGCATCTTTGTTCCAGGCCAAATACGATTTCTTCATGTGATTAGCGATCTGCTCGATAATGATCTCACGCTGTTCGCCTTCAAAATTTTTGGCTTCTTCAATAATCAACTCCATGGTACGTCCATAGTGACGATACTTGATGTGATGTTGATTGTATGGGACAGTATCAGGTTTCTCGGTAAGTATATCCGGCGATGGCGGATCGTATGGATAATCAATGTCGAGCTTGAAATCGGCCATGATTGCCAGGTGATCCCACAATTTATGTTTGAACTCGGGCACGTCGCGAAGATATGGGTACAGATTCCCCATTACATCAATAACGTTTTTTGCTGATTTGTTACGTTTTTCGCGGTCTTCGATGGTCAATAAATAATCAACCATGTTTTGTATATTTCTTCCATATTCTGGAAGAGCCAGTTTTTTTCTATTCGAATTGTAATCCATCTAAATTTTCTTAAGTGATATTTTTTCTTCGTGTTGACCAGGAATAGTCTTCGAAGTATTGATGCAAAACTAATGATTTCCTGTCAATTCACGAATAAATTCTTTCTAAACCCTTGTTAACCTTTAATTTTCAGGCGGGCAAATTTTAGTAACAGTTGTTTTTGCCCAGCACGTGGAAAGTAAACTGTAGCTTTTAAGTTGGGCGCAATGCCTTCGATGTTTAATACTTTTCCTTCGCCAAAGCGTTGGTGTTCAACCGTCATTCCGGCTTGTATTTTTGTTGGATCGTCGCCCTCGAATGTCGACTGTGAACCTCCGCTTTGTTTTAAAGAAACGAGCTTTTTGTTAAAAATGTTTTGCGATTCACGTGTTTTAAATGCTGATTGTGGCTGGCGCTGGGTGAACTGCCGCTGTTTAGATTGCTGAAACGAGCCGGATGTTGTGTTTTGCCGGTTGTTTCCCGAGAAATCCTGCGTACTTTGATTGTCGACAAATTTTGCATCGAGTTCTTCTAAAAATCGGCTGGGTGTGCAAAAATCAAGATTTCCCCAACGGTAACGTTGGGTGGCAAACGACAGCCAGGCATTTTCCTCGGCACGTGTAATGGCCACGTAAAACAGACGGCGCTCTTCTTCCAGCGATTCCATGGTTGCTTTTTCGCCCTGGCGTTGCGAGGGGAACAGGTTTTCTTCCAAGCCAACAACAAAAACGTTTTTGAATTCCAGTCCTTTCGCCGAATGAACAGTCATCAGTGTAACTTTATTGCGGTCTTCATCTTTTTCGTTGTCCTGGTCTGTGAGTAGTGCCACATCTTCGAGGTAGCGTTCCAGTTTGTCCGGTTCACCTTCTTCTTTAGCCGAAATCGTAAATTCCTGGATCCCGTTTAACAATTCCTGGATGTTTTCGTGACGGCTCAGGCCTTCGGGAGATTTGTCGTTGTATAATTCTTTTAGAATTCCGGTTTGCTCGGCTATAGTTTTGGCGGTTTCAAACGCATCACTTTCCCGGGCAAGTTTCTGAAAACGCCCGATCAAATCTGTGAATTTCATGATCTTGGCCACCGTTCCGCGGTTCAGGTTTGCGTGATTGACATCGGGAAGGGCAGTAACGATTATCCAAATCGATACTTCTTTTCCGATGGCGGCATTTTCAAGTTTCGATAAGGTTGTTTGCCCGATTCCGCGTGCCGGATAGTTAATGATCCGTTTCAGCGCTTCATTATCGTCTGTATTTATGGCCATTCTGAAGTAGCTAAGCAAATCCTTGATCTCTTTTCGCTGGTAGAAACTCAGGCCACCGTAGATTTTGTAAGGAATATTTCGTTTTCGCAGCGACTCTTCAAAGATTCTCGACTGTGCATTGGTACGGTATAAAATGGCGTAATCGAGGTATTGGTAGTGATCGCGAAGTTGAGTTTGTGCAATTTCCTGGGCCACCAAAAAACCTTCTTCATTATCGGTAAGCGCCGAAACAATTTTGATAGGTTTACCCGCATCGTTTTCAGAAAAGACCTTTTTAGGAATCTGGCGTTTGTTTTTGGCAATAATACTGTTAGCCGCATTCACGATCATTTGTGTCGACCGGTAATTCTGTTCCAGTTTGAAAACCTTGTGTTCCGGGTAGTCGTTCTTAAAATTCAGGATGTTCTCGATACGGGCTCCACGGAACGAATAAATACTCTGGGCATCGTCGCCCACCACACAAATGTTTTTGTGTTTGGCTGCCAGTTTTTTTATGATCAGGTATTGAGCGTAGTTTGTATCCTGGTACTCATCTACTAAAAGGTATCCAAAACGATCCTGGTACTTTTCCAGGATATCGGGATGATCGCGGAAAAGTAAGTTGGTATTCAACAGCAGATCATCAAAATCCATGGCTCCCGATAAACGGCATCGCTTGGTGTATTCTTTGTAAATTTCGGAGATTGCCGGCATGCGCATGTTCTTATCCACCGAACGAATTTCAGCAGTATTAGCATAGACTACCGGTGTAATCAGGTTGTTTTTTGCCATTGAAATACGGCTGGCAACTACCCCCGCTTTATATACTTTATCGTCGTGCTGAAAGCTTTTTATGATGGTTTTAATCAGGCTTTTGCTGTCGGCACTGTCGTAAATGGTATAATTCGACGGGTAGCCAATGGTTTCATGTTCTATTCGCAGGATACGTGCGAAAATGCTGTGAAAAGTTCCCATCCAAAGGTAACGGGCTACATTTTCGCCGGCTACGGCAGCGATCCGCTGTTTCATTTCGCGTGCTGCCTTGTTGGTAAAAGTCAGCGATAAAATCGACGACGGCCGGGCTCCCTGTTTGAGAAGGTGAGCTATGCGATATGTAAGTACCCTTGTCTTTCCCGAACCCGCTCCGGCAATCACCAGCGAGGGTCCTTCGGTGCGCACAACGGCTTCGTGTTGAGCTTCGTTTAATTCTTTCAGATAATCCAGCACATTTCCTCCTTTCGTTCCGAAGCACAAAAATAAAAGTTGTATCAGCTTCGGCCATCATTTTAAAAAGCTTTTTTCAACAAATTATTTTTTCTATAGGTATAATTTTGCAACGCGGCTTTAGTCCGGTGACTTATGAACGTTGAGTGAGTGTGGCTTTAGCCGTTAATAGCAATACAAATTTACCCGGTTAGACTAATCGATCTTATAAGGGAAAACTTAAATGCTATAGCCGTTCCTGTTATTTATGATTCTTTGTCACCAAGCTAAAGCATGGTGTATCAGATTTGATAACTAATTTCCTTCTCGGAGAACAGATATTCTACCCTGAATTTTTGTATGTCGCAGGCAATTAAATAAAATTTATACGTTAATATTGTAGCTTAAAGAACGATGTTTATGAAGCGAAGTCTTTATTTGTTGGTAATCCTGTTTTTATTTTCTACGGTAACATTTGCCCAGATCACTGCTCCGGATGCTGTTGGAAGCGATGTGACGCAATATCCGGTCTATCCTGAAACGGATGATATTTTTGTTTTTTGTAATTCGGATTCAATTAGTGAATCAGGGAGTTTGACGGTGTCGACCACATTATCGGGAACCAAAACTTTTTTATGGGAAAAATACAATGAACAGATTGGCGACTTTGAGTTTTATTCACAGGAAAGTTCAGACCTCAGCAATTCGCAAATAAATGGTTTGGCCGATGGTTGTTATCGGGCCACTGTTACTTTGGGCGCCACAACCGATATTTATCGTGCATGGGTTTTAAACAACTGGATGATTGCCGAGGCGGTGATTGATAGTTCCGATTGCGAGTCGTTTTCTATGAGTGGCAGCTATTCAACAGCCACGTTCACATATTACGATTTAAGCGATAATTCGGCCATTGATCTTCCAAAGCAAATCAGTGTTGAATGGCTGGAAGGATCAGTAAAATTAAGTAGCTTGATTCATCTTGAAATGTTTAATCCGCCAACCCAAAATACCGATTACACCTTGCGTGTTTTTGATCAGTATAATTGTGAAGGCCGTGCAGACGTCACTTACGAATCGATTGTAACCAAGGCCGATTTTTCGGCCAGTCCGATGAGTGGTGAAGCTCCGCTGACCGTAACATTTTCAAATAATTCCGAAAACGGAACATCGGGTTATTACGAGTGGCATTTTTACCGCGATATTGATGAAATTAAGAAAGAATTTGAAGAAACGGGCGGCCCGGTTGACAGCGTGTACCTGGTAGCTTACGACGATGCTCCGGTTTACACGTACGAAAATTCGGGGAGTTATTTAGTGAAGCTCATTGCCAAGCACATTAGCGAAGAATATACCTGCGTTGATACGTTTTTGCTCAGTGAGTTTATTGTGGCCGATACTTCTTTTGTGTTGGCACCAAATGTATTTACACCCAATGGCGACGGTGTTAACGATGAATTTGTTATCAAGTTCTGGTCGATGAAAAATATCGAGATCAATATTTATAATCGGTGGGGAAAACGTGTTCATCACTGGCAAAGCGGCGATGTTCAGGGATTTGAGGATTCGCGGTCGGAAAGCGTTTGGGATGGCCGCATTGGTGGAGGAACTGCCAGTCCGGGAGTGTATTATTGGGATGTTGTCGGTCGTGGCCGCGACGGAAGAAAACGCACCGAACATGGTTTCTTGCATCTTTTCAGAGAAAAAGATTAGACGTTTATTCTATCCATTTCCCAAATATTTCTTCAAGAACGATTTCGCGGTGATTAAAAATCTCACTCAGTTTTTTACGGATTATTAGTGTGTTGGCTAAATTTCCGATAATTCCAAAAGGAGGTTGATATGAAACAATATCGGTCATGATTACTCCTCCGTCGATTTCTTTCAGTTTGTGTTCGTGGTGCCACATTTTATAGGGGCCAATCCGTTGTTCGTCAACAAAATAAATTTTGGGTTGAATATGCGTAATTTCGGTGACCCAGAGTTTGTTGATGTTTAATATCGGGCGGACCTTATAACTGATGATCATACCCTCGTACATTGTCTGATCGCTGTCCGATGATGTGATTTCAAAACCCATACTTTCGGGCGTGATCTTCTTTAAGTTTGAAGGCGCTGAAATGAACTCCCAAACCTGATCAATGGGAGCAGGTAATTTTTGCGACCGTTTAAATTGATAAAATCCCATTTGTTTACACTATTTTGTCAAAGTATAAACAATGAAGACGGTTTTTGGTTTGCACCTTTATTCTTCGGGTGTGTCAACCAATAGCCCGAGTTCGTCTTTTGGTAATAGATCGAAGTCATCGCCAAACTGAGCAAGAAACTCGATGGAGAAGGCTCTGAACGTATAGCTGACCGGCAAAAGTACAACAGCTCCGATATACGGAATGGCGATCAGAAGCAAGCCAATGCAGCAGGTAACCAGGGCAAAAAATATGATCCCGATTGCCACTGCAATTCCAAGCACAAAAATAAAGAGTCCGTAAAGTAGGAAAGTAAAGAGTTTTCGTCCCAATAGTGCCAGGAATTTACTCCAGGCCCGCAGCACTCCAATCCGGTGTTTGTACATAATCGGTATCACAAAATCTTTTTCGAAAAGACCGATGTAGCCAAATATTATGATGTAGCCGATAAACAGTAAAACCATTTGCAGAATCGATAAGAATATTTCCGGTTTTGTGAAATCGCCGTAGTACAGGTCTTTGGCGGTTACAAAACAATGAGCTGCTATCAGCATAAAAACGGCAAAAGCGATCCAGCCAAAAACAAAATCGAACCAAAACAGTGAGTTTCCTTCTTTCCTGTAGTCGTGCCAGGGTTTGCTGATCTCTGAATTATCATGAACCACGTTGTGCAAAAACATGAATTTCCCGCGGGCACTTACCCAGATAATCACAGAAACGATAATAATCAGAAAGACTACACCTACTAAAATAAGGTTGGCCCAGAGTGGATTGTCGGTGAGCCAGTTCCATGCCGTTTGCGGGAAATCGAAAAATTTATCGAGGTTGTTGAAATTACCGCTGCTGTTGTTTCCGCTGCTTCCGCCATTGCATTCCGTAAGGCCGGCAAGCCAGGCGGTGAAACCAATACGGAACCATTTTGTAATATCGAAGGGTTGAAAAAGGGCTTTTTTCATGCGCTGAAAACCCTTGGAAAGCGGTTGGCTGTAGCTGATACTCATGGCGATAGTTGCTGGTTTTCTGCAAGTTACTTCTTTTTTGAAAATTTACAAACAGGAAATGCGGAAGAACAGTACCAAATCCTTACATATAAAAAATTAAATAGAGTGGGTTTAAGCCTTTCATTTTCAATAAAAAACAGCTTTGTTTGTAAATTACGCAACAAGAACTATTTTTGCTCGTTAATTGTATATTCTATAAAAAGACGCATGAAGAAATTTGTAGTTATTACCATTTTGTTTAGCTCCCTCACATTTGTTTCGCTGGCCAAAAAAGACATTAATGCCTGGAAACAGGAAAAAAGTCTTGAACAGCAATACGATGTTTTCAAAGAAAATCTGAATTTCTGGGACGGCAATTATTTTCTGAAAGGAAGTCAGCTCGACGACTTTTACGGGGCATTGTCGGATACCATTTCAGGTTTGGAAAAACAGTTGGCAGGCAGCCATAATAAAATCAACGAGCAAAAACAAGAGCTGGCCAATAAGCAGCAACTTATTGACGAAACCCAGGCTAAACTCGATGAAAGTAAAAAGCTTCAGGATTCGATTACTGTTCTTGGAATCGACATCAATAAAACCGTTTATTCAACAGTAATGTATCTCTTTATTTTAGGAGTGCTGGTACTGGCAGGTTTTGTGTATCTGTTGTTTAAAAAGAGCAATAAGGTGACACGCGAAACCAAAAAAGAATATAACGAATTAAAGGCCGAATACGAAGATCACAAAAAACAGGCACTCGATCGCTACACCAAAATAAACATGGAACTGCACAAAACCCGGATGGAGTTGCAGAAAAAATAGAGCATTCACATTTTTTAAATCCCGTTAGTTTGTAGCTAAAATAAAACCCCGATCCGTCGATTGACGAACCGGGGAATTAAATTTAGTTATAGTAAAATGGATTAGAAAATGGTCTATTCTTCTTCCTGCTCAGCTTCGTATGCTTTCAGCAGTTCATCCTGAACATCGGAAGGTACTTTTTCGTAACCGTCGAAGTCAATGGTGAAAACACCTCTACCGCCGGTAATCGAACTCAGCGAAGTGGTGTATTTGTTCATTTCCTTGAGCGGAACTTTTGCAGTAATTTTCTCCATACCTTTTTCCGATCCCATGCCCATAATCATGGCACGACGTCCCTGAAGGTCGCTCATGGTGTCGCCCATGCGGTCGGATGGTACCCACACGTTAAGGTCGTATATTGGCTCGAGAATTTTCGGACCGGCATTTTTAAAGGCAGTGCTGAATGCATTTCGTCCGGCAAGTTTAAACGAGATCTCATTCGAATCAACCGGGTGCATTTTTCCGTCGTAAACGTAAACAACAATATCGCGGGCATACGATCCTGTCAGCGGGCCTTCTTCCATCTTTTCCATAATTCCTTTCAGAATAGCCGGTAAAAAACGGGCATCGATAGAACCACCCACTATACAGTTGGCAAATACCAGTTTTCCTCCCCAGGACAGTTTGTGTTCCTCAACGGCACGAACCGAAATCTTTTGTTCTTTGTCGCCAAATTTGAACATGTTCTTAGGTTCTGCACCTTCGGTGTATGGCTCTATAATCAGGTGTACTTCTCCGAATTGTCCGGCACCTCCCGATTGTTTTTTATGACGGTAATCGGCTTGTGCCGGTTTGGTAATGGTTTCACGATACGGAATTTTTGGTGACAGGAAGTGAACACTGATTTTATGTACCTGATCGAAATACCACTTTAAAACATTCAGGTGATATTCTCCCTGGTTGTGTACCAGTAATTGCTTTAATTCTTTTGAATATTCTACAACAAAGGTAGGATCTTCGTATTTCAGTTTGCTCAGTACTTCGCCTACTTTTTCATCATCACCGTCGTTCTCGGCTTTAACTGCAACTGTATGTCTCGATGACGGGAATTTAATCGGAACAAATATTGTTCCCGCTTCTTTTGTTGAAAGCGTCTGGTTGAATTTTGTTTCTTTCAGCTTAACCGTACAACCCAGATCACCAGCCTCAAGTTGCTCAACTTTTTCGCGGTTCTTTCCAGCCGATACAAACACCTGCGACAGACGTTCTTTGTTTCCGGTTTTGGAATTGATCAGATCGAGTCCTTCTTTTACAACGCCTGACATCACTTTAAAGAAAGTTATTTCTCCAACGTGCGATTCTACTGCCGATTTAAATACAAAAATACTTGGCGGTTCCGATGCACTCATTTCAACATCTTTACCTTCGATAACTTCGCGGTGTTTCTTTTCAACCGGAGCCGGAGCAATGTTGGTAACAAATTCCATGAGGCGTCCTACGCCAATATTTTTTCGTGCACAGGTACAGAATACCGGGTAAAGACTGCGATCGAGCATTCCCAGTTTAATTCCCTTGCGCATTTCATCTTCTGATAAAGTGCCTTTGTCGAAATAGAGTTCCATTAAGGCTTCCTCATTTTCAGCTGCTTTTTCAACCAGTTCGTTGTGCAGTTCATCGGCACGTTCTTTTTCCGAATCAGGAATATCCAGGATTTCAACTTTTCCGTCGTCTCCCGAATACTTATACATTTTCATTTTCAGTACATCAATAATGGCCGAAAAATTTGGTCCGGCATCAACCGGGTACTGAACGATAGTTGTTTTACCGCCAAATGATGTTTTGGCTTGTTCCAGTGTATTATCGTAGTTTGAATTATCGTGGTCGAGTTGGTTAAAAACAAGAATGAGTGGAGTGTCTGCATCATCAGCATGACGAACAGCAGCGTCTGTTCCCGCTTCTATACCACTTGTGGCGTTTATGGTGAGTAGTCCGAGTGCTGTAACGCTTAAGGCAGAAACAACACCTCCACACAATTCGTCCATTCCCGGAGTGTCCAGGATATTGATTTTTTTACCGTTGTGTTCGGTGTACATCAATGTTGAAAAAACTGAATTGCCGTAGTCTTGTTCAATTGGTGTATAGTCTGATACTGTATTTTTTGAGGCTACTTCACCTCTGCGTTTTATAACTCCACCCTCGAAGAGCATAGCTTCTGCAAGGGTGGTTTTCCCACTGCCGGCATTACCGATTAAAGCAATGTTCCGGATCTCATCCGTTTTGTAAACCTTCATATTATTCGAGTTTTATTGATTTGTTTTTTCCCTTAGAACTTCGTCGTAAAGTAGAAAGGACACCAAAAATAATAATAATTTATTAACAATCAAGAGGCATAAATCAGCTCATAAATGAATCGCATTTGAGTGTTGTTTTTTGTGGGTGTTAATGCATGGAAATACAGTGTTTTAATTGGTGTGTGTTAATAAATGTTATTGTTTGAATGTGCTAAAAATGAGTGCGCTAACATTAGCTTTTTTGTGCTGATTTTAAAGGGAATAATGTTATGTTTTCTATTGGGTAAACTCATGATATTACGGCCCGATGTCTTAATATTTATTTAGCCTAAATAAAAAAAATCAATAAAAGTCTTTTTAGTCTGATTTATTCGCTTACATTTGCAGTATGTGACAAAAGTCACAAAGCATTTTGAAAAAGATATGAGAAATACAACTTCTGACATAAGAACTACAATGATGCACATGATGTGTATGTGTATGATTGTGTTTAAGTGGCAGAAGAATTAAACAGCTAGTGTAAGTATATATCACCTTTTAAAATGGCTCTTCTGCAACAGCAGGAGAGCTTTTTTTATAGGCTAACGGATTAACAATAGAAAGTAAGACTCTTTTAAAATAAACTCGACAGTGGAGAACAGGATAAACGGAAAAACAGTAGAACGGAAGCGACGCAGCGTTGTGAAAACCATTTCGTGGCGGGCTGTCGGAACCATTGATACCATCATTATTTCGTGGATTGTGGTGGGGAATTTAAATTTTGCCGTAACCATTGGAGGGGTTGAGTTGTTTACAAAAATGGTACTCTATTTTTTTCACGAGCGGGCATGGAACCGCTGCAATTTTGGGCGAGTTGAAGAAACACCCATCGAATACGAAATTTAGTGGAGCATGAAAAACTTTTTACCCATATCGATCGACATTTCCGATGCAAAAATTCTGGTCATCGGGGGAGGGCAGGATGCACTGAAGAAAATACGCATTTTGCAACGGTTCGATGCACATGTTGAAGTGCTGGCCTTAAAGGTCATCGACGAGATAAAAAACAGCGGAATAAAGTACACCGAAGCGGTCTATAATAAAGACTTTCTGAAAGGTTACCTCATGCTGTATTCCTGTGTGAATAACGACGAGCTCGACAAACAAATTGTTCAGGATGCAAAGGAAGCCGGTGTTCTGGTGAACATCCACGATAAACCTGCGTTGTGTCAATTTGTATCACCGGCAATATATCGTCACGGCAAAATTACCGTTGCGGTAGGATCGAATGGTGAAAATGTGTACGAAGCAATTAGAATTAGAGATTTAATAAAACAGACAATAAATTTTAACTGATAAGAGAAGATGAGTTTAAAGTTAAATCCGTTAAATGACCAACAGCTGACAGCCTTGGATCAGCTAACACAAGGATTAACAAAAGAGCAAACACTTTGGTTAAGTGGGTTCTTTGAAGGTAGACTTTCTGCCATGGGAGGAAGTGCTGAAGCAAGTGACGCGCTTGTACCCGCTGCTGCTGAAGCACAACCCAAAAGTCTGCTTAACCTGACCATTTTATACGGTACCGAAACCGGACATTCGCAAGGACTGGCAGATAAACTGAAAGAGAAAGCCGCTTTCCGGAACATTAACGCAACGGTGTTGAGCTTATACGATTTTAATTACAAAAAGCTGCACGAAGAAGATAATGTGGCCGTGATTGTAAGTACGCATGGCGAAGGCGATCCGCCAGATATGGCCGAAGATTTTCATAAATATGTCACCGGGAATCGTGCTCCAAAGCTAAACGATACCAACTTTTCGGTGCTGGCTTTGGGCGACAAAACCTACCGGAACTTTTGTAAAACCGGCGAAGATATCGACGAAGCCATGAAAGATTGTGGAGCTTATCGTCTTACTCCAATGGTAAAATGTGATGTGGATTACGAGCAGGATGCCGAAATTTGGATGAACAACTTATTGCTCAATCTTCAGCCTTCCGAAAGTGAGAGTCCCGCCACTATAGATTCTGCGAATCCGGCTGCCGGAACAAATGGTGCTGCCGTTAGGGGCGAACAATTCACGAAAACCAATCCGTACAAAGCAACGGTGCTGGATAAAGTAAAAATTACGGGCCGCGATTCGGACAAGGAAGTTTACCACCTCGAGTTGTCGCTTGAAGGTTCGGGCCTTGAATACGAGCCCGGCGATGCTGTAGGGATTTTTGCCCGAAATCCGAAAGTACTGGTCGAGCAAATTCTGGAGCACACCGGCTTCGATCAGGAACAGCAGGTGGATCACGAAGAGGAACAGATCTCCTTAAGAGATGCTTTAAGCCATTATTACGAGATCACAGTGGTTACATACGATTTACTTGAAAAATATGTAGAGATTACAAAAGACGAAAACCTTGACGCCATTCTGAACGATGAGGAAAAACTCAACGATTATTTATACGGGCATGATGTACTCGACCTGCTGGAAGATTTTCCATACAAATGGAACGCCAATAAACTCATCAGTATTTTGCGTCCTATTCCCCCGCGTTTGTACTCCATCTCATCGAGCATGGAATATGTGGGTGAGGAGGTACATGCAACCGTTTCGCTGGTGAATTACGAGCGAAAGAGCCGTCTTCGCAAAGGAGCTTGTTCTAGTTTCCTTAGCGACAGTGTTGAAGTGGACGATCAATTGGCCATTTTCATTGATAAAAATCCGGCATTTAAACTTCCGCCAAACGGCTCGAAACTGATCATGGTAGGTGCCGGAACCGGAGTTGCTCCATACCGTGCCTTTATGCAGCAGCGCGAAAGCCTGGGGATGAAAGGCGACACCTGGTTGTTTTTTGGCGACCGGCGATTTAAATCCGATTTTCTGTACCAGGCTGAGTGGCAAAAGTTACTGAAAGCGGAGTACCTTGAAAAAATGGATGTGGCTTTTTCGCGCGACCAGGACGAGAAAGTATACGTTCAGCATAAACTCAAAGAGAATCAAAAGGAGGTGTTTGAATGGCTTGAAAACGGAGCTCATTTTTACCTCTGCGGAGATATGAAATACATGGCCAAAGACGTGAACAAGACTTTGCTTGAGCTCATCGAAACCGAGGGTGGGCTCAGCAAAGAAGAGGCCGAGAAATATGTGAAGAACCTTAAACGAGAGAAGCGTTTTCAAAGTGATGTTTACTAAAGATATTTAAGAACAACTACTCAACGATACGAACCGATTTTATAACCCAAATGAAACAAATTCCCATCCTTCAACCAACCGGGGAATGAGTTTCATTGACTATCTCGTTGAGGATTAAAATTAATGAGATGAACGAAACAATTGACTGGAAAGAACTTTCGGAGGTAGAAAAACTGAAATACGAGAGCAATTTCCTGCGTGGCACGCTGGTCGAAAGTTTGGCTGACCCAATAACCGGGGCCATTTCGGAAGGCGACACACAGATCTCGAAATTTCACGGGATCTACCAGCAAACCGATCGCGATCTCGATAAAGAACGAAAACACCAAAAACTGGAACCCGCCTACTCGTTCCTGATTCGTTTGCGCATGCCAGGTGGAAAATTCACGCCGGCGCAGTGGCTGAAAATGGATGCACTTTCCGAAAAATATGCCAACCATACACTGAAGCTAACCACCCGGCAGACCTTTCAGTTGCACGGGGTGCTTAAGAACGATCTGAAAAAGACGATCAGCGAAATGAATGAAGAGTTGCTGGATACGATTGCAGCTTGTGGCGATGTCAACAGAAATGTGATGAGCCACGCTAATCCTGCAGAATCGCCTTTTCATGCCCAAGTGATTGATTTGGCAACCCGGATCAGCGAACATCTGATGCCGCGGACAACAGCCTATCACGAAATTTGGCTCGATAAAAAACTCATAGCCAACAGCAAGCAGGATGAAGAACCTTTATATGGAGTCCGTTACCTGCCGCGAAAATTTAAAATCGGAGTGGTCATCCCGCCACATAACGACTGTGATGTGTTCTCGCAGGATCTGGGTTTTATTGCCATTGTTGAAAAAGATGCGATAATCGGCTACAATGTTGTTGTTGGCGGAGGACTGGGTTCAACTTTCGGAATGACTGAAACTTATCCGAGAACCGGTACAGTTATCGGTTATTGCACGCCCGATCAGGTTTTAGAGGTAGCCGAGAAAGTGGTGCTGATTCAGCGCGATAACGGCGACAGGAAAAACCGGAAACAGGCGCGCATGAAATATACCATCGACAGAATGGGGGTAGATGAGTTTAAGGAAGAAGTGGAAAAACTGCTGGGCTACAAACTCGAAAAGGAAAAGCCCTTCAAACTTGAACGCAATGGCGACGATTATGGCTGGAAAAAAGGAACCGACAACAAGTGGCACCTCACTTATTTTGTTGAAGGTGGTCGGGTGCTCGATAAGGGCAAACAACAACTTAAAACTGCGCTTCGTGAGATTGCAAAGCAGATTAAGGGAGATTTCATACTTACCGGAAACCAAAACCTGATTGTGGCCGGAGTTACCGCCACTGAGAAGAAAAAAGTGGATGCCCTGTTGAAAAAGCATGGTGTTGCACCCACCGAAATTTCCGGTCTTCGTCAGAATTCAATAGCCTGTGTGGCGCTGCCGACTTGTCCGTTGGCCTTTGCCGAAGCAGAACGTTATCTTCCTGATCTGATTTCAAAAATTGAGACCATCCTCGAAGAACACGATCTGATAAAGGAGGAGATAGTTATACGAATGACCGGATGTCCGAACGGATGCGGCCGCCCCTACCTGGCAGAGATCGGTTTAATAGGGAAATCGCCGGGGTATTACAACCTTTATCTTGGAGGTAACTTCAACGGTACAAGGCTGAACACACTGTTTAAAGAAACGATTCCGGAAGATGAGATTCTAAAAGAACTACGGCCAATTATTGCCGACTTTGCCAAAAACAGAAAAGCCAAAGAGCATTTTGGCGATTTTGTGATCCGCAATAACTATGTGAAGGAGATATTACACGGGAAGGAATTTAACCATTGATTCCGGTCTCATCAGCAATGATGAGCGGGATCGAAAAAAGAAAGGACACTTGTATGAACAATGTAATTTCGATATTAGGATGTGGTTGGCTGGGAACGGCTCTGGGTAAATCATTACTACGGAAAGGCTGGAAAGTAAAAGGATCGAGCAGTTCGAATAGTAGTTATAATAAGCTGGAGATGACCGGTATAAGTGCCTTTTATGTGAAAGCTAAACCACAGGCGCTGGAAGTTGATTACAACAGTTTTTTTAGTACCAACTTATTGGTGGTTAGTATTCCGCCAACACGCACAAAATGTGTGGAAGATTCCTATCCGCAGAAAATGGAGCAGGTGGTTAAAAAGGTCGAGGAGATCGGCATTAAGAAAGTGCTGTATATTTCTTCCACTTCGGTTTATGAAGAGCGAAACAAAGAAGTAAAAGAGGGTGATGAAGGTTCGCCTCAAAAGCCTGCCGGAAGGGCCTTATTGAAGGCCGAAAAACTGTTCACGGATAATCCGAATTTCCAAACTACAGTGCTGCGCTTTGGCGGACTGATCGGTTATGACCGGAACCCGGCCCGTTTTGTTCAAAGGAAGAGTGAGGTGAACGCGCAAATGCCCATCAACCTGATTCATCGCGACGACTGCGTAAATGTCATCAGTAAAATAGTTGAGAACGATATTTGGGGAGAAACGTTTAATGCTGTTTGTCCGGAACATCCCACCAAAAAGGAGTTTTACAGCAAAGCGGCCAAACTGAGCGAATTACCGCAACCCGTTTTTATCGATAATGCCGGGAGTTATAAAGTAGTCAACAGCGATAAACTGATTAGCAGGCTCGACTACTCATTCAGTTACAATAGTCCGATGGATTACCTGAAGGAAATTGAAGAGTGGGCGTATCGCATTTAATCTGAAGACTTTATCAACATGAACACAGGGAAAGTATATATTGTCGGCGCCGGACCCGGGCCTGCCGACCTGCTGACAGTGCGTGCATACAATGCCATTAAAAAAGCAGAAGTGGTGCTTTATGACGCACTTGTTTCGGGCGAAATCCGCGATCTTTTTCCCGAAGCAGCAGAAAAGGTTTTTGTGGGGAAAAGAGCCGGCGATGGCCGGGATGTAACGGTCCGCCAAAATGCCATTCATCAAAAACTCCTGCATTTTGCACAGGAAGGTAAAGCGGTAGTTCGCGTAAAATCCGGAGACCCGATGATTTTTAGCCGCGGTGCAGAAGAAACTTCTTTCTTAAAAGAACATAAATTGCAATACGAGGTTATTCCCGGAATTTCGGCATTTAATGCTGCCGCAGCAGAATTTGGCGTTAGCCTTACCGATCGGCGTGGAAGCAATTCGCTGCACTTGCTTTCCGGCACCGATGTTTCGGGGAAAGCGGTAAGTGCGCAACATTTATGTGATATTCTGGATAAGCGGGGAACTGCCGTGCTTTACATGGGCACCAAAGTGCTGGAAGAGATTAACCAGGCACTTGATCCCGAACAGCGCGAGTGCATTAATACAACCATTGTTTCACGCGCCGGACGTAAAAATGCGGCCATCATGGAAGGCTGCCTCAAAGATGTCATCATTCAGCATGCTAAGTCGCCGTTGCCAACACCGGCACTTATTTTTCTTAAAAAGTTTGACTAGCGAAAAAAAATAATCAAAGATAAATGGAGATCAGCGAATAAGCGATCAGCACAATGGAAAGTACATAATAAATCAGTACTTTTCGGTATTTAGCTGAACTGTTCCTTGATTTTAAAGATGAAATTAATCCCAGATTGGCGATAAACAAAGCAAAAAGCATTAGCACAATGTGTTCAATTGGCCAAAGGCGTTTCGAGAGCATATCAACGTGGCTTTTGTCGCCCGGATAGTTGAGGCCCGATGTAGGATTCATATTGGTAAACAAAACAATACCAAATATAAGTTGCAGGTATAGGTTCACGATAAAAGCATAAGAAAGAAACTTATCCAGCTTTCCAAACTCCCGTTTTTTTATGAGCCCCGTTACCGACCGAAAGATCAGTAATACGGCGAACACCAAAAAGCAAAGACTGACCACATAGTGAGCGATCTTCACCGGTGAACTCATTAAAAGAGTAGAAAGCTGGATAGTTGCATTTATCATTACCTATCTATTTTTCAGTTTAATTTCTGTTCCAATCGGCCTGTTTTATCCAGTCAACAGCAAATTTTGCATTTTCAACCGGAATTCCCGGAATAAAACCGTGACCTACGTTAAATATCCAGTTCGGATTTTGAGCCCCGAATTCCAGGTAGCTTTCAAGTTTTTGTTGGATCACATCCTGACCGGCAAGCAATAAACGCGGGTCGAGATTGCCTTGAACACCCATTGTAGGAGGAATCATTTTGCGGGCTTCTTCCAGCGGCACCTGCCAGTCGACGCTGATAAAATCGGCATCGTCAGGACGAAGATGCTGCAGCCCTGTTCCCAATCCTTTTGGAAGGAAAATTACAGGAGTTCCGGCACCTTTTACTGCAGCCGAAATCTTTCTTACAAAAGGCATGATCAGTTCCATATACAAATCCGAAGGAATCAGTCCGGCGTGCGTTTCAAAAATCTGAAAAGCGGCAATTCCGTGCCTGACCTGGTTCAATGCGTACTCAATCGAAAGGTCGGTGATGATGCCAAGTAACTGTTTTGCCAGTTCGCGGTTCTTGTACAACATCGCAACGGCATCGGGGAAAGTATGATTGGTTCCCAATCCCTGCACCATGTAGCAAAGCGTTGTAAACGGCGCTCCGCAAAATCCGATCAAAGGAACTTCAGCCGGCCTGGTCTCTTCAATCCGGTCGATCACATCATAAATGTACTCGAGCTTCGATGCATCGGGATTTAAAAAAGCAGCCGGATCATCCACATCTTTTAATGCTTTCTGAAAACGTGGTCCTGAATCGGTAAACGACAGATTCATGCCCAAAGCTTCAGGAATGACAAGGATGTCGGAGAAAAGAATGGCCGCATCAACACCCAGGTCATGCACCGGTAGCAGGGTTACTTTTGCGGCCAGTTCCGGATCGCGCATCAATTCATGAAAAGAATACTGCTTACGCAATTCCATATAGGATGGCAGCACGCGTCCTGCCTGCCGCATAAACCAAACCGGCGGTCTTTCCGTTTTTTCTCCCTTTAATGTTTTTATGAATATACTCTCCATTCTTTTTAACTTAACAAGGTTAAAGCCTTTTTATTGGCTTCAATAATTGTGTCGATGTCGTCGTCGGTGTGGGCATACGACACAAACAGACATTCGAATTGTGATGGTGCCAGGTAAATACCACTTTCCAGCGATTGCTTAAAATAGGTCGCATATTTTGTTGTGTCGCACGACATAGCTTCGCTAAAAGTGGTTACCTGTTGTTCTTCGGTAAAAAATAAGGTCATCATCGATCCAACACGGTTAAGTACTGCATTAACACCTGTTTCTGCAAGATTCTTACGAATGCCCCCTTCCAGTTTTTTTGCTTTCCGTTCCAATTCCGGGTAGAAATCGGCGGTTTCTTTTATCATTTTCAGCATGGTGGCTCCGGCTGCCATGGCCAGCGGATTTCCGGATAATGTTCCGGCCTGGTAAACAGGTCCTTCGGGAGCCAGTTGATCCATGATTTCTTTTTTACCTCCATAAGCACCTACAGGTAAACCTCCCCCAATGATTTTTCCTAAAGTGGTAAGGTCGGGTGTTACGCCATAATATTCCTGGGTGCCTCCTTTTGCAAGGCGGAATCCGGTGATTACTTCATCAAAAATAAGCAGTGCACCATTTGAACTGCAGAGTTCGCGTAGCCCTTCCAAAAATCCTGTAGCGGGTGGAACCACTCCCATATTTCCCGCCACCGGCTCAACAATAACCGCGGCAATTTCGTCCTTTTCCTGTTCGAAAAGTTGTTTTACTGAATCGAGGTTGTTGTAATCGGCCAGCAGTGTATCCTGTGCATTTCCTTTTGTAACGCCCGGACTGTCAGGGATGCCCAAAGTAATGGCTCCCGAACCGGCTTTAATCAGAAAACTGTCGCCGTGGCCGTGGTAGTTACCAACAAATTTTATGATCTTCTCACGTTTGGTGTATCCTCTTGCCAGGCGGATGGCACTCATGGTGGCTTCGGTTCCTGAATTTACCATACGCACTTTTTCCACCGAAGGAATCATCTCAACAATCAATTCAGCCATTTCGGTTTCATACTGAGTTGGTGCTCCGTAGCTGGTCCCTTTTTGTGCAGCTTCATTTATGGCTGTCAGGATGCAGTCGTGCGCATGACCAAAAATCAATGGCCCCCACGAGGCTACAAAATCGATGTAACGATTCCCGTCGATATCGATGATCTCCGCTCCTTTTGCTCTTTCAATAAAAACCGGATTCAGGTTTACACTCTTAAAAGCCCGTACCGGTGAATTCACACCGCCGGGAATAGTTTGTTGTGCCCGCTCAAACGCGCTCATACTTTTTTCAAATTGCATGTCTTCTAATATCAGCTTTACTGTTCGTTTATTCCTTTAATTATGTTGGCCGCTTCCACCGCATGGTAGGTAATAATGATATCGGCACCGGCTCGTTTTATAGAAGTCAACACTTCTATCATCACGCGTGCTTCATCGATCCAGCCTTTTTCGCCGGTAGCTTTTACCATCGAAAATTCGCCACTTACGTTGTAGGCGGCAACGGGCATTTTGAATTCAGTTTTCACCCGGTAAACAATGTCGAGAAAGGCCATGGCCGGTTTCACCATTACAATATCGGCACCTTCTTCAATATCGAGCTGAACTTCGCGCACAGCTTCATTCGAATTGGCCGGATTCATCTGGTAGGTTGCCCTGTTCCCGAATTTTGGCGCGCTTTCAGCAGCATCTCTGAACGGACCGTAAAAAGCAGAAGCAAATTTTGCCGAGTAAGCCATAATCGGGATCTTCTCGAAATGTGCTTCATCCAGTGCCTTTCTGATTTTCCCAACACGTCCGTCCATCATGTCGCTGGGAGCGATCATATCCACACCGGCTTCAGCCAGCGAAACCGATTGCCGGGCCAGTGTTTCAAGAGTAGTGTCGTTATCAACATCGCCATCGATAATGGTACCGCAGTGTCCGTGTGTGGTGTACTCGCAATTGCACACGTCGGCAATTATATACAAGTCTTCAATTTCTTTTTTAATGGCGCGGGTGGCCGTTTGAACAATTCCGTTGTGTTCGCAGGCTACCGATCCGTCCTCGTCTTTTTCTGCAGGGATCCCAAAAAGCAAAACTGCTCGCACTCCGGAAGCATATACTTTTTTACATTCTTCCACCAGGTTTTCTACTGAAAGCTGGTAATTGCCCGGCATCGACCCGATTGGATTGCGGACATTAGTTCCTGCACATACAAAAAGCGGCATTACCAAATCGTCGACCGAAAGATGAGTCTCGGTCACCATATCTCTTAATACTGAATTGTATCGTAATCTTCTCATTCTGGTTTCAGGAAATGCCATGATACTATTTTTATGATTTATGAATTAATTTTTCTGAAAGTAATCTACAATTGAACTAAAAAATCCTTCTGCCGATGAATCTTTTGCGGTAACCACAGGAGCAAGTCCTTTTGCTTCAATGGCTTTGGTTGTAGTTGGGCCAATGCTGGCCATTTTTAACGGAGCCGAAAGCCGGCTTTCCATTCGTTCGTAAAAGTTATTAAATGTTGACGGACTGGTAAACAGGATACAATCGTAACGATCATTGCTGATCAGGTTGGCCGCCTTTTCTTCTATTTTTTCGGGTTGAACTGTTTGATATACCTCCAGTCGCTGAATCTCGTTGTCGGCGGTCAGTTCTTTTTCAAGAGCATCGCCAGCCAGGTTTCCAAGAGCCAGTAACAGCTTTTTGTTTTCAGGATTTACCTGCTTTTTGAATTCGGCAGCAAACTCGTGCGACGTATTTCCTGATGCCGTAAAATTGGGCGCGTAGCCATAGTAATCGAGTTCGGCTGCTGTTTTGCTGCCAATAACGGCAATTTTTAAAGAAGCGGGAAGCGAGGTGCCACCCTGCAAATCCATCAGTTGCCTGAAAAAATGAATGACCCCGTTGCGGCTGGTAAAAAACAACCAGTCGAACCGATCGAGTTGTCCGAGCACTTGTTTATCGCCGGCTGTTAATTCGGTCGTTTCAATCACGATCATGGGGCAGTTAATCACATTTGCACCACGCGACTGGAGCATCCGCGTCAGTTCTTCATCGGCATCGGCTGCACGCGTTGAAATGATGGTTTTACCTTTCAACGGTAACTCGCCGGTTTGTGGCTCGTAATTCGATTTTATTTCTTCGAGGATCTCTTTTCCTCCTTCTTTTAGAAGTTTATCGGCCAGTTTAAATGCGATACGACTGGCTTCAGAAACCGAACCTGAGTAACTGTCCTTTAAAAATATACTGCCGTCGAGGTTAGAAATAAAACCGGTGATCGTAAATTCTTCTCCCTGAATAGCGGAATAACTTCCTACCGGAATCTGGCATCCGCCTTCGAGTGTGCGTAGGAATGTACGTTCGGCTTCTGCAGCAATCATCGTTTCCTCGTGGTTAATCCCGGTGATTAGCACTTCCGTTGCCGGATCGTCATCTTTAATTTCAATGGCAATTGCACCCTGTGCACAAGCCGGTATCATTGTTTCCGGATCGATGATCTCGGAAATGTGTTCATCCATCTCGAGACGCTGTAACCCGGCAGCTGCCATCACCATGGCATCACAATAACCTTCCTGCATTTTTCGGATGCGGGTGTTCACATTACCACGAATTTCCACGATGGTCAGGTCTTTGTTCATTTTCAGCAACTGTGCCTTACGGCGCAAGCTTGATGTGGCAATAATATCGTTTGAAGTTAATTCCGAAATTTTACGATTATCTTTTGAAACCAGGGCATCAAAAGCCGCAGCTCGTTTCAGAACGGCGCCAAGTTTTGTTCCCTTGGGAAAAACAGTGGGCAGGTCTTTTAAACTGTGCACAGCCATATCGATTTCATCGTTGAACATGGCCACTTCGAGCTCTTTGGTAAACAAGCCTTTGTCGCCAATTTTCGAAAGCGGGACATCCAGAATTTTGTCCCCTTTGGTTTTGATCACAACAATCTCGAATGTTTTTTCAGGATATTTTTCTTCCAGGGCATCTTTAACCCGGTAGGCCTGGTACAATGCCAGTTTGCTACCTCTTGTTCCAATGCGAAAGTGTTGTTTCATTCTGCCATGTTGAAAAGGTCGTTCACCAGCTCGATGTATTCTTTTTTGCGTCCGTGGTCGGTGACTTCTTTTACGTTACGAATCATCAGACGAATAAACTTATTGGTGATGTGCTCGGCATAAAGTTCGGCATCTTCACCGTTGTTTTTCATCTGGCGTTTCATAAAACCCTGAAGTTCTTTTTGGTTGATGGCCTGAAAGTTTTTGCTGATACTTTGAAAGGTGTCAGATAATTCTCTGGTGTGGTGCCAGTCGGCGAATTCCTGTACAAATCCTTGAAGGATGGTTTCAGCTTTATCGATTTCTCCTTTTCGTTTTTCAAATGTTTCGTCAACTACCGCAGTCAGGTCGTCAACGTTATACAGGTAAACGTTTTCGAGTTCGGCGACTTCCGGGTCCACGTTACGAGGCACCGACAAGTCGATGAACATCATCGGTCTGTTTTGGCGAAGTGGCATGATCTTTTCCATATGTGCTTTGGAGATCAGTGCTCTTTTTGAGGCGGTACTTGCAATTACAATGTCGTTGTCTGTCAGCAGTTCTTCCAATGCTTCAAATTCACGAGCTGTTCCCTTGTAACGCTCAGCCAATTCACTTGCTTTTTCAAAGGTGCGGTTGGTAATCGTAAAGCGTGAACAACCTTTTTTTACCAGGTTTTGCATGGTCAGTTCCCCGGTTTGTCCGGCACCGATCAGCAAAGTTGGAAGTGCTGTAAGTTTATGCAATTTTTGCGAAGCCAGCTCAACAGCGGCGTAACTTACCGAAACAGCTCCCTTGCTCATTTCAGTATTGGTTCGAACACTTTTCCCGGCTTCAAAAGCTTTGTTGAAAAGACGGATAAGGATCGGACTGTTGATCTCTAATCTTTCGCTGATGGCAAAAGCCTCTTTTAATTGACCAACAATTTGATATTCACCCAGCGCCATTGAATCTAATCCTGCGGCTACACGAAACAGGTGGCGTGCTACATTCTCCTGGTATTTGCAGTAAAAATGCTCGCTTACCTTTTTATCGGTGGTTCTCCACTCGATTAAAGCTTTTAGTAAATTTTGAGCGAAAACTTCTATATCGGAACCGGAATAATCAAAATATATTTCGGTGCGATTACAGGTTGAAAGAATGATAGCACCTTTTAATCCACTCTCCTTTAAATGATTGGTGAATCGTCTTACATCTTCTTCACAAAATACGAAGCGGCTTCTGATTGCAATTGGTGCTGTCTTATGATTTAGTCCTAATAATCCGATCATTCGAACATATTTTTGAAATGCAATTCAAGTTTATGAAAACAATCTGTAGAAAATCTGTGCAAATTCTCAGATTTGTACAGAATTGAATGCTGCATACTCGGAGCAGAAATATTCGGTTACTATAAAAAGTACTTTTAGGACATTTCAGAATAAAACTTTATTGTTTCTAAGTGGCTTGAATATCAGTTGGGAAGGGCCGTTGTGAAGGAGCTCTGAAATGAACGGTTTTTTGTATTGGAATGAGTGGTTCTTTTAGTTGTTTAAACCGAATTTAAATTGACCGAATTTGCTTATTGAGAATCGTTTTTAAAAAACACGTTAAAACAGTGCAGGTCGTTTTTAAATTCGTAGCGGATTTGAAATCCCGAAATCTCACAAATTTTCTGTACGATGGCCAGACCGAGTCCGGTTGATTTGCCCGAACCTGTTGCTTTATAGAACCGCTGAAATAGCTGGTCTTCATCGCCTGCCATTTTATCACCGCTATTAGCTACCATGAACTTGTTGGCATTGAGCTCAACTTTTAGCTTGCCACCCCGAATATTATGTCTGATTGCATTCTTGATCAGATTGGCTACCATTATTTCGGCCAGGTAACGGTTCATTTTTACTGTTTGTGGTTCTGCAGGTAAGCTGACACTGATTTTCCTGGTTTCTATAAGTTCTTCAAAATTGGATAAATGCGATTTTGTGATCTCAAGAAATTCGACGTCTGAAACCACCGGGAACTGTCTGTTCTCGATTTTTGCCAGTAACAAAAGGGTGTTGTTCAGACGTGAAAGTTTGGAGCTGGCTTCAAGGGCATCAGTAATGGTTTGCAGTTCTTTTTCAGGAAGATTTTCTGACTGCAACAGCAATTCGAGTTTCGACGCTATAATGGCAAGCGGAGTCTGAAGTTCGTGCGATGCATTTTCGGTGTATTCTTTCAGATTGTGATAATCTCTTCTGATACGTTCGTTCATCGCCCTCAAAACCCGGTTTAGTTCGTCGAATTCATCAATATCGGTTTTCTTCAACTCAAACTCGTTTTGCGAATTTAAATCGTAAGCATTGATCTGGTGAAGAGTATTATAAAATCCTTGCCAGGCTTTACGTGTAGTGTGTTGGTTCAGAATCAGTAAGACCAGAATCAGCGCCACCACAACCCCGGTAACCAGCAGCAGAATGCGCACGATTAATGTGTCGGTTTCGGCCAACGCTTTATAAATGGTTACCTGGTAAAATTGGTCATTTATTGACGTGTTAAATTTCAGTTGACGGTAGGCATTGTAAGTTTCGGTTTCGGGATTGAACAAAACGGTGTCGGAAAAAGCACGATAATTTTCCGATCTGTCCGTGGTCGGTAAAATGATTACTTTATTCTCAAAATCGGTGGCAGCTTCCTGTGTACCGTGCACTTTTTTTAAATTCGATAAAATGTTCATTTCCTTTTTGACCAGTGCTGTGTTGATATTGGCATCAACCTGTTTACGCAGGAGGTAATAAAAAACGATTAGCCCGATCAGAAAAATGAAGAGCGAGATGGTAAGAAAATTGAGATTTGTTCTGGTCAGCAGTTTCATTATTAATCGAGCTTCTTAAGCGGAACCGACGCTCCGGGATTGAATTTAATTTTCAATGGTGGTGTCGAATTTATACCCCACCCCGTAAATGGTTTTAATGTAGTCTCGGCAGCCTTTGTCGAGTAACTTTTTGCGCAGGTTTTTCATGTGCCCGTATATAAAATCGTAGTTATCGGCCACTTCCATATAATCGCCCCAAAGGTGTTCGGCAATTCCTGTTTTTGTGATCACTTTGTTTCTGTTGGCAGCAAAAAACTGCATCAATTCATATTCTTTTTTCGTGAGTTTCAGTAGTTTATCATCAACATAAACCTGGTGGGCGTCGGGCAGAATTTTAATTTCATTGATCACGATCTGGTTGTTGCCTTCGAAGTTGATCCTGCGATGAATGGATCTCAACTGTGCATTGAGTTCAGTCAGGTGAAAGGGTTTGGTGAGGTAATAATCAGCACCAATCTCCAGGCCTTCAATACGGTTATCGAGCGAGTTGCGTGCCGAAATAATGATGATCCCCATGTTTTTATTCCGTTTTTTAATGAGCCGAATAAGGTCGAGGCCGTTCCCGTCGGGAAGATTAATGTCGATCAGTGCGCAGTCGTATTCATACAGTTCCACTTTTTCAACCGACGATTCATAATCGTAGGCTGTTTCGCATATAAAATCTTCTTCCGTCAGGTAATTGACCATGGCATCCGAAAGCGATTTCTCGTCTTCAACAATCAGGATCTTCATGCTGTTCTTCTACCTTGTTATTTCTTTTTAATTTGATCAACTCAAGCCGCAAGATAACAACTTTTAGTGAGGTGTGATAGTTATTTCAAGTACAATGTTTTTGAAGAATTGGCGGGAATTTCGACAAAATTGCGTATCGTTTTGATTGGAAAATCGTTGTGCTTTTGTGGAAAATGTACATTGTATTACATTTATAGGATTAAAAGTTTTTAAGTATGGAGCGAAGTAAATGGTGTTGTCGGATATTTCCCATTGTTTTAATCCTTGCGTCGGCAATACTGGCGGCGTTAATCTGGTATTTTGAAGAAGGTGTTCACGAATTTCGTTTTCTGACGGACCGCGTTGAATTCTTCAATTACCTGGGTAGCGTGTTGTTTATTGCCATTTTGCCCATCGGGCTGTACTATTACCTGAATGATAAAGAGAAGTATCAAAACAAAGCCCGGCCACTTGCTTTGCTCGGATTTCTGCCTGCCATCGTTTTTGCAGTTTTCATCATATTATAGTTTATAAGTCGTCAGAATAACTATTCGCCACTGCTCAATTTTTTTCTATCTTTCCGCAACAAAACTAAATTATGGCTAAGTTCCCGTTTTATCAACAGTTTGATGTAATGGATTGCGGCCCTTCGTGTTTGCGCATGGTGGCCAAATATTACGGGAAACATTTCACCACCGAATCTTTACGCGAAAAATCATACATCACCCGCGAAGGCGTTTCTTTACTTGGTATAAGCGATGCTGCTGAATCGATCGGGATGCGCTCGATGGGAGTGAAGATCACTTTTGAGCAGCTAAAGAAAGAGGCGCCGCTGCCTTGCATTGTTCACTGGGGACAAGAACATTTTGTGGTGGTGTATAAAATGGCCAAAGGAAAAGTTCATGTGGCCGATCCCGCGTTTGGCCGGATGGAATATTCCGAAAAAGATTTTTGTGAAAAATGGATCTCCACAGTCGATGGAGGCGAGGAAAAAGGGATCTGTTTGTTGTTGCAACCGTCGCCCGATTTTTACAAGGAAGCCGATGAGGAAAGATCACGAACCGGTTTTCGTTTTGTGCTTAATTACCTGAAACCATACCGAAAACTGGTAATTCAGCTCATCCTGGGATTCTTCCTCGGAAGTTTAATTCAGCTGGTTTTACCCTTCCTTACCCAGAGCGTAGTAGATATTGGTATCAACAATCAGGATATTGGATTTATATACCTGGTGTTGCTGGCACAATTGGTCTTGTTTATCAGCCGGATGTCGGTAGAATTTATACGGTCGTGGATTTTGCTCCACATCAGCACCCGTATCAATATTTCAATTATTTCCGATTTTCTGATCAAATTGATGAAACTGCCGCTGGGCTTTTTCGATTCAAAAATGATCGGCGACTTACTTCAGCGTATTGAAGACCACGACCGGATTGAGCGCTTTCTTACGGCACAGTCGATAGGAGTTTTGTTTTCGGTTTTTAGCATGGTGGTTTTTGCCATTGTTCTGGCCATATACAGTATGAAGATCTTCTTTATTTTTCTGGTTGGATCTGCCCTTTATTTTGTGTGGATCTACATTTTTATGAAACGTCGCCGCGAGCTGGATTACAAACGTTTTAACAAGTTATCGGAAAACCAGAGTAAGCTCATTCAGATCATTAACGGGATGCAGGAGATAAAACTGAACAACTACGAAAAGCAAAAACGCTGGGAATGGGAACGGGTTCAGGCCGGTTTGTTCAAGGTGAGTGTGAAAAGCCTTTCGCTGCAACAGTACCAGGATGCCGGTTCGGTTTTTATCAATGAAACGAAGAATATACTGATCATCATTATTGCTGCAACGTCGGTTGTTAACGGACAACTCACGCTTGGTATGATGCTGGCTATACAATACATAATAGGACAGCTGAATTCTCCGCTTCGGCAACTGATCGCTTTCATGCACAATGCACAGGATGCCAAGATCAGTTTGGAACGACTGGCAGAAATTCACGATAAAAAAGATGAAAGTGATGCCGCAGCCAGTTATGTAAAAATGCTCCCTGAAAACAAAGGGATCAGCGTTTCAAACCTGGTATTTCAGTACGAAGGACCACGTTCACCCAAAGTGTTGAACGAGATTGACCTTGAGATCCCGGAAAAGAAGACAACCGCGATTGTTGGTACCAGTGGCAGCGGAAAGACCACACTGATAAAACTGATGCTCGGTTTTTATCCGCCGGTGGCTGGCGATATCAAAATCGGGGGAACACGGCTGGCCAATTTCTCACCCAAAATGTGGCGCGATAACTGCGGCGTGGTCATGCAGGATGGCTTTATTTTTTCCGACAGCATTGCAAAAAATATTGTGGTAAACGACGAGGTGATCGATCAGGAACGATTGATCAGCGCTGTGAAGCTGGCAAACATTCAGGATTATATCGAGTCGTTACCGCTGAGCTACAATACAAAAATAGGACAGGAAGGCGTTGGGCTGAGCCAGGGACAAAAGCAACGTATTTTAATTGCAAGGGCCATTTACAAATCGCCTGAATACCTGTTCTTCGATGAGGCTACAAATGCGCTCGATGCCAACAACGAACGGCTGATCATGGAGAACATGGAAAAGGTGTCGGCCGGAAAAACAGTGGTGGTAGTAGCTCACCGCCTGAGTACTGTGAAAAATGCCGATCAGATTGTAGTGCTCGATAACGGCGAGATCGTGGAACGCGGAACGCACGATGAACTGATCAGCAAAAAAGGAAAATATTTTGAATTGGTTCGCAACCAACTTGAACTTGGAAATTAAACACCAATGACCAGTGACCAATGGCTAATGACAATAACAAAATAGAAATCCGTTCCGGCGAAGTGCAGGAAATACTTGGTGGGGTGCCATCGAAGTTGGTACGTTACGGGATCCTGGTTTTTGCAGCCATTTTTGCACTGATCATTGTCTTTAGTTTTGTATTTCATTATCCCGATATTTTGCGGTCTAAAATTGTTGTTACCACCGAAAATCCGCCGGCAACACTTGTGGCACGCGCAACCGGTAAAATCGATCAGCTTTTTGTGGAGGATAAAGAGAAAGT
This sequence comes from Maribellus mangrovi, assembly GCF_037646455.1. NCBI lineage: Bacteria > Pseudomonadati > Bacteroidota > Bacteroidia > Marinilabiliales > Prolixibacteraceae > Maribellus > Maribellus mangrovi. The sequence goes on along the minus strand of NZ_JBBIXN010000005.1, from coordinate 160,187 downwards.
GGAAGCTGGTCAGATGATTGCGTTGATTGAAAATCCGGCCAATTATTTCGATGTGCTCCAACTCGAAACACTGATCAACAACATACAGCCTGTATTCGATACCCTGAATTTTACACCCGATATTCGTTTAAGCAGAATCCTGCAGCTTGGCTCCATCCAGGAGTATTACTCACAGTTTTTAACCAAATTCCAGGAACTAAAAGAATTCAACGAGCGCAATTATTATACAATGCGCGAAGAATCGTACCGCGAGCAGGCCAAAAACGCCCGCATTTTGTACGACCGGATGTGGCAACGCAAACAAGCCGTCGACAAAGAATACCAGCTGAAACTGCGTCATTACGAACGTCAGAAAAAACTGGTGGCGGGCGAAGTAATTGCAACAACCGACCTTGAAAAAGCCGAGGCTGATATGCTCTCCAAGAAATCGGAACTTGATGGCATTCGTTCCGACCTGGCTCAAAAACAGATCGACATCAGCGAACTGGATCAGAAGATCATTGAAAACGAAAAGGAATTTAACGACCTGAAAATACAACACGAATCGGCTTTGCTCGAAGCCTTCAACAACCTGAAAAGTGCATCGAGTGATTGGTTTCTGACCTACCTGCTACGTTCGCCGATCGACGGAACAGTTTCGTTCAATAAATTTTACGCCGAAAACCAGAACATTACTCAGGGCGACCGTGCATTTACCATTGTTCCCGACGATATGGGAGAGGTAATTGGTAAAGTGGAACTACCGGTTCGCGGATCGGGAAAAGTAAAAGTGGGATTGAACGTAAACGTTAAATTCGACAATTACCCTTACATGGAGTTTGGTATGGTAAAAGGTGTGGTTAAAAATGTGTCGCTGGTGCCCGAAGATAATTTTTACATGGTTGAGGTGGCTTTCCCCGACGGGATGGTAACCAATTATAACCGGCAGCTCGAAATGCAAAATCAACTGGCGGGGCAGGCCGAGATCATTACAGAAGACCTGCGCCTCATCCAGCGCTTCTTTAACCCGCTAAAAGCGCTTTGGAAAGAGCGCGTCAAACAATAAGGCTTATTTGAATCTTTATTTCACGGGCATACTTATATCAGTAATTAAATCTTTGGGAGCTGTATCGGCCGGATTGTTTCTGTAGAACTCGATCGGATGTAGTTTTTTGTTTTTCCTTATTTCTTTTGCCCGGTCCATCGACATCAACGCACTCCACGCGTTTCCTAATAATTCGTATCGGCCAATGTGCCGTACCGTATATACTTTTGTTGCTGGTAAATTGCCATTGAAAAATCCGTTGGGAAGATCATCTTGTGGTTCTTTTACCCCAATCCCAACCGTATATTCCACCCGGTTTTTCCCAAAATCAAATTTATGATAAACCGAAAAGAACTCCATCGAGAGCTTGTCGCTGATTTCTTTTGCGTATACATTTAATTTATCCACATCATCCGACATGGTTTTACCAAGTGCATCAATTGTACAACTGTTTTTTAATCCAACATATTTACACCCGGCATAATCCGATTCGCCTAAAAACTCTAGTTTTGCTTCTACCTCGTCCTTTTCAATGTAATCTTTCAACATCTGAAGTCCCCTGTCGTAATCCATGCCCAGCATGCGTTCCATCAGGTTTTTCATCCAAAACATAAAAAATGGCAGTGAGCCATCCATGATCCAGGTAACTTTGGTCGTTTTATTACTTTCCGGTTCGATAAAAAAATCAACGGTTGCTTTCGATTTCCAGGGCTTCAAAAAAGTCAGGTCGTAATGTATGGCCGAGGCCTTTTCTTCCAAAACCGTCATTTCTCCTGTACCTACTCTTTTACCTTCCCAGCGTTGTTTCTTGCCATTATCGCTAACTGTTACGGTAGCTTCCGGTTCAAGAACCAGCCACGGCGACCAGGCGCGCCAGTGTTTAAAGTCGCTAACGATGTTTTTAACCTTATTGGCACCGGCATTAATGGTGATGGATCTTGCGATGCGAGTTTTTGGCATAATTAGAAATATTAATAGTTAAAATGATCAAATCAATAACATTTTAAGTGATTTAAAAGTTTTATACCTGTGCCGGTCATCGTAAAAAGTGTACTTAGTGAGTGCAAAATCGCATCAGTTGGGGCTTTTGTTATTTTTCAATTCTATCGAAATGCAAACCAATTGCAGATCGACGCGAGCAGGGGAGCATCAAAAATCAATACGATTGGTCGACATTTTTGCGTGGAGGATCCTCAATGTTAAGATTCATTAATGCTTTTAGTACATTCTCAAATTACCTCAAAATTCTTTAAAAAGTAATTTTGAATACCGAACTCTAAAATTTTTTCTGGCTCTGTGCTGTTTCAATGTGGAGCAGTGTAACAGCACGGAAGCCCTCTGCCCATGGTGTTTTTAGCGTGTTCAGATAATAATGCAACGGTATATTGTAAAGCATAGTACCAAGTAAAAGATAGAAATATTTTAAAAAAAGAACTATATATCTGTAACGTCGTGCATATAAGTGCGTCTTATAAGTGAAATTGATTAGAAAAAAATTAAGCAAAAACAAATAACAAAGGGAGGATAAGTCATGAAAACAAAAAACAATGTTCAGAAAACAGCTACAAAATTATTAGCATTAGGATTAATCTTAGTCGTTCTGGGTTTAAGTGCAAATGCTCAGAATTTAGGAAAATCATTAGCGGACATAGTCAGCTTTAATGGATTAGATCTTGCAATGGTTGATAACTCTATCGAATCCAATTCAACATCGATCGGGGCTAGGGTTTACGCTGTAAATATCGAAGTGGAAACAGAAGAAGCATTGGAACTGGAAGATTGGATGACAGATGAAAACAGGTTTGATATCTATTTACACTATTTTCAAACAGAACAGGAAGAAGCATTGGAATTAGAAGACTGGATGTTTGATGAATCTACTTTTAACCATTCGTCTTTTCGCTTTACTGTAGAAACTGAATCTCAACTGGAACTGGATGGCTGGATGACTTCTGACAAAGTATGGAATCGTTAGTTCCATATAAAATTGTTAAAAAGAAAATTATAAACGTAAAAAGTCAGAAATCATGAAATTAGAGAATACAAAAGCACAAATGAGAAAAGGGGTATTGGAATACTGTATCCTACTAATTTGTAAAGAAGAACCGGTGTACGCAGTTAATGTGATTAAAGGTTTACGCGATGCCAATATGATAGTAGTGGAAGGTACTATTTATCCATTATTAACCCGATTAAAGAATGACGGATTATTATCATACCGCTGGGAAGAGTCTACCCAGGGACCACCCCGGAAATATTATGAACTGACCGCTAAGGGAAGGGATTTTTTAAACGAGTTGGAAGGATCGTGGGGTGAATTGGTTAATGCGGTTAGAAGAGTTAAAACCCAAAGAGCATAATAGTAAAAATCTGTAAAAAGTAATAAATTAAAAAATCGATAAAAATGAAAAAGACTTTGACAATAAACATGAGTGGTACGGTGTTTCACATTGAGGAAGATGCATACGACGTGCTAAAGAAGTACCTGATAACATTAAAAAGTTATTTTGGTGAAGACGAAGAAGGCAAAGAAATAGTTGCTGATATTGAAGCTAGAATTTCGGAGATATTTACAGAAAGAACGGGCCAAAATAGTCAGGCGATAACATTGGAAGTGGTGGACGACATGATCGGGATGCTTGGAACGCCCGAGAATTTCTCCGAGGAAGCCGGCGATGAGAAACCTCTTGCAGGACAGGGGGCGCGGAAAAGAAAACTTTATCGTGATCCGGAACAAACTGTTTTGGCAGGGGTTTGCGGTGGATTAGCTGCTTATTTTAATATGGATCCGGTTGTAATAAGATTAATTGTAGTGTTGCTGGCTCTGTTTACATCAGGAGCGGGGATATTGGTATACATTCTGTTATGGATCGTTGTTCCCAAAGCTGTCACCACAACTCAACGACTTGAAATGAAAGGAGAGGAGGTGACCGTTAAGAATATTGAGCGATTCTTGAAGGACGAAATGAATGCCGTAAAAGAGAGTTATAAAAAAATCAGGAAATCGGGATTTTTTGCAAGGAAAAAGCATAAACCATCTGCCTAATGGTCACTAGAATATAGTACCAACATTTAAAGAAGACTACAGCTTCAAAACATAGAAACAGTGTTCGAGGTGTTGGATACAAATTTGTTATTTAAAATTGAAGCGAATTACAAAAAGATTGGTTATAACTTCCTGCGATTAGGGGAGCCACGCAAAAAGGTCGTCAATTTTGGCGACCTTTTTTATGATGATTATGTGTATGAACTTTTGGTACTCGACAAACAAAGAGGTATTCGTTCGGAACCTTCACTTCTAAATCAACGACGCTTACATGCAAAAGCATTGTATTTCACACCGATTAGATCCCGATAGCTATCGGGAGGCGCGAGCGGGGCCAGCGAGGGGTTTTGGGCGTGATTTTTATTGATTTTTAGTTCTTTGTCGTTTTAAAATTAGCATTCCTGTTAAACAAAACAATATCGGGTTGAAAAAAGGGGAAAACAGGATAAGGGCTAAAGCCCATCAGTATATAGTTATGCTTAAGCCCGGCATTAATGCCGGGCTTAGAGAACTTGTATCAAGAATCGGGCTTCAGCCCTAAATCCTCCTGCAAGTGTTTGGTTAAGCTTTCAATTTTATTCTGTAATAACTTTAATAACCGGTTTTAGGGAATAGCTTCCGTTACCCTTTGCAATAACCGATTTTTCGGCGTCAAAATCCAGGGTCATCGAGTAGGTTTCTCCGTTAACAATATCGGCATGAATATTAAATTTCAGGCCTGATTGCTGGGCAGAAGGGGTTTCCAGGTCCAGCGTATCGCCATCAACAACGATCTCGTTATTCGATCCCAATATCATCCGCATTTGGTTGATCCGCCCTTCAGGGAGTTCGTCTTCGGTAAGCAGGATGGAGTTTCCATTGGTGAGCATCAACAAATCGATTTGCCCCATGGTGTCGAGCGTTAAGTTTTGCCAGCCGCTTTCGGTGGTACTGTCGCCCGATGCGTTAATTTTTAATCCCTGCAAATCGATAAGCACTGCATCATAGTTCACGGGTGCATCAGTTAAATAAACATTTAACATACCTGTTCCGTTGTTGTCGTCCTGGCAAGCCACTATAAAAATGGCTGCCACTAAAATCGTAAGAATTTGGTTTTTCATAACATTACTAATTTAAAGGTTATTATACTAAAATGCTTCTCCTATCCTGAAGTATACTCCCCAGTCGTCCTGGCCAACGGCAAAGTCGAGTCCCACCCTGATACCGGTTTCCTTGAGCAGTACATATCGGAAACCCAATCCTGCACCCGGTAAAATTTTGCCGTTGTCGGCATCATTTACACTCTCTAAAACCGTTGCAACTCCGGCAAAACCAACAAAGCCTGTTCGTTTGAACGGATTCCACCGGTATTCGGCCTGTAATGCAAACTGGTTATTCCCCCTGTATTTTCCCTGGGTATATCCGCGCACATCGGTTCCGCCAACAACAAATTGCTGGTTAAACGATATGTCACCGATTCCGAATCCCCCATAAAAACGAGCGGCCAGCACATCAGTATAAGAACGTACAGGAAAATATTGATTGTATTCCAGTTCGATATTTCTTGAAACAAATTCGTTCCCCATCCACTCGGGAAACATAGTGAACTGTACCTTTGAGTTGGTCCCACGAAATGGGTTATAAACGTTATCCCGTGAATCCAGTCTAAATTGAGCACCAAGCGACTGTAATGCAGTTTCTAAATCGACAGGTACATCGCCAAAATTTGTTTTCAGATTAACGTAGGTGTAGCTTACTCCTCCGTACAAGTGCTCAATTAATTTCCGGTTTATAATGAATACGAAGAAATCGGCGTCGGTATCATACGGAATCCACCAATTCAACAGGTTCAGAAAAAACTGGAAGTTAAGGGTTCCGGTTCCGGCACCGGTAGCAATGCGCCAGGTATCTTGTTTCAGGTAAAACAGGCCAAATACTGCTGCGCCCCAGCTTTTGTTTGCCGAGTACAATCCAAGAGCACCAACTGTTGACAGCGGAGAAAGCGTATCATTCTTTAGGGGACTGAATTGGAGCATTGGCGCAACACCTGCCATAAAACCTATCGACCGGTTATAATTGACATAAGGCAGTGGTATGAAGCTAACATTGTAACCTGAATGATCAAGTCGTTCCTTTTTTTCTTTTATGATTTTCTTCTTCTTATCGACCACTTCCTGTCCTGCGAGCGTCGAAGCGAATAATAGAAATATAACTATGGTAAGAAGTTGTTTCATGTTAAAAATGTATGCATAAAAGGGCAACGCATTAAACAGGTCGCAGGCTTTTTTTCTTAAAGATAATCAGAAATGATCAAAATACCTGAATTCCATTCGCTGTAACGTCCCGATACCCATCGGGTTATTATCCGTACTATTGTTGCAACCAAGACTATATTTATAACAATAGAATAAACACGGCTGAGTTATAAGGCTAAAATTGCCGGTCCTGCCGACCGGGGTACTGATTGCCAATCAGTACCAGCGGCGCTTTGGACAGAAGATGCGAAACAATAAACTTTGCTGAGATGCATTATAAATATTCTGAAAATGCACTGCGATAGTGCAGAATATTCGGAAAAATGCACTATGACAGTGCAAAAAATGGCAAAAAGTGCACTGTGTGAGTGCAAAATCACGAAAATTCCTGTTTATTGTTAAATGAGTTATTTGAGTGAGATATCTAAATACCATTCCGCTTTGGCAGTTTGGTTTGCTTTATTAGTTTTTAAGAACCATTAGTACATGCTGGGGTGACTTTTACTACGACCAAGGAAACCGCCATACACGAGACTCGTACGTACGGTGGTGTGAGAGGCTCTCCCCTTCAATTATCGCTGACGGGGTAGTCTACTCGATTGCCAATAATTTTTATTTATCTTTTTCTTATTTCATTAATTATTTTTGAATCAATCCAGAAAATATCATCATAATTAGATTTCGTTGCTCTGGTGAAAAATAGAATTCCTAAATCTTTTGATACACTTGGAAATCTTTCTTGTTTGTCGGTGTTAATTTTGTCTCCCATACTTATCGGCTTACTCCAATTATTGTCATTGTCTTTGAAACTGATATACAAATCCCCGTAATTGTCTTTGCTCCCAGGTCTGTTCGAGGAAAAAATCAAATATGTTTCATCTGGTGAAATGTAGGGTGTCCAGTCAAAGAATTTAGAATTGATTTCTTTTGGTAAAAGTTCTGGGATTTCATATCCATTTGAATTTTTGACTGCTCTATAAATACCCATATTATTTTCTACACTGTCTTTAAATCCAACAAAATAAATTGTCCCGGATTTAGTCATTGTTGGCGAAACCGCAAATTTTGTGTACTTGGAAAAATTCAAACATTTAGGTTGATTCCATACCGAATCTTTTTTTTGAACAGTCCACAAATCATTTACTTTTTTATTAGTTTTTTCGCTATCTGAAGGTCTATCTGAATAAAATAAGATTTTGTCAGGTCCTATCCAAATTGGGCCACCATTTGAATAATCTTTAGAGAAGTCTGCCACTTCAGCGAATTCCGCAGATTTTAAGTCCATAAACATGATTAGTTGTTTTGGATTTTCTGGTTTTGGTCTTTCCCACATTGACCAACATATTATTTGATTATCGTTATTTATGGAAGGACTGCTATGTTCGAGATTTTTTGTTGAGATAGAGTTTGGTAGAAAAACCAGAGCAGTATCTTCTGGTGGAGTCAATTCAATTTGTCCGGACACCAATCTTGGCACAAAGAGTAAAAATATTTTGATTCCTATTTTCATTTTTTCATGGAAATAAAAATTGCTGGTCTTTGAGTATAAGAGTAATAGCCGACTTTGTGGTACTTTCCTGTCAAGTTACAAGAAAGTTGAAACGGGCTAAAGCCTTTGAATTTACTGGTGTCTCGGCTATTATTTTCATGCAATATTATGTTTCATTTGTTTTCAATTATCAGAATATTCTGCATATAATGGGTCAATATTTTGTATTGCTTGAACAATTTGTTTATTCGTAAGTAAATCCAATTGAGGAAGTAAAGGTTTTGATTTATCCAAACCCGAGATAACAAACTTATTTATGTCCATCCAATCTACAATACCTTTAATTATCCTTGTATTTGCATTCTCATGGGCTGTTCCTTCATATCGTAATATAGCTTCAGCAAAGGTTAGTTTCGGATAATACGAAAATGACAACTCAGATAATTTTGCCCTGAATTCTTTTTCCTCACTTGAGAATTCAATACTATTATTAGGATAATCTTTGTAACTATCGAGTAAATGCCGGCTTTCATGACAAAATATACTCGAATAAACAGAAATTCGTTCTAAAGTTGATATAAAAGCAATCTTTAACTCCTGTTCATTTTTATATATTTTCTTTAAAGAATCAAGCAATAGATTATATTGGTTAAACTTTATTTTCTCGCTGACACCTTCAAGAATTGAGTATGGATTTTTTGTTGCAATTGAATCTTCGACAATTAGCTTTTCGTTTATTGATCTTTCCCAATTAGCTCTCTTTTGTTTATCTGTGATCTTATACCACGCGTCTACTGGCATGTTAGCATAAATTTCTCTAATTTGGAGAACTTCATTATCGGTTGTAGCCCATCCTCCTATTCCAAAAAATCCAAAATACCAATGAGGAAAAATATTACCTATTATGTAATCCAATGAAAGATAAGTTAAATCTGTTTTTCGTCCATATTGTTCAATTGAACGCTTTTCGTTAACAACAGAATGTCCGACAAAAAAGCCTATTTGATTACCTCCTTTTCCGTTATTAATTATAGCACCGAACCGCTTAAATAATTCTTCCTCGAATGCTTTTTCATAAAACATGGGTTTATTGCTTCCCCAATCCAGATTATTCCACAAAGCAATGCATAATGAATAGTAATCGTTTAAATACTTTTCATCGGATGCATGATTAAATAATTTATCTCTATAATAGCCAAAAATCAATTTTTCAATATCTTTTAAATAGATATAATAATTATATATATCCTTCAAATCGGGATTTTGGTTTAATTCGATACTGTTTTCATTAATAATCATTACAGCATAATCGTAAAAACGGGAATAGGCTAATCCCTCTGCCAGATAATTGATACTATCTTTTGATTGAAGCCCTTTATCAATGTTTATCTCTGCTTCGGCAAGTATTCCGGTGACGTTTTTATCTTGAGGAATTCTAAAATAAACCTTCCATGAATCCTTTATTTTCTCTTTGTCATTAAGAATTAATGCGAGTCCCAAATACAATTTTACAATTTGTAAATCTTCCGGTTGATTAAGATAATACGTCTCAATTTTATCTAATGCGTCTTTAACGTCATTAATATTAATTGTTTTTTGAGAAGTTAACTCGTTTTGAGATTTTAAAAGGGTGTAATCTGAATATTTAATATGTAATTCCTTTATCTGGTTTTCACTTTTTGCTTTTTCAAAGCCCATTTTAAGATATTGGCTTGCATCATTGAATTTTTTTGCTTGAATTGATACATCTATTATTTGCAATAAAATATCAAAATTACTCGTATCTAATTTAATGATAGAATCTGCATATTTTTTTGAAAGTTCATAATCATGATAAAACTTCCAATTGATGTACACTAACTGTTTACCAGCTTCTGTTTTTTCGTTTAATGAACCTGATGACGCCCATATTTCCTCGTATATTTTTTTTGCCTCAATTATGTTGAAGTTATTGTACTTGTCTTTTGCAGATTCAAGTTTGGACTGTGCAGAAATGTTATCCGTCAGTAATGTTGATAGTACCAGGAAAAGAACTATTTTAGTTTTCATTATTATATGTTTTTATAATTTATGACGGATTTTGTTTGAAACACTGCATCATAATGAAGCATATGTGTTAGTTGCAATGCAACTTATATCTTATTAGTTAGTGCTGTTGTAAGTTGTTGTTATCCTTTTTGTTATCTTCTAAATCCGGTCCAGCGGACGTGATATAACCATTGAATTCACAGCTATTTGCCTATTTTGTATAGTTATGGGCATTTATTCATATTTATAAGCAGTGCCTGTTAATTTAACTCCTCTTCCATAACCCGATATTGGTTTATTTTTTTCATGATGCCAACCATCTGTAATTAAAATTATATGAGCTCCGTTTTCTGCTGCTTTTTTTTGCATTTTTTTCATTGCAGATTTTCCACCACTGACAGAAGCAACGCCTCCTTTACTTGACTTTCCAACAATTTCACAACATTCAACAAGCCCGTCAATATCCTTTTTGTCAAATGTTATTATTACCTTTTCCCAATCTTCTTCCCCATTAATTATGACACGTTTACTAAATTTTTGAACTCTGCTAGAACTGAAGATAATTTCCTTAACTGCATTTTTTGATATGTTGTAGAGTAATTCCTCACCTTCATAGATGTACTTAATGTTATTATCAGTAATTTCTTTAACCTTGCACTTGATTGTGTCCCCGGATAATTTTACAATTTTGTCTTGTCCGTAAGTTGTGCTTATAGATAGTGTCAACACTAATAATGCAAAAATCTGTTTCATGCATTTTTATTTTACTTGTTTATTATTATTAATCAGTTCTTTTCTTTAATTACCCTAACGTATGTGTTAGTTGCTATGCAACTTATATCTTATTAGTTAGTGCTGTTGTAAGTTGTTGTTATCCTTTTTGTTATCTTCTAAATCCGGTCCATCGGACTTTTGATTTTGTTCAGAGAATCTTCATTCTTAGGAGTGTATATCTAAGTCGTTCTTCCCAGCGGTGCGAACCTGTACTCTGTGCCAATCAGCCCTGTAATATTTATGCATAATGTGATAAAACGTATTCAATGGTACGGGTTTTGGGTTTTTGCTCTTAAAAATAAACATAATAAATCAGAATCGTAAGCTTTGTGCCAAAAAAGCGTAATGTGCTGATTAATAGCAGTTGCCGCAGCTGAGAGAAATAAAAACCGAGTGCTCCGAAGTTTCGCCGCAAACAAGAGTAGTTTTATCGGACCACTCCGAAAACCTCCCGCAAATAAGAAAAGTTATGGCCAACAGCTTCTGAGTACTCCCGAAGCCTGAATTTATGCTATCATAAGCCTCAGATAATATACCGCAAAGGAGAATGGCTCGCTCGTATTGCTCCGAACTCATGTAGCAGTTGTGCGGGAAATTCACTGGCGATCATAAAAATGCAGGGCAGTCATTCTTCAAATTCCGGCACCTGGTTGCCCAATCCCTGAGTGTTGGTTGGAATCCATCCCGTTCAATATGTTAAGGAACATTGAGTTACGGTTGACTTTTATACATAAACGCCCTAATTTTAATGAACTAATTATCACCAACATTCAATGAACACACTTTAGTACTCCAATAAAAATCAAAAAACGCTTTCATTAATGTATTAACCTTAAAACTATCTATTATGACATTAGTTGATTTAATTCCCTTATCCAAATTACGCAACAGCGAGTATTTCGAACTCATGACCGATTTAAAAACCGGTATCGCGGGCATCTTCCCCGAAAGTACAGTAAGCACCGATTTAACTACACGTTTTAATGCCGTGTACGAAGAGCTGGATGCGGCAACCCGAGTTGACAGGGGCAGTGTATTAACCGGGCAAATTCAGGAAGCCGACGACAAAAGGGGCAATATCTGGCGGGCCATGGACCTGATGGTGGATGCTCATTTGCACAGCCCGGTACCCGAGGAAGTGGAGAGTGCCAAGGTCATCCGCCGCATTTTCGATGTTTATGGCGATTACCGGAAGCGCTCCTACGACAGCGAATCGAGCGAAGCCCGCAACTTGATACAAGACCTCGAGAAAACAAAGAATGCGGTGCACCTCAGCACCATTCGCCTCGATACCTGGCTTCCCTTGTACAAAAGCCAGCAGGAAGCCTTTAAAGCTTTACAAAACGAACGCGATACTGAAGCCGGGTACAAATCGAGCGGTGATGTAAAGGCCGTACGTGAAAAAATGAGTCCGCTTTACCGCGAAATTACCGAGCTGGTAAATTCTTACGTTAGAATTGGCATGGCAAGTCCCGAAATGGAAAACTTTGTAGTGGTAATGAATCAAAAAATAAAACGTTATAACGATCTGCTGGCAGCTCGCCAGGGCAGAAATGAAAAAGAGGAGGGCAGTGAAACGCCCGAAATAATTACGAATTAACTCGGGCCACACATTCTTGAAAATGGCACTCGAAAGGGTGCCATTTTTTTTGGAATTTCTCCTTCAGGCTTATTCACCCTGCATTCCATGGTTCTTCCATCTTCCAGTTCCCGGCTTCCAACTTCAAACAGCTCTCCCTCAACTGCTTCCAATCTTAAATTTTTCAAAAAAAAACTTAAAGGTTATTGCTATTTCATAATAATTCGTACTTTTGCGAGCCGTTTTTAGGGGAAAACTGTGCTTTTTCCTCTCGAAACGATTGATAATTAAGGATTTTTGCATACTTTTGCAGTCCGTTTTTAAGAATTGATTATTAACTATATAAAAAACAGGTATTTATGCCAACTATTCAACAGTTAGTTAGAAAAGGAAGACAGACTAAAGTTGAGAAGAGTAAATCTCCGGCTTTAGATTCATGCCCACAACGTCGTGGTGTATGTGTTCGTGTTTATACCACTACTCCGAAGAAACCAAACTCGGCCATGCGTAAAGTAGCCAGGGTAAGGTTAACCAACGGAAAAGAGGTGAATGCTTATATTCCTGGCGAAGGCCACAACCTTCAGGAGCACTCGATTGTGCTTGTTCGCGGAGGTAGGGTAAAAGACCTTCCGGGTGTTCGTTACCACTTAATTCGTGGTGCGCTCGATACCGCAGGTGTTGAAGGACGTTTACAGCGTCGTTCGAAATATGGTGCTAAAAAACCAAGAAAATAAGAAGTAAGAAAAGTAATTAACACTGTTATTTATTTAGTGGTTTGGTTGAGTAAGGGAATCTCTCTAGTGTCTTCCGGAGACGAACTGAAGACCGCCTACGGGCAGCCGATTTAGATAACACTAAAAAGTTTTAAAATGAGAAAGTCAAAACCAAAAAAGCGAATTCTGCTTCCGGACCCAAAGTTTGGTGACAAAATGGTAACCCGGTTTGTTAACGATTTAATGGTTGACGGTAAAAAATCAACAGCCTACACTATTTTCTACGATGCAATGGACCTCGTGGAAAAACGTATGAAAGATTCTGAACTGTCGCCGGTTGATGTGTGGAAAAAAGCACTCGAGAACATTACTCCTGCAGTTGAGGTGAAAAGCCGCCGTGTTGGTGGTGCTACTTTTCAGGTGCCAATGGAAGTAAGACCAGAGAGAAAACAATCGATCAGCATCAAAAATATGATATTGTTTGCCCGGAAACGTTCAGGCAAATCAATGGCCGATAAGTTGTCAGCAGAAATTATTGCTGCATACAACGAAGAGGGTGGCGCTTTCAAAAAGAAAGAAGATACCCACAGAATGGCTGAAGCAAACCGTGCATTCGCGCATTTCAGATTCTAGTTTAGAGAAATAGATAGTATATAGTTTAGTATTAAGGAAAAGAAAATTGGTTTAAAAGATGGCTAAACAAGATCTGAAAAATACAAGGAACATCGGTATCATGGCGCACATCGACGCCGGAAAAACCACCGTAACAGAACGTATTCTGTTTTATACAGGTTTAACTCACCGTATTGGTGAAGTGCACGATGGTGCTGCAACCATGGACTGGATGGAGCAGGAGCAGGAAAGAGGTATTACCATTACTTCGGCTGCTACCACTACTTTTTGGAAACACAACGATGTAGAGCATAAAATTAACATCATCGATACTCCCGGACACGTTGACTTCACTGTTGAGGTTGAACGTTCGTTAAGGATCCTGGACGGAACAGTTGCTTTGTTCTGTGCTGTTGGTGGTGTTGAAGCTCAGTCGGAAACCGTATGGCGTCAGGCCGAAAAATACGGCGTTCCGCGTATCGCATTTGTAAATAAAATGGACCGTCAGGGTGCCGACTTCTTTAACGTTTATGGCGAGATTAAAGAAAAGTTGGGTGCTAACCCGGTTCCAATGCAAATTCCTATCGGTGCCGAAGAAAAATTCGAAGGTGTTATCGATCTCGTGGAAATGAAAGCTATTCGCTGGCACGACGACGAGAACATGGGAACCAACTACACGCTGGAAGATATTCCTGCTGATTTGGTTGAACAAGCCGAGGAATGGAAAGAGAAACTGGTAGAATCGGTTGCTGAAGTAGACGATGCTATTTTGGAGCGCTATTTCGAAGATCCGGATTCAATTACCAAAGAAGAAATGCTGGCGGTTATCCGTCGTGCAACGCTTGAAGGTGTAATTATCCCGATGATGTGTGGATCGGCATTTAAGAACAAAGGTGTTCAGCGTTTGCTGGATGCAGTTTGTGAATTCCTGCCAAGCCCGCTCGATAAAGGTGATATAAAGGGTGTTAACCCGATAATTGATAAAGAGGTGACACGTAGTGCCGATCCGGAAGAACCACTTTCGGCACTGGCATTTAAAATTGCTACCGACCCCTTTGTTGGTCGTTTGGCATACATTCGTGTTTACTCAGGTACGCTGAATGCCGGCGATAGCGTGTATAACTCACGTACCGGTAAAAAAGAACGTATTTCGCGTTTGTACCAGATGCACTCGAACAAACAAAATGCAAAAGATAAGATCGAAGCCGGTGATATCTGTGCAGCTGTAGGTTTTAAAGACATCCGCACGGGAGATACCCTGGGTGATATTAAAAACCCGATAATGCTCGAAAGTATGGACTTCCCGGAGCCGGTAATTGGTGTTGCCGTTGAGCCAAAATCGCAGAAAGACGTTGATAAGCTTTCAAACGGATTGGCAAAACTGGCTGAGGAAGATCCAACATTTGTAGTAAATACCGATCCCGATTCAGGACAGACCGTAATTCGCGGTATGGGCGAGCTGCACCTCGAGATTCTGGTTGACCGCCTGAAACGTGAGTTCAAGGTGGAATGTAACCAGGGAGCTCCTCAGGTAGCTTACAAAGAAGCGATTACTCAAGAAGTCGAGCTTCGTGAAGTATTCAAGAAGCAAACCGGTGGTCGTGGTAAATTTGCCGATGTTATCGTTAAGGTTGAGCCTACCGATAATGGTAAAAGCGGCCTCGAGTTCATCGATGCAGTAAAAGGTGGACGTATTCCACGCGAATTTATTCCTTCTGTTGAAAAAGGATTCAAAGATGCACTTTCAAACGGTCCGTTGGCCGGATTCCCGGTTGACAGCCTGAAAGTAACCTTGCTTGATGGTTCGTTCCACCCGGTGGATTCAGACCAGTTGTCGTTCGAAATTTGTGCGCGTCAGGCGTTCAAAAGTGCAGCGTCGAAAGCAAGTCCGGTACTTATGGAACCCATCATGGATGTGGAGATTGTAACTCCTGAAGAGTACATGGGTGATATCATCGCCGACCTTAACCGTCGTCGGGGAGAGATTGCAAGCATGGACAGCAAAGGAAATGCAAAAGTTATCGAGGCAAAAGTTCCGCTTTCGGAACAGTTTGGTTACGTAACTGTATTGCGGACACTTTCATCGGGTCGTGCTACTTCTTCAATGGAATTTAGCCATTACCAGGAAGTACCGCGCAGCCTTGCTGAAAAAGTGTTGGCAGACGTACAGGGAAGAGTTGATTTATTAAAATAATTATATAACAATTTTCTCTTATGAGTCAGAAGATCAGGATTAAGCTTAAATCGTACGATCACAACTTGGTAGACAAGTCGGCTGAGAAAATCGTAAAAACCGTAAAAACTACAGGTGCTGTAGTTAGTGGTCCTATTCCACTGCCTACTCACCGCAGGGTTTTCACTGTTTTGCGTTCAACCTTCGTAAATAAAAAATCGAGGGAACAATTTCAGTTGTCGTCTTACAAAAGATTGATTGATATTTACAGCTCAACCGCTAAAACCATCGACGCATTGATGAAGCTCGAGCTTCCAAGTGGCGTCGAAGTAGAAATTAAAGTTTGATAATTTAAAGTAGTCGAAAAAAATGGCTGGTATTATTGGAAAAAAAATCGGAATGACATCCGTATTCAGTGTTGAGGGGAAAAACATCCCATGCACTGTGATTGAGGCCGGACCTTGTGTAGTAACACAGGTGAAAACGGCAGAGACCGACGGCTACGAAGCGCTTCAATTAGCTTATGGCGACAAGAAAGACAAGCACGCCACCAAAGCTGAAGTTGGCCACTTTAAAAAGGCTGGTGTATCACCGAAGCGTAAAGTAGTAGAGTTTCATAACACCTATCAGGAAGAATTTGAATTGGGACAGGAAATCGATGTTTCAATTTTCCACGAAAGAGATTACGTTGATGTAATTGGCGTATCGAAAGGAAAAGGATTCCAGGGCGTAGTTAAAAGGCACAATTTCCGTGGTGTTAACGACGCTACACACGGGCAGCACAACAGGTTGAGAGCACCGGGTTCTATCGGAGCTTCATCATGGCCGTCGCGTGTATTTAAGGGAATGCGCATGGCCGGTAGAGACGGTGGTAAAACCGTAACTATCGAGAACCTTGAGATCGTGAAAATTATTCCGGAGAAGAATTTGATAGTGGTAAAAGGTTCAGTACCTGGAGCCAAAGGTTCATACATAATTATTAGAAAGCAATGGAACTAAGTGTACTGAATATAGAAGGAAAAGAAACCGGAAGAAAGGTTACATTGAACGACCAGATTTTCGGTATTGAGCCCAGCGACCACGCCATTTATTTGGATGTAAAACAATATATGGCGAACCAACGCCAGGGTACGAGCAAGTCTAAAGAACGTGCAGAGATTGTTGGAAGTACACGTAAAATCAAGCGTCAGAAAGGTACCGGTACAGCACGTGCAGGTAGCATTAAGTCGCCGATTTTCCGTGGAGGAGGTACCGTATTCGGACCACGTCCGCGCAATTATGGCTTCAAACTCAATAAAAAAGTGAAGCAATTGGCCCGTAAATCAGCTTTAACTTATAAAGCAAACGAAAAAGGAATTGTGGTTTTGGAAGACTTCAACTTCGAAGCCCCAAAAACAAAGCAATTGGTAGCCTTGCAAAACAATTTGCAAATCGCTGAAAAAAAGGCACTTTTCGTTTTACCGGCTGAAAATAATAACATATATTTGTCCTCGCGAAATTTACAGGACGTATCTGTCATAACTGCTTCTGAGCTAAGTACTTATCAGATCATGAATGCAAAAGCCCTGGTGCTTTGCGAGGGATCTGTTGCGAAAATTGAAGAAGCATTTAAACTTTAACGGAGGGAAAAAATGGAAATTTTAGTAAAACCATTAGTTACAGAGAAGATGACCGAGCAATCGGAACGATTCAACCGTTACGGTTTTGTGGTAGATCGCAACGCAAGTAAACCGCAAATTAAAAAGGCCGTTGAAGACCTTTATAATGTTACGGTTGAAAGCGTGAACACCATGGTTTATGGTGGAAAAATGAAATCGAGATATACCAAAGGCGGTATCATCACCGGAAAAACTGCTGCTTTCAAAAAAGCAGTTGTTACTTTGGTTGAAGGAGATAGTATTGACTTTTATAGTAATATATAATAGTATATAATTAATTAGTATTATGGCAGTAAGAAAACTGAAACCAGTAACTCCGGGTCAGAGGCACAAGATAATTGGTGCTTTTGATACCATTACTGCATCTACGCCTGAGAAATCATTGTTGGAGCCCCTGCGCAAGACTGGTGGTAGGAACAACCAGGGTCGCATGACAATGAGGTATAGAGGCGGGGGACACAAACGCAAATACCGTGTTATCGACTTTACGCGCGATAAAGACGGTGTTGCAGCTGTTGTCGAATCCATTCAGTATGATCCAAACCGTACTGCTCGCATTGCTCTTCTGAAATACGAAGATGGCGAGAAACGTTACATTATTGCACCAAACGGGTTGCAAGTTGGGCAAAACGTAATGAGTGGTACAGGTGCCGATCCTGAAGTAGGAAATGCACTTCCCCTGGCTGAAATTCCTCTTGGAACTTTGGTTCACAACATTGAACTCCATCCCGGACAGGGCGGAGTGATGGCACGTAGTGCAGGCGCTTATGCGCAATTGACCTCACGTGAAGGCAAATATGCAATTTTGAAATTGCCTTCAGGCGAAACTCGTATGGTACTTACAACCTGCAAGGCTACAGTAGGTACAGTTGGAAACACTGAACACAACATCGAGAGATCAGGTAAAGCCGGTCGCTCGCGTTGGTTGGGTAGAAGACCTCGTGTTCGTGGTGTTGTTATGAACCCGGTTGATCACCCAATGGGTGGTGGTGAAGGCCGCTCTTCAGGAGGACATCCAAGGTCACGCAACGGTATGCTTGCGAAAGGGTACAAAACCCGTTCGAAGAAGAAAGCGTCCAACAAGTATATTGTAGAACGTAGGAAAAAATAGTAAAGAGGAATAAATTATGAGTCGTTCATTAAAAAAAGGTCCTTTTATCGATTTCAAGCTTGAAAGAAAAGTGTTGGCTATGAATGATGCCAATAAAAAATCGGTAGTTAAAACATGGGCCAGAGCATCAGTTATTTCTCCTGATTTTGTAGGTCATACTATTGCAGTACACAACGGAAACAAATTCATTCCGGTTTACATCACCGAAAACATGGTGGGACACCGTTTAGGCGAATTTGCTCCAACCCGCACATTCAGGGGGCATGCTGGTAATAAAAGGAAATAAGGCATTTAAAATTTAAAAAGTAAGTACAATGGGTGCCAGAAAAAGACTAGCAGCTGAAAAAAGAAAAGAAGAAAAAAAGCAACAATATTTTGCTGTATTAAGAAACTGCCCTACATCTCCGAGGAAAATGAGGTTAGTAGCCGATATGATCCGTGGAATGGAGGTAAACCAGGCGCTTGATGTTTTGAAATATTCTTCAAAAGAAGCGTCACGCAGGGTAGAAAAGCTTCTGCTTTCAGCCATTGCCAATTGGCAGGCTAAAAACGAAGGAGTTCGTATTGAAGAAAGTGAACTTTACGTATCTCGTATTATGGTTGATTCAGGCCGTATTTTGAAAAGGTTACGTCCGGCTCCCCAGGGTCGTGCACACCGCATCAGAAAACGCTCGAACCATGTAACGATTTATGTGGATAGTAAGGAAAATGTTGTTGAAGAAAACCTTAATTAGTAGTAATACATGGGACAGAAAGTAAATCCGATTTCAAATCGCTTGGGATTCATCAAAGGATGGGATTCTAACTGGTTCGGTGGTGATAACTACGGCGATAAACTGGTTGAAGACCAAAAGATCAGGAAATACCTGAACGCTCGTTTGGCCAAAGCCAGTATTTCAAGAGTCGTTATTGAACGTACCTTGAAGCTGATCACCATCACCGTTCATACTTCGCGCCCCGGTATTATTATCGGTAAAGGTGGACAAGAAGTAGATAAACTGAAAGAAGAGTTGAAGAAACTGACCAGTAAAGAGGTTCAGATCAACATTTTCGAGATCAAACGCCCGGAACTCGACGCGAAAATCGTTGCAAATAACATTGCACGTCAGATCGAGGGTAAGATTGCTTACCGCAGGGCAGTAAAAATGGCCATTGCTTCAACCATGAGAATGGGAGCCGAAGGAATCAAAGTATTGGTTTCAGGTAGGTTGAACGGAGCAGAAATGGCTCGTGCTGAGATGTATAAAGACGGCCGTACCCCGCTTCATACTTTGCGTGCCGATATCGACTACGCATTGGCTGAAGCCCTGACTAAAACCGGTTTGATCGGTGTAAAAGTCTGGATTTGTAAAGGTATGGTATACGGAAATCGCGACCTTTCACCTAACGTTGGACAAAAGTCCGGTGGACGTCATGGTGGACCAAAAGGCGGCCGTAGAGGTAGAAGAAAATAGAGGTTTAACACTCACAATTGTAAACAAGAATGTTACAGCCGAAAAAAGTAAAATTTAGAAGAGTACAGAAGGGCCGAATCAAAGGTAACGCACAACGCGGTACCGAGTTAGCATTCGGTTCATTTGGAATAAAGTCGTTGGAAGAGTCGTGGATTACCGGTCGCCAAATCGAGGCAGCAAGGGTTGCGGTAACTCGTCACATGCAACGTCGAGGTCAAATTTGGATCAGAATTTTTCCCGATAAGCCGATTACCAAAAAGCCAGCCGAAGTAAGGATGGGTAAAGGTAAAGGTGCTCCTGAAGGATTTGTTGCGCCGATAGCGCCGGGACGTATAATCATTGAAGCCGAAGGTGTGCCGTTTGAAACGGCCAAAGAAGCTTTGCGATTAGCCGCTCAGAAACTACCGGTTAAAACAAAGTTTGTCGTAAGACGCGATTATGTTGAAGAATAAAATTAGGTGAATCATGAAAATCAGTGAAATCAAAGAATTGACGGATAAAGAAATCGTCGAACGCTTACAGATCGAAAAAGAGAGTCTTGTTCGCCTAAGAATGAACCACGCAGTATCGCCGCTTGATAACCCGAATAAACTGAGGGAAACCAAGCGTAACATTGCACGGTTAGAAACAGTTCTTCGCGAAAAAGAATTAAATGAAAAACAGAATTAATTCAGCGATGGAAGAGAATAACGCAAGAAATCTCAGGAAAGAGAGAATCGGGGTTGTTGTTAGTGATAAAATGAACAAATCAATCGTGGTGGCCGAAAAACGTAAAGTTAAGCACCCGATCTATGGTAAGTTTGTTAACAAAACAACCAAATTCCATGTCCATGATGAGAAAAATGATTGTCACGTTGGTGATACAGTAAGGATTATGGAAACTCGTCCTTTAAGTAAAACCAAATGCTGGCGAGTAATTGAAGTAATTGAAAGAGCGAAGTAATCATGATACAACAAGAATCAAGATGTTCGGTAGCCGATAATAGTGGAGCAAAAGAAGTTCTTTGTATCCGTGTTTTAGGAGGTACAAGAAAACGTTATGCTTCTCTGGGCGACACTGTAGTGGTTACTGTTAAGAATGCGCTGCCTAGCGGCGAAGTGAAAAAGGGTACCGTTTCGCGTGCCATTGTAGTACGTACTAAAAAAGAAGTTCGTCGTCAGGACGGATCTTACATCCGCTTTGATGACAACGCTGTAGTACTGTTGAACAACACCGGCGAGATGCGTGGAACACGTATCTTCGGGCCAGTTGCACGTGAATTGCGCGAGCACAATATGAAAATTATTTCACTCGCACCAGAAGTACTGTAATTAGTAAAAAGCTCAAAATGCAGAAAAAGTTACACATAAAGAAAGGTGACACTGTGGTTGTGATCGCAGGCAACAACAAAGGTTCGAAAGGACGTGTGTTGGAAGTGATCCGTAAAAGCGACAGAGCAATTGTAGAAGGTGTGAACATGATTAAAAAACATACCAAACCTAACGCGGAAACGCCACAGGGTGGTATTGTTGAAAAAGAAGCACCGGTACACATTTCCAACCTTATGCTGGTTGATCCTAAATCAGGAGAACCAACACGTATTGGAAGGAAATTGAATGACGATGGTAAATTAGTTCGTATTTCGAAAAAATCAGGAGAGGAGATTAAGTAATGGCTTACGTACCAACTCTTAAAAAGAAATATCAGGAAGAAATTATTCCTGCACTGAAGAAGGAGTTCGATTACTCTTCTGTAATGCAGGTTCCGAAATTAGAAAAAATTGTTCTTAACCAGGGAGTAGGAGCAGCAATCGCCGATAAGAAGCTGATTGACGTTGCCACAACCGAAATGACTAAGATAGCCGGCCAGCAAGCCGTACAAACTATGTCAAAAAAGGACATCTCTAATTTCAAATTGAGAAAGAAAATGCCTATTGGCGTGCGTGTTACACTGCGTCGCGACCAAATGTATGAATTCCTCGATCGTCTGATCGCCGTGGCATTGCCACGTATCCGCGACTTTAAGGGCGTGGAAAGCAAAATGGACGGACGTGGAAACTACACTTTAGGCGTTCCGGAACAGATTATTTTCCCCGAAATCGTACTCGACAAAGTGAGTAAGATCAACGGGATGAATATTACCTTTGTCACTTCTGCAGATACCGATGAAGAAGGTTTTGCACTGTTAAGAGAATTAGGTTTACCATTTAAAAACGTTAAAAAGAACTAGTAATGGCTAAAGAATCAATGAAAGCACGCGAAGTAAAACGTGCAAAATTAGTTGAGAAATACGCCGAGAAACGTGCCAGGCTGAAAGCAGAAGGCGATTGGGAAGGGTTGCAAAAACTTCCTAAAAACTCGTCGAAAGTTCGTTTACACAACCGTTGTAAACTTACAGGACGTCCGAAAGGATACATGCGCCAATTCGGAATCAGCAGGATTAATTTTAGGGAAATGGCTTCAAACGGCTTGATCCCCGGAGTTAAAAAGGCAAGTTGGTAATCGTTTAAAGAACTTGAAAAATGAGTAAAGTAACAGATCCAATAGCAGATTACCTGACAAGGGTAAGAAATGCAATTATGGCGAAGCACCGCGTGGTTGATATTCCTGCTTCAAACCTTAAAAAGGAAATGACCAAATTGTTGAAAGACAAAGGTTATATCCTGAACTACAAGTTTGAAGACGAAGTTGGCCACCAGGGAAACATTAAAATTGCATTGAAATACAACCCGGAGACAAAAGTATCTGCAATAAAAGCGTTAGAACGCATAAGTAAACCAGGTTTGCGTCAGTACTGCGATAGCACCAGTATTCCACGCGTACTAAATGGTTTGGGCATAGCAATTATCTCTACCTCGAAAGGTGTGATCACCGATAAAGAAGCTCGTGAGCTGAACGTAGGCGGAGAAGTTTTATGTTACGTATATTAAAAAGGAGGAACGGTCATGTCAAGAATAGGTAATTTACCCGTAGCAATTCCCTCAGGAGTAGAAGTTAATGTGAACGACGAAAACGTTGTTAGCGTTAAAGGACCTCTTGGAGAATTGACACAACAAATAGACCAGGATATTGAAGTAGCTATTGAAGACGGTAATGTTAATGTATCGAGAAAAGGCGAAACTAAACGCCAGAAATCGATGCACGGATTATACCGCTCGCTGGTAAACAACATGGTTGAAGGCGTTTCAAAAGGCTACGAAATTAAGTTGGAATTAGTAGGTGTTGGTTACCGTGCAGAAGTAATGCCGGATAACGTGCTCGACCTTGTGTTGGGATTCTCACACCACACTTACCTGCAACTTCCTCATGAAGTGAAAGTAGAAGCAGTATCAGATAAGCGTAGCAACCCGATCGTGACCCTGAAAAGCCACGATAAACAACTGATTGGACAGGTTGCTGCAAAAATCAGATCATTCCGTGCACCTGAACCTTACAAAGGAAAAGGTATTAAGTTTGTTGGCGAAGAATTGAGGCGTAAAGCTGGTAAAGCCGCTGCAAAATAATTATTTAAAACATTAATTGTTATGGCATTAACAAAAGTACAAAGGCGAACAAGGATAAAAAGTCGCGTGCGCACCATTGTTTCAGGCACAGCAGAACGTCCAAGATTGAGTGTATTCAGAAGTAATAAGCAGATTTACGCTCAGTTGATCGACGACGTACAGGGAACAACTCTGGTTGCCGCAGGTTCTTCAGACAAAGCAATTGCTGGTGCTGAAGGTTCGAAATCTGAAAAAGCCGCAATGGTAGGTAAACTGGTAGCAGAAAAAGCACAGAAAGCCGGAATTACCGAAGTTGTATTCGATAGAAATGGTTATTTATACCATGGAAGAGTAAAACAATTAGCTGACGCTGCCCGCGAAGGTGGCCTTAAATTCTAATAAATTATGGCGAAAGTAAGTAACAAAGTAAAAACAAGCGACCTGGAATTAAAAGACAGGTTGGTAGCCATTAACCGTGTAACCAAAGTAACAAAAGGTGGACGTACATTCAGTTTCTCTGCCATTGTTGTGGTTGGCGACGAAAAAGGAATCGTAGGCTGGGGACTCGGAAAGGCTAGCGAGGTAACAACCGCAATTGCCAAAGGTGTAGATGCAGCTAAAAAGAATCTGGTGAAAATTCCGGTAATTAACGGAACTATTCCTCACGAGCAGGCTGCCAAATACGGCGGTGCCGACATCTTGCTGAGACCTGCATCATCAGGTACCGGGGTAAAAGCCGGTGGTGCGATGCGTGCAGTACTCGAAAGCGTTGGTGTACACGATATTCTTGCAAAATCAAAAGGTTCATCAAACCCGCACAACCTGGTTAAAGCAACCATGACTGCACTGATGGAACTCAGAGATGCATATACAGTAGCCGAACACAGAGGTGTTTCATTAGAAAAAGTTTTTAAAGGATAACACGTTATGGCGAAGCTAAAAATTACACAAGTAAAAAGTACAATCGGTTCAACAAAACGCCAGAAAGCCATTATGGAAGCTCTGGGACTGAAAAAACTTAATCAGACTGTTGAACACGAAGCTACTCCTCAGATTGTTGGCATGGTTAACAAAATGAGGCATTTGATTAGTGTTGAGGAAGTGAATTAATATTTCAAAGTGAGGATGTTAGGCGTTCAACTTGAAACACCTGGAATCCGAAACATTTGAAACCAAAAAGTATTAATAAAATGAACTTAAATAACTTACAACCTGCAGAAGGATCGACTAAAAAAACGAAGCGAATTGGTCGTGGACAGGGCACCGGCCGTGGTGGTACATCTACACGTGGTCACAAAGGCCAGAAGTCGAGATCAGGTTATTCAAGGAAGATCGGTTTCGAAGGCGGACAGATGCCTTTGCAACGTGTTGTTCCTAAAATGGGATTCAAAAACATTAACCGTGTTGCCTACAAAGCAATTAACCTTGATGTATTAGAAACCATTGCAACAAAGAATAACCTAACTGCTATCGATAAAGCTTCATTGGTACAGGCAGGTATCGCATCGAAAAATGACAAGATCAAAATTCTTGGCGGCGGAACTTTAACTAAAAAACTGGACGTAAAAGCCGACGCGTTTTCGAAAACTGCGAAAGAAGCAATAGAAAAATTAGAAGGAACAACTGAAATACTTTAAACCGTAATGAAACGATTCATTGAGACCCTAAAGAATATTTATAAGATTGAAGATTTACGATTCAGAATCGGGACAACCCTGTTTTTTCTGTTAATATACAGATTAGGCTCGTTTGTTTCTTTGCCGGGGATCGATCCTGCTCAGCTGCAAAATTTGCAAAATCAGACATCTGATGGATTGCTGGGCCTGATCAACATGTTCTCAGGAGGTGCTTTTGCACAGGCTTCAGTCTTTGCTTTAGGAATCATGCCATACATTTCTGCCTCAATCGTTATCCAGTTGCTGGGTATCGCAGTTCCCTATTTCCAGAGGTTGCAGAAAGAGGGAGAGTCAGGAAGGAGGAAAATCAATCAGATTACACGTTATTTAACCGTGTTGATTCTGATTCCTCAGGCGTCGGCTTATCTTACGAACCTTCATTATCAGTTGCCCGATACGGCTTTTGCAATGAAAGGCATTTGGTTTAATGCCCCTTCAATTGTGATACTAACAGCCGGATCGATGTTTGTTCTTTGGTTAGGAGAACGTATTACCGATAAAGGAATTGGTAATGGTATTTCGCTGATAATCATGATTGGTATTATAGCCCGTCTTCCAATGGCAGTGGTTCAGGAATTTGGATCACGTGTTAACGGCGGCGGCCTGGTAATGTTCCTTGTTGAGTTTGTTATCCTGTTTATCGTATTTATGGCATCCATTGCGCTGGTTCAGGGAACCCGCCGGATACCCGTACAATACGCCAAACGAATTGTGGGTAACAAGCAATATGGTGGTGTACGTCAGTACATCCCGCTGAAAGTAAATGCCGCAGGTGTAATGCCCATCATTTTTGCTCAGGCAATTATGATGGTGCCTATTACTATTGTTGGTGTTGCGAACTCAGAGAACCTACGTGGTGTTGCGGCTGCTTTATCTAACATCACCGGGTTTTGGTACAACTTAACACAATTTTTATTAGTGGTAGCTTTTACGTATTTTTACACCGCTATTACTATTAACCCTACACAAATGGCCGAAGACATGAAGAAAAACGGCGGTTTTATTCCAGGTGTTAAACCCGGAAAGAAAACAGTTGAATTTCTTGATACCGTGATGAGTAGAATTACACTCCCCGGATCTATTTTCTTGGGATTGGTAACTATTCTTCCGGCTTTTGCTATGATGATGGGTATGAGCCAGTCGTTCGCTCTGTTTTACGGAGGAACATCGCTGCTTATCCTTGTAGGTGTTGTGTTAGATACATTACAGCAAATCGAAAGTCACCTGCTGATGCGCCATTACGACGGACTGATGCAATCAGGCCGTATTAAAGGTCGTCCGGGTATGGGAATGTAAATAAGTAGCGAAATTAGATTTTAACTTTAACTAAGAATTGTAAATTAAATTTTTATGGCAAAACAACCTTCCATAGAACAAGATGGAACAATAATAGAAGCATTATCGAACGCTATGTTCAGAGTTGAATTGGAAAACGGGCACGTTATTACAGGGCACATTTCCGGTAAGATGAGAATGCACTATATTAAAATTTTGCCAGGTGATAAAGTAAAAGTCGAAATGTCGCCTTACGACCTTACAAAAGGTCGGATTACATTCCGTTATAAAAACTAAGATTGAATAATTAGAGAAACGAGTCACGGTATAGCCGGGGTGAGTTATCCCGCCGAAAGAAGGTGGGACATCATATACCTAAAAATTAAAACAATTTAAAAAATGAAAACTCGTGTTTCAGTAAAAAAACGTAGCGAAGACTGCAAAATTATCCGCAGGAAAGGACGTTTGTATGTGATTAATAAAAAGAACCCGAAGTTTAAACAACGTCAAGGGTAGCATTAATCTGTAAAAATTAAATTTATGGCACGTATTGCAGGTGTTGATATTCCAAATAATAAAAGAGGTGAGGTTTCGCTTACCTACATTTATGGTATTGGCCGTAGCAGGGCACAAAAAATTCTGGCAGAAGCCGGAGTAGACAAAAACCAGAAGGTACAGGACTGGAACGATGACCAGTTTGCTGCTATTCGGAAAGCAATTGGCGACAACTTTAAAGTTGAAGGTGAATTGCGTTCAGAAGTACAATTGAACATTAAGCGATTAATGGATATTGGTTGTTATCGTGGTGTGCGTCACCGTATCGGTTTACCGGTGCGCGGACAAAGTACCAAAAACAACGCTCGTACCCGAAAAGGTAAACGTAAAACTGTTGCCAACAAAAAAATGGCCACTAAATAAGGAATTTGAGTTATGGCAAAAAAAACTGGTACAAGCAGAAAGAGAAAAGTGGTTGTTGAGGCCAACGGGATGGCTCACATTCACTCGTCTTTCAACAATATTATTGTCACGCTGACCAACATGAACGGAGAAGTGATCTCCTGGTCGTCAGCGGGTAAAAAAGGATTCCGTGGTTCTAAAAAGAACACTCCGTATGCAGCTCAGGTAGCTTCTGAAGAGTGTGCAAAAACTGCTTATGACCTTGGACTTCGTAAAGTTAAGGTATTCGTTAAAGGACCTGGTAACGGTCGTGAATCAGCAATAAGGGCACTGGCCAGTACTGGCATTCAGGTAACCGAAATTGTTGATGTTACACCGCTTCCACACAATGGTTGCAGGCCTCCTAAAAGACGTAGAGTTTAATTTTAAAACGAAAAGGAAATGGCAAGATATAGAGGACCAAAATCTAAAATCGCTCGTAAATTCGGTGAACCAATTTTCGGACCGGATAAAGTGTTCGAACACAAAAATTATCCTCCAGGGATGCACGGTTTGTCTTCAAAAAGAAGAAAAAAATCGGAATACGGGCTTCAGTTAAAAGAAAAGCAAAAAGCAAAATATACCTATGGTATTTTGGAAAAACAATTCCGTAACCTTTTTGAAAAAGCTTCGGCTGCAAAAGGGATTACCGGTGAGGTTCTGCTTCAGTTACTGGAGTCGAGACTCGATAACGTTGTTTTTCGCCTGGGTGTTGCTAAAACAAGGGCAGCTGCCCGTCAGTTTGTGACACACAAACACATTACAGTAAACGGAAATGTAGTAAATATTCCATCGTATTCACTTAAACCGGGCGACGTAATCGGCGTTCGCGAAAAGTCAAAATCACTGGAAGAAATTACTGACTCATTGCATTCGCGTAGAAGTTCACAATACGAATGGATCGAGTGGGATAACGACCAAATGATTGGTAAATTCCTGAATCGTCCGGAACGCGAAGAAATACCGGAAAACATCAAAGAACAACTGATCGTAGAGTTGTATTCAAAATAATAAATTTACTAAAGTTATTATGGCAATATTAGCATTCCAAAAGCCTGACAAGGTGATAATGTTAGAGTCCGATGAAAAAGTCGGCAAATTCGAATTTCGTCCCTTAGAACCGGGATACGGTATTACGGTTGGTAATGCACTGCGTCGAATACTGTTATCGTCGTTGGAAGGCTATGCAATTACAACTGTTAAAATTGAAGGTGTTGACCATGAGTTTTCTACGATTAAAGGGGTTATTGAAGATGTTACTGATATTATCCTGAATCTGAAACAAGTTCGTTTTAAAAACGAAGTGGAAGATTTTGACAGTGAAAAAGTATCGATTTCGATCAGTGGACAGGAAGAACTGACCGCCGGCGATATCAACAAATTCATGACCGGTTTTAGGGTATTGAATCCGGAATTGGTAATCTGCAGAATGGAACCCGATGTAAAAGTTCAGATGGAACTGACCATCAACAAAGGTCGTGGTTATATCCCTGCTGTGGAAAATAAACCGGTAGAAGAAGAATTCGGACTGATTCCGATCGATTCTATTTTTACTCCAATTAAAAAAGTTCAGTACGCTGTTGAAAACTATCGCGTAGAGCAAAAAACCGACTACGAAAAGCTGGTTTTAGATATCGAAACCGATGGTTCTGTTCACCCAAAAGACGCTTTGAAAGAAGCTGCTAAAATTCTTATCTATCACTTCATGCTGTTCTCGGATGAAAAGATCACTCTTGACACCGATGAGAAATTTGCAAACGAAGAGTTCGACGAAGAAGTATTGCACATGCGTCAATTGTTGAAAACCAAATTGGTAGATATGGATCTTTCAGTGCGTGCACTGAACTGTCTGAAAGCTGCTGATGTGGATACACTGGGCGACCTGGTAACCTACAATCGTAACGACTTGTTGAAATTCAGAAACTTCGGTAAAAAATCGTTGACAGAATTGGATGACCTTCTGGATAACATGGGACTGAATTTTGGAATGGATATTACCAAGTACAAATTGGATAAGGAGTAATAAGCAATGAGACACAATAAGAAATTTAATCATTTAGGCCGTAAATCAGCACATCGTAAAGCGATGCTGGCAAACATGGCAAGTTCTCTTATCGAGCATAAGCGAATTTCAACTACTGTTGCCAAAGCGAAAGCTTTGCGTATGTATGTTGAGCCACTGATTACCAAAGCAAAAAATGATACTACACATTCGCGCAGGATCGTATTTAGCTACCTGCAAGATAAAAATGCAGTTTCTGAATTGTTCAGAGACGTAGCTGTAAAAGTTGCCGATCGTCCGGGAGGATACACTCGTATTCTGAAAACCGGTACACGTTTAGGCGACAATGCAGATATGTGTATCATCGAGTTGGTAGACTACAACGAAGCAATGCTGGCGGCTAAAGAAGAAGCAGCAAAACCGAAAAAACGTCGTTCACGTCGTGGTGGTAAAAAATCTGCCGATACTGCTGCCCCTGTAGCTGAAACCAAGGTTGAAGAAACAAAAGTAGAAGCAACCAAGGAAGAAGCTCCAAAAGCAGAAGTTGTTGAAGAAACCAAAGCGGAGGAAACTCCGGCAGCTGAAGTTGAAGTGAAAGCTGAAGATGTTGCTGAGGAGCCAAAAGCTGAGGCGGACGAGGAAGATAAAGCTTCTAACGAAGAGGATAAGAAGAAAGAAGAATAGTATTTTTTCGTAATGATATTGAAAAGCCGATTTGTATTTAACAGATCGGCTTTTTTTAAATCTCCGTATTGCCAATAAATATTGCCTTATCATGGGCCGCATTCTGGAATCCACCCGCAAGCAATTCCCAACTTATGGGGAGAGGTCAAAAATGGTAGCTAAAGCCTTCAATTAGCTTTCGTTACTCTTTAAGACTCCGTGAATCATTATTATATTGTTTACACTTTCATGAATTAGCGGAATAGCCTGCGTTCGTTTTATAAAAAATCGGTTAAATACGGCATAAAATTTGTTTCCTGTAAACTCTAATCTACACTTTGGAATTCATTTCCTGATTTTCTCTGAGATGAAAAATATCTTCCACAAATTCGAATTGTTATATTTGAATAGAAAATTGTTTTTGAATGCGATCAGGATTATTAATTATATTGTTATTATTCAGTTGGCAGATTATTGTCGGACAAAAACAAGTCATAATAGACAGTCTGCACATAAAACTTGACAACGAGGTTGAAGATACTAGTAAGATAAAGCTATATACTGAATTAGCAGAAGCATATTACACCACCGACCTTATCAAATCTCTGGAGGAAGCCAGATCCGCGCTCGAGCTCTCAAAAAAAATAGAAAACAACTTGTTTATTGTGAGGTCAGAGATGGCCATTGGCAGGGCACTCATATCAATTGGAAACTATGACGAAGCGATGTCATATTTTTTATCAGCATTAAAAACTGCACAGGACAAGAATTACCTGACTGATGAAATTATTATTTATACTCGTCTCGGCGTTGTTCAGGATAGGATTGAACAATTCGATGTTGCTCTTGAGTATTATTTTAAAGCGCTGAATATTTACAACGAAAGTGTTGAGGTCGATAACCCTTTGGAAAATAACACAAATATTCAGGGTATATACAATAATATTGGAAATATTTATTTGTCGAATAATGAACTTGAGAATGCCGAGGAATATTATTTAAAAGGCTTGGCCCTGGCAGTAAAAAAGAGCAATAATATCAATATCGGGATCATTTGTAACAACCTTGGAAAACTTGAATTGCAAAGAAACAATCTTTCCACCTCGCTGGAATACCTAAAAAAATCGCTTCAGGCAAGACAGGACATTGACGATAAATCAGGGATTGCCAAATCCTATTATAATCTTTCCCACTATTATGAGGTTACTGGCAAGTCGGAACTGGCCCTTGAATATGCCCACAAAGCGCTACAGATTAGCAGGGAAGTCAATGAACCTTTATCGGCCCAGGTGGCTGCTATGTTGTTATATAATAATTATAAAGAACTGGGTAATTCTGACTCGGCACTTTATTATCACGAAATTTTTAAGCAGCTAAACGATAGTCTGATAAATGAAAATAACATTAAAGAAATAACACGGCTCCAGCTAAAGTTTAATTACGAAAAGGAGGAGATTGAAAAGGAAAAGTCACGTCAGAAAATAATGTTTAGGATCACAGTTATAGTATCTTCCTTAACGCTTGGATTGATTATTCTCGGATTACTCTATATATTAAGTAAAAACCGGAATAAAAGAATAACTAAAGAGTATGTTCAGTTGGGAAAAGATATGGTCGTCAAAAATAAGGAACTCACAACCAACGTCATTTACCTTCTAAAAAAGAATGAGTTAATCGACAGTATAACAGAAAGGTTATTGAATCTGAAATCCCAGTTAAAAGGGGAAAATGTGAACAAACTTCACCGTATTATACTCGATTTACAATCGATAAGCGATGATGATGTCTGGAAGGAATTTGAATATCGTTTTCAAAATGTGCATGAAGAATTCTACCAGGCACTTAAACAAAAATATCCACAACTTACTCCATTAGAAATCAGACTTGCCGCATTTCTTCGTCTGAATATGACCACAAAGGAAATATCATCCATAACCGGACAAAGCGTGAACAGTCTTGAAACAGCGAGGTACCGCCTACGCAAAAAACTCGGAATAAATAACAAGGAAGTCAACCTTGTGAATTTCCTGCTGAATATTTAGATATCAGGCAATCTTACTACCATTTACAATACTAATCCCGACTTTATTTACACACAAACTTCAAAAAAAAGATTTCACAAGTATCACTCGTATAGTAAGTTATATATGCTTGTAGGGGTAATGTACAGGTAGATTTCTGATCTGTATAAGTGATGTCAGGGTGAAGCTTTAACCTGTCATGTTTTTGAATAGGAGTATTATTCTCACGTTCGTTGAGGGCGAATTATTATTGCATCAAGTAAAACGAAACGGATGAAAAAAAAATTACTAAAGTCTAAAAACCTGGATAAACCTTCTGATCCTCCAGAAAAGAATCCGGAACCTGACGACCAGGAAATATTGATGTTTATCGATAAACGAAAAGAGAAAAATAAAGCATTGAAAAAAATTCTTACCAATTTAAATTCAAAAGGAAACAATAAAAAAGATAACTAAATGAAACGAACTATAGAACTCATTCTTTTTTCTGTCATTATGCTTGGATTAATTAATTTCAATACAAGCGCTCAGCAAAATAATGATGGAATTGTGCAGGGAAAACTGTGGATTAAATTAAAACCCGAATCAAAAGAAAATATAAACATTACCAAATCCGCGGGAATTGTATCCACCGGGATTCAGGCCATGAACAATTTAAATGTCAGTTATAATGTAACCGGGATGAAGCGGCTTTTCCCTTATTCGCAGGAATTTGAAGGGAAGCACATGAAACATGGCCTGCATCTGTGGTACGAATTGGATGTCAATGCTTCAGTTTCCGCAACCAATATGGCAGAAGATTATTCAGGGCTTCAGGAAGTTGAAATAGCTGAACCCATTTATGTTCCCGTAATTAATGACGGAAGTTCAAATTCAGCCGGGTTAGCGGATTTTTCTTCAGCATCGGATACCGTGAATTTTGATGATCCATACCTGGAAAAACAATGGCATTATAATAATACAGGGCAAACCGGTGGAACACCAGGAATGGATATCAACCTGTTTAAGGCATGGGAAATAACGCACGGAACACCGAATGTGATTGTTTCCATTCACGACCAGGGTGTTGACTACAGGCACGAGGATCTGAAAAATATGATGTGGATCAACGAGGCTGAATTGAACGGGGAACCGGGAGTTGATGATGATAAAAACGGATTTTTAGACGATATATACGGATTTAACTTTTCAGGCAATACGGGTGAAATTGATGTGATGATGCATGGTACCCATGTTGCAGGAACTATAGCCGCTGAAAACAATAACGGTATTGGCGTTTGCGGTGTAGCTGGTGGCTCGGGAAATAGAGACGGCGTGCGTGTGATGAGTTGCCAGATACTCGGCGGAGTGCATGAGGCAAATATACCTTTATCCTATGTGTATGCAGCTGACAACGGAGCTGTTATTTCTCAAAACAGCTGGGGATACCAAACTCCGGGCTATTATAACCAGGCCGTTCACGATGCTATTGACTATTTTATTGAAGAAGCCGGTGATTATCCAGGCAGCCCGATGAAGGGGGGCATTGTAATTTTTGCAGCCGGAAACAGCAATACTCAAGAAGAAATGTATCCCGGAGCTTATTCATCATGTGTTTCAGTAGCGTCGCTGGATGCTACCGGAACCCGTGCACCTTACTCCAATTACGGGGAATGGGTCGATATTGCCGCACCGGGTGGCGACTCTGACGATGATCTTACATTTGGGGGAGATTATTCAAACGGAGTTCTAAGTACGCTCGATCAAAACGGATATGGTTATCTCGATGGAACTTCAATGGCATGTCCGCACGTTTCAGGTGTTGCTGCCCTGGTCGTTTCTGAATACGGAGGCCCGGATTTTACAAACGAAGATTTAAAAGCCCACATCCTGACAGGGATTAAGGATATTTATACGGTAGAAGAAAATGCTGACGAAATCGGTCTGCTTGGGGCCGGTTTGATTGACGGGGGACTCGCGCTTGCTATAGACAATAAAATTGCACCAGATATAGTTTCAGATCTCAAAATGGCTGGGATATCCCAGGATTTTGCATCTCTTACGTGGACTGTCCCTGCCGATGAGGACGATGATCTGCCTCGTTGGTTCGAGGTTCTCTATTCAAAAGAAGAGATAAATGAGACAAACCTGGAATATGCAACAAAGATCAAAATAAAAAATACAAATAACCCCGGGGAAAAGGTTGATTTTGAAGTGCACGAACTTCAGTCTGTCACAAAATATTATTTTGCAGTTCGTTCGCTGGACCGTTGGGGTAATATTTCGGACTTTTCAAACATAATTTCAGAAACCACAAATAACGGCCCTATAACTTCCTTTTCGCCTGAAAAGAACGAATTGGAAATTGTTATTGATGTAACCAAAGATACTCTTGGATCTGATAATATCAAATTGATAAATACAGGTGAAGGTATATTGAAATGGGACGCTACTCCACGTCATAAAGAAGCAGTTCCGCTGAGTAATCCTCCTGCGCTGCGCTATCCCGAATTGGCCGCAGCCAACGAAGTGCAAACGCCTACAGGTATAATTAAAAGCTTTGCATTTGCTTCTCCTTTAATGTCCAATAATATTCAGCTTGAAAATTCAACCGAAAAAGGATATGTGGACTTTACCCAGAATTTGTGGATAATGGGTGAAACAAATACGAATTTGCCAAATTCGTCGGCAACCCGGTTTTATGTTGATGAAGAAGATGGATTTAATTTAACGCAGGTAGATGCATATTTAAACCATGATGAAAGTACAGGCCCGGTAATCCTGGAAATTTATGAAGGGAATGAAATAAATAACGCGAAACTTTTGCTGGCACAGGAAGTTGCGGAAACAGCTTCGGGTAATTTTACCAATATTCCGCTGGATGAACAGATGTTTTTTGAAAACGGGAAGTATTTCTGGATTGTATTACATGTACCTGCCGGAAACAAATATCCATTGGGTGCAGGGGCAGAATTGCACGAAGAAGATTCAAAAAACTGTTACATGAGCCTGAATGGTGGAAAAACATGGAGTCTTTTCGAAGAACTATATTACGATAATCAGGTGGTTTGGGCAGTATATGCCATGTCGCAGAATCTTAAACTTGACGAATATGTAATCCTCAGTCCAACATACGGGAATGTAGCTTCCGGTAAGGACACGACCATTGTTGCCACTGTGAGCGGGACAAATATGATTAACGGAGAATATAAAGCCAACCTGGTTGTTTATACCAATGAAACCGATAATTCAATCATGCGAATGCCTGTTAACATTACTGTAACCGGGCACAAGCCTGAAATATCATCGGAGAATCGTGTAAATTTTGGAAACTTGCTTGTTGGAACTTCAAAAACGATAGATGTTAAATTCGACAATAACGGATTAGGAAGATTTAAGTTTAAAGCTCCTTACGTTCAATTGGATAATCCTCAGTTCTCTTTGGTAAACGGAGTCAGTCAGAATTTTGAGGCAAAAACATCACAGGTATTAAGGTTCAAGTTCGATGCTGCCAAAGTGGGAAATAATGTTTGTAAGGTAACCCTGTTCGAAGAAAACGGGAATGATTACAGCTTTGAGTTGTTTGCCTCCGGACTAGAACCTCCTGTTGTTGCTCTTAATCCCAATTCGGTAACTTATGATAATTTAAGCATTGGCGATACGATTAATGGCCAGGTTTGGATTAAAAATGATGGGAACTATCCATTAGATTATTACCTGCCTGTTTTTGCCGATGGCTCAAATATGGAGAATATCCCTGAAGACATTCAAAAATTTGGCTATTCTGTTGAGATCGATACAACCGGGAATACTTTCGTTTGGAACGACATTGCTGCAACCGGAACGGATATTACTTCAATGTATTTAGGAAATATTGATAATAACATAGAACAGAAAATTCCTATCGATTTCATATTCCCGTTTTATGGAAAATATGAAAACGATGTATACATCACTAAATATGGAGTGCTCGAATTCACCCCGAACAAGTATATGAATGCAACATCACCGTTAGCATATCACTATGAAGGAAATCCGGACCGTTATATCAGTGGCTGTGGTTTTCCAATGTTGTTCGAAGAAGCAGGTTTTGGAAAAATTTATTACAAAAATGAGCCGGACAGATTAATTGTCCAGTTCGAGGATGCACCATTCTGGGATGGTATTGCTTATGATGATCCTTACAGCAGTACTCCTAAAGAAATCAGAGTTTCGGTTACATTCCAGATGGTATTGTACGATAACGGTAATATTGACCTGTTTTATAAAGATGGTACAATTCCAGAATGGATTGGAAAGCAATATACCCTGATTGCTATGGAAGACAGAACAATGGAAGACGGAATTCTGATCCAGGGAAATAAATATAAAGACTGGGGAAATACAGTTGGAGATTTTACCTATAAACCTGGAAGTGCCATTCATATCAAAAATCCGGGACTGGGCCTGTTCTCAAATGTGACAAATCCGTTTGGAACGGTAATGGCGCATGACTCAGTTCAGGTTGCATATAGTATAACCACCGACAGTTTATCGGCAATACCATATAATGAAAATCTGGTGGTTATTACCAATGATCCGCAGACCAATCCGGCAATCCATACCGTTAATTTCAATATAACAAATGGTGGCAAATCAATCGTTTCTGTTGATACATTGAATTTGGATTTTGGTACCTTTTTTAAAGGAACAATTTCGGGAAAGACCATCGTGGTATCCAATTCGGGCACTGCAATTGATAGCATAAAATCAGCAGAATTCGACCATGATTATTTTACCCTGAGCGGGAGCGTTCCCTGTATGTTGAAACCTGAACGCAAGGCTCCTCTGGTAATTAAGGCGAAATCAGAAACAATAGGAGATTTCGCTGATACCTTGAGGATTACATCATTAAACGGGCAGGTCTTTAAAGTCGCCTTGCATTCAGAGATAATACTGGGGCCGGTTTTCGAACTACTGAATGCCTCGGGCAGTTCAGCATTAAAATCGGTGACCAAATTTATGACTGCGGGGGACAATACCGATGTTGGATTTAAAATCAACAATCCCGGCAGTGCTGATTTGAAGGTAGCTCCGTTCAACAATGAATGGACCTCGATTACAGAAAACGTTCAATCAGAACTTACTGACAGTGTAATGTATATGGTACAAAAAAGTAATCTTTCATCAGGAGTGCAGTACGAATGGATTGATGTTTTTGGAAATGGTGGAAGTAAGATTGAAGGTATTGATACATGGTATGGACCTAACTGGAGCGAAGGCCTGGAAATGCCGTTCAGTTTTAACTTTTACGGCGTAGAATACGATACATTATACATTGGGAATGGCCTGGTTACTTTTACAAAAGATCAGAATGATCATTTCTATTTCTGGGGAGGTGGAGCTATTCCGGATACAACTCAACCAAACAATTATATAGCTCCGCTATGGTTGTTCGGCGGGCCCGACTGGGTTACAATTTATCCGAATGCCGGAATTTATTACCGCTTCGATGAAGATAAAGTTGTTGTTGAATACCACGAGTACAACTCCAATTTTGTAATGGGGCCACCCATTTCGTTCGAGGTTATATTATACCCAAACGGTAATATCAAGTTTCAGTACAAAATGCCTGAAGGCGGCGACAACACTGTAACCAACCAGGGTACGATTGGAATTGAAAATGCGTCTGGGACGGATGGTGTGATGGTGTCTGATTTCCAGTATGTGGTAAATTCAGATATGGCCATTGGCCTTTACCCGGCACGAAGTTACACGATACCTGCGGGCGAATCTAAAGACTTTAATTTGCACCTCGATACAAAATACCTTGTTGAAGGATCTTATTCGGACAGTATTCATTTTGTTAATAACGATCCGTTCAGTCTGCTGCACAAACTGCCAGTGAAGATGGTTGTAAGCGGGGAACCGGCTATCGAAATTCCTGAATCGCTGGAATTCGGAGATCTGATTATCAATCCGGAAACTCCTGATATCTCAAAGGTATTTGAAATAAAAAACACAGGGACTGCCAATTATACATTATCCGGTTTGTCGCATCAGGATGAAGATTCACAAATTGAGATATACATGAAAAATGGCGACACCTGGGAGTGGACCGATATGGCTTCGACCTCTTTCCCGGTAACGGTTCTGGCAAGATCATCACGGAAAATCAGGGTTACAATGCATCCTGAAACACCTGAGTCTATCCGGGACACCATCATTCTCAGTACATCGCTGACCCCGGCTTCTTACCGGGTTGCAGTAAATGCGGATATCTTTAATCCGTCGGTTATATCGATGACTACAGATACGATCACCTGTTTTGCACAAACCGATGATTTTACTGCATTGAAAGAAAGACAGTTTGGGAATGAAACCGGTGGCTATAAACTGGACTATTCAGTTAAATTACTCTACCAGAGGGAAGGCATCGAAACATCAGATGCAGCAACCGGCACTTCGAATCAAAAAACAGTTGCAACGTCAGGTATGGGTGATTCGCTTGTTATTGCCCCTGTTGCCGCAGGTACTATGACAGTGAATGCAGGACAGCTAAGTCTGGACGTAGAATATAACCGTATTCTGTCACACGATACCATTACGGACAGCCAGAGCAGGCTGGGATATAACGGAGGACGTGCATTTTTTACTGCCACCGGATTTGTGGCCCCGCCTGACGGCTTTAACCTGACTCATATTCAGAACTGGTTTGTTCCGGGTGAATGGTTGAATTCTAGAATTCAGGTCATGGTTTTGGCCGGAGACGATGATATAAATAACTGTGTCGTACTTACCAGCGAAACTTTTGAGCACAACATACCTGCAGATGATGAAGCAGGTTCGCTTCTTACCTATAAATTGTCAGACAGTCTTCAGATTTACCCGGGAGAAAAATTCTTTGTAGCATTTGGTTATGAGGCGGCTTTGACACATCCACAGGGGTGTGTTATTCCTGACCAGGATATTCCACATAACAGGTATATGTTTGGTTCGGGATATGCCTGGGATGATCTTGCCAATTATAGTCAGTTCGCTAGGACCGGATGGATGATGAGGGCTGTTGAAGCAACTCAGAATGATACGCCCTGGGTAGTGCTTAAATCAGCATATGAGGGAACTCTGGAACCCGGAGAGAGTGGAAATATACAAATGGATTTTACAGCCAGAACTGCGGAAAACAGGGATAACTATGCAACATTATTGTTTAACTCAAACGATATTGTTAATCCGTTAAAGAAAGTTGTACTGCACCTGGTTAAAAACTCCGGACCGCTTATTTCTGCTCCGGCAGATTTAAATGTGGATGAAAACGATACCCTGCGTTTCGACGTGGTAATTACCGATCAGGAAGGAGATGATTTCTCATTCGAACTCGATCAGCAATATGATTTTCTTTCCGTTGAAAATACACGGGAAACTTCAGGTCTGGATAACGCGAAAAACAAGATCTTAAGTTTTGTATATACACCCGATTATAATAGTCAGGGAATACATCAGTTTGGAATAACAACAACGGATGCATATCAGAAAACAACAACATCAACAGTTGTATTAACGGTTAATAATGTAAACCGGTGGCCTGAAGCCATTGCAACTGATACCGTTAAACTGGAACCGTTTGGAAATTACCAGGTATTTAACCTGGAAGATCTGTTCTACGATTCGGACAACGATATTGAAATTCTGGAAGGCAGTTCCGGGGATACCGATATCCTGAATTTGTACAGTTCCGATAAAAGCTTCCTGCTGATGCCCGGGGAATCGGGAGAAACCTCGATTACATTCCTGGCTACCGATAAGTATGGTGCACAGGCGACCAACACTGTTCATATCCTGGTTGGGAAGAAATTTACTTCAGTTGCTCCAGGTGTAGAGGACAAGGAATTTGGGATCTATCCAAATCCAACCAAAGGGGAAGTTTTCATAACGCTACCTTCAGAAATAGAGGGAGAATCAATACTCTATCTGTTCGATTCAAATGGGCGCATGTTAAAACAAAAGAGCTTTTACGAAGGAGAATCAACCCTGGTTTCGTTCGATTTAACAGGTTATCCCAATGGATTTTACTTTGTTAAACTGATCTGCAAAAACGAAGTGTGGGGAAATAAAATAATCAAGCAATAATTAATAACAGTTAATGGCCGGAGTTCCATACATATGGGATTTCGGTCATCAACTATACAGTAGTTTCAAACCTTAAAAAATAAAGTTTATGAAAAGAATGATTACTTTTTCGCTTTTAATGTTAATTCTCAGGGTTGCCATGGCTCAGGTTACGGTAACTATTACAGTAGTAGATAATTTGAATTACGATTCTATTGCAGGAGCCACTGTAACATTGCCCGCTGCTGATGACACTATCGCAGTTACCGATGCCCACGGGCAAGCTACTTTTACCGTACCATCTCCGGATTCCTGGGCGTATTTACCGATGTCTGTTTCAGCACCGGGTTTTATCGACTATACAGGCACCGTGTCTGTCTCGCCTACAGCTACTGAGGGATCAAAAAAAGTTACTCTTAGAAAAACATTTAATATTGATTTCACGATTGCAGATCAGTCTAGTACAGGCATCGAAAATGCTTCGGTAGAAATTAAAACATCTCCCGACTCGGTGAGATATACCGATGCCAACGGCGAAGTTTCTTTCGATAGCCTTTATTCCACAGGAACACATACGTACGTGGTTTCTGCCGAAGGTTATGCCGACTCTACAGCCAAAGTTAAGATTACTAAAGATTCGGCATTAACAGTGCATGTACCTGTCATTAAGTTAAAACCGGCTTATAACATTACCTTTTCTGTAAGCGACGGAACAAACCCGGTTTCAGGGGCGTTTTTTACCATGGAAGGTGAGTCGGATACCACCGATGCCAGCGGTTCCATATCTTTTTCAAAAAAGATAAACGGAACCTATTCGTTCCTGGTAACAAGGAGCGGATTTGTTGATACAACGGTTACTGTTACCGTGGCTGATGCAGATCTCCAAACCGATATTATACTGCAATCGGGATTCGACCTGACTTTTAATATCATCAATGGCGAGAGTGGCAATGTGGGGCTGGAGCAGGATACTGTTACCATTAATAATTTAACCAAAATTACCGATGCTTCCGGAATACTGACCTTTGGTGTGGCAGCCGGAACAACCCTGTCGTTTATCAATGAAAAGGCCGGTTTTATAAGTGTTCCGGTAAATATTGAAGATATTCAAAAAGATACGACTGTTACGATTTTCATGGTTCCTGACTATTTGGTCAGTTTTAATGTTTACAACGCTGCCGATTTTTCTATGGTGGAAGGTGCAACTGTTATTTTTGGAACTGATACGATTGTAACCGGGGCTGATGGCATGGCTGTATTTGCGCATGTGGCACCAAGTGCCGATCCTTATCAATACTCAGTTAATGGCCCGGAAGGTTCCGGTTTTATTGCTGACGCAGGATCTGTTTCAGCTCCACTGACTAGTATTAATTATAAATGGGGGGTGAATAATAAGCTTAACCAATATATTTATTTGCAAAAACCAAATGTATTTATTAATCTTTTGGTTTCTGGTGGTATTGGTTTTGGAGGAGTTCCTTCAACTGTTTTTATAGATGACGTTGAACAACAACTCTACAATGCAGAAGTGGGAAGTACTTATCCTCTTGATTTGGGGACTCATACTTATACTATTATTCCTGATGATGAATCGTTGGCAATATACTCGGGTACTTTTACACTGTCAGAAGAGTCGCCTTCTTACACCTTATCGTTTGCTCCTGCTCCGGCTAAGGATGTCGAAATTTACACGGTAAATACGGCAAGCGACCCTATTGAAGGGGCAGTGGTTAATTTGACTGCTTCTTATACGTATTATGATTGGAACCTGTGGGCAGATGTAACACTTGTATGGAATGTAACTGATACAACTGATGATACAGGCCTCGCCAAATTCAACCGATTTCCTGAAAATGCAGTGGAATATGTTTATGCTTATGCGGCTACAAAAGAAGGGTATAACGAGGTGGATGCAAGCCTGGACATTAGTAAAGAGTTTGAAATTGTAACATTAACGCAGGGGCAAAGTGTTACTTTCCATATCACTAATCATGATACTGCCGTTGCCAATATACCAGTTGTT
Organism: Maribellus mangrovi; assembly: GCF_037646455.1. NCBI lineage: Bacteria > Pseudomonadati > Bacteroidota > Bacteroidia > Marinilabiliales > Prolixibacteraceae > Maribellus > Maribellus mangrovi. The sequence continues at coordinate 118,168 of NZ_JBBIXN010000005.1, read as the reverse complement.
ATGAATGGCGAAACTGTAAGTACAAACGCTGACGGAGATGCCGTTTTTAGGGAAGTTATTGCAGGATCGTATTCTTATTCAATCGAAGCCGACGGATACGAGATGGTTTCAGGTGACGTTGCTGTAGATAATACGGATATAATCGAAAATATCGACCTGACTATTACCGGTATTAACAACGCTTTTGAAGGAAATATCCGGTATTATCCTAATCCGACTGAAGGAGCATTGTTTGTAGATCTTCCGCAAAATATGATGCGCGGCAATGTCAGGATTACTGTTTTGAATATTGCAGGCGTTGCTATATATGATAAGCAGTTTGCTGCATCATCCGGCCGTATTCAACTCGACATTTCGGAGGCAAGCATCGGAATGTATTACGTAAAACTTCACGGTGAAAACCTGGAACGTACATTTAAAATTATGAAACAATAGTTCATTGTTTGTTTATCAAACCTTAAAGGCTGTTCTGAATTTTTCAGGCAGCCTTTTTTGGTTTTTATCGTTTATCCGGCTGGCAGGCGAATGTTTGCCTGCTGAAATCAATTTGGCCGATTATCATCACACGGAGATAAAATCTGGCTGTAAAATCAATGCTGACAGGTTTTCCCTGATAAATTTGAAATGTCGATCAAGTGACTTCCATCAGCGTACAGATACCAACATACAAATATACTTAGGGATATTTGCAATGCGCATTACCGGAATGTGGAACCGGATCAGAATTATATGGAATCAGGCTTTGTGAATTTCCAATCACTCAAATCGTTTCCCCCACCACTTTTTCAAACGTTCCAGAATTTTGAGCTCCGTCGCGTTTTTTTGTGGATGATAGAAGCGTTCTGTTTTGATGGTTTCCGGCAGAAAATCCTGTTCTACAAAATTACCGTCGTAAGCATGGGCATATTTATAATCTTTGCCATAACCGATTTCCTTCATCAGCTTAGTTGGAGCATTGCGGATGTGCAAAGGAACCGGGAGATCGCCTGTTCGCCGGACCATCGATATAGCCGCATCGATCGCTTCGTAAGCTGAATTGCTTTTGGGTGAAGTGGCTAGGTAAATCACACATTCCGAAAGGATGATTCGTGCTTCGGGCATTCCTGTTTTATGTACAGCATCAAATGTGTTCTGAGCCAGCAACAATGCATTTGGATTGGCCAATCCAACATCTTCAGCAGCCAGAATCAACAAACGGCGTGCAATGAATTTAATGTCTTCGCCACCTTCGAGCATTCTTGCCAGCCAGTATACCGCCGCATCAGGATCGCCACCGCGGATACTCTTAATAAATGCCGAAATGATGTCGTAATGCATTTCGCCTTTCTTATCGTAAATGGCCAGATTCTTCTGCAGCCGGTCGGTTACTTTTTTATCGGTAATAACGATGTTGTTACTTTCCTCACCCAATACAACCAGTTCAACCACATTCAGCAGTTTGCGTGCATCGCCTCCCGAAAAACGCAACATGGCCTGGTCTTCGCGGATCGTTATTTTCTTTTCTTTAAGTAACAAATCTTTTTTCGCGGCCTGTTTCACAATTTTAAGCAGTGCACTTTTGTCGAGGTGATTCAGAATATAAACCTGGCAACGCGAGAGCAGGGGAGAGATCACCTCAAACGATGGATTCTCGGTAGTGGCACCAATTAAGGTGATGGTGCCGTCTTCAACCGCACCCAAAAGCGAATCTTGTTGCGATTTGCTAAAGCGATGGATCTCGTCGATAAAAAGAATGGGATTTGGCCGGCTAAAAAATTGTTGCTTTTTGGCTTTCTCGATTACCTCGCGAATATCTTTTACTCCTGAATTGATTGCACTCAAAGTAAAAAACGGACGTTTCAAAGTATTGGCAATAATTTTAGCCAGTGTGGTTTTTCCTACGCCGGGTGGTCCCCACAAAATAAGTGAAGTAATATTTCCCGATTCGATCATCTTGCGCATAACGGCATTTTTGCCCACCAGGTGTTCCTGCCCGATGTAATCATCAAGCGTCTTGGGGCGAAGTCGTTCTGCGAGTGGTTGATTCATATTTAAGTCAAAAGTAAGAAGTACAAAGTAAAAAGGGAAAACTGAAAAGTCAAAAGTAAAAAATCAAATTTAATAGAGTGGATTTAGATGTCAGCAGCATGCATATTTCAATTTTAGAACTTATCAGTTTAACAATCGTCCTCAATCTGCTTCAACCTTCTGTCAATCCGAACTTAATTACAATACCGTTTAATAATATTATACGCCCCATCGATTCCCAATTCTCCGGCACGGCTTAAATCCAGTGCTCCTTCTTCAATATCGTTGAGGAATATTTTTGTAAGGCCACGGTTAAAATAGGCTTCAGCAAATTCAGGTTCCAGGTCAATGGCACGGTTTAAATCTTCCACTGCGCCGCGGTAATCGTTCAATCGGAGTTTAATGTATGCCCGGTTGTAATATCCAAAAAAGAACTTGGGGTTTAAAAACAAAGCGATCTGGTAATCTTCCAATATCCGGTCGTAATTATGTGCTACAACATCCGATTCATCATCATCGGTGTCATTTAAACGATTGGTCATCGAAATGGAAACATTATTACTTTGCGATTCACTGATCAGCTCAATTTGTTCCTGAATTCTGTAGGCACAGTTTGCCCGTGCAAAATAAGCCAGTCCCAGACGTTCGTCAAGGTCAATGGCCTTGTTCAGATCTTCCATTGCCCGGTTGTAATTTTCGGTCAGACTGTAAAAAATACCCCGATTTAAATAATTTGACGCATTGGGCTGAACCGCGATTTTCTCGTTAAAAAACAGAATGAAATTCTCAAATACTGATTGGTAACTTGTTACCGGTTTATTGGTGATCGATAACAGTGGATTGTAATTATTTTCGGCATTCAAATCGTCGATGGCCAGGTTGTAATACTGGAAGCGATCGTAATCCACGGCATTTTTTTCGAAGGCCGATATAAAAAAGGGCGGCTGCAATTCAATGACTATGTTTTTATTCTGAATGCGTCCGTCATCCACCTCTACTTCTTCCGGAAGATCCCGGGTATCTTCAATTACGAGGTCACGCACAATTTGGCGGCGACGGCGTTCTTCGGCGCGTTCCTTCTCGGCGCGTTCCTTTGTATCTTCATCGCTTTGCTTGTTGTCTTTTTCTGCATTATTTTGGGCCGTTGTCTGTCCTGCCGAATTAGCGGCGTTTTGCTGTTGTGTGTTTGAATTCTGCTGCTGCGAATTCCCCGACTGTTGCTTTTGTTGTTGTGCCAGTTGTTCGGCATCAATTCTTCGGCGGCTTAAATCGAATTGCGGATTAAGTTTCGCTGCAATCTGGTAGTCGTTTTCAAACCCCGGGCGACCAAGTATTTCGCGAGCCATAGCACGGTTAAAATAAGCACTCGCCATTTCGGGATTCAGCTGGATGGCCATATCGTAATCCATAACGGCGCCTTCGTAATCTTCCAACTTATGTTTTACAATGGCCCGGTTATTAAAAGCAAGTGCATTTTCCGGATCGAACCGAATGGCCTGATCGTAATCGCGCAATGCCGAAGCATAATCTTCCAGTTCGAAACGGGCAAGACCACGGTTTAAATAAGCTGCGGCATAGTGCGGACGAATGATAATTACCTGATTCAGGTCTTTTATCGCTCCCTCGATATCGCCGTTTACAATTTTTGCATTGCTGCGGTTCATTAATGCGTGTGTCGATTTCGGATTTATATCAAGCGCCTTGTTGTAATCCTCAATGGCACCCTCCATATTTTTAAGCGCGAGTTTGGCAATTCCCCGGTTGTTGTAAATGGTTTCATCGTTCGGATCGAATTCCAGTGCCCGGTTGTAATCTTCAATGGCTTTATCGTATCGGCGAAGATTGTGATAAGCCATTCCGCGGTTGTTGTAGGCCATCGGGTAATAAGGTTTTATTTCAATGGCTTTGTCGTAATCTTCAATGGCTCCACGGTAATCTTCGAGCGAATGCTTGGCCACACCCCGGTACAAATAAGCTTCGGCCAGATAAGGTTTAAATTCAATTACAATGTTGAAATATTCAATAGCCCCTGTATAATTCCCAATCGAAATCCGGGTGCGACCTACCCGTATAAAATGATTGATGTTTAATTGTGCCTCTGCCAAAAAACTGAAGGACAGCAGCATTATGAAAATTATCGATATCTTCTTCATCCTGTTTTTTACTGAACAAACAAAAATAACATTTTAGGGGCTCCGCTGTTGTTCTGCTTAATTTTATTTAACTTTTAGCAAAAATGTTTTTACGTGTACACGATGCGATTGGGGAACCAAGAATGATTTAATGATCAAATACCAAGACGAAGAGTGGGGATTTCGCAGTATAGCACTCAAAAATAGATTAAGTTTATTATGGTCGAAAGTTTTTATTCCTGATAGAGTTGTTTTGTATTGATTAGACCCAGAAATTTTCGAAGAGCTTTTAATCAATTCGATCCGGAACGTTTTATTAAATTCATCTGGCATTTATTGATTTAGAATCATTACTATATTTACCCCAATCAAAAGAATGAGATTTAAGGCTAACCTGTTCAGTATTGTATGTGTCGGATCCATTCTAGAAATAATATTTCGCGTAAAATAACAATCCAGTATGACTTGTTTTTAATGTACCTTTAAAATCTAGAAATTTATGTTTCGAGTCATATGCATTTACATATAAATGAAAACTATTAATGCCTGTTGCAAATCCAAAATGTTTCCAGGCATTGTATTCAATACGAAAATTGATATCAGTAATAAGTCCTTTGAAGTTTGATATTTTCAGGTATAAAAAATCAATATTTTGTTCAAGATATAATTTTGGTGTAATGGCAAATGTACTTCCAATACCAACTATTGGTAATGGAGCAACAAATTTAGTCGCTGTTCCATTCAAATTCAATGCCTTAGCAGAAAAGGTGATTGGCATAACATATAAACCAAACGATGCATCCAGTTTCACACGCTTATCCTGGAAATAGGCATAAGAGTATTTGGCTTTATAGATTTGCAAGTTAAATCTACTGTTCAATTCAGTGCCAACAGGAAAGACCTGATCTCCAATTTCAATATCTGATTTCAAAACCTTATGGGCCGACCTGAATAAACCAAAATACTCCAAATCTACTGTATGCTGCCTCCTTTTTCCGTAATTATAATGTATCTCACTGCGTAAAACCGTGGATGTGTTTTTTAACCCAAGCGCATCTTCAAAATTAACATTTACACCTAATCCAACCTTTTGACTTTCAAGTTGAATATCGCTGTTTAATCCTGTTAGATAACCACCAAAATCAAAGGAAAAACGTTCCCATGAATAATCCAGCGTGTCAGATTTCGATGTATTATTTTTGTCTTTGGCGCAAACAGTGAGTCCAATAACCAGACCTAGAAGAAAAAACTTTATCTTAAGCCACCTTTGAAATTTTATATAGTGTAAAATTCTGTTGCACAAAAATATATTCATGATAAATATTTTGGTAAAGGTATAGCAGAAATATTATTCAATTTGTAAATGAACTAAAACAAAATATGTGGTTGGGAGACGTCTGATAAGCCTAATGTTCTATCTCATTTTAAATTATAGTATTTCAATAAATGTACGAATTAAAATCAACTAAAATGGTAAACGTTTTTTCCGGGATTGTCGAATTTTGGGCAATCGGATTTTTTTCACAAATAGTTGATTTCATCATAGTACAGTTTAAAATTAATAAATTGTCTAAATTTAAACTGTCCGATTTTTAAAAAGGATCACATAAGACGGAAGGCTACAATTTGAGTAAAAAATATATATCAAGATCTATGTGTAAACGATGCGACTGGGGAACCTCGAACGAATTAATGATAAAATACCACGACGAAGAGTGGGGAGTGCCGCTTCACGACGATCAGAAATTATTTGAATTTTTTGTGCTCGAAGGTTTTCAGGCCGGATTAAGCTGGCAGATCGTGTTGAACAAACGCGAGAACTTCCGAAGGGCTTTCGATCATTTCGATCCTGAGATTGTGGCTGCATACGACGAAAATAAACTGGCCGAACTAGTTCAGGATAAATCCATCATCAGAAATAAGCAAAAAATAGCTGCCTGCGTAAACAATGCGCAGCGATTTTTGGCGATTCAAAAAGATTTTGGCAGCTTCGATAAATACATCTGGGGCTTTGTGAATTATGAACCCATTGTTAATTCTTTTCAATCGATAAAAGAGCTTCCGGCAAAAACCGAATTATCAGATCGCATTTCAGCCGACCTTAAAAAACGCGGTTTTAAATTTGTGGGTTCAACCGTAATTTACGCCCACATGCAGGCTACAGGAATGGTGAACGATCACTTGACATATTGTCACCGGTACAATGAAGTCCAGAAAAACCTAACTGTTTGATTCACTGTTTATATTTAGACTCTTTTCAAATTTTAACAGATTTTTTCTCAATTCAAATAAATTATTATTTTTGTTTCCTGTTGAGTTAGAGGGGTAATTTTTATGAAGAATTTGCGTTGTTTGTTAACCGTAGTTCTTACGGTCATCACATTAAGTTTATATGCTGAAAACGAATCTGATAAAAAGGACAAAATTAAAGGTTATGTCTTTGAAGAAGATATCGACCTGCCATCAACTTCGGTAAAAGACCAGTACCGGTCGGGTACATGTTGGTCATTTTCGGCTTTATCATTTTTAGAATCCGAGATGTTACGTTTGGGTAAACCCAAAGTCGATCTTTCTGAAATGTTTGTCGTTTGGCACACTTATTCGGAAAAAGCGAAAAAGCATGTGCGCGTTCATGGTAATCTGAATTTCTCGGCCGGAGGTGCATTTCACGATGTTACCAACATGATCAAACAATTCGGGATTGTTCCTGAATCGGTTTACGACGGGTTGGAATACGGAGAAGAGAAACACGTGCACGGAGAAATGGATCGTGTTTTGAAGCAGCATGTTGATGCGGTTGTTGAGAATAAAAACCGTAAACTCAGCACTGCCTGGCATCACTCTATTGAAGAAACCCTGAATTCATACCTGGGTGAACTTCCCGAAAAATTTGAATACGAAGGAAAACAATATACGCCACAAAGTTTTGCCAGCGATTATGTTGGTTTGAATATGGATGATTACGTCGAGATTACTTCATACACACATCATCCCTTTTATTCGAAATTTATCCTTGAAGTACCGGACAACTGGTCGTGGGATCAGGTGTATAATGTACCACTCGAAGAGTTAGATTCGATTATAGATTACTCGTTAAACAACGGATTCACCGTAGCGTGGGCAGCCGATGTTAGCGAGAAGGGATTTGCCACCAGTAACAAAGGCGTTGCGGTTTTACCGGCAGCACCAAGCGAAGATATGGACAATGCTGAAATTGCCCGTTGGGAATCGCTGCCTGAAAAAGAAAAGGAAAAAGAATTGTATAAGCTTGATCAACCGGTTCCGGAATTAAATGTTACGCAAGCTATGCGTCAGTCGGCGTTCGACAATTACCAAACAACTGATGATCATGGAATGCACATTATTGGAACGGCTACCGATCAGGAAGGTGATGTGTTTTATAAAGTGAAAAATTCGTGGGGCGATTACAACAAATACAACGGATATTTTTACGCCTCGAAACCATATGTGACTTACAAAACAATGTGCATTATGGTGCACAAGGACGGTATACCCCAGAGTATAAGAGAAAAGCTTGAGCTTTAGTTCAAATAGGAAACCCTTCAGATTTTTTCTGAAGGGTTTTTTTATCTTTGGGGCTCAATTCGTCGAAATGAGGAATTTCTTAATCATTTTATTGGTTTTTATAAGTACCGGTCTGTCGGCCCAGGAAGACTGGAGCTGGTGGAACGACCTGCATGGTTGGGAATCGGGCATGCCGGGTTGGCGAAACTGGCTGACGATTTCGCCTGCCTATCTCGGACCGAATGCTTTGCCTGTTCCCGAGGTTAAACGCGGGTTTCTTAGCAACGAATCAGAAATCGAACTGACCGCTTCCAATCATTTCCATGGTGGCGATCCCACGCAGGATTTGTCGGGAACAGCCTACATCCCGTTTGCCAACGGGAAAATTGCCATCGAAATGTACGGAGTACTGTTCGAGCATTATGCCTACACTGAAGAAATAAGAAACGAACGAGTTTCTCGCGATAAGGACGGTAAGGGAACTGCTATTGGCGATTTTTATTTTACTACCTTAATTCAATTGGTAAAAGACCGAAAGTTTCCGAATACCTTATTAAGGGCAGCATTAAAAACGGCTTCGGGTACCAATTTGGAGGCCGTACGTTATTCCGATGCTCCGGGGTATTTCTTCGATCTTAGTATTTCGGAAGATTTCGGATCAGCAGAACATATGGTTTTTCGGCCTTATGGTATGATTGGTTTCTATAGTTGGCAAACCAACGACGAACTTATGCTGCAGAATGATGCACTTTTGTATGGAGTTGGAGCCGATTTGAAAAAAAATGGTTGGAGAATTACTGGTTCGTGGTCAGGCTACTACGGATACAAAAACAACGGCGACCGGCCTATGCAATTGAATACTGAAGTACGAAAGGACTACGAGAAAAAAGCATTCAGGATACAATATCAACACGGATTGCACGATTGGTTATACCGAACCATTCGTTTCTCTTTTATCTGGAAGTTAAATCCTGTCAAATAGTCCTTATTTTCAGGCAAGATTGCGTAAGTTTGCATCGTTTCCGATTTATGGAAATTTAAACAAAGAAGGAGCTACAAATTTAATAGAATCATGAAGAAGCTATCCCTGGTAATATGTGTTTGGAATGAAGAGCCAAACATTAAACCACTTTCCGATCAGATTAAGGCAGCATTGGATGGTCTTGATTACGAAGCCGTTTTTGTCGACGACGGATCAACCGATAACACGCGCGAAGAGATCAGAAAAATCAATGACGAGCGCTTTATCCTTGTTGAATTGAAACGCAATTACGGACAAAGCTCAGCATTGCAGGCCGGTATCGATCAGGCCGAAGGCGAGTACATTGCACTGATCGATGGCGATCTTCAAAACGATCCGGCCGATGTGCCACGGATGCTGAAGATGATAGAAAATGAAGGTTGGGACATGGTAGCCGGTGTTAGAGCCAACCGACAGGACGGGATGTTTCTGAGAAAAGTACCTTCGAAAGTGGCGAACTATTTAATTCGCAGAGCTACCGGAATTCATATGAAAGACCTTGGATGCACGCTCAAAATTTTTACAAACGAAACCATAAAGAGCATTCATATTTATGGAGAACTTCACCGTTATATTCCGGCATTAATTACACTGGAAGGAGCTACTAAAATTACGCAAACCGATGTGAACCATCGTCCCCGTGAGTTTGGCAGTTCAAAATACAACCTGAGTCGTACAACGCGTGTAATGAGTGACCTTATCCTTATGGTTTTCTTTAAAAAATACATGCAACGACCCATGCACTTTTTCGGAAACATTGGGATTATAACACTTGGAATCGGAGTGCTCATCAATTTTTACCTGCTTATCCTGAAAATAATGGGTAACGATATCTGGGGAAAACCTCTGTTGCTTCTTGGCATCTTATTGGTTTTGGGAGGTATTCAGTTTATAACAACGGGTATTATAGCCGAGGTACAAATGCGTACTTATTTCGAATCGCAGAAAAAGAAACCATACCGGGTTAAAAATGTCAGCCCCGCCATCGAAAAGTAAATTGCGATGTTGTGAGCGTTACATTTCGTTGCAATTTATGTTCAATCTGATTATCTTGAGCGGATTATTAGGGGTATGATTATTGTAGACTGTCTATAGTCTAAAGGACTTCTGATAAAATAAAAACTAAAATCATCATGACAAAGTTAAGATCCGCATTTATTGCAATTCTTATAATCGGTTCAGCCTTATCGGCCGGAGCACAGGATAGGTTAATCCAGGGGCTGGTAACTACTTTCGACAGCATTCCATTGATTGGTGCCGAAGTAATAGTAAAGAGTACAAAACAGGTTGTGCCGACCGATACTTTGGGGCGTTTTTCGGTTTTGGTTGATAGCAAAGACCGGTTAAAAGTAACGGCCAAAGGATTTTATACTCAGAATGTAAAACTGGAAGATAAAACCAAGTTGGTGATGATCAATCTGAAACTTAAACCTACCGAAAATGCCCGGGAATATGCCATTGGATACGGCTATGTAAAAGATGCTGAAAAACTGAATGCACTGGCTCAACTTACAAGAAATGATGTGGATTTTTCGCAGTACACCAATATGTACGATTTAATCAGAGGGCGTTTTGCAGGTGTTAAGGTCGACGCTAATGGAGATATCATTATTCGTGGTCAGAATTCGATCAACCTGAGCAGTGCGGCCCTTATCGTTGTTGATGGAGTACCTACGGATAAAGCCATTTTAGAAGCGTTGTCTCCCACTAATGTTCAAAGCATCAATATCATTAAAGATGGGAGTTCGGCCATTTACGGCTCACGTGGGGCTAACGGTGTAGTAATCATCGAAACCCGTAAAGGCGGCGATGAGTAGTAAAATCTTCACTTAATTTTTTATCTCAAAATATTTATGGAACCGGTAATAATTAGAGAATCTTTTGCTGCTTCTGACGAAAAAGTGTGGGCAGTGCTTACCGTTCTTGAAGAGATGAAACAGTGGTATTTCGATAATATCGATGCGTTTCGTGCGGAAGTGGGGGCCAGATCTAAATTTGAAGTCGTATCCAGAGATCGGATTTTTACCCATTTGTGGGAAGTAGAAGAAGCTATACCCGGCAAAAAACTGGTCGTAAACTGGAAATACGCTGAATACCCCGGAGATTCCATTGTAATTTTCGAACTGGAAGAAAAATCCGGCCATACAGAACTGATCCTGACCATGAAAGTGCTTGAAGATTTTCCGGATGATATTCCCGAATTTAAGCGCGAAAGTTGTGTTGGAGGCTGGGAGTTTTTTATTCGGGAACGTTTAAAATCTTATCTTGAAAATAATTCGTAGATTGAGCAGAACCATTAACAAAAACTAAAATGAGCAATCCTGTAACCATAGCTTCATTTACCAGTAATTTCGATATGAAATACATTCTGTTTAAAGAAATGCTGGATGAAGCTGGTATCCGGTATATGCTGGTGAATGAGATTACCAGTACCGTTGACGGTATTTATCGAGGTAGCCCAACAAATATCGGAATTGAACTCCGTGTAATGGAAGAGGATGTTGCGGAGGCAATAGAGATATTCAACTCAATAAAATAGGCTGTATCAGAAGTAATGAAGTCCATTGTGAATTCTGATACAGCCTTTCTTATTTAAAACAGTGTCATTCTAATCTTCGAGGTCGTAACCCATTTCAATGCCCTTTTTAGTGGCTGGAACACCTTCTTTCATCCATATTGGCATGGGATGGCCTTTTAAATAATGATCAAAAAACTGCGCCATTCGGATCTGGAAATCATGCTTGTCACGCACTTTTAATGGCCAGTGATCGGCTTCATTGTAATTAAGTAACCAGCTTGGTTTTCCCATTCTGCGCAAGGCAATAAAAAACTCGATTCCCTGATACCATGGCACGGCTCCGTCGTCGTCGTTGTGCATGATAAGGATCGGAGTTTCAATTTTATCGGCAGTGAATAAGGGCGAATTTTCGAGGTAGCGTAGTGGTGCTTCCCAAATCGATTTTCCAATCCGGCTTTGTGTGTGCTCGTACTGGAAGGAGCGGTTGAGTCCTGATCCCCAGCGAATACCACCATAGGCACTGAACATATTAACAACCGGAGCTCCCGATTCAATAGCGGCGAACATGTTGGTTCGTGTGGCTAGGTAAGCCACTTGATAGCCTCCCCAACTATGTCCTTGCGCACCAATCCGTTCGGGATCAATAAATCCCATTTCAACCACTTTGTTTACACCGGGCATAACACAGTTAAATGCCGATTCGCCCGGATAACCTTCTTTGTAATACACATCGGGATTGAAAATGACATAACCATTGCTGGTGTAGTAGTGGTAATCAATGGTTGAGCGATTGTTCTCCGGCATGCGATAGTTTAGCAATCCCTGCGAACTCTTTTCATAAAAATTGACGATAAGCGGGTATTTCTTGTCGGGATCAAAGTTTTCGGGTTTGTGTAAAGTTCCTTCCAGTTCCAGCCCGTCTAACGAGCGCCAGCTCACCAGTTCCGCAGTTCCCCATATAAATTCAACTTGCTGTGGAGCCGCATCAGAGATCTGTTTTTGATTTTTGAAACTCAGGTCGCTGGCCAGCAGGTTGGGATAGGTTTCGAAATTTTCCTCAGTGAATACAACTAACCCGGCTTCTTTTGCTTTTTTAGGTGTTCCCAGCTTCATGTTTTCGGCCAGTAAAACTTTCTGAGTGCCGGGTTTTTCCGGATCGAAAGTGAAATAAGAGTCTGCACGTGTTACTTCGTTGTGGGCTTTTAAAATCAGCTCTTCGTCGGGATCGATTCCTTCATTTGGTTCAGGATTAAAACGAACCAGCCGGTAATTCACTTTCGATGCTCTTCCGTTTTTGGTAATATTCTCCGGTTTAATGGAATTTGTTGGATCCACTTTCCAGATATCAAAACGGTCGTACACCAAAAGCGCTTCATCATTTTCCATCCATCCGGCTGTCCGGTAAGAGCCGGGTGGATTGGGAATATCGTTTAATTCGTTGGCTACCTGGACCGTTTCAGAAGTTGTAATGCAATATTCTTTTCCGTTGGCAATGTCGTAGGTAATCCAGGTGGTATCCATGGCGTCGTACCAGTAAACAAATTTTCCTTCGGGCGAAACCATCGGGCGTGCGCGGCAATCCTCTTTAAACTTTTCTGCCTCGCCGGTATTAATATCTATGAGGTAGAAATCGAGATGACGGGGACTTCCTTCCCACATCGATTGAACGGCATAAGGGCGGTTGGACCAGGCCAGCAGTTGATCGGCATCGCCATCTTTAATGGGACGAATACCTGTAAAAAATTCGGTCTCTAACTGTACGGTGTGCTTTTCATCAAGATGAACCACGGCCAGGTAAGTCTTTTTTTCATCGCCCGATTTGTTATTAAGCTGAACAGTGTGGAGTTCTTCCTCGTTCCAGTGCCAGATATCCAGTACCGGAATTTCTTCTTCCAAAATGGTGGTATCTTTTGGCGCTTTTGCCGGAGCTGTCCCAAAAAACAGTCGCTTGTTATTTTCAGAGAACGAAAGACGACCGTTTTCGCTGATGATCCAATTCCCGGGAATTGCTGCATCCGAATTATCAAGGATGATCTGGGCCGTTTCGCCAGCGGATAGGTAAAGCGAATATTCTGCTTCTTCAGAACCAGTAGTATCTGCTAAAAAAGCTAGTTTTTCTCCGGTTTTATTCAATGTTAGCTGTTCGAACTTTCCCTTGCCATCCAGCACTTTTTGTTGCTCATTTTTAATGAGGTCGACTACATAGACACCCGCATCAAATGTACTATCGCCTTCCGAAATATAGGCCAGCACTTCTTTTTCTTCGGCCAGTTCGTAATTGCTTACGGCTGGAATTTCGGTAAGCTCGCCATTTTCAAGATTTCTGATAAACAAAGGAGCATACTTTTTACCGTTCTTGTCATCCCCATTTTGAGGTATCGTTTGATAAGCTATCCAGCCACTCCATTTTTCAGGAACCTTCCTCGATTTTAAACTGTCAATCTTTTCTAACTTTCCTGTTTTAAGCTCATAAATCGCAAGTTTATCTTTGGGCAGATCTTCTTTCTTGGTCTTTTTTAGTTTTAACATTCGAATGTTATCCTCGGGAGACTTCAGCGTAAAAATCACAAATTTTGAATCGGCGGTAATTTTCGCATTGGTGGCACAGTCTATTGCTTCTACTTCGTCATCATCCGGAGTTGTAATTTTTAAAACCGGGTCACCTTTCCATGGTTCTTCCTTGTAAACGATATAATTGCCATCGTTTGAAAGATGGGTTTCAGTGATTCGGTTCCATTTCAGGATGTCGTCAAAAGTTAACGGACGTTTCACGGATTGTGCAAATACAACGCTGCCGACGTGCAGTAATAAGGCGAGTGCAGTAATTTTTTTCATAGTAAGAATAAATGTTGAAAAGACGTATTTTTAAGTGATATGAATTATCGGATTTTATAAATCACATTTCGTTCTTCGAGGTATTTTAGGATGTAAGCCAGATTACCGGCTCCGGCGCCGACTATTTCGGGAGCATGAACGCCAAATTCATCAAATCCGCCATCGACCATAAGGTTGGCAACAGCAGTGCACGTATAACCGGTTGTTCGTGCCATCGAAATAATTTTGTTTTCTCGATCGAAACGGTCGAACAAATTATAGGTATAGGTTTTCTCTTCGCCATTTTCGATGCCGGTAATTTTAATGCGCATGATTGTAAAATCTTCTTCGCCTTCCTTGAGTTTCCATTTCGGGAATAACAATTTTGCTGTTATATCGATAGGGCGAATTTTTGTGCCGTTTACGTCCATTTCTTCGTAAGAAAAGAATCCCGACTCACGGAGTACTTTAAGGTATTCAACGCAACCCGGATAGCGTAAAGTTTTTTCAATCATGTCGGGAACATTTTTCATGGTTTGCATCAACGAACGCAACCCGTCCGAGTTCCACGATTCGAGTGTACCCACTTCATCGAAGTGCACCAATTCCGTATCTGAAAGGGCTTCGCGCGTGACCATTTCATAATTTTGGATAAAGCGCGCCGGGCGAATGTATTCTTCAATGACATCGATGGGAGAAAATACGGCTTTGTATTCGTAGGGCCACTCGCGTTTTAAGGGTAAACCACCCACCAGGCATTCGTACGATTTTACCTGCATCAATTTATTATGGTGTCCCAGAATTATGTTTCCCATACCGGGAGCCACGCCACAATCGGCAACAACACTCACTTTGTGTTTTTGTGCCAACCCGTTTAACTGAAGAAAATCTTCGGGCATAAAAGAAATGTCGACCATATTTTTTCCGGATTCAATAACTGCCTTCATGGTTTGGTAACCCATAAATCCGGGCACTGCTCCAACTACCAGGTCGAAATCTGCAACCAGAGCTTTTAATTTTTGTGGATCATCAAGGTTCGCTGTTACGGTTCTGATATTCGGATATCGGCCGAACGTTTCAAATGCCCCGGGATTACTGTCAATACTGGTTACGTCGTGCAATTTTGAAAGGTCCCTGGCGATTGCACTTCCAACAAGACCGGCTCCCAATACTACAATTCTTTTTTTCATAGCTTGTAATAAGTATAAAATTGGTGTTGTGTAAATTCAGTAATGCCAAAAATTTCAAGGTCAGGTAGAATCGGTTTCGAACCTTGAAACTAATAAAAGAAAATAAAAAATGAGAAATATGCTCAGTTTTTCGATAAGAGCCGGGACTCGATTGTCTATTTCCACGAGAATCTTTAAAAAGATTGAATGGATCATCAACTTTTTTTACTAAAAACTATAATTAACGCAACGCTTTTTCCCTGTTAAATTCTAATTATCTTTGTGCTTCACTCAAATTAAAATATGTCGGATAAACCATTAATATTAGTAACGAACGATGATGGCATTCATGCCAGGGGATTGCGCGAATTAGTTGAAGTGATGCAGCTTTTTGGGGATGTAATTGTAATTTCTTCCGAAATTTCAATGTCGGGGAAAGCCTGCGGAATCACGGTCGATCATCCTTTGCGCGCAACACCGGTGGAGAAAATACATGGGGTGCCAACTTACAAATGCAACGGTACGCCTGTTGACAGTGTAAAACTAAGTTTCAATAATTTGCTTGAAAAGGCTCCGGACTATGTGGTTTCGGGGATAAATCACGGATCGAATGCTTCGGTGAGTGTGATCTACAGCGGAACGATGGGAGCGGCTATTGAAGGAAGTTTACATGGAGTACCTTCCATCGGATTTTCGCTGGATGACTACAGCCCCGATGCTGATTTCTCGAAAGCAAAAATGGTGGTTGCAAAAGTTTTTCAGAGTGTAATTGAAAATGGAATTCCCGAGTTCAGTTGTCTGAATGTGAATATTCCGAAAGGGAAACCCAAAGGAATAAAAATTTGCAGGCAGGCTCACGGTAAATGGGTGGAGGAGTTCGAGAAACGAACAGATCCTCATGGTCGCGAATACCACTGGTTAGCAGGATATTTCAAAAATTTTGAAGAAGAAGCCACTGAAACAGATTTGTATGCACTTCAAAACAATTTTGCTTCAGTCGTACCCGTTTCTGTTGATATGACTTGCTACAATACGCTCGACGAACTAAAAAAGTGGGAACTTTAATATGCAACGAAGTCGCGGGAATAAACTTGATAAATTAGGAATTGGTATGTTGGCCGGTTTGGTATTGCCACTGTTTATTTTTGTTATTGTGTACCTCGTTAACGACAGTTCGGTAGCATTTTCCGATTACCTGGAAAGTCTCTGGAAAATTCGTGTTTTGTTGAAAGTGGGAAGCCTTTGTATTTTTGCTAATCTGGCTATATTTTGGGGCTTTCTTCATTTACAATACGAGAAAGCTGCCCGCGGTGTTCTCGCAGCAACGCTGCTATACGCATTTGTAGTGTTAATTTCAAGGGCCTTTTAATATGCGCTACTACATTATTGCAGGTGAAGCGTCGGGCGATTTGCACGGATCAAATCTGATGAAGGAATTAGCCGCTGCAGACAAATCTGCTGAGTTTCGCTTTTTTGGCGGTGATCTTATGCAGGCCGTTGGCGGCCAACTGGTGAAACACTACCGCGAAATGGCATTCATGGGATTCTTGAATGTCATCCTGAATTTGCGTACCATCGGCAAAAACCTGGAGCTTTGTAAAAAAGACATCCTGCAATTTCAGCCCGATGTGCTTATTCTTATCGATTACCCTGGGTTTAACCTGCGAATTGCCGAATTTGTGAAGCAGCATCACCTAAAAGTTTTCTACTACATTTCGCCAAAACTCTGGGCCTGGAAAGAGTTCCGTGTAAAAAAGATCCGGGAATATGTTGATGAGATGTTCACCATTTTTCCTTTTGAAACCGGATTTTACAAAAAACATAACATCGATGTTCATTATGTGGGAAATCCTTTGATGGATTCACTCAAAAGTTTTAAGGAAAATGCGTTGAGCGAAAAAAAATTTCGTGCCAGTAATCAACTCGACGAAAGACCGGTTGTAGCCTTACTGGCCGGAAGCCGGGTACAGGAAATCAAGCGCACGCTGCCATTAATGATTCGAATCGCAACTACTTTCCCCGATTTTCAGTTTGTGGTTGCCGGCGTAAAAAGTGTTGGTGGCGATCTATATAAGAATATTCTCAAGGATTCCGGCGTGCGGTTGATTTACGACCAAACTTACGATATGCTGAATAATGCACATGCTGCCTTGGTAGCTTCCGGTACTGCTGCGCTCGAAACCGCTTTGTTTCGGGTCCCGCAAACTGTAATTTACAAGGTGGAAGGCGGCTGGTTGACAGATTTCGTGTTTCGAAATTTTATTTTTAAAATGGCCGGAGTTTCCTTGCCAAATATCATTATGGACCGGGAAATAGTAAAGGAATACGTGCAAAAGAAAATGACTTTTGCCAATGTAAAAAGCGAAATGCAAAAGCTCCTTTTTTCTGATGAATATCGGACCCGAATTTTAGCTGATTACGAGCAATTGGCTGAATTGATGGGTGAACCGGGGTGTTCGAAACGCGCTGCACAAAAAATGACAGAACTGTTAACTTTAAATGCTGAAAAATAAATTCTGACTTAAGGTGTATAGTTTATTTAAAAAAGAAATAAAAACTTTTCTTGGATCACTGATCGGCTACCTGGCTGTTTTTGTGTTCCTGCTTGTTAGTGGATTGTTTTTGTGGGTGTTTCCCGGAACCTATAACATTCCCAACAGCGGCTATGCCACGCTCGAACCGCTTTTCCTATTGGCACCGTGGTTGTATCTTTTTTTAGTGCCTGCTATTACCATGCGCTTTTTTGCCGACGAAAAAAGAAGCGGCACCATCGAAATTTTATTGACCCGCCCGCTATCCGATTTTAAATTGGTCCTGGCCAAGTTTCTGGCCGGTATGGTATTGGTTCTTTTCTCGCTTATACCAACTCTTCTGTATTTTTTATCGGTTTACTACCTCGGGAATCCGGTGGGCAGTATTGATGTTGGAGCAACCTGGGGCTCGTTTTTTGGTCTGTTTTTCCTGGCTGCCATTTATGTAGCTATTGGTGTTTTTGCTTCGTCGATTAACGATAATCAGATCGTGAGTTTTATACTGGCTATGGCGGTTTCATTTGTTTTCTATCTGGGTTTTGAGTTTATCGCATCTTCCGAAATTCCCTATTTGTTAGAACAAATTTTACTTTGGTTTAGCATAAACGAGCATTATTTGTCGGCTTCAAGAGGTGTGATTGATTTGCAGGATACAGTGTATTTCCTCGGAATGGCATTTCTTTTTCTGTACGCTACCACATTGGTGTTGCGCAAAGGAAAATTAAAATCATGGAAGCATCGCAAACGCGCTGTAATTATTGGTTTGGCCGCACTGATCGTGTTTTTTGGCTCAACTAATTTTTTATATCGCATCGATCTTACCGTCGATAAACGCTATTCGCTGGCTCCGGTGAGTAAGCAAATTGCAGCCGAAATTCCCGAACCGGTTTCCATCGAATTTTTTCTGGAAGGAGAATTGGAGCCGGGATTAAAAAAATTGCAGCGCGAAGTTCTTGAAAAAATAGCGGTTTTAAATTCGTATGCCGACCAACCTATACGCCTGAAGATTACCGATCCGTACCGAATTGGGAACAAAGAACAGCGTGAAGCACTGATCGATGAGTTGTACGAAAAAGGAATACAACCAACCAGCTTTCGACATAAAACCGACCAGGGCGTGACTTCGAAACTGATCTTTCCCGGAGCGTTGATTCGAATGGGAGGGAAAGAAGTTGCCGTAAACTTTTTGAAAAATAACCTTGATTTTTCCGGCCTATACAATATCAATCATTCTGTTGAAAGTGTGGAATTTGAATTGGTGAATGCATTTCAGAAACTTCAACGTACCAAACAATCGACTGTTGCTTTTCTCGAAGGTCATGGCGAATTCGACATGTACAGGGTGATGGATTTCGCTAACTCGCTTTCGGGCGATTTCGATGTGAAACGAATTTCAACACAAACACTGGGCGAATATGCCGATAATTTTGATATTCTGATTGTGGCCGGGCCCGATGAGCGCTTTGAAGAGGACGATAAATTCATTATCGATCAGTACATTATGAATGGCGGAAAAGTAGTTTGGTTGATCGACCCTGTGCAAATCAATACCGACAGCCTGTCGCGCGGATTCCGTACATTTGCCTTTCCGCACGATATCAACCTGGGCGACCAGCTGTTTAAATATGGCGTTCGCTTAAATTACGAGTTGTTGCAAGACGTGGTTTGTGCCCAAATTGTCGTGAACACAGCACCTCTTGGTGCTCAACCGCAATTTACCCCGCATCCGTGGTATTACTCGCCGCTTTTGGTCCCAAACGATAATCATCCGCTAAGCCGGAACCTCAATAAAGTGTATACCGAATATGTTTCTTCTGTTGATACCGTATCGGACAATGAGCAATTGGGAAAAACGGTGATCTTATCTACATCTCCTTATGCCCGCCGGGTGAAATCGCCTTCATCAGTGAGTCTCCAAAATATCAATAATCCACCAGCACGCGAGTTGTTTAACGAATCTTTTATTCCGGTAGGTGTTTTAGTTGAAGGCACGTTCAATTCGCTTTACCAAAACAGGATGGTCGAACAATTTGGTTTTTCATCGTCGGCTGTGCTCAACGAAAGTAAGCCAACAAAAATGGTGGTAATTGCCGATGCCGGCATGATCGCCAACAAGGTGAATTACTCGGGACAATCGCCGCAAATACAGCAGTTGGGCTACGACCGGGTGGCGAACCGTGTTTGGGGGAATAAGGAATTTTTGATGAACACCATTTTTTACCTGAACGACGACAGGGGAGTGATGCAACTGCGCAACCGGACTTTAAAATTACGCCTGCTCGACGAGGTGCTTTTGCGCGAAGAAAAAGCCTTTTGGCAGTGGCTGAACGTATTGGTGCCCATTTTGTTTTTGGCGATTTTTGGAGTACTGTATAACTTCATTCGAAAACGACGTTACGTGCGTTCATAAATTCAGGGTAAATTCAATAAATTCGTGATAGGTAATATCATTAAAGTTTGTATATTCGTGTTGAAGGATTAGAGCTTTTTACAAGCCAGCGCGGTAGATATAAATCAAAAAAACAACAATTAAAACAGAAACAAGTCTGTAAATGAAATTCACTTTTTGAGCTTAATTTAGCACTTTACTGAATTTTATTTTCTGCTTAATTCAAATAAAAAAATAGCAAATGAAGTTTGTAGTTTCCAGCACCGAATTACTAAGTCATCTTTCGGCAATCAGCAAGGTTATCAGCAGTAAAAGCACCATGCCGATCCTTGATAATTTCTTGTTTCAGCTTAGCGAAACAGAATTAACGATAACTGCATCCGACCTCGAATCAACACTGATCACAAGTCTTGAGTTGGATAATATTGAAGGCGAAGGTGCGGTTGCGGTTCCGGCGAAATTAATAACCGATACCTTGAAGGAATTTCCCGAGCAGCCACTTACTTTCCAGATTGATGCCGAATCCTTCCAGGTTGAGATTTTCTCCGACAATGGTAAGTTCAGTATCATGGGACAGGATGCGGAAGACTTCCCGGAGCAACCGGAATTGGATGAGGAAGCCGCTTCGTCGATTGAAGTGAGCCACATGGCTCTGTTAAAAGGAATCGAAAAAACTTTGTTTGCAACCGCCGACGATGAACTGCGTCCGGTAATGAACGGTATTTACGTTGAATTATCCCCCGATTATATGAGCTTTGTGGCATCGGATGCACACAAACTGGTGCGCTACAGAAGAATGGATGCAAAGGCTGAATTTGAATCGTCGTTCATCCTTCCTAAAAAACCGGCAAGTCTGCTAAAAGGTTTGTTGCCAAAAGAGGAATTCGATGTGAAAATGGAATTCGACGAAAAAAATGCATTCTTTACGCTTAGTAATTATAAACTTATTTGCCGGCTGGTTGAAGGAAATTACCCAAGTTACAATTCGGTTATCCCAACCAATAATCCGAATAAAATGATTATCGACCGTTTGAACTTCTTCAATACGGTGAAGCGGGTTTCAGTCTTCTCAAATCAGGCCAGTAACCTTATAAAATTGAACATCAACGAAGGTCAGCTTGTGGTTTCTGCACAGGACATTGATTTTTCAATTTCAGCGGTAGAAAAACTCAGTTGCGAGTACGAAGGGGATGAAATTGAAATCGGATTCAAATCCACCTTCCTGCAGGAGATTCTTACCAACATTTCAACGGGCGATGTTCAGGTTGAACTGAGCGATCCCACGCGAGCCGGATTGTTACTGCCGGCCGAAACCGATGATGAAGATGAAGACATGTTGATGTTGCTAATGCCGATGATGATCAATGCATAATCACAATTAAGAAACAGAGAGAAGGTATCCGGAAATCAGCAGGTTTTAGGGTACCTTTTTTAATTCATACCAGCTCATGCAGTTACAATTAAAAAATCCGATCGTTTTTCTCGATCTCGAAACTACGGGAATTAACATTGTTACCGACCGTATCGTAGAAATTGCCCTCATTAAAGTGAATGTGGATGGCACAGAGGAAGAAAAGCTTTACAGGCTGAATCCTGAAATGCCCATTCCTGAAGAAGCTTCTTTAATTCACGGGATCTACGATGAAGACATTAAAGACGCGCCTACTTTTAAAGAAGTAGCAAAAATACTGGCACAATTTCTCGAGGGCTGCGACCTGGGAGGTTTTAATTCCAATCGTTTTGATATTCCTTTACTGGCCGAGGAATTTTTAAGGGCCGAAGCGGATATCGATTTGAAAAAGCGAAAATTTATAGATGTGCAGGCTATTTTCCACAAAATGGAGAAACGCACTTTGGCGGCTGCGTACAAATTTTATTGTGGCCAGGAACTTACCGATGCGCACAGTGCCATGGCCGATACAAAAGCCACCTATGAAGTTTTGAAATCGCAGCTCGATGTTTATAAAGATGTTGAATACGAGGATAATAAAGGCGTGAAATCAACTCCAATAGTCAACGATGTGGATCAGCTGAGTGAGTTCTCATCGTATGATCGAAACATTGATTTTGTTGGCCGCATTGTGTACAACGATGATGGTGTGCCGGTTTTTAATTTTGGAAAGAACAAAGGAGTGCCGGTTGAACAGGTTTTGGAAGAACAACCGGGGTATTTTGGATGGATACTAAACAGCGAATTTCCATTGTACACTAAAAAGGTGCTTACACAGTTAAAATTAAAAATGATGAGCAAGTAAAGCCTGAGGCTTGAAGCTCGCAGCCAAAAGCTTAGATCATGAAAATTATTTGCATTGGCCGAAATTATGTGGAACATGCCAAAGAACTTGGTAATGATCTGCCTGAAGAACCGATCTTTTTTATGAAACCCGATTCAGCGCTGCTGCGTAATAACGATCCGTTTTATATTCCTGAATGGACAAAAGATCTGCATCATGAAATTGAGCTGGTGATCAAGATTAACCGCATCGGTAAAAATATTGAAAAGCGTTTCGCCCATCGTTATTACGATGAAATTGGGCTGGGAATCGATTTTACGGCACGCGATGTCCAACAGCAACTCAGGGAAAAAGGATTACCGTGGGAAAAATCAAAAGCATTCGACAGTTCAGCTGTGATAAGCAGCAACTTTTTATCGAAAAACATTTTTCCCGACGATGAATCCATTCAGTTTAAATTAGATATAAATGGAAAAGCTGCGCAACAAGGCGATTCCGGTTTGATGATTTTTGGTTTCGATGAGATTATCTCGCACGTTTCGAAATACATTACCCTGAAAATTGGCGACCTGATTTATACCGGAACGCCGGCTGGAGTTGGCCCGGTACAAATTGGCGATCACCTGGAAGGATACCTCGAGAACAAGAAATTACTTGATTTTGAGGTAAAGTAATAAGAACGTGATTGCTTGCGATTTTTAGAGGTTTATTGTTTTTTAGGTTTGAATCTCTATCAATCTCCATCAATCACAACAAATCACTAAAAAATGAGAGATCATCACTTCGAAATAGAACTCCAGGTACGCGATTACGAATGCGATTTGCAGGGCATAGTTAACAACTCGGTGTATCAGAATTACCTTGAGCATTGCCGGCATAAATTTTTGCATCACGTTGGGCTCGATTTTGCGCAATTACATGATGAAGGAATCGATGCGGTAGTGATCAGGGCAGAACTGGATTACAAGTTTCCGCTTCGTCCGGCCGATGATTTCCTGGTACGCTTAAAAATGGCTAAGCAAGGTCGGTTACGTATTATTTTCAATCAGCAGGTTGTTCGGAAAAGCGACGAAAAATTGATGGTAGCTGCAAAGATTACATCGGTACTCACTCGTAACCGAAGACCCATTTCGCCGGATATACTGGAGGATAAATTCAGAGAAGCAGGGATTGAAATAGAGACAATTTAGAACGTGATGATATTCTGGTCGAATCACGATGTTTAGGCTTATCAAAAGGTTAAGACCGCTTCAATACTATTTGATTAGCATAGTTTTTCCTCTATTCTAAATTCTTCAACTTTAGCCCCTGCCGATTTTAATGCAGCTTTAAATCCTTCGTTCATCATTCGTCCGGCGCGCATCGGGAAATCAAGCAGGGCAGGGTAACTCGATTTATCTTCCGGGTGGTTGTAAAACCTGAGACAGCTATCTACATTCGTTGAAAGGTATATTCGGCAGGCCATCGGCCGGACTGTGTAAGTTGTACAAGTTCCGTCCTTCAATAATGGGCATGGCGATTTTGAATTCAGCAGCGCATCATCTTTCAGGTTTTTCAGTTTGTCGTTTTTTGCTGCCGCCCGCTTGCTGATAGCATCTTGTTCCTGTCCTGAAAAATTGTTTAGAATATAAGCTTTCAGATAATCCAGTTCGTATTCGAGTGCGAATATCGGTTGGTGACAACACCACGAGCACCCCTTTTTACAGTGAATGGGCTGACCTTGCTGGCGGGCAAGATCTAACAAGGAATCATTCAGATTATCAATAGCAGCATACATTTCCTGAAGTGCGTCGAATGTGCCTTCTGCGGTAATTCCACTTTTGGTAGCTTTCATCCCCAACTGGTATCCGTCGTGGTAGAAGGCTTTAACAATGTTTTCCATATTCACCGAAAGGATTGAAATTAAGGTCTTACCAATTTAAGGAATACAAAAAGATTGACAACGCAAAATTGTGGAAAACCGGATCAGAAATTCATTTTCTCGGCTTTTAAGCGAATAAAATAATCCTTGGCCGCCCGCTTTACATGTGGCGAAAGCAGTACTGCGGTAATTACTGTTGGGAAAGCCATCAGCGCAAATGAAATATCGATGAGACCAATTATTACTCTTAAGTTTGAAACCGCACCGATGAGAATAACAGCCACAAAAATATAGTTGTAGATGTGCTGGTACTTTACTCCGGCAACAAAACCCAGGCATTTTACGCCATAATACGGAAAGGCAAACATGGTTGACATGGAAAAGAAAATCGCACAAATGGAGAGGATGTATTTTCCGACAAAAGGGATGGCCGAATCAAAAGCATGAGCAGTGAGTGTAATTCCGTCAGCACTACTTTCAACCCAGGTATTCGTAACAATTATAGCCAGTGCGGTCATGGTACAAACGATTATGGTATCAATTATCGGCCCGAGCATAGCAACCAATCCTTCGCGAATGGGCTCGTTGGTTTTGGCGGCGCCATGTGCCATTGGCGCGGTTCCTAGTCCGGCTTCGTTTGAAAAAGCAGCACGCCGCACACCTGTAATTATTATGGCTCCGAGTGATCCTCCCAGGACTGCATTTCCTGTAAAGGCATCTTCGAAAATGGTTCTAAATGCAGGAATTATTGCGGAAGGATGTGAAAATATAACGTAGAGTACGGTTACTGTATAAACCACAACCATTGTAGGCACGAGTCTTCCGGTAACTTTTCCAATTCGTTTAATACCACCAATAACAACCAGCCCGACAACTATGGCGATTACAATTCCGGTAACAAGATCGGAAGTGAAGGAATCACCAATGTTGTTTGGAACCAAAACTACATCGCGTATCATCTGGGTGAGTTGATTGGCCTGGAAAAGTGGTGATACACCTATCATGGCCATTATCGAGAAAAATACGGCTACGGGGCGCCAGTTTTTTCCAAGTCCTTCGGTGATGTAATACATGGGACCACCCTGAATTTCACCCGCAGAATCTTTTCCCCGAAACATAACGGCCAGCGAACA
Organism: Maribellus mangrovi; assembly: GCF_037646455.1. Classification (NCBI taxonomy): domain Bacteria; kingdom Pseudomonadati; phylum Bacteroidota; class Bacteroidia; order Marinilabiliales; family Prolixibacteraceae; genus Maribellus; species Maribellus mangrovi. The sequence goes on along the minus strand of NZ_JBBIXN010000005.1, from coordinate 92,834 downwards.
GGTAAAAAACTTGGTGCTAATGCCAAGCAGTGCCGAAATCCACATCCAGAAAATTGCTCCGGGGCCGCCCATAGTTATGGCCACGGCAACACCACTTATATTTCCCATTCCAACGGTACCGGCAAGAGCGGTAGAGAGTGCCTGGTAGTGGCGCAATTGACCGGCCTCATTCGGATCGTCGTATTTTCCTGTAAGAATCTTTAGGGCGTGACCTATGTAACGCAAAGGTGCCAAACGCGAATAAACCAGGAAATAGAAACCGCCGCCAAGCAAGAGAATGAGGATGGGGGCACCCCAAATTCCATCGGAGACCGTAATGATGAGTTCGCCAATCTTTTCAAACATCGCACTAAGAAAGAAGAAATGCCGCAGAATTGCAATTTTATTTCAACTGCAATTTAACAAATACGGGTAAATGATCGGAAGGAGATCGGTTTTCTTTGGTGTCGCTGATTGCGGCGTATTTCAGCACTTTTACTTTATCATTGACAAAAATATAATCGATGCGGTTTTGACCTTCCGATCCGGGCTTAAATCCATTGTAGGTTCCAACGGGTCCGTAGGGTGCTTCCTCCGAAATCTCGCGACTATCGGATAAATACTTTTTGATCATCGCAATCGGTTCAGTTTCAGGACTGAGGTTAAAGTCACCGGTCAGGATAACCGGCATTCCCGAATGAGCCGTAAATTCATTGATCTTATCGTGAATAAGCTTTGCCGAATTTTTACGGGCTTCCACTCCCATATGATCGAAATGGGTATTGAAGACAAAGAATTGTTTGCCCGTAACTTTCGATTGAAATTTACCCCAGGTTGTTATGCGATTGCAGGCGGCGTCCCAGCCTAAACCCGGTTTTTCGCAATTCTCCGATAACCAAAAATGCCCGCTTTCAATTAGGATAAATTTTTTTGTGTTATAAAAGATTGGGATAAATTCGCCGGCTTTGTCTCCATCATCACGACCTACGCCAAACCATTTGTAATCGGGTAGTCCTTTTTGTATATCCTGAATTTGGCCGTAAAGCGCTTCTTGTAAACCAAAAATTCCCGGTTCGTAAAAATTCAACAATCCATTTACCATTTCAATTCTGTTCGGCCATGCGTTAATGCCGTCGTTAGATGTGTTGTAGCGGATATTAAACGACATCACATCGATCTGCTGAGCAAACAAGCCAATGGGCAGGATAACCATGATAAAAAGAATCAGTTTTTTCATTCTGTACAGAAGTTATATTGAGCGTACTTACCGGTGTTTTGTTCTCCTTCGATGATGGTTCGCCGATCGTCACCTTCGTTTTTAATCACGTAGTTAAAACAGAATTCAACAATCACATCGCGGTACTCTTTAATGGGCGTACTGGCTATTTCGTGCCCTGCACCACACGTGGTGTGCAGCCAGTAGGGTACATTCAATTTTTCCAGTTTTTCTGCAATGGGGTACGAACCATTCAACACAAGGTAGCCCGGACTGCCTTTTTCACAATAATGATGAGGAGCCGTGCCATAAGGAACGAGGTCGTCGTCGGTGCCATGAAAGAGCAAGGATGGAACGGCTGATTCGTCATAAATTACGGTAGTATCAGGAATGGCACCTGCCATGCTGATAACACCCGCATACGATACCGGACCTGAATCGAGTCCGTAACAATAAGGCGGTTGATAGGCAGTATTTAAAACCGTCTCGGCCCCTGCACTGCTGCCCGCCAGTATGATCTTTTGCGGATCGATCCCAAACTGATGCCTGTTTTCTATCAAAAAGAAAGTGGCATCCTGAACGTCTTCAACCGCCGCATTAAACGTGTTTATTTTATCGGTAGCCGGGCAGTTGCATCCAAAACCTGTAGGTTCGCCTTTACGTGTAAGTCGATATGAAATCGATGCAACAACGTATCCGTAATTGGCCATCCGATTACAAAATTCTTTGATATCTTCCAGGTCACGGGCTCCGCCACTAAAACCTCCCCCATGAACATAAATCAGTGTTGCGCGTTCGGTTTCGGCATCCGCCTGTGGAAGATAAATATCCAAATCAAGATTCTCGCCATCCTTTGTGGTATATGTGTAGGTTTCTACCCGAATCTCATCAAACCAGTCGCTCTGGTATCTTTCTTGGGCCACAAGTGACAAGGATAGCAGGAAAAACAAACCGAATGTTATGTATGTGCGGACCATAAATTTTTTTTGTGAATATAGCAGATAAGCTCAACGTGTGCAAAAGAAAAATGGAACCCGTGTGAGTTCCATTTCAAGGTTTCCCAATTTTTTACCTTTTTATCTTCCTGATTTCATTTCACCTATGCCAAAAGTCGGACCAAAAAAAGTGTATCGCTGATTTTCAGTGAAATAAAAAAACAGGGAATGTTCCTTGATGTTCTTATTTGGGAAAGTAGTCCACGATTGGGACTAAAAAAGCATATCCTGTTTGGGTGAGTTTTGTTGTTCATGAAGCAGTAACCAACGTTTCCGCTCCAGTCCTCCGGCATATCCGGTAAGTTTACCGTTTGAGCCGATAATCCGGTGGCAGGGGATGATAATCGGAATTGGATTTTTACCATTGGCGAGCCCAACTGCCCGTGTGCTTTTTTCTGAACCCGATTGCACTGAGATATCATGATAAGTGGCTGTTTTGCCATAAGAAACATTGGTAACCAGCTTCCAGATTTTTTGTTGAAAATCAGTGCCTTCTGGAGATAGTTTCAGATCGAATTCTTTTCGGATTCCCTCAAAATATTCTTCCAGTTGTCGCCTGCTTTTTTTGAGAATGGGAGGTAATTCGGAGCTTCCATCTCCTTCCATTTCTTCAAAGGAAACAGACAGGAGGGAGTTTGAGTTACCGGTCAGTTTCAGCCAGCCAACAGGAGAAGAAAGGTATGTGAAGAATGTATTTTCCATAAAAAATCCGGCACCACTAAGATACCGGATTTTTATAGAATTTATGCGGCTAATTAATACCGTTCGCGTTTGGTATATTTTGTATGCAATAAATGATGCGATACTTCACCCAGCGGTTCTTTCAGGAAGTCTTTGTACAATTTTTGTACTTCCGGGTTTTCGTGAGACTTTCTGATGGGGAGACCTTCATCTTCCGCATAAATGGCTTCGGCACGTTTTTGCCTGATTTCAGGATTGGTCGGTATCGGTTGCCCGCCGCCTCCCAAACAGCCACCTGGGCAGGCCATAAATTCAATAAAATGGTAATCGGCCGTGCCTGCTTTAACGGCATCCATAACGGTTTTTGCATTTATTAAACCATGGGCTACGGCGCATTTTAACTCTACACCATCAAGGAATGCCCAGTCTTTGACGGGATTCTCAATTTTTATGGAGGCTTCACGAATTCCGTCCATGCCCCGAACCGGTGTGATGTTCAGGTTTTCGAACGGCACTTCGCGGCCTGTTACGATTTCGTAGGCGGTACGTAAGGCCGCCTCCATGACGCCTCCGGTAGCACCAAAAATCACTGCAGCTCCGCTCGATTCACCCATTAATCGATCGTATTTCACCGGATCGAGTTTGTTGAAATCGAGTCCGGCTTGTTTGATCAGGATTGCCAGTTCGCGGGTGGTAAGTACATAATCGACATCGCGATAGCCACTGTCGTACATTTCAGGACGAAAGGCTTCAAACTTTTTCGCTGTGCAAGGCATAATCGATACCGAAACAATTTTATCCGGATCAAGATTTCTTGCTTTGGCATAATATGTTTTTACCAGCGCTCCAAACATTTGCTGAGGCGATTTGCAGGTCGACAAATGAGCGAGGTGTTCGGGATACATGTGTTCGATGTATTTGATCCAACCCGGTGAGCACGAAGTAGCCATAGGAAGACTTACATCTTTTGCTTTATCAATAAGTGCTCTTTTTAGTCGTGTGAGCAACTCGGTACCTTCCTCCATGATGGTGAGGTCGGCAGTAAAATCAGTATCGAGCACAGAATCGAAGCCAAGTCGTTTTAAGGCCGCAACCATTTTTCCGGTAACACGGGTGCCTGGTTGCTGTCCAAGTTCTTCACCCAATCCTACGCGAACAGCGGGAGCAGTTTGAACGACAACATGTTTTTCCGGATCAGCCAAAGCTTCCCAAACTTCTTCAATGTAATTCTTCTCAACCAGGGCGCCGGTGGGGCAGTGGTTTACACATTGTCCGCAATTGGTACACACTACATCGCGCATGGCTTTTTCAAAGAAAGTGGTGATTTTCATTTGGTCGCCTTTGTGTGCAACTGTTAGTGCATTTACTCCCTGAAGTTCGGCACAAGTTCTAACGCAGCGTTGGCAGCGGATGCATTTACTGTCGTCTTTCATAATCGATGGAGAATACATATCGATGGAATACTTTTTCAGCGGAACCAGTTCGAGGAAATCCTGGGTCATGATCTTGTATTCCGAAGAGAGTGTTTGCAGTTCACAATTTCCGTTTTTGTAACATTTTGTGCAATCGGCATTATGCTCCGAAAGCAATAACTCGATAATCTGTTTTCTTGAATTCCGTACTTTGAGGCTGTTGGTGAGAATCTCCATGCCGTCGTCGCATGGGGTGGCACAGGCTGCCGACAGACGGCGTTGTCCGGCTACTTCGACCACACAAACACGGCAATTACCGGCCACACAAAGGTCTTTATGAAAACAAAGTGTAGGAATTTTTATTCCCTCGGATTCGGCGGCTTCAAGAATGGTTTTGCCCTTTTCTATTTCGACAGGCATTCCATTTATGGTGATATTTATTTTTTTGCTCATTGTTCTGAATTTTCGGGTTCATTAATAAATCATTTCTTCCCTGAAGTTCTCGACAATTGACGAAAATGAGTTGGCTACCGATTGACCAAGGCCGCATTTGGCAGTTAGTTGCATGGTCTCGGTCAGGCGCATCAATTTATCGAGATAACTGGCCGGCTTATCACCACGTTTAACGGCTTTTATTCCCAGCAAAAGTTGCTGGCAGCCAACCCGGCAAGGAGTACACTGTCCGCAAGATTCTTCACGGAAAAATTCAAGGTAATTATCAAGCACATTGTACATGGAGCGCGAACTGTTAAAGAGCATCATAGAACCACCGGTTGGAAGTGAAATTCCGGTTAGTTTTCCTTTAAAACCAATGGCGGCATCTTTAAACTTTTTGCGCGGAACCAAAAATCCGGAAGCTCCTCCAACCTGGACGGCTTTGGTGTCGCCATCGCCAAATTCGTACACAAAATCCTGAAGACTCATTCCTAGTTCGAGTTCGTAAATTCCCGGTTTTGGTGTATCGCCCGATACCGAGAATAATTTAGTACCACGGGAATATTGTACGCCGAGATCGTAGAATTTTTTAGCGCCGTATTTAAAGATAGTAAAACTGTGAACAAGGGTTTCTACATTATTAATAACCGTTGGTTTTCCCAGGTAACCGGCCTGCGTTGGGAAAGGAGGCTTGTTCCTTGGTTCGCCGCGTTTTCCTTCCATCGATTCCATTAATGCGGTTTCTTCGCCGCAAATGTAGGCGCCGCTTCCCATAAATATTTCAATCCTGAATTCGAGCTTTATCTCATTGCAGTAGTAATGAAACTCGTCGATGGTTTTTTGTAACTCAGGTTGTAAAAACTTGTATTCGCCACGCAGGTAAATGTAGCCTTTGGCAGCTCCGGTAATGTACCCACAAATGGCCATTGCAGTTAGCACTTTGTAGGGCACTCTCGAAAGGATCTCGCGATCTTTAAAAGTACCGGGTTCGCCCTCATCAGCGTTACAAATCACATATTTATTTTCGGCAGTTGCTTCGGCTGTTAGTTTCCATTTTAATCCGGTAGGAAAACCGGCACCGCCTCTGCCCTTTAGTTCCGAACTGATCAATTCGTTGATGAGGTCCTGCGGTTTCTTTTTTATGGTTGATGAAAGCACTTTTTCCCAGTCGTTTTCATTTCTGAAAATAAAATCGACACGCTTTAATTGGTGTGAATTTGACATGCTGTCTGTTTTAATGATTGTTATTGTCTTTTTTCATGTAATGCGATAATATTTCCCGCACCTTTTCAGGTGTTAATTCGGTGTAAACATCATCGTTTATCAGCATGGCAGGTGCTTTATGACACCAGCCCAGACAGTTGGTCTCAAGCAATGTAAAACGTTTGTCGGGAGTTGTTTCACCTTCCTTGATTTTAAGCATTTCCTTAATGGCAAACAAAATCTGATTTTTACCTTTCATCGAGCACGTAATGGTTTTACACACCCTGATGATGTACTTCCCGGTCTGCTTTGTTTCCAGGAAAGAATAAAAAGAGGCCGTTCCATAAACGTCGGCAGCGGGAAGATCAACTTCTTTTGCAATTTCGATCATCGATCTTTCCGAGATGTAGTTTTCCTTTTCCACTACTCCCTGAATGATCGTCAAAAGACTCTCCCGTTGTCGGCCGTGTTTGTCGGCCAAATCTTTGATTAAAGTTTGAATTGGATCCATGAGAGAAAAAGATTATAAAATGGTTAATAGTTGTTATTGTTAAATATAACGGTCTTGTCAGACCGTTTTATCGGTTGATTAGCTGCATCTTTTTTTGGCTATTTTTATTCAATCGGTTACAGCAAAAATACATACATCGATCTTGAAAAAACAGATTAAATGTTTGTTAACATCATGTTATTCAGCATGAAAGGAGTTGATTTTTATGGGTATGTAATTCTTTCGGCTCAATTTACTAATATTTGTCATGTGAACTTATGTTATGCAAAATGTTTTTACCGCCAACACCGGGTTATCTAATCTAAATAAGTAATGTAAAATTGAAGATTATTTAATCTTTTTTATGAACTAACGCAACCTTTTATAGGTTTTTTATGTCTATATTTATGTAGCCAGAAAACGTTATTCAATTTAGTCATGAAAATAATTTTACTCACGAACACTTTTTTTCTACTGAGTTTCCTCCCGGGCATGACTTGGGGACAGTTTATCACCATCTCAGGTTATGTTAATGATAGCAGCAACGGCAAGGCGCTGGAGAACGTTAGCATTTTTGAATCGAACAGTGGTATTGGTACCATATCGAATCACAATGGATTTTACCGGCTGGTATTAAGCGATAGTTTGGTGAATCTGCAGATTGCCAATAAAGGCTTTAAGGAAATGTCGTGGGAAATGGAACTGGCTTCAGATACGACTTTTGTGGTTAAACTCGAACGCACTGCACTAAAAGGTAAGAATCAGAAAAAGCAAGATGCTGATGTTGCGGACCTACGCGCAGGTATTGAGCAAAGTGAAAAGAAGACTGCATCACGCAGATCGGATTTTAAGTAAATTTTCCTTCTATTTTAATACGTCATCAATTAATCTTCCCTGGCACTTATCCGGTGCCGGAATATTCAGTAATTCCGAAAGCGTTGGAACAAGATCAACAGCACGATATTTCGATTTAATTACTTTAGGTTGGATGTTATAACCATAGAATACCAGCGGAATGTGTGACTGGTCACTATAATTCACATTTTTGAATTTGTAGGTAGGTTGCCAGCCTTCTTTTAATAAATACAGAAAATCTCCCGAGCGATTTTTGTAATACGATGTGTAAAGCGGTTCGAGAAGACCATTGGCCGAGCTCCCCTGTTCGAGCTGATAGGAAGGCAGTGCGAGCTGAACACCCTCGAATTGATTCACAAAGTTTGAGGCGGCATTTCTGATCTCGTTCAGATCGAGTCCTCTTTGTTTGATCAAATCATGGTCGAGATAAACCTGTAGGTCGGTATAATGTTCTATCCAGTTTTCGGTGCCGTAAGTATTGTTCAGGAACAGGGTAAGCAGCGCAATGGCACGTTCGATGTTAAAATGATCGACCGGCATATGAAACTCATTTTTCAGGTAATCGACCGGATATGCGGCCGATGTATTTGCAGTAAGAAAAAACAGCACGTTTTCTTTCCCGTAGCGGTCTTCAACACCACTAATGAATTCAGCCAGGTACTGATCGAGATACAGGTACGAGTCCATCATTTCGAGGGATGCAGGGCCAAAAGCACCATTCTCATAATCCATCGACGAAAACACAACACTCACAAAATCGGTAATATTGTCCTGACCAATTTCTTCGTTATCCATCATTTGTAAGGCAAAATCTTTGATCATCAGGTTGGCCGACGGAGTTGTTTTGAAAGGCTTGAAATTTTCAGTACGCTTCAGGTATTTGCTAATGGTATGAGGGAAAGTATTGAACTCACCAAAATAACCGCTTTCGAGCAGGTAATCGTCACGTAAAGCTTCGGTGTATTCAACTTCGGGCAACAATGTTACCCAATTGCGGTAACTGTAACGTGCGGCGTAATTTTCGCTGTTGAACAGGCGCACCCAATCGGGGAAAGTACTGATGTAAAACGAGCTGGAGATCATTCTTCCCGACTCAATATCGAACCAATAAGCACCATCGGCCGCATGTCCGGCAGAAAAAATAGCCGATTCGCGGTTAAGGGCTGCGCTAAAGATTTTCGATTTTCCCTGGGTAAGTATCTTCAAATTATTGGTTATGGTGTTCGACAGCAGTTGAACCGGTGACGCATTTCCTTCTTCCGTATCGGCACCAACTGTAATGTAGTAATCGTCTTCGGTACATTCCACCTCTTTCTTTTTTAAACGATCGTACCAGGTGTTGTTTATGATACCGTGAATGGAAGGATGCACACCGGTGTACAAAGTGGCCGTTCCACTGGCATAGTTCTGCGAGTGAAGCGTCAGTTTTACATTCGTGCAAACGGCTCCCTGCGAATACAGTTTCTTAAAGCCACCTTCCTGAAATTTATTCCAAAAACGTCGAACATAATCAGGACGCATATTTTCAACTACAATTCCAACTACCACTTTGGGACCGGAGTAATTTTCGCTCTTCTGCTGAGCTTTAGCAGATTGCGTTGAAAAGATGGCCGCCAAAATTAAAATTCCAAGAAAACTTGCCTTCATAAACTAAACGATTGAGCGGCTAAAAATACGAAATGAAATGGTGCTCACAAAACATCATTTTTTATACTGTTGAGTGCGAACGAAATTTTTGCCCAAGTTGGAAAGCACCATAGTTACTCAGCTTAAATCGCCAGCCGATATTAAGGGGTAAAACCGCTTTAAATATTGTTTCGGGCGAGAGGTAAGAACCAGCTCTGGTAACTCTTTTTGTAATGTTTTTGTAACTGTAAAAATGTTGCTGAACCCATGCAGTGCCATAGTCAAGTGTTGATGTGTCCATAAGTTTTGGTCGATGCACCACATGAAAAAAGTCGTAGTGGCTCCAGTTTTTGTCGATTATTCTGTCCTCCTCATCCATGCTTTTAAAAAGCGGCGTACCCGGAAAAGGAGTTAAGCGAGTAGATTGTAGTGCCTCAACATTGTTTTCCAGTAAAAAGTCGAGCGTAGTTTCGAAAACATCCGGGCCATCTTCATCGCTTCCAAACACAAACGCTCCACAAATTGAGATGCCTGCTTTATGAAGTTTTCTAACTACTTCGCAGTAGTCTTTTTTGCGGTTGGGTTGTTTCTGATACGCTTCAAGGGTGGCTTCCGAAAGCGACTCGAACCCGATAAACAAGCCCCGGCAACCACTTTTAGCGGCCAGGTCGAGCAGTTCCTCATCAGCAGCTATTCCAATACCGCTCTGGCTGAACCACCTTTTTTTCAGAGGTATCATTGCTTTGAATAGTTCTTTTGCGTATGCTTTATTTAATATGATGTTATCGTCCATAAACAAAACATGGCGCCCCAGTGAATTAAGTTCCTTAATGACTTCGTCAACAGGGCGGGTACGTATTTTATAGCGGTTAAAAGCTGCCACCGAGCAAAATGCACAATGATGTATACAGCCGCGTGTGGCCTGCATGGCATTGGTTGTTACATAAGCATTTCTTCTGATGAGGTTCCTGTTTAGTTTTGGTAATTTTGCCAGATCCACAAGATCGCTTTCGTAAAATTGTTGCAGCCCGCCGTTTTGAAAGTCGGAAATCATTTTCGGAACATTATATTCAGCCTCTCCAATACAAATGGCATCGGCATGCTGAATGGCCTCTTCGGGCATAAAAGACGGGTGGTATCCGCCAAAAATTACGGCTTTACCTTTGGCCCTGAAAATGTCGCCAATTTCATAAGCTCGTGGGGCATTGTAGGTCATAAACGAAACGCCTATAATGTCTGCATCGGTTTCAAAATCAATAGGTTCAACGTCTTCGTCGACAATTTCTGTTTGCACGTGTGGTGGCATCGATGCAGCGACATATAAACTGGGCAACATTGAAAAGCGAAATACGCTGTGATTGACCGGTTTTTGTTTGGATTTGACGCGCCATAACGGGGATGTGGGGTTGATCAGTACACATTTTAAAGGTTGCTTTCCCATGATCAACGATTTTTGGTTTCTGTCACTGGAAGTATCAATCCGGTTTTTCCCGGAAGAAGAAGAGCCAATAAATAAAGTTACGGCAAATCAGTGGGAAAAACTATTTACAGCAATTTTCATTATCGTTCAACAATAAGTCGGTCAGGATGTTTGGAAAGTTATGATCATCGAAATTTAGCATTTCCTTTTAGCATGAAATTAAAGACTTACATCTGTATACTGCGCGGAATAAACGTCAGCGGCCAGAAGCTCATAAAAATGGAGAAGCTGAGGAGCAGCTTGTCGGAACTCGGTTTTTGCAAAGTAACAACATACATTCAAAGCGGGAATATTGTATTTCAGTTTAAAGAGGAAGCGTCAACTTTGCCGGGAAAAATGATCGGGGAGAAAATTCAAGAGGATTTTGGTTACGATGTACCGGTGTTGTTGCTCAGCATTAATAAATTAAGAAACATTGTAGCGAACAACAGGTTTGCCGGGGACCCTTCAAAAGATATCAAATATCTACATGTTACATTTCTGGCTCAGCCGCCGGAACAATTTGATAAAGAAGAAATAATTACCAGGAAAGCTGAGACGGAGGAAATTATTTTTAGCGATGACGCAGTTTATCTGTTTTGTCCGGGAGGTTACGGAAAAACTAAACTCAACAATAATTTTATTGAAAGCCGGCTCAAGGTTTCAGCAACAACCCGAAACTGGAGAACTACCTTGAAATTGCTCGATTTGGCAGAAGGTTTGGAGAGATAATCGGACAAAAAAAGAGGTTGCCAAAAAGATCCTTGTTTTCGTCATCCTGAACTTGTTTCAGGATCTTTAAATTGTCCGTGATCAGTTTTCACAGATTCTGAAATGAATTCAGAATGACGTTCGTACTGACTTTTTTAGACAACCTCTTTTAAACTTTTGGTAGATTCTTAATTAAACCAGCCGTCAACCATTGCTTTGTGCGCTTCATAGAATTTTTGTGCACCCGCCTCTTCTCCATCGGTTTTTATGTCTGCCATGAGCTCGTACAACTCATCTTCTTTCAGATTGAAATTTTTAAAGAATGTTGCCGCTTCGGGCATGTCTTCTTCAAATCCGCGGCGCGAAACAATTGCACAAACATCGGTCGGATAAATTCCTTTAGGATCGTCGAGGTATTTTAAATCGTTATTGGCCCACTTGTAGTGAGGTTTCCAACCTGTAACAACAATCCATTCTTTGTTTTTAATGGCTTTTTCGAGGCTGGCCACCATAGCCGGACCACTTGAGGTGATCTGTTCGAAATCAAGGCTGTATTCTTTTATTGCTTTTTCGGTGTTGGCGTGAATTCCGGCGCCGCTTCCAATACCAATAATTTCGCCATCGAATTTATCCTTGTTGGCATTTAATTCTTCGATTGAATTGATAGTAACATACGAAGGCACTACCAGTCCGGTTGTTCCCCCACTAAATGATTCGCCCAGTTTAACCAGTTTATCGCCGTAATCGGCCCAATAATCTTTGTGGGTATTGGGCAACCACGCATCCATAAACACGTCGCCTTTCGAATTGCTTTTCGATAATTCACCATAAATCAAACCGGGTTCGAGGTTGGTTATTTCCACGTCATAATTATGCGCTTCGAGTGCTACTTTTGCCAAATGCGTAAAAGCAACTCCTTCGCCCCAGTTGGGATATAAAATGTTTACTTCTTTTTTGACTTCTTTATCCGATTTTTTCTTTCCGCTGTTTGAGCAAGCAACCATTGCAACCAGAAATGTTGCAGCAACCAACAGCATTCCTAATTTTTTAAAATTACACATAATGTCTTGTTTTTAAGTTTATTTATTTTTTCCTCCAATAGATTGTGTGATACGGTCGAGAATAATAGCAAGGACAACAATTCCAAGTCCTGATTCGAATCCTTTTGCGATGTCGTTTTGCTGAATTCCCTGGTAAACGATAGCTCCAAGTCCTTTTGCACCAACCATCGAAGCGATAACTACCATCGACAGGGCGAGCAAAATTACCTGGTTGATCCCGGCCAGAATAGTAGTCTTCGCAAGCGGCAACTGTATCTTGAATAAGATCTGTCGGTCGGTCGATCCAAAAGCATGTCCCGCCTCAATTACATCGCCAGGAACATTTCGGATACCAAGACTGGTTAGACGAACTGCGGGTGGCAACGAGAAGATCACTGTTGAGATCACTCCCGGAGTGTTTCCAACGCTGAAAAAGAAAATTGCCGGAATCAGATAGACAAAGGCCGGCATGGTCTGCATCAGGTCGAGAATCGGGCGGATAATAGCATCGGCAGTGTTGCTGCGTGCTGCCCAAATTCCCAACGGAATACCAAACAAGAGGGCGATAAAGGTAGATACGATTACCAGGGTCGTGGTTTGAATGGCTTCATTCCAGTAGCCCATTCCCCAAATCAGCAACAGACCCAGCACAACAAACAGCGACAGACCGCGTGCTTGTTTAAAACCTTCTTTTTCTAACACCTGCTTTCCGGCTTTGGCGTAGTAAGCACCAAGCGTGATAAGTGCAATAATGATAAAAAACGGGATGGACAGAAAAAGATCATTCATGCTTTCAACGGTCCAGGAGATGATGTTGTCGATCGCTCCCCACAATCCCGAGGCGCTTTCTTCCAGAACATTAATTCCTTTTTCGATAAACGTTCCTATGTCTATAAACTTTTCCATATTATAAGTCGGTTGCTTTTTCGATTAATTCCTTCATCTCCTTTTCTTCGAAGCGTGTTGCTTCAATAATCAACGATGTTTGAGTAATCAAACCCAACAGTTTACCGGTGTCTTCCTCAACTACCGCCAGCGGCGTACGGGTTTCGGTAATCAGAGGTAACATTTCTTCAACAGTTCTGTACTTGTATACGCTGGCAACATCGGTATTTAGTGCCTTCTCAAGCGTTTTTTCTTTGGCTTTGTCAAGTCTCAGGACGTCGCGCAGCCAAACAAATCCCAGAAACTTTTTGTCTTTGTCAACAACGGGCAGGATGTCGATCCCTACACTTCGCATTTTCCGTTCGGCGCCTTTGGGGCCGTCTTTGTACAGTTCTGCTGAAGTGTATTTCGAAAACATAAGTGTTTCGGCAGTGATAATGGTCTTTCGATCTACTTTCTCAACGAAAGCTTCCACATATTCGCTGGCCGGACTGGTCAGAATTTCTTCGGCAGTTCCGATTTGCTCTACAACACCATCTTTCATTATGGCAATCCGATCGCCAATTTTTATGGCTTCGTCGAGGTCGTGAGTAATAAACACGATGGTTTTATGCAGTTTGTTCTGAATGGCCAGTAACTCGTCCTGCATATCCGATTTAATCAACGGGTCGAGTGCCGAGAAAGCCTCATCCATCAACAGAACATCCGGATCGTTTGCAAGTGCTCTGGCCAATCCCACGCGCTGTTGCATCCCCCCGGATAACTCAGCCGGGTACTGCGATTCGTAACCGCGCAGTCCCACGGTTTCAAGTGCTTTTTTCGCCTTTTCTTCGCGGGCAAGCTTTTCTTCGCCACGAATTTCGAGACCAAAAGCGGCATTTTCAATAATAGTACGGTGTGGCAGCAATCCAAATTTTTGGAAAACCATACTCATTTCGGTACGACGGGTTTCCAGCAATTGCTTATTGGTATCGCGAGTTATGTCGTGATTGTCAAATATTACTTTCCCGTCGGTGGGTTCATTCAGACGGTTTAAACAACGGATCAGCGTCGATTTTCCACTACCGGAAAGCCCCATAATAACAAAGATCTCACGTTCTTTTATTTCGAAACTTGCACGGTTAACACCAACAGTGCATTTCGTTTGTTTTAAAATTTCTTCTTTCGATTCACCTTGCCGTAAAAGCTTTAAGGCATCTTGCTTTCGTTTGCCAAAGATCAGGGTTAAATCTTCGACCTTTATTTTAATTTTTCGATTGTCAGACATAACGTTCAGTTTTCAAATTAAAAGTAATAGCCAATATTGATATTAAAACGTGTTTCCCATTCAGCATCAGGAGTTCCCGACGAAAGTGCATCGGTCCACACAGGGCCAACCCAGGGGTGATCTTTGCCTTGCGCCAGGTCGACGTAAGTATATACCTGGCCAGCGGTTACCAAAACTCCGGTTACATTCATAAAGCTGTCCTCAAAATCGTCGTTGGCTTTATCCATGAATCCAAAATCGTTATAAAACTGCAGGTTCGAAATGGGACCCCATTCCACAGGAACCGAGTAAGCAGGTCCGACGGTGTAGGTTGTTGCTTCGGCCGCTACCATGTAGGGATAACCGTATGCAGTCATCGCAATCATGTCGTTGCTTTGCCCTTCAGGATTTTTAGTATTGTAATCGTATTTTGTAGCCTGAACTTTCAGGTTGAAATTTCCGGCAGTTAATTCGTAGTGCACTGCAAGTGCGTAATGGTCACCGGTTTCTTCAGTATCGAGGTTGTAGATACCTCCGTATTGTGCTGAAACTCCAAGCATATGATTGCTGTTTGAACCTGTAAATTTTCGTGCAAGTTTTCCGTTAAAGGTATTTACTTCTTTGTTTCTATACAAACCATCTACCGATGAACTGACATCGTAAGAGTAACGACTGTCCGATACGTCGGAATTGCTTCCAAAGTTTAATTCTTCCGCATTTTTGAAGAAAGCCAATGCATAAAACCACTCATCACCATTATGAGTGTACTTCACGCCCATGTCATGGTCATCCTCCAGCCCGACGTAATAATTGATGCCAAAAAACCAGTTGTGCGAATTGTACTGGGTAATTCCGAATGGTACCTGGGTTAATCCAATCTGCAGGTTGTTCTCGGGGCTAAAATCATAGCCTACCCAGCCTTGCTTTAACATGCCTCCACCAAATCCGGTGGAATACAAACGGTACTCAGCATTCAGTTTCACCCCTTTGTACGCAGCCTTGGCATTAACCCTGAAAACATCGTAGCCAAAGTCTCCGCCGCGAGTTTTTTGTCCGTCCTTCCACGATGATAAATTGTAGTTAAATCGCAGTGCTCCACCTACATGAATTTCAGGTTTGTGCTGCGCATACGATAATGTAATTTGAGCCATCAGAACAATGATGACTAACCTCAATTTTAAAGTCATAAAGTTGTTTTTTGTTATTGTTAGGATCTAGAATTGCGAGAATATAGGGTCCGGATATTTAAGAACAGGGTGGTCGATACCTGCTGGTTTGTTTTCGTAAAACCATAAAGAAAAGGGTGAAAACCCTTTGATTTTTTTGTTCGTAATATTTGTTTTGATGAATATCCATCTTAGGCAAAAATACCAGCTTGTGTGAAGTATCTGTTTTGTGTTGAGCCATCTATTTAAAACTTCATGCATATTTAACATGCTTTCTATACGAAACATATGAATGCCTAATATGTTCTGATTCATTTTTCCAGCTTGGGAAGAGTAACTCAGAATAAATCAAATTCATTCAAGTGTTGGAGGTGAAAGTATCCGCATTCGTCTTTTTTCGAATCCGAACTTAGCGACTATAAAAAGTATAATAATGAGAAAGAGCTGGTTTTAGTCTGTTTCCAAATGTTACAAGCGCTTTCGAAGCTTTCCTTTTTCAGATTGAATGATCTATATCCAAGGGATTTGAAATACAAATTCTGTCGATTTTTTTAGCGAAATACAAAATTTAGAACTTTAATCTAATTCGTTAAAAGCAGTAACAGTGGCCGTACGGTTTTGTGCGAAAAATTGTTCTTATACAAATAATGTATCCTTACTTAGTTTGTTTTTCTGTACCTCCAGATTGCGAGGCTCAAAAAGACGGTTCCCAAAACCAGCAGCGAAATGAATTCTTCGAGCAAATCGAAAAATCCGGAGCCTTTAAGTACCAGGTTTCGCATTATTTTCATGAAATAGTAAATTGGATTAAGACGGTCAATAGTTTGGGCCCAGTGTGGCATACTTTCAACCGGTGTGAAAATTCCGCCCATCAAAATAAATATCATCAAAAAGAAGAAACTGATAAACATGACCTGCTGCTGCGTGTCCGAAACTGTTGAAATGAACAGTCCTAGTCCGAGTACCCCGAGCAGGTAAATGCTGGCAAAGCCAAATAGCAGAAGGAGGTTACCGACAATCGGGAGGTCGAATACGATCCAGGCAATAAAAAGTCCAAATGCAAGGTCGAAGAGAGCGATTAACCAAAACGGAACAAGCTTGGCGATAATGAACTGGTATTTTTTTACCGGTGTTACGTTCAGTTGTTCGATGGTGCCTATCTCTTTTTCGCGCACCAGGTTCATCCCGGATAAAAACATGCCAATCAAGGTGACCAAAATAGCGAGAATTCCGGGTGCCATGTACCATTTGTATTCCAGTTCGGAATTGTACCAGTAACTTTCTGAAATATTGACCTGGGCCGGTGGTGTAAATTCCGGGATTCTTTTCCATTCGGCAATCAGGTGTTTATTGAAATTGCCTAAAATTTGCGCCGAGTAGGCATAAATTAATTGCGCTGAGTTTCCATCGATGGCATTTACAAGCAGTTGGATCCGTGCTTCATCGTTTCGCACCAGATTGCGTTCCATGTTCTGCGGAATTACAAGTACAGCATCGGCGTCGTCGGAAAGCAGCATTTCTTCTCCTATGCTCTCATCCCGCACGGCAAATTCTATATGGTAGAAGGGAATGGCATCGAACTTGGCAATCAGTTCCCGCGATGTTTCCGAAAGATCTTTGTCAACTACCGTCAGATCTATTTTTTTCATATCGAAAGTAGCCGCAAAAACCAACACCAGCATTTGCAGCAACGGCACACCGAAAATCATGGGCAACATGGTTCGGTTTCGAAAAATCTGCCGGAATTCTTTTTGTAGGATATAGAGAATTGTTTTCATAAATCAGCTATGAGTTGTGAGCTAAGAGCCACGAGCTTTCATTTTTATTTAAGGCTTTTTTGTAGTCCAATGATCATTTTCTGCTCTGAATCCAATACATCGTTCAACGTTTTGAAATTCTCATCATCCAGGAAATTCAGTTTGTTTGCTATTATTAATTGAGTCTCAAGTTCAAAAGATGAACCAAGAGCTACATCTAGAAAACGATTCAATTCTTTATCTGTTCCTCGTCCTGATCCTTCGGCAATGTTTGAAGGAATAGAAACCGCAGAACCTTTAATTTGACTTGTAATACCATAAATTTCTTCTTTTGGAAAGGATTCCGTCTTCTTGTAAATATCAACTACTAAATCAATTCCATTCTGCCAAATTTTGAGATTTTTAAAATTCTTCATAATAGTTCTTTTATCGATTTATTACTTTCATAAAACTTTCTCGTAGCTCGAGGCCATGAGCCCGTAGCTATTCTAATCTCTTCTTAAATTTTTTCACACTAAGCGCAATAAAAAATAGAGTCATTGCAATTAAAATCATCGTCTCTTTCCAAATAAAAAAGAAACCAACGCCTTTTAGCATAATGGCTCGAACAATGGTTACAAAATAGCGTGCCGGCATAATGTGGCTTAACACTTGCAATACGACCGGCATGTTTTGAATGGGGAAAATGAATCCGGACAATATAATAGTGGGCAGCATTAATCCGATCATCGAGATGAACATAGCTGTCATCTGGTTTTTAGCTATGGTTGAAATAAGTATGCCCAGGCAAAGTGCCATGAAAATGAAAAGCACACTTTCGAGCATCAGCAGGATAAAACTGCCTGCAATGGGCACCCGAAAAATCCAGTGGCCAATAAGAATTATAATACCTGCAATAACAATCGACAGCAGCAGGTAGGGCAGTACTTTTCCGACAATGATTTGCACCGGACGTAAGGGCGAAACCAGCAGGACTTCCATCGTTCCCAGTTCTTTTTCGCGGGTAATGGAGATGGAGGTCATCATAGCTGATATCAGCATAAGTATAAGGGCCATAACTCCCGGAACAAACATATATGCGCTTTGCATTTCTTCATTGAAATACATCCGTACTTCAGGCTCAATTTGTAATGGGAATTTCAGATTTGGATACAGCTTTTTCACATAGTCGTTGATGATTCCCGAAGTATATGAAATAGCCAGCCGGGCCATGTTCGGGTCAGAAGCATCGGCGATGAGCTGAACATTTGCCTGTCCCTCCCGAGTCAGTTTTTCTCCAAAATCGCTTTCAAAAACAATCACTTCCTTTACTTTCCCTTTTCTGAAAATAGCATCGATGTCTTTGGTATTTTCGAGGTTTTTGTCAAGAATAAAATACCCCGATGAAAGAATTTTGTTGATTATTTTTTGGGAGGTTTCATCCTTGGCCTGATCATAAATGGCAATGTGCACATCGTTGATCTCGTTTTTTATCACGGTTCCAAAAATGAGCAACTGCGCTATCGGAATCCCGAACAAGATGAGCATCGTCCGCGGATCGCGAAAGATGTGGTAAAATTCCTTTCTTATAAATGATCTAAGTTGTTCCATATTTATTAGCTTTTAGCTTCGAGCCCCAGGTTCCAAGCGTTTTTACCTGAGATTTGAAGCTCGCAACTGCGGCTTATCTTGCTATCTGTATAAATACTTCATCCATATTCTGAGCCTTGTACATTTCTTTAAGTTTAGCCGGAGTATCCAGTGCTTCAATTTTTCCGGCGTTCATTATCGATACGCGATCACAGTATTCGGCTTCATCCATGTAGTGGGTGGTTACAAACACGGTTATATCGTTGTTAGCTGCTTCATAGATCAGGTCCCAGAATTTTCGCCTTGTCACCGGATCGACCCCGCCAGTTGGTTCATCGAGAAAGACAATTTGGGGTTCGTGAAAAATAGCCACTGAAAATGCCAGTTTCTGTTTCCAGCCCAGTGGCAGACCGGCAATCAGTTTATTACGTGCACTTTCCATCTCCAGTTTTTGGAGCAACTCTGCCATTTTTGCTTTTCGCTTTTTGGGTGGTATTCCATAAATTCCGGCATACAATCTGATATTCTCTGCAACCGTCAAATCTTCATACAACGAAAATTTCTGGCTCATATAACCGATGGTCTTTTTGATCTTTTCGGTTTGTCGGTAAATATCAAAACCGGCTACATTTACATTGCCCGAAGTAGGAGAGGAAAGCCCGCATAAAATTCTGATGGCGGTTGTTTTGCCGGCACCGTTGGCTCCCAGAAATCCAAAAATTTCGCCTTTGTACACGTCGAACGACAAGTTGTCGTTGGCGGTAAAAGAGCCGAACTTTTTTACGAGGTTATTTACTGTTATAATATTTTCCATTAAATTAGTTTTCAGTCTCAGTCTCAGTCTCAGTTTTCATCCCAGCACTTTGTTGCTTCCGAATTTTTCTGGGTGGTTCATCATATAATTTAGAAGTTTCCCTATTTCCACACATTCGTTATAGAATTTTTGGTGAGAGTCTTTGTCCAAATATCTACAGGCAAAAGCAAAATCTAATCATGAAGCTGTTTCACTATTCTCACCGTCCGAGTCGGTAAGCTTACTTAGAAAATGTTTCGGATATCTTCTTTTTCTGTATGCTTCAGCAATGTTAGTACATGTGGAGCGCGAAGATCTTCGAATTTGATCGGTTAATGAATATCGTTCTTCTTTTGGAAATGATTTTGAAACTTCAAAAATGTGCATGGCCAGTTTAAAGGCCTTCTGATAAACTATTAGTTCTTTGAAATCCATAATTGTATGTTTATAAATATCTAATTCATTTTTATGATTCAACTGTTAACTGAGACTGATTACTGTGACTTTTCCATCAAACTCATAAACACATCTTCAATATCCGGTTCTACTTCTTCGGCTATAATATTTTTATGATTTAGCTTTTCAAGGTATTGCTTCAATTCAGCAGGTTCAACTTCGTTGCTTTTCCCGGTAAAATGAACAAACTGCCCAAAGGCGAATGCAGATCCCGTTTTATTAAAAGCACGCAGATCCTTGATCAGACGAAACATTTCGGACGAGCGAATCCGAATGATCTTTTTGGGAAATTTGGAGGTAATGTTTTGTGGTTTATCCACATCGAGGATTTGACCATTTTGCATGAGTGCCACACGGTCGCAAAGGTTTGCTTCATCCATATAGGGTGTTGAAACCATTATGGTGATGCCTTTTTTCTGCAGGTTTTTCAGCATTTCCCAGAATTCCTTTCTCGATACGGCATCTACACCGGTTGTGGGTTCGTCCAGTACCAGTATTTTAGGCTTATGGATAAGTGCACACGAAAGTGCCAGCTTTTGTTTCATCCCGCCAGAAAGTTGTCCGGCGCGCCTTGTTTTGAAAGGTTCGATCTGGTAATAAATATCCCGGATGAGGTCGTAGTTCTCTTCAACGGTGGTACTAAATACGGTGGCAAAAAAATGCAGGTTTTCTTCTACGCTTAAGTCTTGGTATAACGAAAAGCGGCCTGGCATGTACCCAACAATGTGTCTGATTTTCTTAAAGTCATTTACAGCATCCAGACCATCCATTTTCGCGACTCCCGAATCAGGCAATAACAAAGTCATAAGAACTCGCATCAAGGTAGTTTTCCCTGCCCCGTCGGGTCCGATTAAGCCAAACAGCTCACCTTTTTCAACATGTAACGAAACGTTTCTCAGAGCTTGTGTTTCATCATAGGATTTTGCGATATTTTCAACTTGTATCATTATTAACTTTGTTAACTGTCAATTGCTCACTGTCTGCTGCCAACTGATCTCACCCGGCATTCCTATTTTTAATGTTCCGTCGTTTTTTACCAGGACTATAACGGCATAAACGAGTTTAACACGTTCTTCCTTTGTTTGAATAATTTTTGGCGTGAATTCAGCTTCAGGAGAGATCCAGTTCACTTTTCCGCGAAGAGGTTGGTTCTCTTTTGCCGATTTATCCACAATAACATTTACTTCCTGTCCGATTTTTATTTGAGGCAGTTGCGCCCCACTCACATAAACTTTTAGAGTAAGATCTTCGAGATTGGCCATTTTGAACAGCGGTTTTCCGGGAGAAGTCATTTCTCCTTGTTCCACGTAGGTTTCCAGGACTGTGCCTTTTGCCGGCGTAACAATGGTACATCTTTCAAGGAGGTCTTTTGTGGCAGCCTGCTGTGCTTCCAAAACTTCAAGTTCCTTGTTTACCGATACATACTGCGTGCGTGTGTTTTCGATCTGCCTTTCAAGTACGCTGATCTGGCCGGTAATATCGTCGAGTTGTTTTTGTGTAGCAGCACCATCTTCAACCATCTTTCTGATCCGCTTTTCGTTGGTTTGCAGGTTTTTTATCTGCTCCTCAAAAACGCTGACCTGTGATTGGATCGACTGTCTTTTAGCCACAATAGCAGCCTTTTGTGCTTCTGTTTGTTTTAACTTTAATGCTACCTGAACCGTATCGATAAGTGCAGCTACAGTTCCTGTATCCACGTTTTGTCCTTTTTCGATGTTCAGTTCCAGTATCCTCCCCGCCGATTCAGAAGAAATAATAACCGGATCGGCTTCAAAATTTCCAAAGGCATCCGATTTCTCATCGTTGTTGCTGCATGAGAACAACATAAAAATGCCCACTATCAAAATGTATGTCTTTTTCATGATTGTATGGTTTTGTCTGCTTTACTTGATCACTTTTCCCTGGATGAGGTAGTATTTCTCACGTGCCTCATCCAATTGTATTTTATGCAATTCGTAATTTAATTTGGCCACGGTTTCTGCCTGGACTTCAGAAATGTAATCCGATGCCGTGATCACCTGGTTCTCTAATTTCGACTCTGCAGCTCCGGCAATTTCGGTTCGCAGAGCTATCAGTTCTTCATCGGTTTCAATCATTTGTTTGAGTTTGTCAATGGTTTCTTTTTGCTGAACCTGAAGCACCTCGGTATTTAATCGGAAAACATCTTCGCTGTATTGCAGCGATTCCTGTTTTAACTGTAAAACTTGTTTCTTTCTTGTGGTTTTCTTCCAGTCGAAAGCATTCCACGAAACACCCAATCCAAGCATGTACCACGAATCGAAACCGTCGTTGAGCATGTTCAATCCGGGTTTTCCGTAACCCAACTGTCCAAAGCCAAAAAGCTTAGGATTACGTGTTTTTTGCAACATCTCCATCTGTGTTTCCAGAACGTTAGCCCGGTTGAAATACAGCTTAAGTTCCGGGCGGTGCAATTCGGCATCGTAAAACAATTCGCCACCCGCGTAAATGAGCTTCATTTCCGGAGTTATTGTTTTTCCTGTAAGCACTTCAAGCATTTGCCTGGCAGCATTTTTTGCGGCTTCGAGTTGTGTTTTGTTTTGTTTCAGGTTGAGCAGTTCGGCCTTGATCACAAGCTCTGAACTGGGTTCGACCATTCCGTTTTCCACGCCTGAACGAATGGATTTCAACTGTTCATTCAGTACCTTTTCCTGGGCTTCCACCACTGCTTTTTGCTGGTCGATCACTTTGGTGATAAAAAAGGCCTGTGCCACCTGTTCGTAAAGTTTGTAAATCTCAATCTCGAGCTCACTTAAATGACTTTTTAAAAGTGCATCCTCCAACTCGCGATTAACAGATGAAATTCCTCCGTCCCAAATCGATTGCTTTAATTCAGCATAGGCTTTGTACTGATCTTTAGGAACAGTTGGGCCTGTAAAACCTGGGATCACTGCCGGTATCTCTGTTACCTTAGACTGGTATGAAACCTGACCGTTCAATGACAGTTGCGGATAGTAAGTCGTTTTATAATTTTCCTGATTTAATGTAGAAATCTGCTCCCAAATTGCGGATTGTTTCAGGTTAGGGTAGTTTTGCCGCGCCCAAATGTAACAGGTGTCCAGTGGCACATCCTTTTGTGCTAAAAGCACACCGGGGTAAAGTATCAGAATGAGTAGTATCAATCGTTTCATAACATTATCGAATTTAGAATGAAGATTTTAACTGTTTCCTTTCGCTTTTGTATGAAGCGTTCATATTCCTGTTTGTTATTGTCGAAAAACAGAATGTTCAGTAGCGGACCCGCTGCAATTGGAAAAATGCTTAGTCCCAGAATGTTGGCCATCAGATCGCGAGGATCCATTTTACGTATATTACCGGCTTCCATTTCATGTTCGAACATGGCCAGAATCTCCCTGGGTTGAATTCCTGAGCTTTTAAGCGTAGCTGCAAGAAATCCGGGATCACGGTTCATTTCCTTCAAAATAAACGTAGGTACGAATGGATTCTTTAAGAGCAGATCAATGTACTTCTCGATAAAAATTCCCAGCTTCTTTTCAATGGGTAGATCAGAATGTACCATTTCCATAATGTTGGGAAGAATGCTTTTAAAAACCTTTTTAAAGATGGCCTCGAAGAGCTTTTGCTTGGTTCGGAAATAATAATGAAGTAGTGCTTTGTTTATGCCGGCGTGGTTGGCAATCTCCTGCATTCGAGCCCCATCCATGCCTTTTTCAATGAACACACTTTGTGCGGCAATCAGGATTTTCTCCTCGGTATTGTCTTTTTTAAATTCATTCATTGTTATTAAATTAACTTTTTGGTTTAACCAACTGGTCAAATTTAGCTCATCAAAATTTAAGACGCAAGAAAATTACCTAAAAAGTTTAACCATTTGGTTAAATAACATATTTCTGAAATTGTTATACCTTTATCGGAGTACAACTAAATCGAATAAACAAAAGAAAAATCATGCAGATGCTACAAAAAATTTTAATCATGTTGATCGCCATAAATTTGATTGGCTGTCAATCGAAACCTAAACAAGGTAATTCAGAAGAAAAGTCGGCTGAAAATTGGATTCAGCTTTTTAACGGCAAAGATCTCAGTGGTTGGGATGTTAAATTTAAAGGTGAAGAACTCGGAGAAAACTACAACAATACCTTTCGTGTGGAAGATGGCTTACTTCGCGTTTCTTATGACAACTGGGAAGTTTGGAACGGCAAGTTCGGACACCTGTTTTATAAAGATGAATTTTCGAATTATAAACTTCGGGTTGAGTACCGGTTTATTGGCGAACAAGTAACAAACGGACCGGGCTGGGCATACCGGAATAACGGACTGATGTTACACGGGCAAAGTGCTGAATCGATGGAACTGGATCAGGATTTTCCAACTTCGATTGAAGTGCAGTTGCTTGGAGGAACACGTGGGAAAGAGGGTTATGATCCACGGACGAACCTGAATGTGTGCACGCCCGGAACCAATATTGTAATGGATGGTGTTCTAACCGAGCAACATTGCCTGAGTTCGGATTCGGAGACTTTTTATGGCGATGACTGGGTAACTGTTGAAGTGGAGGTTCATGGTGGCGAAGTGTTCCGTCATTTTGTAAATGGTGTAGAGGTGCTCTCATATACCGAACCGCAATACGATCCGCGTGATGAATATGCGCAAAAATTAATTCCCGAAGATGGTAATCTTATTATTTCAAAAGGTACAATTTCGATTCAGGCCGAGAGTGGGCCCACTGATTTTAGAAAAATTGAAATACTGGTTTTGGAGGAATAAAATGAATTTCGGATAAGGGATTTCGACAATTATTTAATTGGAATTTGTTTGTAATTAGCCCCGCCCTAAAGGACGGGGCAAAAAATACAGTAAAATTATATTGTCATTTTATCGACTACCATGATACACCGACAGCAACACTGCTTACTTAACAACCGGTTTTTCTTTTTGTGCCTTGCGGTTGGCATAATTCAGGCTGAGCAGCGAAATGGCAATAATAGCCATCCCGATCAGCGATGGTAAATCCGGTTTTTCGTCAGCAATAAGGATCCAGCTTAAGGCAGCTCCGGAAACAGGGATCAAAAATTTCCACACGTTGAGTAAGGAGACTTTTACCCCGGGGCGTTTTAATATGGTGTTCCAAATGGTAAAAGCTGCGGCTGATAAAAAGCTGAGCCAGGCCAGAGCATACCAGTATTTTGGTGGAAACGGACCAAGATGAATCCCCTCGATAGGCACCGATATCAGCGACAAAACAAAACCACCAATCATTAGAGAAGTAGAGCTTAAAACGGCGGGGGATATTCCTTTTGAATATTTTGCCACCATAACGTTCGTTGTTCCAGCTACCACATTATTGATAAGCAATAATCCGATTCCGATCCACTCCAGTGCTCCTTGCATTTCAACCTGCGATCGTCCGATCGTGATCACAGCAATTCCGGCTACACCAATGAGAATACTTCCGGTTTTTAACGGAGTCATTTTGTCGTTGTGAAAAGTAAAGTGGGCCACAAGTGCAATAAAAAGTGGTTGCGAACCGATAATCATAGCTGCCAGCGAACCGGGTACCAGGTTCAATCCACTGTAAAAAAGCGAATATTGTATTACGGTTTGCACCAGCGACAGCTGTAATATAAACCTAAGGTTGGCTTTTAACTGGGCAAAATACCTTCGGGGTCTTCCGAAGTACAGAAAAATAAGTACTCCTGCAATAAAGAAGCGGATCCCGGCAAACTGTAGCGGCGTATGGTAGCTTAACCCGATCTTTACACCCACAAAAGCTGTGGACCAAAGCCAGCAGGCTAGTATGGCCAAAAACGTGGTGCTTTTTATTAGGTCTTTCATTATTCAGAATGAGCTGTAAAGGTGCCAATAAATATGGAATAATCGATGCTTCTGTTTAAAATTGGAACAGGGTGTCTTAAAATTCAAATATTAGAGATATTGGCTTTTTAAAAATCGGCATTCTTTTCAATAATCGCGGCCGAATACCTACAAAAAGGTTTAAATTGGCGGTTCAATTTTCAATACTATGGCAAAGAGAATTATTAACAGTTACGAAGAATTTGAAGCCCTCAAAGGAGAATTAATCGGTATATCTGATTATGTTGAGATCACACAAGACCAGATAGATAAATTTGCAGATGCAACGATGGATCACCAGTGGATACACACCGATCCGGAGCGAGCTGCCAAAGAATCGCCGTTTGGAAGCACTATTGCCCACGGTTATTTATCGCTTTCGATGCTGACTTACCTGTGGTACAATGTAGTGGAAGTGAACAATGTGAAAATGATTGTAAATTATGGTATTGAAAATCTGCGTTTTCAGTCGCCCGTAAAAGTTAACGACCGAATCCGGGCCACAGTGTCGCTGAACGACATTAAAAACCTTCGCGGAATTGCGCGTGTTCAGGTTAAAATTGTAGTGGACATTGAAGGAGAGAAGAAACCGGCTTACGATGCGCTGGTGAATTTCCTTTATCATTTTGAATAAACAGAACTGAGATATTAGATTTGAGTAGTGAGTTTCTACCTCAGTACTCAAATCTACCTCTTTTCAATTTTTTCCAATAATCCTTCACACGCATCCTCAAGAAGATCAAGTACCAGTTCGAAACCTTCTTCGCCTCCGTAGTATGGATCAGGAACTTCGTCGTAATTAAATTCACGACTAAAGTCGGTCATTTTGTAGATCTTATCCAAATCGGATGCTGAGCGGGCCATTTGTTTCAAATTCTGAATATTGCTGTCGTCCATTCCAATGATCATGTCGAAGTGATCAAAATCGGTGTGTGGATCGAACTTACGGCTGATACTGGTCAGGTTGTAGTTTCTTTTTACGGCGTGCGATTGCATACGCTTGTCGGCAGGTTCGCCGACATGCCAACCCGAAGTTCCGGCCGAATCAATCTCAAAACCATTGGTTTTGCCTATCTTTTTAATAACACCGGTAAAAACCGCTTCGGCACTAGGCGAACGACAAATATTTCCCAAACAAACAAATAGTATCTTTTTCTTTTCCATAGTTTTTATCTGCAGGTCTCAAGCTAGAAGTTGCCGAACTGTTAACTGATACTGAAAACTGAACACTTATTCTTCCGAGTTCCAGATTTCATAAGATTTTAAGGCCTGGTTCAGCAACATTTCGTAACCGTTTTTTATGGTTGCTCCCTGTGCCTTTCCTTTGGCCATGAACTGTGTCTCCTCAGGATTGTAAACAAGGTCGAATAACAAATGTTTTTTACCGATGAAATCGTAAGGAATATTCGGGTAGGTATCTACTTTGGGATAGGTTCCCAGCGGCGTGGCATTAATAATGAGCAGGTGTTCCTTCATCATTTGCTTGTCGATGTCTTCGTACCGAATCTCATTCTCTTTTAACTCTTCGATGGATGCTGAGATATATTCGATTCCAAGTTTTTCAAGCACATATTTCAATGCTTTCGATGCACCGCCTGTTCCCAGTATCAGCGCTTTGTTGTGGTATTCTTTTAAAAGCGGACGAAGCGAAGTTTCGAAGCCATGTGTATCGGTATTAAATCCTTTCAGGTAAACATTATCACCAGAACGTTTTACTTTAATGGTATTTACCGCACCGATTTGCTGAGCTGAATCATTCAACTCATCGAGGTACTGAATAACCTGTTCTTTGTATGGGATGGTTACGTTAAAGCCCACCACTTCGGGATTATTTTTTACGACATCAGGAAATTTACTGATGCTATCGATTTCAAAATTCTCATAAGTTGAATCGATCTTCTCACTTTCGAATTTTTCGGTGAAAAACCGTTTCGAGAAAGAGTGCGTGAGTGGATATCCCAGAAGTCCGTATTTTTTCATCTGTTTATTCTTTAATTTCCAATGTAGAATTTTCAATATTCAAAAGCTTTTTAATTCTGATTCGAATGTTGGATATTTGTTATTGAATATTGATTTTCTTTCACAGTTCAAAACCGACAAGCGTAAACTTCAACTGTTATTTCGACAGCTTCTTACCGATGCCTTCGACAACAAATATAAGCACAAAACCAAAAACCGCCAGAGCAATGGCTCCCAGCAACCAGGCTTCGTGTCCGGTAATCTGTTCGTAAGTACCGGGCAAAATATTTCGTTCGGCTATCGGCTTTAACTCACCATGACGGTCGATTATGGTTTCGGTAACTTCTTTCCAGGGCCACACTTTGTTGAGCGAACCAACCATAAAACCGGCCAGCATGGCAATGGTAAGGTTGTGGTATTTTTTTAGCAACCACGACAGAACATTTGAAAAGGCAATAATCCCGATGGCAGCTCCAACCAGGAAAATACCAATCACAACCAGGTTCAAATCGCCAACGGCACCCAGGATGAATTTATACATGCCCAGCAAAACCAGGATGAAACTACCCGAAATACCGGGCAAGATCATGGCACAAATAGCGATCATACCTGAAACAAAAACAAACCAGTAAGCCGTGTTGGCTTCGGCCGGACTCAGCACTGTGATGGCGTAAGCAACTGCAATTCCAGTAATTCCGGAAATGATGGTGCCTATGTTCCAGTCCTTTATCGAGCGGGCCACGTAAATGGCCGAAGCAACGATCAATCCGAAAAAGAAGGACCACACCAAAATGGGGTAGTGGAGAAGCAGGTATTCCAGTCCTTTGGCCAGTGAAAAAACACTGATGCCAATGCCGATAAATACGCTTAGCAGAAAAGTGCCGTTGATGGCTTTCCAGAATTCAACCAACTTAAAGCTGAGTAGAAGTTTTATAGCAGTCAGGTTGATCGACTTTATGGAGTTGATCAATTCTTCGTAAATACCGGTAATAAATGCTATCGTCCCGCCCGAAACACCCGGCACTACATCGGCTGCACCCATTCCCATCCCTTTCAAAGTGAGCAGTGCGTAATCTTTAAATGTTCTGTTCATATTAAATTTTTGGAAGGTCGAAAATAACAAATAATGTTTGATTTTGTGGCCTTTGCTTCGCTTGTCTTCTCAAAACTTATCGGCTCCCCAGGGTAATCAGTAAAATACCCGCAAGAATCCCGACCAGGTAAATGCCTTTCTTTTTCAGGTTTTGTTCTTTAAACAGGAAAGCACCAAGGCCAAAAGCAATCAAAACACTGCTTCTTCTTAAAGCTGAAAGCATGGAGATCATCGATCCTTCGATGCTGAGGGCATAGAAATAGACAAAGTCGGCAATGATCAGGCTGATACCGATGGCAGCGATGGTCCAACGCCACTGAAATGGTGTTGTTTTTTTGCGGTTCGGGTACCAGAGAAATCCAAGAATAGGAAGTAAAATGGCCACCTGATAGAACGAAAACCAGGCCTGAACCGCAATTCGGTCGATACGCGAAATAATGAACTTATCGTACAAGCCACTTATAGATCCAATTATAGTTGCGCCAATGATCAGAAAAATCCATTTATTTCGGCGAAATTCAATACCCTCCAGTTTTCCTGCAGTTGAAAACAAGTAAAAGAAAATGAGTGTGAGTGACACTCCGATCCACTGCAAACTGTTCAGTCGTTCGTGAAAAATAATGATGGCACCAATCAATGTCCAAAGGGGGCCGGTGGCACGAATAGGAGCGAAAATAGTAACCGGCAAATGTTTTAGGGCAAAAAAGGCAAGTATCCAACTCAATACTACAATGAATGATTTAAGCAGTACCTGCAAATGTTCGGTAAGAGTTAGTGTGGGCGAGAATAATCCGATTTGAGAAAAGAATTCGGGGAAAAACCTGGAACCAATTACCACCGGTAAAAAAACAAGCGAACTGGTAACAGTAGAGAAAAACAATACCGGAATTACTGCATTTTCGTTTAACGACTTTTTCTTAAAAATGTCGTAAATGCCTAAGAAGATTGCTGAAATTAGTCCGGCAATTGCCCACATAATATTTTTTTCGCAAAAGTAGACTATGAATTCAAGGGCACCACAAATCTACCAATTAGATAGGATTTGGAGATGATTATTTAATCTGGGAACAATTTATTCCAGGTTGTTGTTTTTCCTGAATTCGTCGACCACCTTTTTCAGGCGTTTGCTTTTTAGCGATTTTGGGTAAATATCAAACAGGTAATTGATGTTTTCAAAGTCCTGACTCATGGCTGAGCGCAGCCAATCAAAAGCCACTTTCTGTTTTTTGTCTTCAAGTAAAAAAGATACCAGGCGGTATTTCAACATTGAATCGTCGTTTTGCTCAACAGCTTTTTCCAAAAGTTTTACAGCTTTTTCGTTTTCGCCCGTTTCACGAAACGTTTCGGCCCAGGTCAACCAAAGTTCGGTATTTTCTGAATCGACTTTTGCACCTTGCTTAAACGCTTTTATCGCTTCTTCCATTCGGCCGCCATCTTTGTATACTTTTCCCAAAGTAAGCCAGTATTCCGAATTTTCTTTATCCAGTTTAGCTGCCTTTTTAATGAAAACCACGCTTTCATCGTAGTTGCGTTCAATCCACATCAATAAACCCAGTCCGAACCAGGCCGTGTCGTTATCCGAATTGATCTTTATCGCTTTTTGGTAGCAAGATTCAGCTTTCAGTCCCTCTTCCAGGTTCAGGTAACATTCACCCATGTAACAATAGGCATCGTCGTTATCAGGTTCCTGTTCAAGGTATTCCTCGTATTTCTCGATTGCTTTCTCGAATTTCCCCGAGTTGGCCAGTGCGTTGCCAATGTTAAAAAGCGCCATGTGGAAATTCTCGTTAATTGCCAGCGCATATTCGTAGGCTTCAATCGCTTTTTTGTGCTTCTCGGCTTTGTTGTATACAATGCCAAGGTTAAACCAGGCCGTGTAATTGTACACATCGTTATCGATAAAACGATTATAATAATCAATGCTTTTTTTGTAGTCGCCAATCTGATCCGAAAAGAATGCAAGGTCGTATAAAACCAGGTCGTTATCCGGGTTGAATTCGTTGGCCTGACGAAGATATGAGAATGCCTTTTTTATTTCGCCAACCTGTATATAGGCCGAAGCGATGTGGTATAAAATCTCATCGGCTTCTGTATCGGCGTGTTTTACCGCATTACTAAACGACAGGCGCGCCTCGGTTTCCTTACCCATAATTAAAAAAGCCGAGCCTTTCAGCAAGTGAACATCGGGATTTTGCTCTTCCACACGTTCAGCAAAATCGAGGTATTTATGGGCCTGCTTGTATTTGCCCTGGCTAATAAGAATCTGCGCATATTTTAACTGTAGGGGAACTGCATTAGGGTGAATCTGAATACCTTGTCGCGCAGCAATTTCCGAGGCATTTAAGTCACCTTCTTCCATCAACTGATCGACGATTCCTTCAAATTCAGAAACATCAAAATATTTTTTTCTACCTGATAAAAGTGAGCTTTTAAATTGTCTTAATGCCTCACTCCAATCTTCATCCCTAAAATTATCTCTTTCCTCGTTCATTGGCAAAAATGAGTTCGCGAAATTAATAATTAAGCGGTAAAGACAAAAACCGGTTACAGATGTTGATCCCTCAACAGATCGTTTACCGTTTTAACAGGATTAAAGGTCTTTATTGGTACTTCTACAAAAAGCGTATTCCAGTTGCTCATTGCACCGTTCCAGAGGCCCGGTAATTCCTGTGCTTTTAGCTCTTTCCCGTCTTTTGATTTTTTTGAAATAAAACCCGTTGCCGGATCCGTATATTTTGTTAGATCATATTTTTCGTGCCTGTAATTTTTCACTCCACACACCAAATCAACCGGATTAAAATGGGTGGCATGTTTAACAATATTTTGCTGCTGAACACTGTCCGGATCAATCTGCGAACTTTCGACTACCTGGAGTGAAACCGTTCCATCGGCATTTCTTGCCCAGAATGGGCCTCCACCGGGTTCTCCTTCGTTACGCACCATTCCGCAAACACGTAGCGGCCGGTTGAGTTTTTCACGCAAATAGTGGTAAAGTTCTTCTTTCTCCGTGTAATACTGGTTAACCGCCGGTTTGGTATTTAGTGTGCTTTCCAGAAAGTTAGCTGCTTCTGCCAAAAAAGCGCTCTCAAGTGCCACATGATGTTTTTCATTCAGCTCTTTCTGGTACATGAACAGCTTTTCCTGGTATTTTAACAAAACCCCGGCCAGTGCTTTTTTATAATCAATAGTAGTCAGTTTCAGGTGATCGGGAACTACATTATCA
This sequence comes from Maribellus mangrovi, assembly GCF_037646455.1. NCBI lineage: Bacteria > Pseudomonadati > Bacteroidota > Bacteroidia > Marinilabiliales > Prolixibacteraceae > Maribellus > Maribellus mangrovi. The sequence goes on along the minus strand of NZ_JBBIXN010000005.1, from coordinate 60,753 downwards.
ATGTTTTTGATAAAAATAACATCGGCATTCAAATCGTTCAGGTTTTCGATGAGTGCCCCGTGTCCACCAGGTCGAAATAAAATACTGCCGTCTTCATTTCTGAACGGCTCGTTTAGTAGATCAACAGCAATGGTGTCGGTAGATGGTTTTTGCTCACTAAAACTAACCTCGAATTCTACATCGAGCTCTTTTTCGTATTTATCTTTTACCAGGGCAAAAAGTGTTTCAAAGCCTTGCTGGTGTTCCGGCGAAACGGTGAAATGTATTTTTACTTTTCTGTTTTTGTCGCAGGCGTACCTGGCTCCTTCCACCAAATGTTCTTCGAATGGTGTGCGCGCACCACTTTTATACGAATGAAATTTTAACAGTCCTTTGGGTTTGTTTCCATAACCAAGGCCGGAATCATTAAGCAGAAAATCAATTTTGTTTTTGACAGATTCATCGGCACCTGCATTTGTAATGCTTGCTTTTAGATCGTCGGCAAACGCAAATTTGTCGAGATTTGCAATGTACTGTGCTGCTGCTTCATTTGTTTTAAGCACTTCTTTCTCCGGATTCGAATCACAGGCTTCCGAAGCTTCAAACAGCGCTTTGAACATTCGGCTGGCAGCTCCCGATGCCGGGACAAACTTTAGCGGCTTTATTCCTTTCGACACCTTATCGTCGTAAAGTGCCATCCTTTTTTGTAAAGTCTCGTTGCTTAGTTTGATGATGCCGTTATCGACTGATGCGGCTTCTTCTATCTGTAAAAATGGAAATCCTTTTTTGAAATTTTCGATTTGTGCCAGAACGGTCTTTGTCTCACTCCCTCTTTGTTTTATCAGTAACTTATCCTTTTCCGAGAACATATTGTATCATTTAAGATGCTGTCTAAAATTAGGGATTTGATTTCTGAATTGAAACCGATTTTGATGTTGAATGTGCCGAAAGTTTTCAAGATTTGTTGATAAGTTTTTGTAACCCTGAGAGCAACAGAAATTTATCTATTTTTGTGACCTTAATTAAAAGTTAATGAATAACGGGGTGTATTACTGGGGCCACGAACGGCGATACAACGATTTTCCAACCTATTTTCGGAACCTGTTTTCGGAACGTGTACAAAAGGTTTCGGTGGACGCCGGATTCACTTGTCCGAACCGCGATGGCTTGAAAGGCCTTGGCGGCTGCACGTATTGCAACAATAAAACATTCAAACCTACTTATTGCAATCTCGAAAAAAGTGTGACGCAGCAGGTGCAACATGGCATCGATTTTTTTGCGAAGAAATACAAATCAATGAAGTTTCTGGCTTATTTTCAGGCTTATACAAACACATACGCACCGCTTGAGGAGCTTAAGCGGCTATACGAAGAAGCTTTGGAACACCCAAAAGTAATCGGACTTGTTATTTCTACCCGCCCCGATGCTGTTGACGAACCGCTGCTTGATTACTTGGCAGATTTAAGTAAGCAGGTTTATGTAATGGTGGAGTTCGGACTTGAATCACACCTTGATCGAACACTGGGAAGTATCAACCGGGGACATACTTTTGCCGAGTCGGTTTGGGCGCTGCAGGAAACAGCCAAACGTGAGATCAACAACGGGGCGCACATGATTTTGGGTTTGCCGGGTGAAAGCCATGATGAAATGATGGAACAAGCCCGTGTTATTTCTCAGTTGCCTGTTAAAAATCTGAAACTTCATCAATTGCAGATTCATAAAGGCACGGTGCTCGAAAAACAGTATCGTGAGAATCCTGAACAATTTAAGTTATACTCTGCGGAAGAATATATCGACCTGGTTATCGATTACCTCGAATTACTCAATCCGGCAATTATTGTTGAACGGTTTATAAGCCAGGCACCACCCGAAATGTTGATTGCACCAAAGTGGGGGCTCAAAAACTTTGAGTTTGTGGCCAAAGTTGAAAAACGCCTTGCTGAACGAAATACCTGGCAGGGAAGGCTAATTCAGTAATCAAACCAAACATATACCTATAACATTTCAGTTCTCCCCTTGAGGGGAGCCAAAGGGGTGATTTTTAAACCAAACGAAAATCTTAGATTGCAAACTCGGTGGTCCATTGAGCTTCTTTGTGTACCTGTTTTTTTACACGAAGAACCACGGAGAATTTACTCAAAGAGCCTCAAAGTTTTTACATCTTTGGCTGGTCGCTCATGAAAAACTTCAACTCACCTCCGTTAATAATATCACAGTGTTTGATCGAACGTGAATCCAGAACCTCACCGTTCAGCTCAACTTTTTCAACATACACATTTTCGGGACTTTGATTCACTGCTTCAATTTTTAAGATTTTGTCATTTTCAAGTCGCAAGGTTGCTGATTTTACCATCGGGCTGCCCAAAGCATATTCATCCGATCCGGGGAGGACAGGATAGAAGCCAAGCGAACTAAAAATGTACCAGGCACTCATTTGTCCGGCATCGTCGTTTCCGCACAGGCCATCTTCTTTGTTGCTGTACATGGTCGACAGGATCATTCGCACCCGTTTCTGTGTTTTCCAGGGCTGGTTGGTCCAGTTGTAGAGATAGGGAATATGGTGCCCCGGTTCGTTGCCGTGAACGTAATTACCGATGATTCCGTCGCGGGTGATGTCCTCGTTCTTTTCAATGTATTTATCATCGATCTCGGTAGTAAACAGTTCGTCCAGCTGGCCGGCAAACTTTTCTTTACCTCCCATTAAAGCAATCATTGTATCAATCTGATGCGGAACATACAGTCCGTAGTTCCATGCATTGCCTTCAATAAATCCCTGGCCGTGCGTATCCATCGGATCGAAGTCCTCACGCCAGCTTCCGTCGCTGTGTTTCGGACGCATAAAACCAGTCTGCTTATCGTACACATTGTGGAAATATTCCGAACGTTTTGTGTATGCATTGTAAACGTCGGTTTTTCCAAGTTTTTTGGCAAGCTGTGCAATGCACCAGTCATTGTAGGCATATTCGAGGGTGAGTGAAACCGAATAAGGACTTCCTTCTTCCGAGACATATCCATTTTTCATGTATTCGCCAAGGGCATTAAAATACGGAACAGTGGAAGTGCTGATGCAGGCATCGAGCGCCTTTTCAAGATCGGCATCGGTGGCGCCTTTCGCAAAAGCATCGGCAATAACCGAAACCGAGTGGTAACCAATCATGCACCAGTTTTCGTTGGCATAATGACTCCAGATAGGCAACATGTGGTGCACACTTTGTTCCTGGTGCGCCAGCATCGATTTCACCATGTCGTTATTTCGCTGCGGATGGAGGATGTTAAACAGCGGATGCAGTGCCCGGTAGGTATCCCAAAGCGAGAAGATGGTGTAATTGGTAAATCCGTCACTTTGATGAATGTTTTGATCCAACCCGAGGTACTGCCCGTCCACATCTTCGTAAATAATAGGACTAAGCATTGAGTGATAAAGAGCCGTGTAAAAAGTTTCCTTGTCTTGTTCGGTGAGGGTTTCCAATTCCACTTTTGCCAATTCTTTGTTCCACTTTTGTCGTGCTTCAGTTTTTACGGCTTCAAAATCCCAACCGGGTATTTCTGCTGTCATGTTTTTTAGCGCGCCCTCGGTACTGACCGATGAAAACGCAAATTTTATTTTGATCTTTTCGTCCTGTTTAGCATTGAAATTGAAATAAGCACGAATTTCTCTTCCCGCCATTTCAGGGAAATTCTCATCTTCCTTAAAGCGGCGGTAAAATCCGTTGTAACTTACTGGATCATATTTTTTGTGACCATAGCTTTCAAATGGTTTAGAGAAAGCCATGGCGAAATAAACTTTACGGTTGCGCGCCCAGCCTTTGGTTTGCCGAAAACCGGTGACCAGCGAATCGTTTTCCACGCGTATAAAAGTCCAGACGTTTTTCCCGGGATAATTGTAAATGTTATACATAAGATCGAGCAGAACATGCGCGTCTCCCGGCTCTTCAAAAGTGTACTGATGAAAGCCAACGCGATCGCTGGCAGTAAGTTCTGCTTCAATATTGTAGTCGTCGAGATGGACTTTATAATAACCCGGTTCCGCAGTTTCGGTTTTGTGCGAAAACTGCGAATGGTAGCCACTGCCCGGTTCGCTGGCTTTTCCCGGATCAAGTGTCAGTTCATCGGTGGTTGGCATAAGCAGAAAATCGCCCAGATCGGAATGTCCGACACCACTAAAATGCGTATGGCTGAATCCGAAAATGGTAGTGTCGTCGTACTGGTAGCCCGAACAATAACGGTAGGTTTCGCCGTTGTACTGACCATCGATGGAATAAGGTTCTTCGTTGGTATCAGGACTTAACTGTACCATCCCAAAAGGTGTTGTAGCCCCGGGATAGGTATGTCCCATGTTTTTTGTGCCCACCATCGGGTTGACAAACTGAGCCAGATCGGGAAGTTGTTTCTCTGTATTTTCTGAAGTGGTTTGCGACGGTTCGCATGAAAATAAAATGAAGACTGAAAAGATCAGCAGCACTAACTTATTAATCATGAATATCGGTTTAACTGGTTACACGGTACGAAATATCTTCGAACCGGGTGTAAAGCTACCAATTTTAGGGGAAATGAATAATGTGGAGGAATAGAAACACCGGAGATTTAATCCGTAACTATTGTTCAGTCTATTTTGTGTTTCATCGTTCTGTCATCGATAACGACCAGGCGGTATTTATGGTCATCCATTACTACGCGGTGTGAATCAATATGCAGATGCTTGGTTTTTACTTTGTTGTTGATCACAAAATCGCGGATCAGTTCCATCTCAGAAATGTTGCCCGAAAGCAGCTCGCGAAGCTGGCAATGTTTACAAAAACCATCGTCGCGGGCATTAAATTTTTCGCGTTGCGTGCAGCCTATAATTTCGCAGAATTCGCGATCGATAATGTCGCGCTTTTCGCTCTTGGTTAGTACCTGAAACGGCTTGTTGAAATATTTAACTTTGAAATTGTTATCGGTAAGAAATATGGCTTGCGGGTGGTGTTCTATCAGTTGGTTGACCAGGTCGTTGGCCTCTTCAACTCTGCAAAATTCTAATCTCATTACGTTAAGTTTTACAGGTTAGTAACGATTGCAAAACAGCTTCGTTGTAGAATTGTTTTAAATGAAATTATGAATTATTCGCGAATAATTCAATCAAACATGTTTAAGAAGCTAAAAATATATTTTCAATCAGCTGTCGACCGAACCAAAAACGCGCTTGAGTAAATCGGTCACTCGAGCGGCCGGATTTTCACGAATTTGCTTTTCTTCAGCTGCAATCTTCAGGAAAAGACCATTGAGTGCCTGTTGTGTCAGGTAGTCTTCCAACTCGGTGTCTACGGGTTTTAAGCCCGCAAATTCGCCGGCTACGCTATTCGCCACTTTGTTGTATTTGCCCGTTAGCGAGTCCCAGCTTTCTTTGGTAGAAATATTACCAACCAGGTCTTTCTCCACTGATGCCTTTATTTTTGGCTGATACAATTCAAACAACTGGTCGTAAGTGGTTTTGTGTAAATATTGTGTCGCAGCGTCATCGTCACCATTTAAAATGCCAACTGCATCCTGAATGGTCATGCTTTTTATACTACCTACAAAAATAGGAGCCGCTTCTTTGGCTGCATCTTCAGCTGCACGGTTGATGTGAAGCAATACGTCTTCAACAAGGTCGTCTCCACCCGGAATTTTGCGAATATTATCCACGATAACATCAGCTTCGGGAGGCAGCATAATTTTTACCAGCTCATCTTTGTAGTAGCCATCAACAGCACCCAGGATATCGGCCGAGTTGTTGGCGCCGGTGATCAGTGCTTCCTTTAAACCGGCCACTATTTCATTCTGTGATAACGGTGCGTTTGTATCGAGTGTTTGTTGTGCCAGTTGAGTTAATTCGGCGCAGCTGCTTAAAACAATGGCCAAAAGCAGGGGGAGAATTCTTTTTGAAATCATTTCTTAAATTGGGATTTAATTGCTTATTTCTTGAATATTTTTTTCACCAGGTCGGTGCGGCCTTTGCGTTCCAGGTCGTTTTTAATCGAGTTTCGGAATTCGTTTTTATACCAGAAAAAGAATTTGCGTTGATTTTCTTTTTCGTGTTTGTTTTTGGCCGTGTAAATTTTTTCCATGGTATAGGGGTGGTAGCCCGAATAATAGACCACAGTGGCCAGTGTCATTGGTGTAGGCGTAAAATCCTGAACCTGCTCAAGCCTGAAATTCATTTGCTTGGTTTTTATGGCCAGGTCGGCCATGTCTTCCGACTGGCTGCCCGGATGGCTCGAAATAAAATAGGGAATCAGTTGCTGGTTTAGCTTTTCCTCCTTGTTTATTTTTTTGAATTCGTCATTTAATTCCTCGAAAAGTTTAAACGATGGCTTGCGCATGAACTTTAACACCTCGTCGGATGAATGTTCAGGCGCCACTTTTAAACGCCCCGAAACGTGATGTTTGATCACCTCGCGTAAGTATTCCCGGTTATCTTTATTTACATTTTCATCCTTTGTTTTTTCGAGAATCATATCGTACCGGATACCACTTCCAACAAAAGCCTTTTTAATCTTTGGATTTTGGCGGACTTTGCGATAAAGATCGAGCATGGCTTTGTGACTCACATCCAGGTTTTTGCAAACGGTTGGAAAGATACATGACGGGCGTTTACATTTCCGGCAAATTTCTTCGTGGATACCCTTCATTTTATACATATTGGCTGAAGGTCCTCCCAGATCAGAAATGTAGCCTTTAAAATCGGGCATCTCGGTTACTTTTTCCACTTCTTTTAGTACCGATTTTTCGGAGCGACTGGCAATAAATTTTCCCTGGTGTGCCGATATGGTGCAAAATGTACATCCGCCAAAACAACCCCGGTGGATATTGATCGAATGCCGGATCATTTCATATGCCGGTATCGTTTCTTTTTTGTGGTAGCGCGGGTGCGGTAAACGGGTGTATGGCAGGTCGTAAATCCGGTCGATCTCTTTTTCCTTGAACGTCGGCCATGGCGGATTCACAACAATTTTTTTATTCCCGATTCGCTGAACCAGTTTCTTGGCCTCCATCTTGTTCGACTCCTCCTCGATGTGCATAAAATTCCTTGAGAATTCTTTTTTGTCGTTCAGGCAGGTTTCGTGCGATGCCAGTTCCAGTTCATCCCAGTTCTTTTTTGTGGCATAATTTTCATGCTCATCAACCAGAAAAACGGTTTGCGGAATGCTTGTCAAGTTATCGATCGGGATGCCGCGTTTTACAAGCCGGGCAAATTCGAGGATCGATTTTTCGCCCATTCCGTAAAATAAAAGATCGGCATTGGTATCCACTAAAATCGATGGCATGAGTTTATCCGACCAGTAATCGTAATGTGTTAACCGGCGCAGCGATGCTTCAATGCCGCCAATAACGATCGGTACATCGGGGTATAGTTCTTTTAATATTTTCGAATAAGTAATGGTGGCATAATCCGGTCGTTGTCCCGAACGACCGCCGGGTGTGTATGCATCGTTGTGGCGCTTGCGTTTTCCGGCAGTGTAGTGGTTCACCATCGAATCCATGTTTCCCCCGGTAACCGCAAAAAACAGGTTGGGTTTTCCCAATTTTTTAAAATCGCGTAAATCGTCTTTCCAGTTGGGTTGCGGCACAATAGCCACCCGCAATCCTTCGTGCTCAAGTACACGTCCGATAACGGCAGCTCCAAACGACGGATGATCGATGTAAGCATCTCCTGTGAAAAGGATCACATCAATATCAGCCCAACCCAACTGCTCAACTTCTTTTTTCGATGTGGGGAGCCAAAGGCTTTTATCTAAATTAATTTCCAATGTTCAAACTTTTATTTCAACTATAACAAACTCGGGGCAAATATGATCAAAAAAATGCAGGGAAGGTATTATCTTCCTGTTAATCTGCTTTCTAAAAGTAGCTTTTGGGAGGCTTTGAAAAATGCATGCTCAAAAAATGATAATTCGAAAAACATTTTATTTTTGTAAAAGAACTATTTGTGTTTCATACCGTAAATACAACCAATGGAATTACTGAATCCGAAGGATTTGTTCAAAGACCGGCCGTCCATTCATACCAGTGGTGACTATTTTGCAAAATTCCTGATGTATATTTTACGCTACAATAAGCTGAATAAAATTTACCGGCAAATAGCTGTTAAACGTGGTGTTGATTTTATCGATGAACTCATTAAAACACTGGAGTTCAACATCGAATTTGATGAAAATCAGTTGAAGAAAATTCCCAAAGAAGGTCCGCTTATTATCGTTGCCAACCATCCGTTGGGTGGATTTGATGGCCTGTTGCTGATTAAATACCTTTCGATGGTGCGAAAAGATGTAAAGGTGCTGGCCAATTTTCTGCTGCAAAAAATCGAACCCGTTGCCCATTATTTTTTATCTGAAAACTCTTTCTCGGAAGATGAGGAAAACGGTTGGGATGAGGCCAGAGATCACCTGGAAAACAATGGTGTTTTGTGTTTGTTCCCGGCAATCGATTTACGCTCGAAAGATACTTTTGATGGGGTAAGCGATCGTGTTTGGCAATTCCCTGTAGTAAAATTTGTCAGGCAGGCCGGAGTTCCGGTCGTTCCGGTATTGTTTCAGGGAACCAATAGTCGGTTGTTGCATTTTTTTGCCCGAATCCATCCTTCCTGGCAACAAGCCCGTTTACCCTCCGAAATTTTAAAAAAGAAGCACAAAAACATAAAACTGCGAATAGGCAGCGCTATCCCTGTAGAGGAACAGGAGCGGTTTTGCGACACCTACCAATTTGGGCGTTATTTACGTGCTCGAACTTACGGCATGGAGTCGGACATTGAAGTACGAAGGTTTTTTAATTATTCACTCAAGCCTTCAGTAAAGCCGCAAGCTATAATCGATCCGGTTCCGAAAGAGAAAATTCTAAAAGAAATTCAATCGATTAAAGGAGATGGAACACTGTTCAGGCTGAAGAATTACATCGCATATTGTGCCCCCTCAAATAAAATCCCGAATATTTTAAATGAAGTTGGCCGCTTGCGCGAAGTTACTTTCCGTGAGGTGGGCGAGGGAACCAACAACAGCATCGATATTGATGAGTTCGATCTGTATTATTACCAATTGTTTATTTGGGACGAAGATGAACAACGCATTGTTGGCGCTTATCGTTTGGGTAAAGGACTGGACATTATGGAGCAGTTCGGACGACGCGGATTTTATCTGCAGTCGTTGTTTCGGATCGACGAGCAGTTTAAGCCGGTTTTAAAGGAAAGCATTGAACTGGGCCGCTCGTTTGTGATTAAAGAATACCAGCGAAAACCCATGCCGCTGTTTTTGTTGTGGAAAGGAATTCTTTATTTCCTGTTGAAAAATCCGGAGTACCGCTACCTGATCGGGCCGGTAAGCATTAGCAATAATTACTCGAAAGTTTCGAAAGACCTGATCATCCGCTTTATTATGCGGAATCATCTGAACTGGAAAATGGCCCGGCACATTAAACCGCGCAACAGTTATAAGTTTAAAAGCGACAACACCGACCTGAACCTGTTGATGGAAAACATGGACCGCGACATTAACCGACTGGATAAAACCATTGGCGATTTGGATGAACTCAATTCGGGACTCCCGGTATTGCTCAAAAAATACATTAAACTGAACGCCAAAATTATCGGTTTTAATGTGGATCCGAAATTCAATAATTGCCTCGACGGGCTGATTGTTCTGGATGTGTATGATGTTCCGAAAAGTACCATCGAATCCTTATCGAAAGAGGCCAATGACGGCTCCATCCTCGATCGGTTTTACGCGAACCGGGAATAGAAATTAACTGGTCAACATTAGGAAATATCTTTTGCACCGTACTTTAGTGCGGTGTAAAGTATGAGAATTAGATAGGTAATTTCCGTTTGTCGAAGTAGTTTTAATCTTCCTCCAGAATATTTTTTACGCGGCCAACCTGCCCATCTTCCAGCATAACTTTTATGCCATGCGGATGAACCGGAGAATTGGTGAGAATTCGTTTCACTACACCTTCTGTGAGTTCTCCGCTTCGCTGGTCTTTCTTCAATACGATCTCTACCAGCATTCCGGGCTTAATGTTTCTTCTTTGATTTCCTTCGTTCATTATGCGTACATTTTTTCACGAAGTTCCTGAATACGCTCGTCGCTGATGTAATCATCGTAATTCATCATTTTATCAATGGTGCCGTTGGGAGTGAGTTCGATTACCCTATCGCACACTGATGAGATAAATGCGTGGTCATGCGACGACATGAAAACATTTCCCGGGTAAGTTATCAGGTTGTTGTTAAACGCCTGAATCGACTCCAGATCGAGGTGGTTGGTTGGTGTGTCGAGAATCAGTGCATTGGCTTCGGTCAGCTGCATTTTGGCGATCATACAACGCATTTTTTCACCTCCGGACAGCACGTTTACTTTTTTATAGATCTCGTCGCCGGCAAACAGCATTCGCCCCAGGTATCCCCGAACGAAAATTTCTGTGGTGTCGTTTGTGAACTGGCAGAACCAATCGAACAACGATTTTTCACTTTGAAAATATGCTGAATTGTCGAGTGGAAGATAAGCCGTTGTAATGGTTTGTCCCCACTGAAACGTTCCAGAATCGGCCTTACGTTTTTCGTTAATGATCTCGAAAAGCGCAGTCATTGCACGATGGTCGCGCGACAGGAAAATTATCTTTTCGCCTTTTTGGGCAGAGAAAGTGACGTCTTTGAACAAGGTCGTTCCTTCAATGCTGGCAGTCAGATCCTCCACATCCAGAATGCGGTCGCCAGCTTCACGTTCGGGTTTGAATATGATGCCCGGGTATTTTCTGGTAGATGGCTGAATATCTTCGATGTTGAGTTTTTCCAGCATTTTTTTACGGCTGGTGGTTTGTTTGCTTTTGGCCACGTTGGCACTAAAGCGGGCAATAAACTCCTGAAGCTCTTTCTTCTTCTCCTCGGCTTTTTTGTTCTGGGCAGCTTGTTGTCTTAATGCCAGTTGGCTGCTCTCGTACCAGAAACTGTAGTTTCCGGCAAACATTTTTATCTGGCCGTAATCAATGTCGATGGTTTGTGTACATACTGCGTCAAGGAAGTGACGGTCGTGCGAAACCACCAAAACGGTGTTCTCGTAATTGGCCAGGTAATTTTCGAGCCACACCACTGTTTCAAGATCAAGGTCGTTGGTCGGCTCATCAAGCAACAGGTTGTCGGGATTACCGAACAAAGCCTGAGCCAACAGCACCCGCACTTTCTGGTTACCGCTCATGTCCTTCATTAAGGTATAATGGGTTTCTTCCTTAATTCCCAGGTTGCTGAGCAAAGTGGCAGCATCGTTCTCGGCATTCCAGCCGCCCATATCACCAAATTTTTCTTCCAGTTCGCCTGCTTTTATTCCGTCTTCTTCCGAAAAATCAGGTTTGTTGTACAGTTCGTTTTTTTCCTGCATCAGGTCCCACAGTTCAGTGTACCCTTTCATAACAGTATCGAGTACGGTGAATTCGTCGAAAGCAAAGTGATCCTGGCTTAAAACCGAAAGCCGTTCTCCCGATCCCAGCGTAACACTCCCGCTTGTGGCATCGATCTCACCCGAAATTGCCTTTAAAAATGTTGATTTCCCTGCACCGTTGGCACCGATTACGCCGTAACAATTTCCGGCTGTAAATTTCAGGTCTACATCCTGGAACAAAACGCGCTTACCAAACTGGATGCTTAAATTCGAAACTGTTATCATTTATTGTACCTTATTATCCTTATTCCAAAAACGGGCTGCAAAAGTAGCTAATTGAACGAGACTTGCATCAGATTTACCTTAAAGGATTGAGATTTAATATAATGGTTAAGTTGTATAAAGGCTATTTAAGATACAGGTTGCTGTCGCCGTAACTCAGAAACCGAAAACCGTTGGCCAAAGCAAAGTCGTAAACGCGTTTCCAGTCCTGTCCTAAAAATGCGCTAATAAGTAACAGTAGTGTACTTTGTGGTTGATGGAAGTTGGTGAACATTCCGCGAATCAGCTTAAAATCGTAACCCGGAAGAATAATGATCTGTGTCGAAAAGCGAATGGCTTTTTCACCGTTTTCTGCCAGGAAGTAGATGATGTTTTGCAAGGCTTTCTCAATCGAAATGCCTGCTGTGTTTTCGTAAGGTTCCCACTGTTTTACTTCTGGATGAAACGGATCGAAACGCTTTTCTTCCAATTGCAGCCCGATCCAGTATAGACTTTCTATCGAGCGCACGGATGTTGTTCCAACGGCAATAATATTTTCCGGATCTTCGAGAAATGAACGAAGAATGTCGATCGAAATTTCAACCTGCTCGTGGTGCATGGTGTGCCCATCGATGGTTTCCGATTTTACCGGCTGAAAAGTTCCGGCACCTACGTGCAAAGTAATTTCACGAGTAGCAATATTTTTTGTTTTAAGCTTGCCCAAAACTGCATCGGTAAAATGGAGCCCGGCAGTTGGTGCTGCCACCGAACCGTCGATTTTTGCGTAAACGGTTTGGTAGGTTTCCTCGTCCGATTCTTCAGTTTCACGGTTTAAATACGGAGGAATTGGCAGTTGTCCGATGTGTTCGATAATTTCAGAAAAATGCAGCCCTCTGTTCCAAACAAAACGGATGTGAAAAGAATTGCCTTCCTGTGCAATTTTAGCGGCAGTCATTTCAATTGATTTTCCCTCAAATTCAAATTTATGGCTTAAAAGTCCTTCCTTCCATTTTTTTGAGTTCCCCACCATACATTTCCAGGTCACCTCTTCGGTTTGCTGAAATGCTATTTGGTAGTCGCCCGGTTCAACGGGTTCCAGACAAAAGATCTCGATTTTTGCTCCGGTTTCTTTTCTGAAAAATAGACGGGCATGAATTACCCGCGTATTGTTAAAAACCAATTGTGCATTTTCGGGCAGGTAACCGGTGCAGTTTTCAAAAATGTCTTCGGCAATTGCTCTGTTTTGCCAGGTCAGCAGTTTTGATTTGTCGCGCTGAGGAAGCGGATATTTTGCAATTCGTTCGTCGGGCAATTCGTAGGTAAAATCGCTGATCTTTATATTTCTTTCGCTATTCAAAACTCTTCCTGTCTTTATTCCCATTCTCCCCATGAGGGGAGCAAAAGGGGTGATGCGCTGCAAAAGTAATATTTTCTTTTTTCGTAGTGGTAAGGCTTCAATTAAACTAAACCGCAAGGCACACAAAGTCGGCGCAAGGTGCGCAAAGCCAATTAATCAGTAATTCCAATCTTTGCGATCTTCGCGGGATTCATGGCGACCTTTGCGGTTAAGTCTTTCTTTACTGCACCATGATTTTTGTTTACTTTTGCACAAAACATGAAAACATGATTAAAGTAGGTGACAGGGTAAAATTTTTGAATGATGTGGGAGGCGGAGTTGTAACCGGTTTTGTTAATAAAAATACGGTAAATGTTGAAGGCGATGATGGTTTTGAGGTGCCGTACCCGATTAAAGAACTGGTGAATATAAATGCTCCCGAATTAAATGTAAGAAGTAATAATCCGGTGCAGCAGGAAGCACCTGTTGAAGTTGAAAAGGACCCCGAATATATCGAGCCCAAAGGCGAAATCATTAACGGGAAGAACAATCCTGATTTTTATTTTTGTTTTGTTCCGACCGATCCCAAAAATCCCTTGTCTGGCGAAATCGAGTTGTACCTCGTAAACGACAGCAATTTTACGGTTCTTTATAGCTATTCATACATAATCACAGATGGAGTTGAGGCCGTGAATCAAGGCACGGTACGTTCCAATTCAAGAGAAAAGATTGATGCTTTGGTTCAGGAGGATTTGAGTGATTTACCTGATTTTGGCTTTCAGCTTATTTATTTTCGTGATTCGGAAAGCGAGTGGAATCCACCAATGATGAAGAAGTTTAGGATCAGCCCCGTAAAATTCTATAAAGAATCAACCTTTCAGCCCAATTCATATTTCAGAAGTAACGCACTGGTGCTGAAAATCGCTTCAACTTTGCTTGAGAATGAGCTAGATAGAATGAGCCAGGATGATTTTAAGAAGCTGGTGCAGGAAAAAGCTGAACAACCTGTTGCAGCCAAACCGGTAAAACGCAAAACACAGGATGAAGTGGTAATCGACCTGCATATCACCGAGTTACTGGACAATGCTGAAGGTTTGAGTAATCGTGAGATTCTGGAAATTCAGATGGAAAAAGTGGAGTCGGAAATGAATGCTGCCATTCGCGACCGCGTAAAACGCATTGTTTTTATTCATGGAGTGGGGCAGGGAGTGCTCAAACAGGAGGTCACAAAGTTGCTACAGCGAAATTTCAAAAAATATTACTTTCAAGACGCTTCGTTTAAGGAATATGGATATGGCGCTACGATGGTGATTTTAAGGAGATAAGCATCGAGATTAGCGTGTCGGAAAGATTCGTTGTTTGTGATTTAATCCAATAAATTAGTTGACGATAGTTAAGTCATTATCTTTTTTCTTATAGGAAATTAGCGAAAGTAAAATAAAAGTAAGAACAGGAAGGAAAATCAGAAATTGAAGCCAGTAAAGATTGTCTATTGGATCCCAAAGGGGGATGTCGATATCTACAATTATAAAAACGAATTCAATTAAAAGAATCATAAGCCAGGCGGATATTCCAACTACTCCGGAAAGTATTATCCGGTTTGTTAGTTTTGAAATATGCTTGAATTGTAAGGCTTTAGGATTTTGTTTCTTTAATCCGTTTATTAAAATTAATATACCAATAATAACTATAGGAATACCCATTATTAGAGTCAAGGCACCATCGCTCCAAATCCATTCAACAAGGCACCATTGAAATATATGCCAGAGGATGAAAATAAGACCCGATATAATTTCATTTTTCCACAAGAAGTAATAGCCAATAAGGAAAATGGCAAAAAGGGTGAATGCGGATAATTGCTCAAATGTGCTATTCTTTAGCGGTATTCCTTCATCTATTAAAAAGAGAATATAAATTATTAAGGCCAATGAGCTAACTATTCTGAGGATGAGTCGGTTAATGTTAACTTTTCTTTGCATAACAATGCTTTCCATTTTTTGAAATTATATCGTCTACCTCAAAACAAAAGGTACAACAATTGCAATTATTCCGGTGAGCACTACCACCATCATAAATAAATTGTATCTGGTGTTGTAGTTGTTTAAAAGCGATGAGTCGTAATACTGGGCCACATTCTCATCCTCATACATTTTTATCAGGCCATTTATTAGTTTCGATCGTGTTTCTTTTCCTTTTAATAAGCCAAAAATAACCACTAGGTTAAGCAAAATGAGTAAAGCCACGAACAAGAACATAATTAATAATGAAGAGTCCGGATTTTTCTGATTGTTGGCGAAACCCGAGTTCACTGCTAGAATGATCAGGTTCAGAACAATGGCCGCCAGAATGAAAATAATGTCGGTTTTGGTGTTTTGCTGCAATTCGGAAGTGATGTGATTGTGTACGTGTTCTAACATAACTTGGTTCCTCCAATTTGATTTTTATTTAAAGCTTATTTTTTATTCCATTTTTTTAGCGAATCGAGGTTTGTTTTATTGAAGATGTTTTTCGCTTCTGGCGTAAACAGGAAATCATATTCCTTTTTAAAGTACTCCGGGACTTTTCCCCTGATAACTTTCGAAGTAGAATTAACCAGCCCGTTTGTTTCGGTTAATCCTTCGGGTAGGATGATAACGCTTGTCGGGAGCCAACGTTGTGGGAACATGGTTTCGAATTTACCTCCTTTTTTATATTTATTTATCTCATTCTCAATTATTCCTACAGTTGCTTTGTTCCCTTCCTCGGTTCCGGGTGTTATTTTTTGTTTTTTAAGTTCTCTGTTTAAGGCTCCAATATCAGGCACGATCATTCCAGCAGTGTATGGATGCTGGTTATTGATCAGCAAAGCTTGATTGATAAACGGGGACTTGTCGCTTAACGCTTCTTCAATTCCCTCAGGGCTGTATTTTTCGCCGTCGTTACCAATTAGTAAACTTTTAAACCTGCCAAGGACAAAAAGAAAACCGTCTTCATCGAGGTAACCCATGTCGCCGGTATACAGCCAGCCATTTTTGATTGTTTCGGCGGTTGCATTCGGATTTTTCCAGTAACCAAGCATTACATTTTCGCCTTTAATAATGATTTCTCCTTTTTGACCTATTGGCAATTCTTTGCCTTCATCATCCACTATTTTCAGTTCCATATATTTTACCGGCAGACCAGATGACCCAAACTTGATAGCATGCAAGGCATTTCCTGAAATAATCGGCGACGCTTCGCTTAATCCATACCCCTGGCACATAGGGATACCAATTGCAAAGAAATATTTTTGCAATTCAACATCCAGCAAGGCGGCTCCTCCGACAAAGAATAATAGTTCACCTCCAAATACTTTCCTGATTTTTTTATATAGCAGTATGTCAAAAAACCACAATAAAGGTTTCAGAAGAAACCGTAATCCTTTGCCCTTGTTATAACCGAGTCCATTGTGAGCATAAGAAATCTTCAAAGCGAGACTGAACAAGGTATTTGTAAAAGCTCCTTTTTGCCTGATATTTTCATCGATGTTTTTTCTAAGGTTTTTCGCCAAAGCAGGTGCACTCAGCAGAACAGTAGGCTTAACTTCTTTAATATTTCCCGGGACATTTTTAAGGGTTTCGTACCAAGTTTTTCCAATTTTAACAGAGGCTACAGTTGCACCTTTATACATAAAACAATACAGACCAACCGTATGTACAAATGCATGATCCCATGGTAAAATAGCAAGAGTTTTCCAGTCGGATTTCGCTTCCACTAATGTATGTCCCTGGATAACATTTGAAACGTAATTCAAATGAGTCAGCATTATTCCCTTGGGATTTGCCGTGGTGCCTGATGTATAGGAAATATTTGCCAGGTCGTTTGGTTTCACGTTTTTCTGAATTTTATCCATTACTTCCGAGTGACTCTTTAAATACTCTTTGCCACTTTCAAGTACTTCAGAATAATCAGTGTCACCTTTCAGTTTGTCCGATTTTCCATCAATAAAAATTATCTTTTCCACATCAGGCAGATCGTTTCTTACAGCTTCAATTTTTGAGGCGTGTTCTTTAGAAACAATAATCATTTTGCATTCGGAATGGCTTAAGCGAAACCGAAGTTCCTCGGTGGTAAGTTTTACCGATAGCGGTACATTAACAGCACCTGCAAACAGGATACCCAATTCGCTAATGATCCAGGCATTCTGTCCGTCAGAAACCAGACCACAACGGTCGCCTTTCTTTAATCCAAGATGATGCAGTCCAGCAGCCATTTGCAAAACATATTCGTGTGTTTCACTATATGTTAGCGGGTCATATTTATCCCGCTTTTTTTCAAGTAGATAAACATTGTCTGGATACTTTTGCACGCTTGTATTAAATAATTCAATTATTGTTTTCATTATGATTAGTTTTAATCATTCCCAAAAATCAGGTTCTTGTATTTGTTATACATAAATGAAACCACCAGCAATATAGCGCCAATGGAAATGAATACAATGGTTTTGGGTACTGTTGCCAAATTTGTAAGGTCGTAGAGAAACAGTTTTAATATGGTTCCCCCAAACAGTATGATGGCTGTAATACGCAGGTGCTTTTTCTTTTTCCAGATCCCAAAACCGATAAGTATGAACGACAGGACTCCCCATAAAATACTCAATCCATGCTTATAAACTTCACTCGATCCGGTCAGGTTAAGCCAGTGTATCAATTCGCTGCTAAAGATCCAGATGATGGAAATGCTTATTGTTATTTCGAGAATTCTGCTGAAATTTTTATTGGCAAGAAATGGCAACGAAAAACGATAAACTGAATACAACAGCAAGCCATAAAACAGGTAAGCCACATAACGAATAAGAAGGTAGAAGATGTTGACAGAATAATTAGCAGGCAGGTTTTCAGCTAAATAACTTTTACGAAGTTCGCTGAGTGTAGGCAAAGCACTGAGTAAAAAGATGAGGATGAACACACAAACAGCTGCTAAAAGAAAACCATTTAATAAGCTGTTTTTTATCCAGCGAAAATTACCATACAGTAATAACGAGATGAAAAGTAAACTGTAGTTGACCAGCCAAATCCCTTTAAAACCAAAAATATCGCTGTTAAGTTGCTCATAAACCTTAAGCCAGGCACCGGAACTATCCGGTTGATATGATGCATGAAGCTCGATGTTATTCCAGAATAAATCGATCTGAGAATAAAATGTGAAAAACAGCGTAAATGCGAAAATGACATTAAAAAAGATGTCGAAGATTTCGATCCAGTTTTTTTCTTTCAGTCTGGAGAAAGCAACTTTTCGGTTAAAAAATGATACAAATCCGAATGCCACTACTACAATAAGAGATGAAATAAATGATCCATTCAAAATAGGTTGATAGATGTGACCGATGGATGAACTGTTAAATGAATACGACAGGGACAGCCAGTTGGAAATTGCTGCGAAAAAGCTGATACAGAGTATGGCGAATGCCAGGTAGTCAAACAACCTGATTTGTCGTTTTCGCCCAATCCAAAAAAGTAGAGCACCTTCCAATGACCATAATCCTGCAGCCACACAGGTGTTAAACTGCAAACCAATGGCAGCGGTGAAAAATGTTATGG
Source organism: Maribellus mangrovi (assembly GCF_037646455.1). Lineage (NCBI taxonomy): Bacteria > Pseudomonadati > Bacteroidota > Bacteroidia > Marinilabiliales > Prolixibacteraceae > Maribellus > Maribellus mangrovi. The sequence goes on along the minus strand of NZ_JBBIXN010000005.1, from coordinate 42,238 downwards.
CTAAACTGCCCGTCCAATATTGCAGAATTTTGTTCTCTGTTTCCGATCGGAAAATAAAATAAAAAGCAGCACCATGGGCTATAGCATTTCCTAAGGTGAAAATGCCTTGAAGTTTGTCGCTGTCCGTATAGTCGGTGATGGCCTGCAAGCCAATAATATAGAAGACAGCAGCGTTTAGTAGCAGGAGAAAGATGTCATCAATACGGGAATCTTCTTTAAGAATGAGTCGGTAAGACAAAAGGACGAGGTAAAACAGGATAAAGAAGAAACTTGCAAAGGGGAGTGAAACCTCCAACTGGTTGTTGTAATCTGTGGAAGCAAACCACCAGGTAAAAATAACCCATGTGGCCACAAATGCAAGGTAATACAGTGGCACCCATCGTTTTTTTGTCGAGATAAATAAAATTCCCAGGTTAATGATGGCCATGTAACTGAAAAGAACCAGTGCGCTTGATTCGGGAGCGTATAAAATAAACGGAACAATGTATGAGCCGGCCAATCCAAAATGGGCAATTACCTGTCGGTCGTAGTAGAGTGCCAATGCCACTGTTAGTGCGGTAAATATTACCATTAATATAAATGCCATCGGGTACGAATATAATTGGTAGTAAGTATAAGCCGCGTATGAAATGAAATAGAAAATGGCCATGGCGCCACTTGCAAGCACCGCACTAAAGTTGTAGTAATTTCTTTTAAGGCGATACGCAAAAAATCCGAGTATGACACCAACAAGGTAGCCCAACACTATTCTCATAACGGGCGAGATCAGGTTGTTGTCGATGGCATACTTCGCACCTATCCCAACGCCTATGATCACTACGATCATTCCGATTTTATTGATAAGATTGGTACCTATGAACTGCTCGATTTCTGAAGAAATGCCGGTTTGTTCCCAAAATCCCGGTTGTTTTTTAATTTCCTTTCGAACATACGGTTTTGGTGCAGGTCTTTCCCGTACAACATATTTCTCTTTTTGAACTGTTGATGATACTCCTTGCTCAGGTTCCACTACTTGAGTTGTTTCCGGTTTTGTTACTTCAGCCGCTAAATGAGTAATCTGTCGTTCCAGTTCTTTTATTTCCTGTTGAAACAGCGACTGTTTTTTTAGCAGTTCATTTAATTTTTCGAGGAGTTCTTGTTTTTCGGATTTGTTGACGCTCATAGCTGTAATTTCTAATTAACTTTAGTATAGATGGTTGTTTCTTCTTGATCATCGAAATCGCCGTCACCGTTAAAATCGTCCTGAACTTTTAACTTGTTCGCTTCAATTTCAAAGAAATGACTTTCGTGTTTCGGGTATCTGTCAAATTTTGGATCTCCTTCAGTAAACCATTTTATTTCTTCATAAAATTCAAGTTTACCACCAATTTGTTGAGAGCCCGTTGTGAAAGTTGATAAGGTAAAAACATTGTGGTCGACGACCAGATTTCCTTTCACAGCAAATACTGTTAGATAATCTAAGTCTTCAATTCTTTTAAACAACCAGTGGAATTCAGCGATATTTTCTCCTGAATCGTTTGAATAAAAGATCCATTGAAATATTTGACTTGGAACTTCGCCTTCACCTGGGACTTTCAGTTCCCAGGTACCTGCCATTTCTTCAGGTATATTGTTTTGAGCATGTAATGCGGAAGTTATCAGCAATAAGAGGATTACGAGACTTTTCATTTTGCTGAGTTCTGGTTTTTAATTTCTTTATACACTATTTAGTTATCATAAGTTACAAAGTATTCGCTTTTAAAACGGACTAAAGAAGGAGGCAAAAAAGTGATCTTCTTGGGTAGGCGGTTCAAAAATCGATAACCAAGGGATTCCAAAAGCCTGTGAAAAATGAGGATCCAGGGCTTTTGCCTCTTCCATCAATTTCTCGGCTTCGTCGTTATTTCCCAAAAACTTTGCAATTCTGGCTTCCGAACCTACGGCATAAGCTTTTAGCGGAGCGATGGGAGCAGGCGTCGATTGCAAGTATTGTTCTATGTATTCTTTGGCTTTGGGCAGTTCCTGTTCAACAAGTTCCCTGTTTTGCATCACTTTCATCTGATGATAACGTGACAGATCAAGTAGTCGGATGTTTTGGACAGGATCGAGCTCCATGGCTTTTTCAAAATATACTTTTGCCGTTTCAATGTCATCATTAAACAAGGCTGCTACTCCCAGTTCTTTTAATGCCCCGCAATTTTCACCGTTTTGTGTAATATAATCTTTCCAGTATTGAACCATATCTGTTCCTTGAGGCATCATTACCAGCCGGGCTTTGGCGCCATAAAAATTGTCGGCTTTCTCGAGTCGTTTGGTGTATTCTTCTGCTTTTGCTTTGTTGCCCCCCATTTCAGGCGGGAGTATTCCGTAAATTTCAACCAGGTACATCATTGCTTCGGGATAAGCAGGTGCCATATTCAGAACATTGTCAAATTCATCACAGGTTTTTCCCAGCAACTCTTTAATATCACCATCGCCCATTTGCATGGCTTTAAATGTTTCAAAAAAGCAGTTTTTGGCGTAAGCATATTGATATATGACATTTTCGGGTTCGAGCGTTTTAGCCGAAATCAGTGCTTTGGTAGCTTCTTCGCTGCCAAACAGGTTGATATAATTCAGAGTGCGGGCCAGTTCGTAATGAGCCAGCGCATTGGTCGAATCTTCTTTCAAAATCTGTTCAAGCTGATTTTTTGCTTCGTCGACTTTGCCGTCAATTCGCAATTTATAGGCTGCTAATACCGCTTTTTCATCCTGTTTGCACGAACTAAAAACCGGTGAAAGACCGAGTAGAACTATCATAACAAAAACGGGCGTGAAAAATGATTTGCATGCCTCTTTTATCATTTTAGTGACGGTTATTGTAACAGCCCGGCAATGATTTGCGTTAATTAATTGAATTTGATTTTTCATAATTTTTATTTTTGAATTACGATTCAAGTTACAATGTCAGGGTGAAAAAAAACTTGTAAATCTCTTGTAGAGTAATTGTAAAATCTTTGAAATCATTAGGCGTGACAGACTAAAACATAGCCCGTGACCAATTCTGAAGAAAAATATTTTGCGCTTTTAAAACGTGAGATTGTTGCAAAAATGCAGGAAACTTACCCAGGAATTCCTGAGTCTGTTTCGGATTGGAAAGGACAAAATATTATCGATTTTCAAAGCGACCTGAAATTCAAACTCAATCATTATTTAAGTGAAAAGTGGTTCTATAACCATATGAAATCGGAAAGTTCGAAATTACCTCGAATTGATATTCTAAATTTTCTATCGGAGTATACCGGTTTTCAGAATTGGGACAATTTTAAACATGTTCATTCTAATATAGAACGTACTCAGAAAAGCAATAAATCGAAGAAACAATTTTATACCATTCCCTTGATAACGGTAGTTGGCTTAACCATCATTTATTCACTGTATGTATTTTTTTACTCACAGGAATACAGATTTTGCTTTTATGATAGTATTACTCGACAGCCCGTTCAAAATACGATAATTGAAGTAACGCTACTGGAGAAAAAACAGTCGCCGCGAAATTACCTGGGAGACACCAATGGTTGTTTTACACTGAAGACGAATAAAAGAAAAGTAAGTTTCGTAGTTGAGTCTCCTTATTATAAAAGAGATACTATTTCGAGAACTCTTAGCAGCTTTAACCGCAACGAAAACATTAAGCTTCGCGTGGATGATTATGCGCTATTGCTCCACTATTTCTCCAATAACAAAATCCAGGACTGGATGAACAGAAGACAGGAGTTGAGTCGAATGTTTTCGGATGAAGCAAAAATCTATCAGGTATACGAAGGTACTGTTGGCATGGAGATGTATAACAAGTGGGAATTTATTCAGAAACTTAGTTTGCCGTCCAGCGGGCTAAAAGACATAGAAATATTGAATACAAAGTACGACGATGAGCAGATTACACACTTACGTTTCAGGCAAAATGGCAATTCGGAATGAAGTATGTTTTTAAAATATTATCCTTTTTATTCCTTCTGATTTTATTCACTTCGGAAGACTGTTCAAATGAGGTGCATCAACCATCGGTTTACGAACAGCAACAAACGCTCTTTGGTGAGTTGGAGACCAATTTTACCGTTGCCGAACTTGACGAAGAAGAGCTGGATGCCATGAAGCAAAGAGCCGCACAAAAGTTTAACGAGTTGATCGACTATATCAATATTTATTCCGACGCGGCAATTAATGCTGAATTCAGGGAGGAAGCAAGAAAGATGATATCGGAGTACTTTCTTTCGGAGTTAGATGTACAGCATTTCTTTTCATTTCTGAATCTTCAGGAAGATACGGCCAGGCATTTTCTATTTAATCCGGCAGATGAATCATGGGGAGCGATACAAAATTCAGTAGTCGATGTGCTTCCCTTTGAGAATACCGGTACAGGCGATTATATCGCGGATATTTCTTATGAATTATCCACTTCTTTCAGTGAATACGAAGGGCATTTAAGTGTTGTTCTTAAAAAAGCTTCAAAGCAATTCGGAGATTACAACCTGTTGGTTTGGGAACAATTTTTTAAACTGTAAACAAATAAGCATAAAACTTTCAACTAATTGCCTAATTTTGCACCGGCAAACCGCTTTATCGTGCTGACGTTTTCAGTCAGTAAGGAAAGTCCGGGCAACACAGGGCACCGTGCTTCTTAGCGGGAAGATCTTTGAAAGGGGATAGCAACGTAACAGAAAATAACCACCTTGTTTTGGCGTGTCCATTTCGGGGAACGGGTGAAAAGGTGCGGTAAAAGCGCACCGGTGGTGGTGGCAACATCGCCAGCCGTACGTCTCACGGGTTGCAAAGCCATGTATATCCAAAGTGTTTGCCGCTGTTGCGGTACAGCAAAACGGCCCGTTTTGTTCTCAACGCACAAGAGACTTTGGAGGGGTAGGCTGCAGGACTCAGGTAGTGATACCTGGGCAAGATAAATGATAAAGGTTCTCCGTCAGCTGACGGAGGATACAGAACCCGGCTTACAGGTTTGCCTTTTTAAAAATCGGGGTACGATTTAAAGTTCGTACCCCGATTTTTTATTTGTAGTAGTATTTATACCACTCCACAAATTCTCCAATTCCTTTTTCAAGTGGCGTATCGGGTGAGTAACCAAAATCTTTTTCCAGTGCGCTTAAATCGGCAAAAGTTTTGTATACATCGCCGGGTTGCATATCGTGGTATTCTTTAATGGCTTCCTTGCCCAGTGCTTTTTCAATCGTTTCAATAAAATCCATCAGTTTCACCGGAGTGGAATTCCCGATATTATAAACTTGATAAGGAGCTTGCAACTTGTCGCCTGAAGCTTGTGGCAAGCTTATGATTTTTACGATTCCATCAACAATATCATCAATGTATGTGAAATCGCGGTAAAGATCGCCATGGTTAAAGACTTTGATCGGCGTTTCATTCAGAATATTTTTTGTGAATGAAAAGTACGCCATGTCCGGTCGTCCCCAGGGTCCGTAAACCGTAAAAAAGCGCAGTCCGGTGGTTGGTATTCCATACAAATGACTGTAGGTGTAAGCCATCAACTCGTTGCTTTTTTTGGTGGCAGCATACAAACTTACCGGATTATCAACCCGGTCGTCGACTGAAAGTGGCATTTTCTTGCTGTTGCCATAAACACTCGACGAACTGGCATACACCAGATGTTGGATGTTATTGTGGCGGCAGGCTTCCAGAATGTTGATAAAACCAACAATGTTGCTATCGATATAAGCATGCGGGTTTTCGATGCTGTAACGCACACCTGCCTGGGCGGCCAGGTTACAAACTACATCAAATTGCTCTTCCTTAAATAAGGTATCGATTTGCTCCCGGTCTTCCAGTTTCATTCTGACGAATGAGTAGTTGGGATATTTCGAACTGCTAATTTTCTGATTCCAGTTTGCTGATTCTTCAGAGATACCTGCTTCAGCCAGGCGTGCGAACTTGAGTTCAGGCGAATAGTAATCGTTGATATTGTCAATTCCAACAATCTTGATATCTTCCTCTGCCAGTTTATTCACCAGATGAAAACCGATAAATCCCGCAGTTCCTGTAACCAAAATCTTCATAGCATCTACTTAGTGAACCGGGAAAATTTTGTTTACAGCCAGGTAATCCAGAATTTCAACCAGGTTCTTTTCGTTATCTTCGGGTTTGAAAGCCATTTTGGCGTTTGTTGGAGCTTGGTACTCCAGGTCAACTCCCGGCAGGTTCTCGATTTCACCTTTATCCGCTTTGTCATATAGTTCCGGTTTATTGTTTTTGCAATAATCCAGTGTTGCATCCATGTAGAACATATGGAAGCGCTCTTCACCAATAATTTCAGCTACCTGGTTTCGCAGCGATTCATTTCTCGAAATAAACGAACAGATGGTAATGATTCCCTGGTCGTTTAGCATTTTGCTGATGTGTGCCACCCTGCGAACGTGTTCGGCGCGATCGGCCGGCGAGTAATCCAATTCACGGTTCAAACCCAGGCGCAGTGAACTTCCGTCGATCAGCACGGCTTTGGCTCCATTCTCGAACAATTTTCTTTCGAGGCTGAAGGCCAGTTCATTTTTTCCCGATCCGTGGAGCCCGGTGATCCAGATGGTTTCACCTTTCTGATTGTATTCTTTTTCGTATTCTTCGGGCTTGATAAGCGCTTCGCCTTTAGCAATTTTAGCCTTGTCGACATCGGTAATGCGCGACGGCAGTTCTTTGCTGCTCAGCTTATCAATGATCATTCCAACTGCTACCGTATTATGGGTCACCGGATCGATGAGAATAAACGAGCCGGTTTGTTTGTTCTTTTTATACGGGTCGAAAAACAAAGGTTTGGTCGTGGTCAATACCACTCGGCCAATTTCGTTCAGCTTGAATTTTTCAATGTTCGATTTTTCCAGCGTATTAACATCTACCTTGTATTTGATGGCATCGATACGAGCCTTGGTATTGTTGCTGGCCTGTTTGATGTAAAATTGCGTGCTCAGGTTCATGTCGGTTTCATCCATCCATACCAGCATTGCTTCAAACTGACGTTCAACTCGCGGCAAATTATCGGGGTGAACAAGCATGTCGCCACGTGAGATGTCAATTTCGTCTTCCAAAGTAACCGTTACCGATTGTGGCGGGAATGCGTAATCCAGTTCCTTGTCGTAGGTAACGATCGATTGTACTTTCGATTTTTTCATCGAAGGCAGCACCATCACCTCGTCACCTTTTTTGATAATTCCTGAAGCCACCGAAGTGGAGAAACCACGGAATTTAATATCCGGGCGTAATACATACTGAACCGGGTAGCGCAGATCATCGAAATTTCGGTCGCTGCTTACATGTACATTTTCGAGGAATTCCAGCAAGCTTGGTCCGTGATACCACGACATTTTTTCGGAAGTTTCCACCACGTTATCGCCTTTTAAAGCCGAGAGGGGGATGAAGTTCACATCAGGAACATCCAGTTTAGTAACAAACGATTCGTATGTGTCGCGGATTTCCTCGAAACGTTCCTGGTTGTAATCCTCCAGATCCATTTTGTTGATGGCAACCACAACGTGTTTTATTCCAAGCAAATTAGCCAGGTAAGTGTGGCGTTTGGTTTGGGTGATCACACCATGGCGGGCATCGATCAAAATAATTGCCAGGTTGGCAGTCGATCCACCGGTGATCATATTACGCGTGTACTGCTCATGTCCCGGAGTATCGGCGATAATAAATTTACGTTTAGCAGTTGAAAAGTAACGGTAGGCCACATCGATTGTAATTCCCTGTTCACGTTCAGCTTTCAATCCGTCGAGTAACAGCGCATAATCGATATCTTCACCGGCGTGTCCAACACGTTTACTGTCGCGTTCAAGTGCAGCCAACTGGTCTTCGTATAACATTTTACTGTCGAACATCAAACGTCCGATCAGTGTTGATTTACCATCATCAACTGAACCGGCAGTCAACAAACGCAATAAGTCTTTCTTTTGATCCTGATCAAGGAACTCTTGTATATTTAATTTCTTCGTAGTCATTATTAAGCGGTTTTTAGAAATAACCTTCCCTTTTCTTTTGTTCCATTGAGGCTTCCTGGTCGAAGTCGATAACACGTGTCGTTCTTTCTGAAACGGTAACGGTCATCATTTCTTCAACAATTTTTTCGATGGTATCGGCTTCCGATTCGATAGCTCCGGTGAGCGGATAACAACCCAGTGTACGGAAACGAACTTTACGCATTTCTGCTTTATCGCGAAGCTCTTTTGGCATGCGTTCGTCATCTACCATAATCAGCGTCCCGTCCATTTCAACAACGGGGCGTTCCTTGGCGTAATACAGCGGAACGATCGGGATGTTTTCGAGGCGTATGTACTGCCAGATATCTAACTCTGTCCAGTTCGAGATAGGGAATACGCGAATGGATTCTCCTTTTTGAACTTTAGCGTTGTAAATGTTCCACAACTCAGGACGCTGGTTTTTCGGATCCCACTGATGGAATTTATCGCGGAAAGAGAAAATTCGTTCCTTGGCGCGCGATTTCTCTTCATCGCGGCGTGCACCTCCAAAGGCTGCATCGAATTTATATTTGTTCAAACCGGCAAGCAAGGCCTGGGTTTTCATGATGTCAGTGTGCACTTTACTTCCGTGAGTGAAAGGACCAACACCACTTTCGAAACCTTCTTTGTTGTAGTGCACGATCAGATCCCAGCCTTTTTCTTTGGCGTAATTATCGCGAAACTCGATCATTTCCTTGAATTTCCATTTCGAATCGATATGCATCAGCGGAAAAGGAACTTTGCCCGGGTAAAAAGCTTTTTCGGCCAGGCGAACCATCACCGACGAGTCTTTCCCGATGGAATATAACATGACCGGATTTTCGAACTCTGCTGCCACTTCGCGAATGATATGGATGGCTTCAGCCTCCAGTTCGCGAAGGTTTGTTAACGAATATTCATTCATATTTTTTGAATTACTTTCTTGCAGTTCAACGTTAGAAAAGTCATTGTAATCATGGTCTTTTGAGTTGTAGCTGCATCAAATTTTTGCTGTATTACTTTTAGAATGCACAAAGATAAAATTTTATTTTTTCTGCCGGGTTTTGGGATGCGGGAAGCTTTGAAAAGAAGACTAAAAACTCCAGAAATAAGGAATAAGTAACATAGATAGAATAAAGGCCAGAATATTTAAAGGAAGCCCGATTTTGACATAATCCCTGAATTTGTAATTTCCTATGGCCTGAACAAGCAGGTTGGTCTGATAACCTACCGGAGTTGAAAAACTTGCCGATGCCGCAATTGCGATCGTAACAAAGAAAGGTTTGGGATCTACTCCCATTTGGTTTGAAGCGGCCAGGGCAATCGGAAAAACCAGTGCGGCTGCTGCATTGTTGGTAATGATTTCTGTAAAAATAGAAGTGATAATGTAAAGAGCTGCCATAACTCCCAGCGGCCCAAATCCTTTTGAGAAATTGATGGTAGTGTGGGCAATGGCCTCTGCTGCACCTGAATTTTGCATGGCCTTGCTGATCGCAAAAGCGCAGGCAATGGTGATAAGTACATCCCAACTAATGGCTTTTGTGTATTTCTGATGAGGCATGATCTTCATCCAGATCAACAACATGGCGGCTATCGATGCGAAATAAAACATATCGAATTCGATACCCGACGGTGAATGCAGAAATTTCCCGATTGTGGTACCTACAATCATCAAAAGCAAAACGATGAAAGCCATCCATTTTTTCCAAAAAGTTCCGGTTGAACGATAATCGCGGATGTAGGAGGTAAGGTAAAATATTTTTGATTCTCCCCAGTTCTGGATGAATTTTTCGGTGGTCAGCAATACAAGGTTGTCGCCGGCTTTTAACGGGAGATTTTCCATGTTACTGGAAATGCGCTCACCGTTTCGGTGGATGGCAATTACCACAGCCTGGTAGTGCTCGTAAAAATTGAATTCGTGAATGGTTTTACCGACGGCTGGAAATCGTGGAGCAATTACCGCTTCGTATTGCTTTAACTGACTTTTAGGAATTTCCTTAATCAGGTCGATCCCGGCGAGTTTTAAATTATCGTTTGATAAAATATAATTTAGTCGGTCGGATTTCCCAAAGAGTAAGAGCTTATCATCCTTTTGGATTTCAAAGCTTCCCTTTCGGGTTTCAATTACTTTGCCTTCGCGGGTAATGCACTGAATAAACATTCCTTTCAGTTCTTTCAGCCTGCCGTTTTTTATTTCAAGGCCAATCAGGTTACTTTTTTCAGGAATGATTACATCGTAGTGGTAATCTTTATATTCTGCTGAACTTTTACTATTGAATAATATCTTTTTCCCGGGCAGCAATTTATTCCCAAAAATGGTCATGTAAAGCGTACCGAAAATGGCGATAAATCCGCCAACTTTTGCCAGCTCAAACATGCTGAATCCTTCCTGTCCATTGTCCAGCATCAAACCGTGAACCACCAGGTTGGTTGATGTTCCGATAAGTGTACACATTCCGCCAAGTATGGTGGCATAGGATAAAGGAATCAAAAATTTCTTGTAGGAAAGGTTGAGTTTTTCCGACCAGTTTTTGATAATGGGAGCAAAAATAATGACCACCGGCGTGTTGTTAAGAAAAGCTGAAAGTATGGAAACCGGCAGCATGATTTGCGGTATCAGCGAAATCATTTTTCGTCGCTTCCGCGGGAGGTAACCTTGAGCAAGTCGGTTAAGCACTCCCGACTGCCGGACGCCTTCACTCACTAAAAAAAGGATCCCAACCGTGAGCATCCCTTTGTTCGAAAATCCGGCAAGCATTTCTTTGTCCGAAATTATTCCCATTGCCAGTAATAAAATGGAGGCCGAAAAAAAGATCAAGCCCGGGCGCATCAATTCTTTTGCCAGCGCAGCAATGGTTAAAAAAACGACAGCCAAAACGATATATCCTTCGGTACCGATCAAATTGTTGAAGTAATTTTAAATTTCTTATTATGCAAGCCCGGTTTTCTGAAGAACCAAATCTACTATTAAAATTATTTCCCTCAAATATTTTGTTTGAAATTCATCGGTAAGAAATAATCAGAATTCATACGGTTTTGAGTATGAACATTCTGGTTATTTGCGGGTTGTATAGTGAACTAAAAGTGTGAAAGAATTGAATCCACGGAGCCATTTTTTGCCGAAATCGAAAATTTTTTAAAAAAGTGCTTTGAGGGTTTGTGCGAAAAAAAATAAATACTACTTTTGCACCCGCCTTTGACAAACAAAGGTACTACAAGGATGACTCAGTAGCTCAGTTGGTAGAGCACATCCCTTTTAAGGATGGGGTCCTGGGTTCGAGACCCAGCTGAGTCACTTACAGATTTACCAAAATCTACGAATAAGCTTGAAATCAATGGATTTCAGGCTTTTTTTGTTTTTAGCCTACCCTGAAATTCACTAAAATTCTCCTTATTCAGGTGTCCGTATAGGTGTCCTATTTTGAAAAATGAAAAAGGGACACCAGAATCTCTGTAATATGCTCATTTGTTTGCACTTAATTGCACTTTTTTACACCAAAGGTGCACATGATTTTGAGGTATTTTTGTAATGTAATTACAGGATTATTATGCAGTTTGATTTGAGCATATTGTTTTTTATAAAGAGGGGCAAGGTTGATAAATCTAGTAGAGCCCCAATTTACTGCCGCATTACTGTGAATGGTGAACGGGCAGAACTCTCCATAAATGAAAAAGCTGAACCAAATAAATGGGATGTTGCAGCACAGCGAGTAAAAGGAAGGTCTGAAATAGTACGATCAATTAATGATCATATTGAAATCATCGAAAGTAAAATCAAAGCTCATTTTAATAAATGTGTCGATGAAAACGAGCACATCACTGCTAGATTGTTAAAAGACATGCTTTCTGGAATAAAACAGAAAAAGTACTTTTTAATACAGGTTTTTGAAGAAAACAATAAACTGGTAGAATTGGAAAAAGGATCAAAGTATGTTAAAGCAACTGTAAGTAGATACTCGACATGTTTAATACGACTAAAAGATTTCATTAATTCATCTTATGCAGTTGCCGATATTGATTTGGAAAAACTTGATTTGAATTTTATTCGGCGCTTTGAAATTTACCTGCGTACTGAATACAAACTCGGTGATAATGGCACCATGAATTACCTTAAAAGATTGAAGAAGGTAATCCATTTTGCAATGGGATTAGGTTATATAGGTCGAGATCCTTTTGCGCAATATAAAACCGCTTACACCGAAGTTAATCGTGGATACCTGACACAACAGGAACTTAAAAGTATTGAGGACAAAATTTTCCGTATAAAAAGGTTGGACCAGGTGAGGGATGTTTTTGTGTTTGTATGCTACACTGGTTTATCGTATTCTGATTTGAAAAAACTTACACCGAGTAGTATATCATTAGGTATCGATGGGAAGAACTGGATCATTTATGAACGTGAAAAAACAGGTGTTCGTGCTAGTATTCCAATTTTGCCTCCAGCACAACAAATCATTGATAAATATGCCAATGATCCGGAATGTGTTGCCGATAATAAACTACTCCCAGTGAAGAGTAATCAGAAATTGAATTCTTACCTGTCGGAAATAGCGGAACTATGTGAAATCGATAAACACGTTACTATGCATCTGGGCAGACATACCTTCGCCACCACGGTCACATTGACCAATGGTGTACCAATAGAAACAGTACAAAAAATGCTTGGGCATAAAAACCTTTCTACCACACAGATTTATTCAAGGGTAGTGGATACGAAAATCAGCAATGATATGCTGAATCTGGCAGATAAATTATCGCAACCAGCTGAACAGAAAAAGCTTAAAGTTGATAACATTTAAATTTTTCGATTTCAATAAGATTCCCTGTGATCTCTGAAATTCGTATTTTTCGGTAAAGTTTACTGGAATATGCCAACAGTGATTAAGGTTAAATCAACTCAGAAACACCCCTTCAGGTTTTTTTTGAATTATCCTAAAATAGATAGAAATTCTCTTTTCCAACGATATAAAAAGATGGAGGAGTACGAAGGCTATTTTGATAACAAGAAAGATGTTGCATTTATTGTAGTTGATAAACGTATTGATGAGGATGTAGTTGAAACAACAATGGTAGAATTTTTATTTGAAGATTTTATCAGCAATAAATTCGACGATGAAATTTCGATTTCGCAAGCTCTTATTACTAAATCATTTCAAAAAGATCCCAATGAAATTAAATACAAAGATTTGTTGAAGACGTTTATTGAAAACTACGATAAGCTTAAAGATTACCCCCATTATCCAGAATCAGAATTATTACCTGAAGCCTTAACTTCAATTGTAAAACATGCCATGCAATTGTACAGTATGGTTCCCACTGATCGATTGAAAAGACAAGTCGAAAACATAATTAGAGGTGAAGAAGCCTTGACCGGTAAAACCGGATATAATTTGAAACTTCAATTTAAATCTAAAATAGCAGCTTTAAATCGCGACCTTATATCAGCTAAATTAATTGCGAATAAAACAACAGTTGTTCAATGGCAACAATTTTTTGCAGAGAAATATCCATCCCCAGAAATAAATTGGATTGTTGAAAAAGCTGAAAATCATATCTGGTATTTTATAAATAAAATTGAAGAGTCTGATATTCTGATTGATTTTCCTGATCAACAATGGAAGTATCTGCCAAATTCATTTACGGCTAATGGTAAGAAACTTTCTCCAAAATTTTACAGTAATCACAACTATTTAAATAGAAAACAGAAAGATATAATAAATATTATATTCATTAATCTTCTGTCGTAAAATCCATTAGGTCATTTTATCTCCCAAAAAAAGTTGGAGAAATTCTCTGAAAGCCCCCTAAATTAGCATAAAAAATCTCCAACTTTTTCCATTCACCAACTTTGAAAAGATGGTGTAATCACTTATTTGTCAGTGTATTAAATTCGGCTATAATTAAATGTATTATTGTTATGAGTGAATTTAGTACAGAGCGGGTTATTTCCCCGCAAAATGAGAAAAAAGACACTAAGTCGTCAGTTTGGCTAAGATCGAAACAGGTTAGAGAAATGCTTCGAATTTCGGACAGCACGCTCCAGAATATGAGGATCACAGGTGCAATTCCAGCTTATAAACTTGGTAGTAGCTGGTTTTACCGTGAAGACGAAATAATTGCAGCGTTAAACGCAGGATGTACAAAAAAGAAGGAGTAGTTAAATGGTGAATGTGGATTTGGGATACCGGATAAAGCAACTTTCGGAAAGAATTTCAGCAATTGAAGAACGCCTGAAAGAAATCAAAGTTGTGAACAGCGAAGATGAAGACTGGGATAATGGCAGGTTGATGCGCGAATGGCAAATATGTAAGAGAACGGCTGCCAGTTACAGGAAACAAGGTCTGGGATTTTACAAGCGGGGGGGGAGAATATTTTACACACCAAAACAAAGATCCGATTTCAAAAAGCTACAACAATAAAATGCAGCCGAAACCAATAAATATACCAATTGAAATGTGCCAGAGTGCACTGATGAATAAAACAGTGCGAGAGCTACAGGTATTTATTTGGCTGAAAATGTATTGCTCGGGTAAACTGAAAATAACAGCTGAGGTGCTCCGGAACATCATGGCTGATTTGGGCATAAGTTCCGTTAAAACCGTTTGGGTTGGCATCAACAGTTTGCTGAACAAAGGCTGGATAACGCTAAGCAGGAGGTCCGGGTATTATTTTATCAGAAGTTTTGAGCGAATACGGGAACTGGAAGGATTTTCTAAGCGGACAGGGGCTGAATTCAGTTTCAGGGATATAAAAAATTTCAAGGGATTTTTGGTTGGAGCGGTGATCAGCCAGTTGATAGCAGTTCAGAAGAAAAAAGAGTGGTTGCTGGTAACCGAGCGAATAAAAGGGCGTTCCTTGACAGTTACCAGCATACCACATCTTTATTATCCGGTTGCAAATGATGCCTTGGCAAAGATTCTCGGGGTATCAAAATCTACAGCTTACGAATGGAAACAACTGGCCAGAAAGCAAGGCTTTATTAAAATCAGAAGAAAGTACCGGAAGCTCGGTTATCTGGATACCGGAAATATAAATCAGTACAAGAAATACGGGGATATGACTGCAGGAAGAATTTGCTTTCGGGAGGGGAAATATTACGAGCAATTAGCGGATACAGTTTATTCGAAAATTGTCCTGAAAAGCAGAAAAAACTGGTGAAAAATGATGGAAAAAAATCGAAACATATATAAAAGGGAGGTATGGAGGGAATAGAACAATGAACAGGAGATACGAAGAATTGGGGCTAACAATGGGGGCAGAAATAGAAATATCTCAATCGTTGAATCCTTTCCTCATTCGATTATGGATTAGTAATATTTAATAATTAATTATATGACAACAAATGTTTTAAAAAATGGTAAGCCGGTTTCAGGAACTCTGGAATGGGCTTCGAAGAACGTTAATTTCATTAACGGGTGTTCACATGATTGCAAGTACTGCTATGCGAAAAGTATTGCAGTTAGGTTTAAACGAAAAACTGTTGACAACTGGAAAGAGGAGATTGTTATTTATGACAAACTGAATAAGATGGCAAAGAAAGTCGATGGAAGGATTATGTTGTCCTCTACGCATGACCATATGCCGGAACACTTTGATGTTACAATTAAAATGCTGGATAAGCTATTAAAAACTGGAAATGATGTATTAGTGGTGAGCAAACCACATTTGGAAGTGATTCAGAAAATATGCGAACATTTTCCGGCATACAAAGACAAAATCTTATTCCGCTTTACGATTGGCTCCATGGATAATAATGTATTGAAATTCTGGGAACCCGGGGCTCCTGATTTTGAAGAACGATTGGCTGCCTTAAAGTTCGCTCATTCTGCAGGATATCAAACAAGCGTGTCCTGTGAACCAGCGTTGGATGGCAATACCTATGAATTGACTCAAGAATTATTGCCATATGTGACAGACAGTATTTGGATTGGGCTGGCCAACCGGCTGAACGCTAATTTAAAATTAAATGGTCATGGTGATGTTGAAACCCGAAAAATGGCTGATGAACTACAGAAGATCCAGAGTGATGCATGGGTATTCGGTTTATATAAGAACCTCGGTAATAATTCGAAAATTCGGTGGAAAGACAGTTGTAAGAAAATTTTGAAGTTGGAACAACCGACAGTTAAGGGATTGGATATTTAAACTGAAAGAAAGGGCGGGTGGGTTGGAGAAATATTAATTAAATTTGGTTGAAATGAAAGAAATTAAAAAAATACAGGAAGAAAACGAAAGTTCTGATGATATCTCGATGGAAGATGTTATTGCTCGATTGTCTCTCCACTTTGACAATAATGCTGACAATAAAGCATTGCAAACATCCGGCACTGATGATTTGGTATTCGATGAATACGAGGAAATCTTTGTAGATGAAGAAACAGAACAGAAAATACAGGAACTTAAAAAAATATCAACAGGTATTACCGAGCGATTGTTGCCTAACCGGGTTTTTAAACCAAAGAAGAAATACAAAATTGACTACGCCGCGGAACTTAATCGTGAACAGTTAACAGCTGTTCTGGAAACAAAAAATTCCTTGTTGGTGATAGCAGGGGCCGGTTCAGGAAAAACAAGAGTGATAACTTATAAAGTCAGCTGGCTTATTGAGAATGGCGTTACTCCTTCCCAAATCCTCCTGTTAACTTTCACCCGTAAAGCAGCAAATGAGATGTTGACCAGGGTGGAAAAACTATTGGGTGACAAATCTGTTGGAAATGTCCTAGGTGGAACCTTTCACAGCTTTTCAAATATGACACTCCGGCAGTATGGCAACCTGCTTCAGATTCCAACCAACTTTACTATTATCGATGATGCCGACGCTGCTGATATCATTGATTTGCTAAAAAATGAATTGAAACTGTCTAAAAAGAATGACAGACCGTTCCCAAAGAAAGACACTGTACAAGATATACTTTCAAAAGCGCGGAATCATGAACTATCGATTGCCGACACGGTAGTGAAATACTTTGATAAGTATACCCCATTTCTGCAGGAGCTTGAATTACTGGATCGGGCCTATGAAGCCTATAAAAAAGCATCGAATCTGAAGGACTACGATGATTTGATGACTGATTTAAGAGATAAGCTGCGGGATAACGAAGTATTCAGAAATAAACTGCGTGAAAGAATCAAATATATTCTGGTGGATGAATACCAGGACACCAACAATACCCAGAGAGAAATTGTTGAATTACTCTGCAAAGGGCAGTCCAATATCACTGTAGTTGGTGACGACTCCCAAAGCATATATTCCTTCCGTGGAGCTAATTTTGAAAATATCCTCCGATTTCCGGTTTCATTTCCTACCTGTAAGGTGGTGAAGATTGAACAGAATTACAGGAGCGGACAGGGAATACTGGATTTTGCCAACAATGTAATCGAAAATGCAAAAATCGGTTTTAAGAAGAACCTTCATTCCACGGTTCCTTCAGAAATAAAACCTGCTGTCAGAAGATTTGCAGATGGTGTTGAAGAAGCCGAATATATCGTTGATAAAATTCTTGAAATACGTGGCAATGCACTTGAATTTTCAAAGTTTTCAATTCTCACCCGTGCAAGCTGGCAAAGCAATTATGTACAGGCAGAACTGATGAAAAGACAAATTCCATTTGTTGTTGTCGGCGGTATTAAATTCAGTGAGCGTCGGCATGTAAAGGATATAGTTGCATTCTTAAAGCTGACATTCAATCCGCTGGATGCAGTTGCATGGCACAGGGTACTACAATTAATTCAGGGAATTGGAAAGGTGCGAGCTTCAGAAATAGTTAAGCATATACACTCTCTCTCCGGGGAAATAAAATTTGACCGATTTTATGGCCGGAAATATCACGAAGAACTTAAAAAAATCGAGGAGCTATATTTACAATTAAATGAAGATGGCTTGTCACCAGTTAAAATGTTCGATATTCTGTATCCGTTCTATATTCCACTGTTAAAGAAAGTAGAAGATGATTACGAGGTAAGGATAAAGGATTTGGAAACTTTCCGGGTTATAGCCCAGAAATACGATGACCTTCAAAAATTCCTTGCTGATTTTACGCTTGAACCACCATCCAACCGCTATCAGGATCAAAATCTTCCTCTTGTGGATGATGATGAAAAACCGCTGGTGGTATCCACCATACACTCGGCAAAAGGCTTGGAATGGCATACAGTATTTCTACCTCATCTTCTGGATGGACTGCTTCCGTCGGTAAGATCAATGGAAACCATTCATGAACTGGAGGAGGAACGAAGACTTTTTTATGTAGCCGTTACACGGGCTGAAGAAAACCTGTTTATTACAATGCCTTCTTACATTCAATCATGGGATGCTGTTTTCACACATCCTTCAAGATTTTTGGCAGAGGTGGATAAAGTGAAATACGACATATAAGGGGGAAGAGAACACACATAACGCAAATTAGGCAATATCTGCAATTTTTCATCCAACAGGTACTATAATACCACTTAACACTGTGATTAAAAATGCCGATATCGGCACACCCCTTTAAACGGAAGTCAGACTCTGAGATTACTGATTGCTACTTAAATTTAAATCACCTAGATAGGTTTGATAATCGGTTATAATTTCGATATACTAATCAATTTGAGCTTCAATTAGCATACAATTGATTTCATGTACCGACTGAGTTAATGTTGTTTTCTTTTCGGGTCCCATTAGGATGAATGCAAAAAGCAGCCCGAATGTTACAATAAAACCATCACTAAATCACCATCATTTCATCGGTGGAACAGAATAAACAGTATTATTCAAAGCAAAAAAATTTTTCCAAAAGTTTTATAGAATGCTACGTCCATACGCCCAAAGTATTATAAACATTGATAGTTTGATGGATTCAGGTTGGGGGTTGTGGGTGTGGGATATGATATAAAACTTATTATTTTAATAGTAAAGATTTCCCCGTTTTTACATGATCGTCGCTTTTCATACGAATAAAATACATTCCTGCAGATACTGCCTTTCCTGCATAATCCAATCCATTCCACGGTATTTTATAAACACCTTCCTGTAATTTTTTATTTATTAAAGTGCGAATTTCCCTACCCTGAATATTATAAATCTTCACGCACACATTACTACGTTCGGGAATCTGAAACTCAATTGTGGTTGTTGTATTGAATGGATTTGGATAAATGTCAAGTTTGAGATCATCTGGATGTATTTTGTCTTTTATCCCAACCGTTGTCGAACTAAATCTTAGGATGATCGGATAATCTTTTACCAACAAGTTATAGATCACGAGGCTGTCATTTTCGACTTCAGTAACAAGTTCTTGCTCGAAACCATTGAGTACATCTATTCCGTAAACCTTTTTATCTGTAAAACCTGGTAATTTAATTGTGGCTGGCACTCCTGGATCATAATCCTCAGCAATACCATCTGTCTACACAGCAAACAATTTAGTATTGTTGGCTAAAGAAAAACTAAAGTATTTAATGTTGGTAGCCTCACACCGTATGTCCACTTCAAGTGTATCAGGTTTGTTCCCGGACATAATAGTGCATAAATTTCGAATTGTTGAATAATCAGGCTGAGCATGTGGAGGTATTTGAAGTCCAGCTACAGTAACATTCAATCCTAAATGCATTATGATACCCCGGGCATAATATTTGGCTGCCTGAATAAGACTGGATACTGTTGGCTCCGAAGTAAATGGCTGTCCGTCTTGAAGCCATCCAACTTCATCAGCAAAATATTCACCTGTAAATCCATGTGCTGAAGCTGTATCTTTAAGCGCCTGTATAGTTGAGGAATAATTGTAATAATACTCTTTGGTATCTTCATCTGAAGGAGATTGACCATAAAAGGGATGCCAACAAATAACATCAATTAAGGGCATAATTCGATCAGAACTAATAATGCCATCCACCCAATACTTGCTATACATTAAATTTGAGGTAGAACCTACCATGATTTTAGCATCAGGATGCTCTTGCCGTATAACAGGGACTACTTTTTCAACAAGATTTATATAATCAGACACTCTTATGTGTTGTAGAGGGAAGCCTCCATTATCGGGTTCATTCCACAATTCAAAATAATTTATACGGTCTTTAAAATGACTAACTATAAATTCAACAAATTCAAGGTAACGCTGTATTTCTTCTTCGTTCTGAAATCTTGAGTATCCTGCATCTTCTTTCCATCCGTCAGGATGATTTGCTTTATCCCAAAAACTAAGTGTAAAATGCGGAATAACACCAATAGCTGCCAATTCTGATGCCCAGTGATCCAAATCCTCTGGAATCTCAAATTCTGATTTACTCCAGTCAATCCTTTCTTCTTCAATATCATTTAATGAAAGGCGTGTACGCTTAGCACCTATGTTATATATCCATTCAAGTTCCCATCCGGTTCCTATACGATTATCTTCTAATTCATCTGATGTCTTTGTCTTCAGAGTAATTTTAGAATTGTTATTCCCCTCCTGAAGAATTATATTTCTCTCCGGAATATCTGGTGTAAACAATGCAAACGCACTGGTATTACTTTCAGTATCTGAAGCTGTTGCTGTAATGTGTGCACTTTTAAAAGGTGCACCTTTATTAAATGAAAAATTGCCCTCGTTATCAGCTATTGTTTGACCTTCGTAAAATTCTCCCTCATCTTCGTTATCAGAAAAAATCTCCACAATACAGTTAGCACAGGCAATACCGGATATATTACCGGTTTGTTTTTTAAAGTCAAGCAGGATAGGCGCAGGCAACTGTCTATTCCCATTTTGCCAAAGTGCTATGCCCAAACCTTTGTTTTTGTAAATACTGTTCTTAGTAATGTGGTTTCCCAATGAGCTTTCACCGCGTATTACAATACCTTCTTTACCGTGGTTAGCAATCACATTATCAGGACCAATTATATTAAAACCAGAATGGTCTATGCTTATTCCACAGGACCAATCTGATGCTGTAATTTTGTTCGTAACACTGGCATTAGTGCCGATAAAATTGCCACGTACTATATTGTGCCCTTCAGTCCCTCCTCCAATATGCACACCATGATCCCGGTAACCACCAACAATATTAGCTGCAATGAGATTATTTTTAACCCCATCAAGGAAAATACCTCCACTAAAATTACCTGTTACATTTGTTCCATTTACATCGGTGCCAATCACATTACCCTGTATGGTATTATTTGAAGTGTTCTCACCCCACATACCAATGCCAAATGTACCATTTCCAGTAAGTATATTACCCAGACCGGAAGGACCAGTACCAATTTTACGGTCACCACCGATAATGTTATTTTGAACATCCCCTCCAAGAGCTATACATGAACCGATAAAGTTCGTTAAATGAAGCCCGCGTATTATATTATTATTCGATGATATTTGCAATCCATGAAATTCTGTCAAAGTTATCATGCTGCCGTCAATCACAACTCCGGCATTACTTGCGTCAATTATAAGGGAACCCTGAATTAAAGCAGGCAATGGATTAGTAAGGAATATAGTATCCGGTGTATTGGGTAGAAATACAAATGTGTCGAAGATTATTGTATCACCGTTTTGTGCATCCAGCAGCGCCTGACGAAAAGTGCCTGATCCACTATCTTCTTTGCTGGTAACAATTAAAGTATTTCCTTGTCCGTGCGTTATGTCAGGGGTAAAGAACAGCATCAGGATGATAGTGAATAACGTTACAGACTTGTTCATAATACCTTAATTTACATGAAGAATTTAGTTAGCAAGAGAATAAACAGAATATAAAAATGAAGTTTTTCACTTTTTGGCTTATATTAGAAATTAAAATAGCAGTTAATTAAAGTTACTAAATTAAGAGCTAATAATCAAGCATTTAAGCTAACTCAAAAGATAACTGAATATAAACAACAGAAGAACCTTCCTATCATATGACTCCTAGAATTGTGCTTTAGCTCACAACTCAGTGATGGCGATTCAATCCACCAATAAATTCCAGACATCGATTCTGAGGGGTACACTATAGATGCGTGAGATATTTTCTATTCCAACTGGTAGTTTATACCACAGAAAGGAGATAGTGGCTGTTATCGAGGATATATCAATGCTCAGAATGGAGATTTGCTATTTGGAAATCCAACAAAAAAAGGGTTCGGCTTTAAATAGCTAAACCCTTGGTATTATTTCTTCACAATTTGTGAAACAGTAATTATTTAATACAATGGCCATTCATCCCATATGCTGCAATGTCCTGCCTTATCAGTACCAAGAAGTTCATGCAAAGGTCCCAGATAAATGGAATTCATTAAAGCACGTGGAGCAACAATTACTTTTCCTGCCTTGTTAATAGATATCATTCCGAAATGTGCTTGGCTCAAACAATGACCTATTTCATGAGTAGTTATTGTTTGTACATCAATATTATCTAATGACCCTCCTTCTACTACCCAGTTAAATATAGGATTGTAATAGGTTTCCCTGAATGCTACATCATTTTTACCATCTCCATCCATATCAAGTGGTTCACCAGTATCATCAACCCAGATAAAGGTAAAGGTAGCTCCAATAGTTTGAGCATCAAGTGGGAATCCCCATCCGCATTGCATAACATCTGCAACAATTTCTTCAGAGCCATCCATTCCATATAAGAAAGCCAAATATCCTAAGTCTATACCTTCGGCTGGATTCCTTGTCAATCCTAAGTCGGAACAATTAACGGCATCCCAGGTATTAAAGGCATTTACTATAGCAGCTTCAGTTTCTTCAGCAGTTAATCCAGAAGGTTCAGCATCTTCAGTCATGTCTATGGCATAAGTAATTGAATTTCCATTATCGGCACTCCAGGAACGCCAAGTATCATTGGGAGCAAAATCGGAATCCAATTGTTTATTTCCAACAAATTTGGAATAAATGGTTTGTCCGATCTCATCACTATTACCTTTAGTAATCGTTTCTACCATAGCAATCCTGAATTTATCTCCTCTCTCGTCGATTAATAAGTTCATAGCATCAAGGAATTCGGGAGTTAATTGAACTACATTTGCTTGAGCAGACTTTAGAGACAAAGGTTCTGGTTGTACAGTTTCTTCAACACAACCAATGACACCAACAAATAGGAGTGCCATCAAAAAGAAAAGTTTAAGTTTCATGATGCTTAATTTTAAGTTCATAATTGTTTAGTGGCTAACCACTTATTTAATTCATTAATCACACTAATTCAATTCACTCTGCTATAAAAAGTAAGATTTTAGGATTTTCATGTTTGGGTATAAAAACACCCATTATTTGTCCATGTGATTTAATGATTGGTGTTTGGACAAAGAAATTCGTCTAAGGGAATAAAAGATATAAAATATTGCTAAGCAAGTCAATATTGAATATTGGCTTTTATCATAATGGGACTTAAACAGAATGAATCTACATTTCGAGAATATAAAAGAAATAGATTCACCCTTTTAAGAGTGATTCTAATATTCAACTCACAAACCAATGATGATTATTCAGTCCAATATCTTCATTCAAGCCACCAACAAATTGTTGTTATAATGGAACTTACATCTTATGTATTATTTTGTTACTTTTAATTACTTAAAAACCAAATCTATGAGATACATTGTCTTCTCAATTATATTTTGTAGTCTAATTACTTCTTATAGTAATGCTCAGACAAACTATGACGAAAATTTAGTACTAACGGTTGAAAAAGTTAAAAACTCTAATGCTAAGGAGTTCTTTTTCAAGCCAAACACAAAGATTCGTATCTATACTTCTCGAGGTAAATTAGTAAAAGGATCAGTCTCTTCCTTGTTAAAGGATGCCATCGTTTTAAATACAATTAGGACAACTTATAGCGATCATTATTCTGCTAATTATAAAGAGGCGCACACTAATGACATAGATACGATCCTACTTGCTGACATTGATTGGATAAAAGGAATTGTATTTAAAAATGAAGGGAGAAAGGTTGCTGGTGGATTGTTAACTTTAGTTTCTATTCCTGCTGCATTCTTTCCTTTGTATGCTGCTGCTTGGGGATCTGCAGGTCTAGCTTTTGTCCTTGTAATACCAGTTGTAGGAATAATGGCAGCGGGAATTTCACTGATGGGACCACGTAAATTCCAAACGAGTAGTGGATGGGGTGTAAAAATAGTCCCAAACACCAATAATCAATTGATGCTTATTCAGCACAATGGCTTCATTTAAACAACCAAAAAAACTGTAATTCACTGTTACTTTACCCATTCAATATCAGTTGGATAATTTAATTCATCCATGAATAATAAGTAACTATCATTTGCCAAATCCACTTTATAAATTTTATTTGCAAAGTTCATAGTTACGTATGCATAAGTTCCATTTTCATCAACAGCTAATCCCACTGCATTGTAACCCATAAAAGTGCAGATCAATTCACTTTCATAAGCATCTGGCTTTGCTCTATAGATAAATCTTCCATCGCAATGATAAAAAATCCCGTTGCAAAAATCAATATCTCCTAGTGCTTGTAATAAATGTATTGAACTCTGATAGGAATTCAGATTTATACTCAGAACCGTGCCATAACCTGTATTTGCAACTATCAAACAACTATCAACCACAACTCCATTCACATTTTGCAGATTCTCAGGACTTGGATTCTCCATGGGAACATCAAGAATAAACTCTCCAGTGGCAGTTGTAAAACTCACCTTGTCATTTTTGTTGTCTAAAAATGCAAATCTGCCATCTGGGAGGATGCAAAATTGTAAAGGGTAAGAAACTTCTGGAGAAATAGAAATGTCTCTTATATGATTTCCTGACAAGTCTATTACAGACACTATGTAATTGTTATGTACATATATCGTATCATTTTGAACCTCAACTCCTACATTTAAAGGGCGGTATTCAAAATTTTCTATGTCTATTAATCTCTTATTTCCCTTTTCATCAACTCGCCAAACTCCATCATTATCACAAAATATCATCTTTGGAACAATCTCGGGTAAGATTTCTTCTTGGTTATCTTGGCAGGAATAAGTAAACATCAGTTGTAATACGACAATAACCAAAATCGTGAACTTGAAAGTTAGTGTTTTCATAATTATTGATTTTATTGCGTATGCAATTCAAAGTGAGAATGTTGTAATTAAATTTACAGACTTTAAATGAAATATAAAAGAACCACCCTTTTTAGAATGATTCTTTATTCAATTTACAAATCAATGTTGCTATTAAGATCACACAAAAAATATGGACCTTCTTTTAAGGGTTGACGTATAGGAATATTAGCCACTTTCTTCTCAGGATGGTATATTGCTCCACCTTGAAGGAGAAAGTGGAAATGCCGATGGTGGCACATGCCTTAGAATGGATGTTAGCCTTCATGAGGATACTCAAAATCAGCTTTTGCTCAAATGATCAAACCTTCACAGCAAAATACCACACCAAATAGGCCTTACCATCGATAATGAAAACATCCTGAAGATGAAGAGTCATTTTTACAGCTTCAACAGTGTACTCTTTCCCCTTCTCCAGCGGTGGAACATCCACCTTCGCTATCACCCAAAAAGGACAATACAATCGCTTCAATTTTCCTCTGGGCAATACAACAAGAACACTGTTTGTTCCAACAATACTAAAAAGCTCGGAAATATACTCCCGAGCTTCTTTTTCATTCATTGTTGTCATATCAGTTCCCCAGATACCAAGAATCAGAACCACTTTCAAGCTGTTCGGCCAGAAACTGTGTAAAAGAAAAGCAACCAGCACCTCTGTCAAGGAAAGTGTCTATATAGCTTGATTTGTTTGCACCGGTGAAAAGGTTGTACAGTCTCCAAAGATCAATACTTCCATCACTCCGCCGGTTGAAGGATTCATCGTTGTAATACTCACGGGCAATAGCCCCCACCTGCGCATCACCAAGAGGAAATGCTTGAAGGGCTTTCTTTTGTTTGGCTGGCAGATATTGATACATTCTTGCTTTACCAAGCAATTGAGCAAACAGGTGTTCCGGGAGTTCATAATTTCCAAAACTCCGCAATATTTGCAGCATTCTTGCAGGTTCAAATTCACTCAGCATCCTGTAGATGGACATCGCAAGTTCATTTATTGACCTCACCTTTATTTCTTGATAAGCGCCATCAGTGAAAACACTTAAATTCGTACACACTCGATTCTTGAAGCCAACAAACACTTTGAATTTCTCCTCACTCTTTTTGTTGTAAAGATTTTCGTGATTGTAGGCCCGAACACCACCAACAGATAATGAAAGTGTATTTCCATGAACATCTTCAGCAATACCCGGCACTTCAATTACAAAAGCCATACGTTCAAAATAAAGAGTTTTCTCAGCTTCCGATAATTCCTTTGCGGGTTTTCCCATTGCTTCAGGAATTCTGCCTTTAATGGGATGAGATACACGAATATTTGGTTTCAACAGGGTATCCTGAGGAAAGAATTGCTGTGTTACTTCAAAAGTAGCTTCAACAAACTCTGTATGGCTGATGGTCGATTCATTATCCTTACTAAACACCGGTATAATACAGCCATTTTTCAACTCATTTGGAAGAATGAGAATTGTATTGGCTTCAATAAATTGTGCTGATGATGTCTGATCTTCGATCAATACTGCTTCTTCAGCCACTGGATTTTCGTTTACAGGTACTAAATTCATTTTCGTAAATTTTTAATGGTTAATGTTTTCAGCGATAGGGCTGATGATTTGATTCTTTCGTTCGATGGCTAATGGTTCAATTTGTGCACGGAATTCAGAGAATTGTTTGATGATATCACGTAACTGATCAACAGTGTTTGCTTTTCCAATCAAAGCAATCACTTCTTCCACAGAAACACCAGACATACACCACCTTTTAATGCGTTCGCCGGTTTTGGATGAAATAACAAACTGTGGTTTATCAGCAAACATTCCGGTTCTATCCTTGGAGGCAGTTGCATTGTGTTTCAGATCCAATTCAAACACAAGGGTAAATTCATAATCCATCCCATCCCTGGTAACACCTTTCAGCCCCACCTTTTCAGGAACCATCTTGCCGTTTTTATCCGACAATACATAGTCCTGCTTTGAACGGATGGTGGCAATAACATGACAATTGGATTGAAGAATTTTCTGCACAAAAGCATTGTGACGAGGTGTAATTTTGGACCAATTGGTAAAACTGTTACCTGCCATGGCACCATGAATAGATAATACACCACCTGTTCCGTCCCACTCATGGGTAATGGAATCAATGATGATTACTTCCATACCCGCATCTTCGCAGGTTTCAATGGCTTTGATATACCTCTCTGGTGTGAAAGGTTGAGTGAGCTGCAGTACGTTATACTGACCTAAGTGAGCGTACAAATCAGCTGAGTGGTTCTCTGTGTCAATGACAGCAATTTTTGACCAATCAGTGATTCCTGATGTCAGCAATAGTGCTGACATGGTTTTTCCAGACCCAGAAGGTCCCTGTAAGGCAAGCTTAATCTTAGCTTCCTTACGTTGAGCTTTTCTAATTTCCATATCAAAAGTTGTTAATGATTAAATATTTGCAAGGAGATAAATAGAAAAATATAATTCTTAAGAAATTGAAATTTAGTACCTTAGTTATGAAATGAGTATTTAGGAGTTTCTACTTAAACCAAATGTCAAATTAAAAATATAACCGCCTATGCCTCTGTTTAGAATTTTACTTGATAAAAAAATTGAAAATGTAAAAAGAGTACATTTTAATAAAGAAAAGGAGTTACAAGAACTTGTAGAAAAGAATATGAGCAAATTCTTTGGATTGGAATTTCTTGAAACAGAATATCCTATTCCAAATGGAAGAATTGATTCTCTATGTATAGATGAAAGCCAAACACCTGTAATTATAGAATATAAAAAGCATAAAGATCTAAGTGCCATTATTCAGGGACTCTTCTATGTAGATTGGCTTAAAGTGAATAAAAGAACCTTTGAAATGATTGTAAGGGAGAAATTAGGAAATAATTCTGCTGTTGATTGGAAATCAACCCCTAGATTATTAATAATTGCTGAAGATTTTGACCAGAAGGAAACCTCTGCAATTAATCAGATAAATGCAAATGTTGAATTAATTAAATACTCATATTATGGTGACCTAATTTCTTTTGAACAATTAAATTTTACAAAACCACAAATAACTTATTCTAATCAATCAAGAATTCAATCTAGGAGTGTAAAAAAGAGTACTGAATCCACTGAAGAATTTAGCTTAGAAAGTGTGCTTTATAGAGGAAATGATAGAATAAATAATATCCTTAAAAATCTAAGAGATTGGATCTTAGATATTAGTGATGATATAGATGAAAGGGTAAAAAGCAGTATGGTTTCTTATTACAGCAGTGGTAAAGGACTCATATGGATTGAATCTCATAATAGGCGGTTCACAATACATTTAAGAAAAGGAGAATATAAAGACTACAAGAACTTGTTGAAAAATGAGGGTTGGGGAGGATATCCTGTACTGCACGTGAAAGACAATCAATATAATGCTGAAGTTGAAAAATATATCAAAGAGACCATTCTACAAGCATATGATTACTAGCAGAATAACTTATATAAATAGAAGTACTAACTATTATTTATGAATACTATGTTTTCGCCAAAAGATCCTAATTATTATAGATTAAGACTCAGCATTTCATACCAGCTTCTGAAAAATGTGTATCCAGGGAATTTATATTTTATTGCAAAAGAATGGTTGTTGCATAAAACAAGAAATTCAAAGCTTACAAAATCAGACTTTGACCTCTTATATAATAAAGGGAGAAAAGAGATAGTTAAAGGAAGTGAGCGGCTACTTATTAATGAAATGCATAAAAACGGTTTAATAGTATCCACATTGGATTATGAACTTAAGGCAAAACATTTATTCTGTGTTCAAGTACTAATAATCCAAAACATTGAGCATTCTTGGGTAAACTGTAGATTTTATTCTTCACCTGAAGCACCACGCTTTGTAAAAGAAAGTAGTCCCAATATTGTTAAAATAATTATTAATACTGGGAGAGGAGGACGCAATGGTGTAATCCCAATAAGCAATAAGCCTATGTCTTATGAATTGAATGATTTTAATTCAAATTCTGAGGCGATATTGAAAACTCATTTACTTCCTTTCATTTTTATAAGATGCAACTCGGATTCAGATAAAATAGGAATGGCATATGGCTTAGCAAAACAACTATTTGCAGAAGCTTCAGTATTATTAATCTTTTCAGATTCTTTTATTGAGATGAATGAGGTTGTTAGCTTAAAATATCCTGATTCTAATGAAGAAATAGATTGTACAAGTTTGAGCTACTCTAAGATTGTTAAAGAAATTAGAAATAATTACAATAAACAAAAGGATTTAAAAACATTTATTCCATTAGAAGATTTGCATTTTGTACCAAAAAGATTAGACCTAGTAAATAGTAATTATTCTAAACTTGTTGTTGCAAGCTTAATTGACAGTATAGCTGAGCATGAAAAACAAAAATTAACTGAAGCTTTGGAAAGTAGATACGATGAAGAATCAAATGAATTTGAAAATAAGATAAATGAAATCATAATTCTACCTGTTCACAGAGATATTTTTAAATCACTTTCTAATTTTGAAATCAAAGAAATATCCAATTATATAAATCATTTTAAATAAAAGGAGACTAGTCAGCCTCCTTCATTTGCTATTTTTTCAGTGTATTGAAATCTCAAATTCAAGAAAATTAATTAAAGACTAATTAGTATTTAATCAGAATACTTCGTAACTTGTTTCAAATCAAACATTAAACAATATGAGAAAGCTATTATTATTCATGGTGTTACTTAGTATTTTCGCTTTCGCAGCGTGTGAGAAAACTGATCTTGTATCTGAGACGGAACAGGAATTAACTACTAAAAGTGCAATGAAAGTATTGAATTTCAGAGCACACTTATCTGGCGATAATGAAGTACCTGCAGTATGGACCTCAGCTTCTGGGCAAGCCATTTTTCAACTCAGCAAGGACGGTACAGAATTATCCTACAAATTGATTGCAGACAGCATAGAGAATGTACGAATGGCACATATCCATTTGGCAATGGAAGGTCAAAATGGAGGAGTTGTCGCATGGCTATACGGACCTGAATTAATTGAAGGTATTTTTGAGGGAGTATTAGCGGAAGGTACAATTACAAATGCTGATTTAGTTGGAGCACTTGCTGGGCACTCTTTGATGGATCTTATTGAAGCATTTTATGCAGATGGTGCTTATGTCAATGTTCACACTGTTCAGAATCCTGGTGGCGAAATTAGAGGTCAGATTAAAGGAAATATGCCTCAATCAAACAAATAAAAGTTTTAGGATTCAATAGCAAAGGGCAACCAAATGGTTTGCCCTTTTCATTTTTTCAGTGGCATTTTTTATACATGCATCAACAGGAAATGCCTTCTCAAAAAACTTGTAAAAATCCAGTAGAAAACCTGTTTGTATCTGATGTATGATTGCAATGTTGAACTCATGTAATTTTAATTGTAACTCATTATAAATTAGAGGGATATTTTATTTTCCAGAAACTTTTCGATACATTTGAGTGACGCTTGATGATACTCCATTCCATAATTTAGGGCTAGAACTAATAAAATTACTACCATGACAAAAGCTGAACTTGTAAATGAGATTTCTGAGAAAACGGGTGTTGATAGAGTAACTGTTATGAAAACTGTGGAGGCAATCATGAAAACTGTGAGTGGATCATTGATTGCTGGTGAAAGTGTATATTTAAGAGGATTTGGCACTTTTGAGATTAAGCACAGGGCAGAAAAGATTGCCAGAAACATTTCTAAAAACACGTCAGTTGTTGTACCAGCACATAATATTCCCTCATTCAAACCATCAAAGGACTTTGTTGAAAAAGTAAAAGCTGCTGCTGTTCTTGAGAATACTTAATTTCATCTATATGCTCTATATGAAAAAAGGAAAGACCAACCAACTGGCTGATCTTCCTTTCTTCCAACTACCTGTGGACCAAAAGTGTATTTGGCTTTTTGTCAGCCAATGCAACTTCCGGTTCGCCTTCAAAGATGGCATTTTCAAGTGTCTCTCCTTCAGGTAGATACACCCAGCGATGGGATAATTCCAACACTTCGCCGGTTTCCTTGTTGGTCCATTCATAGGTTTCACATTGTTTCCTCACTACCGATCCGGGAACACGTTCACCAATCATCTGTTTGGCTGTTTCTTCATCGAAAGTTGATGGAATAGAACACTGTTTCACCGTCGCATAATAATTACCTGACTCTTTGGATTGAACCAGAGACAAACCTCCCTGGAGGATAAGTGCGATGAAAGCTGTTCCATCTTTACGTTGCCTTATGGCATACTCTTTTACTGTTACCATGATTTTAAGATTTTAAATTGTTAATGAATGATTTGAACACCCGGGGGTATGGTCCGGATGCTGAGGTCTAGTGGGGGTTGTGGGGTGAAGTACCCTTACTTCTTACATACATAACAATTTTCAAAAATCTCCTTAAATAATTTTATATTCAATTAGTTTCCAGTGTCGGTTACGCCCATTTTTCAAAATTTTATTTTAAAATGCCAGCAAAAAGCCAGTTACATATTCTTTTATATTATTGTTAACTTTACCGCAGGAAATCGACTAACTATGAAAAAAATGGATCCACTTACCTTTACTGTCATTGGGATTGCTTTAACTCTTCTAGGAATAATCTTCACATCAATTGGAAGCTATTTGCAAAATTCAAAGTCCGAAAATTTACTTGACTCAATATCTAATCTATCTCAGGCGAATTACGATTTAGCAGAAGAGGTAAAACAACAAGCTGATACTTTTCAAACTGACATAATGAAAGTAACCGGAGAAAACGCAGATTTATCGAAACAATTACTCGATAAAAGTGAAGAGAACTTCCGCACTCTGTTAATGCCAAAAATTGATGTAATAAAAGTGCAATTAGATTTTAGTAAAAAAGAAGATGCTACATTCGATATTTTGGTTAGAAATTCAGGAAATGATTACTGTTATAACCTTGCTTTGATTATTGATGAAAATAGTTCTCCAATGGTATACACCAAAGTAGTTAATCGTTTTCTTACCCTGCCTAATGGAGTAAATGCTGAATTTCACCATAATGCATTTATCGATCGGTTCCATGAAATTGGAGCGACCAAGGAAGTGAAGGCAGAATACGAGGAATATTTTCGTGATTTTGTTGGCATGAAAAAGGCGATATATATTAAGTATCATTTCATTTACGAATGGAATGGAGATTACTACAAAACACCAACATATAGTACGTTTCTAATCAATAGAGATACGCCGATTACTTCATCAGAAGGAAAATTATCCAAAATTCCAAAGGATTTAATTGATCAAAAGACAAAACTTCCAAAAATGAATAGAAAAACTGGAGAATATGTGAAATATTGATTGTGTCACAAGTTCAACAAATTACAAAGATGAAACTTAAAAAAAGATGATTTCATAATTTATTGTGTTTTTTACGGCTGGTTATTCAAAAGCAAGACTACTGCTTATTCTTCGGGCTAAACTATAACCAGATAATGTTCGTTTTAATACAATAAGATTTATGACATCATTAATGATATTCTTGAGGATAAGTGATGATATAACTTTTCTGGTTATTTCCTAGTATTCATCGAACAACAAACTAATCAAAAAAGTTAATTTCCGCTAACTAAAAATGTTAACCTAAATTTTCACAAATGCCTTATTATCTTGTATTTACAGAGATATATTTTGTATTTTTGTAATGGCTCATTCAGAGGTATTTGAATGTTCACCTGCGGACAGAATTCTTCAGAAGGAATAACAAGCAGGTTAGAAGTCGGATTAGGAGTTGCTTCCCTGAAATAATGGGAAAAGATATAAGCGAGGAGGTTTTCTCCGATAAGCCAAAAGAAACTATAAGCGAAAGCAGCGGGTGGAAACATAACACAGGGGTAATGGTGTCCTGAATTAACAGGTTCTTTGGTTTCCATGTGGGTGTAGGGCGATTGCCTGACGTACAGCGCAGTATAAGCTAAGTTTTAAATGAAGATCGAGTTTCGTTGCAAGAATTCGCTAGGGGATTCTTTTGTTTTAAAGCCAGAGTATAATTAAAAAAGTTATTTGTGGTTCCAAGGATAGCAAGCAGAATAACTTTCTTCGTTATTTTCTAGTTCTCGTCTGTAGAATTGACTAATCAAAATAGTTATTGATCTACTGGAGAATAATTAAAATAGTTATTTCTATTCAGAATTATAACTAAAAAAGTTATTTGAATGAGCCAGCGAAATAATCCTTCCCATGAATAACAATAAAGCTATTATAATGGCAACAAAATGCTAGCTGTTTTTTGATGTTGGAAAATCACTGTTAACCTGTAATACGCATCCTATTTATATCATTTCCATCGATGGAATCACTTAAGAAGTAATCAAAGAATAAAGCATTATCCAATACAAGAAGCAGTTCTCCCAATTTATTTGCTCATATGGGCAAAATGATGGGACTCACAAGAAAGCATCCCTGCTAATGTAGGGATGCTACATAACTTAACCCAAATAAGTTATTCTATGAAAAAACTGTCTACAATATCCTGTGATACCTGTAGCTGTTAATTTATACGGTTTTTATGAGGTGTGGTTTTATTAACCGGGAAATAATGGAATATTAAATTAGCTATTAGATTAAGAATTGGGACTTATTTGGCATAATTTATATTGATGTGGTGGATACGGCTCTTTTTTTAAGAATGCCAAAAATAAAAACAACAATACCGATAATTGCTATTGGTAGTGCTAAAATTCCAGCTAAAGCAGCATCTTCCCAGACGTTAAAAATGCAAAACAATACCAGTCCAAACCAAACTATCATTAAAATACCTGAAAGAAGCTCATGTTTCCAAAGTAATATAAAGGCGGCGAGAAAAACAGCAAAAAGTATATAAGCTGAAATATCAGCAAAAGTAGCTTGACTTGTTAATAGAGGGATTCCTTCATCAATCAGGAACAGAACGTATCCTATTAATGCCAATAATCCCAAAATTCTAACAATAAGGCGGTAGATTTTCATTGATTTTTTGTTTAATAAAGTTTTACGGAGGCTTCCGAAAAAGGTTTATATAGTTCCTTTTGTGAACCTGATAGACAATTAGATCTTGTGGGCTTACAAGATTAGAATACCACAAGACTCATTAAATTCAAAGAGTAGGGATTCGTTTGGCAATAATGGTTTTTCTGGTTCTGGGGAGTACTCTCACGACCAAGAGAATCACAAATTAAAATGTTTGGACATTATTTTAATTAAAAGGATGTATCAATGAAATTGTTTCAGGGTACTGATTGAATTTATTTAAAATCAATCAAGCTTGGGAATAAAGCTTGTTGAAGAACAAATAGCAAAATAAAAAAACCTATCAGAGTAGATAGAATTACCAATACCGAATAATCTTTTTTTCTTAAAATGCCAATTATCCCACAAAAAAATGCACTGCCATAAATGATACCGCCGCTTGTCAATGGATCTTCTAATAGTGGGGGAACATTTATACTTATATAAAATAAAAGCGGTGATAAAATGATTAATCCAAGTGACCATTTACCGATATAACTTTTGGGTTTAAATTTTACTTTCCCCATATCTGTTGGATTAAGTTATTACATACAAAGCAGGCAGTATAGGAATCAAACATGATTACTACTGACCTGAATAGATACATTCATTTACACACCTTTATCTTTAAAGGTTACAAAAGTGCTTTTGATGAAATACTAAAATTAGCTATTAGATTAAGATAGTAGGGAATTGCTTAATAAAGGGTAAAAAAAGCTATTCTTATTATTATTGTTATTTCATTTCCTGTAAAAATTTGATGGAAAATGGGGGGAGGTGAGGACACTACTCAATCTATACAAATGAGTAATTTCTCATCGTTGGATTTTTAGTAAAACAATCACTCAAAAAGAGGTAAAAGATTTGAATACAATTCCTGAAATTGTTAATTTTATAGATGAAAGTTCTTTTGAGCAGATTGCAGATAAATAGGAGGAGAATTCGAGACCTATTTAGATGTGAGAATTTTAAAATATTGATAACAAGCTTATTATAAATAAGGTTAAAGACCCAGCTGAGTCACACCACAGAAAAGCTTCGAAGTAATTCGGAGCTTTTTTTGTTTCTGTTTGTTACTTTAATAAAGTCAATTATTTCTCCCCCTCCTTCGTATCCTCGGATTAAGTAATCTGATTTATTCTGTTTCGGGTCAGCTCGGGTAGTATCAACAATTGTATTATTCGAAATACTTTATAATCCCAAAGTTGATGAATTCTTTTTCATAAGTACCAAAAGGGAGTTTGATAAAAAGATAAACATAATGCAAAGTTTGTAACTACGGCTAGACTTAAAGAATTTCTAATTTCTATACGTTCTGTTTAAAACAAATTAATTGGTTCGAGTTCAATTATCAACCCAAAAGATTGGTATTATTTAGTGATTAAAATAATTTTAACAGGTTAAACACTTCTTTTTTTCGGAATGATTAAAATGAAAAATATGAAATACATTCTTATTGTCTGTTTCCTGGGATTAGGAATTTTGGCGCAATCACAAACGGATTATACGGAGAACATTTCAAATCCGGGTTTTGAAACCGGAGGTTCAAACGGATGGACATGGATTGGTACTTCGGGATATGCCTGGGTAGGTGTTAATAATGATGGGGATAATACAAAGACCGGAACATATATTGCCGGCACGTGGAATTCCGTCATCGGCGATGTGGAACTATCGCAATCAATTTCTGATATTCCAAACGGGATGTATACCGTTACCGCCGACTTAATGGGAAGCAGCAACGGAACCACAAGCCGGTTAACTACTCAACGTGTTTTTGCCAATAGCGTTTGTATGCTATTTGGTGCAGAAGATGACTATTCTGCAGATAATCTGGAAGTGTTGAGTAAATCAGAATCGTACTCTTTTGGCGGATACTCGGAAACACAAAATGACCGGGGACCATTTCTGACACTAACGGTTACTGCTCCGGTTACTGACGGCACACTGACGCTGGGAGTGCGTACCAACGGCAAATCATCAGGTCTTGGATACACTTTTCCCAACCTTACTGCCGGAGATGGACATGGTTGGTTTAAAGTCGATAATTTCACATTAACTTATATTGGCGAACTTACTGAAGAAGTAAAATCGAATGCTTCTGTGCGTAATATTACGGTGCTTGATGGGAAATTCAGTCCTGCCTTTGATGCTGATTCAACTACATTTACGGTGAACCTTTCTGTTGGAACCACTTCGGTTACTCCTGTTGTTACTCCGGTTATTCCGGGAGTAACCATTACGGGAGCAGAAACGGTTGATCTTTCTTCGGGCTCCGGCACTTCAACCATAACGGTTACTTCAGTCGACGGGACTAATTCTGTTATTTACACCTTAAATTATAAGGTTGAAAATCCGTTTGAAATTAACGGCGATCAACAGGACAAACTTTACACCAATGAATTTCCACTGGGAGATGTCACGCTTTTGGAAGGACCATTTAAACATGCACAGGAACTAAATATTCAAACCTTATTGCAGTACGATGTAGATCGCTTGCTGGCACCCTACCGCAAAGAGGCGGGACTGGCTGCAAAAGCTACCAGTTATCCAAATTGGAGCGGGCTCGACGGCCACATCGGAGGCCATTATCTTACTGCCATGGCGATCAACTACGCAGCAACGGGGAACGCCACCTGCAAACAGCGAATGGATTATATGGTCGATGAATTAAAAGCTTGTCAGGATGCTAATTTCAGGCTTTATACTACGTGGGGCAAGGGTTATGCCGGTGGTGTGCCAAACAGCAGTTCTATTTGGCCAACATTTAAATCCGGAAATTTCAATGCTTTCAATACCGCCTGGGTACCCTGGTACAACCTGCATAAAACCATGGCCGGATTACGCGACGCCTGGTTATATGGTAACAATGAGAAAGCGAAAGATGTATTTCTTTCGTTCTGCGACTGGGCGGTTGATATCACCTCAGAGCTGACGAATGCTCAAATGGAAACGATGCTGAATACGGAGCACGGAGGAATGAATGAAGTACTGGCGGATGCTTATCAGATGACGGGAAATGCAAAATTTATTCAGGCTGCCAAGCGCTTCTCACATAAACTGATTCTGAACAACATGGCAGCTTCCCGCGACAATCTTGATAATATGCACGCTAACACCCAAATTCCGAAAGCTGTAGGATTTCAAAGGATTGCAGAAGTTACCGACGATAATACTTACATCAAAGCAGCTCAGTTTTTCTGGCAAACAGTTACCGAAAACCGAACTTTGGCACTGGGCGGAAACAGCCGTAGGGAACATTTTCCGGCAGCATCAGCAAGCTTGGATTTTATAAACGATGTTGAAGGTCCGGAGTCGTGCAACACCAATAACATGCTTAAATTAACCGAAGACCTTTTTCGGACTGATCCTCAGGCGAAATACGCTGATTTTTACGAGCAGGCAATGTTAAATCATATTCTGTCGACCCAGCATCCCGAACATGGAGGATATGTGTATTTCACGCCTGTACGACCGCAACATTACCGTGTGTATTCAGCGCCTAACCAGGCAATGTGGTGTTGTGTTGGAACCGGAATGGAAAATCATGGTAAATACGGTGAATACATCTATACTCACGAGAATGATTCCTTGTATCTGAACCTTTTTATAGCTTCTGAACTAAACTGGAAATCCAAAGGCATCACCATCCGTCAGGAGACCACATTCCCGGAAGAGGAACAAACAAAACTACTGATTGCTGAAGGTGGCCCGGCTGAATTCACTTTAATGGTCCGTTCACCGAAATGGGTTTCAGGTGGAACTTTGAAAATCGTGATCAATAATGATACGCTTGATATTCAATCTGAACCCCAGACGTATGTTCCCGTTCATCGTACCTGGAACAGCGGTGATTCGATTATTGTAATATTGCCGATGCACAACACCATTGAGCAGCTTCCAAATGTTTCCGAATACGTTGCCGTGATGCATGGTCCGGTTTTACTTGGAGCCAAGACCGGAACCGAAGATCTGGCCGGATTGGTTGCAGATGACAGTCGATGGGGACATATTGCCAGCGGTAGTCTGGAGCCTATTAATAAGGCGCCAATTATTGTTAGTAACCGTGATAGTATTACCTCGAAAATTATACCGGTTAAAGGCGAACCCTTACATTTTAAAATGAAGGGCGCATTTCCGGATGCTTCCGACTCTGCTCTTATTCTTGAACCATTTTATAAAATCCATGATGCCCGTTACATGATGTACTGGCTGGCTCTCAACGAAGATGAGTACCAGGATGTATTGGACAGTCTGGCAGCAATAGAACAAGCCAAAGTGGAGCTCGAAGAACGTACGGTTGATCAGGTATCACCGGGGGAACAACAACCCGAAGTCAATCACGATCTTCAAAGCCAGAATTCTTATACCGGAAACTGGCAAAACGAGTTTTGGCGCGATGCACGCGATGGGGGTTATATCAGTTACACTTTCAGAACAGATAGCAAAAAGGATTTATCACTGATGGTGCGTTACTGGGGGAATGAAGCCGGAAACAGAACGTTTGATATCCTGATTGACGGGGAAAAACTAACCACCGAAAACCTTGTCGGAAAATGGAATAAAAGTGAATTTTTTAATGTAGAATATCCAATCCCCAATACAATGACAGAAGGGAAAGATTACATCACCGTTAAATTCCAGGCAATTAACAGTTCAAATGTTGCTGGAGGAGTGTTCGATGTAAGAATTCTTGAGCCGTTGAATGCCACCGATATAAATGACAATAAAGCAAATGTTAAAACATGGAATGCCTATGCTAATCACCAAAATATTGTGGTCCAAAACTTAGCCAGGGATGCAATGGTTTATGTATATAACATCGAGGGGCGTTTGATAACCAATAAGTCAGCTTCGGGCAGTGTGGAGCTTGTAATTCCTGTTGATCAAAAAGGGGTGAAACTGCTTGTTGTAAGAACGAACGGTAAAATACAAACCGATAAAGTGATAGTGTTTTAATATTTTATCGTTGGAAATCCGATCTTGGAAAGATCGGAATCTTCTTTGTTTGTGTGGTATCGTTGTTCAATTTAAAAGTTCAATTGCATAAAACAGGACTTCTTTTTTATGAATCAGAATTTCTATACAAGCATCACCCGTCCCTATTCGGCAAAACTTGAGTTTTTCAATAAAATAGACATTGAAATTTGAGGAGATTATATTTTAAGAACATGTGAATGTTTATACCCATCAAGTACTAATTATTCTACACATATTTTTTTCATTTGATCAGCCTTTTATCCTAATGGTCTGAATAGTAGTTATTTGTGTCGGACGAGCCGACATGGCAGGGTATTTTCGGTATAAATACAGCAACTTTAAATTTTAGGAATTATGAAAGGTAAAAATAACAGCTACGATACACTTGTTGAAGCCATGGAAGCTTTAAAAAAACAAGGATACAAACATAACTTCAGGATTAGTGATAAAGGTTTAATGGTGGAGGGAAAAGAAAAGAAATTTGATGCCATTGATGTTGAATTGCATGAATTTCACAGGTTTGAGGGAAACACAAATCCGGCAGATATGAGCATCGTTTTTGCCGTTCAAACCAGTTCAGGTGAAAAGGGAATAGTGGTAGATTCTTATGGTGTTTACGGATCCGAGGTCACATCGAAATTCATGAATAAAGTGGCACAGAAGCAATTTGATACGCATCGATAAACGTTGAAAAATTTTATCAAACAATACAACAGCTTGGATTATGAATAAACAAGATGTAAAAACTTTGTCAGTTAATACCATTAGAACACTGGCTATGGATGCCGTTCAGAAAGCCAGTTCCGGACATCCGGGAACAGCCATGTCGCTGGCACCGGCAGCTTATGTATTATGGAATAAAATAATGAGTTATAATCCTGAAAACCCAAAGTGGTTTAATCGCGACCGTTTTGTGCTGTCCAATGGCCACGCTTTAATCGTTCAATATATCATGCTGCATCTTACAGGCTATTGTTTGTCGATGGACGATCTTAAAAATCTTCGAATGTGGGGCAGCAAAACACCTGGTCACCCGGAGTACGGATTAACCGAAGGCATTGAAACTACAACCGGTCCACTGGGGCAGGGATTTATGACCGCCGTTGGAATGGCTATGGCAGAAGCACATCTCGCATTGAAATTCAATAAACCTGATTTCCCGGTTGTTGATCACTATACTTACGGTTTTTGCAGCGATGGCGACCTGATGGAAGGCGCCTCTAATGAAGCAGCTTCATTGGCTGGTCATTTTGGACTTGGAAAGCTGATTTTCCTGTACGACGATAACCACATCAGTATCGACGGGGACACTGAAATTACCTACACCGATGACGTAAAAAAACGTTTCGAAGGCTACAACTGGCATGTTCAGGATTTGGGAGAAAATGCCAACGATATTGAAAAAATTACCAAAGCTTACCAAACAGCTCAAAAGGAAAAAGATAAACCGTCATTAATAATTTTACGCACACACATTGCCTTCGGAGCGCCCAATAAACAGGATACTACAGAAGCACACGGTTCAGCTTTAGGCGAAGATGAAGTGAAAGCAACCAAAAAGTGTATGGTTGGCCCGAAGGAGAAACCTTTTATGTTCCGGAAGAAGTGAAAATACATATGGAACAGGCATTTGAAAAAGGCCATGTGCAAGAAGAGAATTGGAACTTAATGTATCTGCACTATCAGCAAAAATATCCAGATTTATATGAGCTGCTTGAAAAAGGAAGGGCACTTGAACTTGATAGAAGCTGGGATAAAGACATTCCTGAATTTACTCCAGAAGATGGTCCCGTCGCTACACGTAAAGCATCTTCTAAAATCATCAATTCGTTTGCTAAAAAGGTTCCTTACTTACTGGGAGGTAGCGCTGATCTTGCCGCTTCTACCAAAACCCTGATGGAAGATTGGGGATATTTCGAAAAAGGGAACTATCAGAACCGAAATATCGCCTGGGGAATCAGGGAACATGGAATGGCTGCAGCAAGTTCAGGAATCACGCTTCATGGCGGATTAAGGGCATTTGCTGCAACATTTTTCATCTTTTCCGATTATGCACGCCCAGCTATTCGTTTGGCGGCATTAATAAAACTTCCTACCATTTACGTGTTGACCCACGATTCAATCGGTTTGGGTGGCGACGGACCGACACACCAACCCGTGGAACACCTGGCATCGTTCAGGGCCATGCCCAACATTTTTGTATTTCGTCCGGCCGATGCCAACGAGGTAGCTTATGCATGGCGAGAAGTGCTTGAGCGAACAGAAGGCCCATCGATGATGGTTTTAACACGGCAAGATGTCCCTATTGCCGACAGAAGCAA
Organism: Maribellus mangrovi; assembly: GCF_037646455.1. NCBI lineage: Bacteria > Pseudomonadati > Bacteroidota > Bacteroidia > Marinilabiliales > Prolixibacteraceae > Maribellus > Maribellus mangrovi. The sequence continues at coordinate 945 of NZ_JBBIXN010000005.1, read as the reverse complement.
ATATGCTTCAGCCGAAGGAGTGATGAACGGCGGCTACATTCTTTCTAAAGAAAAAGGCGAAACTCCGGATGCCATTCTTATTGGAACCGGATCGGAAGTGTCGCTGGCGCTGGAGGCTCAGGAAAATCTTCTCGATAAGAACATCGACACGCGAGTAGTGAGTTTGCCCTGTTGGGAATTATTTAAAGAACAAGACGAGACGTACATTAATGAAGTACTCCCGCCAAAAGTAAAAGCCAGAACTGCCGTAGAAGCAGGAACTGCGCTTGGCTGGAAAGAATGGGTTGGCGACACAGGTACAGCAGTTTCTGTGGAACGTTTCGGTTCAAGCGCTCCTTACCAGGACAATTTCAAAAACTATGGATTTACGGTTGAAAATGTGATTGAACACGTGAAAGAAACAATAGAAACAAATAAGTCATGAAAGTGAGTATTGCATATGATCATGCCGGAACACGTATAGCCGAGGTATTAAAATCGGAAGTTGCAAAAAGCGGACACGAGGTCGTTTACCTCGATCCCGAAGTGGCTTTCGATGATTATCCTGATGCTGCCGAAGTGCTGGCTCTTTCCATTTTAGAAGGAAAAACCGACAGAGGCATTCTTATCTGTGGCAGCGGAGCGGGAGTATCGATCGCTGCCAATAAATTCCCGGGGATCAGGGCTGCGGTTTGCCACGACTGTTACACCGCTCAACAAGGAGTGGAACACGATAATATGAATATTCTGTGTGTTGGAGAAAGGGTGATTGGTGAAGAACTCGCCCGAAATCTGGTTAGAATTTTTCTAAAGGCACAACCTTCATCCGAAGAGCGACACCGGCGACGTTCCGTAAAAATAGAAACAATAGAAAAGAGATATTTAAAATAACGTGAGTTCGATCTAAGAGAAAGAGCAAACACGTCTTTCTTCGACAATTTCTTCCAGGTTGAGTTTTGGCTTTTT